>NZ_LT883138.1:1066-1231970 GCF_900185775.1 Bartonella mastomydis
CTTGCGACCTATTTTGGTGGTGGTGCTAAGTTTGAGAATGGTCAGTGGATTGCTCCAAGCTTTAAGGTTAACACTGTCAGCGAGGATGGTAGCAAGGTTGAAGAGAAGAGCTATGATGATGTAGCAAAAGCCTTTGCGAGTGTTGGTACATCTTTCAGCAATCTTCATAATGAAATGACGAATGCTGTTACGAATATTAACAATCAGATTAGCCAAGTTGTCAGTGATAGTCTTGTTAAGCAGGATGAAGAGAGTAAGGTTATTAAGATCGGTGCAGAAAAAGAGGGAACAGAAATCACCATAGCCAATAGTGATGGTGCAGTACGTAGCCTTTCTGGTGTAAAAGCAGGGACCCTTTCAGCAGATTCAACAGAAGCCGTAAATGGTTCTCAGCTATATTCGATGAACAATACACTTGCGAGCTATTTTGGTGGTGGTGCTAAGTTTGAGAATGGTCAGTGGATTGCTCCAAGCTTTAAGATATTGAGCTTTAACGATGATGGAAGTTCTGAAGAAACGAGTTATAATAATGTTTCTGCAGCTTTTGCGGGTGTGAATCAATCATTCACGAAGCTTCATCATGAGCTTTCAGAGACTGTTGAGCAGAATGCGTTGTTATGGAGTGATGCGGATGAATCCTTTGTTGCCCTTCATGGCAAAGGTTCAGAGAAGCACAATAGCAAGCTGAGCCATCTTGTTGATGGAGATATTTCTGCGGGTTCGACAGAAGCGATTACGGGTAACCAATTGTATCAGTTGAATCAGACGTTAGCGGCTTATTTAGGAGGAGGCGCGAGCTATCAGGGAGGACAATGGACAGCACCTCAATTCCAAATAACGCAGTTCAAGAGTGATGGCAGTTCTTCAGAGAGTAAGAGCTATGATAATGTAGCTGGTGCATTTGAAGGGGTTAATGGAAGTTTGTCAGGTATTAACGATCGGATTAATAATGTAGCGCAGAATGTTAGCTCGAACAGTTTGAACTGGAATGATGATTTAGGAGGCTATGATGGTCGTCATGATGGTAAGGACAGTAAGATTACGCATGTAGAGGATGGAGATGTAGCGAAAGGTTCGAAGGAAGTTGTGAATGGGGGTCAGCTTTGGAAGACGGAGCAGAAAGTATCAGCGGTTGAGAAGCGTGTAGATGGTATTGACAAGCAGGTACAAGATATTGCGCTAGCAACGGATGGCTCAGTTAAGTATGATAAGGACGAGGCTGGTAATAAGACGAACAAAATCACATTAGTTGGAGGCAATGAAAGTGATCCTGTATTGATAGATAATGTAGCGGAAGGTCGGATTGAGAGTGGTTCGAAGGAAGCGATCAATGGCGGTCAATTGCATGATTATACGGAACAGCAGATGAAGCTAGTTCTTGAAGATGCGAAGAAGTATACGGATGAACATGTTACTGATATAGTCAACAATGGTGTTAGTGAGTCCAAAGCTTATACAGATATGAAGTTTGAGACGTTAAATTATGCCGTTGAGGATGTCCGCAAGGAAGCAAGACAGGCTGCGGCTATTGGTTTGGCGACGTCTAACTTGCGTTACAATGATACACCAGGAAAGTTAAGTGTTGCCCTTGCTAGTGGTATATGGCTCAATCAGACTGCCTTTGCTGTTGGTGCTGGTTATACGTCTGAAGATGGAAACACTCGCTCTAGCTTGTCTGTTACAAGTGCTGGAGGTCGCTGGGGTGTGGGCGTAGGATTAAGCTTCACGCTAAATTAATAAAATTTACAAATATTATTTTAAAAATCGTCCCTGTCTACTTAAGGCAGGGACGAAAAGTTTTGCAGGATTAAAGAAACGGTATCCACAAATAACAATTGTCAGCTTCAATGCTAAAAATAAAAAAGATGTAAAGAGTGGTGTATTTTATGCAAATTTGACAGAAGCAGTAGAAGGATTGGTTAGTTGTTGCATGATTATCATCGAACAGCAGATGAAGATCATTCTTGAAGATGCAAAAAGTGTACAAGTCAGCAAGGGTATCGTTAATGATACTAAATCTTATACAAATATAAAATTTTAAGTGTTGAATTATGATATTAGGGATATCAAAAAAGAAGAAAAATAAACTGTAACTTTTACTTTAGCAGTGCGCAATGTAAGTTAATAATATTTAGGTTAACATACATATTTAACAGAGCTGTAAATTGTAATTTAGAGAGCACTATAACGTATAATTTTTTTGATAAAAATACGCTGGAATCCACAGTAATATATTTCTACTAAAATTGCTAACACATTCTATTTTTGACGACTTTAATTATTTCTGTATACAGCAGCGGTAACGATTGAGTACAACTCATTGATCACAGCGAGGATATCTAAAACACAACGATGTATAAGTATTTCTATAAACGTTTACAGAGCAAATAATAAGGCGGTGAATTCTAGAATTATTTTATGAAAAAATAATTAAATTCATTTTTTTTCTTGCCATTTTTCTTAATAGTATATAAAAAGTAAACGAGTCGTCAAAAGACGCTTTTACAAAACGCGGGGAAATGCATATGAAAAAATCATACAGAAACTGTAAGCTCACTCTAACTAACTCTAGGGTAAGCAACTTTAGAGTTATGAATATCCGCTTATCCTTACAATAAAAGCGCAATGATCTTACGATAAATATCCTAAATCACTCAGCAAATAATCCAACCCTTCTTTGCAATAAATACCCTTTATTGCCTCTTAAACAAAAACATTTAAACAATAGCGCATAAATATGTTTCTTCAATATTCATATCAGTTTTTCTCATACCCCAATCCAAGAGGTTTTTGCAGAAAAACACCTCCCTAAAGTCGGAAAAACGACCCCTATTACTCGGATTATCAATCAATGTCAACCACAATTTCATTGAAAGCTCAGATAGTCTTTTTTCCCATTATAGACCCTAATCTTTCATAAAAAAGACCTTTCAAAGGATTCTAGCGCCAGAATATGTCTTTTTAATGTTTTTAATATGTTTTTATTATTTGGAGAAGTTATCATGAAAAAAATATATACCACACCCAAAATGCCAGCAGTAAGTAATTTTAAAAACTCTTGTTCGCCTTATGGATTTTCTTTTATTAAAACACTTTCATTGGTTTCAGTGGCTGTTTTTTTATCAAATGCTTCTCCTGTTTCTGCTTGTGATCTTTGGGGTAATGTAGAAACTTATTTTGGTGCTGGTACAAATATACGTAAAAGTATTGCACCAACCTATATAATTGACGGTAGTGTATATAGAGATGTTGGTTCTGCATTTTTAGGGGTAGATCGTAAATTCAAAAGTTTAAAAAATGCTTTTGATACTGCGTTTATAGGTTGGGGAACATGGAAGCAGCAGGTTGATAAGAAATTTGAACAAATCTTGTCTGATCAGCTTGTTAAGCAAGATTTTGGCGGGACCATTACAATTGGTGCAAACAAAGGTGGCTATGTAGTAGATATTGCAAATAATTCTCGTGAAGCGCGGGTTCTTACTGGTGTTCGTAATGCTGTGCTTGATCCAACATCAAGTCAAGCAGTCAATGGTTCCCAGCTGTATAAATTGGGCATTGGAGTAGCAAAATCTTTTGGGGGTGGTGCTAGATATGATCAAAATGGAAACTGGATAGCTCCTACTTTTATGGTTAAGGCTTTTGATAAAAACGGTAATGAAGTTGACAAGAGCTATAATAGTGTTGCAGAGGCATTTACGGGTGTAAGCGATTCTTTTGCAAATCTTGATAAAAAGATTGAAAATGTAGTGACCAATGTTGCGGGTGATAGTCTTGTTAAGCAAGATTTTGGCGGGACCATTACAATTGGTGCAAACAAAGATGGCTATGTAGTAGATATTGCAAATAATTCTCGTGAAGCGCGGGTTCTTACTGGTGTTCGTAATGCTGTGCTTGAACCAACATCAAGTCAAGCAGTCAATGGTTCCCAGCTGTATAAATTGGGCATTGGAGTGGCAAAATCTTTTGGGGGTGGTGCTGGATATGATAAAAATGGGAACTGGATAGCTCCTACTTTTATGGTTAAGGCCTTTGATAAAAACGGTAATGAAGTTGACAAGAGCTATAATAGTGTTGCAGCGGCCTTCACAGGTGTAAGCGATTCTTTTGCAAATCTTGATAAAAAGATTGAGAATGTAGTGACCAATGTGGCGGGGGATAGTCTTGTTAAGCAAGATAATACGGGACTGATTACCATTGGTGGAAAAGTAAGTGGAACGAAGGTAAGTATCGCAAATATTGATAATGCAGTGCGGATTCTGACCGGTGTTAATGCGGGCTCGATTACAGCAACATCGACAGATGCGATTAATGGTTCTCAACTTTATTCGATGAGCAATTTAGTGGCAGGTTATTTTAGTCGTGATGCTGGATATGATGCAGATGGAAAATGGAGTGCTCCTACTTTTACAGTTAAAGTCTTTGATGAGGATGGTCATGGAGCAGAAACGCACTATGAAAATGTTGCAGATGCACTGACTGGTGTGAATACTTCTTTTACGAATCTTGATAAAAAGATTGAAAATGTAGTGACCAATGTTGCGGGGGATAGTCTTGTTAAGCAAGATGATACGGGACTGATTACCATTGGTGGAAAAGTAAGTGGAACGAAGGTAAGTATCGCAAATATTGATAATGCAGTGCGGATTCTGACCGGTGTTAATGCGGGCTCGATTACAGCAACATCGACAGATGCGATTAATGGTTCTCAACTTTATTCGATGAGCAATTTAGTGGCAGGTTATTTTAGTCGTGATGCTGGATATGATGCAGATGGAAAATGGAGTGCTCCTACTTTTACAGTTAAAGTCTTTGATGAGGATGGTCATGGAGCAGAAACGCACTATGAAAATGTTGCAGATGCACTGACTGGTGTGAATACTTCTTTTACGAATCTTGATAAAAAGATTGAAAATGTAGTGACCAATGTTGCGGGGGATAGTCTTGTTAAGCAAGATGATACGGGACTGATTACCATTGGTGGAAAAGTAAGTGGAACGAAGGTAAGTATCGCAAATATTGATAATGCAGTGCGGATTCTGACCGGTGTTAATGCGGGCTCGATTACAGCAACATCGACAGATGCGATTAATGGCTCTCAACTTTATTCGATGAGCAATGTAGTGGCAGGCTATTTTGGCGGTGGTGCTGAGTATAAAGATGGAAAATGGAGTGCTCCTACATTTACGGTTAAAGTCTTTGATAAGGATGGCAGTGGAGCTGAAGAGGAGTATAAGAATGTTGCAGATGCATTTACTGGCGTGAATACTTCTTTTGAGAATCTTGATAAAAAGATTGAAAATGTAGCAACCAATGTAGCTGGTAATAGTCTTGTTAAGCAAGATGATACGGGGCTTATTAAGATTGGTGGAGAAGTAAGTGGAACGAGAGTAAGTATTGTAAACAAAACGAATGCTCCACGAGTTCTCACCGGTGTTAATGCGGGCTCGATTACAGCAACATCGACGGATGCGATCAATGGTTCTCAACTTTATTCGATGAGCAATTTAGTGGCAGGTTATTTTAGTCGTGATGCTGGATATGATGCAGATGGAAAATGGAATGCTCCTACATTTACGGTTAAAGTCTTTGATAAGAATGGTAGTGAGACTGAAACGCACTATGCAAATGTTGCAGATGCATTTACTGGGGTGAATACTTCTTTTGAGAATCTTGATAAAAAGATTGAAAATGTAGCGACCAATGTGGCGGGTAATAGCCTTGTTAAGCAAGAAAAGGCTACAGGTCTGATTACCATTGGTGGAGAAGTAAATGGAACGAGGGTAAGTATTGCAAACAGAGCGAATGCACCACGAGTTCTCTCTGGTGTTAATGCTGGCTCGATTACAGCAATATCGACGGATGCGATCAATGGTTCTCAATTTTATTCGATGAGCAATGAAGTTGCGAGCTATTTTAGTCGTGATGCTGGATATGATAAAGATGGACACTGGATTGCTCCTATTTTTACAGTTCAAGTCTTGAAAAAGGATGGTAATGAGACTGAGAGGCACTATGAAAATGTTGCGGATGCACTTTCTGATATAGGTAGTTCTTTTACAACTCTTAATCAAAAGATCAAAAATGTAACAAACGATGGTCTTGTTAAGCAAAATAGCACTGGGCTTATTACCATTGGTGCAAGCAGAGGCGGTGATAGAATAGATATTGCCAACGATATGGATACCCCACGAGTTCTCTCTGGTGTTAAGGGAGGGGCATTTACAAAAACATCAACCGAAGCAGTAAATGGTAGCCAACTTTATTTGTTGTCTCAGGCATTTGCAAGTTATTTTGGCGGTGGTGCTGGATATGATAACGAGGGACAATGGTCAGGTCCTACTTTTACAATTAAAGCCTATGATATGGATGGTAATGAGACTGAGCACAAGTATACGAATGTTGCGGATGCATTTGCTGGCGTGAATAGTGTTTTCAAAAGTTTAAATCAGCAGATTATAGATGTAAAGGATGGTATTGATCTTGGTGAAAAACCGAAGGGATCTCAAAAAAGTGATGATGCAAATGATATTATTACCGAAGGCTTTCCTTTTATGAGGATGGTACCTATGGCGAGAATGTTACCTAGAGCTCTGGACGAGATGGAGGGTGAAGACGAGGATAATGGAACAACGACGACAGTTGGCGCTAAATCAACATCAAAAAAACTAAGTATTATAAATAGTAAAGGTGAAACTCGGACTCTTTTGGGTGTTGCTGCTGGCAAGCTTTCAGCAGATTCCACGGATGCGGTCAATGGTTCCCAACTTTATTCATTGGGCACTGAGATTGCTAAGTCTTTCGGGGGTGAAGCGGGTTATAATGAAAAGGGAGAATGGAAAGCTCCTAGCTTTATAGTAAGTCAGTTTAAAGACGGTCATCTTTCAGAGGAGTCATATAATAACGTTGCATCTGCTTTTGCTGGTATGAATAAGACTCTGTCCATTATCGACGATCGCATTAGTAAGGTTGAGCAGAAGGCAAACTCTAACGGAGCCTCTAATGGCTTCCCATGGAATGAAAAAGAAGGAGCCTATGACGCTAGCCATAATGGAGCGCCAAGTAAGATTACACATGTAGCGGATGGTAACATATCAGAAGGTTCGAAGGATGTTGTGAATGGTGGTCAGCTTTGGGATACAAATAACAAAGTCAAAGATGTTGCAGATAAGGTAACAGAAGTTGAAAAAAAGGTGGATGTTGCGGTTAGTTATGATGTCGATAAAAACGGAAAGAAAACCAATAGCATTAACTTAGTAGGTGGAAATGAAAGTGAACCTGTTTTGATAAACAATGTAAAGGATGGTGACATATCAGAAGATTCTAAGCAAGCAGTGAATGGTGGTCAGTTATATAATTATACCAATGAGCAGATGAAGACTGTTCTTCAAAAAGCGCAAGGGTATACGGACGAGAAAGTTAGTAATCTTATCAATAATAGTGTTAACGAGGCGAAGTCCTATACTAATATGAAGTTTGAAGCTTTAAATTACAACATAGAAAATGTGCGTAAAGAGGCAAGACAAGCAGCAGCGATTGGTTTGGCAGTGTCTAATTTGCGTTACTTCGACGATCCGGGATCTTTAAGTGTTTCATTTGGTAGTGGTTTGTGGCGTGGCCAATCTGCTTTTGCTATTGGTGCAGGTTATACGTCTGAAGATGGCAAGATTCGTTCTAATTTATCAGCAACCAGTGCCGGAGGTCATTGGGGTGTAGGGGGTGGAATAACTCTGAAATTAAAATAACACCAGATAATACAAAAAAACACAATCTAACTAAAATTTCACCCTTGTCTGATGAGGCAAGGGTGAAATTTTATATTATAGAGAAGTAATATTTTACAGAGAAAACCATAGAGTCGTATCATTATAAAATTTCATAATACTTTTAGTGAGATTAATTTTAGCGAGAAATAAAGCGCTTTAACAAAAATTTTACAAATGCAAAGTAATGCTCTCACATAAATAAATAGGATGCATAATCACACACTATTTTAGAGCATATGTTCTACAGCTTCATCACTAGAAAGTATCTATTGGGGGGATACGTTTAAGAAAATAAAAAAAATCCCATTTATTACTTTGTTTTATTTGCTCTGTACACAATAGAAGCAATCATGAGCTATATAGAAGCCGCAATGATTAGATAAGACTCGTTTTGAACAAAACAAGACACCTAAAAGAAGTGATGAAACAGAACCTCTATATTTAAGTATGTAGCATATACAATAAAGATATTCCACGATTGCCTAAATCAAAAAGACTCATTCTGTAAAATAATTAAATTCATTTTCTTCTTGCCTTTTGTCTTAATAGTCTATAAAAAGACAAAGGAATATTAAATAAGACTCGTTTTGGTAAAAACAGAAGAGAGCTATCGCAAAGGGAGGTGCGAGCAGTTATGAAAAAGTCATACAACCATCCTCATTTTATTTTAAAGTCCTTTAAAAGAGAACTCTAAGGGTTAAGGATAAACTGTACACTCTCACAAAAGAAGTGCAACAATCCCACCAAGAAAATCATCAATGACCCAACCCTTCTCGCAGTAAGCACTTATTTTCTCTTAAATATATAAAATGAGCTCTTTTACTTCAAAAATCATAAAGCATACGCACAACAAAAGTGCGAAAACATATCTTTTTTCTTACGCTCAAATTGAGGAAATCTTTTCAGAAAGAGTACTCTGCTTAAAAGTAGAAAACCTCATTAACCGGATTGCAAACCAACATCAATCGCAACCTTAGCGAAACCCTGATCAATTCTATCTGCTTCTGCAAAAAAACCAAACTCTACAGAGAACAAGTAAAACTCACATCCCTAAATCACCTCTAGCGCTGAAATGTGTCTTTTTAATGTTCTAAATATGTTTTTCTTACTTGGAGAATTTGTTATGAAAAAATTATATACCACACAAAAAGCGCAAGTGGTGAGTTATTTTAAAAATTCTTGCTCGCTTTATCGATTACTTTTTGTGAAAGCGCTTTCATTGGCGGCAGTGGTTATCTTTTTATCAAATATTTCTCCTGTGTCTGCTAATACGCAGATTTTAAATAACATATCAAACAATTTTAGTGGTGGTACAAATATGTTTAAAGCTATTCCACCAGCTTATGTATTTGGCAGTAAATTGTATGCAGCTAGTGGCTTTGCATTTATGGGGGGTGAAGAAGAGTCCTTCAAAAACTTAAGATCTAATATTAAGTTTCAGACTAAAGCTGCTTTTGATATTGCATTTGCGGGGAGAGAGGGAGCTAAGAATGGTGTAGATACATTTTCTGGTGTTAATAGTGCTTTCATAAGTGAGAATCTTCAGATTTCTGAGATAAAGGCTCCTGCTGCTATTGGAGGAAAACAAAATAATCTACCTCAAGGGAATGATCAGTATGAAAATATAGACAACTTTCCCTTCATGAAAAGCTTATCTCGTGGGGTTGTTCGCAAGGATGAAGACGATGGAGGTACATTGCTACTTGGTGCTAAATCACCATCAAGAAAATTAAGTATTATGAATAGTAAAGATGAGACTCGGCTTCTTATGGGTGTTACTGCTGGTGAGCTTTCAGCAAAGTCTACTGAGGCAGTGAATGGTTCCCAACTTTATTCATTGGGCACTGCAGTTGCTACGTCTTTCGGTGGTGGTGCTAGCTATGAGGATGGCAAATGGGTTGCTCCTACATTCCATTTTAAGGGTTTCAACGAAAATGGTGATATCATTGACACGAGTTATAATGATGTAACCTCTGCCTTTACGGGAGTTGGAAATTCATTTGAGAAAGTTAAAGATCAGTTTGCAAATATTAAGGATGAAATTGGCAAAGAGATCAGTACAATTCAAAGTGATGCCTTGTTGTGGGATGGAAGCAAAGGTGCATTTGTAGCAGAGCATGGCAAAGAAGGTAGCAAAACGAATAGCAAGATCACATCACTTGCCAATGGAACTATTAATTCTAGCTCAAGTGATGCAGTCGCTGGTAATCAACTTCATGCTCTAGGAAGCAGTATTGCAAAGTCATTAGGTGGTAAAGCCAGCTATGAGGATGGCAAATGGGTTGCTCCTACATTCCATTTTAAGGGTTTCAACGACAATGGTGATATCATTGACACGAGTTATAATGATGTAACCTCTGCCTTTACGGGAGTTGGCGATTCATTTGAGAAAGTTAAAGATCAGTTTGCGAATATTAAGGATGAAATTGGCAAAGAGATCAGCACAGTTCAAAGTGATGCTTTGTTGTGGGATGAGACTAAAGGTGCGTTTGTAGCAGAACATGGCAAAGAAGGTAGTAAAACGAATAGCAAGATTACATCACTTGCCAATGGAGCTATTAATTCTAGCTCAAGTGATGCTGTGGCTGGTAATCAACTTCATGCTCTAGGAAGCAGTATTGCAAAGTCATTAGGTGGTAAAGCCAGCTATGAAGATGGCAAATGGGTTGCTCCTACATTCCATTTTAAGGGTTTCAACGAAAATGGTGATGTCACTGACACGAGTTATGACAATGTCTCTGCTGCTTTTGCTGGTGTTGGTGATTCTATCGCAAACATCAAAAATGAAATTAGCAAAGAAATTTCTGATGAAAAGAGCGATTCTTTGAACTGGAGTGCTAAAGATAATGCCTTCGTAGCAGAACATGGCAAAGAAGGTAGCAAAACGAATAGCAAGATCACGTCACTTGCCAATGGAGCTATTAATGCTAGCTCAAGTGATGCTGTGGCTGGTAATCAATTTCATGCTTTAGGAAGCAGTATTGCAAAGTCATTAGGTGGTAAAGCCAGCTATGAAGATGGCAAATGGGTTGCACCAAGCTTTATCCTAAAAATGTTCAATGAAGATGGTAAGGAAGGTGAAAGCAAGACCTATAATGATGTAGGCTCTGCATTTGCAGGAGTAGATACGAACTTTAGCAATGTGAACAAGCATCTGAATACTGTTGTTAATGAGTTTAATGAAAAATTAGACAATATTAATAAGGAAGTTAAAGGGGATTCCTTGTTATGGAGCAATGAGCATGACGCATTTATAGCAACGCATGGAGAAAAGGATAGAAAGATTAAGTATCTTGCTGCCGGAGATGTTGGTCAAACTTCTACGGATGCGGTTAATGGTTCACAGCTTTATGCTTTGGGTAGCAGTGTTGCAAAGTCATTAGGTGGTGAAGCGAGCTATGAGGATGGCAAGTGGGTTGCTCCTACATTCCATTTTAAGGGTTTCAATGAAAATGGTGATGTTACTGACACGAGTTATGACAATGTTTCTGCTGCTTTTGCAGGCGTTGGTGATTCTATCGCAAATATTAAGAATGAGATTAGCAAAGAAATTTCTAGTGAAAAGAGCGATTCTTTGAACTGGAGTACTAAAGATAATGCTTTCGTAGCGAAGCATGGGAAGGAAGATAACAGAGTAAGCAGCAAGATCACATCACTTGCGAATGGAGCGATTAATTCTAGTTCAAGTGATGCAGTCGCTGGTAATCAACTTTATGCTCTAGGAAGCAGTATTGCGAAGTCATTAGGTGGTAAATCCAGCTATGAAGATGGCAAATGGGTTGCACCAAGCTTTATCCTAAAAATGTTCAATGAAGATGGCAATGAAGGTGAAAGCAAGACCTATAATGATGTAGGCTCTGCATTTGCAGGAGTAGATACGAACTTTAGCAATGTTAACAAGCATCTGAATACTGTTGTTAATGACTTTAATGAAAAGTTAGACAATATTAATAAGGAAGTTAAAGGGGATTCCTTGTTATGGAGCAATGAGCATAATGCGTTTGTAGCAGAGCATGGAGACAAGGATAGCAAGATTAAGAATCTTGCTGCCGGAGATGTTGGTCAAGCTTCTACGGATGCGGTTAATGGTTCACAGCTTTATACTTTGGGTAGCAGTGTTGCAAAGTCATTAGGTGGTGGGTCTAGCTATGAGAATGGCAAATGGGTAGCGCCTAAATTCACGGTTAAAACCTTTAGTGAAGATGGTACGGAAGGAACGAAGGACTATGGGAATGTATCGGATGCCTTTGGAGGGGTTAATGTAGCATTCACAAACTTTGGTACCAAAATCACCAATCAGATTAAGCAAGAGCTTGGCAATCAGATTAGCGAACAGATCAAGAGCGATGCATTGTCTTGGAATGGTGAGGATAAAGCATATGATGCAGGTCATGGAGCAGAAGGGGCAAGAAGTAACAGTAAGATTATGCATCTTGCTGCCGGAGATGTTGGTCAAGCTTCTACGGATGCGGTTAATGGTTCACAGCTTTATGCTTTGGGTAGCAGTGTTGCAAAGACATTAGGTGGTGAAGCGAGCTATGAGAATGGCAAGTGGGTTGCACCTACATTCCATTTTAAGGGTTTCAACGACAATGGTGATGTTACTGACACGAGTTATAATGATATAACCTCTGCCTTTACGGGAGTTGGCGATTCATTTGAGAAAGTCAAAGATCAGTTTGCGAATATTAAGGATGAAATTAGCAAAGGGATCAATACAGTTCAAAATGATGCTTTGTTGTGGGATGAGACTAAAGGTGCGTTTGTAGCAGAGCATGGCAAAGAAGGTAGCAAAACGAATAGCAAGATCACATCACTTGCCAATGGAGCGATTAATTCTAGCTCAAGTGATGCCGTGGCTGGTAATCAACTTCATGCTCTAGGAAGCAATGTTGCAAAGTCATTAGGTGGTAAAGCCAGCTATGAGAATGGCAAATGGGTTGCACCAAGCTTTATACTGAAGACGTTCAATGAAGATGGTAAGGAAGGTGAAAGCAAGACCTATAATGATGTAGGCTCTGCGTTTGCAGGAGTTGATACAAACTTCAGCAATGTTAACAAGCATCTGAATACTGTTGTTAATGAGTTTAATGAAAAGTTAGACAATATTAATAAGGAAGTTAAAGGGGATTCGTTGTTATGGAGCAATGAGCATAATGCGTTTGTAGCAACGCATGGAGACAAGGATAGCAAGATTAAGAATCTTGCTGCCGGAGATGTTGGTCAAGCTTCTACGGATGCGGTTAATGGTTCACAGCTTTATGCTTTGGGTAGCAGTGTTGCAAAGACATTAGGTGGTGAAGCGAGCTATGAGAATGGCAAGTGGGTTGCACCTACATTCCATTTTAAGGGTTTCAACGAAAATGGTGATGTTACTGACACGAGTTATAATGATGTAACCTCTGCCTTTACGGGAGTTGGCGATTCATTTGAGAAAGTTAAAGATCAGTTTGCAAATATTAAGGATGAAATTGGCAAAGAGATCAGCACAGTTCAAAGTGATGCCTTGTTGTGGGATGGAAGCAAAGGTGCGTTTGTAGCAGAACATGGCAAAGAAGGTAGCAAAACGAATAGCAAGATCACATCACTTGCCAATGGAGCTATTAATTCTAGCTCAAATGATGCCGTAGCGGGTAACCAGCTTTATGCTTTGGGTAGCAGTGTTGCAAAGTCATTAGGTGGTGAAGCGAGCTATGAGAATGGCAAGTGGGTTGCACCAAGCTTTATACTGAAGACGTTCAATGAAGATGGTAATGAAGGTGAAAGCAAGACCTATAATGATGTAGGCACTGCATTTGCAGGAGTTGATACGAACTTCAGCAATGTTAACAAGCATCTGAATACTGTTGTTAATGAGTTTAATGAAAAGTTAGACAATATTAATAAGGAAGTTAAAGGGGATTCGTTGTTATGGAGCAATGAACATAATGCGTTTGTAGCAACGCATGGAGACAAGGATAGCAAGATTAAGAATCTTGCTGCCGGAGATGTTGGTCAAGCTTCTACGGATGCGGTTAATGGTTCACAGCTTTATGCTTTGGGTAGCAGTGTTGCGAAGTCATTAGGTGGTGAAGCGAGCTATGAGAATGGCAAATGGGTAGCGCCTAAATTCCATTTTAAGGGTTTCAACGACAATGGTGATGTTACTGACACGAGTTATAATGATGTAACCTCTGCCTTTACTGGTGTTGGCGATTCATTTGAGAAAGTCAAAGATCAGTTTGCGAATATTAAGGATGAAATTGGCAAAGAGATCAGCACAGTTCAAAGTGATGCTTTGTTGTGGGATGAGACTAAAGGTGCGTTTGTAGCAGAACATGGCAAAGAAGGTAGTAAAACGAATAGCAAGATTAGATCACTTGCGAATGGAGCTATTAATGCTAGCTCAAGTGATGCTGTGGCTGGTAATCAACTTCATGCTTTAGGTAGCAGTGTTGCAAAGTCATTAGGTGGTAAAGCTAGCTATGAGGATGGCAAATGGGTTGCACCAAGCTTTATACTGAAGACGTTCAATGAAGATGGTAAGGAAGGTGAAAGCAAGACCTATAATGATGTAGGCACTGCATTTGCAGGAGTTGATACGAACTTCAGCAATGTGAACAAGCATCTGAATACTGTTGTTAATGAGTTTAATGAAAAGTTAGACAATATTAATAAGGAAGTTAAAGGGGATTCGTTGTTATGGAGCAATGAACATAATGCGTTTGTAGCAACGCATGGAGACAAGGATAGCAAGATTAAGAATCTTGCTGCCGGAGATGTTGGGCAAGCTTCTACGGATGCGGTTAATGGTTCACAGCTTTATGCTTTGGGTAGCAGTGTTGCAAAGTCATTAGGTGGTGAAGCGAGCTATGAGAATGGCAAATGGGTTGCTCCTAAATTCCATTTTAAGGGTTTCAACGAAAATGGTGATGTTACTGACACGAGTTATAATGATATAACCTCTGCCTTTACTGGTGTTGGCGATTCATTTGAGAAAGTTAAAGATCAGTTTGCGAATATTGAGGATGAAATTGGCAAAGAGATCAACACAGTTCAAAGTGATGCCTTGTTGTGGGATGGAAGCAAAGGTGCGTTTGTAGCAGAACATGGCAAAGAAGGTAGTAAAACGAATAGCAAGATTAGATCACTTGCGAATGGAGCTATTAATGCTAGCTCAAGTGATGCTGTGGCTGGTAATCAACTTCATGCTTTAGGTAGCAGTGTTGCAAAGTCATTAGGTGGTAAAGCCAGCTATGAAAATGGTCAATGGGTTGCTCCAAGCTTTATACTGAAAACGTTCAATGAAGATGGTAAGGAAGGTGAAAGCAAGACCTATAATGATGTAGGCTCTGCGTTTGCAGGAGTAGATACGAACTTCAGCAATGTGAACAAGCATCTGAATACTGTTGTTAATGAGTTTAATGAAAAGTTAGACAATATTAATAAGGAAGTTAAAGGGGATTCGTTGTTATGGAGCAATGAACATAATGCGTTTGTAGCAACGCATGGAGACAAGGATAGCAAGATTAAGAATCTTGCTGCCGGAGATGTTGGGCAAGCTTCTACGGATGCGGTTAATGGTTCACAGCTTTATGCTTTGGGTAGCAGTGTTGCAAAGTCATTAGGTGGTAAAGCTAGCTATGAAGATGGCAAATGGGTAGCGCCTAAATTCACGGTTAAAACCTTTAGTGAAGATGGTACGGAAGGAACGAAGGACTATGGGAATGTATCGGATGCCTTTGGAGGGGTTAATGTAGCATTCACAAACTTTGGTACCAAAATCACCAATCAGATTAAGCAAGAGCTTGGCAATCAGATTAGCGAACAGATCAAGAGCGATGCATTGTCTTGGAATGGTGAGGATAAAGCATATGATGCAGGTCATGGAGCAGAAGGGGCAAGAAGTAACAGTAAGATTATGCATCTTGCGGATGGAACTGTTTCCTCTGGTTCAGCGGATGCGGTTAATGGTTCACAGCTTTATGCTTTGGGTAGCAATGTTGCAAAGTCATTAGGTGGTGAAGCGAGCTATGAGAATGGCAAGTGGGTTGCACCAAGCTTTATACTGAAGACGTTCAATGAAGATGGTAATGAAGGTGAAAGCAAGACCTATAATGATGTAGGCACTGCATTTGCAGGAGTTGATACGAACTTCAGCAATGTTAACAAGCATCTGAATACTGTTGTTAATGAGTTTAATGAAAAGTTAGACAATATTAATAAGGAAGTTAAAGGGGATTCGTTGTTATGGAGCAATGAACATAATGCGTTTGTAGCAACGCATGGAGACAAGGATAGCAAGATTAAGAATCTTGCTGCCGGAGATGTTGGTCAAGCTTCTACGGATGCGGTTAATGGTTCACAGCTTTATGCTTTGGGTAGCAGTGTTGCGAAGTCATTAGGTGGTGAAGCGAGCTATGAGAATGGCAAATGGGTAGCGCCTAAATTCCATTTTAAGGGTTTCAACGACAATGGTGATGTTACTGACACGAGTTATAATGATGTAACCTCTGCCTTTACTGGTGTTGGCGATTCATTTGAGAAAGTCAAAGATCAGTTTGCGAATATTAAGGATGAAATTGGCAAAGAGATCAGCACAGTTCAAAGTGATGCTTTGTTGTGGGATGAGACTAAAGGTGCGTTTGTAGCAGAACATGGCAAAGAAGGTAGTAAAACGAATAGCAAGATTAGATCACTTGCGAATGGAGCTATTAATGCTAGCTCAAGTGATGCTGTGGCTGGTAATCAACTTCATGCTTTAGGTAGCAGTGTTGCAAAGTCATTAGGTGGTAAAGCTAGCTATGAGGATGGCAAATGGGTTGCACCAAGCTTTATACTGAAGACGTTCAATGAAGATGGTAAGGAAGGTGAAAGCAAGACCTATAATGATGTAGGCACTGCATTTGCAGGAGTTGATACGAACTTCAGCAATGTGAACAAGCATCTGA
Source organism: Bartonella mastomydis (assembly GCF_900185775.1). Classification (NCBI taxonomy): domain Bacteria; kingdom Pseudomonadati; phylum Pseudomonadota; class Alphaproteobacteria; order Hyphomicrobiales; family Bartonellaceae; genus Bartonella; species Bartonella mastomydis. The sequence continues at coordinate 17,760 of NZ_LT883138.1, forward strand.
ATACTGTTGTTAATGAGTTTAATGAAAAGTTAGACAATATTAATAAGGAAGTTAAAGGGGATTCGTTGTTATGGAGCAATGAACATAATGCGTTTGTAGCAACGCATGGAGACAAGGATAGCAAGATTAAGAATCTTGCTGCCGGAGATGTTGGTCAAGCTTCTACGGATGCGGTTAATGGTTCACAGCTTTATGCTTTGGGTAGCAGTGTTGCGAAGTCATTAGGTGGTGAAGCGAGCTATGAGAATGGCAAATGGGTAGCGCCTAAATTCCATTTTAAGGGTTTCAACGACAATGGTGATGTTACTGACACGAGTTATAATGATGTAACCTCTGCCTTTACTGGTGTTGGCGATTCATTTGAGAAAGTTAAAGATCAGTTTGCGAATATTGAGGATGAAATTGGCAAAGAGATCAACACAGTTCAAAGTGATGCTTTGTTGTGGGATGAGACTAAAGGTGCGTTTGTAGCAGAACATGGCAAAGAAGGTAGTAAAACGAATAGCAAGATTAGATCACTTGCGAATGGCGAGATTAGTGCTAACTCAAATGATGCCGTGGCTGGTAATCAACTTCATGCTCTAGGAAGCAGTATTGCAAAGTCATTAGGTGGTGAAGCGAGCTATGAGAATGGCAAATGGATTGCTCCTGTCTTTAAGGTTAAGAAGTTCGATGATAGTGGCAAAGCAACAGAGCAAGAATATAAAACTGTTTCTGAAGCCTTTGAAGGCGTGAATCAATCTTTCACGAATATTCATAATGAAGTGAATGAGCAAATTAACCAAGTTGTTGGAGACAGTCTTGTTAAGCAAGATGAGAAGACCCATGTTATTGCGGTTGGAGGTGAAAAGAGCGGAACTGAAGTTACGTTTGCGAATACCGATGGAGCGTCACGGAGCCTCACAGGTGTAAAAGTCGGAGTGCTCACCGAAACATCGACAGAAGCAGTAAATGGTAGTCAGCTTTTTGCGACCAATCAGAATGTTACGACAGTAAGGAATGATCTTAAAACAGTTTCTGAGAATACTTCGAAGTATTTAGGAGGTGGAGCTGATGTATTGCAAGGTGTTGCACCGACTTATACGGTTCAGGATAAGAGTTATCAGAGTGTAGCGGAAGCATTTGGTGGTGTTGATCGTTCATTCACACAGCTTCATGAAGAGATTTCAAAGAATACGAATGAGGTTAGTGAAAATATTAAGCAGAATGCGTTGTTATGGAGTGAATCTGACAAAGCCTTTAGTGCTCAGCATGGAGAAGGCAAAGAAAGAACCTCTAGCAAGATTACGTCTCTTGCGAATGGTAGTGTTACTGAAGATTCCACGGATGCGATCAATGGTTCTCAGCTATATTCGATGAACAATACGCTTGCGAGCTATTTTGGTGGTGGTGCTAAGTTTGAGAATGGTCAGTGGATTGCTCCAAGCTTTAAGGTTAACATTGTCAGCGAGGATGGTAAAAAGGTTGAAGAGAAGAGCTATGATAATGTAGCAAAAGCCTTTGCGAGTGTTGGTACATCTTTCAGCAATCTTCATAATGAAATGACGAATGCTGTTACGAATATTAACAATCAGATTAGCCAAGTTGTCAGTGATAGTCTTGTTAAGCAGGATGCTACAACGAGCCTCATCAACATTGGTAAAGAAGTAGCAGGCACTGAAATCAATATTGCCAACAAGGATAGTAAGGATCGTACACTTTCTGGTGTTAAGGCAGCCGTAAATGATAATGAAGCGGTTAATAAAGCTCAGCTTGATCAAAGTTTAGATCAGCTTTCTAACAGTCTTCAGTCAGATGATTCAGCGGTTGTTCTTTACGATAAGAAGGAAAATGGTGAGACTGATTATACAAATGTAACGCTTGGAAAAGGCTCAAATGCAGCCCCTGTTGCATTGCATAATGTTGCAGATGGTCAGATTGCAAAGAATTCGCATGATGCGGTTACGGGAGGTCAGATTAATACCCTCTCTCAAGATGTTGCAAAGTTCTTAGGTGGAGAAACATCCTTTAAAGATGGTACCTTTACAGGACCAACCTATAAGTTATCTCAGGTTGATGAAAAGGGAGAAGCGAAGCAGGCAGAGTTTAAAGATGTAGGTTCTGCGTTTACTGGTCTTGATACGAATATCAAGAATGTGAACAATCATCTCACGAATGTTGTTCAAGACTTTACTCAACAAATCACGGATATTACTCAAGAGGTTAAAGGTGATGCGTTGTTGTGGAGTGAAGATAAAGAGGCATTTGTAGCGACCCATGGCATTGATGCTGAGAAGAAGAATAGTAAGATCACATCTCTTGCGAATGGAGATATTACTGCAAACTCCACGGATGCGATCAATGGTTCTCAACTTTATTCGATGAACAATACGCTTGCGACCTATTTTGGTGGTGGTGCTAAGTTTGAGAATGGTCAGTGGATTGCTCCAAGCTTTAAGGTTAACACTGTCAGCGAGGATGGTAGCAAGGTTGAAGAGAAGAGCTATGATGATGTAGCAAAAGCCTTTGCGAGTGTTGGTACATCTTTCAGCAATCTTCATAATGAAATGACGAATGCTGTTACGAATATTAACAATCAGATTAGCCAAGTTGTCAGTGATAGTCTTGTTAAGCAGGATGAAGAGAGTAAGGTTATTAAGATCGGTGCAGAAAAAGAGGGAACAGAAATCACCATAGCCAATAGTGATGGTGCAGTACGTAGCCTTTCTGGTGTAAAAGCAGGGACCCTTTCAGCAGATTCAACAGAAGCCGTAAATGGTTCTCAGCTATATTCGATGAACAATACACTTGCGAGCTATTTTGGTGGTGGTGCTAAGTTTGAGAATGGTCAGTGGATTGCTCCAAGCTTTAAGATATTGAGCTTTAACGATGATGGAAGTTCTGAAGAAACGAGTTATAATAATGTTTCTGCAGCTTTTGCGGGTGTGAATCAATCATTCACGAAGCTTCATCATGAGCTTTCAGAGACTGTTGAGCAGAATGCGTTGTTATGGAGTGATGCGGATGAATCCTTTGTTGCCCTTCATGGCAAAGGTTCAGAGAAGCACAATAGCAAGCTGAGCCATCTTGTTGATGGAGATATTTCTGCGGGTTCGACAGAAGCGATTACGGGTAACCAATTGTATCAGTTGAATCAGACGTTAGCGGCTTATTTAGGAGGAGGCGCGAGCTATCAGGGAGGACAATGGACAGCACCTCAATTCCAAATAACGCAGTTCAAGAGTGATGGCAGTTCTTCAGAGAGTAAGAGCTATGATAATGTAGCTGGTGCATTTGAAGGGGTTAATGGAAGTTTGTCAGGTATTAACGATCGGATTAATAATGTAGCGCAGAATGTTAGCTCGAACAGTTTGAACTGGAATGATGATTTAGGAGGCTATGATGGTCGTCATGATGGTAAGGACAGTAAGATTACGCATGTAGAGGATGGAGATGTAGCGAAAGGTTCGAAGGAAGTTGTGAATGGGGGTCAGCTTTGGAAGACGGAGCAGAAAGTATCAGCGGTTGAGAAGCGTGTAGATGGTATTGACAAGCAGGTACAAGATATTGCGCTAGCAACGGATGGCTCAGTTAAGTATGATAAGGACGAGGCTGGTAATAAGACGAACAAAATCACATTAGTTGGAGGCAATGAAAGTGATCCTGTATTGATAGATAATGTAGCGGAAGGTCGGATTGAGAATGGTTCGAAGGAAGCGATCAATGGCGGTCAATTGCATGATTACACGGAACAGCAGATGAAGATAGTTCTTGAAGATGCGAAGAAGTATACGGATGAACATGTTACTGATATAGTCAACAATGGTGTTAGTGAGTCCAAAGCTTATACAGATATGAAGTTTGAGACGTTAAATTATGCCGTTGAGGATGTCCGCAAGGAAGCAAGACAGGCTGCGGCTATTGGTTTGGCGACGTCTAACTTGCGTTACTATGACATACCAGGATCTGTAAGTGTTTCATTTGGTAGTGGTTTGTGGCGCAGCCAATCTGCCTTTGCTGTTGGTGCTGGTTATACGTCTGAAGATGGAAATATTCGCTCGAATGTATCTATTACAAGTGCTGGAGGCCATTGGGGCATAGGTGCTGGGATTACTCTGAGGTTGAGATGATAATAGAAAAAATGATTATTATGATAAAAAAAAGAAGAGTGTTAGTGAAGATTCTATTTGCTCTTGCCTTACTAGGCAAGGGCGAAGGCTTTGCTAATGAGAACAATAGTGTTTATACAATTCATCCACCGCACTTATCGATACCTAGGGGAGAACCAGGTGAAACACGTCGAATTATTATGCAGTTTTATGATTGGACTTTAATTTGTGATGAAAAACAAAAGCTTAAGCTTAAGCAAGGTATATGTAATGTGACACAGACTGTTCATGATCAGGAAGGAAATACCATTTTTAGCTGGTCTCTTGTTTCTACGACAAATGGACAAGCAGTGATGCTTTTTCGAACATTGCCAAATTCTGATATAAATGTTCCGATTCAAATGTTTGTGAAAGGTGTAAAAAAACCTGTTCTTATTCATTATACGCAGTGTAATGAAACGGTTTGTTTGGCACAATCACCTGTAGGTCCAGTTCTTACAAAACAAATAGAGCAGGACAATAAAGTACGTATTTCCTATAAGCTTAAAGAGGGAAAGGTATTTTCTTTTACTGTGCCATTTAAAGGATTAAACGCAGCACTTAATTCTTTACGTCCTTAGAAACACATCGAGAATTTTTAACAAGAGTCATTTGTTCATAATTTGTTGTGTTATATTTTTGAATGTAAATTATAAGGTGAAATAAGTGAGAAGTTTTATGAAGTTAAAGTCACTGCAAATGCTTTATATAATAGAAAATAAGGTTAGAGTTGACCGCAAATCTTAGAGAGTGATTGCGTTCGTTGTTAGTAATAAGAAGTTATTAGAAATATTCAATGTTAAATAAATGGAAATATGGCTCCCTTGTAATAACCAGTAGGTTGAGCTCTTTTTTTAATTTCATATGGCTTTTTAGAGCAGTTTGATTAAGCATTAATATTTTTCAATTGAAATGTTATAATAACAAGTAAATTTATAATCCTAGAGAAATTTTTGAACGATAGTTTCACTTTGTATTCATGACATAACGCTACCGTAATTTTATTTTGTCTGACCATGAAACTTTTATTCTAGCGTAATCAAAGCCATTTTGTTAAATATAACAAACGAGGCTTGTGTATGGAACACGCGGTTGAAAAAAGAATCTCCTTTCTGTATAGATTGTTGCAATCTTAAGCGTTAGCAAAGAGTACGAGAGTGCCTGTTTGTTATAATAAAATTATACTTCGTATAAATGACATAAAAACAGCATAATTTACAAAATTTCTGTGAATGTAAACGATTAGTTTATAGTTTTAAGTGCATAAAGAGAAGCATGACTTCACGGAAACTACCAAAAAATTATACAAAATCTGAATGATACGAGCGTAGAAAATTATCGATGATAAGAAAAAAGGAATGATTTCTTGTATTTTATCATATGATGCTACATTGTTGTTTTATTTAGGAATAAGCAGAAGAGTTTTCGCGTTTATTTATTGGGGGAAACGCTCAAAGGATAAGAGAGATGACCCCGTTAAATTATGGTTCAAAAGAGTCCAAGCAAGGAGAATCATACGATACCAACGAAAATCAGTTGTATGGTCAGTGTGGGAATAATAAAAATAATCATTCTTCATTGTTACGAACAGAGGCATGCTCTATCCTTGTTGATATAAAGAGACGACAGAGAAAAAAATATTGTGAACAGAAACAGGTTTTGATTCAATCGGAAACGGCTTTTGAGTTTCATCATCAGACAATGATAGGTGCTCAAAAAACAAAAAAACTCAAAGCACCTTTTCTGCGAAGGTTCTCTCAAGTGAAATCTCCACCTCTTTATGCGGCCCTTGATTTAGGAACGAATAATTGTCGTCTTCTTATCGCATCTCCTAGTAAACCTGGATATTTTCGTGTTGTTGATGCTTTTTCTCGTATTGTACGATTGGGAGAAGGTTTAATAAATAATGGTTTTCTTAATACACAAGCAATGGATCGTGCGATTGAAGCCTTGAAGATTTGTCGTTTAAAGCTAAAACAAAGGCATATTAAGCGATATCGTTTGATTGCAACGGAAGCTTGCCGTTCAGCAGAAAATGGTAGACATTTTATTCAGCGTGTTTTGGATGAAACAGGTCTTGAACTGGAAATTGTTGATCGGCAAACAGAAGCACGTTTTGCTGTTACAGGATGTAGTACACTTGTTGAACCAAATACTGAGGCAATTGTGCTTTTTGATATTGGAGGAGGATCATCGGAAATTGTTCTTCTTGATGTTTCTCAAAAGCGTTCTTTTCGTTTAGCGGGACAAATTACCGCTTGGACTTCTCTTCCTGTTGGTGTTGTTACGCTTGCTGAACGTTTTGGAGGGAATAATATTAGTTTAGACGATTTTGAAAAAATGAAAAGTTATGTGCGAGGGTTGTTAAATAATTTTTCAGATCGTCATAAATTAGGTGCGTTAGCGCAAGGATCAAAATTTCATCTTTTGGGAACCTCTGGTACGGTTACGACTTTAGCAGGGATGTATCTTAATTTAGAGCGTTATGATAGGAGAAAAGTGGATGGCATTTGGATGGATGATGCAGACATTACTCTTATGACAAAACGCTTGTTGTCATGGGATATAGAAAAACGTGTCATAAATCCTTTTATTGGGCGAGAGAGAGCGGATTTAGTTTTAGCTGGTTGTGCAATTTTAGATGTTATTCGAGAAGTTTGGCCAAGTCAGCGTTTAAGAGTTGCCGATCGTGGATTAAGAGAAGGAATTTTGATAGAGTTGATGTTACGCGATGGCGTGTGGTGTCGTCGCAGAAAGAGCAGAGATTTCAAGCGTTAGACAATTAAATGTGGAGACAATGAATAACGATGAAAAAAACAACAAAAACCCCAACGGGTGGCTATGGAGGTTCAGGGTCACATGAATTATATCAGCGCGTAAAAAAGAAAGCTGGAACCATTAAAGCTTCATCACGGCGATGGTTAGAGAGGCATTTGAATGATCCTTATGTTCATCAATCAAAAGTAGATGGTTATCGTTCGCGTGCGGCTTATAAACTCATTGAGATTAATGAGCGTTATAAATTTCTGAAAAAAGGTCAAAAAGTTATTGATCTAGGGGCAGCACCGGGGGGATGGTGTCAGGTAGCTGAACGTATCGTAGGGTCAAGTAATGAAAATCCCAGTGTCGTTGGTATTGATTATTTGCATGTGGATCCATTGCCTAGAGTTGCGATGTTGGAAATGGATTTTTTACATGCAGAGGCGCCGCAGAAATTAATTGAAACTTTAGGGACAAAACCGGATGTGGTTCTTTCTGATATGGCAGCACCAACAACAGGTCATCGTCAGACAGATCATTTAAGAACGATTTATTTATGTGAAGTTGCGGCTGATTTTGCTCTTTCGGTTTTGAAGCCTGGTGGACATTTTTTAGCAAAGGCTTTTCAAGGAGGGGCAGAAAACACCCTTCTTGCAACATTAAAACAGCATTTTAAAAAAGTCTATCATGTTAAACCACCCGCAAGTCGATCAGAATCAGTGGAGCTTTATCTTCTAGCGCTTGAATTTAAGGGAAAAACAAAAATACAAGAATAGCACTTTCTTTTGAGAAGATTTAAACTTTACTTAACTTCTTTAAATGGGATGATTTTTTTTTCAAAGAGTTATCAGCGATCGTGACAGTTTTTCTGTTATCAATGATGAAAAACTGGTAAAATTAATATATTGCCTATAGAGGTAGAGAAATTGATTCCTCAGTGAGTGCTTCCAATGAAATTTCTTGATCAAGCTAAAGTTTATATTCGTTCTGGGAATGGAGGTTCTGGAGCAGTATCATTTCGCCGTGAAAAATTCATAGAATTTGGGGGGCCTGATGGAGGAAATGGAGGACGGGGTGGTGATGTTTGGGCTCTTGTTGTTGATGGACTTAACACGTTGATTGATTATCGCTACCAACAGCATTTTAAAGCAAAAACAGGAGGCCATGGCAAAGGGCGTAATATGACGGGTGAGAAGGGTGATGATGTCATCCTTAAAGTTCCGGTTGGGACGCAAATTTTTGAAGAAGATAATACAACGTTAATCTGTGATTTGACAGAAGTAGGGCAGCGCTATCGCCTTGCAAAAGGAGGGAATGGCGGTTTTGGCAATCTTCACTTTACAACTTCGACAAATCGGGCACCACGTCGTGCAAATCCAGGTTTGGCTGGAGAAGAGCGTGCAATATGGCTTCGTTTGAAGTTAATTGCTGATGCGGGGCTTGTTGGTTTACCCAATGCCGGAAAATCAACTTTTTTAGCTTCTGTAACGGCTGCAAAACCAAAAGTTGCAGATTATCCTTTTACCACTCTCCATCCTCATCTTGGTGTTGTACGAATTGATGGTCGTGAATTTGTTTTGGCTGATATTCCGGGGTTAATTGAAGGGGCCCATGAAGGGGTTGGAATTGGGGACCGTTTTTTAGGACATGTGGAGCGTTGTCGAGTACTTCTCCATTTGATTTCTGCTCAAGAGGAAGATGTTGCAAAAGCATATAAAATTGTGCGTCATGAACTTGAGGCATATGGAAATAATCTAAGTGATAAAACTGAAATTGTTGCTTTAAGCCAGATAGATACTCTCACGATTGAAGAGCGTGAAGCTAAACGGGAAGCTTTGCAAAGAGTAGCGGGACAACCTGTTATGATGTTTTCTGCCGTGAGTCGTGAAGGTTTAGAAAATGTACTACGTGCTGGTGCACATATTATTGAGATGTCACGCAAAGAGGAGAGGGGTGAGGATAGCTGGATTGATTGAGATGACTGTTGGATTGCAAAAACTCACACACTATAAACGTATCGTGGTCAAGATTGGATCTGCACTTTTGGTTGATCCTCAGATGGGTTTACGCGTTGAATGGCTTAAAAGCTTGATCAATGATGTTGTTGAATTGCATAAAGGAGGCGTAGAGATATTATTGGTGTCTTCAGGCGCTATTGCTTTAGGAAGGACATTGCTACAGCTTCCTAAGGGCACTTTGAAATTGGAAGAAAGTCAAGCATGTGCTGCTTTAGGTCAAATTGAATTAGCAAAAACCTATGGGGATGCGCTTGCTCAACATGGGCTCAAAACAGGTCAAATTTTGCTCACTTTATTTGATACGGAAGAGCGAAGGCGTTACCTCAATGCACGTGCGACGATTAATGTACTTTTACGTTTTGGAGCAGTGCCTGTTATTAATGAGAATGATACTGTTGCGACAAATGAAATTCGTTATGGTGATAATGATCGTTTAGCTGCACGTGTGGCAACAATGATGGGAGCAGATCTTTTAATACTTTTATCTGATATTGATGGTCTTTATACAAAGTCTCCTCATAATGATCCGACGGCTGAATTTATACCCTTTGTTGCATCCATTACCCATGATATCGAAAAAATGGCAGATGTTGCTGCTTCAGAGTTTTCACGGGGAGGAATGAAGACTAAGCTTGATGCTGGAAAGATAGCGAATGCTGCTGGAACGGCGATGATTATTACTTCAGGGAAACGTATGAATCCTCTGGCGGCAATTGATAGAGGCGAACGCAAGAGTTTTTTTGCGGCCGGTGAGAAATCTGTTAGTGCTTGGAAAACATGGATTTCTGGTCATTTAGATCCGTCTGGTATTTTGACGATTGATCAAGGAGCCATTAAGGCCCTTGAATCAGGAAAATCATTATTAGCAGCAGGGGTTATTGGCGTTGAGGGAAATTTCCATCGTGGAGATACGGTTGCCATTGTTGATACAAATGGGGTTGAGATTGCGCGTGGACTTGTAAGTTATGGCAAAGATGAAGCTGTACGTATTATAGGGCGTAAAAGCGAAGAAATAGAATCTATTCTTGGGTATGAGGCACGTTCTGCTATGGTACATCGTAATGATATGATTGTACGCTTCTTGATCAATTCTGTTTAAAAAGTTACTTTTGTTTTATTGTTTTGGTAGAGTGAATGATACGACGACTTTAGAAGAGAAAATAAAAGATATGGGGAAAAATGGTACGATGACTTTAGAAGAACAAATGAAAGATATGGGGAAAAAAGCACGCTCTGCCGCTGCAGCGATGGCTGTTGCTTCTTCTGAGCAAAAGAACAATGCGTTGGAAATGATTGCTTTAAGCTTAGAGGCTCATTCAGATGAAATTTTACGGGCGAATTGTCTGGATTTAGAGAAGGCTGTTCAGAATAATTTGAAAGCCGCAATGGTTGATCGGCTCAAATTAGATGAGTTGCGTTTGGGTGCAATGATAGATAGCGTTCGCCAAGTTGTTTGTTTATCTGATCCTGTTGGGCAGGTTATGAGTGCGTGGACACGCCCCAATGGGCTTCATATAAGTCGTGTACGGACTTCGCTTGGTGTGATTGGCATTATTTATGAGAGTCGCCCAAATGTTACAATTGATGCGAGTGCTTTGTGCTTAAAAGCGGGCAATGCTGCGATTTTGCGTGGTGGTTCGGATAGTTTTCATTCTTCACATGCTCTTCATTGCGCGTTAGTACAAGGTTTAGAGCGCTCTGGTTTACCAAAAGATGCGATTCAAATGGTTGAAACGACAGATCGTGCTGCTGTTGGGGAAATGCTTAAAGGATTGGATGGAGCGATTGATGTGATCGTGCCACGTGGTGGAAAGAGTCTTGTTGCGCGTGTTCAGTCTGATGCGCGTGTTCCAATTTTTGCCCATTTAGAGGGTCTTTGTCATATTTATATTGATCAATCGGCTGATTTAGAGATGGCACGCAATATTGTTTTAAATGCGAAGTTGCGGCGGACAGGGATCTGCGGTGCTGTTGAGACAGTTCTCATTGACAAGGAGGCATTAAAAAAATTTCTTCCTGTTTTGACTGCTTTACAGGAGAGGGGGTGTGAAATACGTGCCACAGAAGATATTGCGTTTCTTCTGCCAGATATAAAACTAGCCTCTGAAGAAGACTGGTCACATGAATATCTTGATGCTATTCTTTCTGTTAAAACGGTTGAGGGAGTTGAGGGAGCCATTGCTCATATTAAGCGTTATTCCTCAGGACATACGGAATCGATTATTGCTGAGGATATGGAAGTGGTGGAGAATTTTTTTAATCATTTGGATTCAGCTATTTTATTGCACAATGCGTCCACACAATTTGCGGATGGAGGTGAATTTGGTTTTGGAATGGAAATTGGTATCGCAACAGGAAAAATGCATGCACGTGGTCCCATAGGTGTTGAACAACTAACATCATTTCAATATCATGTTAGAGGAAATGGTCAGGTTAGAGCTTGAAAAAACCATTTTTCCCATGGAAAGATCGTATGCCACATGTTGAAAGATCCAATGTTGTGGGTCTTTTTGGTGGTTCTTTTAATCCGCCGCATGCGGGGCATCTTCTTGTCGCAAAAGTTGCTATTCGGCGTTTACATCTTGATCAGTTATGGTGGATGGTTAGTCCAGGAAATCCTTTAAAGGATTGTACACAGTTACTCCCTTTAGAGGAGAGAATGCGATTAAGTTTTAAGCTTATTGATCATCCGAAAATCCGCTTAACAGGTTTTGAGCAGGCTATAGGAAGCAAAGTATCAATCGATACGATTTTTCATATTCTGACCCATCACAGTGGGGTAAATTTTGTATGGATTATAGGGGCAGATAGTTTTACAATGATACATCATTGGTATCGATGGCGTGATATTGTCTCAATGCTTCCTATTGCAATTATTGATCGTCCTTTAGGCAATAAGGCAGCCCTCTCTTCTCCTATGGCACACATTTATCACCAGTTTCGTTTAGATGAAAGAGAAAGTGAACGATTACCTTTTATAAAGCCACCCGTTTGGACTTATCTGCATGGCCCTTTATCTTTTCAATCTTCAACAAACCTTCGTTTGAAGAAGAATGATTTTTCTTGAACAATTTATAAGATTCTGCTTCTCTTTAGAGAAAGCTTTTTTTACATACTACAACAATAAGAAAGGAATATGGATCTGAAAAACGTTGTACAAAACCACTCTTACGATCTTATACCCTTAACAGAAAAAAAAGTTTTTTCTGTTAAGGAAGGTCTTGAAATTATTCTCAAGAGTCTGGAAGATACAAAAGCAGAAGATATTGTTGCTATTGATATTCAAGGAAAGACATCTTTAGCTGATTATATGGTCATAGCTTCGGCAAATTCGCAGCGTCATGTATCTTCTATTGCCGATCATTTGTTACGTACTTTGAAAGACAGTGGGCAGGGCTTTGCGCGTGTAGAAGGGCTTTCTGGAGGTGATTGGGTATTGATTGATACGGGTGATATTATCATTCACCTTTTTCGTCCGGAAATTCGTCTTTTTTATAATTTAGAAAAAATATGGATGGCTCCAGATTTAAATAATACAACATCGGTTCTCCTCGGAGATCATTAAAATGCAAATTTCTATTTTTGCAGTTGGTCGTATGAAAAGTGGAGCGGAGCAAAAATTGGTTCAGCATTATTTGGATCGTTTTTCTAAAAGTTCTGGGGCTGTAGGATTTTATTTAAAAAAATTACAGGAGATACCAGAAAGTCGCGCTCAAACGGCATGTCAACGTATGGAGGAAGAGGGAAGGAGACTTATTGAATTTTTACCTGAAAAATGTCGATTAATTGTGTTGGATGAACGTGGAGAGTCGATTTCTTCAGCTGCTTTTGCTGAAAAATTAGGATGTTATCGTGATGAAGGTGTTCGCGATGTCGTCATTGCTTTGGGGGGGGCTGATGGTCATAATGAACAAATAAGGAATCGTGCTGATTTTCTTTTATCTTTTGGTTTTATGACGTGGCCACATCAAATCGCACGCATTCTTCTTACAGAACAACTTTATCGTGCTGTAACAATTGCAAGTCATCACCCATATCATCGTTTTTAAATATTTTTGTTCAATTTTTAGCACTTATTTATATATTTATTAATATAGTTTTAGCTGACACCACTTAAAACATCTCTCGTGTATACGATGAGGTATCATGGTTTTTGCAAATGAAAAAGCTTCTTCATAGAAAGATGCGATATTTATATGGGGAATGCGTGATATTTGTCATCCTACTCTTGAGTATGTTTTTTGGCTTTTCTGTATCGCATGCTGAAGATACAATGAAGAGTACAGAAGTACATAAAGAATTGGGAGAAATTCGCCAAAATATTTCACTTTCGCGTGAGCGTGTTGCTTTTCTTACGCGTCAGGTTGAGCATTTAAAAAAAGATCAACGTGTTTTGAGTGATGCACTTATAAAAGCAGCGAAAGAAGAACGTAAGGTTGCGGATGATATTGCTGAAAGGGAGGAAAAGCTTAAAAAAATGATAGGAAAGCGGGTAGAAGTCTATCAAAATTTAAAAAGTCGTCGCGCTGAATTTGCAGAAGTTCTTGCAATTTTAGAACGTATGGGTTTGAATCCACCTCCAGCTCTTATGATAAAGCCAGAGGATGTGTTGGCTTCTATGCGCAGTTCTGTTTTATTAGGGACTGTCATTCCTCAGATGCAAGAGAAAACGCGAGATTTAACAGAAAAACTCAAGGAGTTAACCAATTTAAGCAATTCCATTACTATGGAATATACGGCGTTAAAGACAAAATTGCAAAGTCAAGCAGAGCAGCGAAAACGTTTAGAGCTATTATTAGACAAGAAAAACAAACTACAAAAAAAATCAGAAAAAGAACTTACAGAACAGCAGCAAAAAAATATTGCTCTTGTTAAAAAAGCGCAGTCTTTGGAAGAATTGATTTTAGAGCTTGACCGTCAGTCAAAACTTAGCTCTGATTCATCAATACAGATACGGAAAAGTTTACAATTGTTAGAGCAGTCCAATTTTGAAAGCCGAAAAGGTTCTTTACTTTTTCCTGTTTCAGGAAAAAGAATTCGATATTCTCATAACAATTCGCAGATTACGCGTTTTGGTGAGACAATAGAAACAGAGTCAGGGGCTATTGTTATAGCGCCTGCGGATGCTTTTGTTGCTTTTGCTGGGCCATTTCGTTCTTACGGACAGTTAATCATTCTCAATGTTGGAAATGGTTATCATATCATTCTGACTGGAATGTCGAAAATTAATGTAAAACAGGGGCAATTTGTTCTTTCAGGTGAGCCTCTGGGTATGATGGGGATGCAATTTATTGCAAATAGTGTCGCATTGGATATAGGAAAAGCTGCTCCAATGCTTTACATTGAGTTTAGAAAGCAGGGAAAGCCTGTAAATCCAACTCCTTGGTGGCAGACTGAAAAAATGAGAAGGAGCCAAAATGATTCGTAAAGTTATTCTTTTGGTCGCTGGGGTATTGCTCGGCGCCTGTTCAATGGTTATGGTGCAGTCTGTTGCTGCGAATAATGAAGATAACGCATATAAAAAGTTGGCCATATTTGGCGATGTTTTTGAGCGTGTGCGTAAGCAATACGTTACAGTTCCAGACGATAAAAAGCTTATTGAAAATGCTATCAATGGTATGCTCACATCACTGGACCCCCATTCATCTTATTTGAATGCTGAAGAAGCTAAAGATATGCGGGATTCTACAAAAGGAGAATTTGGGGGGCTTGGTATTGAGGTCACTATGGAAAAAAACTTAATTAAAGTTGTTTCCCCGATGGATGATACTCCCGCTTCAAAAGCAGGTATTCTCGCAGGAGATTTGATTTCAAAAATTGACGATGTACAAACAAATGGTCAAACATTGAATGAAGCTGTTAATAAGATGCGCGGGGCTCCTGGAACGCCAATAACCTTGACAATTATTCGTTCTGGCGTTGATAAGCCATTTGAAGTTAAGATTATTCGTGATATTATCAAGGTAAAAGCGGTGAAATATCGCGTTGAGGGTGATATTGGATATTTAAGAGTTATCCAATTTTCTGAGCAGACATTGGGTAATCTTCTAGCAGCGATTAAAGATATTCAATCTAAAATTCCTGAAGATAAACTAAAGGGTTACGTCCTTGATTTGCGGCTTAATCCGGGTGGACTTTTAGATCAAGCGGTTAATGTTTCGAGTGCTTTTCTCAATAAAGGTGAGATTGTGTCGACTCGTGGACGCAAAAAGAGTGATGTGACGAGATTTGATGCCAAGCCTGGAGATGTCACCAATGGAAAACCACTCATTGTGCTGATTAATGGTGGTTCAGCAAGTGCTTCTGAAATCGTTGCAGGTGCTCTACAAGATCATCGACGTGCAACAATTTTAGGGACGCAGTCTTTTGGTAAAGGATCTGTTCAAACGATTATTCCTTTGGGTGAAAATGGCGCTTTACGTTTAACAACAGCACTTTATTACACACCATCTGGTACTTCTATTCAAGGAACAGGGATCACGCCTGATATTATTGTAGAGCAACCACTTCCTGAAAAATATAAGGGCTATGATGTAAAAGTTGGTGAGTCTGCATTAAAAGGGCATATCAAAGGGAAACGAGAAAGCAATAAAGGATCTGGTTCAGCTGCTTTTGTTCCGAAAGATCCTAAGGATGATATTCAATTGAATGAGGCTTATAAACTGTTACGGGGTGAGATGGCAAATGCAGCATTTCCACCAGATCCCAATAAGGATATATTAAAGTGAGAAATGATATCGATAGCTTGCGCTTTTGAGGGATATAAATGGATGCAGATGTTAACTTGAAGACTCTTCCTTATCGCAAATGTGTTGGAATTGTTGTCTTTAATCATGAGGGTAAAGTTTGGGTTGGGCGTCGTTTAATGACGCCAGCTCATGTGGATATTGACGGATCTCATCGTTGGCAGCTTCCTCAAGGAGGAATTGATAAAAATGAAAAGCCATTAGAGGCAGCATATCGAGAACTTTATGAAGAAACGGGTATTCGATCTGTAAAGTTGATTAAAGAAGCACAAAATTGGTTCCATTATGATTTTCCACAAGAACTTATTGCATGCACATTAAGCAATAAATATCGTGGGCAAACGCAAAAATGGTTTGCTTTTCAGTTTACGGGAGAGCTTTCTGAAATTGCAATTAATCCACCACCAGATGGCAATAAAGCGGAATTCGATCAATGGAAATGGATAGACCTAGAAGCTCTTCCTTCGATTGCGGTTCCTTTTAAAAAGCATGTTTATATGAGTGTTGTCAGCGAATTTCGAGGTAGCCTTAAGTTATTATAAAAGCTATATGGATATTAGAAAGCTTTTTTTATAAAGATGCTTTATATGATGTATATTATTTATAGATGATAGACATGTTTCTCTTTTATGTAAAGAACAGGAATATAAAAATGAAAAAGTTATTTAATTTACTGATAGTTTGTACTCTCTTGAGTATTTCATCTGTTGCATTTGCAACAAATTCAAAGCCTTCTGCAGCAAAAGAGGCCGCAGCGACATTGCCAAATGGAGCTTCTTCTTTGACTGAAACCTATGGCTTGTGGACCATTAACTGTGGGTTACAAGAAGGAAAAAAAGTTTGCTTTATGCACCGTCAAGAAGTGAATGAGCAGGGGCGTGTTGTTGTGGCTATGACTCTTATTCTCAATGCTGAGGGTGTTGTATCGGGTAATTTAACAGTTCCTTTTGGCATTTTGGTTTCTAAGCCTGTTCGTTTACAAGTTGATGAAGGAAAAGCTGTTATTGAAACCGGTATCCGGACTTGTGTACCGGCAGGTTGTATGGTTCCGGTCGTTTTTGATAAAAATCACGTAGCAGCTTTACGTGCTGGAAAACAATTAAAGTTAGCGATGACAATTGCTGCTGCAGGTGAACCTCCTTTGAATGATTTGTTTGTTCAGCTAAATGGTTTTAGTAATGCCCTTAATCGTTTGACTGCTTTGCAGAAATAATTTTAAAAATAAAAGCGGCCTTTTAAGGCCGCCTTTAGTTTATACGTATAGCTTGATCATTAAAACGATGAGATTTAAGATTAACCTTATAATTCAGTGCTTTTAAAGTTTTCAGATTATTTTCTGTTTCTTCTATGTTTATTGCACTATTTTTAATTTTGATATTTGTTTTCTTGGGGTATCATCATTAAATAGAGAGATAAAGAATTTGGAATATTTAGTTTTTTATTCATGAGATTTTGGGATGTAAAACTATTATTCAATATATACAGATTCTTATAAGGTTTTCTATACGCTTTTCTGTTTCCTTGATTGAAAGAGATACCGCATGGTTTATGCATTACTTCAAACGATTGATTTGATTTTTGATATTTATATTTATATTTTAATCGCCAGTGTTATTTTTTCTTGGCTTTATGTCTTTAATATCATAAATGTGCGCAATCGCTTTGTTGTTTTGATAGGAAACTTTCTATATCGCCTTACAAATCCCGTTCTAAGCCCTATCCGGCAGATTTTACCAAATTTGGGAACAATTGATATTTCACCTATTGTGGTGTTCGTTATTATTTATTTTATTCGTAATTTCATGTGGCGGGCTTACGTAAATATGTATTTATAGAAATATAATTTGAGGTAAATACATGTTTTATCAAGTTGATAAAAATAACTTGATTTTGTTTGTATATCTCATTCCCAAATCATCCGTTGACAAAATAATAGGGATTGAGTGTAGAGATGGTGAGAAACAATATCTGGTTATACGTCTTCGTGCTGTTCCTGAAGATGGAAAAGCAAATAAAGCTCTCATTAAATTTCTTTCTAAGCAGTGGAAAATTTCATCTTCTTCTATTTCTCTGAAAAGCGGTGCAACATCTCGCTACAAACAGCTTTATTTTTCAACACATTTAGAAGAGCTAAAGCAAATATGGCAATCTTTTAGAAGTTGAGTCTCGTAGAAAAATAAATAATAATAAAGCCTATTAAAAAATAGGCTTTATTATATTAGAATTGTTATATTTCTTTATTGCGTTTAACAGCTTGCTGAATGAGTTCATGCGCAAAGTTTTTATCACGCCACCCTTCAATTTTAGCCCATTTTCCAGGTTCCAAATCTTTATAATGCTTGAAGAAATGTTCAATTTGTTTGAGTGTAATCTCAGGCAGATCTGTATAGTCATGAATATTGATATAACGTTTTGTTAATTTTGGCGTGGGAATGGCAATAATTTTTTCATCTTTACCACCATCATCTTCCATCATCAGAGCCCCGATGGGGCGAACATTGATCACACAACCAGGCATAAGTGGACGGGTATTACAGATAAGCACATCAATAGGGTCACCATCCTCTGAAAGCGTATGAGGGACAAAACCATAATTTCCAGGATAAACCATTGAGGTATGAAGAAAACGATCAACGAATAATGCGCCCGACTTTTTATCCATCTCATATTTTATTGGCTGACCACCAAGAGAGACTTCCACGATAACATTAATATCTTCTGGTGGATTTTTGCCTACGGGTATTTCCTTAATATTCATTAGAGACATCCTTTCTGAGATAGAGTGAGGCTTACAATCAAATATTTGATCAAAGAGATTATGCAATTAGCTTGAAATTGATGCCCGTGTTTTTTCAAAACGTTTACGTTCATTAGGATCAAGATAAAGCTTGCGGAGACGAATATTTTTAGGAGTAACCTCCACAAGTTCATCATCTTGTATCCACGATAGGGCACGTTCTAATGTCATTTTAATGGGAGGCGTTAACTTTACGGCTTCATCTTTTCCAGAAGCACGCATATTGGTGAGTTTTTTTCCTTTTAACACATTGACTTCTAAGTCGTTATCACGTGAGTGGATGCCAATAATCATACCCTGATAGACTTTCACACCGGCATCAATGATCATAGGTCCACGATCTTCAAGATTAAAAAGAGCATACGCGACAGATTCACCGTTGTCGTTTGAAATCATAACACCATTAACACGACCAGCAATGTCTCCTTTATAAGGTTCATAAGCATGGAAAAGGCGATTCATAATAGCTGTACCACGGGTATCCGTTAAAAGTTCAGACTGATAACCAATGAGTCCTCGGGTAGGTGCGTAAAAAACAAGGCGGACTCGATTACCTCCAGAAGGGCGTAATTCCACCATTTCGCCTTTACGTTCAGACATTTTTTGTACAACAGTACCGGAATATTCTTCATCAACATCGATAACAATTTCTTCTATTGGTTCAAGCGTTATTCCATTTTCACCCTTTTGCATCACAACACGTGGACGTGAAACACTAAGCTCAAATCCTTCACGGCGCATATTTTCAATGAGAACTGCAAGTTGTAATTCTCCTCGTCCTGAGACGTAGAAAGAATCCTTATCCGCTGATTCTTCAATTTTAAGCGCGACATTGCCTTCTGCTTCTTTTAACAAACGGTCACGGATGACACGGCTTGTTACTTTATCTCCTTCCGTTCCGGCAAGGGGACTATCGTTGACAAGGAAACTCATCGTAACAGTAGGAGGATCAATGGGTTGGGCAGTCAAGGGCTCATTGACAGCTGGATCACAAAAAGTATCCGCAACGGTACCTTTTTGTAGACCTGCAATCGCAACAATATCACCAGCACTTCCTTCTTCAATAGGTTGCCGTTCTAGACCACGAAATGCCAAAATTTTTGAAATACGTCCAGTTTCTAAAAGTTTTCCATCTTGCCCAAGAACCTTAACATTTTGATTGGGTTTTAGAGAGCCGGAATGAATACGCCCTGTAATAATTCGTCCCAAAAATGGATCTGCTTCAAGAATAGTTCCAATCATGCGGAATGGTCCTTCTGCGACACGAGGAGAAGGAACATGCCGCGTCACGAGATCAAATAAAGGACCCAATCCCTGATCTTTTGGTCCCTCTGGGGCTTCAGCCATCCATCCATCGCGTCCAGACCCATAAAGAATGGGAAAATCAAGCTGTTCGTCGGTTGCATCAAGAGCGGCAAAAAGGTCAAAAACTTCATTAATGACTTCATCAACGCGTGCATCAGGTCGGTCAATTTTATTAATAGCAACAATAGGGCGCAATCCTACTTTTAATGCTTTACCAACGACAAATTTTGTTTGTGGCATGGGTCCTTCAGCAGCATCAACAAGTACGATGGCTCCATCAACCATGTTTAGAATACGCTCAACTTCTCCGCCAAAATCAGCATGTCCTGGTGTATCAACAATATTAATTCGGGTATCTTTCCAAACGACAGATGTCACTTTCGCTAGAATTGTAATTCCACGCTCTTTTTCAATATCGTTTGAATCCATCATACGTTCGCTTGTACGCTGATTATCTCGAAAGTTTCCTGATTGCTTGAGAAGCCCGTCGACAAGCGTTGTTTTCCCATGATCAACGTGGGCAATGATGGCAATGTTACGCAATTGCATAAATTTTCTTCTTTTCGTTTAATGAAATTTCATTTGAGGCAAAGTCTTTACATTCTTGGCCTGACTATTAAAAAAACCTTTTACATGTTTTTTTATAATTTTGGAAGATGGAGTCCATATTTTTATGGCAAAATGATTCTTTCAAGTCTTTAAAGCTCTATGAAGCCTCAATTGCTGGAGTTTTTTCAGCATCCAGATTTAATGCAACTGCATATTTGAGATAAATATAGAGACAATTAAGAATTTTATAAGAAGCACTAACTTTTCTAAGATAGTTTAGAGAAAGAGTTATGATCTTGATTGCTGAAATGCAAATACAGCCTGATTTATAAAGAATATGAAGATATTAAAAGAAAGTTCTCTTCTTTGCTATTATTTTTAATTCACAGTTATGCTTTCAAAAGCATCTCAAAAAATACAGTTTAAACCATTAAGATTGGTGTCTTGCCTACACTTATATCTTCTAAAGAGAGATACCTTAATATCACTCATCCATTTCATGATAAGACCAATGAATGTTATAATATACGTGAATGGTGTATTATAAACGCCCTTGTGAAGCGTATAAAGCCCATTGATGTTCCCTATAATTATTCTTTCTCAGCTGTTAATATTGCGACAGCTTTTGTATTTGAGGGAAGATATAAGAAGTATTTTACTCCTTTCCTGAATAATTTTCTATCCACACACTCATTACGTTTGTGACAGGCAAGAAGATGACTTTAATTGATACAATATGAGAATGAGAAGATTTATAATGAGGGAGCTTTATGGCATTCGGCGCTATTATTCAATATCAAAATGATAAATTATCATTATAAATCAATTTATTATCTATAAAATGGTGTGCAAGAAAACAAAGAATGGGCTTATTCTCTTATGGAAAAATCTGAAACGATATGACGAGATCTTTCCATAAGGGGATGTTTTTACTTCACATGTTTAAAGAAGAGTTCCTGACAAAATGAGGGATGCTACAGAAAAATAGATGATAATGCCCATGACATCGACTAGAGTTGCCACAAAAGGAGCAGAAGCGCTTGCTGGATCAAATTTTAAACCTTTAAGGATAAAGGGTAACATAGAGCCAGAGAGAGAACCGAAGGTAACGATGCCGACTAAAGCTGCACCTACTGTTGTTGAAACAGCAATCCAATGTTGTCCATAGTCATAGATACCGAGTTTTTGCCAAAGAGCGATGCGCGTAACACCAATAATTCCAAGTAAGAGACCAAGGGATAGGCCTGTTGGAATTTCACGAATAATAACTTTCCACCAGTCTTTCAGTGTGAGTTCACGTAAAGCCAATGCGCGGATAATAAGGGATGTCGCTTGTGAACCGGAATTCCCTCCTGAACTCATAATGAGGGGAATAAACAGTGTAAGAATAATTGCTTTTTCAAGTTCTGTTTCGAAATGTTGCATAGCGCTTGCGGTCAGCATTTCACCGATAAAGAGTAAAGCGAGCCAGCCGCCGCGTTTTTTCATCATTTCAGGAAACTTGATTTGCATATAGGGCTTATGAAGCGCTTCCATACCCCCAAACTTATAGGCATCTTCATTCATTTCATCGACCATAGTATCAAGCACATCGTCAACGGTTACAATGCCAATAACATGATTATTTTCATCAACGACGGGCACAGAGAGAAGGTCATGGCGCTGGAAAAGGCGTGCAATATCTTCATGATGTGTGAAAGGCGATATCGTAACGGGCGAGTCATGGGTAGGGACATTAAGAATTTGTTCATCAGGTGAGGCAAGAATAAGGTTACGCAGTGAAACAGCTTTAAGAAGAGTCCCTTTTTTGGGGTCAATCACATAGCTGGTATAAACTGTTTCACGTGTTCGCTCGACTTCACGAATGTGATCCAAAGTTTTTTGTATGGTCCAGTTTGAAGGAACTGCTATAAATTCCGTTGTCATCAGTGCCCCTGCGGTATGATCAGGATAACTGGTGAGTTTTTTAAGTTCAGCGCGCGTTAAGGGTTTAAGCAAGGCATAAAGCCGCGTGCGGGTTTCTTTATCCATTTCTTGAAAGACGTCTGCAGCAGCATCTGCAGACATGCCATCAAGAATTTCAACTGCACGATTGATGGGGAGAAGTTCTAAAATAGCAACAGGTTGTTCAAGCTCTGGTTTATCAAAAAGTTCAATAACATACTCAAGAGGCAGAAGACTGAGAATAGTGACACGTTCCATGATATCAAGGTCATTGATAATATCAATAGAGTCAGCAAAATGCAGACTTTTTAATTTTTCAGCGAGAGCTTCAGGAGAAAAATTTTTGAAGTCGAAGGCCGTTTTGATTTCAGTCATGATAAAATACCTCCTGAAAAATTGGAGAGTTATAAATCTAGATAAGATGATGAGATAAAAAATAATAAAAGTTTATGGAAGATTCGAAAAAAAAACCTCCCCAACGATACCTCCAATTGTTAATATTTTAAGTAAAGTCAAGGATAAATTGCAAATTATAAACAATTTTTTAAATCACTGAAGGAAAGAATACAGTCTAATTTCATGATAATATGAAGGCGTAAATGTAAAAATTAGTTCTCATTTTTAGCATCATTTCTTTAGTATAGCTTTGCGATTTTTAAAAGAATCTACAGAACTGTTTTGTAAACAGTAGAGATGAAGTCTTTCTCAAATTTTTTTATCAATAGGCAATTTCATTATGATGTGCGAGCGAATAATCTTTATTGCTTCAATATAATATGGTTTAAAATGAAAGGATCCTATGATATTCGATTTTCTTATTCAATATAAAAAAACAATAAATTATCATTATAAATCAAAGATTTTGTTTGATAATTGTAGAAATTCTTATTTTATTGATTTCATGAAGCTAAAGATATTCCTTATTCAATAGAGCTTTGGAAGGCATGAAATAGCCTTAGTATATTATCAATTTGTGTCGTAAAGATAATTGTTGCAGCTAAAATTTATAATGGAGACATAAAATATTATGACAAAATCAGCAGTGCTGGATTGGAAAGGATTTTCAGGTCTTCCTGATTTTTCTTCTATAAGAGATGAAGATTTCAAACCCGCTTTTGAACAGGGACTTCAAGAAGCCGAAGAAGAATTAGAGGCGATTGCGATGGTGCAAGAACCACCAACGCTTGAGAATTTTTTGCAACCTTTTGAGCTTTGTGGCAAGGCGCTTGATCGTGTCTGTTCAATATTTTTCTTGCGCGCCAGTGCTCATACGAATGCGTTGATTCAACAGCTCGAACAAGAGTTCGTTGTAAAACTTTCCCGTTATTCTTCAAAAATGATGATGGATGCGCGGATATTTGCAAAAATAGATGCACTTTATAAACAGTCGCAGCAGGGCATATTTGAGAGTGAAACAACACGTGTTCTTGAATTATGGTGGAAAAAGTTCGTTTGTCATGGTGCAAAACTAGATAATAAAGCTCAGAAACGGCTGGTGGAAATTAATGAAAGACTTGCTTTTTTAAATGCTACTTTTGGACAGAATGTCTTAAACGATGAAGCTGAATGGATTCTATTTTTAAAACAAACAGATTTATCTGGTTTACCGGAAGATCTCATTGCTTCAATGAAGGAAATTGCATGTGAAAGAGGCAATAAAGAAGCCTATGCGTTAACATTAGCACGCTCGATTGTTGAACCTTTTTTAAAATTCTCAAATCGTCGTGATTTGCGTGAGGTTGCATTCCAAGCTTGGGCTAAACGTGGTGAAAATAATAACAAGAATGATAATCGCTCCCTTATTTTAGAGATTGTTGCGCTTAGAGATGAGCAGGCTAAATTATTAGGATATAAATCTTTCGCAGATTTGAAACTCGATAATACCATGGCTAAAAGTGTTGCTTCCGTTATGGATTTGCTGATGCCTGTATGGGAGCGCGCAAGAGCGAAGGCTTCTGCTGAGCAAATTGAATTGCAAAATTTTGCCAACAGTCAGGGAAGCAATGAATCTTTAGCTGCTTGGGATTGGCGTTATTATGCTGAAAAGCTTCGCACTGAAAAATTTTCTTTCGATAGTGCTGAAGTTAAATATTATTTTCAACTTGATCGTATGATTAAAGCGGCTTTTGGGGTAGCAGAAAAACTCTTTGGCATTACTTTTGAAGAAAAAAATGCTGTTGCACTTTGGCATCCTGATGCTCGTTTGTGGGAAGTAAAGAAATCTGATGGAAGTTTACTAGGGCATTTCATTGGTGATTATTTTGCACGCTCTTCAAAACGTTCTGGTGCTTGGATGAGCCAATTGCAATCGCAACATAAATTGGAGGGCGGTCAAAAACCGATTATCTACAATATTTGTAATTTTGCTAAACCTTCTAAAGGTGAGGTGGCACTTTTATCACTTGATGATGCACGAACACTTTTCCATGAATTTGGGCATGCATTGCATGGTTTGCTTTCGGATGTTACATGGCCTTCTATAGCGGGAACATCTGTTTCGCGTGATTTTGTTGAACTTCCCTCTCAACTTTATGAACATTGGTTAACCGTACCAGAGGTCTTAAAATCTTATGCTATACATACAAAAACAGGGCATCCAATCTCTCAAGAGTTAATCGATAAAGTTTTAGCGGCGCAGACATTTAATGCGGGATTTTCTGCGGTTGAATTTATCTCATCAGCTCTCGTGGATATGGCTTTTCACCAAGGAGAAACAGTCACGGATCCAACAATTTTTGAACATAAAGAATTAGAAAAGTTGCAAATGCCTGATACAATTATTATGCGTCATCGTCCCTCACATTTTATGCATGTGTTTGCAGGGGATGGTTATGCTGCTGGATACTATTCTTATATGTGGTCGGAGGTACTTGATGCTGATGCTTTTCAAGCATTTGAAGAAACTGGGGATGTCTTTAATTCAGAGCTTTCTGATCTTTTAAAGCGTTTTATTTATTCTGCTGGGGGAAGCCGCGATCCAGAGGAACTTTATAAAGCTTTTCGGGGACGGATGCCTTTACCAGAGGCAATGATGAACAAACGTGGATTATAAGCTATAACGGCATGGTGTTAACCATGCCGTTTTTATCTTATTTGCTTTTTGTTTTATGGGGAAAATGAGATTTTGTATTTTAAACAGACATTATGGGGAAGAAAAATTATCAGCGCGATCTTTTTGATGACCATTTGGCGGAAACCATGATTTTTTTATAAAACTTGATTTCCTTCTGCCTAAAAGGTGGGTATTTTGTTGTGCCATATCATCGAGGCTTATCGGAGGTTGACGCATCATCTTACTTGTCTCTTGTTTCTCTGATTCTTGTATAAGTTTTTGAAGTGTTTGATTGGTTGAGGTTGGATAGTCATGAGAAAAGGCATGAAAATTTAAAATATTTTCCAATGGTTTTTCTAAATAAGAGGCGAGTTTTTCTTTTCCCTCAGAGGTGAAATGAATGCCATTATTGGTGCGTAATTTGGCTATTTTTCCATGAATATCATAGCCCGAAAAAGAAAAGCTTCCTTCTTCATCAATAAAACCGCTCCAGATATCAAGAAAATATCCTCCTGCTTTTTCTGTTTCTTGTTTGTAGAGCGCATTAAAAATTTTCATTTTTTGTGTCAAAAGGTCATTTCCAAAAGCAGGCTGACCTATCCATATCCATGATTTTCCAGAGGCATGGAGACTTTCAGTAATTTCGATAATTCTTTGTTTGTAGATGCGCATCCATTCTGATTGATCTGTGTTAATGATGCTATAAGAGTCTTTGATGGGTTGATTATCATTTGCACCGATCATCATGATAATAACATCAGGGGTATTTTGATCAATAAGTTTAGAAATATTGCTTTGCCAAGAATAATAATCTGTTCGCACGAGACCGGAAGCGGGCATTGTATGGTTTATGATAACGATATCGCTCTTATCCGAAAAAAACTTCTTAAGGGCATCTGCAACAGCAGAAGCAGCAAAATCCCCTATGACCAGAATGCGCTTTGCATTCTCGTTTTTTGGCTTTTGTATGTTTTTTTGTGTTGCGATTTTTCTTTGCGGCTTGTCTATTTTTTGTTCTATAATTTGCGGTGATTGTTGTGTCTGTTTGTTTTGTTGTGACAACCATTTGAAGAAGTTGGTTGCGTGACTTGGGGAGGGCTGTATGATCCCCACAATAGAAAATGAAAACAGCAAGAACATCAAGTATATCAGACGAAAAAGAGACAAAATCTTAATTCCCCATTATTGTTTACGAAGGAGAAAAAGCACTTGAGATGATGGATATCCATTTGCTTTTAAACCATGGTGCAGCTGAAAAGCTTTAATTGCTTTGCGGGAGGCTGTTCCGATTTTTCCATCAACATTTCCTTTATAATAGCCCAGTGCACTTAAGCGAGATTGCAATTCTTTGCATTCTTGAAAGGTCAGGGGCTGAAAAGGTCTTTGCCAATCATGCACTAATCCAGGATGTCCAGCAATACGATCAGCAAGAAGGGCAACAGCAAAAGCATAACGATCTGCATTATTATAACGTTTGATAACAAAGAAATTTTTTGTGACTAAGAATATAGGTCCTTTGGCTCCATCTGGATATTTTAATATTGCTTGTTCAGTTAATGGGGGAAGAGGATGCCCATTGGCGTGTTTTACACCTAATTTTTTCCATTGTTCAAAGGAATACCACCCACTGGGAAGATTTTTCCCTTGAGGAACTTTCACCTCTACTCCCCAAATAAGGTGAGGTTGCCAGCCATTTTTGTGGAGAAGATTAGCAGCAGTAGCCAGAGCATCTGGAACAGATGTCCAGATATCACGCCGTCCGTCTTTGTCCATATCAACGGCATAGGTGAGATAACTGCTCGGAATAAATTGGGTATGTCCCAAAGCTCCGGCCCAAGATCCAGTGAGTTGAGAGCGCTTAATCTCACCACTTTGTAGAATTTTCATAGCCGCAATCAGTTGTGTATGTGCATATTTTGCACGTTTTTTATCAGCATAGGCTAGGGTTGCAAGCGAGCGAATGGTATCACGCATGACGCTTTTATTGGCTAAAATTTTTCCGTAATTGCTTTCCATTGACCAAATAGCAAGCAGAATATTGCGGTCAACACCAAAATGTTCTTCAATTTGAAGAAGCCATTGATTCCATTTTTTTGCTTGGCGCCGTCCTTCCACAATTGCAATATCATGGACACGGTTATCGAAATAATTCCATGAGGGCGCAACAAATTCCGGTTGATATGCGGCACTTTTTAAAACTTCTGGATCAATGGCGTTAACACCTTTAAAAGCCATATGAAACGTAGAGGGGGTAATATTGTGAGCAATAGCTGTCTTTTTAAATTCTTTAATCCAGTGTTTAAATCCGCTATCAGCATATGCAAAGGATACAAAAAACATTAAAAAAGCAGACAAAAGAACGAGAAAGCCAGTGATAAGCATTCTGCGATTTATTGACTTCTCTAAAAAAGAGAAAGTCTTCAATTCTGTTTTTTGCATTTTGAAATCCCCATTAATATTCAATTTATTAGATGTGCAATAACTTTATTTTGTATTTAGTTTAATCGATAATATGATCAAGAAGAGGAAAAAACTGCAACAAATAATTTGTTTAATCTTTTCAATAAATTCTCATATTCTCTTTTACATTTTTGATTGGCCATTATAAGGATAATCGAAATAATAAGATATCTTTTTTACTATTTCATAAAAACATATGATAAATAAAAAGGTTATACGAATTCATTGAGGAGGGTGAGTTTGCGTAAAATCCGGAAAGCAGTATTTCCCGTAGCAGGTCTTGGTACGCGTTTTCTTCCTGCGACAAAAACGATACCTAAAGAAATGCTAACAGTTGTTGATAAGCCTGTTATTCAATATGTTGTGGATGAGGCTCGAGAGGCTGGTATTGAGCATTTTATTTTTGTGACTGGACGCAACAAAGCAGTCATTGAGGACTATTTTGATGCGCAAGTTGAATTGTATACAACACTTGCTGAATGTGGAAAAAAAGAAGATCTTGCGCATTTATATCGTTTACAGCCGTTGCCAGGAACAACTTCTTTCACACGGCAACAGCAACCTTTAGGGTTAGGGCATGCGCTTTGGTGCGCGCGTGAATTGGTTGCAGGTGAACCTTTTGCATTGTTATTACCTGATATGTTGATACAAGCAAAAAAGGGGTGTCTTTCTGAGATGATGAGCCTTTATGAAAGAACAGGGGGTGGAAATATTATAGCAGTTCAAGAATGTGATCCTAGAGAAACCCATAAATATGGTATTGTGGGGAAGGGTAAACAAATTGCCAATGGTTTTGAAATCACAAAAATGGTAGAAAAACCAGCATTTGGAACAGCACCATCAAATTTGTACATTAATGGACGTTATATTTTGCAGCCAGAAATTTTTGATATTCTTTCCAACCAAGAACGAGGAGCAGGAAATGAAATTCAACTAACAGATGCGATGATAAGGCTTTCAAACGAACAGGATTTTTGGGGGGTGCAATTAGAAGGACGCACTTTTGATTGCGGTTCTAAAGCTGGTTTTATTGAAGCTAACGTTGCATTTTCTTTGGCACGTGCCGATATGCACAGCCATATTTCTGCCTCATTGAAAAATTTACTAGAAACCATTAAAGTTGAACAATGATGGAGATCTCCCATTTAATTTTATTGATTGAATTTGATTATGACAATACCATTTCCTCATAGGGCTTTGCAGGGGGCTGTTGCATCGGCGCTTAAAACACTTGCCAGTGAAAAACAAGGGCTTGAAGCTCTTGAAGCAGCTTTTCTTGGAAGTCTTTCATCTTCTTTTGAAGCGGCTGTTCAAACCATTAGAAATGCCCCCGGACATGTGGTCATTACGGGTCTTGGGAAAAGTGGTCATATCGGGACAAAAATTGCAGCAACCTTAGCTTCAACTGGAACGCCTGCTTTTTTTGTTCACGCTGCAGAAGCCAATCACGGTGATCTTGGTATGATTGGATCTGACGATGTTATTCTTGCTTTATCATGGTCTGGTGAAACGCAAGAATTAAGTGGCATTATGAGTTATGCGGCACGTTTTCGTATTCCCCTTATTGCAATGACAGCAAGCGAGCACTCTGTATTAGGACGACAAGCTGATATTGTTCTCTTATTACCAAAGATAGAAGAGGCTTGCCCTCATGGTTTAGCACCGACAACTTCAACAATCATGCAATTGGCAATGGGAGATGCATTAGCAGTTTCTCTTTTAGAAATGCGTGGTTTTACCGCAACAGATTTCAAAATATATCATCCTGGTGGTTCTCTTGGTGCAAGCCTTAAATACGTATGTGATATTATGCATGAGGGGGACCGTATTCCTTTGGTTATGCAGGGAACAGCTATGACTGAAGCGATGAACGTTTTGGTAGAAAAACATTTTGGTTGTGTTGGTGTTATCAACTCAAAAGGTGAACTCGTTGGAATTGTGACCGATGGTGATCTTGCTCGGAACATTCATTTTAATTTATCAAAATTTAATGTTGATGAGGTGATGACCAAAGAGCCTAAAGTTGTAAAGCCAAATACACTTGTTGGTGCAGCAATGGCTTTTATTAATGATCATCATATTGGTGCATTTTTCGTGGTTGAAGATAAAAAACCGATAGGAATTGTTCATTTTCATGATCTTTTGCGAATCGGTGCTGCTTAAATTAAGATTCCCTATCAGATAAAATATTATTTTAGGCTAAAATAAATGGAACGATACAAAGTCACAATTTTATTGTAAAGGAGCTTTTTGCTGATATTTTGTGAAAAAAAAATGATCACACTACGCATTTTATCATGTTTAGAAAATTCTACGGATAGAGGTTATATCAGTCTCTTTGCGTATTTTAGAGAGGATTTTCTATCAGGAGGAGAAAGGATCACCTCCTGTTTTTATGTCTGTACTCCCTCTGTTCTTAATTAAGAGAAGCTTACCTTTTACTTTGTTGAAGATTTCCGCTTAAGAAAAAACTGTGCTCCTGTATGTGAGGTGCAGAGAAGTTGTGTGGCGTCATATGATATTGTACAATTGACTCTAGAAATTGTTCCACGGAGAATAGAGCGTATTTCGATTTCTATATTTTGGGCATTGAGATAACTATAGACCCCTTCTGATAGTTTTTCTTCTGTATCTGCTGCACGTGTTTCAAAAACACCATTGTGGAAAGAAGAAATAATACCATTCTCATCAACCCATTTTCCATCAATTCCAGTTGACATATTGGGGTTATAATATTGCGAAAAGCCACAGGCACTTAATAGCAAAGCGGTGATTGTAAGACATAAAATATGATAGGTATGTTTCATTTATTTCACTCTAATTTAGATTATTTTGCTCTCTATTTTCTATAAAATTATTAAATTTTGCCATGAGTCAATATGAAAAATTTGATGAAAATCAATGAAAAAGCAAAAAAAATAGAAAAAAATGCCTTAATGTTGTATTTAATTAACAGCTTGATGAAATGCGCAAGTGAAACACAAGAGGTGAAATATTTCTTATGGTTTACAACAATTTTTACATTAAGCTGCTGAATAGTCTCATGAGTAGTCTCAAAGGAGATTATTGACATTATGGTTGGTCCCATTCTTGTTGCGAGTGAAGATTATGGAAGACGTATAGAGCTTTCTGCTATGCTCCGAGGTTTTGGTTACCGTGTCATTGAAGCAGAAAATGGCCTCCGTACAATTGATCTTTTACACAGACGTAAAAACATTGTGCTTGCACTCCTTGATGTCATTATGAGTGATTTGAGTGTAAGCGATTTGATTAAAATGATTAGAGTTGCTGGTGTTTCTGTTCCTATTGTTGTGATAGCACAACAAGAGAATCAGGATTTACTCCAGAAAGCTTTAGCAGCTGGAGCTATTGATTATTGGATTCATCCAGTAACATTATTACGTGTAAGAGTTACTTTGGATATTCTTGCTCTTATTTCTGCCTTGGAGCATGAGGTTCAAGATATTCGGAGAAAAAAAGAGAATCATTTAAGGTTTTCGGATCTTTGCATAAAAAGTAGAGCGATGCAGATTGTTTTAGAGCAATCCAGAACAGCAGCGATCACTTCACAGAATCTTTTGATAGAGGGTGAAGTTGGAACAGGTCGTGAAACCTTAGCTCGGATGATTCATCATGAAGGTTTATTCGCGGAGGGCTCTTTTATTCGCTTTCAATGTTCAGCGATTGTTGATCCAGAAGAAGAAAATCAGCATTGGTTTAAAGAATTCCTCCCACTAGTTTCCTCGCTTGACAACGGGACACTTTGTCTTTGTGATATTGATCGGCTTGAACCCATACAGCAAAAACGGCTTGCTCATTATCTCAAAGAAAGGGAAAGGGATACAAAAGGAGAACTTTTTCCTTTTCGGATCATTGCTATTTCAACATCGCGTTTAAAGGATTTGGTTAAAGAGAACTTTTTTTTGCATAGTTTGTTTGAACAATTTTCTCATCTATCAATTAGCGTTCCCGCTTTACGAGAATTAAGGGATGACTTTCCAGAGATCACACAACGTTTGATCGATCGTATCATAACAGAAACAGGACGATCACATGTCCATGGTTTAGCAGGGTCAGCTCTTTCCTTGCTTATGCAGTATGATTGGCCTGGCAATAGAAATGAACTTGAAAATTTTCTATTTCGTGCGATTTTACTCAGCGAGGGACCGTTACTAACTGTTCGAGATTTTCCCCAATTAATGGGAAATTCATTAATGAATGTTCCAAATATCATTGAGGGTAATATGCAAGAAGATAATGAACAAGATTCAATACAATTTTTGAATACCGACGGGCATGTGCGTACTTTTGCAGAGATGGAGCATGATATTATTGAGAAAGCGGTTAAACATTATAAGGGACATATGAGTGAGATTGCACGCC
This sequence comes from Bartonella mastomydis, assembly GCF_900185775.1. Lineage (NCBI taxonomy): Bacteria > Pseudomonadati > Pseudomonadota > Alphaproteobacteria > Hyphomicrobiales > Bartonellaceae > Bartonella > Bartonella mastomydis. The sequence goes on from NZ_LT883138.1 coordinate 49,901, forward strand.
GCCTTCATATTGGTCGCTCTACACTTTATAGAAAGATGGAAGAATTGAGAACTATCAGAAATCAAGATCAAAAGTAGAATTCCTAATAAACTGCTTTTGATGACAGGCATGAATTTCAAAAAATTAGAAGAGCTTTTGATAAAGTTTGTGGGGCGACTTAAAAGAAAACAATCATTTATTGTGAATTTTATTGATTGAGGATGATTTTGTAGACTTAAATCAAGTATAAATTTTATTAGATTATTTTATCGTTTATTTCATTTTATCCAATTTTAGTTAAATTTACATTTATTAAAGCCGAGAGATATTTTTGAAGCTTTTAAATGTTGCAGCTAAAATTTTTACGTTGTGGATATTAAATTTATACTCTCTTAAGCAAGAAGTGGCATTTTATTCGCTACACGGTTAAAACGAAATAATGAGTATTATGGTTCGTATCACGGGTGATGCGATAGCTTGGAAATAGAAAGTTTATCTTCTTTGACTCTTTTACAGATTGTTATTGGTTTTATTCTCTTTTTTTTTATTGCATCTATGTTGGCAATCTACACCTATGGGCGTTTTGTGAAAAGTGCTAGGGGGCAATGTTCTTATGCTTTACCTATTCAGAAGGATGAAACCAAGCTTGATCGTATCGTTAGTCAATTGGCTGAGGAAGAAAATGGTCTGGGGGTTAATAAAGATGCCCTTTCCCTTATCATCAGCAATTTGGATGCGTTTTGTGTTCGTGCAATAGGTGCAGCGGAGGCTGGTCGTAGCCTTGATCTGATGTATTATATTTGGGACGATGATTTAACGGGGCGTCTATTATTAAGTGAAATAGTTGAGGCAGCTGATCGGGGCGTTCGGGTGCGACTGCTTTTGGATGATATTAACGCTCAGGCACGTGATCCAGCTTATATTGCGCTCGATAAACATCCTCATATTGAGGTGAGAGTGTTTAATCCAGGGCGATCGCGTAAAGGTGGGTTACGCCGTGGTTTAGAGATTATATTACGGGCCATTACTGTAACACGTAGAATGCATAATAAAGCTTTTATTGTTGATGGCAGGGTTGCTTTTGTAGGAGGACGTAATCTTGCAGATTCTTATTTTGATGCAGCTGAAGAATCTCATTTTCGAGATTTAGATTTGATGTTAATAGGTCCTTCCGTTAAAAAGGTAGAAAGTATCTTTGATGATTTTTGGAATAGTGCTGTTGTTTTGCCAATTCATACTTTGGTTCTTCCTAAAAGCGCAAGCGATCTTAGCTATTGGAAGGATAAATTACGACAGTTTCGGGATTCCAAGGTTGCAAAAGTTTATTTAGATTATGTCAAAGAGCACATTAACTTTGATTCTTTTATCCAGACAGGAAAGCGGTTATTTTTAGCTGATAAAGTTGTTGTTCTTTCTGACCCTCCAGAAAAAGCATTGCGTAAAAAAGCGAGTAATTGGCTTATGAAGGCACTCTCAAAGGTTATTGGAAATGCCCAAAATACGGTTCAGATTACATCACCTTATTTTGTTCCTGGTAAGGTTGGGACACAGAATTTTAGTAATTTGGTTTCAAAAGGTGTTGATGTCAAAATTCTCACAAATTCTTTGGCGGCGACCGATGTAGCATTAGTGCATGGTGGTTATGTCCCATATCGTAAGGCGTTGTTAAAAAGTGGTGTTAAGCTTTATGAATTAAAAGCAGAAGGCAATCCCCATGGGTTACGATTGTTTCGATCGAGTAAGGCAAGTTTACATGCCAAAGCTTTTTTAGTTGATCGTAAAACAGCTTTTATTGGATCTTTAAACTTTGATCCCAGATCAGCAGCACTTAATACAGAAATGGGCATTCTTTTTGAATGTGCTCCCATTACAGCAAGGCTAGATTTGTTGTTTTGCGAAGAAACGACGGGCGAAATGAGCTATCATCTTCGTCTTGGTAAGAATAATCGTATTTATTGGGATTTTATTGAAAATGAAAAAAAATATAGCATTGATTATGAGCCAGAAAGCAATTTTTGGCGTCGCGCATTTGCAAAAATAATAAGTTGGCTACCAATTGAATCGCAATTGTAAATTTTTATAAACCACACTTTAAAAAAATATTTATTTTTCTTTTCATTTTGTTTGTAGCATGGCATAATTTTTTGCCAATCTACCCTATGAGAACCGCAGTTGTATTTTTAAGCTTCTTGCGGCGTTTTGTTATAATGTTTTATTATAAAAGGAATTTTGCTATGGCAAAGATTGTTGAAACGGGGACAGGGGCATTGGCACTGACTTTTGATGATGTACTTTTACAGCCCGGTCATTCTCTTGTTATGCCTAGTCAAGTGGATCTTAGGACGCGCATTGCAGCTGATGTTAAGCTCAATTTGCCATTACTTTCCGCTGCAATGGATACGGTAACAGAATCGCGTTTGGCAATTGCTATGGCTCAAGCTGGTGGTCTTGGGGTTATTCATCGGAATATGTCTTCTGCTGAGCAGGCAGAAGAAGTCCGCCAAGTAAAAAAGTTTGAATCTGGTATGGTTGTTAATCCAGTCACAATTGGACCCGATGCAACCCTTGAAGAAGCGAAAGCTTTGATGCGCTTTCATAGCATTTCAGGTATTCCGGTTGTTGAAAATAGTGTTAACGGTGAGACTGCTGGACGGCTTGTTGGCATTTTGACCAATAGAGATGTCCGTTTTGCATCGGATCCAAAACAAAAAATTTATGAATTAATGACGCATGAGAATTTGATCACAGTGCGTGAAAATGTTCAACTGAGTGAGGCAAAATATCTTTTACATCATCATCGTATTGAAAAATTATTGGTTGTGGATGAGCAAAATCGTTGTGTTGGACTGATAACAGTTAAGGATATTGAAAAAGCAAAATTAAATCCAAATGCGGCTAAAGATTCTCAAGGACGCCTGCGTGTTGCAGCGGCGAGTAGTGTTGGGAATGATGGGATTGAACGAGCTGAACGCCTTATTGACGCAGGAGTTGATGTTTTGGTCATTGATACAGCGCATGGACATTCTCAGCGTGTGTTAGAAACTGTTGAACGGATTAAAAAGATGTCTTCCTCTCCAGCTGTTATTGCTGGGAATGTTGCGACTGCTCAAGCAACGCAAGCATTGATTGACAGTGGTGCAGATGCAGTAAAAGTTGGTATTGGTCCTGGCTCTATTTGTACAACGCGTATTGTTGCTGGTGTTGGTGTCCCTCAACTTGCCGCTATCATGAATGCTGCAGAAGTTGCTGAAAAAGCAGGCATTCCCATCATTGCAGATGGTGGGATTAAAGCATCGGGTGATTTTGCTAAAGCTTTAGCGGGTGGGGCTTGTGCAGCAATGATCGGTTCTCTTTTAGCGGGAACAGAAGAAAGTCCTGGTGAAGTTTATCTTTATCAAGGTCGATCTTTTAAAGCCTATCGTGGTATGGGATCTGTTGGTGCTATGGCACGAGGATCAGCAGATCGTTATTTTCAAGATGACGTTCGTGATGAATTGAAGTTGGTTCCTGAAGGTGTAGAGGGGCAAGTGGCCTATAAAGGTCCTATAGCATCAGTTCTCCATCAGCTTGCTGGTGGGCTACGCGCTTCGATGGGCTATGTTGGGGCAAAAGATCTCGTAGAGTTTCGTAAAAAAGCAACGTTTGTTCGTATTACTAATGCGGGACTCCATGAAAGCCATACGCATGATGTTTCGATCACACGGGAAAGCCCAAACTATCGGGGCCCAGTTTGAAAATATAGGAGCTTAGTATCATATCACATAGATGTAAAATCTTCCGAGAACGAGGAAGAGAGATAGTTCTTTTTTCTGTTTGTGATTTGGTATCATAATCCACAAAAGGAAAGAATTAGAGGCTAAAACTCTAATTCTTTCTGCTAAGACTACGTGAAGTCAATTATATAAAGTTAGAATTAACTTTTTGTTGTCTTACGTTCCATCTTTGACGCACGTTGGCGAGTGTTTGTCTGATCACTTTGGACGGATTTCTTTCCATTGTTTGAGGGCATTGTATTGTGGCGACTTTTAGATGAAGTTGTTTTTCCATTATTATAAGTCATTATTTTCTCCTTTTAAATTATCTGGCAGTTGCCAGTATAGTAAAAACGGACATGCCAAATAGTGGTTCCAAGCATTTTTTAAAAAGTTAATTTTTTGTTGAGAGTAAGATGGACTTATCTCATCTTGTTAGAAGATTTTTTCTCCTTTTTCAGAAGGATTATATTTTCAAGATGGAAAATATCGGATTCTTTCAGTTGTTTAGATAAGTCGAGAAAATTTCATTTTACGCAATAACAAGGAGTTTGTTTTTTTGGTAATGTATGGTGGAAAGAAGTTCTTTATGGATAGCAGCATACCTTTTAGCTCAAGAGGATTTCACGTATTTTAAAAGGATAAAAAGCCAATGGACAGAAAATGAAAGGAAAAATCTAGATATATTAAATTGGATCTTATAAAGAAGTATGCTCAGATCATTTTAAAAGTGAATGTAAATTTTTGATGCTTTGAGAAGGTTTCATTGGCAATAAGAAAATAATATTATTTTTTATAACGGTTTAGAATTTCATTATTTTTATGGGAGAAATGAATGCGATTAGGTGGGCGTTTGCAAGCAGCAATAGATGTGCTTAAAGAGATAGAAATGAGGCATCGCCCCGCAGGAGAAGCTTTAAAGGATTGGGGGCTTTCTCATCGCTTTGCTGGAGCAGGTGATCGTGCAGCCATTGGTACAATCGTTTATGATGTTTTAAGACGACGATATTCTTTACAATGGCGAATGGAGAGTGATGATATTCGGGATATTGTTTTTGCTACCTTATTAGATACTGGAAAAATGACGCTGGAGCAAATTGATAGTGCGCTAGAAGGAGATCGGTTTGCACCGCAGTTATTAGAGGATCAACAGCGCAAATCGTGGCAAAAGCGGCAATTAGTCGATGCACCAGACTATATTCGTGGTGATATTCCTCAATGGTGTCAAGCACATCTTTATCCTTTATTTGGTGATAACTGGTTCGTGGAAGCTGCTGCACTAGCAACGCGTCCTTCTTTAGATCTACGAGTCAATAGCCTAAAGGCAACACCAGAAAAGGTGCTAAAAGAGTTAGCAAAAACCAAACTTCAATCGTTTTCATGGTTTCGGCAAGCTTTAAGAGTTGCGCCGATTGAAAAATTTGATCGCCATCCCAACGTTCAAGTAGAACCAGCTTTTCAAAAAGGGTACTTTGAAATACAGGATTTAGGGTCTCAAATTGTTGCTCATCTTGTGGAAGCGCAAGAAAATATGCAGGTATTAGATTATTGTGCAGGTGCTGGTGGCAAAACATTAGCTTTAGCTTCCGATATGAACAATCGTGGGCAAATTTATGCTTATGATTTTGATAAAGGGCGTCTCGCTCCTATTTTTGATCGCCTTCGACGCGCTGGTGTTCGTAATGTACAAACACGAGTGCAAAAAGAAGAATTGAAGTCCTTAATAGGACAGATGGATAGAGTTTTGTTAGATGCACCCTGTAGTGGGACAGGAACATGGCGTCGTCGCCCAGATGCGAAATGGCGTTTAACATTAGAGCAGGTAAAAAAACGCCAAACAGAACAGAGGGCGATTTTGAATGAGGCGATAGATTATCTTAAGCCAAATGGGCGCTTAATCTATATTACCTGTTCTCTTTTTTCAGATGAAAATGAGGAACAAATTTCCCATTTCCTTCAACAATATTCTCATTTTTATCCAATAGATATACAGGCACTTTGGCAGAAATATTTCAGCTCTTCACCTGTGCAACCCGTTTTTTCAAATTATGGCCTGACTTTATCGCCTGCAACAACAAAAACAGATGGATTTTTTTTATCTGTGTTGCAAAAAAAACATTGATCCATATTTTTGCATTTTTTATCATAAATTTTACAAGAATATTCCTTTTCTTAAGAAAACAGGCTTGTGAAAAGAGAAAGATTGAATCATAACTCTCATGAGTTCTCTTTTACAATTGTTGATTGGTTTTCTATGAGCATATCCCATCCAGACACTGTTCTTATTATTGACTTTGGTTCACAGGTTACACAACTTATTGCACGACGGGTGCGCGCAATGGGGGTATACTGTGAAATTGTTCCTTTTCAATTGGCTTTAGAAGCAGTGCGCCGCATAAATCCTCAAGCGATTATTTTATCAGGAAGTCCTTATTCCGTTATTGATGAAGGGTCGCCACGTGCTCCAGCGGAAATTTTTGAGGCTGGTATTCCAATTCTTGGTATTTGTTATGGAGAGCAAGTCATGTGTGTTCAGCTTGGAGGAACGGTTGAAGCCGGACATGAGCGTGAATTTGGTCGTGCTTTTTTGGAAATCCAAGAGGAGAGTGCTCTTTTTGATGGAGTGTGGGAAAAAGGTTCTCGTTATCAAGTATGGATGAGTCACGGTGACCGTGTGGCAGCTTTACCAGAAGGTTTTCATGTCATAGGAACCTCAAAAGGCGCTCCCTATGCGGCTATTGCTGATGAGAAAAGACATTTTTATGCGGTACAGTTTCATCCTGAAGTTGTTCATACACCGGATGGTACAAAACTTTTGCAAAATTTTATTCATAAGATTTCTGCGATTAAAGGCAATTGGTCAATGGCTTCTTATCGTGAGCAGGCCATTGCGACAATACGACAAAAGGTTGGAAAAAGTCGTGTGATTTGTGGTCTTTCAGGGGGAGTGGATTCTTCTGTTGTCGCGGTGCTTCTTCATGAAGCTATAGGAGATCAACTGACATGCATTTTGGTTGATCATGGATTAATGCGTAAGAATGAGGCGCAGGAAGTTGTTACATTATTCCGCGATCACTATAACATAGAGCTTATTCACGTTGATGTTGCCGATATATTCCTTCATGCTTTAGAAGGTGAGACAGATCCAGAAAAAAAGCGCAAAACGATAGGTCGCCTTTTTATTGAAGTTTTTGAAGAAGAGACTAAAAAAATAGGAGGTGCAGAGTTTTTAGCACAAGGAACACTCTATCCAGATGTTATTGAGAGTGTTTCTGCTATTGGTGAATCGGTCACCATTAAAAGCCACCATAATGTAGGTGGGTTACCAGAACAGATGAGTATGAAACTTGTAGAACCGTTGCGTGAGCTCTTTAAGGATGAGGTCCGCTTGCTAGGGCGAGAATTAGGATTACCCGAGCAGTTTATTGGTCGTCATCCTTTTCCAGGTCCCGGTCTTGCAATTCGCTGTCCAGGGGCTGTGACCCGTGAAAAATTAGAAATTTTACGTGAAGCAGATGCTATCTATCTTGAGGAAATTCGTAAAGCTGGTCTTTATGATGAAATTTGGCAAGCCTTTGCTGTCCTTCTTCCTGTTCAAACAGTTGGAGTGATGGGGGATGGTCGCACGTATGAATTTGTTTGTGCGCTTCGTGCTGTCACCTCTGTCGATGGAATGACCGCTGATTTTTACCCCTATGATATGGCATTTTTAAGTAAGACAGCATCACGCATTATTAACGAAGTGAGAGGGATTAATCGTGTTGTTTATGATGTAACCTCAAAGCCTCCTGGGACCATTGAATGGGAATAATTGAAATAAAGAATAGGCCAAAAAATGTGATTGAGGGCTTAATATTGAGAAAAATATAGAACAAATCTTAAAAAGTAAGTGTGCTCGTTTATAGGATATAAGCCTTTGAAAATCTATACGCTAATATCATTGAGAGCCAATATTGTTTAAACTATTGTCATTTAAAATTGGGAAGTGTGAAATTTTGCATGTCTAAGAAAAAAATTGTTGCACACCGTGGTGGAGCGCATCTTTATCCTGAAAATACTTTTTCGGCATTTAGTAACGCTATAGCGTTAGGCGTTGATGAAGTTGAATGCGACGTTCATTTGTTGAAAAGCGGTGAAGTGGTTGTCTTTCATGATTTTTGTTTAGACCAATTGGTTGGCAAAAAGGGATATATTCACGATATTGATAATGAAACACGCAAACAACTCTGCGTGAAAGGAAGCCAAGAAGCACCTCCTTTGCTAGAAGAGGTGCTTGATCTTTTAGCACCAACCAATGTTGGTTTGCATCTTGAAATCAAAACCTGTGGTGAAGTGGAGCGTGAAACAATCTTATCTCAAAAAGCGCTTGCACTCATAAAAAGTCGAAATTTAACAGAACGGGTTTCTGCCATTAGTTTTAATCCTTTGATCCTTCGTCCTTTTATTGAAGCGGGAATACCATCTGGTCCATGTGTTGATCATTTTGAAGGTGATATGTATCGTCATTTTTCTAAATGGAAACAATTGGGTTATTCTGATTTAAGTTTAGATGGTTCCATTGTCTCACAGGATTTTATTGAAGCAGCTCTTGAAGCTGGTTTCACAGTAGGGGTATGGACAATCAACGGAAAAGCTCGTTTATCACATTGGCTTAATATGCCTGTACATTATATTACGACAGATCAACCTGATCTTGCATTGCAATTGCGTGGACAAAGGTAAAAAATATATTTCTATAAAATCCCTGTATTTTCATAAAACCAGTGTAAGGAAAGAAAGAAGGAAGACTTTCTTTTGAGAAATAATAACACGTTGATTTTAAAGATAATTAAACACTTTTTATATTGAGTGAGAGCGTTTAATATCAAGATTTTTTTTACAATGAATCAACTAAAATCATTTGCTTGCATATTACGAGTGTGGTTGATTGGGTGATAAAAAGCTATTGAGAAAAAAATATTCTTTAAACTCTCTTAAAAAAGGCTTTATTGAAGCACTAGCGGCATCATTATATGATGCCGTTTTACACTTTTATAAAGTGTAAGCGGAGAGGCGTTATGGCTTATTTTATAGGAGCTCTCATGAAATGTAGATGTATTAAAAGATTTTTTTAACAAAATGGAAATTGGTCATACAATATATTTTTTGCATGAGAGGTGTGATCCCATTACAGGGAAGGAAATACTTAAACGTTTCAAAATGATTTTCTTCATTTTAAGAGAAAATTTCTTTGTCTCTTCGTGAAATTCAGTCGTAACATCGTATTAAGGTTATAAGCCGAAAGTTATAAGACAAATAATAAAAGAATAAACAATTCTTTTATTAAAAAGGAAATCCAGATATTATAGATATTCCAAAAGTTATTAACTGACATTTACGATCTATGCTTTTTTACTATTCCCTTGCTTATTTAAGTCATAAGTCATCTCATTTTTTTCAGCTCGTTATAAACGCGTATCTCGTTCATACATAAGAAAGCTTATAAAAGAAAACGAATAAACCTAAACAAATTCATTTGACCTTTTGGTGGTTCCTGTTTAAATGAGGATATGTATTTCTGAAATAAAACTGTCATAGCATGTTCATGTGTAATACTATAAATTCAGGGGTAGTTTGTATTCCATCACTTCAGAAAGGGTGAACCATGAGTCGTTTTTATCTTTCCATAGCGGCCACGGTTGCTATCATAATGTCCACAGCAGGAATAACAGCGAGTTTTGCACAGACAAAAATCAGCTTTTGGCATTCTATGAGTGGTGAATTAGGAAAGCAAACTGAAAGTCTCATTAACGATTTTAATGCAAGTCAATCTGAGTACAAAGTTGTGCCTTCATTTCGCGGTGAGTATGAAGAAGGTTTGGTCGCACTGATTGCAGCATTTCGTGGAAAGAAACAGCCTGTTCTCGCCCAAATTTATGACGTTGGTACTGGAACGATGATGGCTGCAAAAGGGGCGATCTATCCATTTTATCAACTGATGGCTGATACAAAACAAGAATTCGATCCTACCGATTATTTTCCTGCTATTAGCGGCTATTACTCTGATGAACAGGGGCATATAATCTCTATGCCATTCAATATTTCAACACCGATCCTTTATTACAACAAAGATATCTTCAAGAAAGCAGGACTTGATCCAGAACAGCCCCCTAAAACATGGCAAGATGTAGAAGATTTTTCTAAAAAAATTCTTGAGACCAAGGCGGCAACGTGTGGTTTTACCATGGCTTATGCCGCTCAATGGATTGGTATAGAAAATTTTTCAGCGTTGCATAATGTTCCTTTTGGAACGAAGGAAAATGGCTTTAAAGGGCTTGATTCAGAACTTACATTTAATGGACCTTTACAAGTGCGTATGTGGACAGACCTGAAAAGATGGTCTGATCAAGGTATTTTCCGCTATGGTGGTCCTGCAGGCGCATTAGATTCAACACCAATGTTTATGGCACAAAACTGTGCAATTTTTATGCAATCTTCAGGATCACATGCTGGAATTGTTTCTGAAGCTCAGTTTAATGTAGGTGTTGGTATGTTACCGTATTATAAGGATGCGGAAGGCGCACCACAAAATTCAGTTATTGGGGGAGCTTCTATTTGGGCGTTTAAGGGTCATACTCCAAAGGAATATGCTGGAGCAGCAGCTTTTCTTAAGTTTCTTTCAAAAACAGAAAACCAAGCAAAATGGCATCAAGGAACAGGTTATCTTCCAACCACAAAAGCAACTTATGAATTGAGCAAAAAACAACATTTCTATGAAAAAACGCCAGGGGCTGATATTGCGATCAAACAAATCAACCTTAATCCACCGACAGTTAACTCGAAAGGGATAAGATTTGGTAATTTACCACAAATTCGTACTATTCTTGATCAGGAGTTGGAAGCTGTTCTTAGTGGTTCAAAAACACCGAAAGATGGTTTAGATGAGACTGTTAAACGTGGAAATAAACTCTTGCGTGAATTTGAAAAATCCAATCATTAATTTTGTTTTTTTGTTAAACATTAAAGGCTCAACAAAAACAGTTGAGTCCTTTTTGTTTATCTTTTTAAAGCCTCTACATTTAAAGAGCCCTGCGAATGCAAGAAAAACAAGCATATTTTAAAAATAGACTCCTTTCTTACGGATTGCTTTTTCCTCAGCTTCTTATAACTTTTTTGTTTTTCTTTTGGCCTGCTGCGCAAGCCATAAAGTCGTCCTTTGAGCGTGAAGATCCTTTTGGCTTTACAACAACCTTTATTGGTTTTGAAAATTATCTAACTGTTCTTTCTGATCCTACTTATTTGCAATCACTTTTTACAACTGTAGTATTTTCCATTTCAGTTACTGTCGCTTCAATGACAATATCACTTCTTTTGGCTGTCTGTGTTGACCGTGTTATCTGTGCCAAAAAAGCTTATACAATGCTTTTGCTCTGGCCCTATGCTGTTGCGCCAGTATTGGCAGGTATATTATGGTTGTTCATCTTTCATCCCACCATCGGAATTATCCCTTTTCTTCTTGAGAAAATAGGGGTGCTATGGAATTATCGTATTAATGGCACTCAAGCGATGATTCTGATTGTCATTGCCGCTAGCTGGAAACAAATTTCTTACAATTTTCTCTTTTTTCTTACAGCTCTTCAGTCTGTTCCGCGTTCTCAAATAGAAGCAGCAGCCATTGATGGTGCTGGTCCCTTTAAACGATTTTGGACTGTGGTCTTTCCGCAAATTTCACCAACGACATTTTTCCTTCTTATCGTCAATATCAATTATGTTATGTTTGACACTTTTGGTATTATTGATAACACAACTTCTGGAGGCCCAGCGCGTGCAACGAGCACTCTCGTCTATAAAGTATATGACGATGGCTTTAGAAATCAAATAATCGGTACATCAGCAGCACAATCAACAATATTGATGTTGATGGTTATTGTCTTAACGTTTATCCAGTTTCGCTGGATTGAGCGTCGTGTACAATATTAGGAAACAAATTATGGTTGAAAATCGCCCTCTTTTGAAATTTCTAACGCATATCATTCTCATTGTTGGTATTATCATTATCTGCTTTCCAGTTTATGTTGCGATCATTGCATCAACCCATAGTTCAGCAGCATTTAATTCGGGAACGCTTCCTCTTTTACCTGGGGAATATGCTCTGGAAAACTATAAAACAATTTTTGGTGATGGTCTTGCAAGGCTTGGTCTCCCCAACCTCTGGCCACTCTTACTGAATTCACTCATTATGGCTTTAGGGATTAGCATTGGAAAAATTATTATTTCACTTTTGTCTGCTTATGCAATTGTTTATATGCGTTTTCCCTTCCGAAAAACGGCTTTTATTCTTATTTTTGTTACATTGATGCTCCCTGTTGAAGTTCGTATTCTTCCAACCTATGCGGTTGTTGCAAAATTGGGGATGATCGACACTTATAGTGGAATGATTATCCCTCTGATTGCATCCGCAACCGCTACATTTTTATTTCGCCAGTTTTTTTTGACTGTGCCTGATGAACTCTTAGAGGCAGCACGTGTTGATGGTGCAGGACCATTTAAATTTTTTAAGGATATTCTTCTTCCGCTCAGCAAAAGTAATATCGCTGCTTTATTTATCATTATGTTCATTTATGGATGGATACAATATCTCTGGCCTCTTATCATCACAACGGATCAAAATCATCAAACAATTCTTATTATTTTAAAACAGCTTATTGTCGAATCACTACAACATGATCCTCAATGGAATATCCTTATGGCAGTATCGGTTGTTGCCATGGTACCACCTGTTCTTGTTGTTGTTTTTATGCAGCGGCTTTTTATCAAAGGCCTTATTGAAACGGAGAAGTAATTGTGGCCACAATCCAGTTATCAAATATAAAAAAACAGTATGACAACGGCATTCTGGTCATTGATGACTTAAACTTAACTGTTGCTGATAAAGAACTTCTTGTTCTTGTTGGTCCTTCAGGATGCGGAAAATCAACCTTGTTACGTATTATTGCAGGGCTTGAACAAGTCACCTCAGGTGAACTATGTATTGATAACGAACGGATCAATGATCGTGAACCGGCTGATCGTGATATTGCGATGGTTTTTCAAAATTATGCCCTTTATCCCCATATGACAGTTCGCGGAAACCTAGAATATGGTCTTAAAAATCGAAAAACTCCAAAAGAAGAAATAAAAAAACGTATCGCACATGCTGCAAAGCTTTTGGAGATAGAGCCATTTCTTGATCGTAAACCACGACAATTATCAGGGGGACAACGCCAGCGTGTTGCGATGGGACGTGTGATTGTACGTCAACCCCGTGTTTTTCTCTTTGATGAACCTCTTTCAAATCTTGATGCAAAATTACGGGCGCAAATGTGTATTGAGATAAAAACGCTACAGCGTTCATTAGGAACAACCAGCCTCTACGTTACTCATGATCAACTAGAAGCCATGACATTAGCTGATAGAATAGTCGTTTTGAATAAAGGAGCGATCGAGCAAATTGGAACACCAATGGAAATTTATGATACGCCAGCAACCACATTTGTTGCCGATTTTATTGGTTCTCCTCCTATGAATTTTCTTGATCGTTATGTCTTAGAACAACATTTAGGCCATTCATGTTCTTACAGCGGAGAAACGGATCTTTTAGCTTTCAGACCTGAAATAATCTTATTGGGCGAACACCCCGATAAAGGACCTGTCTTTCACACAAAAATTGAGCTTATCAAGCCGATCGGAACAGGTTGCCATGTTTTAACACGTTGGAATGATATCATTTTTACGATTGAAATAAAAGAACGCTTGACACACGACTATGGTCAAAAACTAAGTTTCACTGTCCCTCATCAGAATTTTCATACCTTTAACAAAAACACTGGAAAGCGCACAAAGAATAAGTAAACATTAATTGATGTGACAAAGCGTTCTGTTATGTTGTATCATGATAATATTGTGTTTTGACTCTCTCGATTATATTCACAAAATAAAAGTGTAACGATGAGATTAAAACAAATTAAAAGTTTTTGTAATGACCCATTGCCCCATGACACCGAGAATGTTAAAATACTCATATGAAGAAATTATTTCTTTTTACGCTCTATAAGAAGAACATTATTTTCAAATATAATAAGTTTTTTTTATTGTAGGAACCTATCAATAGGTAATGACTATTTATAACCATGTTTCTTCTCATTTGGAAAGGTGATTTATTTATAAAAACAATATGTTATAAATTTTTCCTAAGGTTATAATTTATGTCTTTTGTAAAGAATGAATAAGGAAAATAAAGAGAGAAAATTATTCTCAAATGGTGGCATTAAGTCCCCATATTTTAGTTTTGATCGGTGATATAAAAAGTCCATTTTATCGATAAAAACAGAACGCTATTCTGAGTATCTTGTACAAAAATAAGTACGGTCTCCTTAAAGGCAGTAGATTGATTTATAATGATAATTTACTGTTTTGTGTATTAAGGAACAGCCCTAATACCGTAAAATTTTCTTATTCCAAATCTGTTCCATGTTGAAGTATCAAAATCATTCGCTTGCCGTTATAAACGGAGAGAGTCATGCGAATAAAAAACTATTAAGAAAGGATTTAAAATGCTTCTTATAAATTATTTCAAGTGTTGAGAATTATTGCAAAAGAAACATTGGAAAATAGAATAATAATGCTTACCGATTTGGGCAGCATGAAGTAATAACTCCACTTATGATTTTATCTATCTGAGCATTTATAGGATATAAGTTTTGTCTATAAAATTAGCTTTGTTTCATATCATTGTTATTAATTATGGATATTGGTTATCATTAATAACATAATCATAGGACTATGATTTTATGAACTTTTTTCTTCTATAAAAAGATTTTTTAATGTTTTGTGATGGCATCAATGATGGTATTCACATTATGCTCCATCATATCGAGATAAGTTGCAGCAGGGCCATTTTCGTTTGACAATGCATCCGAATAAAGAGTTCCACCAATTTTTAAACCTGTTTCTTTTGAAATTTGTTTTATGAGACGGGGATTGGAGATATTTTCAACGAACAATGCTGCTGCCTTATTAGCTTTAATTTGTTTGATAAGTTTAGCAACATCAGCTGCGGTTGCTTCAGCTTCTGTTGAAGCGCTTTGGGGGGCAAGGATAGTGAAGCCATATTCTTTGGCAAAATAGCCAAAAGCGTCATGAGATGTAATAATGATACGTTTATCTTTAGGGATAGTGGCAATTTTTGTTTTTAAGGTCTCTTGTGTTGTTTTAAGCTTTTTGATGTAGGTTTCGGCATTTTTATTGTAAAGCGGACAAGATTGTGGATCAATTTTACAAAAAGCAACAGCGATATTCTTCACATAGATTTCGACATTGGGAATTGTTTGCCAAGCGTGTGGATCAAGAGCGCTGTGATGATGGTGATGGGCACCATGTTCTTGATTTTTCATTTCGAGCGGGGGAATTTTGGCGCTAACCTCGACAAGAAGTGCTTTTGTATCGCTTGCAGTGATGAGGCGGTCAATGAACCCCTCTAAATGAAGTCCGTTGATAAAAATAATCTGAGCATTTCTAAGAGCTTGAGCGTCAAGGGGGGTAGGTTCATAAGTGTGTGTATTCGCGTTGGGTCCTACAAAAGTAGTCATAGAGATATTGTTGCCTCCTACATTTTTTACGAGGTCTGCAAGAATAGAGAAGCTTGCAACAACTTTTATTTTATTGTGAGCAGAAGCAGGAAAGAGAGAAAGGACAAACAATAAAGCACTGAGAAGAACAAATTTTTGAGTAAATTTAGGCATTGTTTTTTCTTTAAAGTGAGGAAGTATAAAAAAGGTTGGGAAACCATGTTACAATAAAACCGCGTGGACTGATAAAGCAGGAAATAAGGTAAATCAATCCTGCGGCAATGATAATAGCAGGGCCAGAGGGGAGAGAGAGATGAAAAGAAAGCAAAAGACCACATACGCTAGAAATGATTCCAAAAAGAGTAGAAAGTACGCAAATAGGACCTAGCCGTGAAAACCAAAAACGGGCTGTAATTGCGGGAATCATCATAATGCCAACGGAAAGTAATGTTCCTAGTGATTGAAAGCCTCCAACCAGATTCAACACCACAAGTCCAAGCAATGAAATGTGAATATATTTACTCAATGGAGAGAGTGATTTAAAAAAGAGGGGATCAAAGCTTTCTAAGACGAGGGCACGCCAAAAAATAAAAAGACTGCAGAGTGTGATCAACATTATGGTGGTGATCAACCAGAGACTCTGTGTATCAATTGCAAGAACTGATCCGAATAAGAGATGAAGTAGTTCAATGGTTGAATCTTTCATTGAGATAATAATGACACCTGCTGCGAGTGCAATAAGATAAAAAACGGTCATGGATGCATCTTCTTTCTGAAAGCTATTTCGTGAAATTAAAACGGTTGCTAAAGCCACAATAATGCCAGCGAAAATACCACCAAGTGTCATAGATATGAGGGAGAAGCCACAAATGAGAAAAGCAGTTGCAACACCAGGAAGAATGGCATGAGAGATAGCATCTCCTGTCAAACTCATTCCACGGAGCATCAAAAAGACACCAACAGGACAAGCGCTCATAGAGAGCAGAATAGAGCCGATAAGAGCATTTTGCATAAAGTGGAAATCAATAAAGGGGGCAAGAAAAAATGCATACACGTCTTATAACCGAAGAAAGAGAGAATCATTAATAGGAGGCAGGAGCTGTCGTGTATTAATACACAAAGAGTTGGAGCTGAGAGGAGGTATAATGGAATAAATGGTATTATCGAGAAACTGTGTTGTTTCTCCATAAAAGGCGTTTTGTTGATTAATTTGAATCACTTGAGGAAAAAAATCCCGCACGATGAGAGGGTCGTGGAGTGCTGTAAGAACTGTGCGCCCTTGCTGTCGCCAGTCCGTGATCAGTGCAAGAAGGTCTTTTTGAGTATTGCGATCGATACCATTGAAAGGTTCGTCAAGCAAGATAATATCGGCATCTTGTACAATGATACGTGCAAAAAGGGCGCGTTGTAATTGCCCACCTGATAATGTTTCGAGCGAACGGTTGGTAAGTGCTGTGAGCCCAACCATTTCAAGTGCATTCTGAATCTTAGACTCATAAGGGTGCTGATTTTTCCATAATCCACAAAAAGACCATAGTCCTGTTTTTACAAGTGCTCTCACATCAATTGGAAATGTTTGATCGATATCACATTGCTGAGGAAGATAAGCAATGCGGCTCTTTTTCGGTTTTGTAATTTTTCCCTTAAGGGGTTTAATCAATCCAGCAATGGCTTTTAGCAATGTTGATTTTCCAGCACCGTTATCACCCGTGATTGCGACCAATGAACCCGCTTTTAACTTTGCTGAAAAATCTTTGATCGCTATTCTATTCCCATAGCCTAATGTTGTCTTTTTAAAGTGCAGGTCCATAACTTATACCATCTTTACTTATTATTTTAGAAACTATGTAATAATATAACGTTTGTCAATAAAATGTTATATTATTACATAATTTTGAGAGATGAATATTTTAGTGGGAAGATCGTGGACAATTCAAAATAATCGTCGAATTCTCCTTGACGAAAGAGAGAGAGTATATACTATATATAGTATCAAAATGATTGGTGATTCTAAATAAGCACAAGAGAGGGTGTTAGTGTGTTTCGTTTGGTATCTAAGTTATTTCCAATGTTATTGTAAAAGTTTATTGAGCAAGGGTATAGCAATATTCTTGCTGAACTGTCTCTTTTGGAAGAATTTCCTTTCGTTTTTGTAATTGATTTTTGCCGTAAAAGAGTAAAACAGAACTCTTGAAAACGGTGGTTTAGAACGTTAGTTTTTTAGACAGCAGGAGGGAATTGTTTGCCAAGCGAAAGATTGTTTTATAACTGGGGAACCCCATTTAAGTTATAGAATGGTCGTTTATTCTCATCATAGTCTTTGAATTTATTTGATGAGAGATTCTGTTATGTTCAGAAATCTGTGTGCTGTTTGAAAATAACCACACGTTTTGCGTGCAATTTCTGTTGTTTGTTATTCTTGAGTATTTAAAATTATTAGATTAACTCTTTTAGAGTTGATTGTTTTGAATTGTGAAAGTTGAAGAAAATGTCGATCACTATTTATAGCAAACCATCTTGTGTTCAGTGTGATGCTACACGCCGCGCTTTTGACGCAAAAGGCATTCATTATCGGGTTGTTGATATTTCCTGTGATGAACAAGCATACAGTTTTGTCCAATCTCTGGGGTATCGCCAAGTTCCTGTCGTTGTTTGTGGTGAGAATCATTGGTCTGGTTTTAGACCAGATATGATTAGTGGTCTTTGTGTTTAATGGGGCTTATTGTTTATTATTCGAGTGCAACGGGTAATACAGAACATTTTGTCTCGCAGCTTGGCCAACGACTCTTCAAAATTGATAAAAGGAAACCCTCTGCATTAGTTGGTGAGCCTTATGTATTGGTTGTTCCTACATATGCAGATGGAGAAGGAAGAGGGGCAGTACCGAAAGCCGTGATTCATTTTCTTAATGAAGTTGAGAATCGCAAATTCATTCGTGGTGTCATTGGCGGTGGGAATCGTAATTTTGGTCGCTATTATAATTTAGCCAGTAAGATCATTGCTGAAAAATGTTGTGTCCCTTGCCTTTATCGTTTTGAGCTGCGTGGAACGGATGAAGACGTTCTTTGTGTAAAAAAGGGATTGGAAAGATTTTGGAAACAATTGGTATAAAACAGTCGCAGAAGTCTGATCAGATTACTGATTATCATGCGCTGAATGCGATGCTTAATCTTTATGATGAAAATGGTCATATCCAATTTGATATGGATCGGCTTGCTGCGCGGCAATATTTCCTTCAGCATGTTAATCAAAATACAGTTTTTTTTCATAACCTGAAGGAAAAAATAGATTACTTAATAGAAGAAGGTTATTATGAAAAAGCTTTATTTGAGCTTTATGATTTTTCTTTTATTAAAAAGCTTTTTAAACGCGCTTATGCATTTAAATTTCGTTTTCCTACTTTTCTGGGTGCATTTAAATACTACACCAGCTATACGCTAAAGACTTTTGATGGGAAGCGTTATCTTGAACGTTATGAAGATCGTGTCTGTCTTGTGGCTTTATATTTGGCACAAGGGAATAAAGCTCTTGCTGAAAGTTTTGTGGACGAGATTATTACAGGGCGTTTTCAACCAGCAACGCCAACATTTTTAAATGCGGGAAAAAAACAACGTGGTGAATTGGTTTCGTGTTTTTTGCTCCGTGTTGAAGATAATATGGAGTCGATAGGTCGTGCGGTTAATTCGGCTTTACAGCTTTCAAAACGCGGTGGAGGTGTAGCTCTTTGTTTAACCAATTTGCGGGAGGCTGGAGCGCCAATTAAGCAAATAGAAAATCAATCATCTGGTGTTTTACCGGTGATGAAACTCTTGGAAGATTCTTTTTCTTATGCCAATCAGCTTGGGGCGCGACAGGGGGCTGGAGCTGTTTATTTGCATGCTCATCATTTAGATATTATGAAGTTTTTGGATACAAAGCGTGAAAATGCGGATGAAAAAGTTAGAATCAAAACGCTTTCGCTTGGTGTGGTTATTCCTGATATTACTTTTGAGCTTGCACGCAATAATGAGGACATGTATCTCTTTTCATCTTATGATATTGAGCGTGTGACAGGCAAACCTTTTAGCGATATTTCTTTAACGGAGCATTATCGCTCTTTTGTTGATAATGCAAAAATTCGTAAGAAGAAAATAAGTGCACGCGTTTTTTTTCAGACATTAGCGGAAATTCAATTTGAGTCTGGTTATCCTTATATTTTATTTGAGGACACTGCTAATCGAACCAATCCGATTGCTGGGCGCATAAGTATGAGTAATTTATGTTCAGAAATTTTGCAGGTGAGTGAGGCGAGTGAACTGGAGACAGATTTAACCTATCGCACGATTGGAAGTGATATATCCTGTAATCTTGGTTCCATGAATATTGCCAAAGCAATGAAAAGCCCTGATTTCGGACAGACCGTAGAATCTGCTGTTCGTGCTCTTACTGCGGTTTCGGATATGAGTAATATTGCTTGCGTTCCTTCCATTGCAAAAGGCAATGCTGAAGGTCATGCGATTGGTTTGGGACAAATGAATTTGCATGGATTTCTCGCGCGTGAACAAATCTATTATGGGTCTCCAGAAGCGATTGATTTTACCAATATCTATTTTTATATTGTGACATATCACGCTATACGGGCTTCCAACTTAATTGCGCGCGAACGTCAAGAAATATTTGCAGGATTTGAAAAATCAGCTTATGCCGATGGACGTTTTTTCGAAAAATATATTGAAAAAGAATGGAAACCACAATTTGCACTTGTACAAGATCTTTTTACACGGAATAACATTGTTATCCCAGATCAAAAGGATTGGCAGGAGCTCAAGAAAAACGTTATTGAGTATGGACTTTATAACCGTAATTTGCAGGCAGTTCCTCCTACGGGATCGATTTCCTATATTAATCATGCCACTTCTTCTATTCATCCAATTGCTTCAAAAATTGAGATTCGCAAAGAGGGAAAAATTGGGCGTGTTTACTATCCCGCTCCTTATATGGATAATACGAATTTAAATTTTTACCAAGATGCTTATGAGATTGGTCCTGAAAAAATTATAGATACCTATGCTGCTGCGACCCAGCATGTCGATCAAGGTCTTTCATTAACACTATTTTTTCCTGATACCGCGACCACACGTGATATTAACCGCGCACAAATTTATGCTTGGAAAAAGGGTATAAAGAGTATTTACTACGTACGACTGCGGCAAGTCGCATTGAGTGGGACAGAGGTCGATGGCTGTGTTTCGTGCAGTTTATAGGAGGTCATCATATGACAAAGATTACAACCAAAAATCCTGTTGTGTCTGCTGTTAATTGGAATAGATTACACGATGAGAAAGATCTTGAAGTATGGAACCGCTTAACTGGAAATTTTTGGTTGCCTGAGAAGGTTCCACTTTCCAATGATATTCCTTCATGGTCAAGCTTAACGGATGAAGAGCGTCAATTGACGATTCGTGTTTTTACAGGATTAACGCTTCTAGATACCATTCAAAACACCGTGGGTGCCATTTCATTGCTTGCTGATGCGATAACAGAGCATGAGGAGGCGGTTTTGACGAATATTGCCTTCATGGAAGCGGTTCATGCACGTTCTTATTCCTCTATTTTTTCAACTCTTTGTTCGACGGTAGAAGTTGATGATGCATTTAGATGGTCAGAAGAAAATAGTCATTTGCAGAAAAAGGCTAGATTAGTCCTTGAGCGTTATGAAGCAAATGATCCACTCAAGAAAAAAATTGCTTCGACCTTGCTGGAAAGCTTTTTATTTTATTCTGGTTTTTACTTGCCCATGTATTGGGCTAGTCGCGCTAAGCTGACCAATACAGCAGATCTCATTCGGCTTATCATTCGTGATGAAGCAGTCCATGGTTATTATATAGGCTATAAATTTCAATTGGGCTATGCCAAGCTTGATGAAACAAAAAGACAAGAAATTAAAGATTTTGCTTTTAACTTGCTCTTTGATCTTTATAACATTGAGTGCAAATATACTGAAGATCTTTATGATACCCTTGGATTGACAGAAGATGTAAAAATTTTTCTTCATTATAATGCCAACAAGGCTTTAATGAATTTAGGTTTTGAAGCCCTTTTTCCCCCTGAGGTTTGTCGTGTTAATCCTGCTATTTTAGCGGCTTTATCACCAAACTCTGATGAGAATCATGACTTTTTTTCAGGGGCTGGTTCTTCCTATGTCATTGGCAAGGCGGTTGCGACTACGGATGATGATTGGGAATTTTAAGGCTTGTATGCAAACAGAAGTGCGCGGGGTATCCCACTGAGGTCTTTGCGCATTTCCAAACATTGAAAACCATTTTTTTGAAATAAATCGCAGACATCTTTTTCTTGAGAGTAACCAATTTCAACAGCAACATAGCCATTTTCTTTTAAGTGGTTAGCTGCTTCATGGGCAAGCTTTCGATAAAAATCAAGCCCATCTTTTCCTCCGATCAGAGCACGCAATGGATCATATAAGCGCACTTCTTTTGCAAGTTTTTTGATATCTTTTGCAGGGATATAGGGTGGATTGGAAACAATAAAATCAAAGTGGCCTGTGACCGCATCAAACCAATCGCTAAGGAGAGGTGTGAAGCGATGTATGACTTCAGCATTTTTTGCATTTTTTGTTGCTGTTTTAAGGGCATCTTCAGAAATATCGACCGCCACTGCATAGGACTGGGGAATTTGTTTAAGAATGGCAATGGCAATAGCACCACTTCCCGTACCCATATCAAGGAGTGTTGTTTTTTTCGAATTTTCGACCTGTTTTTTTAGGAAAGGGAGAACAAGATCGATGAGCGTTTCTGTATCTGGACGGGGCTCTAACGTCTCTTGAGACAATTTGAGAGGTATGCCATAAAATTCTCTTATTCCTATAATGCGGTAAACCGGTTCGCCTGCAATACGCCGTTGTACAGCCTGTTCTATTTGTATAATCTGCTCAGAAGATACATGCATATCTGGTCTAGAAATTCTTTCAGCAGCATTTATTCCTGTTATCCATTCAACGAGTATTTTCGCATCGAGATCGGCTTCTAAAATTCCTTTCGTGCGCAATTTTTCTCGCGTTTGTCGGATGACATTCTTGAAAGAATATTCGTTCAATTATTATCCATTTCCATGAGAAGTGTTGTTTGATGATCTGAGATGAGTGCATGAATAAGCTCATCAAGATCTCCTTCCAAAATTCGATCAAGCTTATAAAGGGTTAGATTAATACGGTGATCCGTGACGCGTCCTTGTGGAAAATTATAGGTACGAATACGTTCTGAACGATCACCAGAACCAACTTGGTTTTTACGAGAAGCTGAACGTTCACTTTCTGCTTTTTGTCGTTCGATGTCGAACAAACGTGCCCGTAAAATTTGAAGGGCTCGTGCTCGGTTTTGATGTTGTGATTTTTCTGCTTGTACGACCATAATTCCTGTTGGAATATGTGTGATACGAACAGCTGAATCCGTTGTATTGACATGCTGTCCTCCTGCTCCAGATGCACGCATTGTATCGATACGAATATCTTCAGGACGAATATTAATATCAATTTCCTCAGCTTCTGGAAGCACTGCAACAGTAGCAGCGGATGTATGGATACGTCCTCCGGTCTCTGTTTCAGGAATGCGTTGCACACGATGGACACCTGATTCATATTTCAATTTAGAAAAGACACCTTTGCCTGAGATGGTCGCAATAATCTCTTTATATCCGCCAACTTCCCCCTCACTGAGTGAAATAACCTCTACTTTCCAATGATGAGCATGAGCATAACGTTCATACATGCGGAAAAGATCACCGGAAAAAAGTGCTGCTTCTGATCCACCCGTTCCTGCTCGAATTTCAACAATAGCGCTTTTTTCATCAGCAACATCTTTAGGTAAAAGAAGAATCTGGAGTTCTTTTTCAAGGTGTTCTACCTTTTTATATAACGATGGGAGTTCTTCTTGGGCCAGATGACGCATCTCTATATCTGTTTGTTTATCGTTGATAATCGTTTCTAATTCTCTAATCTCTGCGTAAAGAGCATTTAATGCGCGTATAGAGGCAATAACGGGTTGTAGTTCTGCATATTCAGAAGCTAATTTGACATATGTTTCAGCATTTGGATTGGCTGTCATTTGGCTTTCAATTATTTCAAAGCGCTTTTCAAGTTGTTTTATGCGATCTTGTGGCAAAGAAACCATGATAATATTGGCCTAATTTTTCATAATAAATTTTTTATAATATCTTATTGCAATGCTTTTTTGTTAGAACATTGGCGACGAATTACCGTAGTATAGCATCATACAAAAAGCGGTAATAAAGTAGAAAAACTTTTTTGCCAATGAAAACTATTCTATTTTCAAGTGAAATTTTTATAAAACCCGATTTGTCTGAGATATCTCCATCTCATGATATAGGATCATTTCTTTAAGAGTTTTTTTCCGTAAAGTTCAAGACGGTGATGAATAATATCATAGCCAAGGGATTTTGCAATTTCCTCTTGTAATTTTTCAATAACATCAGAATGAAACTCGATAACTTGTCCTGTTTCTATATCAATGAGATGATCATGATGTTGTCCATCGGCTTGCTCAAAACGAGAAGGTCCACCACTAAAGGTATGACGGTGAATTGTTCCATTTACTTCCAACGTTTTCATGGTTCGATAAACTGTTGAGAGCGAAATACTCGAATCTATTTTGTTTGCACGCTGAAAAATTTCACATGCATTGGGATGATCGTTTGTATCAGCCAAAATATCAAGAATAACACGCCGCTGGCGCGTTACTCTTAAACCAGCTGCGCGTAATTCTTGTTCATAGTTTCGCTTTTTATTCATCTTCATTGTTTGCTTTTCAAACAAAGGCTCCATGACAGTGTTTGTATTTTTTCTCTGAACCGCAAGGGCAACGTTCATTGCGTCCAACTTTCCCCCATGTGGTTACATCGTTAGGATCACGGTCTTGTGGATTAACAAACCTATTTTCTTGTGCTCGTGCCCATAAGGGGGAACCATTTCCTTGATTTTGATCATTAAAGACAGAAGAATCAGCATCAGTTTGCTCAGGCATGGTCGGTTCGGTAGGTTGTTGAATAATTTCAAAGCGCATAAGTTTAGAAGTGACAATTCGGCGTAAATTTCTCAACATACTTTGAAAGAGCTCAAAAGATTCTGTTTTATACTCATTGAGTGGATCTCGCTGCGCATAACCACGAAAACCCACAACAGAACGCAAATGATCTAAACTTACCAGATGTTCACGCCATAACGTGTCAATGGTTTCGAGCAAGACTGCTTTGTGAAAATAAGCCATAACCTCTGGAGAGTAGCGTTCAGTACGCTCATTTTCGAGTTTTGTAACAGCATCTAAGATACGCTCTAAAATTTGTTCTTCGGCGATTCCATCTTCTTTTGCCCATTCTTCTACAGGAAGCTCAAGATTAAAGAGCTCTCGAATCTCCTCTTCGAGAGCTTTTACATCCCATTTTTCAGAATATGTTCCTGATGGAATATAAACCTCTACCAGATCCTCCACAACTTCATCGCGCATTTCATGGATCATTTCTGATAAATCGTCTGCGTTCATGATCTCCATACGCTGTTCAAAAATAACTTTGCGTTGATCATTCATAACATCATCATATTTTAGCAGATTTTTACGAATTTCAAAGTTTCGTGCTTCGACCTTTTTTTGTGCTTTTTCAAGGGCTTTATTAATCCACGGATGGATAATAGCTTCATTTTCTTTCAATCCAAGTTTCTGTAGCATGCTATCCATACGGTTGGAGCCGAAGATACGCATAAGATCATCTTGAAGAGAAAGAAAGAATTTTGAGCGACCAGGATCGCCTTGGCGACCAGAACGCCCACGAAGCTGGTTATCGATACGACGGCTTTCATGGCGTTCAGTCGCAATAACGTAAAGTCCTCCAGCCGCTAAAGCTTCCTCTTTAAGTTGTTTAACATCTTTTTTTATTTCTTCAATTTTAGCGGTTCGCTCTGGCCCTTCGGGGATATCGTGTAATTCTTGTCGGATGCGCATTTCAACATTCCCACCAAGCTGTATATCCGTACCACGTCCTGCCATGTTGGTTGCGATGGTAAGAGCGCCAGGAACGCCTGCTTGCGCGATAATGTATGCTTCTTGCTCGTGATAGCGAGCATTTAAGACTCTAAAATCGGTAATACCCTCTTTTCGCAAACGTTCTGCCAATTGTTCTGACTTTTCAATAGAGGTTGTTCCAACAAGAATAGGCTGTTTTTTTTCGTGCGCTTGACGGATATTACGTACAATCGCCCGATATTTCTCTTCTGCTGTTCGATAAATTTCATCGTCTTCATCAAGACGTTGTACTGGCAAATTGGTTGGAACTTCGACAACGTCAAGACCATAAATATTTCTGAATTCTTCGGCTTCTGTTGTTGCAGTTCCTGTCATTCCAGATAATTTTCTATACATGCGGAAATAATTTTGGAAAGTGATGGAAGCAAGTGTTTGATTTTCTGGTTGAATAGCAACATGCTCTTTAGCTTCCAACGCTTGATGCAGTCCCTCAGAATAACGTCGTCCAGGCATCATACGACCTGTAAATTCATCAATGATCACAATTTCATCATTGCGAACAATGTAATCTTTATCGCGAACAAAGAGTTTATGGGCTTTTAGAGCATTATTAACATGATGAACGATAGCAACATTTTCTATGTCGTAAAGACTTTCACCTTTAAGATACCCAGCTTGTTCGAGCATTTTTTCAATTTTTTCAGTACCAACTTCGGTAAAGGTCGTTGTTTTTTGTTTTTCATCTATTTCATAGTCTTCTGGCGTTAAGGCAGGAATAAATGTGTCAATAAGGTTATAAAAGTCTGTACGATCTTCTAGAGGACCAGAAATAATAAGGGGTGTACGCGCTTCATCAATGAGGATAGAATCCACTTCATCGACAATTGCATAGTGGTGCCCACGTTGAACCATTTGACTATGATCAAAAGCCATATTATCACGCAAATAATCAAAACCTAGTTCATTATTTGTCGCATAGGTGATGTCACATGCATAGGCTGCTCTACGGGCATCGCTATCAAGATCATGAAGAATCACACCCGTTGTAAGCCCTAGAAAACTAAAAATTTTTCCCATTGTTTCAGCATCACGACTGGCGAGATAATCGTTTACTGTCACAACATGAACACCTTTACCTTCCAATGCATTGAGATAAATTGGTAGAGTAGCCATTAATGTTTTACCTTCACCGGTACGCATTTCAGCTATGCCACAGTCGTGAAGGACCATTCCACCAATAAGTTGTACGTCAAAAGGACGCATATCATAAACACGCTTTGCGGCTTCACGAACCGTTGCAAACGCTTCTGGTAAGAGTAAATCAACACTTTCACCTTCACTAAGACGTTTACGAAAGATTTCTGTCTTTTGGCAAAGCTGCTCATCACTTAATTTTACAAATTGTTCTTCCAAAGCATTAATTTGTGCAACTTTTTGGCGGAGTGCTTTGAGACGTCTCTCATGAGCTGAACCAAAAAATTTACGTGCAAAAACACCTAAACTGACCATCTCTGGCCCTTTCTTTTAATCGTTATCATTCTTGTTGGGAAATTCATACGCTCTTCCCATGTTCCACATTTTCTTTAAGCTTTCTGATATCATGAAATGCAGATGGTACCATTATACTTGCCGGTGTGCAATTTTTCACTTTAAATTGTAAAGTAGAGATAAGAGGCTAAGGGCGCTATGTCAACTTTAGGTATGTTATTTAACGGATACAATTCAAAGTAATTTAAGATATAATGTGCCATTTTTTCTATTATCATGTTTTTCATTTGCGTTAGATAGGGTTGAAAAAACTGAGATAAAAGGGCAATTTTATACTTTTTAAAATGAATTGCTCATTTATTTCTCTATGTTTAAAGATTAAAGTGTTATGGTAAAGAAAATTGGAATCTTGAACCTGCCTTGCATTTTTAAGGAGTATATTTATGAAATTTAACTTTATCACGCTATTTTTAGCATCAACTTTATTGGCAAGTACAAGTTTAGGGGTGAGGGCCCAAGAAGGTTTGAATTCATCGCCGAATGATTTAAAGACTTTGGAGAAAGCTTCTGAAAAAGCTATTTCTCCTTCTCATGTTATGGCTGTTATTGATGGAAAGAATATTACAGCAGGACAATTGGATGAGTTAGCGCTTGAAATAAATCCTAATTTAGCCCGTTTCCCTGATGAACAACGCCGTATGATGGTTTTAAAAGCTTATTTGGATATGCAGGCACTTGCAAAAGCAGCCAAAAGCAAAGGTCTTGATAAGACAGAAGCTTACGATAAACGTATGGCAGTTATGCGTGACAATGTGCTTCAACAGCTTTATTTTAAACAGGCGATTGTTGACAAAATATCGGATACTGATTTGGAAGCTCTTTATAAGCAAGAAATTGCTGCTTTACCTAAAGAAGATGAAGTTAAAGCCCGTCATATTTTGGTCAAAACCAGAAAAGAGGCAGAGGCTATCATTAAGCATTTAAATAAAGGCGAAAATTTCGAAGAGATTGCAAAGAAAAGTTCAACAGATGGTTCCGCTGCTGTTGGGGGTGATCTTGGTTATTTTAGCCATGGTCAAATGGTCAAGCCTTTTGAAGATGCTGCATTTGGTTTGAAGATTGGCGAATATACGAAACAACCCGTTGAAAGTCCTTTTGGTTGGCATATTATTAAATTAGAAGATCGTCGTGTAAAACAACCTCCTGCATTTGATGATGTTAAAGAGATGTTGCGTACACAGTTGATAAAAAAGCGTTATCAAGAACTCATTGTTGATTTGCGTAGTAAGATAGATGTGAAATATCCTGATCCTAATGTTACAAAAATCATGGAATCGCTTCATCAAAATGGAACATTGCTTCCTGATGAGACATCCGACGAAGAAGATACGGAATAACGAGAAAAAATAAGTAGATAGCCTCTTTAATAGATAGTTTGCGAGGTTTGTTTTTTCAAAAAAAACGAGCAGTTTTCTATTAAGAGGTTATTAAGCTGTGATCATTTTATTTGTTTTTATAGAAAGTATAGTGTGGTTTTTAAAAGATCTCCTTTAATGCCCCAAAACATCCAAGAGCTTTCCCCCCAAGAGCTTTCCCCATTGTCTGGTGTACGGATAGCAACAGCTAAAGCTGGAATTAAATATAAAGATCGTACAGATCTCCTTTTTATTGTATTCGATAAACCAGTGAGTGTAGCAGGTGTTTTTACACGTTCAAAATGCCCGTCTGCCTCTGTAGAGCATTGTCGTGCATCGCTTCCTCATGGGGTTGCTAGGGGTGTTGTTGTGAATTCTGGAAATGCAAATGCTTTTACAGGAAGCAAAGGAAAGAACACAACCAATGAAATCGTCTGTGCAGCAGCGAACACTTTAAAGGTAGGAGAAAATGAAATTTTTATAGCTTCTACAGGTGTTATTGGTGAGCCAATGGATGCATCGGGTATTGTAAATCTTTTACCAAATATGGCGAAGACAGCAGAAGAGGGAAATTGGTTGGAAGCAGCAAAGGCCATAATGACAACCGACACATTTCCAAAACTTGCGACGCGTACGTTTGATTGTGGGGGAGAGAATGTTACTATTCATGGAATTGCAAAAGGTGCAGGTATGATTGCACCCGATATGGCGACAATGCTCTCGTTTGTGGTCAGTGATGCGACTATTTCTTCGGAGATGCTTCAATCCATGTTATCAGAGGCCGTTGAGGGGTCTTTCAATTCGATTACTGTCGATAGTGATACCTCAACTTCAGATACGCTTCTGTTGTTTGCGACAGGAAAAGAACATTTTCCATGCCTTACGAGTCAATCTGATTCACGTTATGGCATTTTTGTGAAACAATTGAGTGAACTTCTGCATGAACTTGCACTTCAAGTTGTGTGTGATGGTGAAGGTGCGCGTCATTTAATTGAGGTTAATGTGAGTGGTGCTACAACAAACGATGCAGCAAAAACGATTGCTTTATCAATTGCAAATTCACCGCTTGTAAAAACGGCTATTGCCGGTGAAGATGCAAATTGGGGGCGAGTCGTTATGGCGGTTGGGAAGGCCGGTGTTGAAGTTGATCGTGATCTGTTGACGATTTGGTTTGGGGAACATCGTGTGGCAGTGAATGGCGAACGAGACCCTGCATATTGTGAAGAGACAATAGGTTCGTATATGCAAGGTAAACATATCACGATTCATGTTGATATCGGTTTGGGTAAGAGTACCGCGACGGTTTGGTCTTGCGACTTAACAAAAGAGTACGTTATGATCAATAGCGATTACAGAAGCTAACGGATGCAGGCTCTCTATATATAACGGTCTATTATTTTTTAAAAAAGAGAATGAGATATATGAATTCTTTTTGAGGTAAGAGAATATATGATAAAGAGACAGTTATATTCTCATTGGAGAGCGATATGGGTATAAAAAATCCCCTTCTTCTTGTTGTTGCTTGCGCATTGGTAGATCAAAATAACCGTGTTTTGCTTACCAAGCGTCCTGAAGGAAAATCGCTGGCTGGTTTATGGGAGTTTCCTGGTGGAAAGGTTGAGAAAGGTGAAACTCCAGAGATCTCATTGATTCGTGAACTAGAGGAAGAGCTTGGCGTATATGTTCAGGCAAATAATTTACACCCTTTAACGTTTGCGAGCCATAGTTATGCAACATTTCACCTCTTAATGCCGTTGTATCTTTGTGACAATTATGAGGGGGTTGCGCAAGGACGCGAGGGGCAAAGTTTAGAATGGGTTTTTATGAATGATCTTGAGAGATATCCTATGCCTGATGCTGATAAACCATTGGTTCAGGTATTAAAAAATCACCTTCTTTAATGTGTATAAGAGGAAAATATTTTTTAAATATAAGTACTTATTTATAACTTTTCATATTAGATGGAAAAGCCTAATCCTGCAAAATCTTCACATTTAAAATCTATGAATGCTCAATCAATTAAAGCCATGTTCTTCGCATGTTCCAAGCAGCGAAGAGAGCCACGTAGATAAAACAATTAAAAAAAGACATGAAATTTGTGCTGAAAAAACACTCTCCAATAGCTAAGAGATTATCGTGATATTGAAAATTGGCAAAATTTATAATGTTAGCTTCGCATGATTCAGAAACATAAAATGGTGCTAGATAATGGATTTATACTTTTTACGCATATTGTTGTGAGTTGGGCTTGGGGGTTCTAAGAAATATCAGGAACATTTATTTCATGAGATATCAATAATAGAAAAAATTTTAAAAAATTCTTTAGAAGAGAACGCTTTAAGCTTGTTATGAGAGATTATTTTACATGACCAATAATTTAAGCGTCATCTTAATAGATTTAGTATAATAACATAATGTTTCATAATTATGAATTGTCCTTTTTCTCTTGATGCTCTACGATTCTTTACTCAAAACATTTCACTGACGTACAAAAAGCTGTGCGTAAGAAAAAAAATTAAAAAACATAAAACATACGACTAACAAACGATTAAATATAAAAAACATTCAATGAATTATTTTTTATAAGGGGTTGTATTAAGTTTCTTGAATTGGACGACGTTTTGCGATGGGATATTGTTGATATTTTTCAGCAATACGTGTAATGACTCCTTCAAGTGGCTCGATTATAACATCCATAGAGAAGCCATTTGCATGGATAATATTTTCATGATCAACCATAATGGCAGCATGACCTTGCCAAAAAATCAAATCACCCCTCTGAAGTTTATCATTGTCTGAGAGTTGATGTCCTATAGTTTCCCGCTGCATATCAGTATCGCGTAAAACCCTTTGACCGGTCATCATCATAGAAAGTTGGATGATTCCTGAGCAATCAAGTCCAAAGCCACTGGCTCCACCCCAAAGGTAAGGTGTGCGGATAAACATTTCAGCAACGGCAACATAATCTTTATACACGTGCTCAATGGGACTAAGATGATTGCTAGTGATTGCTTTTCCGTCTTCAAGTATAGAATACATGGTTTTACGGATTTCAACTTCATCAACAACAGTTACCTTACTTCCCATGGATAAAGGATATTCCATTGGTCCACGCAAATCAGCTTGGAAGTATTGAAAAGTACGTGGAACTGAAACGATATGTGTTTGTTTGACAGTTGATGTACAAAGCGCTGTTGTATCAATATAGCCAACATAATCATCTTTGAGGGATTGTCCCCAAGACATTGTTTCTCCATGTTCAAAGATAAGAAGCTCTTCCCCGAATAAGCACTCTGTCTGCATTTCACTTTTTTTATTGTTTTCTTTAAACAGTCCAGCAGCAGGGATATTAACACGTCTTTTTTCACCTTGCACAAAGTGCCGTGCTGTAACTTTTCCTTCAAGACGCTTGTCTGCTAGATCTTCTCTGAATGCATTTAATCTGGGATCTATAGAGACCATTCATTTACCTTCCATTTTTATTTTAAATAGGTTCACAACAGTTGTAGAGGCAGAACTTCTCATCTTTAAATAAAACACAGAATATAATTTAAAGTGATAAGACAATTTCTCTGAAATTTCACAATTGTCCATCTTTGTGGAAATTTTGTGGCTAATTTTTGCTTTTAAAAAGATTATAAAGAGCACGAATCGTTTGTGCTGATCCCCCAACGGGGTATCCTGGTTTTTCTTTTGGAACCCATCCATAAAGGTCGAAATGCGCAAAATGTTCAGCCTTTTCAACAAAAGAATTAAGAAATAAAGCAGCTGTTATAGAGCCAGCAAAGCTATTTCCAGTGACATTGTTAAGATCAGCAATGGGTGATGATAACATCTCTTGGTAAGGTTTCCAAAGGGGCATTTGCCAAAGAGGATCGAAAACAGCGTGAGCCGATTCAGAAATTTGTTGTGCCCATATTGAATCATTACAATAAAATGCGGGAAGATCTGGTCCTAATGCTATACGTGCTGCTCCCGTTAAAGTTGCCATACAAAGCATGAATTTTGGACTTTCTTCATCGCCATAGGCAAGTGCATCGGCAAGGACAAGTCGACCTTCAGCATCTGTATTGCCCACTTCAACACTTAAACCTTTACGACTTTTGAGAATATCACCTGGTCGGTAAGCATTGGCAGAAATTGCATTTTCTACAGCTGGAATCAAAACACGTAGACGGAAAGGCAATTTTGCATCCATGATCAGTTTAGCCAATCCCAAAACATGTGCTCCACCCCCCATGTCTTTTTTCATAAGCAACATGTTATTGGCTGATTTAATATCCAGTCCCCCTGTATCAAAAGTTACGCCTTTACCTACCAACGTTATTGTAGGATGATGTTCTTGCCCCCAGTGTAATTCAATCAGTCGTGGTGCAGTACTGCCTGCTCGTCCTACGGCGTGGATCATCGGAAAATTATGGGTTAAGAGATCATCTCCACAAATACTTCTGACATGAGCACCGTATGTTTTCCCTAGTTGTCGTGCTTCTTCTTCAAGAGTATCAGGCGTCATATCATTAGCTGGAAGATTGATGAGATCACGGACGAAGAAGACAGCTTCATAAATACGTTGGAGCTCATCAAAATCAACGGCCTCATTGACATAGACCGACAATGTTTTGGAGGAAAAGTTTTGGCGATAACGCTTAAATTGATAGCTTCCCAGTGCCAATCCAAGATAGGCATTTATTTCATCAGAGGTTTCACCTTTTAAATGCCAGTGACCAGCAGGAAGCTTTTGAGCAAGCAGTCCTGTGATAAAGGGATCGCTCCCCTCGCCAATTCCAAATAAAACTTTTTTTAAGTGTCCCGTTTCGTGAGGAACAAAGAGTATTTGTCCTGCTTTGCCAGTAAAATCATTAACTCTTATCCATGCTTTTGTTGAGGCATCAAGTGATAAGTTGGCAAGATTTCTTTGATTTACCAAGATGATAGGGCAACTGGTATCAATACGTGTTGAGGTAAAATGAATGGAGTGTTGGTGCATAATTTATGAGATCCTTATAGTCGTCTAAGTGCGACATACTCGACCAAATGATTTTTTCCCTTTCGTAGAATGAGATTGGACCGTGGTCGTGTTGGCAATATGTTTTCCTGTAAGTTTTTTAAGTTAATCGTTTGCCAAAGATCCTCAGCGATTTTTGAGGCTTCTTTTTCATTAAGCAGGGCATAACGATGAAAATAGGATTCAGGATTTTGAAAGGCTGTTTTACGTAAACGTTTAAAACGCTCTAAATACCAGTGACGAATGACTTCTGTTTCGGCATCGACATAGATTGAAAAATCAAAAAAATCCGACACGAAAGGAATGGCTTTTCCATCTTTAGGAAGATCACTAACCTGTAATACATTAATCCCTTCAACAATTAAAATATCAGGACGGTCAATGGTAATTGTCTGATTCTCTAGAACATCATAAGTCATATGAGAATAAAGAGGAGCAGGGATATTTCCAATACCTGCTTTTATAGCTGAAAGAAAGCACAGCAATTTTTTAATGTCGTAGGAATCAGGAAATCCTTTACGATTCATACGATTTTTTTGCTCTAAGATCGCATTAGGATAGAGAAAACCATCCGTTGTGATCAGATCAACTTTAAGGCTAGATGTCCAACGTTTCAACAGTTCTTGAAGGATACGAGCGGTGGTTGATTTTCCTACTGCAACAGAACCAGCTATTCCAATAATAAAGGGCGTTTTTTGACTCTCTTCTTGATGGAGAAACTGCTGACGTTTGTGAAAAAGTTCCTGCACTGCTTCAACATGGCATGAGAGCAGACGTGATAAAGAAAGGTAAATGCGTTGGACTTCTTCAAGATCGATAGGATCATCAATAGAGCGTAAACGCTTAATTTCATCAAAAGTCAAAGTAAGGGGTGTGTCTGCACGAAACTCTGACCATTCTTGTGCTGTAAAAACACGATAGGGTGAATATCGGTCAGAAATGGATTTGACCAAATTATCTTTCTGATTAATTTTTTTTATAGTCGTATCAATCATTTTTATTTATCGAATTTTTTTGCAGCAGCACTTGATTAAGAGCGGACAGATGAGCTGCTTTGTGTTCAAATAATTTTTTTTTGCATGCTCTCTTCTTTAAGATAACAGATCATTTTTATTAACTTATCGTCCAGTCATTCCAGAGTGCATGGATTTGTGCCAATGAGTACCCTTGTGCCAAAAAAGCCCATAAAAGGAGGCGCGCTTTTACGGCTGACAAATAACCAGACATAAGAGCACCTGAAGCAATCATATCGATTTCTGAACCTTTATAGCCATAAGTTATACGAGTTGTTGAGCCATTACAACAACGACTCGCAATAATAATTGGTATTTTTTGTGCGTACTGTTGTACAAGATCTGCTTCTTGAAAACTACAGTGTCCTGCACCAAAACCAGCGATAACAAGCCCAGCATAATGCCCACTTTCAAGGCAGAGTTTCATTAAGTGTGCATCAGATGATAAAGAGGAGTAGAGAAGTGCAATTTGATGATCGTAGTTTTGGGGGGGATCAAACGTTGTCGGAAAAAATTTTTGATCATTGAAATAAATAAGTTTTCCCTCTAAAATAGTTCCCAAGATACCTGCAAGGCCTGATTGAAATGTTTCAACCTTGACAGTATGGCTTTTATAGAGCCAATAAGGAGAATGAATCGTATCATTAATGACAACAAGAACACCTCTATTACGACTTTGTAGGGCGGCTGCGACACGCGTTGCTGCTAAAATATTAGCGGGGCCATCAGCACCTGCTTCGTGAGGGGTACGCATAGCACCGGTTATGATAAGTGGTTCAGCTTCCTTCCAATAAAGAGAAAGAAAAAAAGCAGTTTCTTCCAAAGTATCAGTTCCTTGCGTTAAAACAATCCCTTTTGCGCCAGCATTTATTTGTTGTTTTGCCCACTCGATTATTTCAAAAAGAATTTTAAAAGATAAAGATCCACTTGGCATTTGCATTAATGTTTGTGCATGAATATCAGCAACCTTGTTTAAATCAGGAACACTTTTTATGAGATTATCTGAAGTTAAAGTCGGTTGCATGTGACCAAAACGATCAGCAGTCATTGCAATTGTTCCACCTAAGGTTCCTATAGCTATTTTTTTCATAATTTTCCTCTATAAAGGCACAAACTGTTTACATAAAACTATTTAGCAGTAATTTACATTGACAACAATAATATCATTTTTTCAATTTCAACAAATTGAGTGATGCTGAATCATTGTGTTTTGCTGTATATGTTCTTAAATAGGACAGTAGTCATTGAGTTTTACATTGGATGAAAAGATAATATTAAAAAGAAAAGTAATATTTAAGGAGTGTCCTTATGACAGAACATAAGCCAGACATAATGTATGGTACAACGATTATTACGGTACGAAAAGGTGGCAAAGTCGTGATGGCTGGTGACGGTCAGGTTTCTCTTGGACAGACGATTATGAAAGGCAATGCACGTAAAGTCCGCCGTCTTGGGAAAAGCGGAGTGGTTATTGCTGGTTTTGCAGGTGCTACGGCAGATGCTTTCACATTACTGGAAAGATTGGAAACAAAGCTTGAGCAATATCCTGATCAGCTTATGCGTGCATGTGTAGAACTTGCAAAGGATTGGCGAACAGATCGCTATTTGCGTCGTTTGGAAGCAATGATGCTCGTGGCTGATAAGAAAGTAACTTTAGCTCTAACAGGGCTTGGTGATGTTTTAGAACCAGAAGATGGGGTTATGGCCATTGGCTCTGGAGGAAATTTTGCTCTTTCAGCAGCGCGGGCACTGATGGACTTGGATTTGGATGCCGAAACGATTGCCCGTAAAGCTATGGCTATTGCCGCTAAAATTTGTGTTTACACCAATGATCATTTTACAATTGAAACATTGGATGCAGAATTATCTTCTTTAGAGAAAGCTATTTAAATGTGTGTTGTATTTTCCCCTCGTGAGACTGTTTCTGAACTTGATCGTTTTATTATTGGCCAAAATGATGCCAAACGTTCTGTAGCTATTGCACTGCGTAATCGGTGGCGTAGACAACAGCTTGATGAGCCGATGCGTGAAGAAGTGATGCCAAAAAATATTTTAATGATAGGACCAACAGGTGTTGGTAAGACAGGGATCGCACGTCGATTAGCAAAACTTTCTGGAGCACCCTTCGTGAAAGTAGAAGCGACTAAATTTACTGAAGTTGGTTATGTAGGGCGTGACGTTGAGCAAATTATTCGAGACCTTGTTGAGATTGCCATTTCTCTTGTGCGTGAAAAAAAACGCGATGAAATAAAAGAAAAGGCTCACGTGAATGCTGAAGAGCGCGTTTTAGATGCCCTTGTTGGTAAAACAGCAAGTCCGGCTACCCGTGATAGTTTTCGCAAAAAATTGCGTGAAGGTGAATTGAATGAGAAAGAGATTGAAATTGAAGTAGCTGATAATAACAGCAATAGTGCTTCAACCTTTGATATTCCTGGTATGCCTGGAGCGCAAATGGGGATTATGAATTTATCCGATATTTTGGGCAAAATGGGCAGTCGTACAAAAGTCCGTAAAACGACAGTAAGGGATGCTTTTAAACCGCTCATTGATGACGAATCTGAAAAACTCCTTGATCAGGAACAAATTATTCAAGAAGCGCTGCGTGTCGCTGAAAATGACGGTATTGTTTTTATCGACGAAATTGATAAAATTGCAACGAGGGATGGTGGAGCTAGCGCTGCGGTTTCGCGTGAGGGCGTCCAACGTGATCTTTTGCCTTTGGTGGAAGGAACAACAATTGCTACAAAATATGGGCAAATCAAAACAGATCATATTCTCTTTATTGCTTCTGGTGCATTTCATGTTTCCAAGCCATCTGATTTATTACCGGAACTTCAAGGACGTTTGCCTATCCGTGTGGAGCTTAACCCTTTAACAAGAGAAGATTTACGACGCATTCTAACAGAACCAGAAGCAAGTTTGATTAAACAATATATTGCTCTTATGGCAACGGAAGAGGTTCATTTGGAAATAACCGATGATGCGATTGATGCTTTAGCAGATATTGCTGTAGATTTAAATGCAAGGATTGAAAATATAGGGGCACGCCGGTTACAAACCGTTATGGAGCGCGTTTTGGATGAGATTTCTTTTACGGCACCGGATAGAGCTGGAACATCGTTTAAAATTGATGCTGCTTATGTGAGAAAATCTATTGGTGAGCTTGCTGCTGATATCGATCTTTCCCGTTTTATTCTTTAGAGATATTGCCTGTTTTGTTTATCTGCGTGCTTCGATAATTTTGAAACCATGGGCTTGTTCATGGATCACCACTGTGCGGAAAATATCTTTTAACAATGTTTCATAGGGTAAGTGGCGGTTTGCAACAAGAAGTAGACTGCCACCTGACCTTAGACATTTTGCAGCATTTATAATAAAATGTTTTCCCAAGGAGACATCTGTCGTTTGTTGTGTGTGAAACGGTGGATTTGAAATGATTGTGTCATACAGATTTGTGACAGGCTCATGCACAAGGTCATGCCAATAAAAATGAATTGGGAAAGGGGCTTTTATGGGATTAAGGTGCTGTTTTGCTGTTTTCAAAGCGTTGTAATCTGCTTCATAGAGATCAAGAGTCGTCAGTTTTACATTGCTTTCAAGTGCAACGTGAGAAAGATAGCCCCAACCAGCCCCAAAATCAGCTGTTTTCCCAGAAATAACTTTGGGCAGATAAGAAGCAAGGGCAGCAGATCCTAAATCAATACGACCATGTGAGAACATACCAGAAGTGGTTTGAAATTTATCAAAAGAGAGCGGTGGTGAGCGCAATTGTGCGATATTTTGTTTCTCTATTTGTGGAGGAACTTGCAGCCAAAATACGAGACCATGATTTTTAGAGAGTTTATGGGTGATGGGAACAATGGTTTTGACCCATTTCATCATTGAAGCAGCACCAGCCGTTTTATTCCCACTGATCACAATCCATCCATTGGGTTTAACGCATTCTAATAAATCAAGAAAACAATTTTGGTTAAAACCACGATATTTACTCAAGTGCAAAAGCGCACCATCATAGATGAGAGTTTTATCTATTTGAGGAGAGCAGTGAAATTGAGTATCGACAAATTTTAAAAAATCTGGTCGCCAAGGCGTAATAACTTTTAAATTTTTCGCCCATTCTGGAGAGGGGATTTCGGTTAAACCGAAACTTAGCCAGCATTGGTTTGGATCTGGATAGGGGAGTGCATGATTTTCAAAAGGTAAAAATGATAACACATGTGGTTCTTTCAAAGAAAAATGCCATTCCAATATTGGGATGGCATTTCATGATTACAATAAGAAGAAAAGATTACTCTTCTTTTTTCTTCCGGCGGCGTTTATTGTCAGATTGTTTTTTTTCATCCAAGCACTTTTCTTCTTTTACCGATTGATCATCGGTCATTTCCTTTCCGGTTTCTTGATCAACGACCTTCATGGACAGTCGAACTTTTCCACGTTCATCAAAGCCCATGAGTTTAACCCAAACTTTATCACCTTCCTTAACAACGTCTGTTGTTTTGGTGACGCGTTCTGATGCAAGTTGAGAGATATGAACGAGCCCATCACGAGAACCAAAAAAGTTTATAAACGCACCAAAGTCTGCAGTTTTTACAACTGTTCCTTGGTAGATAGCACCAACTTCAGGTTCATCGACGATAGAATGGATCCAGCGTTTTGCTGCTTCAATGGTTTTAGCATCAGCAGAAGCAATTTTAATGGTCCCATCATCCTCAATATTAATTTTTGCTCCAGTTTGTTCCACAATTTCTCGAATAACTTTACCACCAGAGCCGATCACATCGCGAATTTTATCAACAGCAATATTCATAACTTCAATACGTGGCGAAAATTCGCTAAGTTCAGCGCGTGCACTGGTTAAAGCTTTGCCCATTTCATGAAGGATATGGATTCGTCCGTCTTTAGCTTGTTCAAGTGCGATTTTCATAATCTCTTCGGTAATACCATCAATTTTGATATCCATTTGCAAAGCAGTAATACCATTTTCTGTTCCTGCAACTTTAAAATCCATATCTCCAAGGTGATCTTCATCTCCTAAGATATCAGACAGAACAGCAAAGCGTTCTCCTTCTTTAATCAAGCCCATGGCAATCCCTGCAACGGGGCGCGCGAGCGGAACACCAGCATCCATGAGAGCAAGCGATGTTCCACAAACCGTTGCCATAGAAGAAGATCCGTTAGATTCAGTAATTTCTGAGACAGCACGAATAGTGTAAGGAAAAGATTCTTTTGTTGGCAACATGGGATGAATTGCTCGCCATGCTAATTTCCCATGTCCAATTTCACGACGACCAGGAGAACCAAGGCGTCCTGTTTCCCCTACTGAAAATGGGGGGAAATTGTAATGAAGAAGGAACGTTTCCTTGTACATCCCCGTTAAGGAATCAACGTATTGTTCATCTTCACCAGTCCCCAATGTTGCAATGACAATCGCTTGTGTTTCTCCACGGGTAAAGAGTGCAGAACCATGTGTGCGGGGAAAAATACTCACTTCTGATTGGATAGGGCGCACAGTAGAAAGATTGCGTCCATCAATACGCTTTTCTGTATCAAGAATGTTTCCGCGAACAATTTTTGCTTGCAACTGTTTAAAGACGGTTGCAATTTGGTCAGCACTAAATTGACAGTCTCCTTCTGTTTCTGGCATAAATTTATGAATGATTTCTGTTTTTAGGGCATCAATTGCGGCGTAACGTTCTTGCTTATCGGTAATTGTGTAGGCCTTTCGTATACCCTGTTCGGCCATTTCTTGCATTGCGTTTTCAAGGTCAGAAAGATCTTCAGGAACAAAATCACGCGGATCTTTTGCAGCTACCTCAGCAAGCTTGATAATAGCATCAATGACAGGTTGAAGGCCTTTGTGACCGAACATCACAGCACCCAACATAATATCTTCTGGTAATTCTTGTGCTTCTGATTCGACCATCAAAACAGCACTTTCTGTTCCAGCAACCACAAGATCAAGTTTTGATTCAGGCATTTCATCGATATGAGGATTGAGAACATATTGTCCATTACAATATCCAACGCGGGCACCTGCTATAGGTCCCATGAAAGGAACTCCTGACAGGGTCAAAGCGGCAGAGGATGCAATCATTGCAAGAATATCGGGATTATTTTCAAGATCATGCTGTATAACGGAAACAATGACTTGTGTATCATTTTTATAACCCTCAACGAAGAGAGGACGAATTGGACGATCAATCAAACGTGAAACCAAAGTTTCATTTTCACTTGGCCGACTTTCGCGTTTTAAATAGCCCCCAGGTATTCGGCCAACAGCATAGG
The DNA here is from genome assembly GCF_900185775.1 of Bartonella mastomydis. NCBI lineage: Bacteria > Pseudomonadati > Pseudomonadota > Alphaproteobacteria > Hyphomicrobiales > Bartonellaceae > Bartonella > Bartonella mastomydis. The sequence continues at coordinate 90,451 of NZ_LT883138.1, forward strand.
ATTTTTCTTGATAATTAACGGTGAGTGGAAAAAAGTCCTGGTCTGGTTTTGGGCTTTTTGCCGATACAACGGTTGCTAAGACAATCGTTTCACCATAGGTAGCAATCACGGCACCATCAGCTTGACGTGCTATTTTCCCTGTTTCAAGGGTGAGCGGACGCCCGGCCCATTCAATTTCTATCTTGTGCGTTTTGAACATTTTTTATCCTTAATGACCAGTGTTTAAATCTTTGATTGCTCACATTCTGGCTTTGCGTAGCATTTTTTTAAGCTCTGGGGTAGACAACAAGCTACTTCCATCTTTGTTGTGAGAAGAGAGAGATAAATTGCCTTAAATGCGAAATAATAAGCAGTGCTATCCCATAATAACGTGTCAGTTTTTAAAATTTTTAATGAAAAGCAACATGTTGAAAAAATGGGTGGTTTTTTACACCACCCCATTTTACTTTTAGCGACGCAAACCTAACTTCTTGATAAGTGTTTGATAACGATTTTGGTCAACTCCTTTAAGATAGTCCAGAAGGCGCCGGCGTTGAGACACCATCTTTAAAAGACCACGACGAGAATGATTATCTTTTTTATGAGATTTAAAGTGGTTTGTTAAATTAGAAATACGTTCAGAAAGTACAGCAATCTGTACTTCTGGTGATCCTGTATCACCAACTTTATTTGCGTATTCTGCGACAAGAGCTTGTTTACGTTCAGCTGTAATCGACATCGTATTATCCTTTCAAAAAACGAAGAAACATAAAGTCACCCATAGCCGAGATGTCGTTCAGCCAGGGTCTGCGAGGAAATAAGAAGAGTCGAAGACTCTTACCCATTTTCGCTCTTATATAGGAAAGAAGGTTAAAATACTAGTCCTTAACAGAATTTTGAAGTCTTTCTTTAAATAAAGGCTTTTGTTTTGAAATATTGATTTAAATAGGGTTTTATGAGAAGTTTTTTAAAGATTTATGCATCCTTTTGATACGAAGATTATGAGCGTGTGTGTGATAACAAAAGTGATAAATACCGATTTGGAGGAAAAAGATGCAGAGCATTTCAACATTCAAACTTTTTCGTAATTCGGTATTTCGAAACTTATGGTCATCTACGCTTATTTCTAATTTAGGGGGGCTGATACAGGCTGTTGGAGCAGGGTGGTTAATGGCGTTAATCAGTTCTTCACATTCCATGGTTGGGTTGGTTCAGAGTGCGACAACATTACCCCTTGTTATGTTTTCTTTGATGGCAGGGGCATTAGCGGACAATTTTAATCGGCGTCAAATTATGCTGTGCGCACAGATTATGATGATGGTCATATCCATGAGTTTATCTATTTTAGCCTATATGGGATTTTTAACACCTTGGCTTTTATTATGTTTCACGTTTTTGATTGGATGTGGCACAGCCTTTTATAATCCTTCTTGGCAAGCAACGATAGGAGATATTGTGAGCAGGGAAAATATTCCTGCTGCTGTTAGTTTGAATAGTGTCGGTTTTAATTTGATGCGGAGTATAGGTCCCGCTATTGGGGGAGCCATCATTGCAACTTTGGGGGCTTCTGCTGCTTTTTTGTTTAATGCTATAAGCTATATCCCTCTTATTGGTGCATTATTTTTCTGGAAGTCGAATGATGAAAACAATCCATTACCAAGAGAAAGACTGTTAGGGGCTGTTTCAGATGGTTTGCGTTACGTTGCGATGTCGCCTAATCTCCTGAGTATTATGGTCCGAGCGTTCCTTTTTGGCATAGGAGCGATTTCGATTTTAGCCCTTTTGCCAATTGTTGCGCATAAAGTTCTCGGAGGAAGTGCCCTTCTTTATGGTACATTGCTTGGTTGTTTTGGGTTAGGAGCCATGACAGCAGGGATTATTAATGCATTTGTACGGCATCATTTTCGTTCAGAAACAATTATTGCAAGTGCATTTATTGGTTTTGCCGTTTCTTGCTTTTTATTGGGAATAAGCCGCTCACTGATTATAAGCCATATTGCTTTATTTCCTGCAGGACTCAGTTGGGTTTTGGCATTATCATTGTTTAATACATCTGTCCAACTCTCTACACCACGCTGGGTTGTTGCGCGTGCTTTAGCACTGTATCAAACGGCATCTTACGGGGGAATGGCTGTTGGAAGTGCGATTTGGGGAGCTTTGGCTGATGGTTATTCTCCAACAATTGCTTTGAGTGTTTGTTCTCTATTCTTGATTGTTGGGGCTCTTGCGGGGGTAAAATTTAGAATTCAAGAAATTCCTCAAATAGATTTGAATCCTCTTGATCATTTTAGAGAGCCAGAACTCTTACTCGACCTAAAAGCAAGAAGTGGTCCGATCATGATCATGATTGATTATCAAATTCATGAAAATGATCTGGAAGAGTTTCTCAAAGTGATGACGCGTCGACGCCATATTCGTTTACGTGATGGTGCGCGCCAATGGGTTCTTTTACGAGATCTTGAAAGACCAGAATATTGGACAGAGGCTTATCATATGCCAACATGGGTAGATTATTTACGCCATAATCATCGTCGTACAAAAGCGGATGCTGAAGTTAATAAGCGTTTGCGTCATTTAAATTGCGCTCCTAACGGTATCAGAGTGCATCGTATGATTGAACGACAGACAATCCCCCAAGTCAATGAGATGCTTTTAAAAGTTCCTTCTGATCATCTTCCTTAAGGTTAGAACAGTTTTTTCGTAAAATATTCAATATGATCATATTTTTGAGATCAATTGGTTAGCATAAGAACAAAAAATGAGTGTTTCAATGGTTAATACATTGATTTAATGATACTTTGTCATTCTTTATGTTGAGTGATAGCCTTAAAATTTAAAGCTTTTCTCATTTTAAAGCTATTGATCTTATTTATATTGAATCAATCCAAATTATTTTCTTGCACATTAAAAATGGGCGCAAACGTATAGGTAAAAACGATTGAAAAAGAAATAAAAAAGCTTCTTATAAAGTTTCTCAAATACGAGGGTTATGACATTAAGGGATAAACACAGTGTATAATGGTTTTGGCTTGTCGCACTTCTTTAAGTTTTGATATGAAGAAGGTGAGCATAGAGAAATAAAAGCAATATATTTCTCTTAATTCGATAGGAAATAATATCCTTCAATAAGAGTGGTTAGAAGAAATAAACACTTAAATTGTGAAAATCCGCTTTGGTTTAAATAGACCTTTGTCAAGAGTGCCAATAGCAAGAAGTTGCTCCTTATAGAGGAGACAAACCTCCTCTTCATCAAGAGGTGTTTTATCAGCGCACAAAGGAATAGAATGCCCCCTCATAACTCTCTGCGCTTGGCTTACGGTAAGCGTATAATGAGGGAGACAATCTAATGCAGCTCCCGTTTCAATGAGCAGTTCATCCAGTGTTGAGAAGTCTTTTTCAAAAGAACTCTGATTTTCATCTGTGGTGTTTTTATTGGGCGATATTGCTGCTTTTAGTTCGTCCCATGTAATGAGATCCTCTTCATCAAAAGGCGCGACGGCAATACGTCTTAAATCAGCGATATGCCCATAGCAACCCAGATCACGTCCCATATCACGTGCTAGCGAGCGCACATAAGTTCCTTTCCCGCAGGTTATTTCAAAGATAGAACACTCTTTTGACGGCATTTCTATGAACTTGAAAGTTTCTATTTCCACTTCACGGGGCGCAATTTCAACGATTTCCCCTTCACGTGCTAGATCATAGGCGCGATTTCCAGCAATTTTTATTGCTGAAAATTGTGGAGGTGTTTGCAAAATAATACCTGTATATTGAGGAAGAAGAGCAAGTATTTCTTCTTGTGTTGGACGTTTGAGAGATGTTTTCGTTATTTCTCCTTCTCGATCATCTGTTGAACGCTCTTGCCCCCAAGCGATATGAAAACGGTAAGTTTTTTTGCCTTGCATCACGTAAGGAACGGTTTTGGTTGCTTCACCTAAGGCAATGGGGAGAAGACCAGAAGCAAGAGGATCAAGCGTACCTGCATGTCCTGCTTTTTGTGCGTGAAAGAGCCATTTGATTTGTGAAACAGCTTCTGTTGATTTCATGCCTTTTGGTTTATCAAATATGACCCAGCCAGAAACAGGACGCCCTTTTTTTTTGCGTTGCCGTGTCATTTCTTTAATCCTCATCTTTACCACTATGAAGATCACGCGCAACCTCAGGTGACCGGAGGAGGGCATCAATTTTTGAAAAATTATCAAAACTATTATCAAGTCTGAAACGCAGTTCTGGCATATATTTCATTTGTCGTAACGCATGACTGATCTCTCCACGGAGAAAACGACTATGTTTGTTGAGGGTATCAACAACATCGGTATGGGAAGAATTTTTCAGTGTGCTGAGAGGTGATACAAAGCAAGTAGCAATTTTTAAATCTGGTGACATGCGCACTTCAGAGACAGAAATGACAACATCTTTCAAGACCTCATCAAGCAAAATATTACGCTGTAGTATATGCGCTACTGCATGACGTACTTGCTCTGCTACTCTAAGTTGGCGTTGTGATGGTCCTGCATTTTTCATCAAAGTTTTATCCTTGCTCCAAGACCTCTTCTTTTGACCATCTCAATAAGGAAAAAAAGAGGTATTGTGTATAGAATTCCAAAAACTTTTCTCATTTTTAAACAGAGTAAAGGCTATTGGATTATTTTATAATGTGCGATTAATATGTTCGATACGGAAGGTCTCAATGATGTCTCCCGCGCGCATATCCTCATAATTTTCAAAGGCTATTCCACATTCTTGACCACTTTGTACTTCATTGACTTCATCTTTAAAGCGTTTGAGTGTTTTCAGTTTTCCTTCGTGAATAACGATATTATCGCGGATAAGGCGAACACCGGCTCCTCGTTCTATTTTACCTTCTGTAACACGACATCCAGCGACTTTTCCGATTTTTGTAATGTTAAAGACTTCTAGAATTTCAGCATTACCAAGGAAAGTTTCACGCTGTTCTGGTGAGAGGAGACCAGACATGGCTGCTTTTATATCATCGACAAGATCATAAATGATGTTGTAATAACGAATTTCAATTCCTTGTGTTTTAGCAAAATCACGCGCCTGTTTATTGGCTCGAACATTAAAACCAATTACAGCTGAGTTAGAAGCTTCCGCAAGAGAAATATCACTTTCGGTAATGCCTCCAGCACCAGAATGGACAACACGCGCACGAACCTCATCATTCCCTAATTTTTCCAATGCCGAAGCGATTGCTTCAATGGATCCTTGCACATCCCCTTTGATGATAAGAGAAAATTCCTTAACACCAGTGGTTTGCAATTTTGTCATCATCTGTTCAAGAGAACCACGTGAACCGGTTTGTCGAGCAACAGCTTTATCACGTGCTAATCGTTGACGATATTCAGAAATTTCGCGTGCTTTTGCTTCATGCGTGACAACAGCAAAACGGTCTCCAGCTTGGGGTGTTCCTTGCATGCCTAAAATTTCAATTGGTGTAGAGGGAACAGCTTCTTTAACATGGCGACCATGGTCGTCAATCAAAGCACGTACCCGCCCCCATTCATTTCCGGCAACAATAATATCAGAAGGGTGTAATGTCCCTTTTTGAACAAGAACGGTTGCAACAGATCCGCGTCCACGATCCAATTTGGCTTCAATGACAACGCCTTCTGCAGTTCGTTGAGGATCTGCTTTTAGATCAAGCATTTCAGCCTGAAGGAGGATAGCTTCCAGAAGTTTATCAAGATTTTGACCCGTTTTAGCGGAAACTTCAACGTCCAAAGTCTCACCGCCCATCGTTTCAACAAACACTTCGTGTTGTAAAAGTTCTGTACGCACTTTTTGTGCATTCGCAGCTGGTTTATCAATTTTGTTGATAGCAACAATAATAGGGACACCAGCAGCTTTAGCGTGATTAATTGATTCAATTGTCTGCGGCATGACACTATCATCAGCGGCGACAACAAGAACAGCAATATCGGTAACACGAGCTCCACGGGCACGCATAGCAGTAAATGCAGCATGCCCCGGTGTATCAATAAAGGTAATTTTTTGACCGTTTTGTTCTACTTGATAGGCACCAATATGCTGCGTAATACCACCTGCTTCACCAGAAACAACATTGGCTTTGCGAATAGCATCCAGAAGAGAAGTTTTTCCATGGTCAACATGGCCCATAATGGTTACAACAGGGGGACGCGGCTGCATATTTTGAGGATTATCCGTTATATTAAAGATACCTTCCTCTACGTCAGATTCTAAAACACGTTTAACAGTATGACCAAATTCAACAGCAATGAGTTCGGCAACGTCTGCATCAATAACATCGCCAGGTTTCATCATTTGTCCTTGTTTCATTAAAAATTTAATGACATCAACAGAACGCTCAGTCATACGTTGTGCGAGCTCTTGAATGGTAATCGTTTCAGGAAGAACAACCTCGCGAGAAATTTTTTCTCTTGGTTCTTGGTTTTGTGCACGCTTAAACTTTTCCTGTCTGCGTCGCATTGCAGCCATTGATCGCCCCCGCGCACTTCCTTCATCGTCCAGCGCGCTATTAAGAGTCAGTTTTCCACGGCGTCGCTCATCAGCTCCTTTGATAACTTTTGGTGCACGTATTTCTGATTTAGCAGGATTAGCACGTCGGCTATGCCGTTCTTCCTCTTTATTTTCATCTATTTTGCGTTTTTCAATCACAGTTGCATTTTTAGGCGTAAGAGGAATATCTGTCTCCTCAATGAGGGGAGGCTCAGAAAAAACAGGTGGAATCTGTACTGGCGATTTTTCTTCTTCTTGTTTTTGAAGTATTTCTTTTTCTTTGATTTCTTGCTTTAAAATTTCTTCACGCTCTTTAGCGCGTCTTGCTTCTTTTTCAGCTTGTTCTCTCGTTATCCTTTCTTGGATATGTGCTTCTTCTAACGCACGAAGTCTTGCTTCCATTTCAGCCGATGAAAGATTGCTTTTGGCCACAGATTCTTTAGGTTTTTTTTCTTCAAAACGCGGTTTAGAGCGCTGAGGTGCCACATGCGGCTTTGTAATAGGCTGAAGGGTCTCAGCTTTTTCATCAGGTCGCGTAATTTTACGTCGTTTGGTTTCGACAACGACAGCCTTCGTACGGCCATGGCTAAAATTTTGTTTGACCGTACTCGTTTCCAAGACAGACCGCTTGAGAGTTAGTGTCTTCTTGCCTGTTGTTTTGTCGTTGTTATTTTCACTCATTGTACTTCCTTCACGGCTTGTGCCGTCATCTCACCGTGTTTACTATGGTTGTCATCACGATAGCTGATCAATTTATATGTCGTTTTAAGAAATCCTTCCGCAGCCTTTGTGTCCAATAAGGCTGCATGCATGACAGGAGTAGAGCCAAAAGCCACGCGCATTTCATCACTTGTAAATAAAGATATGGTTTTTATTGTCCGATTTGTTTGTTGGTGTATTGTATGGATGGCCTGTGCAATTTTTCGTTTTCCATCTTCTGTTGTTTCTTTAGCATGAAGTACAAGAATAACTTTACCGGAGCGGATAGCAGTGTCAACCTTGGTTGCTCCCGTGACAACAGCTCCCGCTTTTCTTGCCATGGAAAGGCTTGAAAGAGCGGCTTTGAGTAAAAGCGTATCGACAATATGCACAAGATTTGGTGCAACCTCAACCTCTGTTTTAAAACTTTTATGAAAAGCTTTCTGTTTGATCGCTTTCTCAATAACAGCATGATGGGCAGAAATCCAAACGCCACGCCCTGGTAAATTCGCTTTAAGATCAGGAACAATTTGGTTATTGGGACCCATAACAAAGCGGATCAGCGTTTGTGCTGAAGCATTTTGTCGGGTCACAATGCAAGTTCGTTCATTCATTTAAAGTGTATCCACATTCAAATCATCTGTTTTCTCATTTTCTGTAGAGTTTTCATCTTCTACAGGATTTTCTGTAATAAGATCAGCTTGGTCTATCCAGCCTGCTTGTACACGTGCGGCTAAAACCATAGCTTCTGCATCTGCGCGTGTAATGTCAAAAGGGGTTAAAATACCAGAAAAGTTTTTTGTTTGTCCTTCTTTACGTTCTCTCCAACCAGCTAAATCATCAACGGCATAGCCAGCAAAGTCTTCTATTGTTTTTACACCATCCTCACCTACAGCAACCAGCATAGCACTTGTCATTCCAGGAAGTGTACGCAATTCGTCAGAAACTCCAAGCTTTTTGCGTTTTTCATCAAGTTCTTTTTCTTGATGCTCAAGATATTCGCGGGCCCGACTTTGGATTTCATTAGCGGTATCATGGTCAAAACCATCAATAGAAGCAATTTCTTCAAGATCAATATAGGCAATTTCTTCAATAGAAGAAAAGCCCTCTGATGCCATAACCTGCCCGATCATTTCGTCAACCTCTAAGGCTTCCATAAACAATTTACTGCGTTCAGTAAATTCTTTTTGACGATTTTCAGATTCTTCCTTTTCCGTTAAAATATCAATGTTCCATCCTGTTAATTGTGAAGCTAAGCGAACATTTTGTCCACGTCGTCCAATAGCGAGGCTGAGTTGATCATCCGGAACAATGACTTCAATGCGTTCAGCATCTTCATCAAGAATGATTTTAGAAACTTCAGCAGGTTGCAATGCATTAACGACAAATGTTGCAGCATCAGGCGACCAAGGAATAATATCAATTTTTTCACCTTGTAACTCTGCAACAACAGCCTGTACACGGCTTCCTCGCATTCCCACACATGCGCCAACAGGATCAATAGAACCATCGCGTGAAACAACAGCAATTTTGGCTCGTGAACCTGGATCACGGGCAACGGATTTGATTTCTATAATACCATCATAAATTTCTGGAACTTCCATCGTAAAAAGTTTTACCATAAATTGAGGATGTGTGCGTGAAAGAAAAATTTGAGGTCCACGTGTTTCACGATGTACATCATTAACAAAAGCTCGGATACGGTCTCCATAGCGGAAGGATTCACGGGGAATTAATTCATCGCGACGCACAATAGCTTCACCGCGTCCTAAATCAACGATAACATTGCCATATTCCACACGTTTGACTGTACCAGAAATAATTTCACCAACTTTATTTTTGAATTCTTCATATTGCTGATCACGCTCTGCGTCACGTACTTTTTGTACAATCACCTGTTTAGCCGATTGTGCTGCGATGCGTCCAAAATCCATAGGAGGTAAAAGATCAGCAAAAAAATCACCAATTTTTGCATCTGCTTGGCGTTTGAGTGCATCGGATAAAGTAATTTCCGTTGTATAGTCTTCAACAACATCAACGATTTTAAGCAGGCGTTGTAATTTAATTTCACCTGTTTTGGAATTGATTTCAGCACGAATATTGGTTTCTTGACCATAACGAGAACGTGCTGCTTTCTGAATGGCATCAGCCATCGCAGAAATGACAATTTCACGGTCGATTGACTTTTCACGTGCAACAGCATCTGCAATTTGCAAAATCTCAAGCCTGTTAGCGCTTGTAGCCATCAAATTTCTCCTTCTTTGTGCCACACGATGGGTATTTCCCAGTGATATTATTTTTTGAAATTGAGCGTCTGTATTGAGTCGGTAGGAGTATCTTCGGAAATGAATTGTTGACTTAAATCTTTATTTTTTTTCAATGCATCGCGAATAAGCTCATCGGTAAGCACTAAATGCGCGCTTATGATATCACAAAAGGAAATAGAGGTATACATGGCTTCTCCGTAAGCAGCTTTATCAGTGTTTAAAATAAATCCATCTTGCGTGATATTAGTAAGTGTTCCACGAAATTTTCGGCGTCCATCAATGGTTATTTTGGTTTCAATTTTTGCAAGATGCCCTTGCCAATGAAAAAAATCGGATTTTCGTACCAATGGACGATCAATTCCTGGGGATGAGATTTCTAAATGATATTTGCGTTCGATAACATTTTCCACATCAAGGAGGGGGGAAACAGTCCGACTAACAGTTTCACAATCTTCTACGGTGAGAGAACCATCAGCCCGTTCAACCATAATTTGAAGTGTTAAACCATTTTGTCCAAGAAGCTTCACACGAACCAAACGAAAACCTAAAGGTTTAAGCAATGGTATGACAAGAGCAGCAACTCTTGCCTCGATACCATCTTCTTCAAAAAGACGTGGCTCATCAAGATTGCTTATTTTCTCAGCTTCGTTCATACATTTTATCCAAGTTATTTTCGTCAGTTTTACGATATTAAAAAAGAGCAGGTCCAACGACCCACTCTTCATCATAAGACCAAGAATTTAGTTATTGATACTCTTAAATTCAAAATTTTTCAAGATCTTTATGAGAAAAGCGCTTGATCTTTTATTTCTTGATAAAGGTAAGATAGGTAGGTGTTCGCCCTTCTCGTAAAGCTTTTGCTTCATAGCGGGTTCCTCTCCATAGTGGATAAGGGGTTTTCCAATCTTGGGGGCTTTCTGCTTTCCACTCAAAGTGATCATGGTGTGCACAATGATAGAGGGTCCAGTTTACATAACTATCTATATCGCTAGCAAAACGAAAAATTTTTCCCGTTTTAAGAACGCGAGCAAAACGGTTAAGATTTTTTATGTTGATGAAACGCCGTTTCCAGTGCTTCCTTTTAGGCCAAGGATCAGGGTAGAAAAGATCTATTCCATCAAGTGAGTTATCAGGAAGCCAATCAAGCAGGCGTGTAGCATCATCATTATAGAGACGGAGATGATTTTGATAGTGTATCTGCTGTTCAAGGGAAAACAATATTTTTGCCATGCCATTGATAAAAGGTTCGATGCCGATAAAACCGGTTTGTGGAAAATGTTCCATTTCATGGAGTAAATGTTCACCGCCACCAAAGCCGATTTCAAGTCGAATTTCTTTTACTTTACTCGAAAATAAGGATGTGAGATTTGAGGGAGGAGGGATATTTAAATCAATATTAAAATGAGGGAGAAGCATTTTTATACGCGCAAGCTGATTGTTTCGCAGCTGCTTTCCTTGCCGGCGTCCAAAAAAGGCTTCACTCTTGCGTGCATTATGTTTCATCATGGGATTTTGATCATTGTTTGAAGCGTTTTCACGAGATCAGTTTTTTCCCATGAAAATGAACCATCATGCTTTGGTTTTCGCCCAAAATGACCATAAGCAGCTGTTTTTGTATAGATCGGTTTATTAAGATCAAGATGTTTGCGAATTCCAGTGGGAGAAAGGTCCATTATTTTTCGAATAGCTGCTTCAATAACCTTTTCATCGACTTTTCCTGTTCCATGAAGATTAAGATAAATCGATAAAGGTTGCGCAATACCAATTGCATAGGAGAGCTGAATGGTACACCGCTCTGCTAAATGAGCAGCAACAATGTTTTTAGCCAGATAGCGTGCTGCATAGGCTGCAGAACGATCAACTTTTGTTGTATCTTTTCCTGAGAAAGCACCGCCTCCATGGGGGGCAGCTCCTCCGTAAGTATCCACGATAATTTTGCGTCCCGTCAGTCCAGCATCGCTTTGAGGGCCACCAATGACAAATTTTCCTGTTGGGTTAATATACCAACTGCATTGAGCTGCAATGGGAATATCATGTAAAGCTTGACGAATATAAGGCTCAACGACTGTGCGAACTTTATTGGAATCCCAACTTTCGTCAAGATGCTGTGTTGAAAGAACGATGGATGTTACTTCTATGGGTTTTCCATCTTTATAGCGTATGGTGATTTGGCTTTTAGCATCTGGTCCTAATTTCCCAGTTTCTCCTTCTCCTTTATGGCGGGCTGCGGCAAGAAGTTTGAGAATTTTATGCGCATAATAAATGGGTGCAGGCATAAGGTCAGGTGTCTCACGGCAAGCATATCCAAACATGATGCCTTGATCACCTGCTCCTTCTTCACCATGCCGATCTGTCGCATTATCAACGCCTCTTGCAATGTCAGCGGATTGAGGGCGCAAAAGAACATCAATTTTAACAGTTTTCCAATGGAAACCTGCTTGTTCATAGCCAATGGCGCGAATAGCCCGACGCGCTGCTGTACGAAAACGCGTAGGATTAATGAGTGGAAAGCCAGTTTCATCATAAATAAATTCTTTATTTTTATCTTTTTTTAAGAGCGTATCAGGAACACGGACTTCACCGGCGATAACAACACGGTTGACACTGACGAGAGTTTCACAAGCAACGCGCACTAGCCACGGATCAGTACCAGTCTTTTGCGCTTCTTTATAGATCATATCAACGATTTCATCAGAAATACGATCACAAATTTTATCAGGATGCCCTTCCGATACCGATTCGCTCGTAAAAAGATAATCTTGATGCGGCATAGGAACTCCTTCAAAAAAGAAAACCAACAATTCAATTAATTGCCTACTAAAATCGCTACGATTTGCCAATATCATAGCAAATCGTCAATGCAAATTGATATGAACAAGAGAGAAAAAATATAATTTTAATTTTATAGCTTATCTGTCAAATCTTCCTCAGAAAGTGCTTTTGCCAAGTCAATGATTTTTCGACGCACTTTAGCATCAGATATATTCGTAAAAGCCCGCATCAGCTGGATACCTTCGCTGCTAGAACAAAAGTCCATAAAATTGTGATCACTTTCAGCAAAACCTTCTACTTGTTGAGAGGTAAGGCCTTTATCAAAAAAGTAAGAAACAGGAACATCCATAATTTCTGCTATCGCTTGAAGACGACTGGCACCAATACGGTTTGTTCCTTTTTCATATTTTTGGATTTGCTGAAAAGTAATTCCTAATTTTTCACCTAGTTTTTCTTGAGTAAGTCCTAAAATATTACGACGTAAACGGATACGAGTTCCAACATAGATATCTATAGGGTCAGGTTTTTTTCTAGTTTCGGTCATAATGCAACTCTTTAATTTCCAGCACTTTTCTTTTAAACCAACATCAGATTTATGCGAAGTTGGTTTATCATACAATTAAAATAATATGTAATATTTTTTCCCAATATTACTGGTAAACGCAACATAATACCGTACAAGGAGCACTTGAATCATTTAAGCTGTTTTGTAAAACCAAAACCAATACGACACAATAGCATAAGGATGAATAAGATAAAAGTAGCGAAAGTTCTGTATTCATTGCTTCCTATAGGGGTAATGGATGATGGAATTTTTGAATCAATAATGCCCACAGCATTTTGTTGAAGGGCTACAACGATTCGTCCATAAGAATCAATAATAGCTGATATTCCATTATTGGCTGCTCGTATGAGGGGAATTCCCAGTTCAATGGCACGAAGCTGTGCTTGTTGAAGATGTTGATAGGGGCCTGGTGTTACACCAAACCATGCATCATTTGTAACATTAATGATTGCTTGAGGCGGAGAACCTTTAAAAGTCATTTCATGAGGAAATATTGCTTCATAACAAATCAACGGTAGATAAGAAAATCCGTTTGGCATTGTGACAGTTTTGCGTACATGTGCAGCACTATATCCACCAATATTATCAGTGAGAATACGCAATCCAATTTTTTCCAATAAATTCTGATAGGGAAGATACTCACCAAAAGGGACCAAATGAAGTTTATCGGAAGTGTGTAAAATATTACCTTGAGCGTTAATGACTGCAATTGTATTAAAATATTGTGTTTGGGAATGAGGGATATCATCACTGGCGCGTATCGCTCCGATAATAGCCCATTGTTTAGGTTTTAAAATAGAGGCAATATGCATTGTGACAGATGAGTTATCATAGAGAAGGTAAGGAACGGATGCTTCGGGCCATACGATAAAATCGGGTTCTGGATTTTTACCAGTTATTGGTATTGCGCTCAGATGCATATGCGCTTCCAATATGGCTTCTCGTGTATTATCGCGCAATTTTATATTTTGTTGGATAGAAGGTTGGACAATGCGCACCCAATAATTTCTCGTTTGATCTTCAGCTGTATTCTCTATTTTATGGAGACGATAAAATCCAAAACTACTGTGAATGAATATAAGTGCTAAGCAAAGAGAAAGTGCTGCTTTCTTTTTTTCATCCGTGAGTAAAACTGTTGGCAAACTGTAGGTTAAGACAGCAAGAATATTCATTCCGTAAAGTCCTACGATTGCATCAGATTGCATGAACATCGGGGTTGGCATGGCTGTATAGCCAAGAGCATTCCACGGAAATCCTGTGAATAAGAACGCACGCAACCACTCGGCCAACCCTAAGGCAAAGGCTAAAACGAAAAAGCGTGCTATTCCCTTTGTCCATAATAAACCGATAATAAAACCAGAAAAAAACCAATACAGAGAAAGGTAGAGAGGAGGAAATAAAATGGCTAGTGGGACAGCCCAACCAAAAGAATCTGGATCTGTCAACAAAGCATTGCAGAGCCACCAAAGTCCGCAAATAAAATAACTAAAACCAAAAGTTCCACAGCTTAAAGCGTAGGTAAAAAAATGTTTTTTATTGTTTGGAGAGGACTGTATCGAGTCAAGTAAAACGATAAAAATAGGAAAAGTTAGAAAGCACAGAGGTGTTAAATAAAAGGGTGGCAGTGCAAGGGAAGTAAGAGCACCACATAGAAATATCCATGCTTGTCGCTTCCAGCCGGTAATAGAGAACAAAAAAACGATAAAATTGTTTAAAAACACTCGACTATTCTTTAGAAATGGTATTATTTTCAAGACTCTCATTTTCTGGAATGCGAAAAATGCGCAATCGCTTAATTCGGCGTTTATCAGCTTCTAAAATACGGAATTTATAGCCAGGAACAGCTTCGATAACTTCACCTTTTGCAGGAATGCGATCAAGAATGGAGACTATTAAACCACCAATAGTATCAACCTCATCACCATATTCCCCTACGATAAAATCAGGTCCAAGAGCTTTCTCTACATCTTCTAGTTCGGTTCTTGCATCAACGAGCCATTTATTGTTGTGTTCGCGGACGATCGCATTGTCGACATGATCATGTTCATCTTCGATATCACCCACGACCAATTCAACAATATCTTCCATTGAAACGAGACCATCTGTTCCTCCATGTTCATCAATAACTAGAGCCATTTGTGTTCGTGTGGTTTGCATTCGTGTTAATAATTTGCTTGCAAGCATAGAACTTGGAACAAAGAGAACGGTTCGGATCAAATCCAATTCACCGATAGGGGTATGTAAATCTGTATGGTTTAATGGAAGCAAATTGGATTTCTGTTCGGTTTTTGTAGGGTTGATAATAAAGCGAGTCATATAGTTAAGAATATCGCGGATATGGATCATGCCGCGCGGGTCATCTAAAGTTTCAGCATAAACAGGGATGCGAGAATGACCAATTTTTGCGAAACATTTAAGGGCTTCTCCAAGCGAGGTATTTATTTCCAATGCTTCAATTTCAGAACGCGGTATCATAACATCATCCACGCGTGCTTCACGCAAACGTAAAATATTATGCAGCATAGTACGTTCTTCAGGTGAGAAGAGGTCGGTATCTTTTTCATTATTAGTCGCAAGTGCAACGGTAAGATCATCGCGCAGTGACGTAGATGCACAATTACGGCCGCGTAAGAATGAAAACAAATGATTCATCAGGGAATATTTTTCTGTATGATTCGTCTGTTGAGAGGTATCTTTTTCATTATTAGAAGATATTTGACTATTATTTTGTTCATTTATTTTGTTTGCCATGGTTTTAAAATCTTCTAAACTTTCTCTTTATGATAGGTGAATGAGAGGTTTTAAATGGTATGCTCGTCATATTGATTTTAAAAGTTAAATTTTATCATTTATAGATAACTCAGCGTAAGGATCTTTGATGGAGAGCTTTTGAAGAATTTCTCTTTCGAGCATTTCCATTTGATAGGCTTCATCATCGGTTTCATGGTCATAACCAAGCAGATGCAAGGTACCATGAACGATCATATGCGTTAAATGGTCTTGAAATGTTTTTCCTTGTTTTTCTGCTTCGAGCACAACAGTTTCTCGCGCAATAATAATATCACCCAGCATGGGACCAGGAGAACTTCCAGCTTTAATTGGGAACGCCGGAAAGGATAACACATTAGTAGATTTGTTTTTACCCCGCCATTGTGCATTGATTTGTGCCATATGTTCATCATCCGTAAAAAGCAGGCTAATCTCGCTTACAACATTTTCCAATGAAACATGACGCATCACCGCCATTAATGCTTTTTCGGTGATATTATAAAGCATTTTCTCATCATTCCACCCTGCGCTTTTAATCATTATATCAATAATAATCATGATGAATCAAATTCATTTTTTAATGTATCGCACGTGCGTGATTTTTTTTTATTTTGTATTTCAGAATCACGATCATAGGCATGAACGATAGCAGCAACAAGCGGGTGGCGTACAACATCTTTTTCATCAAAGCGCACAATGGCAATATTTTCTACATTTGAAAGAATGCGGATTGCTTCAATGAGACCTGATTTTTGTCCTATAGGCAAATCAATTTGGCTTACATCACCAGTAACAATCATACGTGTTCCTTCTCCAAGACGTGTGAGGAACATTTTCATTTGCATCGGTGTCGTATTTTGTGCCTCATCAAGAATAACCGCAGCATGAGCAAGTGTTCGTCCGCGCATAAAAGCAAGAGGAGCGATTTCTATGACACCAGAAGCTAAAATGCGTTCTATTTTTTCTGCAGGCATCATATCATAAAGAGCATCATAAAGGGGGCGTAAATAGGGGTCGACTTTTTCTTTAAGATCACCGGGAAGAAACCCCAGATGTTCTCCAGCTTCAACAGCAGGACGTGAGAGAATAATTCGCTCAATGATACCACGTTCTAGAAGCATTGCAGCATGAGCAACGGCAAGATACGTTTTTCCTGTTCCGGCTGGCCCTATACCAAATACAAGTTCAGTATGCTCCATCGCGCGTATGTAAGCAGCTTGCGTTGGAGTCCTTGCATGAATTATTTTTTTATGGGTACTTAATTTTGCTGGTGGATGTTTCGGTGTAGACTTGTGTGTTATTGTGTTTTCCTTCTGCTTTTGTCGTATACTTGCCATGGTAATCGCCCCTTTTATATCTGATAAAGTGAGCTCTTGGTGTGTTTTGGCACGTTCATAAAGCTGCTGCAATATATATTGCGCACGTTTTATAACAGAAATATCTCCATGGATTAAAACTTCATTACCACGCGGGTGAATACTAAGTTTGAGTTTTTTTTCGATATAGATAAGATTCTCATCAAATTTACCAAAAACCGCTTTTGCATATTGATTATTTTCGAAAACTAAAACAACTTGACTTATGTCTGAAGTGCTTTCTTGTTCCAAGGGATCAATTTTTTCAATGTCAGCATTTATTTTTTCAGTTGAAGCTTTCAGCTTATTCTCCATATCGACATCAATATTATACATTTTTTTAAGTAAACTTTATAAAAGGCAAATTTTCTTTCATAAAAATTCATGCTTTAGATGTAATTACTTTCTTCGAAAATAAAAGAGTTTTCCAAAATCTTTATTGTGAACAAGATGGTAGAGGCTTGTTTATCTGTTTGTCACTTCACCAACAAAACTATTTGAGCTTGCATTTTTAATATGAATTTCTATCACGCTACCTGTAGAGGATTCTGTATCTACAACAACGGGTAAAAGCCAAGGGGAACGTCCCACCATTTGTCCCGAGTGACGTCCAGGTTTTTCAATAAGAACATCTGTTTTTTGACCAATTTTAGAACGTAAAAATGTATTTTGCTGTTCAAGGAGAAGAACTTGTAAATGTTGGAGTCTGGCATCTTTTACAGCTTCATCAACGTGATTTTTCATTGTAGCTCCCACTGTTCCAGGACGGGGGGAATATTTAAAAGAATAAGCTGAACTGTATTGTACTTGTTGAACGAGCTTAATGGTTTCTTCGAAGTCTTCATCTGTTTCTCCTGGAAACCCTACAATAAAATCACCTGAAAAAGCAATATCTGGCCGTACAGCCCGAATTTTTTCGATAAGCTGAAGATAATAAGAGCTTTTATGTTGGCGGTTCATTGCTTTTAAGATGCGATCTGAGCCTGATTGAACAGGGAGATGCAGGTAAGGCATTAACATATCAAGATCACGGTGCGCGGCAATAAGGCTATCATCCATATCACGGGGGTGACTGGTTGTGTAACGCAAACGCTTTAAACCATCGAGTTTTGCAAGATGATAAAGAAGATCACCAAGCCGCCATGTTTTGCCATCTGCACTTTGCCCATGCCAACCATTGACATTTTGTCCAAGAAGCGTAATTTCTTTAACACCCGCTTCAATAAGTTGACGCGCTTCTTCAGTAATTTGCTCGACTGAGCGTGATATTTCAGCACCGCGTGTGTAAGGAACAACACAAAAAGTGCAAAATTTATCGCACCCTTCCTGTACTGTTAAAAATGCGCTAACACCCCGTTTTCTTACTGCACGTTTATTATGAGGCGGCAAATGAGCAAATTTATCTTCAACAGCATAATCTGTTTCAATAATTTTTTTACCTTGCTTGGCTTTTTCTAACAATTCTGGCAAGCGATGATACATTTGTGGACCAATCACAAGATCCACTATTGGAGCGCGACGCAAGATTTCACTTCCCTCAGCCTGTGCAACACAGCCTGTTACACCGACGGTTAAGGGTTTATCAGGTGTTCGCTCTTGACGCATAACGCGCAAACGACCCAGATCAGAATAAAGTTTTTCTGCTGCTTTTTCACGAATATGACAGGTATTAACAAGGATAAGATCGGCATCATCCGGTGTTTGTGTTGTCACATAACCTTGTGAACTGAGACTATCAGTCATCCGTTGGCTATCATAAACGTTCATTTGACACCCATAGGTTTTGATAAAAACCTTTTTAGGAGCAACAGGAGATGTATTTTTAGGATTTACTTTATTCATAGTGCTTGTCTAAATGTTTTTTACATAAATCTCAATCTATTTGCTTAAAAGTTTTTTGCATGATAATTGCATCACCGCGACCATTTTTTGACGGGTAGTAGGAAAGACGTTCAGAAATTTTTTGAAATTCAAAGCGTTGATAAAGGTTTAAAGCAGAAAGGTTTGTGGATTCTACTTCCAAGAATAATTTTATAGCGCGCTTATCGTGAAGATGGTGCATTGTATGATCGATAAGCAAGGTACCAATTCCTTGTTGACGATAATGAGGATGGACAGCAATTGTGATGATTTCTGCTTCATCAAGAATGAGACGGCATAGGCAAAAGCCTAAAATTTGATCAGATTGATTAATGAGAAAGACTTTGTATCCGAAGATAGAGTGATCGGTTAAAAAGGTATCAAAAGCTTGTTTTCCCCAAGCAGGGGTAAAACAACATTGATGAATTTGATGAAGAGCAGCACTATCATGAACGTGTAGTGGAGCAATTCCAAAACGCTTTTTTGTTAATGAAAATTTAAACATTATTTTTTTCGTGGTAAAGCAAAATTGGTTTGTTGTTTTGCATCAGCGCTGCGTAGATAGAGGGGGCGAGGCGAATTTTGTGGTTGTTTGTTTGCAGAAAGGTAAGCATAGTTTACAATATCCGCTGCTTCGCAAGGGATTTTTTCCAAGACAATTTTTTCGTTTATTTTATGTTTTTTAATATGTTGCTCAATGATATCAGCCGCTGGACCAGTTAGTTGGGTTTTTTTGGGCAAATCTTCGAGGATATTTTCAATTGTTTGTAATTTCGGTTCTCCCAAAGGTGTGAGATCCTTATGGAAATTTTGATGGTAGAACATCCCTCTCCCTGCTTCAATAACAACAGTAATGGCTGATGCAGTATTTTGACTGGTTGTGACTTGTGCGGCTAACGCTTCAAGTGCACTTACTCCAACAGCTGGTATTTCAAGTGCTAATGCCAAAGCGCGTGCTGTGGCAACACCAACACGCACACCAGTAAATGATCCAGGACCAACATTGACAGCAATACGCTCAACTTGATCAAGCGTCATATTGGCTTGTGTCATTATTTGTGTAATCTGCCCAATAAGTCTTTCAGCATGCCCTTTATTCATGCGCTCATCGATACGCGCAATAACAGACTTATGATGAATGAGCGCAACAGCGCAATAAATTGAGGCAGTATCGATAGCAAGAATAAGCATAAAAACATTTTAATTGAATAAGACGATAGAAAAAAGGCTTATTGTGTTTTAAATCTTTTTTATCGTCGTATAGTTCATTTATAAGAAAGTTGCTAGTGCCAATAAGCAACATTATCTTTTTATGGAATAGGACGAGAAGATGTTGATTTGATCCGGTTTTGGTTATCAATAAATTGATTTATAATGATAATTTATTGTTTCTATGTTCAATTTAAACCCATAAATCAAAACCATTTTCTTACATATCATAAGCAGAGTTAGTATATGGATAAAATCGTTTAAGAAAGAATTATTTAAATGAAAGAGCTGTTTTAATAATATTGGCAAATCCTTAAATTGATTGCATGTTCCGTTGAAACAAGAAACAAAAATATTTCAAAATGTTATATGATTTAAATCATTCAATTGTATCATGATAAGGCTACAAATACCGAGAATAATGATAGAGCAAGTCGAAGCCAAAATAACGCGCCATCCTGCTTTTTTTAATGAACGAATATCAACGCCTAGTCCTAATGCGGCCATTGAAATGACCGTGAACAATTGAGCAATAAATTTGATCGGATTGAGAGCTGTTTCGGGGATAAGATTACTCGAGCGGATTAACATCATCATAATGAAACCAATAATAAACCATGGAACGAGAGTATGCCAACGAAAATGTATTTGTTCTGATCGACGATAGATGAGTGACAGGGCAAAAATAAGAGGGCCTAACATGAGAACGCGTACCAATTTAACAATGGTTGCAATTTGAACACTGGCAAAAGAGACAGATGCAGTAGCCGCCAAAACTTGTGGTACAGCATAAACAACCATGCCAGCAAGCACACCATATTGATTAAAGGATAAATTTAGAAGTGGATGTGCAAAGGGGAGACATAAAATAATAAGAATTCCCAAAAGAGCTGTAAAAGCAATTGATGCAGCAATCTCTTCGTGTTTTGCTTTAATGACAGGGGCAACGGCAACAATGGCTGAGTTCCCACAAATAGCATTTCCACAAGCAACGAGCATTGCCAAATGTTTAGAAAGCCCGAAAATTCGCCCGATGATAAAGCTAAGAATAATGGTTACAAATATAACGAATACAATGCTTGCAAGTAAACTCCAACCAGCGGAAAGAACGGCATGAATACTAATACTTGCTCCTAGAAGGACGATAGCAACTTCAAGAAGTGTTTTGGCACAAAAAGTGATACCTTTTTGAAAATAGGTTGGCATCGTAAAACAACTACGGGTAACAGACCCTAAGAGAATTGCTAAAACAAGACTTTCAAGCCATGCTTGCCCAAAAAGCTGTTTTTCTAGGACTTCTAAACCATACGCCAAAGCTGATATGAGTAAACATACTAAAATACCAGGACCAAAGTTGTTTAAAAGTGAGAGGTTTTTCTTTAGCATTTGAATATTCCCCCATCATTAAAGAGCTAAAGGTTCAAAGTAAAAAGTTTTAAAGATTTGTTCTTGCTTGTACAGCCGCTGCTAAAGTTCCATCATCAAGATAATCGAGCTCGCCTCCTACAGGAACACCATGAGCAAGTCGCGTAATTTTAACTGAAAAATTCGAAAGCTGATCGGTGATATAGTGAGCGGTTGTTTGTCCTTCGACAGTCGCATTAACAGCAAGAATAATCTCCATAATTGAGTTTTGTACAACACGTTGTATTAAGGTGGCAATGTTCAGTTCGTCAGGACCTATTCCATCTAAAGGGGAGAGGCGTCCACCCAATACATGATAACGTGCGGCGAGAGTTTTTGCGCGCTCAAGAGCCCACAGATCAGCAATATCCTCAACAACAATGATCGTTGTATCATCACGTCGCGGATCTGTACAAATTGAACAAGGATCAATAGTATCGACATTTCCACAAACAGAACAAATGCCGACTTTTTCTATCGCTGTTTGTACCGCTGCTCCTAAAGGTTCCAGCAAAGTTTCCTTTTTTTTAATAAGATGAAGCGCAGCACGACGCGCTGAACGCGGACCAAGACCTGGCAACCGTGATAAAATCTGAATGAGACGCTCAATCTCAGGGCCTGCAATGTATTTAGACATATATTTTGTTCCATGGGGAAAAAACCGTTTTATTAAAATGGAAGCTTGAAACCTGATGGGAGAGGTAGTCCTGCCGTCATACTTTTGGTTTTCTCTTCTAGTGCGTTGTCAATTTTTGTCCTTGCTTCATTATAAGCTGCCATAATAAGATCTTCAAGAATTTCAGCTTCCTCAGGTTTGAGTAATGAAGGATCAATTTGAATGGCTGTTATAATATTTTTGCCATTTAAAGTGATACTGACGAGATCACCTCCTGCAGTGCCGGTAGCTTGCAGATTAGCCATTTCCTCTTGAATTTTCTGCATTTTTTCTTGCATTTCTTTGGCTTTTTTCATCATGCTCATCATTTCACGCATAGGAATAGGTATCCTTATTCATCATTGTTATCGTTTTCATTTTTAAAGAGATCAGTATTTTTAAAGGTATCGGGGTGTAAATCAAGATCATTTTCTTCTCTATTAAGTCGAATATCGACAATTTTTGCTTCTGGAAAATGGTTGAGGATTTTTGCGATATCTGGATCTGTCTCTGCATTGGAAAAAAGAGTCTTTTGAATCGCAACACTTTCTTCCTGTAAGGTTGGACCGCCGCCTTCATTAACAAAAGTTATCACATAGCGTTTTTCAGCCCATTGAGAGATTTTTTTTTCGATATCATGAGTAAGAAATTGTGGGGTATTTTCAGAAAGTCTTAAAGTAATACGTCCATTTTCAAAAGAAACAGGATGAACAAACTCTTTAACAAGGAGTTTGAAAGGCACATCATTATGCTGTTCGGCTAATTTAACAATATCGTGTAAAGAATTAATCACGAGGGGTTTAGGTTCAGTAATCTCTCCTATTGTTTGCGTGACAGACTGCGATAAATTTGCAATATTTTCAGAAAGTTTAGTCGATTGAGGCGTTTCAAGAGGTTCTATTATTTCTTGGGTGTTGGTGTTGTCATATTTTTGATTTTTAACAAAATTTTCTAGTTTTAAGGAGTGGTCTAATTGGTCTTGCAAGGATGTTTTTAAATCTGTCTGATTTGGTAATGTATGTGAAATGCTCGAGGAAGCATGGATATCAGCTGTTGTTTCTTTTGTTGTATTATTTGCATTTATCGATTCTTGATGAGAAGAGTTTGAAACAAACGTGAGAGGTGTTTTTTCCTGCGTAAGTTTTTTTAAGGCTTCATCAAGAGTGGGGAGATCAGCTGTGTGTGCAAGACGAATTAAAAGCATTTCTGTTGCTTGCAGTGGACGTGCAGTTTGATTAACTTCTTGTATGCCTTTGAGCAACATTTGCCAGTTTCGGGATAAAACAGGAACGGAAAGTTTTTTTGAAAAGTCTAAGCTTCTTAAACGTTGCTCTTCAGTCAGTGAGAAATCTTCCACTATTTCTGGTGTGAAACGTAAACGTGTGACCAGATGATTAAAATCGGCCAATTCTGTTAATATCGTTAGAGGATCAGCGCCTGAATCATATTGACTACGTAATTCATGTAAAGCATGGACAACATCGCCTTTCATGATAAATTCAAAGAGATCAATAATACGTGCTTGATCCGCTAATCCTAACATTGTACGCACTGCGGTGGCATTAACATTGCCATTGCTATGGGCAATAGCTTGATCAAAAATGGATAATGCATCACGTGCAGAGCCTTCTGCAGCACGAACAATCATAGAGAGTGCTTGATCTTCTACTTCGACCTTTTCATACTTCGCAATTTTACGCAAATGCGCACTCAAAGCTTTTGATTCAATTCGTCGCAAATCAAAACGTTGGCAACGTGAAAGAATTGTAATGGGAACTTTGCGAATTTCTGTCGTGGCAAAAATAAATTTCACATGGGATGGTGGTTCTTCAAGCGTTTTCAACAAACCATTAAAGGCTTGCGTTGAGAGCATATGGACTTCATCGATGATATAAACCTTATAGCGTGCAGAAACAGGACGATAGCGTATTTGTTCAATAATTTCACGAATATCGTCAATGCCAGTATGAGAAGCGGCATCCATTTCTATAACATCAATATGACGCCCTTCGATAATTTGTGTGCAATGCTCACCAAGGGATTCCAAGGCCGTTGTTGGTTGATCAATATCTTTTGTTTTATAATTGAGTGCACGTGCCAAAATACGTGCTGTTGTAGTTTTACCTACACCACGAATCCCTGTTAACATCCACGCTTGCGCAATACGACCTTTTTCAAAGGCATTGGTGAGAGTACGCACCATCGCTTCTTGACCAATAAGATCAGAAAAGTTTTGAGGTCGATATTTACGAGCAAGAACACGATAGGCTGTTTCTGCCGGCACATTTTCCATGAATGTTTCCAACTTTGAAATTTTTTATGCGTACATTTTGATCATACACAAAGCATAGGTCAATACTGTACCCTCATATAAAAGGATTTTTTCTCAATCAATGTATTTTTTATGGGATCATTTTCTTAAAAATAACCAAATCCCTTTACATGCTGCATACAAATGCTGCTCTGAAGATTAAATACCTTGCTAAAACATAGCATAAAAATAATCCCTTCAGCAAAAGGAGGCTGGCACGATGACCCGTACTAGAACTCGTTGGGGCTGCTTCTTTCCAGACCTGACCCAGTTGGCGAGTAGTTCGTCCACCACCAACCTCCCAAGTTCATATTGTCCATTTGAAATGAAAAATCAAGCTCAGAAACAAAAAATATAACACAAACATAAGAATTTTTCTTTTGAACTTCATTCTTGTATTATAGACAACAAAAAGTAATGGAGATTTAAATTTTCAGAAACAATTCCTCCACTGATTTGCCATGAACAAAGCTTTTTTATTTCTCTGTTTATATACGATATAGCGTGTAGCAATTTTGAGAGGCTTCAAGGCGCAGACAGATACGATAATCTCATACAAACCAGTCATTCTGATAATGAAAATATAATAAACAATTCCATAATTTACAAAAGTTGTCCAATCTTCAGCCTTTTTGAAATTTGTTTTTCTTGATGGTTTAACTTTATGATATCGTTTTTATTCCATAAGCACAAAGCTGAATTTTTTAAAAACTGAGCGTTAATGATTTACATGCCCGATTTCGAAAAAAAGCTCACTTTAAGCCTTTTTATACATCTGCGCAACGCTAAGATATTGTTGAAAATATTATTAAAAATCCCCTGCTTCACAATCTAGACCAATAACTCTTTCTTGAGTAATATTTTTAAAAGTATAATATCCTGATCTAGGGAAACCTATATCGAGGGATTTGACATCTTTGATCGTAAAGATCTTATGTTCTTTATCATGTGTTATTTTCTTTTCATCATCTGCAGCAATGTGTAGTTTGTTGACGTCAGAAGGAGATGAGTATGATAAAGTAAAGGATACTTTTTCGGGTTTAAATGCTTTGCACCCATATTCAGCACCTTGCTGTATTTCATCGGGTGCACCAATTGTAACAGTTTCATTTGGCTTAAAATCCCATATAGATTCACCAAGTCCAGCAAATGCAATACTAGAGTAGGCGAGAATATTTGCAGCTAATAATCCTTGCGTGAAGATTTTTTGCATTATCGTCTCCTTTTTTAACAAAAGAATCATAAATCAGTTTTTATAAAATAGGAAAATTCAAACGGAATTCAAAAAAACAGGGTTTAAAAGCATTTTCTCGCTTTATAAAAAGCACGTTGAAAATTATCTAAATTCAAGAGGTTTGAATGATCTGTTACTTAATATACTCTAATGATAAGTTAAATTGTTTTTATGAACTAATTTAGAAGTTCGTTATCTTTATGGGAATAAACGGCTAGAGGAAATGATAGATTGTTTTAAGAAGCTTCCTTTACATAGCTTTGTACGTGTCGAATTGCTGTTTATCATAATGTAAATTTCCAAAGGATATTATCAAAGCAATTTATATATTCTATTATCGGATGTTATTACTCTTTATCTGTTTTAGCTTCATGATGAAGTACGTTGAGCGTAAAAAAACGAGTTTCTTCAAGACACATTGCTATAGGATTTTTAGGATATTCTTCGATGTCAGCGAGAAATGATGGTGGTTTTGTTGCTTTTATATATACGATGTTCGGTCGTTTTGTGCTGGATAAGTACCGATAATACGAAGTTCTTCAGAAAAGAAAGACAATTCTTCTAAGGCAAGTTTCATCATTGGATCTTCAGGATGTCCTTCAAGGTCAACAAAGAATTGTGTTGCATTGAAGTTTCCACCAATTTGATAGCTTTCTAATTTTGTCATATTGATACCATTTGTTGCAAATCCTCCCATAGCCTTATAGAGAGCAGCGGGGACATTGCGCACTCGAAAAAGAAGACTTGTGATGATTTTTTCGCCATTTTGGGGGATAGGCACGTGCTGTTGAGAACGCGAAAGAATGACAAAACGCGTAATATTATGAGGGTTATCTTCAACATCTCTTTCAAGGATATCAAGCCCGTAGAGTTCTGCTGCGATCATAGGGGCTAAGGCTGCTTGTGAACGTTGAGCACTTTTTTTTATAAATTTCGCAGCTCCAGCGGTGTCAGCAGAAACAACAGGTTTCCAACCGTTTTTTCGTATGATTTTTCGACATTGTGCAAGGGCATGTATATGACTGTGGACGGTTTTAATTTCGTCATGGGTAACGCCGGGCAAAACCATAAGTTGAAAATGGATAGGCAAAAAATATTCATCAATGATATAAAGTGATGATTGTGGTAAAAGATGATGAATGTCTGCAACGCGTCCAGCAAGAGTATTTTCAATAGGGATCATAGCAAGATCAGCTTTCCCATTTTCCACCAAATTAAGGGCTTCTTCAAAAGTAGCAGAGGGCACAGCATCCATATTGGGGAACATATTGGAGCAAGCAATATGGGAATTAGCACCATATTCTCCTTGGAAAGAGATTTTATTGGTTTTTTTGAGTGTTTTCATGCTAAAATCTTACGTACTCTATCAAGATCACGTTGTGTGTCTACACTTAAAGGAATCGTATCGACTATTTCCACATCGATACGCATATTATGCTCTAAAGCCCGTAATTGTTCAAGTTTTTCACGCATCTCGAGCGTAGAGGGTTTGAATGATACAAATTTCTCAAGTGCTTCGCGC
Organism: Bartonella mastomydis; assembly: GCF_900185775.1. Lineage (NCBI taxonomy): Bacteria > Pseudomonadati > Pseudomonadota > Alphaproteobacteria > Hyphomicrobiales > Bartonellaceae > Bartonella > Bartonella mastomydis. The sequence continues at coordinate 117,550 of NZ_LT883138.1, forward strand.
CGATAAGCGTATATTCCAATATGATGATAAAGAGGTCCCCCTCCATAAGGAGCTGTAGCACGAGTGAAATAAAGAGCACGAAGGCGATTTTGAGAAAGCGGTGTTCCAATGACTTTGACAACATTGGGATCTCTTTTTTCATCTTCCTCAATGATTTGAGCCCCCAAGGTTGCGATATCAGTAAAGCTATTTTCTAAAGGGTGTAGAGCACTGATGATTTCATGTGGCATGATCGTTGGGAGGTCACCTTGTATATTTAAAATAGCATTGTAGCGTTGTTCAGGATCAATATGTATTAAAGCTTCATAAATACGATCAGATCCAGACTTATGATCACTGCGTGTTAAGAGATATTCATGTCCATACTCTGCAACGACTTTGGCAATATCATTGTGATCTGTTGCAACGATTGTACGCCCTATTGCTGCTTTTTTGGCTTGTTCTGCGACATGAACAATCATCGGCTTTCCACCGATTTCAGCGAGAGCTTTTTGGGGAAGGCGGGTTGAGCCTATACGGGCAGGAATAAGAATAATCGGTTCAAGAGCCATTATAAGGTTCCAAATGTCGTCTGTTATGTATTTATGATGTTGTGTGTTACAAAGAAAAAGCTTATACTAAAAATGGTAATGAAACCATGAACATTTGAGTTTTTATGAATCGCTCGAAAGTTATCTATTTTATTTGTGCGTGTTTATGTGTGCTCGTTATTGTTGTGGGGATTTCCACACTGAGCGATATCATTTACGATCATTCTCCATCAGTCCAATATCAGCACACAGCTACCAAAAATGATACATTCAAAGAAAAACAAAAAGAATCTCATATCGCCGTATCACTCAATAGCCGCCTTCAACAAGGCAATTTTGAAAATGGGCGTAAAATTTTTCGCCAATGTGCCATATGCCACACTTCTGGACGCAATCAAGCAGGGCGTGTTGGTCCTGTTCTTTGGGAGATTGTTAATCGTCCTTTGGCCTCAGCAGCAGGTTTTGCCTATTCACGGGCGTTGCGCGCACATTCTGATCAAAAATGGGATTTTGTAACGTTAGATCGTTATCTACATTCTCCACATAAGGCATTCCCTGGGACTATTATGTCTTTCCGTGGAATTAAAAATGACCAAGATCGTGCAGATCTTTTGCTTTATTTACGCAGTTTATCCGATCATCCTGTTCCCATACCAACGGATAATAATAAAGCAAACCAGCCAAACTAACTTATGCTATAATAGATGGTTCATTTTAGAAAGAAAGATGATTAGTTTTTTTGTTTATGATTTTAGTTTCAAGGTTTTATTGAAAGAGATTTTATTGATGTTTTGATAGGGACAACGCCTCTCACGTAAAACGGAAGATATTTAACGTTACCGATTCATCTGCTTGTTTTAAAGAGATTTTGTAAGAAAATACACTCTTTACACTACCATCTGCAGATTGGTTTTCAAGATCTGTTTGCGTCATTTTTTCCACATATGCTTGTCTGTGAAATTATAGTTGAAGGATTATCAATTCACAGAATGACGGCTTTCTGCTTTTGAATAATAAATCATTGTGTGGTTAAAGCTCTCCATGAGGTTTTATTGAATTCTTCTATAGACATCAATACTCCTGTATTTTTCTTATAGACAGAGACAATTGGTTTTTTAAGACATATCGCGAGCGTCTTAAAAATGAGTAGGGATAAAATCATAATTCTCCAAGTTTCTTAATACCATTATGTATTTTCTCTGGAATTTGAACGTTTATAGGTAATAACATGAAATTGCGCTAATAAGCCATTATAGAGGAGAACTTTTCCGATTAATGGGTCTCCGATGTTTGTGATCATTTTAATGACTTCCATGGCTTGTAGGGTTCCAATAACGCCGGGTAAAGCACCGATGATTCCAGCTTCAGCACATGTTGGGATCGTATCGGGAGCAGGAGGGGTGGGGAATAAATCGCGATAGTGAGGATTATTGTCTTTATACGGCATAAGGACGGTTAATGAGCCATTAAAACGTTCTACAGCGCCACTTATTAAAGGCTTTTTGCATTGAGCCGCGTGATCAGCAAGAAGATAGCGTGTGGTAAAATTATCACTTCCATCAACAATGATATGGTAGGCATCGAGCAGTTTATCCACATTCCTTTCATCTAAGCGTAGGGTGTGTTTTTCAACCATAACATGCGGATTTATGGCTTTTATAGTGGTTTCAGCACTGTCTGTTTTGCTTTGGTTGATTGCCTTTGTCTTATGAATAACTTGGCGCTGTAAATTGGAAAGTGAAACGGTGTCATCATCGACAATTCCAAGGGTTCCAACACCAGCAGCAGCCAAATAAGTTAAGACGGGCGCCCCAAGACCACCAGCACCCACAACGAGAACACGCGCTTGTTTGAGCTTTTGTTGTCCCGCACCACCAATTTCAGGCAAAATGATGTGGCGTGCATAGCGTTCGATTTCTTCGTTATTGAATTTTGTATCTGTTTCTTGTGTCATGAATTTTCTCTTGTCATCGTTATTTTATTGTTTACTAAGTTTATGGAGCATAGACCAGTCTGCTTTTCGGATAGGGAGGATTTATTTATGAAAATTGCCATTCAGATGGATCATATTTCAACAGTTCGGATTCAAGGAGATACAACATTTGCTCTCGCTTTAGCAGCACAAGAACGTGGACACTCTCTTTTCCATTATACTCCAGATCGTTTATCTCTGTGCAATGGTTGTGTGATTGCACGCTTAGAGTCATTGACTGTCTATGATGAAGAGGGAAAGCATTATCAATTAGGAAAGCCTGTTCGCACAGAATTAAGAGATATGGATGTGGTTCTTTTGCGCCAAGATCCGCCTTTTGATCTCAATTATATCACCACGACACATTTATTAGAACGGATTCATCCAAAAACACTTGTTGTGAATGATCCGGCATGGGTCCGCAACAGTCCAGAGAAAATTTTTGTGACAGAATTTTCTGATTTGATGCCTGAAACGTTAATTACCAAAGATATTGAAGAAATAACTGCTTTTAGAGAGACATTTGGCGATATTATTGTGAAACCACTTTATGGGAATGGGGGCGCTGGTGTTTTTTATTTAAAACAAGATGATCGCAATTTAGCATCGTTGTTGGAAATGTTTGCGGACATTTATCGCGAACCTTTTATTGTTCAGCGTTATTTAGAGGCAGTACGGAAAGGAGATAAACGGATTATTTTGCTTGATGGTATGCCGGTTGGAGCCATTAATCGAATTCCGACAAAAACAGATGTGCGTTCTAACATGCATGTTGGAGGTCGTGCGGAAAATGTTGCGTTAACAAAACGTGATTATGAAATTTGTGAACGCATTGGTCCAGCCTTAAAGGAACGTGGTCTTCTGTTTGTGGGGATTGATGTGATTGGAGATTATATAACAGAAATCAATGTAACATCTCCTACGGGAATTCGTGAAATTAAACGCTTCTGCGGTACAGATATTGCACATCTGTTTTGGGATATTGTTGAGTTTAAACGTTCAAATTAATTTATACAGGGTTCAATCATGGTTTTTGTTAAAAAAATGATCCCTGTTGTTTTTTATTTTGTTATGTTGCAAATGTGAACTAAAATGAGCGTATGATATAAATTAAGAGGCTTTATCCTCGATTTTTAGGGAGTTTATAGATGAGCAGAGTCTTATCAATTGGAGTGGGATTGGTTTTTGCGTTACTGCTGTCCGTAAATATAGGCAATGCACGCGATCAAATACAGGTTACTGGCTCATCTACTGTTTTACCTTATCAAAAGATTGTCGCAGAGACCTTTGGGGAAATTTATCCCCATTTTAAGGTTCCTGTTATCGAATCAGGTGGGACGGGAGCGGGTATTAAGGAATTTTGCCGTGGTATTGGGGAGAACACCGTTGATATTGTGAATGCTTCGCGGGCAATGAAATCGAGTGAATTGCAGTCTTGTTTTGAGGCTGGTGTGAAAGAGATTGAGGAAATACGCATTGGGTACGATGGCATTGTTTTTGCAACAGATATTAAAGGTCCTGATTGGAAATTAAAGCCAGTAGATGTTTATAAAGCCCTTGCAGCTCGCATTATTATAGACGGGAAGTTGCAGCTCAATCATGTTTTAAAATGGAGTGCCATCAATAGTGCTCTTCCTGATTGGACGATAGCAGCCTATATTCCTGGAGAGAAGCATGGAACGCGTGAAGTTTTTGAGGAAAAATTACTTGCTGTGGGTTGTAAAGAGAGTGGTGCAGTTGAGGTAATGAAGTCTTTAGGGATGGATGATAAGGAGATACACGCTGCTTGTATTGCGGTTCGTAAGGATGGAAAAGCGGTTGATATTGATGGTGATTATTCTGAAACATTTGCACGTCTAATTTCGAATAAAACAGGGATTGGTATTTTTGGTTTATCTTTTTATCAAAATAATGCTGATAGGTTAAAGGTTGCCGATATTAATGGTTTTGCGCCAACAGTTGAGACAATTTCTAGCGGACAATATCCAGTTTCTCGTCCACTTTTTTTCTATATTAAGAAAGCACATTTAGATATTATTCCAGGTTTGCGAGAGTATGTTGATTTTTTTCTTTCTGAACAAATGATTGGTCCAGATAGCCCTTTGGCTGAGTATGGTTTGATTGTTGCTCCTGAACAGGAACGTCAAGCACAGCGTTCTACTTTTTCTGCTGGTCGAGTCATGATGTTGAAATAATTTATTGTCGTTCCAGAGTAAGAGTTTTCGGTGCTATTTTTTATAAAAACTGAAAGATAAAATGCGCATTTCCTTCATTGTTTTTTTGTTATTTCTTTTTGGATTTTGTGGCTTTTGTATTTCTTATATGCGAGCACGTACTCTTGAATATAAACAACATAAAATGCATTCTCGTGCCTACTATTACGGCTGGTGGACTTTTTTGATTACTGTTATTCCAGCTTTTATTTTTTTAATTTTGTGGGATGCTGGGAGTACAATTTATCTAGAATATAATGCCTCTCGAGAGTTTGGGGCGTATAGTGCGCATATAACAGAATCTGTCAATCATGATCTCCTTTGGGAGATTCTTCGAAATCTCGTCAAAATGATGCATCGCTTTGAAGGGGATCTATCCACCGCTTCTTATAAGGAAGTGCAGACACAATTACTTGCAAAAGGATTGATGTTGCCTCATGAAGTATCGGATGATTTGTTCAAAATAGCGCGATCATGGATGCTTTCTTCTGAAAAGCTTCAATTTATTGGTCGTGTTTTCCTTTTTGCTATTGCCTCCTTTGGTTTTATCTGTGGAATAATACAAATTGCGCCTCATCAACGTGCGCGCAATAAAGTTGAATCTTTAATTATTATTGGATTGGCTTGTGCTTCTATCGTTGCAGTCTTGACGACAATAGCCATTGCATTGTCTCTGTTCTTTCAGACAATAAGCTTTTTTCAATCTGTATCCTTTTCAAATTTCTTTTTAGGAACGGTTTGGGATCCGCGTTTTTCCGTGAGTGGTGCCGGCGATGAAGCTGGACAATTTGGTTTAATACCGCTCCTTGCTGGTACGCTTTATATTGCCTTTGTCGCCATGCTTTTTGCTGTACCTATAGGCCTATTTTCAGCTCTTTATATGGCCGAGTATGCTTCTGCACGATTACGAGCAATTGTAAAACCATTATTAGAAGTTCTTGCTGGCATTCCAACCATTGTTTATGGTTTTTTTGCTTTAAAGGTTGTTGGACCATTTTTACGAGATCTGTCTGTTTCTCTCTCAGGTGGGGGTGGTTTTATTATGGCACAAAGTGTTTTGACTGCTGGCGTTGTGATGGGAATTATGTTGATTCCTTTTGTTTCTTCTTTGTCGGATGATATTATTACGGCTGTTCCACGTATTTTACGTGAAGGTTCTTATGGTTTAGGTGCAACGCAATCTGAAACAATTAAAAAAGTCGTTATACCCGCAGCACTTCCAGGGATTATGGGGGCTATTTTGTTAACGGCATCGCGTGCAATTGGGGAAACAATGATTGTGGTTTTGGCGGCAGGTGTTGCAGCAAACTTAACCCTTAATCCTTTCGAAGCAATGACCACCATGACGGTTAAGATTGTTAATCAATTGACCGGTGATTTTGAGTTTAATTCTCCACAAACTTTGGTGGCTTTTGCTTTGGGAATGACACTCTTTGTGATGACACTCTTGATGAATATTCTAGCTCTTTATATTGTGCGTAGATATCGGGAACAATATGAATGAATGAAGATTTTTTCCCTCGTCGCAATATTAGCCTTAAGCGTCGGTATAGGGCTGAACGTCGTTTTCGAGCCTATGGTTTGATTGCTATTTTTATTGGTTTGTTTTTTTTATTTGCGCTTTTATGGTCGATCATTAGTCAAGGCTATACGGCTTTTTTTCAAAGTGAAATGACATTATCAATTTATTTAGATGAAAAGATCATTGATCCAAGTGGTCAACGTCAAACAAAACCACAAGTCCTCATAACAGCGAATTATCCGCTTCTTGTACGCAATGCTTTAGCAAAAAAACTTGAAGTCAATCAAAATGATCACACCTCTTTGCGGGATATTAACCGTATGTTTTCAAATAGTGTGCGTGTTCAACTGCGTGAGATGGTGACAAAAAATCCGAAACTGATTGGCACAAAGCAAAAAATCAAAGTTTTGGCAGCCGCAGATATTGATTCTGCTTATAAGGGGCAGATTGATCTGCATGTAGCAGAAAAAAACCGCAAAGTTTCTAATCGACAAGTAGAATGGATAAAGCGTTTAGCGCATGATGGTACGCTTTATAAAACATTTAATTTTGGTTTTTTTACATTTGGTGCTTCAAGCCGCCCTGAGACTGCGGGATTAGCTGTTGCGATCATTGGTTCTCTTTATATGATCGGCATCGTTTTATTGGTTTCACTGCCGATAGGCATAGCAACGGCTCTTTATTTAGAAGAATATGCACGCAAAAATAAATTTACAGATTTTATTGAAGTAAATATCAATAACCTTGCCGCTGTTCCTTCGATTGTCTTTGGTCTTTTAGGACTTGCAGTTTTTGTTAATTTTTTAGGATTACCACGTTCAGCCTCTTTTGTTGGTGGTCTTGTTTTAGCGCTCATGACACTTCCCACGATCATTATTGCAACACGTTCTGCTTTGCGTGCTGTCCCTCTCTCTATTCGTGCGGCAGCTTTAGGATTGGGGGCATCAAAAACACAAATGATTTTTCATCATGTTGTTCCTTTAGCCGCGCCTGGTATTTTAACTGGTACGATTATTGGAGTCGCTCAGGCTTTAGGAGAAACAGCACCTTTGCTTTTGATTGGAATGGTTGCTTTTGTTGTGAATACTCCTACAACTCCCATGGATCCGGCAACAGCTTTGCCTGTTCAAATTTTTATGTGGGCGGGTGAAGCAGAGCGCGCTTTTGTTGAAAAGACATCAGGAGCTATTATTGTCTTAATGATTTTTCTTGCGATCATGAATATTTCTGCGGTTTTTTTACGTCGACGATTTGAACGCCGCCAGTAATTTAAATAAAATAACAACTTCGATGAGATTTTTGTAAGGTGAGTTTTTGTCATGAAGATTAAAATGCGTGGTCAAGATGTGAAGGTTTCTTATGGAGACAAAGAAGCACTTCATGGTATTACCCTTGATATTCCTGAACATCAGGTCACTGCTTTGATTGGTCCATCAGGATGTGGAAAATCGACTTTTTTGCGTTGTTTCAACCGTATGAATGATACGATTGAAGGGGCTAAAATAACGGGTCTTATCACTTTGGATGGGGAGAATATTTATGACCAAAGAATTGATGTTGTAGAATTACGGGCTCGTGTTGGAATGGTTTTTCAAAAGCCTAGTCCTTTTCCAAAATCTATATTTGAAAATGTTGCCTATGGTCCGCGTATTCATGGTTTGGTGAAAACGCGTTCTGAATTGCATGATGTGGTTGAAAAGAGTTTGAGACAGGCGGGTTTGTTTGAAGAAGTAAAAGACCGTCTTCATGATCTTGGAACAAGTTTATCGGGAGGACAACAACAGCGTTTATGTATTGCGCGTGCCATTGCGGTTAGTCCCGAAGTTATTTTGATGGATGAGCCTTGTTCAGCTCTTGATCCCATTGCGACGGCTCGGATTGAAGAGCTTATCGATGCGTTACGGCAGAATTATACAATTGTTATTGTAACACATTCCATGCAACAGGCGGCACGTGTTTCTCAATATACGGCCATGTTCCATTTAGGGCATTTAGTCGAAGTTGGTGCAACTGAAATGATCTTCACTTCACCAAAAGAACAACGGACGCAAGATTATATTACGGGGCGTTTTGGATAGGTGAATTGAGGAGTGTAAGATATGTCTATGAACCATACTGTTCGTTCTTATGATGCAGAACTAAAATATCTAAAAGCAAGGATTACAGAAATGGGATGCCATGCGGAAAGAATGATTGAACGATCTGTTTCATCAGTTGTCTGTAGTGATCTTCAACTTGCAACGGCAGTGATTGCCGATGATGTATTTTTAGATGAAGCAGAACGTGATATTGATGAAAAAGCAGTTGCTATTATTTGCAAGCGTCAACCAATGGCTGTAGATTTGCGTGAAATTATAGGAGCCATTCGTATTTCTTCTGATCTTGAGCGGATTGGGGATATGGCCAAAAATATTGCTAAGAGGACTGTTGCCCTTTCAGAAATACGTCAGTCTGCCTCCTTTTATCATGGGCTTGAAACAATTACAGCTTTAGCGCTCAATCAATTAAAAGAAGTCTTAGATGCATATACGAGTCGCCGATTAGAGCGTATTGACGCTGTGCGTGAGCGTGATGAGAAGATTGATGCTTTGTATACTTCTCTTTTTCGTGAACTTTTGACATATATGATGGAAGATATGCGCAATATTACGGTTTGTACGCACTTACTGTTTTGTTTAAAGAATATTGAACGAATTGGTGATCATGTTACCAATATTGCTGAAATGTTGCATTATATCATAACGGGTTATCATATGTCTTCTGATCGTCCTCGCGATGACCTTACCTATAAAGTTGGCGTAGGTGAGAAGAAAAGAGATTAAAAGTTGCTTGTAGATATATTGAGCATTTTCTTACAATACAGAAGCTTTAGAAAGAACATAATAAAGGATATAGTAACCATATGATGAAAAAGCATACAGAAGCACCAAAGAGTTTTTTTAGGCAAACACGGCAGATTGTTAACTCTTAATTTGACATTTTTATATATTAGATGATACCATCACTTGGATTATGGTCGGAGGGGGATTTTCTTTCTGATCATTTTGTTAAGATTTATATTATAAGGGGGGCTCTGTATTATTTTTTCAATATTGATGCAAAGAGTTTTAATATCCCAGTCTTTTTTCGTATGTAGAATGAGTGATCATATTATTTTATTGTGATTGAAATGTGTGGGTTGTTAGAGGCTTATATTGTTCCATGAGGAGCGACAATATTGATCTATAAATTTAAGAGTATTTTATTTTTTATTTCGCATAGATAGTTTTTGATTACCATTTGTATTAAAATTTTACTGAGTGGTAACAATTAGCTGTATACTTTATTGAGAGATACATTTAAAGCTCATTTCAAAATTTGAATAGCTCAAAGATTATAGGAATGTGTTGCCTAAGATGAAAAAGAATCGTTGGAATGTTTTTGTTACCTGTTGCGTAGCGCCGTTAGTTGTTGTGGGGTGTGCTGTAAATCATTTAGATGCTGAAAAAGTAAATAATCAAAAAACAAAAACAGTTACGTACCCATTGACAGAGCGCCAATGCCTTATGCGTGCGATGTATTTTGAGTCAAATCGTTCGAGCCGTGAAGGGATGATTGCCGTTGGGACAGTTGTTATGAATCGTGTTAATTCAAGCGCTTATCCTAAGACGATTTGTGGTGTTGTTGGTCAATATAAGCAATTTGCGCCTGGTGTTTTAACGCGTCCTATGACGGAGAAAGCGTCTGTTGCTCGTGTAAGAGAAGCTGCTGATGCAGTTTTACGGGGTGAACGAGATAAGAAGGTTAAACACGCTAAGTTTTTTCATACCGCTGGTTTGTCTTTTCCTTATAAAAACATGCACTATGTTCATGTTGCAGGGGGGAATGCTTTTTATGAAAAACGATCCCGTGATGGATCACTTCAAATTCCTACGGATAATCGCCCTTATGATGTTGCTTATGCCTTTGCTCAGGAGCGTTCTGGTTATGCGCCAAGCTTTATTGATGAAAGTTTAGAAAGTAAGGGAGTCAAAGCAGAGAAAAGTGTATCTCCTTCAACAGAAGTAGCTCAGTCCAAGACTGTACAACCTACATCTTTTGCTATGGTACAGCTTGATAAAGTTCCCATTCCAACCTATGCCCCTCAACATCTAGCGAGGAAAGAGGAAAATAAAACAATTATGGCGTTGCCTTCATCAGATCAGTTAAATGCAATTGTTGCCATGTTAGAAAAACGACACAGAAACTGGTAAGTTTTTGTGCGACCGAAGAAGAGTTTTACCCCCCATTGCGGTTTATGAATTCAGTGAACTCTTTAGTAATGTGCTACATATAAATAGATGTAGAGACAGTAAATTGAAAGGATCTGGAAAAGCAATTTAGAATATGGTGGCGTTAAAGAACGCATTTTACTTAAAGAAGGGTATAGGTAATGTATTTTGATATTCATGAGACAATTTCGCCTGAAATGCTTAATCGTCTTGCAGAAGTTACGGTAAAAGTGGGGCTAAATTTACAAGAGGGGCAGGATCTTGTTTTGACTGCTCCAGCTTCAGCATTACCTTTTGTTAGGCGTATTGCATATCATGCTTATAAGGTTGGTGCTGGTGTCATTACACCAATTTTTAGTGATGATATGTTATCGCTTACGCGTTTTGAAAATGCCCATACAGCTAGTTTTGATTGTGCTCCTTCTTGGCTCTATGAGGGAATGGCGAAGGCTTTTGAAAATGGGGCCGCACGTTTAGCGATTGTTGGTGATAATCCTTTACTCCTTTCCAATCAAGATTTTGATAAGATTGCGCGATTAAATAAAGCCACTTCAATGGCTTACCAGCCGGCACTCAAGCAAATATCGAACTTTGCTATGAATTGGTCGATTGTTGCTTATCCAACAGCGGGATGGGCTGAGGCGATTTTTCCTTCTTTACCGCTTAATGAGGCGGTTAAAAAATTAGCTGATGCCATTTTTTCTGCTTCACGTGTTACAGGAGAAGATCCTATCCATGCGTGGACTGTCCATAATGCAAATTTGAAGAAACGGTCATCTTGGCTTAATGAGCAGCGTTTTTCTGCCTTACACTTCACAGGACCAGGGACTGATTTAATCGTTGGTTTAGCAGATGACCATGAATGGCATGGGGGTGCATCCGTTGCAAAAAATGGTGTTATTTGCAATCCTAACATTCCGACAGAAGAAGTTTTCACGACTCCTCATGCTCATAGGGTTGAAGGTGTTGTTCGCTCAACAAAGCCTCTTTCCTATCAAGGAACACTGATTGATAATATTGAAGTACGTTTTGAAGCAGGGCGCATTGTTGAGGCCAGAGCATCAACAGGCGAAGCAGTTTTTCAGCAAGTTTTGCAAAATGATGAAGGTGCAAGCCGATTGGGTGAAGTTGCTCTTGTCCCTCATTCTTCACCAATTTCTAAGAGTGAGCTCCTTTTTTATAATACCTTATTTGATGAAAATGCAGCTTGTCATATTGCTTTAGGGCAGTGTTATTCCAAATGTTTTTTAAATGGGGCATCATTGACATCAGAAGAGATTGCAGCACGTGGTGGTAATAAAAGTATTATTCATATTGATTGGATGATTGGCTCTGGTGAAATTGATATAGATGGTCTTACGCAGGATGGTGTAAGAGTTCCTATCTTTCGTAAGGGAGAATGGGCTTCTTAATCCTGTTATACCGTAAAAGTAAAACACGTCATTTGAGGTTGATAAGTCTCCTTGACAGGGCAAGTCTTTCTAGAGTACGTGGATGAATATTCAAGATAGTGCTTGATCGTGTAATACCTTTCGTTAAATGAAGTGACATGAGTATGAAGCCAAGTAAAGCCCACTCGACAAGAATCACCGTTATTTACAGAGCAGATGGGATTAAAATTTTTGTTCTTTAAGTGTGGGGAAGAGTTCAATTGATCAGTGGATATGCTTGGAGAGTGCATAATTATTAAAGAGGAGTGATGCCTGAGCTTCCTGAAGTAGAGACGGTTCGTCGTGGACTCGAATCTGTTGTCACTGATGCAAAGATAATATCTGTCAAACTTAATCGTAGAGATTTGCGTTTTCCTTTTCCTGAGGCTTTTTCTGAGCGGCTTATTGGTAGAAAAATTCTAGAACTTGGTCGACGTGCGAAATATTTATTATTTCATCTTTCTCAGGATGAAACGATTTTAAGCCATTTAGGAATGTCGGGGTCATGGCGTATAGAAAATGCTCTTTTAAGAAAAGCTTTTTCAACGACCAATAAATTGGTTAAGCATGATCATTTTATCATGGATATTCAGACAAGGAATGGTGAAGTTTATCATCTTATTTATAATGATGTGCGTCGCTTTGGGTTTATGCTGTTAGTTGATACGGACAAGCTTTATAAACACCCACTTTTAAATAAGCTAGGGCTTGAACCTATGAGTCATGCATTTTCTGGTCGTTATTTACAAAAGGCTTTTGTTAATAAAAAAATGTCTCTCAAGGGTGTTTTACTTGATCAGTCTATTGTTGCAGGGCTTGGAAATATTTATGTTTGCGAGGCACTTTGGCGGAGTCGTTTGTCTCCACAGCGTGGTGCATTTACATTGGCATCAAAAACGGTACATGCACGTGAACTTGCAGATTCTTTAGCACAGAATATACGCAATGTAATTTCTGAAGCGATTTTATCTGGTGGCTCTTCTTTACGTGATTATATGCATATAGATGGTTCCCTTGGTTATTTTCAACATGCTTTTTCAGTTTATGGGCGAGAAGGTAAGGAATGTTTGGAATGCGGAATGCCTATATTACGTATTTTACAGGCTGGACGTTCAAGTTTTTACTGCTCACAGTGTCAAAAATGAATAAGATGTCTTGCAAAATCCTACAAGAGGCTTAAAGTCAGGTTCTTACAATTATATAAATATATGAGGCTTGAGAGGTTTTTTTATGCTGAATAAAGTACTAACACATCTTGATGGAAATATAGAAAAGAGCCTTGAACGCCTTTTTTCTCTTTTACGTTTTCAATCGATCTCTACAGACTCGGCTTATAAGGACGCATGTCGTCAAGCAGCTGATTGGTTAGTAGAGGATTTAAAAAGCATAGGTTTTGAGGCTTCACGGCGTGATACACCGGGTCATCCAATGGTTGTTGGGCATCATCCAGGACCTTCAGAGGATTGTTTACATGTGTTGTTTTACGGACATTATGATGTTCAACCTGTTGATCCATTGAGTTTATGGGAGGATGATCCATTTATACCTTCTTTAAAAGAGAGAGATGGAGAGAAAGTTATTTGTGCCCGTGGTGCTTCAGATGACAAAGGTCAGTTGATGACATTTATTGAAGCATGTCGTGCCTATAAGAAAGAAACAGGACAGCTTCCTGTTAAAGTGACTATTTTATGTGAAGGTGAGGAAGAATGTGCTTCTCCTTCTCTTATTCCTTTTTTAAAAGCAAATAAAGATGAACTTAAGGCAGATTATGCATTGGTTTGTGATACGTCGATGTGGGATGCGAATACACCCTCTATTGCTCTTTCTCTTCGAGGAATTATGGCGGAAGAGATTATTATCACAGCAGCAAATCGTGATTTGCATTCTGGTTATTTTGGGGGTGTAGCAGCTAATCCCATTCGTATTTTAGCTAAAATTTTGGCAGGACTTCATGATGAAAATAATAAGGTGACGCTTCCTGGTTTTTATGATGGCGTAGAAGAAACACCTTCACATATTTTACAATCATGGAATGCGCTTCATTGTACTGCTGAAAATTTGCTTGGTCCTATCGGTCTTTCTGTTCCATCAGGTGAAAAAGGACGGAGCATTTTAGAGCTTGTATGGGCACGCCCTACCATGGAATTTAATGGTATTAGTGGGGGGTATGAAGGGGAAGGGATGAAAACGGTTATTGCGTCTCAAGCGAGCACAAAAGTATCCTGTCGTCTAGTTCATAAGCAAGATCCAGAGAAAATACGCCAAGCGTTGCGTGATTATGTCCGTAGCTCAATTCCTGCTGACTGTACGGTTGAATTTAAGAATCATGGTTCTTCTCCAGCACTTCAGCTTTCTGATGATTCACCTTTTATTAAGGAGGCAAAGGATGCTTTATCACAAGAGTGGGAAGTTCCTGCTGTCTTGACAGCCATGGGAGGGTCAATTCCAATTGTTGCTGATTTTCGGTCAATTCTTGGTATGGAAACTCTTTTGGTTGGTTTTGGATTGGCTGATGATCGTATTCATTCGCCTAATGAAAAGTATAATCTAAAATCATTTCATAAGGGGCAGAGATCTTGGGCACGCATTCTTACCGCTTTAGCAAAGAGGAGGGTGAATGGCTGAGATTCGCGTTCATCAAGGTGATTTGCCAAACTTAGACAATTATAAAACTGATGCCGTTGCGATTGATACTGAGACTTTAGGATTACAACCACATCGTGATCGTTTGTGTGTTGTTCAGATTTCTCCTGGAGATGGAACTGCGGATATTATACAAATTGCTAAAGGACAAAAAAGTGCTCCTAATTTGTCCAAGCTTCTTAAAGATAATGCAGTTACCAAAATATTCCATTTTGGGCGTTTTGATCTTGCTATTTTAGCGCATACATTTGGTGTTATGCCAGAGGCTGTTTTTTGTACAAAGATCGCTTCAAAACTCACGCGTACCTATACGGATCGTCATGGCTTGAAAGAAATTTGTAATGAATTGCTGAATGTGAATATTTCTAAACAGCAACAATCTTCGGATTGGGCGGCAGAAACGTTATCACAGGCACAAATTGAATATGCTGCATCGGATGTGTTATATTTGCATCGTTTGAAGGTTATATTTGAAGAACGTTTAAGACGCGAAGAGCGAGAAAGTGTTGCCAAGGCGTGCTTTCAATTTTTGCCTATGAGAGCTAAGCTTGACCTTTTAGGATGGTCGGAAGTTGATATTTTTGCCCATAGCTAACTTTAAAAGTCGGCTTTTAATAGAAGTGAATTATTGATGCAAGAGGACAAAATGCCGGTAATGTAGGCATTTTGTCCTTTTTTCTCTCATCTTTTCATAAAAAGTTGTAACATAAGTGCTCTCTGATTTAAAATTTAGGCAATAAAAGCAATTTTGAAGAGAGGCTAGAATATACGGTAGAGATCGAGACTGAAATCTTTGAAACGGGTACACAGTCTAATTTGGGGAGAATATGAAGGCATCGACGTAAAAACAAACCTCATCCTTATTATCACTAATTCTATTTTACGCCTTTCAAAAATATCTAAAGCAATATCTATTAAGGCATGCAGATTATGCATTGCCTCATGCTTTTGTTTTTCACATTCTTTAGCGGAGTCACGTCTCTCAGGCAAAATACTCCCCTAAACGGAATATATGGGTTTCTCATTCACGTGCTTTTTAAAAAAACTTTCTTAAGATACCCAAGTCCATGACACGGCGGCGTTTATGAATGATCTAACGATAAAATCCTCCAATATGATATAAAATCTATTGAGAACTATCATCTTTATGCTTATGGAGAAAAAAGCCGCGACCCTCACACATTTTGCCAACACCCAATTTTGTGACAATCCTTGGCACTCTTCATAAGAAGCATTTTTATTGTATAGTTTCATTCCACATAAGTTTCTCCACTTATAATGTGAAAACAAACGGTTTTGGTTAATTCAATATGAGAAAGTTTTATGGTATTCGGGGGACGACTAATTCAATATAAATAATGCTATATTATTATTATAAATCAATATATTGATATGAAACCTATGCCCTTTATCGTCTCACAGACAATACTTCGTGCTTTTATTCATTGCCAAACACGTATTTTCTATGTTGACCGCACAGAGTAATTTGCATTTATTTTAAAATTAAAATGCTCCAAGGCTTGGTTTTTTGAGGGTTTTCACTTTTTATCTATAAACATGCTATTTTTTCTGGAAATCGGCAATGAAGGCACTAGGTAAAATTCATTATGAATATTTATACGAGGTTAAATTTATGAACATAAAATATTTTATTACAGCTTTTGCTACTTTTTTTTCAATCTCTTTTGCTCAGGGGGCGGGCTTTTTGTCTTCTCAAAAGTTCACAGAGGGACTATCTTCTGTTATCCTTCCTAGAGATCTTTTTTTTAGGGAACAGTTGAGCAAGATCTTATCTGAAGTTGTTCAAATGGAGCTTTCTTGCACAAAGAACAATCAATGCATGACAGCGGCTCAGTTAGTACCTGTGTCACATTCTGGTAAAAAAAAAGGTCCTAAACCTAAAAAAGGACCAACAAAAGGCAAACGGCCAAACCCATTTGCACGAAGTCCAATGAGTTATTAAAAAGTAAGAAAACAACATCAAAAAGTCTATGTTAGGGAATTGAATATGGAAGATACTATTTATCACTTAAAAACAGGGGGGAGTTATTTATTTGCGAAGGATATTATGATTATGCGCGGGGAAATAAATGGTACTGTTCGGAAAAGATAAGGGTAGGGAGGTTTTGGTGAAAGAACACACTGTAGAGTGGTGCTCGCTCGTTATAAATTTCATTGAATTATATAACGTGTAGATTTTTGATGACTCTATTATGTATGTCGCAAATTCCCTCATTTGAAGTTTTGTTATATGAAGGGTATAAGTCTCCTTTATTTAAGTGTTTTTAGGATACGAGGTGGATCAAGAATAGGACTTGGTCCATACGCCCTTGAATTAAGTCAATTACATGAGTAGGAAACTAAGAAAAACCCACTTAACAAGAATCTGGGCTGTTTGTATACAGGATTTGATGAGAATTCTTTCTCAAAATCGAGGAGAAGGCCTGTAATGAAGTACAAATGTAGTGAAGTTTAAAAAAGCTTTATTTATCTGTAATTTAAAATATAAAAGAGCTTTTCTGCCAAATTCATGATTTTTAAAGCAAGCTTTTATGTCTTTAAGAAAGATTTTTCATTTTTTCAGCTTGAGGGAGAGTTTTTATATAAGTTTCAATGTTTATGAATTGTTTTTTTTTTATTTAGTTTATACAAGAGTATGAGATAGGACATTTACAAAGAAGGCTGAAGTTCTGAAAAAGACTTTCTATAAGGTTGAGATAAAAAAATGGTCAATCTTTCAAAAATAATAAATGCTTAAAGTAAAAACAAAGAGTGAGTAAATTGAATGTGATCTTATTGCAATCCATGAAGTATTCAAAACTTTGTTTATGTGCGATACACATCTTTTACAGTAAAAAAACTCTCAAAGAGCTATGCGCATTTGGTCTTGCAAATAATGAACTAAACACATTGTTTATATAAATTTAAATGGTACAGTTGCATTTGGCTTGTTCTCAAGATCGTAATAGTTTTCTCGCTGTCCTTAATATTAAGTGCCTTCATAAGAAGCCATGTTTAGCTTTTTTTACGGTTTTATCCACACGTGCTCGTTTGTAACGTTGAGGTGGGTAATTTTAGTTACTTTAAATAAAATGATTTAAGATGAAAGCATCTTCAATATTACAGAGAAAAAGATAATTTTTTATTATAATCAATAGGCTATCTTTCCATAGTTAATAAAAGATGTCCTACATGGGGGATGAAAGAGTTTTTTTAATTCATAAAGAAGAAAAATATGGTGAGAGGAACTCATTTGTGCATGGGTATCGTTTCATTCTCATTGACTACAGATCAAGCAATGAAGGGCACTTTGATTGGCTTTTTGTTTTTTTTATGAGTGTATCATTTTTGCTACAGATATCTGAAGTTTGGGCTCTATATGACATGACGTGTTCAAATAAATATTCAGCTATGGAGAGAAAATATGAATATGAAATGGTTAATAACAGCTTCTGCTTTCGCTTTTGTTTCAGTTTCAGCGGCGCAAGCAGCAGATGTTATTGTTCCCCCGAGTCCAACACCTGTTGCTCCCGTTATTGTTGCTCCAACTTTTTCTTGGACAGGTTTTTACGTTGGGGGGCAGATTGGTGGTTTTTCGGGTAAAACGAAGATGGATATTCTTGCTAACGGACAAAAGATTCCGGTAGATAAGGATTTTTTGCCTAAATTATCTGGTTTTATGGGAGGTCTTTACGCAGGTTCCAATATTGATCTCGGAAACGGCCTTATTCTAGGTGTCGATACAGATATCATGTGGGCTGATAAAAGTGATACGAAGACAGGAAAGACATACGTTATTGATCAAGGTCACATCGCTTATATTAACAAGATGTTAAAAGACGCTGCAATTAATATTGGTGAAAATGCACTGAAAAAGGGTGATAAACGAACACACAGTTTCACTTTTAAAGAAAAGTGGGCTGGTGCAACACGTGTACGTATTGGTTTTGCTGCTGAACGCATTATGCCTTATGTTGCTGGCGGTATTGCTTATACACAGCTCCAAGATACTGCGTCGATTTCAATAACAGAGAAAGATTCAGACAAAGTCATAGCTTCTGGTACTCTGTCTGATGAAACAAAGACCCTTGTTGGTTACACTCTTGGTGCGGGTGTTGATTTAGCCATGACCAATAATATTATTGTTCGTGCGGAATATCGTTATTCTGATTTTGGTAAAAAGAAATTCTCAAATGATAAATATGAGACTTCTTACAAAACCAATGATTTCCGTGTTGGTGTTGCTTACAAATTCTAACAGATGGTAAATTAAATAACAAAGAGGCTCTATCTCTGATAGAGCCCTATTATTTTCTGTTGCTATATTATCACACATTATATATTTTATAGTAGATCTGGAAAAGAATTATTAAGATTTTATTAAAAAAATTTTATAAACCGTCAACAAAATCACATTTAAAATCAATAAGTTATTTGTATACGCAGTTTGTGGTTTCTCGTACAAAACGAAATTATGAAGTGATTTTATCTTCGGCAAATTCTCCATTTCCTGTGACTGTGTCATTTTTACTACAGCTTTTCTCCGTGTAATCTTGTAGCACTGTGCTCATAATAAATTAGGAGCAAAGTTTATGAATATAAAATCTTTAGTAACAACTTCTGTTATCGCTATCGCTGCAGCTTCTGCGGCACAAGCTGCTGATGTTATCGTCCCTCGTGAAACAGCCCCAGCAGTTATCACAGCAGCCCCTGCCTATTCTTGGACAGGTTTTTATCTTGGTGCTCAGATTGGTGGCCGTTCAATGAAAACTGACAAAGGTTCTAGCACTTTAGGTTATCACGATCTTAAGCTTTCCGGTATGCTCGGCGGCCTATACACAGGTTACAATGTTGATCTCGGCAATGGTGTGATCTTCGGCTTGGATACAGATGTCTCTTTTATTGGTAAAAAAGACACAATTAATGGTCTGGACATGGTTGTTGGACAGGAACTTGGTAAAAGTGTTAAAGAAATTAATAAACTCCTCGATGATGCTAAGATCAAAAGGAACGATGGTCTAACAGTTGAAAACTCGGATGACTACGTCGAAAATATTACTATGAAAGAAAAGTGGTCTGGAGCGACCCGTGTTCGCATTGGTTTTGCTGCTGATCGTATCATGCCTTATATCGCTGGTGGTGTTGCTTATACGCAGATGCAGGGCATCTCAGCACTTGAAGTGAAAAAAGGTCTTCATGCTGATGCTGATGCTAATAAGGTTGTTGCCTCTGGTAACGTATATGATGAAACAAAGACCCTTGTTGGTTTCACCCTTGGTGCTGGTGTTGACTTCGCAATGACAGATAATGTTCTGTTACGTGCTGAATACCGTTACTCAGACTACGGTAAAAAGAAATACTTTAACGACACTAAGGAACTTCAATACAAAACCAACGATTTCCGCGTAGGTGTTGCATACAAGTTCTAATTTCGTAAATAACGTAATTAATACAAAAAATATAAAGGCCTCGTTTAACGAGGCCTTTATCTTATTATATTGTCAAAACTCTAGCATTAAGAGCGATAGGTGCATATAAAACTTCCCACATGAGGTGTTTATGTGAGATGAATATTCTTGAGTAGAGCTTGCCTCTAGAGTCATCTCGACATAGGAGACATCTTCACATGAATCACAGGAATATTTTTAGACAGGATTAGTCTACACTGTCTTTAAAGCAGAATATGAATCACTGAAACGATGACAATAGTTTGTTACAACATTGTAGGAGGTGTCATTGACTTCGCAATGACAGACAATGTTTTGCTGCATACACAAACTGTCACTCAGATTTTGGTAAGAAGCAATTTGCAAAGGACTATCTTAGACTAGGCTACAAAATCAATGACTTCCGTGTTGGAGCTCTTACAAGTTCTAATTTCATCAAAATGGCAATTATGAATACAAAGTATTAATAAAAAATTAAATTTTCAAGAAGTTTTTATCTTTTATAAAACCGCTGTTTTCTGGGCTTTTTATTTGTAATTGTGATATTTTTACTACAGATTTTTGCTCTGTAACCTTGTAAAATCATTTATAGTGAATTTAGGAGCAAAATTATGAATATAAAATTTTTAATGGCAACTTCTGTTGTCACGTTGGTTTCAGTTTCTGCAGCAAATGCAGCTGATGTTATAATTCCTCATGAAGTTGCACCAGCAGTGGTTACAGCCCCATCATTCTCTTGGACAGGTTTTTATCTGGGTGGTCAAATCGGCAATTTTTCGAGTAAAACCAAAGTAACTATTCCAGGGGAAGACAAAGAGCTTTTCAAGAAAGATAACACACCAAGTCCTTCTGGTTTCATGGGGGGTATTTATGCAGGATCTAACGTAGACCTTGGAAGTGGCCTTATTCTTGGTGTTGAAACCGATGCTGTTTGGGCAGACCGTGAAGAATCAAAAACAGCTCGTGAATCGACTCTTACTAAAAAAGATGCAACATTTTTTAATGATGCCCTTAAAAAAGCTAAGGTTGAACTAACAGGACAGCAAAAATTTA
The DNA here is from genome assembly GCF_900185775.1 of Bartonella mastomydis. Lineage (NCBI taxonomy): Bacteria > Pseudomonadati > Pseudomonadota > Alphaproteobacteria > Hyphomicrobiales > Bartonellaceae > Bartonella > Bartonella mastomydis. The sequence goes on from NZ_LT883138.1 coordinate 138,610, forward strand.
TAGAGGATGACCAAGTAACGGAAACGCACAGTTACAAAGAAAAATGGTCTGGAGCTACCCGCGTTCGTATCGGTTTTGCTGCTGTTGACCGCATTATGCCTTATGTTGCTGGTGGTATTGCCTATGCGCAAGTGCAGGGTATTCAATCCGTTGCTGGAAAAGGAGAGAGAGCTAAAGTTGAGCAGAAAGCTGATGGGGGTGAAGAGTTACCAGAAGGAAATAAGCAAACTATAGATTTGACGGGTGGTACTTGGGCTGATGACACGAAGACAATGGTTGGTTTCACTATTGGTGGTGGCGTTGACTTTGCAATGACAGACAATGTTCTGTTGCGTGCTGAATACCGTTACTCCGATTTTGGTAAAAAGAAATTCGCAAACGATACACGTGAGTTCAATTACAAAACCAATGATTTCCGTGTTGGTGTTGCATACAAATTCTAATTTCATAAAAATGAAATTATAAACATAAAATAAACTTCTTAGAGGCTCTGTCGAAGACAGAGCCTCTACTTTTTTCTGTTGCTATATTATCACACACTCTATATTTTACTTGCAAATGTAAAAAGATATTCTTCAGATTTTCTTAAAAACTTTCTCATAAACGATAGATAATAATTACACTGTAAGTTCAACATTTTATCGGTGTTTATAACCTGTAATTTCTTGTACGAAGTGAAAGTATGCAGCGATTTTATTTTGGATTATTCTCCATTTTTGATGATTGTATTATTTTTACGACAGCGTCTCTTCGTTTAAACTTATAGTATTGCGCTCATAAATAATTGCCTAATTAAAAAATCCATTAAGATCTTTCAGAAAGTTTCTAGCTATTTCTGGTGTTTCTTTACGACGCTCAATATCAACTATAATATATTTCTTATTAATTGCTTCGTATGGAACATTGCCTATTGTACATCAGAATGAGTTCTCTCTGTTTTTTGGTACATTTAGAGAGGTTATGCTATCAAATTCAGGTTTAGATCTTAATGATCTTACCCCATTTTTCGATAGAGACGACAGAGATCATGCTACCGCTTTGTGGGGGAGAGCTTGTAGATTTCTTTAGTTATAGGATTAAAGTCGTACGTATTGGCAATAAAAAGAAAAATAGCAAATCTCTTCAAGAGAGATTTTCAGCATTTTTATTACCAATACAAGTTTTCATCATAATTTTTTGAAGTTCGTTATAAGAAAAAACATATTCTTTGCTATAGTAGCTAATTATGAATTTATCATTATTGTTTCTTTATTTCACGTGCAATTTCCCTATGGCGTAAATCACGCTTTTATTCTCAAAGAATTGTTTTTGCTGTGAGAAAGAGGGGGGGACATCTTCAGGGATGCTCGTGTTTCCGCAAATATAGGTTAACCCACAAATCTCGGTATTTCTAGAAATCTTAACTTTGCCATAAACTTCAGAATTTTCATAAATTTGACCACCGATTTTACAATAAAGATGTATTTTTACATTATCATAAACACTAGCATAATCATACACCCAGCAATCGCCATCATGGGATAGTTTTTTCCTTTTTAATATAACCACCTAGATAGTCACCCTTGATATCATCAAAATCCCTTAAGGCATGAAAGTGGTGAAAGTAATGCCATCAAAAGTAAGGTTTTCATTCGTAAATTTGTATTTTTTTGCAGAATCTTGTTTACTCACAGGTGCAGTTTTATTTGAAATGTTAGAGAAAATTGTAGTGTTTTTTGATATAGTTTCCGTCTAAATCCTTGTCATGGTTTAAAGTTTCTATTAATCTTCTATAAGGGTACTGGCTGCAAGAAAATACGGCACACAGTCTGTTACTATGCTTTTTTATTATCAATTAACTTATGCATTTTTTAATATTTTTTCTAATTTTTTCTTTTTATAAGATTAGAAATGCTCTTATTCATGCACCTTAACGCCCAAAGACTTTACAACACCTTGTAAAGGGAAAATAGGGAGTGCTTTTAGGGGAGTGGATACTTCTTTCAAATTCATGATATTATTGTTGATAGATCCTACTATCATATCAAAAAGCGTTCTATAGCAGCGGTGACAGATCCTTATGTTGGAAGATGTATAGGTCTTGTCGATATCTAGCTTTTAATCAGGTTAAAGTCTATTTAGATAAAAACTATGTCACAGCGCGTTTTTATATCCCAGACTAGGGTATAAAAAAGCAGTAAAGTGCTTAAATTTATTGTTGAGGGCAAGCTTTCGGATATTTACTAAAATGGCTTGCCGGCTTCTTCTTACAATTATGTTGTGTGAAGTGCTTTTCCTAGTTTGGAAGGCTATATTTTGAATATGCGCGATATTGAGCAGGGGCTTGATCAGATACAGGCTGATTTCAGGACATGCTCAAAGTGAGCTTCTTCTAGGAAGTGAAGAGGGGAGCACTATTGTGAATATTAACAATCAACCGGAGAAAGCTTTTAAGGTTACTGTTTCCCATGATAATTTGGGACAATCCTCCACGGGTTATGCGCGTTATCAGGCGGGCTTAAAGCTAGAAAATATTTTAGCTATCAACACAGTTAATCAGATCATTGCGGCAGGAGCGAACAAGAAAGATAGAGTAATAATATTCCAGCAAGTGTGAGCATTCCCTATGGGGATTGGACCTTTGGCTTAAATGGCTATGTTTATAATTATCAAAGTATTATTTCATGGCAATTTTACCGATATTGAGACGACGGGCAATTCCAGTAAGTTACACGCCAGTACAAGCAGGGTTCTCCGCTACTATAGTGTTTCCTTACAACTTTGAATTTAGGTCTTTCTACAAAAGAACCAACAATTACCTTCTTGACAATAAGATAGAGGTTGGGAGTCGTCAATATTATAGTGTTACTAATTTTAGGATTTTGCATTCCAGTGAAATGTTAGAGGGAACCTAGACCTTTGATAATAGTTATTTGCAAGGATTTCTCCTTTTTCATTTGGTTAAAACCAGATCTAGGAGCGGGGGATGCAGAGCCTCAATTTGCCAAATTTACAGGTACGATCAGTGCCAGACACCTTTTCAGGTGGGAGGTTGAAATTTCCTATTGAGAGGAATCTTTTGAGTGGGCAATATTTACCGCATAATTTATTGGCTGCAGAGCAGATATCTTTGGGGGGGAGCGCGCCTCCAATGTTCGTGGTATGCGTGAGAGTTTGATTTTTTGCAATAACGATTTTATCCGTAATGACTTGATGCTGAGAATACGTTCCGTGGTGCAACAATGGGGTTCTTAAAAAGACTTTTGGAGAACTTCGCCCCTTTGTTGGTTTGGACTATGGTCGTGTTTTTGCACAACCTTTGTGCGACTTCACAAACCGGCACCATCCGTTATATTTTTGCCAGCCTCAGTGTTGCTAGCTCTTGCATTAAGACGATTCATAAGTGCCATTTTTTAGTCTTTTCTTAAGTTTTACTCACACGCCAGCTCCGCTTTTGATGTGCAAGTGGATGGTTTTATTGATTTAAGATAAACAGATTTGAAATAAGAGAATCTTACGATATTCGAGACTCTCATTCAACATATAAAACAGTAAATTATCATTATAAATAAACGCATTGTTATGAATGAACAGTTTGCCTATTGGATAGCAGGTGTTAAGCTTGCAGAGGGGCTCTTGATGCCAGTTATTCCAGTATTTTCTATAGCACCGTCAAGCATAAAAAGTCAGACACCTTTTTTGTGTTTTTGTTTTTCGTAATTTAAGATACAAATAAAATATCAAAAATAGGCCATGTTAGTAAATAGATGAAACTTTGATGATACTTGGGTAGAAAAGCCAATGATTGGGTTTTATTATTTGCGCTGACATTGATTTCCTAATGGTAAGCAATATTCTGTTGTGTACAGAATATCGTTACTGAGATTTCGGTAAAAGAAATTTACAAAAAAATATAATCATTAACAGTTATGTGAAAGTTTAGGGAAAATGAATCCAACTTTAAGACACATAATTTTAGTATGGTTTAGTTGGTAAATTTTCATTGGATGAAAAATTAAATAATTAAGAAGCCTTATTTTCATAATTTCTTTATTTTTTTGTGAGTGTGTCATTTTTGCTACAGATCTTTCAAAAAAGATGCTCTATATACATTTCATTTTGGATATTTGGAGAGATTTTATGAATACAAAACGTTTAATAACAGCGTCTATTTTTTCTTTAATTTCAGCGTCCACAGCGCTAGCTGCTGATGTACTGATTCCTCATCAGACAGCACCATCGACTCCTTCTTCTGCCATTGTTGCGCCCGCTTTTTCATGGACGGGGCTTTATTTAGGTATCCAAGCTGGTGGCTTTTCGAGCAAGGCTGATATGGCTCTTATCGGTCAAGAAAAGAGTTTTCCGCTGGATAAAGAGTTCTCTCCTAAACTTTCAGGTTTTGCTGGTGGTTTTTATGGAGGGTCTAATATTGATCTCGGTGATAGCTTTATTTTTGGTGTCGATACGGATTTAACGCTGTCTGGAAAAAAGCACACAAAGACAATTACTATAGGTTCATCTGATAACGTTACAGTAGAAAATGCAGTGGGAAGATCCCGCAGATCAGCAGAAAATGCACAAACACTAACAACAGGATCATCAACACAAAGAGCTGCTTCAGAACAATCTGCACCAAAAGCACCTGCTGCATCAGATCCAGCAACAACAAAACCTGCGCTAGGAACACCTGCAACCGGAGCGGGAGCGGGAACACCTGCAGCCGGAGCAACTGGAGCGGGAACACCTGCAGCCGGAGCAGGAACACCTGCAGTCGGAGCAGGAGCAGGAACACCTGCAGTCGGAGCAGGAGCAGGAACACCTGCAGTCGGAGCAGGAGCAGGAACACCTGCAGTCGGAGCAGGAGCAGGAACACCTGCAGTCGGAGCAGGAGCAGGAACACCTGCAGCCGGAGCAGGAGCAGGAACACCCGCAGCCGGAGCAGGAGCAGGAACACCCGCAGCCGGAGCAGGAGCAGGAACATCTGCCGCCGGAGCAGCTGGAGCAGGAACACCTGCCGCCGGAGCAGCTGGAGCAGGAACACCTGCCGCTAGAGCAGGAGCAGGAACACCTGCCGCCGGAGCAGCTGGAGCAGGAACACCTGCCGCCAGAGCAGGAGCAGGTACACCTGCATCCGCAAAACCTGCATCTGCACAACCATTATCAGCATCCGCACCCACAGCAAAGTCTGCATCTGCGCAACCATCAGCAGCAGAAAGAACAGTGCCAGCTGGGCCACTTGTACTGGCGAGGTCAGGATCATCTAACTCAGGGACAGGTGCTTCCAATGGAGCAAGTGGAGCGAAAAACGGAGCTCATCATAGTTCTTCCCATGGTAGTGCAAATAATGCTAATCCGCATGGTGCGTCTCACCCAGGTGGGCATCATGGCTCTGGTGCTAACCCACATGGTTCACATGGTACTCATCCACATGTTTCCCGTCCTCATGGAGTACAAAGTCAACAAGTGGCGGATAAGGATAATACCAGCGTATATGGTATAGAACAAATGAAAAAGATGGCTTCTGAATTTGGTCTTAATCAGGAGGATGAAGTTGAAACTGTAAATCATACTTTCAAGCAAAATTGGGGTGGTGCTACACGGGTACGTATTGGTTTTGCTGCTGATCGCTTTATGCCTTATCTTGCGGGTGGTATTGCTTATGGGCAGTTCCAAGACACTGTATCAATATCTGTTAAGGGTGAAGATGGAAGCGTTGCTTCTTCTAGAAACTTAACCGATGAAACTAAAACCATGATTGGTTACACCCTTGGTGGTGGTGTTGATTTCTCGGTGCTGGATAATGTCATTGTGCGTGCAGAATATCGTTACTCCGATTTTGGTAAAAAGAAATTTGCAAAGGAAAAGCTTGAAGTTAGCTACAAAACCAATGATTTCCGTGTTGGTGTAGCTTATAAATTCTAATCTGTTTTAAGAGTAAATTTCTAAGAGGCTCCACTATCGGTGGGGCCTTTATTTTTTTAAGCTCATTTTTTGGTTTCTTTTTTTGCAAATTTCATGATAAAGCCCATAGAGTGTGATGAATATTTTCTTGATCGCTGCTTAATACGAATGATAAGCTCGGCTTTCCCTATAGATAAAAACCAGAGTTGCAGAGTTCAGGGAAGTTATGCAAAAATGAAATCGTAAAAGTGGACAGGAATATTTCACAATGACTGTGAAAAATGAAACAATAGATTATTCAAAAACTCTTTATCTCCCACAGACAAATTTTCCCATGCGTGCAGGGCTTCCGCAAAAAGAGCTTGAGTTAATGGCGCATTGGGAAAATATAGGGCTTTACGCGCAATTGCGTCAACAAGCAAAAGATCGTCCATTTTATATTCTTCATGACGGCCCACCTTATGCAAATGGCCATATTCATATCGGGCATGCTTTAAATAAAGTTCTAAAAGATGTGGTTGTCCGTTCATTTCAAATGCGGGGGTTTAATGCAAATTATGTTCCTGGTTGGGATTGCCATGGGCTTCCAATTGAATGGAAAATTGAGGAAAAATATCGCGCACAAGGAAAAAATAAGGACGAGATTCCTCTTAATGAATTTCGTCAAGAATGTCGTGAATTTGCACAACATTGGGTAACCGTTCAAAGTGAAGAATTTAAACGTCTTGGTGTCGTAGGCGATTTTAAGGCGCCTTACACCACAATGGCTTTTCAAGCAGAAGCACGCATTGCGAGTGAATTGATAAAATTTGCGATATCAGATCAGATTTATCGTGGTTCTAAGCCGGTGATGTGGTCTGTTGTGGAGCGTACAGCTTTGGCAGAGGCAGAGATTGAATATCATGATCATGAATCAGAGGTGATTTGGGTTAAGTTTCCTATTTTTGAAGCAAATTCTGATGATTTATATGGTGCTTATGTCGTGATTTGGACAACAACACCATGGACAATTCCGGGCAATCGCGCAGTGAGTTATTCTTCGCAGATTTCTTATGGTCTTTACGAAATTGAAAGTGCTGAAAATGATTTTGGTCCTCAAGTGGGAGAAAAGCTTCTCTTTGCAGATGCTCTCGCTATGGGTTGCGCAGAAAAAGCCAAACTTGTTTTGAAACGTTTACGTACTGTTTCTGCTGACGAATTGAAAGCTCTTGTTCTTTCTCATCCACTCAAAGGTTTGGCTGGAGCGTATAATTATAAAATTCCATTGCTTGAGGGCGCCCATGTGACAGAGAGTGCGGGGACAGGTTTTGTCCATACAGCACCAAGCCATGGGCGTGAGGACTTTGAAATTTGGAATGATTATAAGCTGTTATTGGAGCAAGCGGGGATTGATACATCGATACCGTTTCCTGTTGATGATGCGGGTTTCTATACGAAAGATGTTCCGGGTTTGGGACCGGATCGTGAAGGGGGGGCTGCTCGTGTTATTGATGATAATGGAAAAATGGGTGATGCCAATAAAGAGGTTATTAACGCTTTAATTAAAGCAGATCGCTTGTTTGCGCGGGGGCGTTTAAAGCATTCCTATCCCCATAGTTGGCGTTCGAAAAAACCAGTTATTTTTCGCAATACACCACAATGGTTTATTTCAATGGATAAAGACCTTGGAGATGGTTCAACTTTACGCAGTCGGGCTTTGGAAGCTATTTCAAAGGTGCGTTTTGTGCCATCTTCTGGACAAAACCGCCTTGCTTCTATGATAGAAGATCGTCCTGATTGGGTTCTTTCTCGTCAACGTTCTTGGGGTGTTCCTATTTGTATTTTTGCCAATGAGGATGGTGTTGTTTTGAAAGATGAAGGCGTGAACGAGCGTATTTTACAGGCTTTTGAAGCAGAAGGAGCAGATGCATGGTTTGCTAAAGGAGCACGTGAACGTTTTTTAGGTGATCGTGCGCATGAGCCTTGGGTGCAGGTTTATGATATTTTGGATGTTTGGTTTGATTCTGGAGCAAGCCATAGTTTTGTATTAGAAGATCGGGCTGATTTAAAGTGGCCTGCAGATGTTTATTTTGAAGGTTCAGATCAACATCGTGGATGGTTCCAATCTTCTCTTTTGGAAAGCAGTGGTACGCGTGCTTGTTCTCCCTATAAGACAGTGATCACACACGGTTTTACTTTGGATGAGAATGGTAAGAAAATGTCTAAATCCTTAGGCAATACGGTTGTTCCGCAAGAGATCATTAAAACATCTGGTGCTGATATTTTTCGTCTCTGGGTCATGACAACTGATTATTGGGAAGATCAGCGTTTAGGCAAAAAAATCCTTCAAACCAATGTGGATTCATATCGTAAATTACGCAATGCAATTCGTTGGATGCTTGGAACTTTAGCCTACGATGAAGGAGAAGAAATATCTTATAGCGCACTGCCAGATCTTGAAAAATTTATATTACATCGGCTTTTTGAACTTGATCAATTGATTAATCACGCTTACGATGAATTTGATTTTAAAAAAATTATGCGTGCATTGTTAGATTTTTCAATCATTGAATTATCGGCATTTTATTTTGATATCCGCAAAGATTCTCTTTATTGTGATGCGCCTTCATCACAAAAACGGAAGGCCTCTTTGCAGGTTGTTCGTGAGATTTTTGAACGAATGGTGGTATGGCTTGCTCCCATGTTGCCTTTTACGATGGAGGAAGCTTGGTTAGAGCGTTATCCAGAAAGCCAATCGGTGCATTTAGAACAATTTCGCTCTGTACCAGAAGAATGGAAAAACCAATCTTTGGCTGAGCGTTGGAAAAAAATTCGACAGGTCCGTAAAGTTGTGACAGGAGCTTTAGAACTTGAACGCGCTGATAAGCGTATTGGATCTTCGTTAGAAGCAGCTCCTATTGTTTTTATTTCCAATCCGGTTTTACGAGGGGCACTAGAAAATGTGGATATGGCGGAGATCTGTATTACCAGTGCTCTCACAATTGTGCAGGATACAATGCCTTTAGATGCTTTTACTTTGAATGATGTTGAAGGTGTTGGTGTATACTCACAGAAGGCATTGGGGAAAAAATGTGCCAGATCATGGCGTTATACACAAGATGTTGGGAGTGATCCAGCTTATCCTGATGTCTCTGCTCGTGATGCAGCTGCTTTGCGAGAATTAAAAATTCTTGGCAAGATTTAAAACTTTAGATTAAAGAAAAGAAATGCAAGGAGATTTCCCATATTGATGAATATCGTTTTTTGTGGTACATGGTGAATTCCGTTGTTTTATCTGCAGGGGGGGAAATTTGTGTATGGACCGTTCTCTCATAAATAGCGGGAATATTAATAAGCCATATACTTGGGAAATGGAATAAGCAGTGAGAAAACGTGAAGTAAAAATATTTCCAGCAGGAATTTTAGGTATATGCTTTGTTTTAACGGGATGCAATTTATCTGCTCCTACCTATGGGACAAATAAACCGGTTTCGGTACAGTTTTTTGAGGATGTTGCTAATATTGCTTCATTAACACCAGTAAATAACAGCAGTCAGATTGTTATAAAGCCTCGCCCAGAACTTGTGATACCAAGTGCTAGCGCACGCCGATTTTTGCCGCTGCCACAACAGGATAGATCTATCAATAAAGGAGCAGCATCAAAACAGCATCAAGGAAATGCTCCTTTTCCTCACAAAGGGTCCTCAGTTAATGGCGTTAGTTCAGAAAATCCTTCACAGTTGAATGCAAAACAACGACAAGAATATTTACGTCGTCAAAGAGCACAAGTTGGAAGTCCAAAATACCGTCGCTATCTCACGGAACCACCATTAAGTTATCGCCAACCGGCAAAGACTGCTCCTATTACTCGCTAGAGAAAAAATATTAAAGTATGTGAGGTGTTCTCTATTACTTATAATATCAAGTTTTCATCCGCGCAGAGCTTTCCCTTTGCAGCAGGGAAGCATGAAATATATGGTGATAGCATCAAGAGAGTGGTGCAGTGTTTCCCTCACAAGAAGTATTTCTCAAGGTTTTCAAAACCATTTCACACCATCGTTCGTTTGGAGGATATAACGTGAAATCTATTGTTGTACCGACATCTTTATGCTTATGAAGGAGCAGGCTGTTATCATTATTGTATTTGCCAGCCTTTAATGTTGTGATAGGTCCGTTGCAGTGAAGGGTCTTCATAAAGGGTATTTTTAGTTTTTTCTAAATTGTTTTTTATCTAGATGGTACTCCACTTTGTGATGTGCGAGAAAGAGATTTTTATTGATTCACCATAAACAGATTTGAAATGAGCGTATTCTACGATTTTTTGGACTTTATATTTTATAGATAAAACAATGAATTATTCTCATAAATGAATGAATCAATCCAATAGAAGCACTCTGCAGTGTTAAAGGAATGTTAGAGGGAAATTAGCTTTCGCCATATCAGAAGGATTAATCATCTTTTTGAAGGAATAGAATAGTTTCTAAAGAGTGAAAGTTATGGATAAAGAGTTGTTTTTAGCATCGCTTTTGGATAAAAAAATCTTTAAGTAATTGAGCAGCTTCTTTTTCTTTAAAACCAGAATAAATTTCAGGTTTGTGATGACAAGTGGGTTGCTGATAGAAACGTGGGCCATTTTCTATAGCTCCCCCTTTGGGATCGTTTGTTGCATAATACAGACGTCGTATGCGTGCAAATGAAATGGCAGCAGCACACATAGCACAAGGCTCAAGTGTTACGTAAAGATCGCAATCAGGAAGCCTTTCGCTTTGCAATGTTTCACAAGCCATACGGATTGCGCGCATTTCTGCGTGTCCTGTAGGGTCATAGGCAGATTTTATAAAGTTCCCAGCACGTGCGATGATAGTTTTTCCACGTGTAATGACAGCGCCTACGGGAACTTCATGTTTTTTTGCAGCACACTGTGCTTCCAAAAGGGCTATTTCCATGGGTGTCAAAGTCATAATGTTCTTTCTACTGACAGCATAGAGAATCTAAAGATTATCTCAATAAAGAATGCTATGGAATGAATCATTTATTACGCTTTTATAATGAAAGAAATACTTTCATTTTTTAAGTGTTTAAAACAAACTTGCAAGTCAATGGATACGTTATTGTTGTTAAAGGATAGAAAATGATAAATGATTGTGCTACTTCGTCTTTCAGGATAAGCGGTATGGTGCATGTGAATAATTTTCTGAACATACTGGCAAAAATTGGTTTGAAACGCAAATGAATGAAAATAATGAGAGTGAACGGATTGCTAAAAGGTTAGCGCGTGCTGGCGTTGCCTCGCGTCGAGATGCGGAAATGATGATTGTTGCAGGTCGTGTTTCTGTGAATGGTACAGTTGTGACAACACCTGCTTTTAATGTTAGTCGCTCTGATGTTATTAAAGTTGATGGTAAACCTTTACCTCCTATAGAACGAACGCGTTTATGGCTTTACCATAAGCCAGCAGGGCTTGTTACCACGAACCGTGATCCGGAAGGTAGACCTACAGTATTTAGTCATTTACCAAAAGGAATGCCACGCGTTCTTTCTATTGGAAGACTTGATATTAACACGGAAGGGCTTTTGCTTTTAACCAATGATGGTGGCTTAGCGCGGGTATTAGAGCTTCCTGTGACGGGGTGGGTCCGCAAATATCGCGTCCGAGCCCATGGAAAAGTAAAGCAGAGCACGCTCGATAACCTTAAAAATGGTATTGCGATTAATGGAATTTTCTATGGTTCAATTGAAGCCTCAATTGAACGGGAACAAGGGTCTAACATATGGCTTTCTGTTGCTTTGCGAGAAGGAAAAAATCGTGAAATAAAGAATGTTTTAGGGGCATTGGGATTATCCGTTAATCGTTTAATCCGTGTCTCTTATGGCCCATTTCATCTCTCCGATTTAGAAGAAGGAGCTGTACAAGAATTAAAAGGTCGGATGTTACGAGATCAGTTGGGAGAGCGTTTGATTATGCAGGCCAATGCCGATTTTGATGCTCCTATTCTGAAACACTTTTCAAATTCTGCGGTTGCTGCGGAAAAACAAAGACAGAAGGATGTTTCTGTTGCAAATGATGGTTGGGTCTTTTCAAGTGAAAGAGCAATGCGGCGCAGCACGAGAGATCGTTCTATTGAGCATGGTCGCACACGATTAGATACAAAGTCTCATGAGAATATGAATAAAGGGAAAAGTGAGGAAGGAAAAGCAGAGCGTTTTCTACCGCGATCTCGTCGTGCGAATGTTTGGATGGCTCCTGGTGCACGTCCGCAGAGTGCGAGGAGGAAGCTTTCCTATAATGAGGAGAAATCACAGGCTCATAAGAGCGATTTGACTGGTAAAAAATCTTTTCATCAAGGCAAGAAAAAACAAAAAGACAATCACTTTCAGAAAGAAAAAGGGGGAAGTTTTGTTCAAAAACGTGGCAAAACACCTTATGATGAGACGCGTGCATTTAGTAAGAAAGATCACTTTTCTAAGGATAAAGAGAAAATGATAAGAGGTGGTCCTGATGAACGTTCTTTTGAGAGAAAAAACAAGGTAAAATCGTTTAGTGGTGCTCTGAAAAAATCTAAACCACATAGAGATGGTGCAAAAACTTCGAAGCGATTTGGAGGACCACGTGCGGATTATCGGCGGTAAGTTTGCTGGGCGTGTTTTGTTTTCGCCTGTTGATCAGTCGATTCGCCCAACGAGTGATCGTACGCGAGAAAGCCTTTTTAATATTCTTTCTAGCCGTGAAGAACAATTTTGGACCAATAAACGCATTCTTGATCTGTTTGCTGGTACTGGTGCTTTAGGCATTGAAGCACTTTCACGTGGAGCAAAGGCTGCTGTTTTTGTTGAAAATTCGGTTGAGGGGCGTGGGTTGCTTCAAAAAAATATCGAAGCCTTTGAATTACAGTCGATTGGACGGATTTTGCGTCGTGATGCAACAAAACTTGGCAAGATTGGAACAATGCTTCCATTTGATGTTATTTTTGCTGATCCTCCCTATAGCCGTTGTTTAGGTGAACAGGCTTTTGTAGAAGCTTTGCGAGGGGGGTGGGCAAAAGCGGATACACTTTTCGTACTTGAAGAAAAGAAAGATACAATCATTCATTTACCTGACGTCTTTTATCTAGATGATGAGCGTTTTTATGGTGAGACAGCAATACGTCTTTATAAATTACGATTGCTTGCATCTTGAGAAAGTTCTTTTTTTTATCCGGTAGGACGAAAAAAATTCTTTACAGCTTCCTTTATTTTATATGGTTTCTTTCAAGGTGAAGCAGAAAATCAATAAAAGATTCTAATGTTAAAGAAATTGATGCGTTTTAACTTCATTATGCTTTTTATCTTAATCCCTCTATTTTGGGGAGCTTTTTTATAGCTCAAAAAGCGAACCTTTTATGATATATGCTCTTTATGATGTAGAAAGATACCTTTTAATCTTCTATCCAAATCTAAATTACTTTGAGGTGTAAATAGTATTGTACCTGAGTTAGCAGTATGTGCTGCTGCTCATTTTTGTAAGTTATGGACTGATTTGTTAATTTCAGCGACATTAAAAGCAAAACGCATTATCAAAGCTTTCGTGTATTATGAACTTTACTACCGACCGATCAATATCTCTTTTTAAATAGGAGATATATTTCACGACAACAATTGTGACATCTTTTTTCTCCTTTTTTCAATTATACCTTCATCATCAATGTTTTATCAACGGTGAAAAGCTTTAAGCTATGTCGCCGACATTGATATCTTAAATGGTGCGTAAATTCTCTCTTTGTTATTGTATGAACTTAAAAAACAGATATTTTTATTTAAGGGAGACAATAATGTTCATTTATACTGAACATTTTTGTGTTTATTTTATTAATATTGCTTGTTGACTTAATCATTACCTATTAAAGACGCTTGAGAAGATTAAATATCTTATCGTTATACAATTTTAAGAGTAATTAATATATTACTCGTTGTCACTGAAGATATAGGATTTTGTAAAAAAGGGGAGCTTATCATGTTTAAATGGACGCATAGTGAAGAAATTAGTACACAAGCAAGTGCAGAGCAGATTTGGTCTATGTGGGAAGATGTAGCAACATGGCCTTGCTGGGATCATGAACTTGAATGGGTAGAACTTTCTGGTGCTTTCAAGGAAGGCGCTGTAGGACGCATGAAACCTAAAAAAGGACCAATAGTAACTTTTACACTTGATAAAGTTATAAAAAATGTTTGTTTTTCTGATTATGCAAAACTTCCTCTTACACGCATGAGTTTTGATCATGAATATATTGGTTCAACCAAATCTGGTTCTTTAAATAACAAAATTCGTCATACCGTAACGATGTCTGGTTTACTTTCTCCTTTCTTCGGAATGATTATTGGATCAAAAATTAAGTTACATCTTCGCGATGCAATGATTGAAATGAGTAGACGTGCTCTTACTGAAAATAAAGCTCTCTGATGTGTCTTCATAGAGAAGTTGATCTTTAAAAAAAGATACAGAAATTATAGCCTTGTTAGGATGAAATCAGTTATGAGTATATCACAAACCAATGAGTTTTTTAGTTAGCTATTAAGAGCGTGTCAAATTATCTTACGGAATTAATTTTTCTCTAAAGATCTTACAAAAGTCATAAAAATTTTATTTTTTATATAAAAACTTATAAGATGATTTTTTCATTGAAAATAAGAAAATTGTAGAAACTCTTTTCTGCTCTTGTGAAGCTTTAGCCAGTATTGTCATGGTATTTTACACTATTTATGGTTACAAGATTGTCATTTCATTACGAGAGAGCTTATAGAAGTAAAGCAATATCCAAAAAGATAAAACATTTTCTTGATTCTTGTGGAGACATTAAAGGATGCTATAGGAATGAGGGAGGTTATTTGACACTTCAGAGAACAAAAGGTGTGGGGTTTAGGTTGTTTTATGCTTTTTGAATTTTTGAAGATTTTGGCTTAAATTGAAGTGTTATTGCTAAGTCTTCTATTGATTTACGAGGTTTTCTGTTGATCTGGTTGTGAGTTGCAGATTTCGCTTTTAAAATGATAAGGGCCCATGAGAAATCTTGAAACTAAAGAGATTTTACGACATATTACCTCTTTTCATAAAGAAGCTAACAGGGAAGTGATTTAATGCATTAAAAGAAAAAGAATGCAGAAGACGTGCATAATTTTATGAATGAACACACAAGAGTTATATTCTGATTGGTATAAATTTGTCAGAGTACTTATCAATGTAAATAATAAAATATTTTAGGGAGTCTATGAATGACTGACAAAAACCAGATTGAGAAAGCGGTTTCATTGGTTGAAGCGGCAAGGCGTTCTGGGGCGGATGCTGCTGATGCTGTTATTATTCATGCACATTCCACCAGTGTATCTGTTCGTTTTGGGAAAGTCGAATCGACAGAAGCAGCCGAGAGCAATGATTTTACTTTAAGGGTTTTTGTTGGAAAAAAAGTAGCAAGTGTTTCTGCTAATTTAGCGTCTTATCCGCAAGAACTTGCAGAACGTGCTGTTGCAATGGCTAAAGCTTCTCCCGATAGTTTATTTGAGGGGTTGGCAGATAAAGAGTGTTTGGTTAAGAATCCTAAAGATCTTGATCTTTTTGATAATTTTGTACCCAGCAGTCATTTTTTAACAGAGGATGCTTTAAAAACAGAAGCAGCAGCTCTTGATGTTAAAGGCGTAAGCAATTCTGGCGGCGCTGCAACAGCTTATGGTCGTAGTGGGTTTATTCTGGTGACCAGCGATGGTTTTTGTGGCGCCTATCGCTCCAGTTGCTTTTCACGTTCTTGCAGTGCTCTTGCGGGGGAAGGGACACAGATGGAGCGGGATTATGATTACACAACAGCTTTACATTTTTCTGATTTAGAGGATGCAGAAACTGTGGGAAAGAATGCAGGGCTTGGTGCTGTTCGGCGTTTAGGAGCCGTTCGTGCCGCAACAGGAGGCGTTGATGTTATTTTTAGTCCGCGTACAGCGCGTGGAATTGCAGGGCATATCGCCTCTATGGTCAATGGAGCATCTGTAGCACGCAAAACGAGTCTTTTACAGGACTTCTTAGGCAAGCCAGTGATGAAGCCTAATGTTAAGGTGACCGATCAGCCTTTGCGATTACGGGGAAATGCTTCTCATCCTTTTGATGGAGAAGGGATAGAGGGGAGAACACTCAATATTATTGAAAATGGTATTTTAAAAAACTGGCTTCTTTCATCATCCACAGCACGTGAATTAGGACTTCAAACAAATGGACACGGTGTGCGTTCGGGGTCATTGGTGCAGCCGACAAGTACAAATTTTGCTATTGAACCGGGTTTAGTATCACCTTGCGATATGATAAAAGATTTAGGAAGTGGATTTTATGTAACAGAATTATTCGGCCATGGCATTGATTTTGTTACCGGTCAGTATAGTCGGGGTGCTTCTGGTTTTTGGATTGAAAATGGTGAAATTGCTTATCCGGTGAGTGAAGTGACGCTGGGTTCTGATTTGCTTCATATGTTAGCACATTTAACACCTGCCAATGATATTGATCGGCGTTATAGTACAGCGGCTCCAACATTATTAATTGAAGGGATGACACTTGCAGGAAAATAATACGCATCATTTTTCTGATTTAAATCTTTTGCGTGAGGTTTGTCGAGAGGCAGGAGATTTAGCAATGCGGTATTTTGGATGCACGTTGGATGTTTGGATGAAAGAGGGTAATTCACCGGTCAGTGAGGCAGACTTTGCTGTTGATCATTTTTTGAAAGAGAAGCTTCTTGGGGCGCGTCCAAATTATGGATGGATTTCAGAAGAAACAAAAGATAATCGAGAACAACAAAGTTATGAACGCTCCTTTGTGGTTGATCCTATTGATGGAACACGAGGTTTTCTTTCTGGCAGTCCTTATTGGTGTATTTCGGTTGCTATTATTGAGAATGGTCGTCCTATTGTGGGCGTTCTACAATGTCCGGCTCAAGGAGATGTCTATGCAGCTGTCACAGGGGGAGGGGCAACATTAAATGGGATAAAACTTCCTCGTTTAGCCTTTCAGGCTCATCGAAAATATAAAATTTCTCTTGATCAATCGCTCGCACAAAAATTACCCGATGATTTTCGCAATCGGTTTAGTCTTTATCGTTACCTTCCTTCTCTTGCTTATCGTATTGTTCTCGTGGCTCAAGACGAGATCGATATTGTGTTAGTTCGCCCGAATTGTCATGAATGGGATATTGCCGCCGCTGATCTTATTTTGCAGGAGTGTGGGGGACGTTTTTTATCGCTTGATGCCCCTTTATTATCTTACGGAATTGAACCTTATCAATATGGACTTTTAATTGCTGGTAAAAATAATTGCTGTCAGGATATGATAGATATTGTTCATCAGGCAAAGTTAGTTTAATCACATAAAAACACGCTAAAATTATCTGGATGATATGGAGGCACATATGACCGAAACCAACGAAAAAAAACAATATTTACACCTTGTATTTGGTGGTGAATTAAAAAATCTTAAGAGTAATCAATTTAAGAATCCTGATGATTTAGATGTGGTTGGTATTTTTTCAAGTTATCAATCTGCTAAAGAAGCATGGCAGGCAAAAGCACAAAGCAGTGTCGATAATGCATTACAACGTTATTACATCGTAGATTTGCATCAGTTTCTTGATACTGAAACAGGCGATGCAGAATAAAGCTTGAATATTTGGTCATTATATCCGCTGTTTTACGCTTGTTTATCACGCTCTCTCAGAGGCGTATCTTTTAAGAAAAACAGAACGTCGTAGAATAAAATACCATTATTGTTGTAAATTCTTACGCTTCCTTAAGGAAATATTTCTCAAGGCGTCAAATCCATTTCATAATGGTGTTTGCGCATTTATTGTATCACTATCTTTTATGCTTAAATATGAACAAAAATGCTTTTCTTACATCATTGTACACTTTGTCAAAATATTAGAATAAACTTTCGCACTTGAGATGAGGCATAAGGGGTATGGTTATTCCTTTTTTCAGTATTTTTTTATCTATACTCCCTCTCTGTGGTGCGTGAGCAAAAGGTTTTGATTGCTTCAACATAACTTGGTTGTAAGTAATTGAGGGACAAGTTACGCAATGGCAAATCATTATATATCAATATATTGCCTAATTATACGAATATCGTGTGATTAAGTTTCTAGATTTAAAGTCAGAGTGCATAAAAGAGTTCAAAAAAGAGATGGTACATTTAAGTGACTTTGGTAAAATATAGCATTTAAAGATAACAAGGTGGTTTGCTCAAGTTTTTATTGTGAAAGAAATGAGGTATATCCCTTTATTTATAAGATAGATTTAGATGACAATTACAAAGGTGCATATCACGCATTTGTTATCGTTTTTTACATAAGCAGTATTGTCTTGGAATTTTTTTGTTCTCAAATTGAGAAAATTTTTGCTCTATTTTTTCTTGATTGTACAAAGACAAATATGGAATTTACAAAACAGTGTAAGTGTAACATGATTGTGATTGGAATAGAACGATGTACAGCTTATCACGTTTATAAAAAAATTTGAGTATTATTAACGTTTGAAATGCCTTTAAATCTGAGAAAAAATATGGCTATAAATGTGCCTATTTCATATGAAAGAATAAAGAAAGCTGGAAAAAAGACATTGTATAGTCAATGGTCTGTCTATTCTATTGCATTTTGTATATATGTTATTCTTATAGAAAAATTTTTGAAAAAGGGAATAAAATCATGTTCCTTTTCTCTTTTTGTATCTTTAATTTTTTTATGAAAGATGTTTTCTATCCAAGATACGGATAGCCTTAAAAAAATATGGATGTAAACCAATAGTGTTGATAAATTTTTTAACAAAATAAGCCTATAAATATCTCAAAACAGCTGGATGAGGTGATGTTAAATGGTAGAATTAAAGGCACACGCGGCTCTTTTAACCTATCGGATGATTGGCTTTTGCCTATATCCTGTTATCCCTTTTTATTTGTTTTTTCGTGCTATCCGTGGAAAAGAAGAGTGGTGTCGCAAAAAAGAGCGTTTAGGTAAAAGCTCCCTTCTACGTCCTCAAGGTTCGTTAGTTTGGTTGCATGCAGCAAGTGTGGGAGAAACACTTACGCTTGTTCCACTTATTAATCATATTTTATCATTAAAAATCAATGTCTTATTGACAACGGGGACAGTGACCTCTTCCTCTCTTGTGAAAAAACATTTTGGGAATCGGGTGATTCATCAATATGCGCCTTTGGACTTAGATTTTGTTGTGCGGCGTTTTATTCATCATTGGAAGCCTGATCTCGTTTTGGTTTGTGAATCGGAAATTTGGCCTCTGCGTATTAAAGAGCTTGCTAAAATGCGTATTCCGCAGATTCTGGTTAATGCCCATATGTCTGAACGTTCTTTTAAAGCTTGGCAGAAACGGCGCGTTCTTGCCAGACATATTTTTGAGGATATTGATTTGGCGATTAGTCAGAACGAAAGAGATGTCGTTTATTACCATACACTTGGCGTAAAATCTGTTACATTTTCTGGTAATCTCAAGGCGGATGTTTTTTTGGTTGAAGATCAAACATTGCTTGCACGTTATCGTCATGCTATCGGCAACCGCCCAGTTTGGGCCGCTATTTCAACGCATGAAGGGGAAGAAGAGATTGCTTTTGAGGTTCATAAGATTGTTAAAAATTATTTGCCAGATTTATTGACAATTATTGTACCTCGTCATCCTGAACGTGTAGAAGATCTTATCAAAAAATGTGACAATCAGAGTTTGCGTTTTATTCGGAGAAGTAGAAATGCTATTCCAGATATAAATACCGACATTTTATGGGGAGATACGATTGGAGAAATGGGACTTTTTCTTCGTTTATCGAAAGTTTCTTTTGTTGGTAAGTCGTTATGTGGAAAGGGTGGTCATAATCCATTGGAATTGGCTTTGCTGGATTCTGCTATTTTAACGGGACCTCATGTTTCAAATTTTCAAGAGATGTTCGAACAATTTTTAACGCGTGATGCAGCATATATGATTCAAGATACAAAACAGCTTGCGATTGAAGTGTATAAGCTTTTAACAAATGAAACATTGCGACAAGAAATGGTTGATAAGGCTCATGACGTAGCAACTGGTATGACAGGTGCACTTGAGCGCACATTAAAGATTTTAGATCCATTTTTACAACCTCTTGTCATACAAACAGGTTTACGTCAGCGTCAGGGTGGATATGCGTATTAATGCCCCCCGTTTTTGGTGGAAAAATAGAAGTCTTTTGCGTTTTTTATTAGCTCCAGTTTCATGGGGATATGGTTATTTTGCACATCGTTTTATGGCAAGGCAGCCTCCCATGATTGATCTTCCAGTTTTATGTATTGGAAATTTTACATGCGGTGGTACGGGTAAAACGCCGGTTGTTATCGCTTTTGCCAAAGTGGCTAAAGAACTTGGTTTCATTCCTGGTGTTGTATCACGAGGTTATGGTGGAGCCATTAAAGGAGTGCATCTCGTAAATGAGAAATATGACACTGCCCATGATGTTGGAGATGAAGCCCTTTTATTGGCACAGCATGCTTTTGTCGCTGTATCGGCTAATCGTTATGCGGCAGCACAACGGCTGAAAAAAGAGGGATGTAATCTTATTTTAATGGATGACGGTTTTCAAAGTCGCCGCCTTTATATGGATTATGCGTTACTTGTTGTGGATGCGATGCGTGGTTTTGGGAATGGAGCCGTCTTTCCAGCAGGACCTTTACGTGTACCATTAAAAACGCAATTTTCTTTTATGGATAGCGTTTTATTGATTGGTCACCAAGATGCGCGTGATAAGGTTGCTTTTCTTGTTGCGCGTACGGGAAAACCTTTGCATCGTGCTCATCTTAAGGCAAGTGCCTCTGATGAGGTTGCAGGAAAATTATTTTTAGCATTTGCAGGGATTGGCAATCCAGATAAATTTTTTCAATCCATTAAAGAATTATCTGGTCATGTGGTGCAAACTTATACCTATCCAGATCACTATTTTTTTACCGATAAAAATTTAACAAGCCTTGTACAAAAAGCTCAAATGCAAAATTTATGGCTAGCGACAACGGCTAAAGATTATATCCGTATACAGACAGTTCATGCGCAAAAAGATTTGAAAAATCTTATTGTTTTTGATGTGGATGTCGATTTTGTTCAAAAAGATTTCTGTCATATGCTCCTTGAGGAGGTTATGAACCGCTTTAAAAAACGTTCCCTAGAGTTTTCTTCGCCGAAAAGGCAAAGGCTAAATTTATAGCTTTCGAGGGTCTATTTTTCTTTTGTTTTTAACAATTTCTTGAGATATGGATTGCATTCAAGTTCACGGTGATAGGAAATTTCACAACTCGCATATGCTTCCTGACGGTGATGATTCCAATATTTTAAATCATCTATAGGAATTTTTTGTCCGCTAACGGCACAAATGGTATAGGTTCCATATTCCACAATGTCATATCCATTATTAGAATAACGAACTTTTGCTTCGCGTTCACCATTGGAAAACATTTTAGTTCCTTTTTATTTGACAGTATTATTCAAAAAAATGCCATAGGATATATTATAAAGTCGAGAGTTAATTTAAAAATATTTTTCTGGTCTAAAAGAGTTAAACATTTATTTTCTGCCAAAAAGCCGTTCTATATCTGCTAATTTAAGTTCAATATAAGTAGGGCGTCCATGATTACACGTACTTGTATTGGGCGTTGCCTCCATTTGTCGTAACAGTGTGTTCATTTCTTCGGGGTGTAAAAGGCGCCCTGACCGTATTGAGCCGTGACAAGCCATCGTTGCTGCAACATAATCAAGCATTTCTTTTAAATTGTTTGTTGTATCATGCTCAGCAGCTTCATCGGCGAGATCTTTAATAAGGGCTTGAACGTTGATCTCTCCTAACATGGAAGGCGTCTCGCGTACAAGAATTGCACCAGGTCCAAATGGTTCTATGCTCAATCCAAATTTTTGCAAAGCATCTTTGTGCGTTAGGAGGCATGTTGCATCCTCTTCAGAGAGTTCTACAATTTCAGGAATCAATAATAATTGTGAAGGAAGTGGATTGGCATAAAGAGCATTTTTGAGTGATTCATAAACCAATCGTTCGTGCGCAGCATGTTGATCGACAATGATCAAACTATCTTGAGTTTGGGCAATAATATAGTTTTTATGGATTTGTGCTCTGGCCGCACCTAGAGGATACGACAACTCTTCTGACGAAGGTATATTGCTTGGAATGTAGGTAGCACCACTTGGTGTATTTAAGCCCTCCATAATAGGCGTAGCATTTTCTTTTAAACCAAAAGAACCGTTACTATCCAACGGTTTGTGCACCATTGAAGCAGCGGCAAAATGATGAGGCTGTGGGCTGTAAGAAGAGGATTGGTGGGCATTTTTAAAATTGTCCAATGATTGTTGTGTTAATGGTTTTTGTGTTTGAAAAGCTGTGAGCATTGCTTCAGAACGAGTTGAAGTTGGGCGAATACCAGATTGCTGCAATGCTTCACGAATGGCTCCAACGATCAAACCACGAATTAATCCTGGATCACGGAAGCGCACATCAGCTTTGGCTGGATGAACATTAACATCGACCTCAGCAGGAGGAAGATCAATAAAAAGAATAGCGACAGGATAACGATCCCGTGTCATGACATCAGCATAAGCGCCTCGAATTGCACCCCATAGAAATTTATCACGCACAGGACGCCCATTAACATAAGCAAATTGATGCAGGCTGTTATTTCGGTTAAAAGATGGCAAACAAGCAAACCCTGTTAAGCGCACAGATTCGCGTTCAGCATTCAGTGCAATGCTGTTAGGAGCAAATTCTTTTCCCATAATTTGGGTAATACGTTGTAATTGTCCTTGAGTATTATTTTCTGTCGCAGACAGCTCCATAGATGTTCTGTCTAGTCCTGAAAGAGAAAAGCGGATATGTGGAAATGCGATAGCAATTCGCTTAATCATATCACTAATAGCATTTGTTTCAGCCCGATCAGTTTTCATAAATTTTAATCGTGCTGGCGTGACAAAGAAAAGGTCACGAACTTCAACAATTGTTCCAAGATTTGCAGCAGTGGGTTTGGGACCTACAATTTTGCCTGCAGTAACGGAAATTTCAGCGGCATTCTCAGCCTCTTTTGTCCGTGAAATAAGTTTAAGTTTAGCAACAGAACCAATAGAAGGGAGGGCTTCTCCTCTAAACCCAAGGAAGCAGATATTGTGTACGTCATCGGTAATCTTTGAGGTACAATGGCGAGAAACGGCTAAAGTTAACTGATCAGCAGGAATCCCACAACCATTATCACTTACCTTTATAAAATTTTTTCCACCATTTGCTGTCATAATTTCAATGCGCGTTGCACCAGCATCAATAGCATTTTCAACAAGTTCTTTGACAACATTTGCTGGCCGTTCAATAACTTCACCAGCGGCGATTTGGTTAATAATATTTTCGCTAAGATGGCGTATAATCATAATAAATTCTAACAGGATTCTTAAGAGGTTTATAGAAAATTATGATAACATCATTTATACAACATTCAAGAATGAGGAGATATGAGAGGTATTATTTCTAAACGCTTCTTATTTTTTCGAGGGCATATTATACTAAGTTTTTTTCATTATTTGAAGTATTAACAAATTACTTGGAAAAAAAATAATTTTGATCATCCTAAAATAGCTTGCACCAATTTATCATCTAGGTCAAAAAAGAAACAGTGTAAAAAGGGAAGGCAATATATATGGAGCGTATAAGCGGTATTTTAGCGGATAGTGATATACAAGCTTTGATCGATAATAACTTTCTGACAGCGCACAGTCCGTTTGATAGATCACAAATACAACCAGCAAGCCTTGATCTTCGTTTAGGGGAGAAAGCTTATCGTATACGTGCTTCCTTTATGCCGGGTCTTGAGGCAAAAGTTTTGGATAAGCTTGAACGGTTAAAGTTGCATGAGTTTGATTTACGAGATGGCGCTGTTTTGGAGACGGGGTGTGTTTATATTGTTCCACTTTTGGAAAATTTAGCCTTACCAGAATTTTTATCTGCTATTGCCAATCCCAAAAGCTCTACGGGACGATTAGATATTTTTACACGGGTCATTACAGATAATGCTCAAGAGTTTGATAAAATTTGTGCTGGTTATCATGGTCCTCTTTATCTGGAAATTAGCCCACGAACATTTCCAATTTTGGTGCGTACAGGCTCGCATTTATCACAGCTTCGATTTAGAAAAGGGCAAAGTTATTTAAATGAAGTTGAGCTGCATGCTTTGCAAAGGCAAGAAACGCTGATATCGGATGATCTTCCTAATATTAGCGCTGGTGGTATTGGGCTTTCCATTAATTTAAAAGGAGACAAAAACGGGCTTATAGGTTATCGTGGTAAACATCATACAAGTGTTATTGATATTGATAAACGTGCTGTTGCCCACGTTTTAGATTTTTGGGAACCTCTTTTTGATCGTGGTCAAAGGGAGCTGATTCTTGATCCTGATGAGTTTTATATTTTAGTTTCACGAGAGTTTGTTCATGTACCTCCACTTTATGCCGCAGAAATGACCCCTTTTGATCCTTTAGTAGGTGAGTTTAGGGTGCATTATGCAGGCTTTTTTGATCCAGGGTTTGGGCATATGGAAGCGGGTGGTAAAGGGGCAAGAGCGGTTTTAGAAGTGCGCAGCCATGAAGTTCCTTTTATCTTAGAGCATGGTCAAATTATTGGCCGTTTGGTCTATGAGCATATGCTTAGCCGACCAACAACCCTTTATGGGCATGATGTCGGGTCACATTATCAAGCACAGGGTTTAAAATTATCCAAGCATTTTAAATGAGCTAAAAACTAAGAGTTTTGATAAAATCTATGCAGGAAATATCTTTTAAGTAAGAATTTTTTTCCTCACAAAACGGGCTCCCTGCATTTTATTGTCATTTTTAAAAGTTATGACTACCCTTGCATTTTAGAGGATATGAGAGGGATTTTTACTTCTTTTTTAACAATTTTTATTCCATATGAGCTCCGTTTATCATGAGCAAAAGAATAATTCCAATTGTTTCATCGTAAAAAGATCTAAAATGAAAGAATTTTACTGTATTCAATTCTTATTTCAATAAGTCATTGTATATGCATTATGATAATAAATCAACAAGTTAATAAAACTCAACATAACAATAGCGTATTTGATTTTCAAAACAAACATGCAAGACCTAGATGCTGCTATAAACTTCATGGTTTTAGAGCTTAAATACCGAGTATAGTTTATTCTCTATAAAATTTATTATTCAGAGCTAATAAATACTTTTTTTATCTTTTGGGGGGATTATAGTTTATCCTACATGATAAGAAACTCTCTATTCTTATAAAAAATAATGTAAATAAACTTTTAAGGGAGAGATAACTTTGAATGGCAATAAACAAACTGGTGGCGCAATAGCTTTCAAAGGGGCATCTGTTTACAGTAAAGTCTAGCACTTCAATTGTAGATGAACGATGTATAAATGTCTGAATAATAGGTTATTGATCCTCCTCCATACTGTGAGGTTTTAAATTTGGAAAAGAGACAGAAAGACGTTGTTTTTATCAATGAGTTTTTTAGAAAGTTGCAATCTCTGTTACCTCTATCTATTCAATAGAGCGTTTGGGAAGATATTAAATAGGAGGTATTGGGGGCTCTTATGTGTTTTAGGATATCTTCTCTTTTCATTTAGAAACAATGGTGCCATCAATGATTATTTCTTCAACATTTGATTATCGCAAGGCTGCAAAGCGTCGTCTTCCTCCCTTTCTTTTTCACTATATTGATGGTGGAGCTTATGCAGAAGAAACGATGCGACGTAATTGTACAGATCTTCAAGCACTTGCACTGCGTCAAAGGATTCTAAGGCAAGTTGGTGCAGTTGATCTTTCAATCAAGCTTTTTGATCAGACACTTGATTTACCGATTGTTCTTGCACCTGTTGGGCTAACGGGCATGTATGCACGCCGTGGTGAGGTACAAGCTGCGCGTGCAGCCGTTGCAAAAGGGATTCCTTTTACTCTATCTTCTGTTTCAGTCTGTTCTATTGCAGAAGTGCAAGAAGCAGTTGGAGATACATTTTGGTTTCAACTTTATGTTCTCAAAGATCGCGGTTTCATGCGTGACGCATTAGAGCGGGCTTGGGCATCTGGTGTCCGCACGTTGGTTTTTACAGTTGATATGCCAGTTCCAGGTGCGCGTTATCGTGATGCGCATTCGGGGATGTCTGGTCCTTATGCTGGATTACGCCGTTTTTTACAAGCTTTTATGCATCCACATTGGGCTTGGAACGTTGGTATTATGGGGCGCCCCCATGATCTTGGAAATGTTTCCACCTATCTCAAAAAGAAGATTGCACTGGATGATTATGTTGGTTGGATTGGGGAAAATTTTGACCCATCAATTAGTTGGCATGATCTACAATGGATTCGCGATTTTTGGAAAGGAAAAATGATTCTGAAAGGTATTTTAGATCCAGAAGATGCGCGAGAAGCAGTACAATCTGGTGCTGATGGAATTGTTGTTTCCAATCATGGGGGACGCCAGCTTGATGGTGTCTTATCAACGGCGCAGGCGTTGCCTGCAATTGCGGATGCTGTAAAGGATCATTTGACTATTTTAGTGGATTCTGGTGTGCGTTCTGGTCTTGATGTTGTACGCATGATCGCACAAGGCGCAGATGCCGTTATGATTGGTCGTGCTTTTGTTTATGCGCTTGCTGCAGCAGGTGAGAAAGGTGTTACTCACCTGCTTGATCTTTTTGCCAATGAAATGCGGGTAGCTATGACACTGACTGGTGCTCAGACAGTAAAAGAGATTACACGCGATAGTTTAGTGAATACAGATGTTTTTAAGCAATGAAAGTTATTTTTTATACTGCTTTTAGAAAAAGAAATTTTTTATAGAAGAGCATTATTGTATATTTTACAGATATGTTGACAGTTAACGTTGAAGAAAAAGGTCAAAAATCTCTTCTATAAAATGGCAATAAATATCCAATAACTATAATAATAAAAAATCTTAATAACAATCAAAGCAGAAAAAGTACAAATAATACTTCATAAACCTGTTATTCACTTTGTTAAAACGCGTTCTAAGGATAAAAAGGAACAAGCGCTGCCAACAAAGGCATAACAACTGTTGAGAAAGAAAAAATAGATATAAATAATGCTGTGAGCATTTTTCCTCTCCTAATTATAAAAAATATAATATATTAATCATGCTTTTAATATTAAATTAATACATATAGTATATAATTAATTTTATTCAAAAAATCAATATGTATTATTAATGTGTATAAATTATAAAAAAATGGAGATATGTTCTATAATATCTATATTATTTATGCTGATTTTAATGAATAATATATTATATGGACATGATATTGTTTTTTATAGAATATATATTTAAATAATAAAAAAACAGTATAGTATCTTTTAAAAAACGCTTTCATTAGAAAGCAAGACAACGTGATTTAATGTGCTTATCAGTCTCTTTTTTTGCATCCTCTATGATTTATGATGATTTTAAACTGGGCGAGCATATTAAGATGTAGTTTCATATTTTTTTGTATCTTATATCATTGCTAATACAGTTTTTTATATTTTATCGATTTATTTTATAACTTGCAAAACAATCCCATTGGCTTTCATTATAGATTGGCTCATCCGGTATTTATAGTGATACGGAATTTACAGACGATATTTTGTTCCATGAGTAATCTTGCTATTTCTTCTCTAAGTCTCCTTAATGCTCTTCACAAATAACGATAGATCTGCGAGATTTACAGAGTTCTAATATAGAGATGTACCATCTAAAGGTTGGATTGTAGATACACTGACAACTGTTGGAATAATTTCATATTTTTGAAGTGCTTCAGCTGCATCAAGATAAATTTAGATGATTTTTCCGGTGGCAAATAGGAGAATATCTTTCCCCTTTTTGATAACAGAAGCTTTGCTGATATCGATGTTTGCAGTACTCTTATGAATATTTATAACAGGGTGCTTTTCTAGGGGGATATAAACGTGCATAGGATTGTTTAACGTTGAGAGAATTATGGATTTTGTTTCTTTATTATCTGCAGAAGCAATAATACTGTATGTTAGGAATGGTGCGAAACGAAGCAAAATCGGAAATGGCATGATGGGTTATTTTCAGGATCCATAGCTAATACCCGCACTAATATCAATTAATCGAACAGAATTTTCACAATAAGCAGGTATACCTTTATTTGTTAAGGGCACATGTTATCAAAAAATAAGCTTGCAAAACAACCAAGAACTTTTTTCACATGAAGTAAGACTAGCAGCAATACCTATCAAATTTTATTCAGCACTTCCAACTTTTACAATACATATCGGATAAAGTTTTGCGCATTGAGCAGTCTTTCCAGATATTCGTGAAGCCGCCATTTATCTTTCGAGAACAAACTATTTTAAAATAGCAAAGCAATACTTTTAAAGAAATTGTGCAGGCAGCTTTTGAAAGTAAAAAAGCTGAGTAAAAAAATGAAGGTAAAAATAGGCGTTGGTTTTCTCCACTGAAATTGCATGTTATTCCAAATATAGAGAGCTTACCTACAGAAAAATTAACAACCAATATTATTTGCAATATTCTTGCGCCACTTTAGCATAAACAGCAGATACAATGCGAAAGTATTTATTTTATCTTCAAGAACATTACAGTAAAAAGCTGAAACAACGTCATTAATAAATCCCCTAAAAATCTAATATCTCTATATAATTTTACGGATTTATATTTCTTAAATATGGACAGATCTCTAAAAATAATTTTTGCTGAAAACAGCCCTTTTTTATATCATCAGATCTTTGAAAGGCAATAAAAGGGCAATCTACAAAATCCTTTCTTCTCTTGTTTGGTTAGAATAACAGGAACAACCCTAAAATATCTTAATACATCCAATCATTTTACGAAAATATAACCAGTTAAATCCTTTGATTTTAAGTCAAGTTCCCCCTTGTCACTCTAATGAAATTGTTACTCCAATGAAATTAAATCGCTCCAAATAAATCAAATAGACGACCAAAGTGTTTTAATCCTTTAAGGGTTTCTGTTTTTAATTTAAATGGATTCACCTCTTTCAAATTTTTTCGTTGATGAATGTTTCAGAGAAATCGTACTTTTATTTCTTCACTTTTCGTGTACGTTTCCACCCACATACACGCTCACCTTGTTCGTTATGTTTGAGAATCTCTCTTGCCAATTCTGGACTAATGACATTGATGTCTTGTCGATTCAAATAAATTGGCAGCCACCCAATACAAGAAGTTCGTTCATTCGTCGCGCAACCAGTTAGAAAGCTTATTGCGCACATCAGCATCACTTTTCTTGTTAATTTCATTTTCTACCTCAAGCCGTGTTTTCGCTGTATTAAAAGCTTCCTTTGTTTGTTTTTGCTTCTCAACTCTTTTTCCAAGGAAAAATGCCTTCACTAAAGCTAGAAAAAAAGCTGCTATGATTGCGGAGGTCGTCGTCAGATACTTCTTTATCCATAAGATCATAGGCGGTGTTCCTGAAAACGTTTAGCAATATATATCATAGCTGTACAAGCAGCTAAAACCATAACGCCTGCTAAAGCCCACTGGACAGGACCATTTCCTGCAAAAAGCCCTCCAAGCCCTGAAAAAGAGCCTATGATTGGTGCAAGAGCCTCTATTTTGCAAATCCCCGTTACGCCTTCTGATTCTACAACATGATAATTGGGGGCAACATGAGCTCCCTTTGCCCATAACCCTGCTTCGGCTGCTCGACGATTGACAAGACCTTGAATACGCTTTCCGCCTACTCTTGTCCATTTTTGCAATTCAGTTGGTACCGCCTCATATTCACCGTTATTGAGCTTTTTTAAAAGCGTAGATTTGCGAAAAGCTGTTATTCCTACATTATAGGAAAATGATACCAAAGCTGCGAATTGTTCATCACTTAAAGGAACGGTAACAGCTTTTTCAACAGCAGCTTCACAGTCTTTCAAATCCCGACGAAGGATTTCTTCAGCCTCTTTTTCCGTAATTTGCATGCCTTTATGGACACTTGGGGCGCCAGCTGCACTTGTATGCCCATAACCAATTGTCCATATTCCACCAGAATCCTCATAGGCCTTTAAACGTAACCCCTCCCATTGCTTAATCAATGCAAGCCCTTCTGTTGATATTTTTCGCATTATTCTTAATCCTATAAAAAACTACATAAAGCAGGACATAAATTTAAAACTTACATCTACTCAATTTTAAAACACGAAACAGTGAAATGGTTTAATCGATATAAAACCACCTTAATGAACTTTATTAAAACCCATATCATTTTTATTAGAGCAAAAATCACATTAATTACTATTCATTTTGTAGTAATTAACTTTCTCTTGAACCTAAATACAACAATTTTTGATCAACCAATTTATAAATTTATAATCAAATATTTCACCTATAAATACAATTGATCTAGAATGATTTAGAAAAAATTTATTTGAAATACCTCAATACTTTTATAGAAGAAAAGCGCTTTTCAACAAAAAGTAAGAAATATAATAATGAACAAAACAATAGGCATTGATTCTCAAATAATTTCAGAATCTATAACTCACACTATATAAACTTTTATAAAACAAAAAGAGATATTACAATTAAACATTACCATATACCAGTTATCTTAGAATCAACATATCGAATACATAACGTATTATACATATTTAATCAAAAAAGCTATAGTTAATTTAATTGTTCTTTATTTTTTCCTCTAATTGCTTAATTTCCTTAAAAACATACCTTCATGAAGGATTTGAAATAAACTGTTACATAAATTTTTTTATAAATAAAATATATTTACATGAAAACATAATGGATATTTTATCACTCTCTTATAGTCTGTTTCCAACTGAAACAGTATATCAGAGGAGCGTATTTAATCTATAGATCAATGATATTTAATCATTTTTTAAAGAATATCGTACTGTAAGAAATTTGAGCGGCAGTCTTGATTATGTTTTTTATTCATATGAAGCGTTTTGGCAATGGCATTATCTTGTCTAGTGTTGTATTGGCTACATTTCCAGCAGCATCTTAAATAAATCAGTTCAGCTTTTGAAATCTTTTTAGGGGTAATAACACAAGGGATATAAAAGATTTTGATAAAAGCTGCTTGAAGTTAGGAAGGAAAATTTCTCTTTCCAGCATCTTCACTCATTTATGGAGTATAAAAATAAGCAAAATTATATAAACCATAAAAGGTGGTCTAAAAATAGAAAATAAAGAAAAAATCTATATATTTAAATATTCTAAACACACAAATCGGTGCCGCATGCCGGATTCGAACCAGCGACCCCATCATTACGAATGATGTGCTCTACCAACTGAGCTAATGCGGCATAGGTTTGTAAGTCAATGAAACAAAACTAATTTGAGGGTAATAGCTAAAAGTATGTATAAAAGCAAGTATGCATTTTTTTCAATAATTTATAAGATGTGATAATAATTGAAGGAGAGGACTGCACAAGAGTCATGGAGGCGGTATTCTTATGATTGTAATGCTATAAAATGCTTACCGATTTGTGATAGTGTTCAAATTAAGAAGCTGGAAACCTCTCTCTTTAGGATAGAAAATGGTGTTAAGAGATCTTAGAAAAGATAAAAATATTTTCTGATTCTAAGACATGGAAGAAATTTGTTGAATAAGTGCTCAGGAAACTAAAATTTATCATAAATCTTATATAATGTGAAAATAAGATGAGCGCAATTAGTTGAAACTACTTTGCAATTTTATCGGAAGGAAAAGGGGGCGGGTTATTAAACTTAATCACGTTTTTTACTTAAGATGGAGTCGGAATCATGTCGGATAAAATCGGTTGATAGAACGAGAAACGAAGCAAGCTTACCAAGAAAAATTCATTGAGGAGCTTTCTCGTGTGGTCACTGACCAATGGAAAAGTTTGGAGAAGATATCTAAAAAGTTGATGTTTTAACGAGATGCTTGGCAGATTCAGAAGAGAACAGCCTTAATGAAGCTGTTATTTTGCCATTTTCTCAATAAAGTAACAGGCTGATTTATAATATTTACCGTTATTCAATTTGAATTAAAACTTTGAATACCGAAAGATCCTCTTATTTTAAATCTTCCTCATGTTGAATAAGTAAAAACCATGTCTTTTGCGCGTTACAAGAGGGAGGAGCCCGTGTGGATAAAAACTATTAAGAAGTGGCGAAAAATGCCTCTTATGAATCACCTCAAGTACCAAGAGCTGTAGCGAAACATTTTAGGGCTGGCAAAGTATGTGAGGGTGTTAGCTTGTTCCTTTACAAGCGTCAAGATGGAGGTGCTGAATGGATTTACCGTTATATCATTCATGGTCGATGTCATGAAATAGGCTTGGGCATATTGAGAAATGTTTTTTAAAAACAAGCGCGTGAATATGCAACCTAATGGTGTTCTATTTTATGTGAGGGACGTGCCTCTATGAAGATACTTTTTGAAAAAAATTCTAGTCATAGCCTCTTGTTTTTTTTAGATGTGATAGAGTAAATATCATAAGGGAAGGAAAGTTTGAAAAATTCTTTATCGCGATTTTGCGTTATTTTCAGACCAGTTTTTATTGGACGTATTTTTTAGCATGGAAAACAGTTTTTATCAACTTTAGAAAACTTTCTTATTAATTTCAAGAATTTTCAATCTTATAAAGAGTGCTGATATTGGAAGACACTTTTTATATATGATTTCTAGTACTAAACTTAAAAAAGTTTTTTGTAGAGTATAAAAAGCAGCTACAAAAATATCTAAAGGCTTCAATGTATTTCAATTTTTCTGTACAGAGTTTTTTATAGGCAGGGATTAAATTTATTCGCTAATTTCTTTTTTATGATCAAATGACTTTTAGCTGTGTTGATAGGGTGAGGGGACTCTAGGTTACATCGTTTGTGTATAGTACAGTGAGTTCTATAAATCTTTTTCAAGTTTAAATGTATTCTCCATTATATGTATATGATATTTTTTGAAAAGGCCTTTGTTTTTCATAAGTTAAGATACAAAATATGATTGCTAAAGCAGCAAAGATAATCCATGCTGGTAGATAAGTGAGAGTAATGCAAATGGAGGATAAAAAATCGGGCATTATCTTACATAGAGATTGATTAAGATTATAGATATCTGTTTGCAGAAGAGTTACGAGAATTCTATTAAGGGGGGTTATTGTCCAATGAGACGTGATGACGGAGTGTGCATTATCAATAACCAACGTTATAATTGTTAGTGTAACAAAAATGAAAGCCATTAATTTGAATAAAGAGCGAAGCATATTTCTTCCTGTAGTTTCAATGGAACATTCGCATAATGCACAGAAAGATAAGGAGTTGCATTATGACAAAAAAATAGATTTATGTTCTCTTTTATAATTTCTGTTGAAAAAAAAATATGTCGAAGATATTATCAGCCCTTCGTGTAAAGATTACAATCAATATTGAGGGGGGAGTGAAGAGTAATGCTGAAGAATGCGGATAATGGATTGAAGCGTAATCTTCAAAATCGCCACATTCAGATGATTGCTTTGGGTGGCGTTATAGGGACGGGGCTTTTTTATGGATCGACAGAAGCAATTCAATTGGCTGGCCCTTCGGCTATTCTAGCTTATCTTTTCGGGGGACTTATTATCTATTTCATTATGCGAATGCTTGGTGAAATGTCTGTAGAAGAACCAACCTCGGGTGCTTTTAGTTTTTTTGCTTATAAATATTGGGGAAGTTTAGCAGGTTTCATAACAGGTTGGAATTATTGGTTTCTTTATATTCTCGTCAGTATGACTGAACTTACAGTGATTGGATTTTATCTAGATCATTGGATTTTGATTGATCACTGGAAGTCATCCTTTATTGTACTTTTGTTTGTTACACTCGTTAATTTATCGAATGTTCGTTTTTATGGCGAATTTGAATTTGGTTGTGCTTTGATCAAAGTTGCTGCTGTTCTTGGTATGATTATTTTTGGGATTTTTCTCATTGTCACTGGAATAGGGGAAAATCAAGCGAATATCCATTATCTTTGGGATCACGGTGGTTTTTTGCCTTATGGAATTATAGGGGTTGTTTTGGCAACTTCTGTAGTAATGTTTTCTTTTGGAGGAACCGAGCTTATTGGTGTTGCTGCTGGAGAGGCATCTAATCCACAAAAAACAATTCCGGCGGCTATTCGTCAAGTTATGTGGAGAATCATAATTTTTTATATTGGTTCTATCAGCGTTATTATGATAATCAGTCCGTGGGATATGATTGGAAAAAATGGTAGTCCCTTTGTTACAATTTTTGAAACTGTAGGAATTCCCGCTGCGGGTCATATTTTGAATTTTGTGGTTATTATGGCGGCTATTTCTGTATACAACAGTGGCATTTATTCTAATGGTCGTATGCTTTATAGTTTAGCGATACAAAAAAATGCACCACATATTTTCGGTAAACTGAATGCTGCTCGTGTTCCTTATGTTGCTATCCTTTTTTCATCGTTGTGTACGGCAATAATCGTTGTTATTAATGCTCTCGTTCCTGATAATAGTTTTATGCGAATTATGGCTCTTGCAACTGCTGCTGCACTTATTACTTGGGCTATTATTGTTATTGTTCATTTAAAATTTCGAAAGGCGCATAAAAACAGAAAAGGAAACTTTATTTATGCGTTTAGTTTATATCCTTACGCTAACTATCTTTGCTTATGCTTTCTTGTTTTATTATTTTGTATAATGCTTATAAGTGGGTTTGGAAAAAATGGATTAATAGCGCGACTTTTGGATATGGTAGGAATAAGAGTACCTTTTCTTGAAACATATATTCCTGTACAGATGCCTGATATGAGTTTGGCAGTTATTATTATCCCTCTATGGTGCTTATTTTTACTTTTAGGCTATAAGCTTAAGCGATAACAATAGAAGGTGGTAATAATATAAAGGGTTTGATTGGAATAAACCTTGGGAATTATAAAATTTGATAAGGTGACACAAGTCTTTGGTGAGTTGTGTGTTTTAAAGAATATTACTGTACAACTTACCGAAAGACGCATTGCCATTATTGGTGCGAATGGTTCTGGAAAAAGTACATTTGTGCGTCTTATTAATGGGCTCCAATTACCATCTCATGGTTTTGTAAGTGTTGATGGGCTTGATACAAAGTGCGATGCAAAGGCGGTAAAGCGTAAAGTAGGATTTGTTTTTCAAAATCCTGATAATCAAATTGTTTTACCCCTAGTGGAAGAAGATTTATCCTTTGGTCTTAAAAATTTGAAGCTTAGTAAGGACGAAATTAAGAAGCGTGTAGATGAAATTTTACAGCGCTATGAACTTCAAGATTTCAGAAATCACGCTGTTCATTTATTAAGTGGTGGGCAAAAACAACTCATTGCTATTTCCAGTGTGGTTGCTATGAAACCAGATTACATTATTTTTGATGAGCCGACAACATTACTTGATTTACGAAATAAGCATCGCGTTACGCAAGTGATAGAAGAATTACCACAAACGGTAATAGTTGTATCGCATGATTTGGAGCTTTTGAAAAAGTTTGATAGAGTGCTGCTTTTTGATAAGGGGGAGATAGTAATTGATGATGTACCTTTTATTGCTATCAAGGAATATATAAGAAGAATGTCATGATCGGTTTATATATTCCAAAGGATACATTTATTCATAGGTTAAGTCCAGGAGTTAAGTTATTATTTCTTACAGTATGTGGAACTTTTATAATAATGGTTTCATCTATACCACCTCTTGGACTCTTTTTATTATTTGTTGTCCTATTCTATAGAGTTGCCAAGGTTCCTTTTAGCACTGTGATAAAGCAGTTTAAATCGATGGGATTGCTTTTAGTTCTTCTATTTGTATTTCAAACTATTTTTAGTGGTTGGCTTATGGGAGTTGAGGTCATATTACGTCTTGTTATTCTCTTTTCTTTATCATCCCTTGTTTCATTCACAACAAAAGTTTCAGATATGGTGGATGCAATTGAAACAGGGATTCAGCCCTTTCGTTGTTTGGGTATAAATCCATCAAAAGTGAGTATGGTTCTCTCTATGGCGATCAGGTTTATTCCTCTTTTGAGTGAAAAGTTTAATGAAGTCTATGAAGCACAGCAAGCACGGGGACTTAATACGAACATCATTGCTCTTGCAATACCTTTAATTATACGGACTATAAGAATGGGTTCAGAAGTAGCTGAAGCATTGGAAGCACGTTCTTATGATGCTGATACTATTGATACAATATCTCATCAATAATGCAAGTTTTTGATCGTGAAAGAAGAATCAAATGAATACAAAAGATTTAGTCTATATTGCTTTATTCGGTGCTATTTATGCTGTTTTAAGCCTTTTTCCTCCTATTTATCTTCCTTTTCTTCTAGGGGTGCCTATTACAGCTCAGTCGATGGGACCAATGCTAGCAGGCTCTATACTTGGAGCAAAAAGAGGTGCTTTAGCATCACTACTTTTTCTTGTTCTCGTTGCGATTGGATTGCCTCTGTTGCCTGGTGGTCGTGGTGGAATGAGTGTTTTTTTAGGAGTTACGAGTGGTTATCTCATCAGTTTTCCCTTTGCTGCATTTTTTATTGGTTTATTTGTTGAGTTATTTTGGAAGCGACTAAATTTTATACTCTTATTCTTAATTAATACTGTCGGTGGTATAGGCGTTGTCTATGCTTTTGGTATTCCATGGACAGCGTATATGACACAAGTGTCTTTGTTGACAGTTTTAATAAGCTCATTGGGTTTTTTAATTGGTGGTTTTTTGAAAGTTCTGATTGCATCGTTTATAGCGCTTACTATTAAAAAAACTGTACCTCTCATTCATTCCAAGAAAGGATAGTTCTGATTCTTTAACTTTGTATTACATTGCATAAGAAAGATAGAGCGCAAATAGTAACAAGCTAAAGCATTTTTATCTTTTAGTGAAATAGAATATATAGAAAATAAATAATTTATTATATCTTATATATTCATTATAAATTTTAATTCTGTTTTATAAAATATATATTCAAAAATCTTATAAAGATAATATTTTTCATAGTTTGTTTTCCAATATCATAAATTAATAATTATATATAATCAGAATTTGATTTATATTATAAATATGTGATTTTTAACTATAAATATATATTTTTATTTTTTATTAAATATAATATAGACACAAAAATATAATTATGTTAATTTCATTATGAATATTTATTAATGGAGGTAAATTATAAAAATGATTATAAAATATTTCTTTACTATATGTGCTCTATTGTTAATTTTTTTGTCTATTGTGAAAGCATCTGAATGCAAATTTTTACCAAGAGAAACATCTATTACTGTTAATTATTCTATTTCTAAATCAGATTTATTTCTTAGTAAGCAGAGAGATTATTTATTAAATAAAGTTATTTTACCAACTCATCCTGGCGATCATGATGTATTTTGGAAAAATATGATATTTCTTTTTGAAACAACAAAACGTGTGTATACTAATTTAGGAATGTATTTATATTATTCAATATTTTCCATATTCAAATGGTAGAATATTTATTTTTTTAAGTAATAAAACAACTTATATCATAATTATAATAAATAACATGATTTATATTATATATAATTAATAATTATATACATCAATATTCTAATCATATTATTTATTTTAGCAATAGTTTACAGTATATAAACGTTCAATACTGAATTAATAAATTTTTATAATGGACTTTAAAAATACTATTATTTTTGTAAAACAATAAGAATGATTAGTTTATTTGCAATAATTATTTTTGAATTTTTTACCAATTGATTTTAAAATTTTTACCTTATTGAAAGAGTGGTGTAAGTTTTATTTTTGAAAGAAGGTTTATAAGTCTTTTAATTTTTTAAAGATGGATGAGTATCAATTTCATAAATTTTTTAGAGAAAATGATGTGGGATAGATATAAAGCAATCAATCGTTTGGTCATTTTCTTTTGATTTGGTTTTCTGACTTTCAAAAGCACTCACATTAATATCTTTTTAATAATGAAAATTACGCATTGCTTTACGTTTTTATGTCTCACGTTTTTTAATAGAGTGATGTCCTTCACTGACAAAGAGAACAACTCAAACATGATTTACCTATTGTTGTTAATTTACGAGTTTATTTTCAAAAGGCATTTATCAAAGCACGTTACACCTATTTTGTGACGAGGCTTGTGAATGGTGTAATGCTAAAGTCCTCACGAATAATATATTAGGATACGAGCATCTTTCAGTTATGAAGGAGAAATTCGATACCATCATACATTTTTGCCAGTTTCAATGTTTCTATAGCTCTCGGCTCTGAGATGGTTCATAAAACGTTTTCTATTCATATGCTAGCCATCCTTGCGATGTGCAAGCAAGTGATTTTAATTGATTGAATATAAACAAGTTTTAAATGAGAGATCTACGATATTCAGACCTCTCATATTACATACCAATAATAAATTATATTGTATATTTACAAAGAGTTAATGTAAATTAAAAAAGATTTTGTAAAAACACATGATTGTTTTCTGTGATGCTTCCAATAATTTTTTATTTATGGTTTTCGCATTTTTTAGAAAGAGTAATTATCCCATTGGATAACTTTGATATAGATAATTCCGTTAATATAGCGCATATCATCGAAAATTTTCAGGATCAAATTAACGTTGAAGTATAATAATTATAATGAAATTAGAAAGATTTCTTAGGAATTCATCTTGTTAAAAACGAAAGCATTTTGAGTGTTCGAATCAACGAACATACCTCGAGAAGAAACCTCGACTCACAATAATTAAGAGACAAGCTGGAAAATCCTATTCTTCAACTTTTATTTACGCATTCCGCACTAAAAAAATAGTAAAAACAACAAATTAGGTAAAATTATATAAACCGTAGAAGGTGGTCTAAAAGGTGGACTAAGAATAGAAAATCAAATTAAAAAAGTATAATTTCAATATGTTAAACAGAAAAGGTGGTGCCCAGACGCGGATTCGAACCACGGACACGCGGATTTTCAGTCCGCTGCTCTACCTACTGAGCTATCTGGGCATGCTTCATAAAAAAATATAGAGCGTGTGCGGTTATAACATTAAAATTTTCTCTGTCCAGTCATCAAAAGAAAAATAATTGATTTTTTAATAAGTTTATCTCCCTATTCTAGAGAGTTATCAATGAATCTTTATCATAAAATAAACTTGATAGGTATGTTGTGATACATTAGTGTATTATTATCAGAATGCTATCTTATCGTGGTGATGATACGAAAAAAATTAAAAGAATCAATTGAGAGGCATGATTAAAAAAGATTTTTTTACAAAATTTCCGTGAATTTTAAGCCTACGAAATAATAGAAAACATTTTTGATTTTTTCTAAAAAGACGTTTGATAAGTCTTTATAACAATTTGTTTTTCTTTATAAAGGAAGCAAAACATCTAAAAGGGGAGAAATAATGATAATGTTACAAAAACCAAGCAGCCGTCCCAATAATACTAATTTTTCTTCAGGTCCTTGTAGCAAACGACCTGGTTGGACTTTTGATGTTCTTAAAAATGCATTAGTTGGGCGTTCGCATAGATCAAAAGAAGCAGAATTAAAACTTGCTGAAGTTATTAATTTAACCCGTGAGATTCTTGAGGTTCCTTTTGATCACCGTATAGGAATTATGCCAGGTTCAGATACCGGTGCTGTTGAAGCGTCTCTATGGTCTTTATTAGGTGAGCGTGGCATTGATATGGCAGCGTGGGAAAGTTTTGGATTTGGATGGAATAAAGATGTTGTTGAGCAATTAAAGCTTTCTGATGTGCGTCGTTTTGAAGCCCCATATGGTGAAATACCAGACTTAACACAACTTGATTTTGATCGTGATGTTGTTTTTACATGGAATGGGACAACTTCTGGTGTACGTATTCCGAATGCGGATTTCATTCCGGATAAGCGAGCAGGATTGACCATTTGTGATGCAACATCTGCAGCTTTTGCACAACATCTTGATTTTTCAAAATTAGATGTTGTTACTTTTTCGTGGCAAAAAGTTTTGGGAGGTGAAGCAGCACATGGTATGGTGATTTTAAGTCCTCGTGCTGTTGAGAGGCTTGAGAATCATGTTCCAGCTTGGCCTATGCCTCAACTTTTCTGTATGACAAAAAATGGAAAACTGAACGAAGATATTTTTAAAGGAAAAATAATCAATACGCCTTCTATGCTTTGTGTTGAAGATTTTCTTGATGGGTTGAAGTGGGCAAAATCTCTAGGAGGCGCAGCGGCATTAAGAGCAAGGGTTGAGAAAAATTTTTCTGTACTTGATGCTTTTGTTCGTAAAACACCATGGTTAGAATATTTGGCAAAAGATCCTGAAGTGCGTTCTAACACATCTATTTGTTTAGATATTGTGGATCCAGTGATCACTGCTTTAGAAACTGAAAAGCGAATATCTTTTATAAAAGCGGTTGTAAATCGTCTTGCTGAAGAAGGTGTTGCTTATGATATTGGTTCGTATCGTGATGCTCCTCCAGGGCTTCGAATTTGGGCGGGTATAACAATTGAGGCTTCCGACCTTGAAATTTTAACACAATGGCTTGAATGGGCGTTCCAAGTTGAAAAGGCACA
The DNA here is from genome assembly GCF_900185775.1 of Bartonella mastomydis. Taxonomy (NCBI): domain Bacteria; kingdom Pseudomonadati; phylum Pseudomonadota; class Alphaproteobacteria; order Hyphomicrobiales; family Bartonellaceae; genus Bartonella; species Bartonella mastomydis. The sequence goes on from NZ_LT883138.1 coordinate 179,056, forward strand.
GCTTTAAATAATGGCGGGTGATTTTCACAACGCGTTTTTAAACAGAAAAAGGATACGAGAGATTATGATGATCTTTCGTATTCTTATATCAGACAAACGACTTCTGAGTAATATACATGAATTGTAAAAGATTAAGAGAGAAAATGAATGTTTTGTCAGAGGGGAAAGCATAAATTGAAATTTCTAATTTTTTACTTTTTATAGCAAAAATGACAAGATTTAGAATCTTGGGGTATTTGTTTATCTTTATTATCATAAATGTAAAAAATTTAATTTCTTGAAGATTGAGAAAAATCTGAAATGAGGAGTCGCACTTGCCCTAAGGTTTCGTTATAAGGAAGTATTTGTTTTTGGATGCTGGTTTTTTTTTGACCAAACACGACGGAGAAAGTTATGGCCAATGTAGTTGTTGTGGGTACACAATGGGGTGATGAAGGCAAAGGTAAAATTGTAGACTGGTTGTCTGAGCGCGCAGATATCGTGGTGAGATATCAGGGGGGGCATAATGCTGGTCACACATTGGTTATTGATGGAGTGAGTTATAAATTATCACTTTTACCGTCTGGTTTAGTTCGTGGGAAGTTATCAATCATCGGGAATGGTGTCGTTGTTGATCCTCATCATTTTGTTGCAGAATTAAAAAAACTATGTGATCAGGGTGTAAAAATTACCCCAGAAATTTTACGGATTGCTGAAAATGCTCCCTTAATTCTTTCTTTACACCGTGATCTTGATGCAATTCGAGAAAGCGGTTTATCAGGTTTAAAGATTGGGACAACAAAGCGTGGTATTGGGCCGGCTTATGAAGATAAGGTGGGACGTCGTGCTATCCGAGTGATGGATTTAGCAGAAAAAGATACGCTTATGGCTAAGATTGAGCGGCTTTTGAGGCATCATAATGCTTTGCGTCGTGGGATGGGGGTTGCAGAGATTGATTCTCAGGCACTTTATGATGAATTAATGCAAGTTGCAGATAAAATTCTGCCCTTTATGGATTGTACGTGGCATCTTTTAGATGAAGGCTATCGGGAAGGAAAGCACATTCTTTTTGAAGGGGCACAAGGTGCTTTACTCGATAATGATTTTGGAACTTATCCTTATGTAACATCATCGAATACAGTTGCTGGGCAGGCATGTACAGGATCTGGGATGGGACCTAGAGTCATTCATTATGTTTTGGGTATTGCAAAAGCTTATACTACACGTGTTGGAGAAGGGCCGTTTCCGACAGAGCAGATAAATGATATTGGGGAATTTCTTGGGACACGTGGGCATGAATTTGGTGTTGTAACGGGTCGAAAGCGTCGATGTGGTTGGTTTGATGCAGTTTTAGTGCGTCAGATGGTCGCAATTTGTGGTGTTCAAGGTATTGCATTGACAAAACTTGATGTTCTGGATGGTTTGGATGAAATAAAAATTTGTATTGGTTATGAGCTTGATGGTAGAAAAATTGATTATTTACCTTCTTCCATGGGAGCTCAAGCCCGTGTAAGGCCTATTTATGAAACATTAGAAGGTTGGAAGGAAAAAACAGCCCATGCATTGAGGTGGGAAGATTTACCAGTGCAGGCTGTTAAATATATACGCTATATCGAAGAACTGATTAACGCAAAAGTAGCTTTATTATCCACAAGTCCAGAACGTGGAGATACTATTCTTATTACAGATCCCTTTGCAAATTGAGGATTCTTTTTAGGTTTTCATATAGATTCTGTGTTCATTTCTATGTCTTTTAACAAAGAGCTTTTTTAAGAGCGCATAAGAGAAAGGTGTAAAATAACATTGTTTATTTTTCATATTCATTTTACACTATTACGATATTTGCACCAATATAAATGACAATTAATGTATGAAGCTAAAAAGTGTTTTGGCTTTAGGGCTGGGGTTTCTTTTCTCAGTTTAAGAGAGATTATAGAGGAAATGGTAGATTTCGTTGGAATCTTAAAAAAGGCAATTAATGCGCAAAATAATGTTACACCACAAGTGCGTAAGCGGATTTATAAACGGGCTATCGAAACGTTAGAACATCAATTTTTAACAGCGAAAATGCCGCAAGCAATAGCAGATGAACAAAGAAAGATTCTTCAAAGTGCTATTGAAACTGTTGAAGAAGAATATTTAGCAGTTGAAAAGAAGTTGCTTTCTTCAGTTATTGGGTGGAATCCCACAAATATAAATGAAGATGAAAAATATATAAAAGAGACCATATTACAAAAGAATAATGAATTTTCAGGGATAAATACAAAGAGCAAGCAGGATTTTGTTACACGTCCAAAGGATAACGAGGTATTTAATGATCCTTGTGTATCAGATATGCCAGAGGCAGAGCCTGTTAATATGGAGGCTTATGTGCCTTCTGAATATATTAATCGCTATGCGTTAAAGGTTTCTCCTTCACAAGAAGATAATCCGCATATTGTTTCGCATATTTTTTCTCAAGCTTTACGTCGTGCTAATAAATCATTGGTGCAAAGGCGTATTGTGATAAGCGCTGTTTCTGTTGTGAGTTTTATTGTTTTAGCGGTTGGTGTTTTTTTTATTGGGGAACGTGTATTTGTATTAAATGATCATCAGCTGTTAGAAGAAAATCTTCAAGCTTCTCATGGGTTACCAAAGGCGCTTTCGGTTAAGAGAAAGTTAACACAACGCTTATTAGAAGATGGGAGTGAAGTTGATGTTGGTTTAAAACAAGCGGCAGATTCTTCTGATGAAGAAGGAATCTCAACAGTTGTTACCAGCAATTTGCAATCACTTGAAAAATCAGGGGAGGCTGTTTTTTATCAGGCACGTACAAATTATGATGCAGAAAAGGTCGCAACGGGAAGTGCTCGCTGGACGCTTATAAGGGAATCTCGTGTAGAGGGGGCTCCAGAAGAAATGGCTATACAAGGTGATATAACAATTCCCGATGAAGGGTTATCATTACGTTTAATTTTACGTCGTAATACCGATCGGTCATTTCCTGCTGCATATATGATGGACCTTATTTTTATTCTTTCTGATAAATTTTCAGGCAAAGCTATAAGCAATGTTCAAGCATTAACCTTTAAAGCAAGTGAACAATCCATTGGGCAAGCTTTAACAAGAACTATTTCTGCAAAGATTAACGATGATTTTTTTCTTGTTGCATTGAGTAGGAATCATCCATTTCTCGACCGAAATTTACAATTGATGCGAGAATTGCATTGGATGCGTTTGGTGTTAACGGATAAAAATGGACGCATAAATGAATTAACCTTTGCAAAAGGCCCAATAGGTGAGTCCATTTTTAATGAAGTTATTGGAAAATGGCTTACTCAACAAGATAAACTAACAGTTCTTGGCCAAAAGAATAAAACACAGATGTAAATAAGATAAAAGGCTACTTCTCACCATACATTTTTATCCATTATACCTAAACGAATTCAATAAAGCACATACACCAATAACTCAAAAAGCTTGAAAGATTCATTTAAAAGTACACAGCCAACAGATGCTTTTTTCATTTCCAATTCAAAAATGTGCAAGCCATTGGCTTTATACCTAATTTTTAGAGTCTTATACTTGACTTTGAGATAAAGCAGAACCTCTAATAGAGTTTTGTACTTTTTCAAACGCACGCATTTCAATTTGTCTTACGCGTTCTCGACTAATGTTAAATTCACCAGAGAGTTCTTCTAGAGTTAAGGGTATATCGTTTAAACGACGCGCTTTAAATATACGTTTTTCACGTTCATTGAGACTGTCTATGGCATTGACAAGCATGGAACGACGATTTTCTAATTCACTTTTTTCAATTAAAATTTGTTCTTGGTTGTTTGATTCATCCACCAACCAATCTTGCAATTCGCTGTTTTCTCCTTCTTTTGTACGAAGGGGTGCGTTGAGCGAAGTGTCACCACCAAGTCGGCGATTCATTGATACAACTTCATCTTCTGTGACATTTAACTGAGTCGCAATTTCTTTTACTTGTTCTGTATCAAGATCGCCGCTATCAAATGCTTGAAGTTTATTTTTTAACTTACGAAGATTGAAAAACAAGCGCTTTTGATTGGCTGTTGTCCCCATTTTCACCAAACTCCAAGACCGTAATACATATTCTTGAATTGATGCTTTAATCCACCAGATTGCATAGGTCGCTAAACGAAAACCACGCTCCGGTTCAAAACGCTTAACAGCTTGCATGAGTCCAATATTACCTTCTGAAATGACTTCCCCAATGGGGAGGCCATAACCCCGATATCCCATAGCGATTTTAGCAACGAGACGCAAATGACTGGTGACCAACCTATGTGCAGCTTTTAGATCATTATGCTCACGATAACGCTGAGCGAGCATATATTCTTCTTTTGGCTCTAGCATTGGAAAACGACGCACTTCTTCTAAGTAACGGTTTAATCCGCCATCACCTGTGATTACTGATAACAAATTCATATGGGCCATATAGCACCCTCCTTTTATCTGAATTCCCTAATAAGGCAAATTCTACGTTTAAGATAGCGAACTATCCTTGTAACTTCACTTTAGCATATTTTTCAATTTTGTTCAAAAAAAGATATTTTATTGTGAAATCTTGAGACGAAGAAAAGTTTCAATTCATTTTTTTTAAGTGCTTAATAAGTGTAGCCATATCTTGAGGCATCGGTGCGAAAAACGACATAACTTTACCGGTAGAAGGATGTTTAAAAGTAAGACTTGCGGCATGGAGTGCTTGTCGGTTGAATTGGTCGATTGCATTTTTCAGAGTGGGATTAAGAGTGTTTGATTTTGTTTTAAAAGCATTTCCATAAACCGTATCACCGACGAGTGGATGTCCGATATGTGCCATATGAACACGGATTTGATGGGTACGTCCGGTTTCCAGACGACATTCCAGAAGACTAGCAAAAGAGGTTGAGTCTTCGCGAGTACCATATTTTTCAAGCAGTGAAAAATGTGTAACGGCATGACGAGCATGAGGGGTTTGGTTATCGACAACAGCTTGCTTTGTTCGGTTATGGGGCGAACGGCCAAGTGATGCATCAATTGTCCAGACATTGCGGTGAGGTGTCCCCCAAATCAAAGCGTGATAGCGTCGATCTAGTGCGCAGGTTCGTCCATGATCAGAAAATTGAGCACTGAGACTTTTATGAGCCAGATCATTTTTTGCAACGACCATAACACCGCTTGTATTTTTATCAAGCCGATGGACAATGCCTGGGCGCTTAACACCACCGATACCAGATAAACTATTCCCACAGTGATAAATAAGGGCATTAACCAACGTACCAGTCCAATTACCATTGCCAGGATGAACAACAAGACCCGCTGGTTTATTAATAACAATGACATGATCATCTTCAAAAAGGATGTCCAATGCAATGGCTTCAGCGCTAGGTTCTGCGTCACGAAGGTCAGGCATTGCCAATTCAATTATTTGGTTAGATTTTAATTTTGTTTTTGGTTCCTTTATGAATTGACCATCAATTTTAAGGCAGCCTTCACGGATGAGGGTTTGCAAACGCGAACGTGAGAGCACAGTATGATATTGTTTTGCAAGCCACTGATCAAGACGTTGTCCAAGAGCACCTTCATCCGTTATTTTCTGTATAACCATACGATTCCTATTAAGTTTTTAATAAGATTTTTACCAGTATGAAATTGCTTTGCTATCGAGAAATTCTTTAATTCCCCAATGTCCCCCTTCACGAGCGCGCCCAGAGAATTTTACACCTCCAAAGTAGCTCCCATCAGGTAATCCATGTCCGTTAACTTCTACCATACCAGAGCGTACTTGTGCCGCAATACGACGACATTTGTTGCGATCTTGCGATTGAATATAGTTTGTAAGACCATACTCAGTATCATTTGCTAAAGCGATGGCTTCTTCTTCTGTCCTAAAGGAAAGAATCGAGAGAACTGGACCAAAGATTTCTTCTTTGAAAATACGCATATGAGGTTTTACATCAGCAAAGACTGTTGGACGGACATAATAACCGCGTTCCATCCCTATAGGTAAACCGGTTCCGCCTGCAACAAGAGTTGCCCCTTCATCAATGCCCGATTGGATAAGATCTTGAATTTTGTCATATTGTTTTTTTGAAACAACAGGTCCAATATGATTACCTTCTTGGCAGTTTGGTCCTACTTTTGTGGTTTCTGCAATATCTTTGGCTATTTTTATGGCTTTGTCATAGATGTTCTGTTCCACAAGCATACGAGTCGGTGCATTACAACTTTGTCCACTATTATAAAAGCAATGTCGCACACCCCGCTGGATAGCATCTGAGTCGGCATCAGCAAAGATGATATTTGCGCCTTTTCCTCCAAGTTCCAGACAGACTCTTTTTAAAGTGGCACTGGCATTTTTAGAAATATCTTTTCCTGCTCTGGTTGAACCAGTAAAGCTGATCATTTCTAGATCTGGATGTGCTGAAAGGTAAGAACCAACAGTTGCGCCATCCCCATTGATTAAATTAAAAACGCCGGCAGGAAGCGCGGCTTCATCTAAAAATTCAGCAAAAAGCATAGCAGAAAGAGGCGCAATTTCAGAGGGTTTTAGCACCATGGTACAGCCCGCCAAGAGAGCTGGGATAACTTTAAGAGTCACTTGGTTCATAGGCCAATTCCATGGCGTAATTAATCCTACGACGCCGATAGGGTCGTAGTGAAGGATTGCGTGTTCATTTCCCTTTATTAACGTTTCTTGGAACGAAAACTCTTTATAAGCTTCGATAAAATCACGAATGTGGGAACCGCCGGCTGCGGTTTGCGCATTAAACGCCATATCAATCGGTGCTCCCATTTCCATTGAAATGGTTTTAGCCATGTCTTTGGAACGTTTTTCATAGATCTCTAAAATTTTTTCAACGAATCCAAGACGTTCGCTTGGTGAAGTGGTTTTCCATTTTGGAAACGCTTCTTTTGCTGCATTAATTGCTTTATCAGCATCTTTTGTGCTTCCAAGGCTAATGACAGCACAAACTTCTTCTGTTGATGGATTAATGACGTCAAAATCGTGAGGCGTACTTGGATCATCCCATAGACCATTGACATAAAATTTCCGCTTATTAAACATCATTCACTCCCTTTTTTCTATTTATGTTTATGTAATTATGATTATCCTAGTCTAAGCCTTTTTAAATGAAGATAACAAGGATAATCTTATAAAAACGCGAGAAATGAGATTGTGTTATGATCATCAAATATGAAGCGTTAAATAGAGCAATGCTTCTATAACTGTTTGTATTATTGGGACACATCGTTTTTATAAAATGGGAGAGGAAGAGAGGTATAGACAACTTTCTTGACACTTTTTGTCATGAAATTTTCTTCAAAATAAATGGAATAGGTGCGATAAGACACTATCAACCTTAGCAATTTCTGTCATAAACTTTAAAAGAAAATATTATGCATTTGGTCATCATTTTTTTTCATTAAAAAGTAACCATCAGCAAAAGGTTATTAACCTTCATATGATAGCTTCTATAAATTCTTTTTGAAAAGGTTATTTTTCTCATTGCTATAAATTTGTTGGGTGCCCATGCATAATTCAAAAACAAAATCTATTTCTACGTCTTCTTTGTCTGATGATGGTACGAAAGATGCATCAAGAGAAGATTTATCTATTAAGATTACAGAGATATTTCCTTATCCGGAAGTGTGGAAAAAGGCATTTACCCTAGGAAAAAATGTCCGCTTTACACGAACCCCAGAAGTTGAGATTTTACGTCGTCGTATAGAAACAGATCCAGTTTTTGCAAAACAGTTTAAAATTTTTACGAAGCAAGATCGAAAAAAAATTACAGATGTTGTGCATTCTAAAAAGAAAACAACAAATATTCCATCGACAAAAAAAGTCATTAATCCCCAATCGATAGAGAATAAAACCTCAGTTTGTCATTCAACAGTTTTAAAGCAGTTGTCGCAGCAAGCTATTAGCATACCATCAGCCAATATTCCCCTTGAGGAAAATAAACCAGAGCATGAATTACACGTGAAAAATGAGCTACAAAAAATAAAGCCTGCTTTGCACCTTTCCGATGATGCATTTTTTGAGTGTGGATCTTTGATATTTGAACCTGTGGATACTCAAACTTCAAAAGAGGATGGCACATCGATTGATACCACAAATGAAACGACACCTGATACACTGGATGTTCCTTCTGTTTTTGATGAGTCAATAACGGCTCTTTACCGTGTTCTTGAATACCGCTTTCCGCAACTCTATGATTCAATTACATCAGACTCTCCAGCGGAAAGGATGAGAGGCGTTGAGCAAATTTCTGATTTAATGAATACGAATAATGATCCTATGAAGGATTCTAAAGAATGTCATTCTAAGTTTTCTGTTGAAAATTCTGCTCATATGTTAAATGATACTGAAGTGCTAAGTGACACTAGGGATGCTATAGAGACTGAAGAAACTCATAATAGTGCCGCCCATAACACTTTTGATTGTCAAACAAAGGATGCTACAAAGAATTCAAAAGAATTGTCTGTGATGCAAGCAAACGGTAAAATGAAAGCATTACAATCTACCCGCGCACCCTTAGGCAATCATAATTCTTCTTTTATGAAAAATATTCAATCTATTGACTGTGATGTTTATGAATTTCCTCCGATTAGTTTATTACAGAAACCTGTTTTTCATGAAGGGACGATGATTCCTCAGGAAACATTAGAACGTGGTGCTGGACTTTTGGAAAGTGTTTTGGAAGATTTTGGCATTAAGGGTGAAGTTATCCATGTTCATCCGGGACCCGTGGTAACAATGTATGAATTTGAGCCCGCTGCGGGTGTAAAGTCATCGCGTGTTATTAATCTTTCTGATGATATTGCACGTTCTATGTCTGCTATTTCCACACGCGTTGCTGTCATTCCTGGACGCAATGTTATTGGGATTGAGTTGCCTAATGCGGTTCGTGAAACTGTTTATTTACGGGAATTAATCCAAACCCGTTCTTTTCGTGAAAGTGAATTTAAACTTGCTCTTGCTTTGGGGAAAGGGATTAATGGGGAACCTGTTATTGCAGAATTAGCAAAAATGCCTCATTTATTGGTAGCAGGAACAACTGGGTCAGGAAAATCTGTTGCAATTAATACAATGATTTTGTCGATTCTTTATCGGATGACGCCCCAGCAGTGTCGTTTGATCATGGTTGATCCTAAAATGTTAGAGCTTTCTGTTTATGATGGCATTCCACATCTTTTAACACCTGTTGTAACAGATCCTAAAAAAGCGGTTACCGCTTTAAAATGGGCGGTTCGAGAAATGGAAGAGCGTTATCGCAAAATGGCGAAATTAGGTGTGCGTAATATTGATGGTTTTAATGCACGCGTTGCACTTGCGGCTCAAAAAGGCGAAACGATCATGTGTACTGTACAGTCGGGTTTTGATAAAGAAACAGGGGAAATGCTTTATCATGAAGAAGCTATGGATCTTACACAGCTGCCTTATATTGTCGTGATTGTTGATGAGATGGCTGATCTCATGATGGTGGCGGGGAAGGAAATTGAGAATGCCATTCAGCGTTTAGCGCAAATGGCGCGTGCGGCAGGTATCCATCTGATTATGGCAACGCAGCGTCCTTCTGTTGATGTTATCACGGGGACAATTAAAGCAAACTTTCCTACCCGCATTTCTTTTCAGGTCACATCAAAAATTGATAGTCGTACGATTTTAGGTGAACAAGGGGCTGAAACGCTTTTAGGTCAAGGAGATATGCTTCATATGGCAGGTGGGGGGCGCATTGTGCGCGTTCATGGACCTTTTGTCTCTGATGAAGAAGTTGAATCGGTTGTTGCACATCTTAAAATGCAAGGAAAACCCGATTATTTAGCAACGGTCACAGATAATGAAGACGAAAACGATGAGGATATTACTGCTGATTCAACGGCTGAAGTTTCTGAGGAAGAAAATTTTGATGAAGAGAGTGAGAAACTTTATAACCAAGCTGTAAAGATTGTTATGCGTGATAAAAAATGTTCAACATCTTATATCCAGCGCCGACTTTCAATCGGCTATAATAAAGCAGCTTCTCTTGTTGAGCGTATGGAAGAAAAAGGCATTGTGGGAGCCGCTAATCACGTTGGTAAACGTGAAATTTTAATCAATGAAGGAAAATAAACGAGCACATTTAAAAATATGCGATTTTTTTAAATATCTGACAGTAATTATTTAAAGAGAAAATACGTGTTTTATTTTTTCAAGTCAGATGCGACCATCTATTTATTTTTTTGAGATCCTTATTAAAAAATTGAGTAGAGAATAACAAAATAACCTTTTAACTGTTCATGGGGAGAATAGGCTGATACAAAAGGGCGGAGATGTTTTTAACATTTCTAGAGGGCCTTGAATGTAAGGAAATGAAATAAATCTTTATAGGAGAACAGATGATTTTTGTTCTTTTTTCTGATTACAAAAAGATTCTTTGATCAAGTATTAAAGTGGTATATTTTTTGTTTTTTTCTATAGCGGTTTTTATGAAAAAAGGGGCTTTGAAGTATTCTGGGAAACATCATAAGAAGAGTTCCCAAAGATCTGTGATGCTTTAAAATGCTACGCTGAATTTATGATCATTTGATGTTTTGGCGCAAGATAAGGTGTTGTGACGGGAAACTTTATTTGAAAAAAGAAATTTTTAATTTCGGATTTTTATAATATAATATATTGAATTGTAATAATAATTTATCTTTATTCCTATTGAATAAAAGTTTCAAGTATCATAAAATTTTCTCGTCTCAAATCTGTTTACATTGAAACAATCAAAACTGTTTTTTGTCCATCATAGTAAAAGCGGTGGAGGGTACAAAACGTTTAAAAGGAATAAAAATACCTTTTAATGAACATTTTCAAACATAAGAACCATTGGCTATATTATGGACTAGACGCGTGTAATAATAATGCAAGCGAGTTCTTTTAGAAGGATAAAAAGGTAAAGCATAATCCCTTGATATCCGTGATGGGGGCTTTTACATTACGACATTTACTGATGTCGATATAATAAAATAAGTTTGGAACAAGATGTCTCTTTAAGACAGGTGTATGAATACGCAAGTATATTCTTCTGAGAGTACTATTTTATGTGAGGGGCATTTTCCTTTGTAACAAGCTTTATTACAATAATAGGTGAATTAGAAGATTCTTTTTACTCTTGTTTTGTTGGTGAAACAGTCAAAATTTTGCTACAGATAATTGATAATGAGATATTCAGTTATTTTAACGAGAGCAGGTATTTTTTAATCAATGAACATTATCCGTTTGAGATTTAATCCAACACTTTTTTAGTTTTAGTTATGTCATTAAAAGCAGATGAGTTAAGTACAAGTGAATTAGAGTGTAAGCAAGAAGCCTTTTGTTTTACACCAGAGCTTTTGCCTCGACCTTTTACGTGGAAAATCGATCACAATGGTTTATTTTGTGAAGTTTCAAAAGAGCTAGCTGAAGTTGTTGGGCCTCTCTCTTCCTCTATTCTAGGATGTAGTTTTCATGAGCTTGCTCATCAATTTAATGATGATCGATATCAGGTTCTCAGTCGTTTTATTGAAGCAGCTATGTCGTGGAGTAAAGAGATTGTTCAATGGCCTGTTGATGGTTGTTCACAATGGCTTGATGTTGAATTGTCGGCTTTACCAATTTTTGATGTTAAAAAGCAACTTAAGGGGTTTCGTGGCTTTGGTGTTTTAAAAATACAAGAAAGAGTTCAAGAAAAAAGAGACGAAAAGCTGGAGACGGAAATGCCATGTCTTACGGAGATAGAACGCTCAGCTTTTCGTGAGATTGCAGAGCAATTACGAGATGAATTGAATTCATCAGTAAAAGAAGAGAATTTTGTTGAAGAAACAGCTGTTCAGTTATCACATCCACAAACATTGCTAGTAAATGCGATAGAACAAGTTCTCATAAAAGAACCCGCTGCAGTTTTATCATTGTTGGAGACAGCAACAGATGGTGTTTTATGGTTAGATGAACAGGGTTTTATTCAATCGGCAAGTAAGGCTGTTTTAGCATTAATGGGTTATGAAATAAATGAACTACGAGGACAGCCACTCTCTTCCCTCTTTACTTTGCAAAGCCGATTTTTGGTTGAAAAATATTTTAAATTAATCCGTATGAAGAGGAAAAATCAGGTTTTAAAGTGCAATGAAACAGCTGATTTAATGACGAAAAGTCATAAAAATAGAACCGTTCTTATAACGATTGTATTTTTGGCACAGCAAGGCAATTATGCTGTTATGTTGCATGATATGACAAAAACAGCTCTATCAGAAGAAAAAAAAGCAGAAGAGAATAAAATCGTTGGAGTTGTTCATGAAATACGAACACCTTTGAATGCTCTTATTGGTTTTGCAGAAATTATGAGAGAGGGGCGTTTTGGTTCGATAGACAATGAACGTTATCATGGATATTTGCGCGATATTATCTCCTCTGGAAAACATATATTATCACTCATTAATCAATTACTAGAATGTTCGAAGAATAATTACTCTGGTTCCAATAATCAGATTGATTCTTCCCTTATTTCTGAAACATTTGATGTGATATCTTGTTTACGTGCGACGATCGCTTTTCTTGAAACAGAAGCCAATCATAACGGCATTATCATGCGCATTGTTGCTCCACCGCATGTTCCATTTATTCCTGTATCACAACAAATGTTTCGCCAGATTATATGGAATCTTCTTTCCAACGCTATTCGTTTTACACCTCTGGGTGGTCAGATTATTGTTCATGTTTCTTATAGAAAAGAGCGCGTAAAAATTTCAGTGAGTGATAATGGTATAGGAATGAGCGAAGAAGAAATTGTACAGGCCCTACAACCTTATGGTCAAATAGAGCGAAAAGATGGTCGATCTGGTGACAGTGCCTTTATGGGTACAGGCTTAGGGCTCCCAATGTGTAAGGCAATGGTGGAAGAAAATGGGGGAGAATTTTTATTGTTCTCAAAACCCAACCATGGAACGACTGTGGAAATGTTTTTTCCTTGTGTTTCGTGAGGTTAATCCTCTCATAAGTTTACTTTTTTTTAGCCAAGAGATCTCTAATTTCTGTTAGAAGTTGTTCTTCTGAAGAGGCTTTTGGGGGATTTTCTCCTTCTTCTTTTCTACGGATTTTATTCATAGCTTTAACAAAGAAAAAAAGAACCCAAGCAATAATGAGAAAATTAATCAATAAAGTGATAAAGTGCCCATAGCTAATGGTTGCTCCCGCTGCTTTGGCGGCACTCAAAGTCGCTTGTTTTTCACCAGCAAGTTGAATAAACATATTAGAAAAATCAATTCCACCTGTAACAAGTCCAATGATGGGCATAAAAATATCATTGACAATTGAATTGACTAAGCCACCAAAAGCGCCTCCGATAATCACACCAATAGCAAGATCAATCATATTACCTTTTAGGGCAAATTCTTTGAATTCTTTAAGCATTGCAGTTTCCCCTTTATGTAAGCGATATACGGTAATTTACTTACCGCTTTTGATGAAAAAGGAAAGGGCAGATTTTATTTTTAGGATTATACTACAACATTAATATTATTTTCCAAGAACTTTATGAAGGCTTAATAAACAGCTCTATAGATTCTATTTGAATAGACATATCTCTCGTAGATAAAAGCTTTTTGGATAAAAACTGCATCTGCTTTAAGGAAGCTTGGCGAATGAAGTATTATATATTGGTGTAAAAAGAGCATTGAGAATAAAAAATTATGTTCCAGCTCTGATGGGAAAAATGAATTGATGAAGCAGGCGTAAGACTTATAATTAGTTCCCTTTTAATTCAATCTGTTGCAATTGCAGTTTGAATATTAAGCGATAGAGCAATGAGGAGCGCAAGCTTATCTAAAAGCTATTTGTACTGTATTGCATAGGTTAAAAATGATTATAATTTTAACAGAAGACAACATGTCGATTTATAATGATAAATCATCGTTTTTAACTTAAATCATAACACCGAACATTGAAGATTTGCCCATTACAATCCTTCTCACATTGAATCAAATAAATCACATGCTTGAATGTTATAAACAGGGTTGGTGTGTTGGTAAAAAACACGAAAGAAAGAACTAAAAATGCCTCTTATGAATCGTCTCAAATACCAAGAGCTGTAGAATATTGGGAAAGAGCAAAGCGTGAGATAGTGCTGGCTTGTTATGCTATAAGCATAAAAATGGTGATGCTGAATGATTTATCATTATACTATTATTCATGAGGGGTGTCATGAAATAGGATGAACAGCATTAAGAAATATTTATTTAAAGAAAGAATGATCAACCCAATGGCATTCTGTTTTATATGAGGGATTGCCTCCCATTGAGTCACATTTCATCAGTTGGAAGCTTGTATCAGTTTATAGATATAAGAGCCTATAGGGTTTAGAAGATTGTTTGGGTTTGCAAGGCGCTAGTATGATTAAGTATGCGTTTAATGATCAACTTTCATCACTGAAACTGTATTTTGTGCACCAGCAATGATAATAACGCAGATTCTTCAAAACGTTACGAATCTCATACAATGGTTGAATCCCATGCAGCTAAAAATGGTGCAACAATGGCATGAATGTAAGATGATTTTACGAACTGTGCATTTTCAATGCTAGAAAAAAAACAGCTTTATAGAGCAAGTTTTATTTTTGTTGGAAACAATATGATACAAAGGAATTTAGAGAAAAGAAATAAATTTCTTTCATAAGGGGATTATGAGCTTGCTTGCAAGAGATAAGACCATGGTTTGGTGAAGGGGCATTGATGTTTCAATTCACACAGGCATTTTACATTTTATAAGATTTAGAATTTACAGAATATTTAATTAACTGAACAATTGTGAAAAAGAGAAATGTTTTTTCAAGAATAAGTTTTTTCTATTGAGGGTTCGTAAAAATTCGCGTGAATGCCGATGATGTAATGAATTTTTTTATGGAAGAGGAAATTTTTTGAATCATATGCTCTCTTGGCGATCTTTTGTGTTAAAAGGTTTATGTGAGATGTGATGGATCATTTTTATGTTGTGGAGAAGGATTGATGAGTTTTTTTCGTTGTATTGGCCGTTCTGCTTTATTTATGTTGGATCCAGAGCATGCGCACCGTTTAGCGATTGTGGGATTAAAAAGTGGATTAAACGGTTGTCAAAAGGTTGTTGATAAGCGATTGTGTGTAAATATTGCAGGGCTTGAGTTTAAAAATTTTATTGGTCTTGCAGCGGGGTTTGATAAAAATGCAGAGGTTGTTGATGAAATTTTTCATTTGGGATTTGGTTTTACTGAAATTGGAACAGTGACACCAAAGCCTCAGGTTGGAAATCCTAAACCACGGCTTTTTCGTTTAAAAGAAGATGAAGCGATTATTAATAGAATGGGTTTTAATAATGACGGACATCAAGTTGTTTACGACAGACTGCGGACACGTAAAAAAACGGGTATTGTAGGAGTCAATATTGGAGCCAATAAGGATACGGTTAATAAGATTGACGATTATACTGTTGGCATTGCTCATTTTTATGATGTTGCGGATTATTTTACGGTTAATATTTCTTCTCCCAATACACCAGGTTTGCGAAATTTACAGGCTCGTGATAGTTTGCACCTTTTGTTGAATGCCATCTCAAAAGCGCGAAAGGAGCAAGAGAAAAAGCATAGATTCTCGCTTCCCCTTTTTTTAAAAATTGCTCCAGATTTATCAGAGAAAGAGTTGGATGATATTGCTGAAGAAATAAAACTTTCTGATTTTGATGGACTCATTGTTTCCAATACGACTCTTTCACGTCAAGGTCTTACCAATAGTCCTTTCAGCAATGAAGAGGGAGGGCTTTCTGGACGTCCACTTTTTGAGCGTTCTACGATTGTACTTGCAAAAATGCGTCAAAAGTTAGGGAAGGAGATTGCAATTATCGGTGTTGGCGGTGTAAAGGATGCAAAAACCGCTTTGGAAAAAGTAAAAGCAGGTGCAGATTTAATTCAATTATATAGTGGGATGGTTTATGAAGGTCCAAATCTTGTCGTAACTATTTTGAAAGAGATTTTACGGATGATGCAACAAGATGGTGTTGATAACATAAAAGACTATCGTGATCATGGTCTTGAGCATTGGGCAAAATTTCCCTTGTAAAAATTTCCTTCGTAAAAAATATTTTTTCTTCACAAAAAATTGCGAGATTTTTTTAAAGGGGCTTGCAAACTTTGTTGATCTTCCTTATGTCACATAAGCAAAGAATAAATGTTTACAAAATCGTGAACAGTTATGATAGATTTGCTTTTATGCGGTTGTAGCTCAGTTGGTTAGAGCGCTGGTTTGTGGCACCAGAGGTCGTAGGTTCAAATCCCACCAACCGTACCATTTATCTTCTCCAGCTTTTCTCATTCTTATTTTTGGCGTTTTGTAAGGCAATTAAAAGCCGCGCTTGGCGGCTTTTTTTGCGTGTGAGCCGTCACGAAGCAGAGAGCTTGCGCGGATGATTTTTCTCAAATTTTGCCAAAAACGGAATGATGCGATCAATAATTGCTTGAAATATAAATGGGTTAACTAAGTCTATGATTCTGATTGCAATTGCAATAATAAATATCTCTATCAGTATATTTATATAATTATATTATATTTTGTAAACCAAGAAATCTTATTTATCTTTCATTATTATTGTTCATAATATAGACTATTAAGTTTAAATACATAAAATAAGTAAGTATAAATTTACTAAAATATGACATATTTTTGACATAATTTCCTTGATTTATGTCAACCATATATTATAAATATGAACTTGCATGAAAGTGCATTCATATCTCCAGTGGTGTTTTGGTGGTTGATTATGGGTAAGCCATTCTGGCGCGGGGACATAAGTAACCTTGGGAGGGTTTATTTATACACTAAATTGGAGAAAACAAATGGGAAATTCAAGTTCACATTCAAGTGGTTCGTACGATTATTGCTGTGCCGATAATTTTAGTAGCAAATATAACTCTGGTTCTGCGTTTGGTAGCCAGTATGGTGGTAAGGTTGGCTTTCTGGGTGGTCTTGTCGCAGGAGGATGGTTAACGCGTAATCCTATTTCTACCATGGACGCAGGAAGCTTTGGGGGAGCTGTAGGCCATGAATTCGGAGACACCATAGGCGGTTATGCTGGTTATGGTGTGGCTGCTGCTCAGTGTGGCACACAGTTTTTTGGTCAATCTATTGCTAATTCAGGTGGTTGGTACGGTGTTGGGATATTGACGGGCTTTTGATGTAGTTCTTTGGGTTATCCTAAAGCCTAGAACGGTGGTACTGTAAAAGGTGCCACCTTTATGTTTGGAATATTGCACAGGAGGAGCTATGGGCGCGTTTGGTTTAGTGCTCGCTTATTTTTGTCTGTGGTTTGGCATGTATCTATTCTTCAAAACTATTGCTATTAATGGAAAAAGCGTGTTATACAAGGGGAGCGCGGTTGCATTCATAGTAGCGGCATTGGTTATCCCTCCCCTCGTGTATGCCTTTGAGTATGTAGTCGGTGTGCCGATAACATCTCCTCCTGTTATTATGATTATGTTCTTTCTTTCTTTTTGCATTGAATTTATATCCAATATAGTCAACAACATAAAGTGCTTTAGTTTGGCCATTATCGCAAGTTGCCCCATTTTTTTCATCGCTACTGGTTTTATTGTTATGGGTGATGACCTTCTGTTAGATTTTTTTGATCTGCAGCTTTCGAGCTATATTTATCTGCTTTTCATTATTCCGTTGATGATAGCGGGGGCTCGCTATGTCCTAATTGCTAAAGCTTTGAAGGAAAAATCTATGTCAGTGCTAGATTTAAGCATTTGCATTGGCTGTGGTTTTGCCATAGGCGTCTTTTTTGTGTCATCACTGCTTTTATCAGACCTTCGAGAAATCTATCAACAGATAGGTTTTGCAAACAGGGAGGCAGTGAAAAAAATGTTTGATTATGCGGTGTTTGGTTTTGCTATTCTAACGGGCCAAGTTTTTTTGACATTTTTGATGGTTCTCTTTGTTACTACAAAGAAATATTATTGGTTGGTCCTTGATGTTCTTGCAGAGCTGTTTTTTAGCCTCTCTGTTTCTTATTCTGTAGCGTTTGTTCATACAGATGATGACTATGGAATGGTTAGAGATTGGACTTGTTTGCTGTATGTTGTTTATATGTACGCGCGTTACATTAAATCAAAGAATGTGAAGTTTAGCGTGATTAACCCATTTAAAAGGAAAACTGAGTGAGAAGACAGGAGGCTATAGTTCTTTGGGTTATCCTAAAGCCTAGAGCAGCGACCCCAAGAGGGGCAGTTTCTGGAGTAATAATATGCGGGGGGGGGGGCCGTGGCGCAGCCGCGGGTATTGCTAAAGCTGGTTGGGATTGTGCTTGCTCTAAATGGTGAAATTGTTGTTTGACCTAGCTTTGTGAACAAGGCAAAGGCGTTGCTAAGGGGGACACTATCAGCCTCTTAGCTGGGGGGCTCTCCCGCAATAATATCTTGGTATACTTTGGAGGGCAAGGCGCCTTAGGGAAATTATATGTCTGACTTAATTTTTGGAATGCAGCTTAGTTTTGGGATAAGTTTCAGCCCTCGTGTCCTTAAAAACAATGGCTTGTTGGGCGAGCGCGTCATTTTGGGGGTTCTAGCTGGTCTTTCCTGCGCTATCATCTTCGCTTATCCACATAGTGAAAGTGGGCTTCCAGACTTATCTTTGCTTTTGGTATGTTATCTTGGCATGCTTTTAATTCTGCACGAGCGCTATTTATATAAATATTTAGTTCTTGGCTTCTGTGGTGCAGTTGTTGCCTTGTGTAGTGGGGCAGGTTTTGTATATTTGAGCTCTTTGTTGCCATTGCCTGCTTTGTCTGCTGCTCATAATAGCCAGCAGCAGATGGTGCATTACATGAGTTTGGTTGCTGCAAACTATCCCTTTTTTATCCTTTTGATATCAGTTTTAACTACGGAGCTTTTGCGTTTGTGGTTGCTTCGCGTCTATAAGCCAGAATTAGCTGCGCGTGAGGTCCTTTATTTCGGGCTGGGCTGGGGTGTGCTAGACTTATGCTGTAAGACTCTCCCAGCTCTTTTTCTTTACTTGAATTACCGTGTATAGGGGGCCACAAATGGCGGGCTATGTCGCATTTGAATCTTGTCCACAAGCGATCAGCTATCTTATTGCTGCGGGCATGATTGTATTGATGCATGTTGTAAATACGCGCTTTATGTATCTTGGTTTCCAAGATAAGCGCAAGGCCTATTTCTATCTGCCTTTTGTAATTCATTTTGCGGTTGGTCTTTTGTCTATGTTTGGCATTTCTTCAGGCTACGCAATATTAATAAATTCTATTTCTGAGGTTTACCATAATGCTTGACAAATTGACATTATCTGTTATCGGCGCTGTTTTTTGCTTGGTGCTGATTATTTTTCCTTTGATGAAGAAAAAAACATTGGTTGAACATTTGGTTTTCTTGCTCGTTGTTTTGTGTCTTGTTTTTCTTTATGTTTATGGCGCTGCGAGTTATTTTCCTTATTATGTTTTGGTGCTTTCGCTTATATTGGGGTACCGCTGGTTACTCTCTTTGGTTAAAGCGTTTAAAGGCACGAAGGCAATTATTGGGTCAAGCGCTGGTTTTTATGTGCTTTTGATTTTTTTTCTATACGGCTTTATGCGTATGATAGGTGGTTTAATTTTTGATTTTGCTGCTTATAGTACGCCTAATATTGTTTTTGCTGTTGGTCTATTCCCTATAAGCATAGCGATTATGCAGTTTTTTTTGCTCTCTCATTGGGTGGCAGAAGATAATGGCAATGGTGTAGAGGCAGCACTGGGCGTGGGAATGGGAATTTGGGGGGCTGCTATAGGGCTTGCACTGCTTACATCTCTACCAGAAGCTGTGATGATCCTAAAAGGGGCCTTTAGTCTTGATAGGAACGCCTTACTTTCTTTACTTGAGACGGTAATATATTATACGTTTATTATAGGTCTGTGTCTTTTATCAACTTTCTTAATGCTTGTGGTTTGCCTTGACAAGAAATGGCGTTTTTTTGTTCTTATCCTGCTTTTACAATGCTTGGCGGCTTGGGCGCGCTTTTCATGGCGGGCCGCTAAGCCAGAATTTCTTGCAATTGGGCATTATACAATCGCTACTATTCTTATGTTTGCTCTTATGCGGCAAATTTATGATTTTGTGCAAGACAGATTATCCATGAAGAAAAATAGTAGTTACGCTGTAGTAAATGAGGGGGCATAATAATGTTGTTTGTATTTATTACTTCGCTTCTCGCAGGCCTTATTTATGGCGCTGTCATTTATAAATTTTTTCGCTCTACATTTAGTTGGATAAATGTGCTGTTGAGCGGCACAGTTTTTGGGGTGATTGTTCTGTTAGTATGGCGTTACTCGGAAAAAGAACATAATCTTGATGCCTTACGTTTACTGCAAGTGCTTGGCGTTGTTTTTCTTCTATGTGTGTTTCATCATTTTCTGAAGTTCAAATTGGTTGTCGCTGGTGCTGTGGGATGGTTTGTTGCTAGCTGCATTGTTTTCGGGCTGATTGCTTTTTGGGAGCAATCTGTAGTAAAAACGCTTTATATGATGCGTATTGTTGAACCCCAGAGTCGTGCAGAGCAGGGGCTGGCGCTTGTTTCTTTATTTTTATCATTTACGGTTTTTTTTGTTGTAGCAGAAGAAGCCATGCGTCGTTGGCTAGTTACTAAGTTTTATCGGTGCTCGCCTAGTTTGTTGTGGCGTTTGCCGCTGAATATTGGCATAGGCTGGGGTTTATGCGAATTAGTTTATAAGGCGCTAGGGCCTTTCCTTGTTTATAATGGCTGGCTTATTCGATCTAGGTTATTAGCCAGTGAATATGTAATTTTTTATTCCTGGACGCAAGCGAGTATTTTTTTGTGTGCTTTAATGAGCGTCATACTCATGCATATTTTAAACACATGCTTGGCGTATCGTGGTGTTGTTACGCGCTCTAAATTTTATGCGTGTGCGCCTTTTTTTGTCCACGCGATTGTTAACTGTTTCGGTGCAACAGTGATGCTTACAGGCAAGGTTTGGTTTAATGTTTGGGGCAGCTTGTTTATTCTACTTTGTGTGATGTTGTTCGTATATTTTGAAAGCAAAAATCCTTTAATACAAAATATAAAATTGCGCACTTAAGGTGTTGTAGAGTGATGAATAACTTTGCGTACTCTAAGTATGGCTAGAGAGCCTAATACGCGCTTTCTGTTCTGCAAAAATAGAGAACGTTCGAACCGACGTAACGCGTCCAGTACCAAGAGCGACGTCATTTCTGCACTAATCGGGGGGAGGGTGTGCCACTGGCCCCGCTCATATGGGGTCTGCAAATATGCTATCATGTAACGTTTTAGTGTTCTCCTTTCTATTATCCTCCATGAGATTGAAGATGGGAATCTTGAGGCGGCGATGACGCATTATTGCAAGGAGGATGCACCATGTTTAACATAATAGTCTCTTTTATTCCGTAGAGTATTTACTCTTGGGTTATCAATGGAAACGTTTTAACTCTGGTCGAATGTTTTCTCATCTTGACTGTGATTTTATTGTCCATTATTGCTGTGAATATTAAAATTGTCCGACGGGGGGAACTCATGATAATGACTAACATTCTGACAGTTATTGTCCTGTTTGTTAATTATTTCGCTAGATGGTCTATACTTTTACTGAGCTACCCCACAGTTTTTTGTTATCTGTCACTTGCTCTAGTTTCATTGATGAGCTTTTTGGTAAAGAAACCCTTTACCATTTTTTATGCCAGTGCTGGTGTTTCTGAAGAAAAACGCAAACATATCCTATTTTATCTCATCAATAAATATATTACATGGATTTGGGGAATCATCTTTTTTGCCAATGGTCTTCTAGGGGTTTTTTTACATGGTCCCCCCAGCTTTGGTGGGGCACTATGAGTTTAATTTGTGCTGGTATTCTTTTTTCTAAATATCTTCCTAACATCATGCAATATTTTTATCGCGTCAAACATCATGGAGCATAAACATCATGGAGCATAATATGTCATTGTTTAATATTCTGACCGGAACCCCTTTATGGGTCTGGGGGTTGCTTATTTTTCTCATTGTGTGGGGAATCATCGCATTGAGAGATAGGGAAATGAGGGTTTACCGCCTTTTTCTATTGCCGTTAGTCTTTCTTTTTTTGGGCGGAAGCGATGTGATTAACAAGCTGGCGTTCCCGCTCTGGGGAGCAATCTCAATGTTGGCGGGGCTGATGATCGGCATTGGCGTTGGCTGGTTGCTCTGGCGTGCCACTCCGCGTTTAAAGATCAAAGAGGGAACGGATTTAATTATTCGGCCTGGTACGCCGTTGACGCTGATATTTATTCTTATCGCTTTTGTCATCAAATTCACATTGATTGTTTTTCTCAGTGTTAAACCTGATTTGAAACATGCATTTGATTTTAACCTTCTTTTTGGTCTTTTAAATGGGTTCACTGATGGTGTGTTTTGGGGAGGCACATTAAATTTATATAGAGCATTTCGAAAGAATCCAAATTAATCCCTATACCATTAACTGTGGGGGCTTCCTATCAGAACTATCTCAATAGAAGCTTATACCTAACAACAACGCTGCATATAAATGCAGCGTTGCCTCATAGTTTCAGATTCTTGTTCCAGCGCGTGAATACGTGACGGAAGTAATATATCTGACTATCCCCCTTGGGGGCAGAGCGAGCCTAAAGGTTTAGAAATGCTACGCGTTTAAACTAGCTGGACTTTGAGCAGATGGTTTATCGCTAATGGTAAATCATTTTGTTTTACGATTCAAAAAGAGGATAGTGATGGTTTCATTGACGTAGGTGGGCAAGAAAACTCTTAGCTTGGCTATGCATCAACAATTTGTAGAACTTATGTTGTGGAACCCATATGCAAAGCGGTTGCTATGATGGCATGATGCTTTTGTCAAGCATTATGATATGGTAGGAACCGGTGTTTAAGGTTTGTACGACCCAGTAGCATTACGTTTGAGTATTTAGGAGCGGCAGACTCCATACAGGCTACGCCTACAATATGTAAAGTACGCTTGCGGGAGTCAGTGTGTCATTATTGCGTTGTGCATGCATCACATATTACATAAAAATATAAAAAAATCAATATGTTGAATAAAATTATTTTATATGAATCCACTTAAGAATCCACACTTTTATACATGTTTAAATTGATCATTTTTTATAAACAATTGCTATGTACGAATAGATCATAAAAAGCAAATCATAAAGAGGTTTAAGAAGCAAAAACAACTTCAAATTGTCCTTCAAGCGTTTTAACTTTTTCTGAACTTACAACAATCTTGATATCATTTCCCAATTTTGCTAGGCACTCAAGCATTTTCATTTCACTAATCCCTCGAAATTCTCCACTCAAAAGTTTAGACAATTTGGGTTGAGTCATTTTTAAAAGTTGACTAGCTTGCTTTTGTGTTAAGTTTTTTTCTTTAAGGATTTGACTAATTTTATGTGCAAGTTGCGCTTTGATAAGCATCTCTCTAGAATCTGAAAAACCAAGATCCGTATAAACATTGGAACTCCCGTGAAAAACATTGATCATTTTAATCTCCTTCTAATTGTTCTGCTAATTTGAGACGTTCTTTAATCAGATTTATGTTTGGTTTTGGTGTTGCAATACCATGGGGCGATTTTTTCTGAAAACAATGCAACACATAAAGAGATTTTTTATATTTTACCGTATAAACGGCGCGATAAGTTCCTTGAATATCACGTTCAATAATTTCTAGCACATTGGCAGATCCAAATCCCTTGAGAACCTTAACATTTTCTCCTTTATCTCCTATCTGAGCAAGATAAAGAGCATAACCAATCCTTTGTTGAATAAGATCAGAAAAACTTTTTATATCTTTGAGTGAAGATCCAAGCCATATGATACATTTTATTTTACTCATGATTATTAATATACCTATATAGGTATAATTTCAAGTGCTTATTTTAATAATACTAAATTAGAAATGCTTAATTCTAAAGATAACGAACTCAAATTTAGCCGGCTAATTTTTAAAGAAATTAGGTTTTAATGAAAAGTGAAAATATGCTTATAAGGACCTCTTTAAGTGAATGTTTAAACGTTTGAGATCTCTTTTTATAACAATTATCATTTGCTCTTAAGAAAGTTTCATTTATGAAAAACAAAGCTCTAGATTTCACAGCAGAGCCAATTTAAAAGCCTTAGGTTTGATAAAAGCGTTTTGATTTATTTGATAGGTTTTGATTTTAGAAAATGCTTATTTGGAATTCACTCAACTCAATTTCGAAGTCAGTATATTGAAATATTTTTAAGAAGCATTGTAATTATGTGCTTTATTTCAAATGCATGCTATCAAGATCATACCCATCATTTACGGTTCTTTTGATAAGTTTTTATAAAAACAATAGAGCGTTTGCAATATGATAGGTTTTAAACAATGTATATTATGATGCTTTTATAGCTATAAAGAAGGCCCCCCATGCCCTTCCTTATTCTGTTTTATCAATAATCTTGATAACATGATCGCTTTCATAAACTTCACAATTTTTTGGTACCAACTTTTCTTTGCTTTTTTTGGTTATTTTTGCATTCCCATAAGCACGACCCCAGACCGTTGCACAATATGAGAGTTTTGCATTGCCATAAACAGAACCATAAACCTCACAAGAGCCCCCCACGCTAGCAGAGCCATAGACCTTGCCATAAATTTTTGCACGACCCTTAATAACAGCATAATTATAAACCTTGCCATGGCTATAAATGCAAGCCGAGCCAGAAACATTGGCATGACCATAAACCCTTGCATAACTAAAAATTGCAGCATCATGAGAAACATGCGCATGGTCATAAATATGAGCATCAGCAAAAACGCGGGCGCCACCACTCACATGAGCATTGCCATAAATATTCCCATAAACATGAGCACTACCATAAACAAAAGCATGGTCATAAATTTTTGCATATTGAGAGATAAAAGCTCTGCCATAGACCTCACAATTCCCATAGACTTGACCACAGACTTGAGAATAATGTCGTATCTTTGCATTGTCATAAACACGGGCATGACCATAGACACAAGCATCATCATATACCCAGCAATTGCCATCATGGGATAAATTGACTTCCTTTTCAATAAAGCCACCCAAGGCACCCGCCTTAACATCATCAAAACCTTTTAAAGCCCGAATGCGATAAAGATTAATAATATTTCGAGTAAGCGCATGTTTGATTTGTTTAATTTCGCTAGTTAATTCATATTTTTTAGACATAAGAATACCCTCACAATCTAATGTGATAAACGTTTGATAAAATTTGGAATGGAAAATTTGAAAGAGGGGCGCCCCCGCAAACACCCGCATATGATTTACGCAGCGTCTTTTATGGTTTGATCACAAATATTGATATGACCATTCAATTTTTGGGTATCTATATATGAATTACCAAAAACACTCACTTTATCGCAAATGTATGTATAGCCTGTAATTTTTGCATTTTCATAAATACAAGCATCATCACAAACCACAGCAAAAAACCAAACTTGCGCATGGTCATAAATTCTTGCATTGCCATAGGCTTGCGCATAGCCAGTCAATAAAGCGTTATCATAAATTTTAGCATGCCCTTTTATAACAGCTCTGTCAGATACCTCAGAATGATTCAAAACGCAGGCATGATCATAAACATAAGAGGAACCACAAACTTTAGCATGATCAGAAACTCTTGCATTGTCATAAATTCTTGCACAATCAAAAACTTTAGAATTGCCTTCAATTTTTGCATTATCGAAAACACTAGCGTAATCACAAACTGTAGCATTATCACAAACATGAGCATTATTATAAACACACGCCTCATTATAAACCCAGCAATTGCCATCATGTGATAAGTTGCTTTCCTTTTCAATAAAGCCCCCAAGAGCCCCCGCTTTGATATCAGCAAAGTCTTTTAAAGCTTTAATACGATAAAGGGTTGTAATCTCTCTAGTAAACATATTTTTAATTTGTTTGATTTCGCTGGTTAATTCATATTTTTTAGACATAAGAATACCCTCACAATTTAATGTGATAAACATTGAATAAAATTTTGAATGGGAAATTTTAAAGAGGGGCGCCTCCGCCGCGCCTGTGCTTTATTTAAGCAGCGTCTTTTAGTGATTGATCATTATAGACGGTTTCTTTATTACAGATTTCAATATTATTGCGAACCCAAGTATCACCTTTAATGATCGCATTGCGAAAAATCTTTACATTTGCAAAAATACAAGCATATCCAGAGATTTTCGCATTGCCATAAATTTGTGTATCATTAAAGACACAAGCGTAATAATGAACGCGCGCATTTTCAAAAATATGAGCATCGGGATAAATACGTGCAAAACCATAAACCTCAGCATTGCCATAAATTTGACCAGCCACCACAGCCTTGCCATAAACACGGGCGTTTTCATAAATGCAAGCAACATTGTTCACATGGGCATAACCACTTACAACGGCATTATCGTAAACACGCGCATTGCTATAAACTTTAGCTTTACCTCCAACCCAGCAATTGCCCTCATGAGAGAGGTTATCTTCACCTTGTATAAAACCACCAAGGTCCCCTTTTTTGACATCACCAAAATCTCTTAAGGCTCTAATCCTATGCAGCGTTTTAAAGCCAACCTCTATTGTTTCACCCGTAAATTCATATTTTTTTGCAGGCTCTTGTTTATTATTAGATGCGGTTTCATTTGAAATGTTAGAGGAATTTGTAGTGTTTTGTGATGTAGTTGTCATAACTAAATCCTTACGGGTTAATATTGTTTTCAATTGATGCCCTATAAGAGCGCCGGGTGTTGAAAACACGGCCGTAAGTCCGTTGCTATGCCTTCCCCATAAAAGGGTATTGTATAGCATAGCTACACCCGACAAAATCATCATATATGCTAATCACAGCATAAAAGATAGTCAGTTTTTATAATAGGAAATA
The DNA here is from genome assembly GCF_900185775.1 of Bartonella mastomydis. Taxonomy (NCBI): domain Bacteria; kingdom Pseudomonadati; phylum Pseudomonadota; class Alphaproteobacteria; order Hyphomicrobiales; family Bartonellaceae; genus Bartonella; species Bartonella mastomydis. The sequence goes on from NZ_LT883138.1 coordinate 205,960, forward strand.
GGTTTATAGCAACCCATTCGCTTACGGTTAAGTGTTTTCATCACTTGATTATTTATATAACAAAATACGTATTTATTGTCAATTAATTTATGTACTTTTTGATATTTTTTAAATTCGTTATGTGTATATATTTATCATATGTTTATAAAACATTTCTTTTGTATTATATGCTTTTAAAGCTATATTATGGGCTTTCTTAAACGATTGCGATATTTTTTGAATCTATACATTTATAATGTTTATAAAAGCTCTCATCATGCGTATTTTAAACTTGATAACGTATCATGTTTTTTACTAAATGGTTTTAAAGATTTCTGTTGATTTCTTTTATAACACATTTGCAACTTAACAGCCTCTTATAGGGATTGTCTCTATAACCATGCTTTCATTTGCATCATGATTATGAAACCTGCTGTTTTGTTTTCACGTGTGTTTTATAGCTGTTGTAATTTTTATAGCCACCGCATCATTTTTCATTTTCATAAGAGACATGATAATTGTAATTTATTGCTTTTTATAAAAACATCTTAAAAGAGCGTGATAACTATAGAGATGAGCAAAATCCCTTTTAATAGACTTTTGTCAGTTTAGTCAGTTCTTTTTAGAGCCTCTATTATTTTTTTAATGAGAGAAAATTAAAAACATTATATTTCAATATGTTAAGTTTTATCTATTTTTCAAAATACAACTTATTAAAACAACCATAACAAATAAATACAATCAATAATATATATATGTCAGTTTGTGTCTGTAAATTGAACTGACAAAAGTGATTATTTTAGTGAGTGATTAAAACACGTCTTTAAAAAACATATGATCCTTTAAAGCCTTTCAAAAGACAGTTTATAATCATAAGAAATGCTATCAAGATCCTTATGGTTATGAGTTTTGAAGGTTTTTCTTTTATTATATTTTTTTAATCTCAAATAAAAGTGCTAATCGAATAGTAAATATCGTCTTGCTTTGGATGAGTTATCAAATGAATCGAGGCGGTGCGATCGGATGGTATGGCTTAGGAGGGGATGTCCACGCGCAGCTAAAGCTCAAAAAAACAGGTTTCTGGGAATTCACAACAAAGGATTAATATTACGAATAAATCATATCCATGCTTATAAAGAACAAACAACATTATAAAGTATTTAATTTTTTTTGAAGGGAGAAATTAATAATAAGCCTTGCGTATGCATTCTTCTATGTAGATGGCACCCTTATTCGGAGCAAAAGTATGCTCGCTTTCCACGATTTCTGGTATAAATCTTGGCTAGGTTTTTCAACCAACGCTCACCAAGAGGAATATGCAGATACTACTGCTATTTTACGTGCACACCATGATAACCAGAGTCCGCGCAGCGTAATAAACCGTCGCTTTTATGAATTTTTTGCCGAGCGTGCTGTAGCAGAAGTAACAAGATGTGCAGAAACTTGGGCAAAGCGCGCGTTGATGAATCCTACTTTCTTAATCCAAGAAGTAGTAACAGAACTAAAATCCCATCATAGCCAAAAAATTGAGCCGGTCTTAGTATCCGGCTCTTTTATAGAAATTCTAGCCCCCATTGCAGAACATCTAGGTGTACCTTACATCTTGGCCACAAAACTATTGCATGATGGGCAAAAATATAATGGCCGTTTCGTCCCTCCGCAAACGATCGGCGTTGGAAAAGCGCTTGCGATTCAGGATTTTATTGAAAAACATGGTGGTGACCTTAAGAACTGCTGGGCCTACGGTGATGATATTTCCGATGAGCATATGCTGAAGCTTGTAGGTCATCCTGTCGCTGTTATTGGCGATCCTTTGCTTGAGGCGTATGCTCACAAGCATGGTTGACGCTGTTTAAATCTACCTAAAGAATCACAAACTCTAGCATTCTCCTCTAAAAAGGTATTTCCTTTTAATGAGACGTCTTTACATGAAATATCAGTTCTTTAGTTATTCAACCTAATCACAATAAACTTTAAGGCTATCTTATTATTTAAACAATTTAATAATACTCAATACATTAAACATAATACAGTAATACATAATGCATGGCTAAAAATAAACTAGCTGAATATTAATGATTACAACTTCAGGTATAGAAAATGCTAAACGAAATGATAAAAAACACGACCGGAATTTACTCACAACAACAGAAACGTATTTTAGTCACAGGAGGCGCTCGCGGCATCGGTAAAGCAATTGTTCTAAACTTATTGAAAAATGGTCATAAGGTAGCAAGTGCAGACATCATTGACATAGAACTACCAACCTCCATCGATACGGCAAGCTTATGTAAATTGTATTGTTGATATCCGCGATAAAGAAGCTATTGACTCTTCTGTCCATAAGGTTATCTTAGAATTTGGGGGTCTTGATGTCTTAGTTAATGTAGCAGGCATTTGTTATAGTGGCGATCCAGAAACAATTGATGCTCAAGAATGTGCTGAAACATTTGATGTGAATATTAAAGGAATGTTCTATATAACAGCTGCTACTTTACCCTATCTAAAAAAGGAAATTCGCGCCGATATTATAAATATTTCATCCATATGGGGTGTAGAATACAATCCTTCTTTAATTTCATATTCTTCTTCTAAATTTGCTGTAGAGGGCTATACTGGTGGGTTGCGCTTATGGGGAATGCCACAAAATATTCGTGTTTGTTCAATCCAAGTTGATAAAGTTAATACGGATTTTCGTCGCAATTTTAAAGGATTCCCAGAGATACCTCCAGAGAATCTTGCCAAAATGCTTCACCCAGATGACATTGCTTCCGAGGTCAACTTTATTCTTTCCTCATCTAATACCGCACAAATTTCTTCTATACGTCTCGATGCTCCACTTTGGTATCAAGTATAAGGATCTATCCAATGAAAATCACGCCCAGAATAGCTCTTGTCTTAACCCTCGTAGGAACCTTTTTTTGGGGTTCCAATTTCCAAGCCACTAAGATAGCTTTAACGACTGTTTCTCCATGGACAGCTTCTTTTGAGCGGTTTCTCATTGCCGTAATCGCCATATTTTTAATTATGATTTTCAAAGAAGGCTTGCGGTGGCATGTTTTATCGCAAAATTTTATTTCTTATATTTTCCTAGGGATTATCGGTGTGGCAGGGTTTAATGGCGCTTTATTTGTTGGCTTGCAAACGTCAAATCCCATAACAGCCTCCCTCATCATGGCGACAACCCCTATTAGTGCTAATATTATTGAAGCTATCATGAATAAATCTTTCCCAACCTGTGAGAGGGTTATAGGGATGTTCATTAGCATGTTCGGGGTCTATTTAGTCATAACAAATGGGAGATTTTTGTCTAACCATGTTTCCTTTGCCAAAGGAGATATTATGATTCTTTTAGGTTCCATTGGTTGGGCGTTCTATACCGTGGGCACGCGGTCATTTGTCAAGAACGCAACCCCGCTTGAAACAACAAGCTGGACGATGCTCTCTGGCACCGTCGCCCTTGGCATCCTAACCTTTTTATTCGAATCCCCTCTTCAAGAAACGATGTCTATGTCCGGCGCTAGTTTATTCGCACTCCTTTGGATAGGGGTTGCAGGATCAGTTTTAGCCTACCTATTTTGGAATATTGGAATAGCGATCCGAGGTCCGGGTAAGACGGCGATATTTTTCAATTTTGTACCTATTTCAGCCTTATTGGTGCAAATCCTGTTCGGCTTCATCCCTCAAATCATGCAAATCATAGGCGTTTTTGTTACGATTTTTGGAGTTCTAATCGGACAAGGCTATATATTCAGCTTACTAGGATCTAGAAAAGCCGTTCCCAATGCGCATGAAGAGTAATATACTTTTTAAGATGAATGGAAATTGGCGTGTTATTTTTCGCTTTATCGGAACAGATGTGGAGCTTGTTGATTATCAAGATTACCATTGATGAAAGGAATGAAAACAAATGGCGCATAACCCCGCCCATTCTAGTGAAGTTCTAAAAGTAGCTTTTTTAGAAGAAATGGGGATAACAATACAAAGATTAGCGTATCGTCTTCATATAACAAAATACGTATTTATTGTAAAATAATATTTTATCTTTTTTTGATATTTTTTTGTATTTTTTTAAATACATTTAAAATTTAATAGCCTCTTATAGGTGCTCTCTTTATAATCAATGCGTTCATTTACAGTTTAGTTATTTGAAGCTGCTGTTTTTACGCATTTTCTATAGCTGTTATATGCTTTATAGCCATGGCATCATTTTTCATTTTCATAAGAGAAACGATAAGTAGGATAATTGTAATTTATAGACTGTCATGAAAACATCTAAAGAGAGACTGATCATTATAGAGATTAACAAAATCCCTTTTAATAGACTTTTGCCATTTTTGTCAGTAAATTGTACCGACAAAAGTGATCATTTTAGTGAGTGATTAAAACACGTCTTATGAAAGCATGTGTTCCCTTAAAGCATTTCAAAAGAAACGATTTATAATGCTATCAAGATCATTATGGTTATGAGTTTTGAGAATTTTGAAGGTTTTGAAGGTTTTGAAGGTTCTTTTTACGCCCTCTTATATATTTTTTTCAATCAAAAAATAAAAGTTATTATATTTCAATGTGTTAATTTTTATCAAATTTAAAAATAACAACCTATAGTGATATTATAAAGATATAAACACAACTCATGATATATTTTTAAGGTATTTTGAGGGTGTTAGGAACCTTCAAAACCTATAGCAAAATGAATATATATAACTCTCTTTTAGACAGAGCTTTTGAAAAGGATAAAGCTATCATTTGAGATTACGGTATAACCTTTTAAAGGCAATCCAAAAGAAGCGTATTCTATTTAAGAGTGGATTTCTTACAAGTCTTAAAGCAATCCCAATAATAGTATCTAAAAGTGCAAGTGTTCTCTTTTTAGAATAACGCATGATAAATTATTCCTTTTAAGATTATATGTAATCAGCTTAATAAAGGAGGTATAGCTATATTCTATACCCCTTATCAGATTAGCATACCCATTATGTGAGCATGGCAAGTCTATTCAGTTTCTCTAACTTCTATATTCATTAATTCTCTTTAAAAGAATTGAAATGAAGCTTGTTAAATCCATTTTGAATGAATATAGATAAAAATGCAGCAAAACACTTAATCTACACGGGAGTTAATAAGAGCGTACATGTAAAAATAAGTGCTGTTATTATTATAATAACACCAATAATATCAATAATGTAATTTATTTTTCTATACATATCACATCCACATATTACTATTGTTTATTTATTCCAATCGTTAAATGTGATTAATACGATATGTATTTAAAGTATATTAAAACCTTAAAATAAATGTTTTGATACATTTTCTAATTCATTTTAATGAATTGAGATAAAAATGGGGAAAAAGTGCTAAAAAAGCCGATATTTTTTTGAAAAGAGTTTTTTAAAGGATACCTATCAACAACCTATGACGCATGGTTAGATCAGCAAAATAGTGAAATTTGCTGATCGTTTGATGTGTTAATCAAGACAAATGCACTATGTACTTCTAAAACATCAGAATGATTATTTTGAAGCGTTTTATGAATCAGAAATGGTCACTTTTGTCAGTTCAATTTACTGACAAATAACTGACAAATATATATTATAGGTTGTTTTTAAGGTTGTATTATTGATATAGATTGTATCGTTAAAATACTAACATTTTGAAATATAATAATTTTTATTTCCTCTCATTTAAAAAAAATGATAATGGGGCTAGAGTGAACTGACAAAAATGACAAAACTCTTTTTACAAAACCACTCAGATCATTTGTCTTTGGAGAAAAGTGACTTGATGAGAATGCTATAAAAAGAGTTTTGCGTGATTTTTTAAAGACTTCAAAAGAGATTTCTTTATTGTTTTATGCTGTTGCTTTTGACGAAAGGGTGCCATTCATAACGTCTATCAGGACGCCGACCTAATTCATTCCCTTCTATAGGAAATTCACGAATATAGTTACAACGGCATAAAAGATCTAAAGCTTGCTTCACAGCTTCTTTCTCTTTTAAAGAACTCCAACATCGTCTATAGATATCCCTTGCCGTAAAAACATCGGGTAAACAATCACAGCGTTCAACAATCAATTTTGCACGCTCTGCTGTTAATATATCCCCCGCCGCATAAAGACGTTTTGCGTGACTTATCAGATATTTTTCCCAATACAAGGCTCTCTCAAGGGCATCTCTATTGATTTCAAAACGCCCCCCTTCACACAGTTCAAAAATCAACGCAAGGGTTGGTATGGTTTTATCCATTTTCAAAAGATATGATTGTAAACTTGTAGAGAAATTTTCCCCTTTGATTGTTCTTTGAAAATTTTCCCACCATTCACGAAACATCTCTTGAGCATCAGCAGAAAAACGCATGGTCATTGGGTGTTTTGGTGATCCTAATGGTTTATCATAAAGAAAACGAAACACCCCTTCATAAGTTTTCCATGCCTCTTGATTAGGAGGTCTATCAACCCAGTCACGCTTTTTTCGTTCATCGGGAAAGACCAGCATTTGAAATCGTTGCAATAAACCATCATCGTTTATTCCATGGTGCATGGCTTGAATAATGGGAATAATTCGAGAGGGTTGAATACCCCCAATGACAGAAAGGGTTGCATTGGGAATAAAAATGGTTCCACGCTCTATACGGTCATAGGTAAATTGATCATCTCCATTGAAAGCTGTTAAATAGAAAGAACGGTCTATTTGATATTCCTTTCTCTCTAAATTGGCTAAAAAACCAGATAATTCATCACGAACCAACAACAGACCACGGGGGTTTTCTTTTAACAATTCCCCAAGCTTTTCAACCGTGACATCATTGACAATCAGACGTCGTTTGACAAAAGTTTCATCATCATCACTTTCTTTGTGTTCAAGAGCTTGAGAAAGAAGAGCAAGGGCTTGTTCCTCGTCTTGATCTTTGAGTGCTTTATAGGCTTGTTTTTTCTTTTCTCTTTTGTCTAATTCAATAAGAATATCTTTTGTTTCTTGGCTTTTTTTCTGCTTTACCCATTCTTGATGCCATTCCTCTTGCAAAGCATAGAGAGGGGCTAAAGCAGCTTTCATGGTAGGTGTTTTCATGGTTGAAGGTTCTCCCACAATGGCACCCCAGAGATTAGGAACAATCGTCCAATTAGCATGTTGTTTTGGAGCGATACGCACACCATTTCCAATGACAGCAGCCAAACCGCATAAAGCAGAGATAGCCACAAAATCGATAGAAGATTGTTGCATATCAGCAACGTCATAAACATAGTCCATTAATGGTGTTGGAAGCAGAAACATTTTAAAAGGTTCGACGGGTAAGAGAGCCTTATTAATAGGCTGTAATTCCCCCCAACCATTTTGTTGCAAGGCGACTTCATAAGGAATAGCTTTTAAACAAGTATTATCGTTATCATTGACGGAGGTATTTTCATTGTTGTTTTGTAAATTATACTCTTTCATAGTTCCCTCTTTTGAGAAAGTAATACATTATTAAAGTCCATTCCTTTTGGAGCTTGCATCATAAAGACCTCAAAGCCTTGGCTATAAGCACGTTTTGCTAGGGTAAAACCTGCTTTACGACCCGCATCATCGCCATCCATTGCGATTGTCAAACGTCCTTTTATCGGGGGTAAATTCACACGCATCATGCCACTGGTGGAAAGAGACGCCCATAAATTAACGGGTTCTGATAACAATCCAGACAGCAGCGCCAGACCGGTTTCAATGCCTTCACAAATAACCAGATGTTTTGGATTGGCTTGACTTAAATGCACAGCACCACCCATGACAGAACTCAACATGGCTTTTGCTGGTTTCTGATCTGTTTTGCAGCCATTGGCTTGTAAAAAGGTTCTATGAATGGCAAAGGAACCGGCCCCCTTAACAAGAGCTACCAACGCGGGCAGTGTCATTCCTAAGGGGTGTGGACATTTATCGTGAAATCGTAAATCAGTAGGCAATTCACATGTGATCCCCCGCATGCGTAAATAGGTTTCTGCTAAGGTGTTTTTAATCGGTTGACTTTGTTGCCAAATCGCTTTTGCTCTTTCTGCTTTCTGTTTTGCTCTTTTAAGATCAGCACATACCTGCTTTGAGAAAGAAAGCGTGTGATCATAAGCTTTATCAAAAAAGGCTTGTTTCCCCAGCAAGCCAATTCTGATAAGTGCTTGTATGATCTCTCTAAAAGAACAGCCAGCATAACAGTAGAGTAAGAGACGCCCATCATGTCCATTAGCAAGGGATAAGCTAGGCAGCCTATCATCATGAGCGGGACAACGGGCACTTCCATAACGCCCGTACCAAACTCCACGTAATGCACAAGTAATTTTTTGAGCTGTTGTATGCAATGCATAAGCATTGCTTGTTGTAACATTTGCAAAATGCATAAAATCCCTTTCTGCTACTTGCATTACAAGACAGATTCTGTTATTTCGGGATTTGCGAAACTCGAAATACTTTGTCTGTCCTATAAGGCGAAGTTTTCTTTAGGCGGCGTCGTTGCCACGTTGGTTTTTTGCCTTTTCGATTACATCGCGAAGGTCAGATTGTAACCAACGCGCTAAGGAGCCAATCTTTAAAGGCTTTGGCACCGAGCCATCAGCGACCCGCCGCCAAAGTGTTGAAACACTTATATTAAGTAATTTCGCACTCTCACGTACTGTGAGAAGTGGTTCATTTGGAATCATGGAATCCCCTATTATATTAAGTGGTAGAATCACTACTCATTAGTTATATATAAATAGCAATTTGTAGCAAACTTTTCCAGTAAAAAAACAATATCTTGTGATTTTTTATTCAAGAGAAGCCATAATTTGTGATTATATTATCCATTGTGGATGAAATGCGAAAAAGAGAGATAGAGCTATCCACAACTTTTATTGTTTTAACCAGTAACATAAGAAGCCCATTTATCCATAAAGATACGACGCTGTTCTAAATAGTCTGTACGACGATAAGCACGCTCCACTTTCCCCCCAACCGTATGACCTAGAATGGTTTCAGCGACTTCATAAGGGGCATCTGTTGTTTCTGCGAGCCAATCACGTAAACTAGAGCGAAAACCATGGGGACAAGCTTCCAGACTAGTTTTTTTCATGTATTGTAGCATGCTGTTTTGTGCAAGAGGACCGCGACCGGTTGCAGAAAAAAGAAACCCATTACGAGATAAAAGGAGCGCTTGTTTAATCACTTTTAGTGCTTCTGATGATAAAGGAACGCGAAATTCTTTTGTTGTATCAAGCTTTCCTTTCATATTCTCAGCAGGGATAGTCCATATATCATCTTCAATTTGATCTTTATGAATATGACGTAAAGGAAAAGTACGAACGCCTGTCAAAATAAGCAAACGCAAAGCCAGTTGTGTTAGGGTTGTTTTTTGGCAAAGTGTTTTATAAAAAGCAGGAACATCTTTCCAATCCATGGCAGGTAAATTTTGCGTTTTATGACGTTGTTTACCTAAGAGCGCGCGTGCTTTTTCTGTTGCTTGTAAATCAACATTCAATCCTAATGCAGCCGCATATTTGAGACAAAGATTAAGACGATTCAGTGCTTTTCTTGCTGTTACAGCTTTTGTATGCCAGATAGGGGCAAGCGTATTGCGTATTTCTGTTTGTGTAATTTCTGAAACGGGCAGGCAACCTAATTTAGGGAGAATGTAAAGCCGCAAAGGTGCAAACCAATTTCCAGCCTTGCCGTCACCTTTTAATTCAGCTTTCCGACTTTCAAAAGCATCTAGTGCAATATCTTTTAAATAATGGAGATTGCTTATTGCTTCACGTTTTTGTTTATCGCGTTCTTTAATGGGGTCACGACCCTCATGTAAAACAGAACGCTATTGGTTTGCCAATTCACGTGCTTGTTTTAAAGAGACATGTCTTAAGGCACCCAATCCCATTTCACGACGACGACCATGAATAGTATAACGATAAAGCCATTGAGCGCCACCATCTTTACGCTTGTGAAGAAGCAAGCCGGCACCATCATTATATTTGCCAGCCCCCAATGTTGCGACAGACCTTGCATTAAGACAGTTCATAAGAGCCATTTTTAGTCCTTTCTTCTACAGTTTTTACCCACACGCCAGCCCCGCTTGTGATGTGCAAATGAGTGATTTTGATTGATGCAACATAAACAGATTTGAAATGAGAGAATCTTACGTTATTCGAGAGTCTAATTCAATATGAATAACGCTAAATTATCATTATAAATCAATGTGTTGTCTTGTGCACGCAACCCTCTAGCGAGTACTTCATTGGTAAGGCTGTTTTTTGAAGCTGGTTATAATTATCTGTGTGTTTTTAAAGAGAACGTTAGCACGCGATGTATCGCGTGCAGTACCATTTTCCTTTGTACAATTATTTTCATTTTTCTTACTTTCTTCCTTTAAAAAACCTGCGATTATTGGTTTTTGGGGGTCGTTTGAGCGATAACAGAGTAAAGACTTTTCTCTCGTATTTTTGCTTTTTTTGTTCAAAAAAGCCGAAGCGTCTTAATGAGTAGAGATCTTGTCTAAAAAGATATTTTTAAGATTTATTTTCAATGGAATAGAGAGTTTCTGCTTTTGAGTGTGCAAGTGCACCTTATGATGAGATATAAGATGCGAACCCGTAAGTTTAGGCGTGCAGCAGGCTTGTAGTAACAACAAGCTTAGGTATATAGTCGGCAGACACCGTCATTATTAGAGTTTTTTTCTAGATTGTGCTTAGCTATGCCACATGTGAAGCAATTTTAAATTTACCTGTGGTGATATATCGTCAAATTGGAGATTCAGCTCTTCGATTTGTTAGAAATATGACAATGCCAAAAGATATACATATTTGGGATGGACTAGTGCCAATTGATAAGCTTGCTGATAATATTTGTAAGTGTCATAATAGAGCACCAGAGGAAATAGAAAATCGCCGTCTTTAATTATGCGAAACAGCGCGCAAATTTAGAGCGCGAGAAATTATTGCTCTTGCAAAGCAAGGCAAAAAAGCAAAATGATCAAAATGTGGTAATGCGAGCTGATCGAGCTGATTTGCGTAAGCGAAAAGAAATAAAATAAACACAAGGAACTTTGAAAGATAAAGAGAATAGCTTATACGATACTTTGCATGAAAGTAAATTTGCAGAGAATACAGAAATAAATAGGATAAAAGAAATTGCGACGTACAAAAGAAATATTCGTAGACATTTTATACTAAGCGTAACAGAGAAGCACAAAGATGCGTATAATAGCGGGTGATGGATTAACTGGAGTATAAGTGGGCCATTGTTAGGGCGGAGTTTTTGGTTAAGAAGTGCGTTCCGTACGCTATAAGCTTTCTCCATCCTTCATATAGGCGTTGAGATCATCGCCCAATGCAACGTAAAGGGTCTGTTTTGCCCTTAGCGTTTGTTTGTCTGATTCCATAGTGCTCCTTAGCGCTATCAGCCATTATGGTGATAATTTCCTCGTCCAAAGAACAGATCAATCGATTGCGGAATAGGGAATGTGCGCTTTTTCTGACTGTGTTTTTTTTAAAAGCAGCTTTACCTCGTGGCAGGGTTGGATGTATCTATATGATCAGCTTGCCAAAGAAATGGAAGCGTTATCGCGATAGCCACCAATAGTAGTCCAGCGATAAAGGTGGCAGCAAACTGCAATGATATAAAAGAACCAAAGACGCCGACCAAAAAGCTTCCGACCGGCATTCCAGCATAGCCGATCACCCGAAAAGCAGAATTAGCTCGCCCGAGAAGTTGCTTTGGTGTGAGGCGCTGCCTGAAGGCGGTAACAGCAATAAACCATAAGCTTGCTCCAACGCCAGCGATAAAGGTGACGCCCCATACGACGATAGCACTTTTTGAAAAGGCTGGAATCAGCAGCAAGACAATAGTTCCTAAACCGTCAGTGAGAACAGCTAGGCGCACCGGTGCATAGCGTATACGCGGTGCAAATAGGGCACCTGCCATTGTACCAAGCGCGTAGGCTGCAAACATCAGGCCATATTGGTTGCTATGGAGACCCAGATACTGACTGTCGGTAACGAAAAAGATGAACGAGGTTAGGAATGCTCCAAATACCACCGATAGAAAGAATGTGAGTAATGTAAGGGAGGTGAGATGCCGATTTGAAAAAATGAAATGAAAGCCGGCAATGATATAACGCAAAGAGATGTTTTCTTTATCAAGTGCTGGCGATTTCGGAACAGCATGGCGAGTGGTAAAAATCAACGTGATAAAAAGCGCGATTAATAGGCCAAGAAATAGCAGTGTGCTATGCGCTAAAATGCTGCTTGTTATGATAGGAGCAAGAAAAGAGGAGACACCGAAATCTAGAAACAAGACAACTGAGTAGAAAGTCATCAATCGCTCTCCCTCCATGATAAGTGGTGGAATCGTCATTATATAAGCTTCGGCAGAAACGACGATGAACCCAGCAATGGTTGCATAGAAGAAAATTTGTTCGGCTGGAGCAATCTGTATCATAAGCAGTACGAACAGGACAATATGCATGAGCATGAAGATGAGGAGAGCCGAGGTAGCAAGTTTTATCTTGTCGCAGCGATCAAGTAAAGTGCCTGCAAGGATGCCGAAAATTGGCCACGCTAATGAGAAGAGACCTTGTGCCCAACTTACTCCGATGACGTCATATCCAGATTGTCTTGCTAATAGCGGGATGGCAGTGCGCAAAGCACCGCTGAGTAAGGCGAGCAGACTAACGGTTAGGCAAAAATAGCGTATGTCCTTATTGGCAAAAAGTGTGAACATTCTTTTCTCCTTAAGATGCCACACAGATTTCCACTGGTCCATCAAGTACGGCGGTTGTATTCAGCATGTTTGCGACATAGTCGTCCAAGATATTTCTATCTGCCTGAGGTAGAAGGAAATATATGAGGTTGGAATACTATTGCCAACCATGCTGAGTCAGCTGAAGATCGTTATCACTTTCTGCGATGAGACCTGCACCTATGAGCTGTTGTAGGTTATTGTATACAAAAGAAGGGATTGAGTTCCAGTCAATTCTTTCTTTTTGGACATAGCCGTTATAAGGTAGCCGCATACACAAAGCCTTGGAGGTTTGTTGCTCCGCTGATACCCAATTGTAGTATACTTTGGATTTGCCTTTAAGTTGTATGTTGGTCATGTATCCGCTTCGACTGGGATTGGTTCGTGTGACGAGTGAGCCGAGAAGCGACATTGCTGACGCCCCGAAGCCAACCACATAATCGTCATGATAGCCATGCAAATATTTGTGATAGCGGAAATAATGAGCTGGACTCGTTTGAGCAAGCGTTAGAGGAGTGTTATTGGAAATTTTGATATAGGAATGCCCATTACATGGTGCATAGCCGCAGCTGCGCATAACGATGTCACTAAATAAGCGAAGCATCTGTCGATGCTGTAGGCTGGATGGTTCTAGCCCTTTTTGTGCGTAAGACTTATGCAGTTGCGACGTGATAGCTAGATTGTTGATTGCGTAGAGGTTGGTGGTTTCAGGGTGAAGCTCGCTTGCTTGCTTCAAATCGTATAATAGTTCTTCGGCTTGCTGGTTGTGCATGCCATATAGTAGGTCGAAACCGACATGTCCAATTATCTCTTGTGACCAAGCCACGGTATTTTTGATTTGTTCACGTGTTGAGGTGAGGTTAAACAATGATCGGAAACGCTCAATAAAACTCTGTACACCGAAACTGATCCGGTTAACGCCGATCTCACGGGCAGCATAAAGTTTATCACGTGTGACGCTCTTCGGTTCGCCTTCCAGTGTAAACTCGGCTAAGGAAGAGAGCTCAAATTCGGCATGCAATACTTTTCCGATGTGTCGGATATTATCCGCGGACAAGAGCGAGAGTGTGCTACCTCCTATATAGATGCTGTGGATGGGCCCTCTAAGTGAGTGAATGAAATTTCCTTTGTTTCTGATCTCTGTGGTAAGCACTGACATATAAGCTTTGATTTGCTTAACGTGCTTATAAGCTTCTTTCTGAAAGGGACAGAAGGAACAAATGGTTTTGCAAAAGGGAATATGCAAATAAAGAAAAATGGTACGCGCTTGTGGAATCTGCTTACTTTGCGCTAGATTATTAAAATCTAGGTAATCGTAAAATTTATTTGAAATAGTGCGAAACAGCGGATATGTGAAATTGTAAATCGACTTGAGTTGATCGAACTTCACAAAAAGATGATCCACGAGTTGCATAGGTTACCTCCCCCAATTTCTTACCTCGCAATATATTATTGATGGGTGATGGCTGATCTAATCGCCCGAGTGTATTACCAAAGGCTTTCACGGAATATAATGAATCCTCCTTTTGTAGAAGTTATATGTATTATACATATAACTTAGTTATATGAACAGGCTAGCTTGTTTAAGAGGCAATATAAAGCTAAAAAATGTCTCTTTATAAAAGAACTTTCTCTTGCAATCTTATGGTCTGATATTGCAATTGGTATCCTGCTTGAATTGTACAAGCTATTGATTTATAATGATAATTTTCTGTTTTGTATGTTGAATGAGAATCTCAAATAACGTAAGATTCTCTCATTTCAAACCTCTCTATGTTGAATCAATCAAAATCATTCCCTTGCACGTCAAAAGCGGGATGAATGTGTGGATAAAATTTGTTAAAGACAAGAACTAAAAATGGCTCTTATGAACCGTCTTAATGCAAGATCTGTCGCAACATTGGGGGCTGGCAAATATAATGATGGTGCGGTTTGTTACTTCATAAGTGTAAAGATGGAGGTGCTCAATGGATTTATCGTTACACCATTCATGGGCGCCGTCACGAAATGGGCTTGGGTGCTTTAAGACATATCTCTTAAAAAAAGCTCGTGAATTAGCAAACCAATGGCGTTCTGTTTTACGTGTGCGTCCTCTCCAGTTAAAAGACAGCGTTTGACATTCAGATCGTTTTGAACTGTATATTGATTTTGAAACTAATTCCATTGTACAAAATCTTCGAACAGGACGATTAGTCCCTCGTTTATTTTTATATTTTTCAACAGTTCTTTATTGTCAAGAATCCGTTTTTTAGGGGGAGCATATCAAGTTTTGTACCAAAAAATTTTATTAAAAATACTGAAAATGGATGTGCAAGATGAATAAAGGCTTGCTGAGAATATTTTATCAACGATTATAACTGCTTGGGGATATAATGTTGTATAAAAAAAACGCTTGGCATGAAGTCCCAAAAACCAATAAAGGGGCATTGCGCTTCTTTTTTAAGAATTGAGCATTTCCTCTTAGCATAATGCGTTCTCATTATGCATCCTTTACACAAGATTTACGGTGGAAAAACTTGACGGAAAAAAACAATACGTTTTGTTTGAAGGATCCAAGCTTAATATACACTTCAGTATGGAAGGGTTTTTCCCAATGTTTGTTGTGATGAAGCAATTGCTCTCTCTTGGCTTGCCACTGGCTGTTGGCTTTATTTCTCAGATGATGATTTCCTTTACAGATGTGGTACTTGTGGGGCATTTAGGTATTCAAGCCTTGAGTGGTACAATGTTGGCTCTGAGTATGTTTAGTTTTGTTATGTTGTTGGGGCTCGGTATTATTACCGCGGTTGCACCAAAACTTGCGGAAAGTTTTCGTAGACAAGATAGAGATGCATTAAAAGCATGGTTTGATCAAGGGATATGGCTTTCCCTTTTGATTGGAATGATGAGCGCGATCATTTTATTCAATACGAGGAATATTTTATGTCTTCTTGGTCAAGATGAGGCAATTGCACATATAGCGCAGGAATATAACAGGGGTGCTGCGATAGGAGTGGTATTTTTTTATCTTTATGTCAATGGCCGCGGATTACTTTCAGCAATTGGTCATCCAAAGCCTTTAACTTTTGTTATGCTTGCCGCTATCCCTATGAATTTTCTTATCTCTTGGCTGCTTATTTTTGGTATAGGTCCTGCAAGCGGATTGGGTGTCTTTGGTGCTGGAATTGCGAGTAGTTTGATCCGTATTTTGATTGTTATGGCAGTAGCAATAATTCTGTCCCGCAATTCTACTTTTAGTTCCTTTCACTTTAATTATTTAAGACCAAAGTTAGAAATTTCACGAATAATACAATTACTGTTCATAGGACTTCCCATTGGTATCCGTATTCTTATTGCGGAGGGCTTTCCTTCTGTCATTGCCTTCATGATTACAGCTTTTGGAGTCGAAGCTTTGGCTGCGCATACGATTGGAATGCGTCTCGATATGCTTATTTCTGTGGTGGCTTTGGGAATTTCCAGCGCAGCGGCAACTATAGCAGCGTGGTATAGAGCAGATGGGAATAATATAGTTCTAAAACAGTTACGTATGAGTGTCACAGTTTTTGCTGTTGCTTATGTCTTGTTTTTATCAGGGGTTGTTTATCTCTCTTATGAATTCATTCTTACAACTATCTTTGATATTGCTGAGGAAAGCGTTATTGTTTTCTCTTGGAAGTTGCTTCCGTTTATCTTATTGTCTTTTGCTTTTGGCACTTTAGGAGCCATGCTCAATGGCATACTTGTGGGCTTGCTTGATACATTTTGGTCAACCATTGTTATCATAATAAGCTATTGGGGGATAGGCTTATTTGGGGGAGCGCTCATGGCACATTTTTTTGAATATGGCTTTATTGGCTATTGGCTTGGCATGATTGGTGCCAGCTTAATCGTTTCTCTCTTTAACTATATGCGCGTAGGTTATTTAATAAAGCGCAATCCTATATTTGGGGCGGGTTGAGTGTTATAAAAGCGCTATAAGCATTAACTATAAAGGCATCGCTCCTCACTGTCCATAGAGGCTGTTTCCTTCTACGGAAATAACAAGAGAGGTTACAAAACTTGCTTAATATTGAAAAGACATACCTTTGATTGTAGCTCCAATATGATCTGTTGATTTTTTTATCATGTGGGTTTATGGGACATCTAGCTTCAATGAGGAGTAAGTTTGGTAAATTGGAATAGTTTAATACCATAAAAAATGATTAGAACAAGCGTGTCGATATTTATAATTTATACGCTGTTGAGGGGTAATCTAAAAAAGTTATTGTTTTTATAAGTAATGACATTGCGGAGCTAGGATGCATGCATTTGTCAAAATAATCTCAGTCGTTGATGGTGTTATTCTTGCAAATTCTGTTTATTACGGGTTTTATTCAGGGGGATGAAGGATACTCTTGGTAGTTCGCTTGCTAATGAGAATATGATAAAGCTGTTGGTTTTATCTCTCATGGACGGACTACCTAAAAACGTGTACTATCTCATATGGATATTTTCTACCGTTTGCATTCCCTTCTACGTAGATTTCTATTTATAATGAAATTTAAAATTTTGTCTTTCAGGTTTTCTGCGCTGATAGAGATTTTATTAATGAACGTGAAGAAGCACACTCTTTAATAAGATTCAATTTGATGAAAGAAAGGTTAATTGTCTTTTAATTGGGCACGATGAGATTGAGGTAGGAGGTAGGTGTTGGTGGCTATGAATGCAGGATTGTTGACTTATGCTGGGAGTGTTGTCGCATGCATATCCACATTTGTGGAAAGTGCTGCGATTTAACATCTTAAAAGCGTTGGTCAGTATACACTGTGCTTAAGACAGTTTTATTGAAGCACATTGTGAGCTTAGTCATCACTTTTTTGGCGCCTAGGTTTCTTAAGGGCTTTAACTTCTTTATCAAAATCAGATTCAAATAATTTATCCTGAATAATGCGGTATTTTTCAAATTCAGTTTTGGCATGTTCTTTGGCAATTTTTGCTGTGATTGTTCCAGCGTTTTGTAAAATATTCCGCTTGTCTAGCTCGAGGAGCTTATCTAATTGTTGTGCCCAATCTTCCATAGTCATTGGTATTTTTCGCTCGGCGCGACTCTCTGCTAAATCAAGATAAGCACTAACAATTAAGCCAAGCTGCTTAAGTTCATCTTGTGTTAGGTAGTTTTTAGCAATTGTGACATCGGTTTTTACAATTTTACCATGGGGAGAATTCTCCCACGTTGCTAAGCCCATATGTTTTTTGTTGCTGTCTGCTCGCTTAGCAATCAATTCAGGGGCTGTGTTTCCGTGCACAGCAAAATGCAGTTTATTCTGAACTTTTTTGAAAAATTCGTGTGTTGTTGGCGCATCTTTGTTATAATCTATACTGGTTGTATAAATATCCGTAATTTTTTGATAAAAACGCCGTTCACTAAGGCGAATTTCTCTTATTTCAGCGAGTAAATGTTCGAAATAATCTTCATTAAGAGTTTGGCCGTTTTCAAGGCGCTTTTTGTCTATGACATAACCTCTAATTGCAAAGTCACGTAGTATTTGCGTTGCCCATTGTCGAAATTGTGTAGCGCGTTTGGAGTTGACACGATATCCAACAGCGATAATGGCATCTAAGTTGTAAAATTGAGTATTATAGTTTTTACCGTCAGAGGCAGTTATCCGGAAAATCCGGATAACTGAAATTTCATCTAATTCTTGAGTTTTAAATATATTTTTTAAATGTTCGCTGATTGTACGGACGTCTACGCTGAATAACTCTGCCATAAGCTTTTGACTAAGCCAGATTGTATCATTTTCATAGCGAACTTCAATGCCGTTTTCACCAGCTTGTTGAGTGAAAATAAGAAATTCAGCAGTGCTATTGCGGATGATTAATTTTTTAGGGGGCATTTGGTACCTTCTTAAAACGCGTCTTGTGCTGCTGAATGTTACGAATTTTCTGTTTGCTGTCAAACAATATTGGTAAGAAGCTAGAGGCGATGATCACGCCGTTTGCGCTGTTTATATTTAAAGAGAAGGCGAGCACCGATATATTGCCTGCATATGCATTTTTGTGTAGGTTGATTAAGAAGCTGCCCTTATTATCTAAGCGGACGCGTATTTTCATGTTTTTGGATCTCTAATACAGATAATAAAAATAATTGCTGAATGTGCGCAGCGTAATAAATTGGTTCCACATCTGTAAAATGAGGATATAAAAGGCGATCATATGTCTGGCAGTGGTCAATGAGAAAAGTGTTTATGATCATGTGATTTGCCAGAGCCGTATTGAGAAAGAATTTGTGTAAAATCAATGATAAAGCCCCCGAAGTAAAATTATTTTTTAAATTGCCAAGGAGCTTTAAAATTGTGCCGCTCATAGAATCTTACACGCCGGATTTGGCGGTGTTTTTAGAGCGTGAGGGAGAACAAAAGCTTTACTTTGTGCTAGAGATCCGTTTTAAAGAAATCCTATAAGGAGGAAATTATATGATGGAGCTTAGTGATACATTTGCGAAGTTTGAAGACGTTTGTTCGATGAGTTATCTTGATTTTGTGGCGCTGATGAAACAGGATAATACGCTGCCCAGTGGTAATTATACTGTTGATTATTGGATCGCATGCTAGCATTCGCCGCGATTCTTTGTTGTTGGATCTTGCCTGCTCTACCGGTTACAGTTCGCGTTATTGTTTTGAAAAAAACGATATCTTCTACAGAGGATATTGATATATCTGAAGTAGCAATCATTATTGCCCGTGAGCCGGCGGCTAAGCTTGCGGCGGATGATCTTTACGCTATCAAGTACCTGACGTCTGCAGCCTTCCTTTTTATGCAGAAACGTTTACTCATGTACTTGGTGGATGTAATTTTGCATTTATTCAAGCAAGGGAACAAGCGCTATCTGAGGTCTGTCGTGTTTTGAAAGTAGAAGGTGTTCTTTGTACTTTAAATTTTTACGATAAAAGGGTGCTTAGCGATAAAATTATTACTGACGTTTGTAGCGCCATAGGGTTCAAACTTAATTCTACTTGGACGCTGCATTATTGGTGTAACTTTTTTGGCAAAGCAGGATTGGAATAGGATCGAGAAAAAATTATGAATTATCGTCTTGATCCTATGATGAGCTTAAAGAAAATCTTCGCAGATATATTGGAATTGAAAATAAGGTCACTTGTCAGCTTGAGGAAAATATGCAGGATGCATTTTATGAGCGATATTTTGCTATCCGTGTTCCTCCTCTTAATGCTCAACGAGATTATCAGGGAGTTACGATACCGTTATGGCGCAAAAAATAATAGCTCAAAATATCATCACGGCAGCTAAACGATTGCGTGGACGCCAGCCTTATGGCGACGAGCCGTTTTTTATATTCGATGTTGATTCTGCTCTGAAATGGGTTCTGCATTTGCAAGCGGTCTGTCAGCAATATTTTCTGAACGCAGTTATCGCTGTTTCGGTTAAGTCATGCTCGTTAGGTTTGTTGTTGCGACTAATCGCTGAGCATGGATTCAGTGCAGAAGTATGCTCGGCAGATGAGCTTCAGCTAGCTTTAAAGGCTGGTTTTACTGGCGATAGGATTGTATTGGATGGGCCTTATAAATCTCTCAACGATCTTTCTCAAGGGATTGCTGAAAATGCACTGATTCATGTCGATAGTCCGCACGAACTCAAGTCCATAATTGATCTAGTTTCTGATACTGATCGCGTAGTGGGTCTGGGTGTAAGATTGTCGCATTTTTACAAGGATAGCCAATGTTCTCGTTTTGGAGTGACAGTAGAAGAATTTGAAGAAGAAATCGTTCCCTTGCTGCAATCTTGCAAGAATGTTTATCTTAAGGGCTTTCATCTTCATATCGGTTCGAATCTGGAAAGTCCGGCACGAATTATTGAGAACTTGCGTGATTGGCTTCCTTTCCTTTTAAAAAATATGCCTAAGGGAGGGTATCTTGATATGGAGAGCGGATTTCCAACAGACTCCTTCTCAGAAGATGCTGAAGTTACGGATACAAAATTACGGGAGTTTTTCCAAGGAATTTTTAATGTTTTATCTGAACAAGACCCCACTTTACCGGCTAGATGGAAATTGGTTTTTGAGCCTAGTAGGTATATCAGTGAAGATCATTGTTATGCTGTAGGGAGAACTGTGAGTATTAAAAAGCGCGGTAAGGTTGATATCATACAGACAAATCTTGACATTAACTGGATACCTTCTTGGCGTGTTTGGCACCATTCGCTTGTACCGTTAGAAGAGAAAAAAAGCGCTTGTGGTAAACATGATCAGATATTAGCAGGTTTTAACTGTTTTGAAAATGATTGCCTTTTTCCCAAGGCAGATTATGGTTTGGGCAAAGATCAGTTGTTTATTATTCGCGGTTGCGGTTCTTATGATTTACAAGCTGCTAATGAATGGACGCGTCTTAAACCTCCCGTATACGCTTTATACAAAAAAGAAATTGTAACAGCCAGGCTTGCAGAAAATGCCCTACCAGCTGGGCGAGTGGATTTATTGCATGCAGAGGAAGCTATTAGTGTGGATAAAAATATTCAACTCGCACCCGCATCTTCGAGATATGCTTCCGAACTTTTTAATATCATAGATCGTAATAGAAAGGAATTCAATCAATATATGGCTTGGCCACGTTATGTTATGAATGAACATGATGAAGCTATTTTTCTTGACATTTGCTTTTTGCAACATCAGAAGAATGATGGAAAAACATATGCTATTTTGTTTGATGAAGTTCCAGTGGGATTACTTTCTTTCAATAGGATTGATAGTGGTAATAAGACCGCTTATATCGGCTATTGGGTTGATTTAAAACTTCAAGGAAAAGGGATTATCACTAAGTCTGTGAAAGCTTTGATGCAGTCTTATTTGAAATCTGGCAAAATAAAAAGATTTGTCATAAAATGCTCAGTAGACAATCAGAGAAGCAACGCAGTAGCGCAGCGCTGTGGTTTTGAGCTTGAGGGCAGATTGAGAAAAGCTGAATTATTGAACGGAGTTTTTCATGATCAGAATATTTATAGCTTTATAATGTGTGATTAGCTAAAAAAATTATTTCTTGATATACTGCGTGGGTTTATACCGATGAGGTAAATTATCTGTGCTAAATAAGATTCAGCCACGCAGATAAGAAGTCATATGTGCGACGCATCTGGAGAAGGGCAAAAAAATCATTGAGAGGGCTAGTGCTCTAAATCAAGCTAGATTTATTAGCAGAATAGGAAATTCGTCTTTTGTTTAGCTGCCCACGAATGCTGACGGCTTCTAGTTGTCTCAAGCGTTTATTGGAGTTACGGTAAGGCGTAGTTAATGAGACGCTATGATTGAGGATTTTGCTGTATAGATTGAGGTAGCAGAAGGGACGGTGTGCGGATCGCTTCTTTGTGGTCATTAAGAGTAGAGATGTAATAATTACGTTGAGCATCCACTATGAGATTTTATACGATTATTGCTTGCCAGAATGGCTTTAGACCTTTTATTTTTTATTAACAGAGCGTTAGCGCCGATGTATCGCGTGCAGTACCAATTTTGCACTATAGTTGATAGGATAGCTTATTGAGTGTAAGGTTCTCTTACCTTGATGAATTTTATAGCATTCTTTAAAAATATTCGTTGATAAGTTTTTTTCGTGTCATTCATACGTGGCTGATATAAGTCTGATATAATAAGAATAGGACTTGATTATTTTTAAAGTTGATATGTTATGGCTGTGAAGAATGGTATACAAATAAAAAGTAAGGGTTCTAAGCCTGTCGCTCATTTCCTTAAAAATTTAAGGGGTGTAAAAAATTGGGAACAAGTTTTACAATGGCTTGCTTTCCGTAAGGTAGAGGATATTGAGTGTATCACGCCTGATCAAGCAGGGGTGCCGCGTGGCAAGATGATGCTTTCTAAAAAATTTACATCGGAAACATCATTAGCATTGCCTTCAGCGGTTTTTATGACAACAATTTCAGGAGATTATCCTGAAGATGGTCATGGCTTTGAATATCCTAAAACCGATGGTGATTTGCGTCTTGAGCCTGATTTGTCTACGCTAAGCATTGTGCCATGGGAAGATGCTCCCACAGCACAGGTGATTTGTGATCTTGTATATCAAAGTGGACAGGTTGTCGATTATACACCACGAAATGTTTTGCGAAAAGTCGTCAATTTTTATACGCAAATGGATCTAAAGCCGGTTGTTTCACCAGAAATTGAATTTTATTTAGTAGAAAAAAATCCTGATCCTGATTATCCTTTAGTTCCTCCAGTTGGTCGTTCTGGACGTTCAATTGGTGGGGGGCAGGGCTATTCGATTGCCGGTGTGAACGAGTTTGATGAGTTCATTGATGATATTTATCATTTTTCGGAAGCACAAGGATTGGAGATCGATACACTTATTCACGAAGAGGGGGCAGGTCAGTTTGAAATCAATTTACGCCATGGTGATCCAATTGAATTGGCTGATCAAGTTTTTATGTTCAAACGCACAATTCGTGAAGCAGCACTGAAACATAATATGTATGCAACTTTTATGGCCAAGCCCATTCAAGGGCAGCCGGGTTCTGCGATGCATATTCACCAATCAGTCGTTAATAAGAAGACAGGTATGAATATTTTTACGCAGGAAGATGGTGAAGAAAGTGTTTGTTTTCGCCATTTTATTGGTGGATTACAAAGACATATGGCGGGAGGACTTGTTATGCTTGCGCCTTATGTCAATTCTTATCGACGCCTTATGCCCGATGTTTCTGCACCTGTTAATTTGCGATGGGGCTATGATAATCGTACCACAGCATTTCGTGTTCCTCGTTCTGCTCCTCAAGCGCGGCGTGTCGAGAATCGACTTCCTTCATCAGATGCAAATCCTTATTTAGCTCTGGCGGCTTCTTTGGCTTGTGGTCTCATTGGTTTACAACAGAAAATTGAACCCGATGAGCCAACGACAAATAATGTGAATGCTGATAACATTGAGTTACCGCGTGGACTCATTGAAGCAGTTAATTTATTTGAACAAGATACAGAAATACGCGCTATTCTAGGAGATATGTTTGTTAGTACTTATGCTGCAATCAAACGACAAGAGTTTGAAACTTTTATGGAAGTGATTAGCCCGTGGGAGCGCGAATATCTCTTGCTTAATGTTTGAGGTTTATCACGATGATTGGCTCTAATCCAATTTCTCCAGGTCTTTCTTGGTATGAAGATACTTTAAAAGAGCGTCCCTCTTATCCTTCTTTTTGTGAAGATAGACAGTGTGATGTGGTCATTATTGGGGGTGGATTGACAGGGCTTTCAGCTGCTTATCATTTAGCGAACGCTGGAGTGGATGTTGTTTTATTTGAAGCATCACGTTTTGGGGATGGTGCTTCAGGGCGCAATGGTGGACAACTGGGAACGGGGCAACGGCAATGGGTCGAAACGTTAGAGAAAAAATATGGTTTTGAGCGCAGTAAAGTGCTATTTGATTTAGCAGAAGAAGCTAAAAGAGATATTTTATCTTTATGTGTAATGCCTGATTTTCAATGCGATTTTATGGTAGGGCAGCTTTCTGTGACCCATAAAAGGCGTGAGCTTTTCTCTTATCAACGGCATATTGAGGCAATGCAGCGTTATGGCTATCACGCGCTTACTTTTATGGATAGGGTTGAAACATCTAGGCGACTTGGATCGTCTTTTTATTGTGGTGGTATTTATGATGCGGATACCGGCCATATAAATCCCTTAAAATTGATTGTTGGGTTGGCAAAAAGGGCTAAAGATGCTGGTGCTAAGCTTTATGAGAAGACACAAGTAACAACCGTGAAGAGCAAGGGAACTCATTGGAACGTAATAACAGAAAAAGGGAGTATAACAGCAGAGCATGTTTTACTCGCAACGAACGGGTATAAACTTGGTTTGCAGCATTTTGTTCAGAAAAATATTGTTTCTATTCGCTCGTATATTGGAGCAACGGAACCTTTACCAAAGAACAGTTCAATTCTCATGGGCGGTGAATCGGTTGATGATTCCCGTTTTATGGTTCGTTATTTTCGCAAAAGCATCGATAATCGTCTCTTATTTGGTGGTGTAGAAAGTTACAATAATAAGAATCCTATAAATTTAGATGTACGTATAAAACGGCAAATTGCTGAAATTTATCCTCAATTATACTCTGTTAATTTGACCCATCGTTGGGGGGCAACGGTTGCTATCACGGTTGAACGTATGCCTTATGTTCGCCAACTTTTCTCAAAGATGACTTATTGTGGTGGTTATTCAGGGCATGGCGTTATACTTGCTCCTTTTATGGGAAAATTATACGCAGAATGGTTGACTGGGAATTATGAACGTTTTGCCCATTTTCAGAACTTAAAGATTTCATCCTTTCCGGGAGGAAGCATTTTGCGTTATCCACTTATATTTTTAGCAATGCGTTGGTTTTCTTTAATGGATCGTCTTTAACAGAAACATTGATTGAAATGTAGAAAATTAATGGCTTATTTAGGTTCTGTCTGCTTTAATGATGAAAGCTTTTATAAGTAATACTAGGATTGAATAATCGAATAGAAAAATAAATAAGTCCATGGTAAGTAAAATTATTCCAGTTTCTCCCTTTGATTGTATTGTTTTTGGTGGTAACGGTGACTTAGCAGCGCGCAAACTTATGCCTGCTCTCTATCATTGTCAGTGTGTTGGGCAATTTAATGAGCCCACGCGTATTATTGGGGTTGCACGTTCTGCATGGAGTAATGAAGAATATCAAAATTTTGTTCGTGCGTCTTTAGAAACACATATTCATAAGGAAGATCTCAATTCAACTGAACTCCATCGTTTTCTTGCACGTTTAACTTACGTTTCTGTTGATGTTTCCTCAAACCGAGGGTGGCAAGATCTTGCGCTGGTATTGTCACAAGATTCAGCAGATATTCAAGCTTTTTATTTGGCTGTTGGTTCGTCGCTTTTTGCTGATATTGCGATGCAATTGGGCAAAAGCAATTTGGTGACGCCACAAACACGAATTATCATTGAAAAACCTATTGGCCGTGATGTAAAAACAGCTATTTCGCTTAACGATGCATTTGCAAGTGTCTGTAATGAAGATCAAATCTTTCGCATTGATCATTATCTTGGCAAGGAAACGGTTCAAAATTTGATGGCATTGCGATTTGTGAATACACTTTATGAGCCGTTATGGAATTCCAATTATATTGATCATGTTCAAATAACGGTTGCTGAATCTTTAGGTTTGGAAGGGCGTGCAGAATATTATGAGAGTGCAGGTGCACTACGCGATATGGTGCAAAACCATATGTTGCAATTGCTCTGTTTGGTGGCGATGGAAATACCATTTGCGAATAAAGCAAATGCTGTGCGTGATGAAAAATTGAAAGTTTTGCATTCTTTAACACCTCTTGAGATTCATAATGTAGAACAACATACTGTGCGTGGGCAGTATGTTGCTGGTACATTGAATGGTGTTCGTGTGGGATCTTATCTTGAAGACTTGGGAAGAGCAAGTGAGAGCGAAACATTTGTAGCGTTAAAGGTTAAGATTAATAATTGGCGTTGGGCAGATACGCCTTTTTATTTACGAACTGGTAAGCGTATGCCTACGCGAATGTCTGAAATTGTGGTTGTTTTCAAATCCATTCCACATAATATTTTTAATGTAGATTCGGATGAGATTTTTTCTAATCGGCTTGTTATTCGTCTCCAGCCTGATGAAGGCGTCAAACAATGGCTGATGATTAAGGATCCAGGTCCTGGTGGTATGCGATTTCGTCATATCCCCTTGGATATGAGTTTTGCTTCTGCATTTTCTCAACGTAATCCTGATGCTTATGAACGCTTATTGATGGATGTTATTCGTGGAGATCAAACACTCTTTATGCGTCGTGACGAAGTTGAAGCGGCTTGGCGTTGGATTGATCCTATTATTGAGGGATGGCAAGCAATAAAGCAGCCTGTTCATGGTTATAGTGCTGGTTCATGGGGCCCCATTGCTTCGACGATTTTAATGGAACGTGATGGACGTATATGGAACAATTTAGTTTAGAGCAATAAGCAGTAAGTGTGCATGGAATGAATATTGACCGTTTAAATTTTGAAACACCCACGACTCTTGCTTTAGCATTGGCTGACCGTGTTGCAGCAGAGCTTAGTATAGCTGTTCTTGAGCGCAAACGTGCAATTTTAGCAGTTTCTGGTGGAAAAACACCAGAATTGTTTTTTCATTATTTATCAAAGGCTGACATTGACTGGCAAAATATTATCATCACTTTGGTTGATGAGCGTTTTGTACCAGCTCACCATGAGCGTTCAAATGAACATATGGTACAGCGTTATTTGTTGCAAAATTTTGCTGCAAAAGCGCGTTTTGTAGGACTTTATCATAAGGCACGCACCGTTGAACTTGCAGCTTTTTCAGCAGCAAGTCGTGTTAATACTTTGCCTAAACCCTTTGATGTTATTGTTTTAGGAATGGGGATTGATGGACATACGGCTTCCTTTTTTCCTGATGCTGATCGTTTAAAGCAAGCCCTTGATCTTCGAACACAAGCACTTGTTTTACCACTTCATGCCAAGAGTGCTTTTGAGCCAAGACTCTCACTAACTTTGCCAGTTATTATGCAATCGCGTTGTATTATTCTCCATTTTGAAGGTTTTCAGAAACGCGATTGTTTTGAAGAAGCTTGTCAAGATGGATCTGAAATAGAGATGCCGATTCGGGCAATTTTGCGTAATTCCCCTCATCTTGTGCAGGTTTATTGGTCACCTGCAGAAAATGAAATAAGTGAATCAGAACATGAGAGACAAGAGGAATAGAAACGCAATCTCTCTTTAATGAATAATGGAGAGAAATAATGAAAGGGGGGAAGTAAATATGGCACTTTCCAAGATAATTGCTACAGTTACACGAAGGATTTATGAACGTTCTCGATCAACACGGGAAATTTATTTAGAGCGCATCGCGAACGCACAAACCCACCGTCCCAAGCGAAGTCTTTTGGGATGCGCTAATCAAGCACATGGTTTTGCTGCTTGTGGTGCAATAGACAAAGAGCGTTTGAAGGGAGATATCGTTGGAAATATTGGCATTATTACGGCCTATAACGATATGCTTTCAGCGCATCAACCTTTTGAAAAGTTTCCTCACTTAATTAAAGAAGCGGCCCGTATGGTTGGTGGTGTTGCACAGGTAGCAGGGGGTGTTCCTGCGATGTGCGATGGTGTTACGCAGGGGAATACAGGGATGGAGCTTTCCCTTTTTTCACGTGAAGTGATTGCAATGGCGACAGCGATAAGCTTATCACACAATGTCTTTGATGCAGCACTTTATCTTGGGGTGTGTGATAAAATCGTTCCTGGTTTATTGATCGGTGCACTAACATTTGGTCACTTACCAGGAATTTTTATACCCGCTGGTCCTATGACAACGGGTCAAGGTAATGATGAAAAAGCAAAAATACGTCAACTTTACGCGGAAAATAAAATAGATCGCCAAACCTTGTTGGAGTCAGAAGCCCGTTCTTATCATGGACCAGGAACATGTACATTTTACGGAACTGCTAACTCAAATCAGGTGATACTGGAGATGATGGGGCTGCATATGCCGGGAGCTTCTTTTGTTAATGCAAATACACCGTTGCGTGATGCTCTAACAAAAGAAGCGACAAAGCGTGTACTTGAAATGACAGATCTTGGTGATCATTATAGACCACTTGGTATGATCATCGATGAGCGTTCTTTTGTGAACGCCATTGTAGGGTTAAATGCAACAGGAGGTTCTACCAATCATACGATTCATTTGATGGCTATAGCTGCCGCTTGCGGTATTCAATTGACGTGGCGTGATATTGCAGAAATTTCATGCCATGTACCTCTCTTAGCACGAATTTATCCGAATGGTTTGGCTGATATCAATCATTTTCATGCTGCAGGGGGAATAGGATTTATTATTCGTGAGCTTATTGAAGCCGGTTTAGTGCATGAAGATGTTTCTACAGTTTTTGGTAAAGATCTCAATGCTTATGCCATTGAAGCCAAACTTTCTGCTGATGGCGGTGTGGTACGTGAACCGGCTCTCAAGGAGAGTGGTGATCATAAGGTGTTAGCAGGGTGGAAAAAACCATTTCAGCCTGACGGTGGTCTTCGTGTTTTATCGGGAGATTTGGGAACAGCTATTATAAAAGTTTCATCTGTTAAAGAAGAATATTGGCAGATTAAAGCACCAGTCCTTGTCTTTAATGATCAAGAGGAGCTCCAAAAATCTTTTCAATCTGGAGCGTTGCATGATAAAGATTTCATTGCTGTTATTCGCTACCAAGGACCAAAAGCCAATGGGATGCCAGAGCTTCATAAATTAACCACTATTTTAAGCGTTTTACAAGATCGCGGTCAAAGGATAGCATTGATAACCGATGGGCGTATGTCCGGAGCATCAGGAAAAATTCCTGCTGCCATCCATGTGACACCAGAAGCTTTGGATAATGGTCCCATTGCGCGGTTGCAAGATGGTGACATTGTTTTCCTCGATGTTCATGGGGGTAAATTAACTCTTTTAGAGGATTTAGCAAAATTTAATGCACGAATAGTCATCCCCCCTGATCTTTCAAAAAATGAACAGGGTGTTGGACGCGAACTCTTTCGTGTTTTCCGTCAATCGGTTAATCGCGCAGATCAAGGAGCATCTGTTTTTATGACATGAGAAATGCAAAAAGAAACAAAGTGAACCATGCGCAATGAAGTCATGTACAATGATTGTTAAAATTTTTAGAATTTGGGTATAGGAAGATTGTGTAATCGGGCAGCGGTTTTGAGTGTATTAACCATAAGCATAGCAATTGTCATGGGGCCAACACCTCCTGGAACAGGGGTAATTGCAGCAGCTTTTTCTTTTACATTTTCAAAATCGACATCTCCAACAAGACGCGTTTTTCCTACACCTTTTTCTGGTGCGGCAATGCGGTTAATACCAACATCAATAACAATTGCACCATTTTTCACCCAGTCTTTTTTAATCATTTGAGGACGGCCTACAGCCGCTACGAGAATATCGGCGCTCCGACATACATCATCAAGGTCACGGGTACGACTATGGGCAATTGTCACAGTAGCATTGGCTGCTGTTAAAAGAGCAGCCATAGGTTTTCCAACAATATTAGAACGTCCAACAACAACAGCATCCAGTCCAGATAAATCACGCCCACAGTGTTGTTCAATCATCATCATGGCACCAGCTGGTGTACAGGGAATAATAGCATCATCAAGTGCATTTGCTGCGAGTTTTCCTACATTGACATAATGGAAACCATCAACATCTTTTTGAAAAGCAACGGCTTGTGTTATGCGATTTGTATTGATGTGGGCGGGAAGAGGGAGCTGTACTAAAATACCATGAATTTTGGGGTCAGAATTTAACATTGCAATAAGTTGAAGAAGCTCTTTTTCTTGCGTTTCTTTGGAAATGACATGTTTAATTGAAAGAAACCCACATTCTTCAGCTTTTTTATTTTTTGAGGAGACATAGACTTGGCTTGCAGGATCGTCTCCAACGATAATGACAGCGATACTAGGTTGTATATTATAGTTATTTCGGAGTTTTGTTGTTTCAGCCTTAACTTTCACAATAATCTCTTCAGCAAGTTTTTTTCCGTCAATAATATTATTCATGAGAGAGATCCTTTCGGTAAGGCTGTTTGTTTTTTTGTAAAGCATTTTCTAATAATACGATAGAGTTTTATAGCAATATTCATAGGGGAACAGTAAGAATGGTTTGATAATGTTGTGGATTTATAGTTTTAGAAGACGTTTAAATAATTGTTTTATGAAGAAGCAACAATATTGCTGTTTAAATAAACTTTGGATAAAGAACAAAAATAATGAAAATACAAAATGGATATGGTGAATTATGGGGGTATAAGAAGTCTTATTAACGATTATTTAAGTTTGTTTTTAATCTGTTACTAGGGGAATATGTGTAGAGGGATATTGTGCGCATCAGAATAGTAAAATTTTTGAGCGGAATTTTTATTACAATTATCTTTTTATTTGGGGTGGGGATTCTCGTTTTACCGTATCTTATCTCTACAGATTTGATTCGTGTTCGTTTAGCGCAAGAGTTAAGTGCATGGACGGGCTATAATGTGCAATTGCGTGATCCACCGCGGTTAAATCTTTTCCCTTATCCTAAAGCGTGGCTTTCCGGTGTTACTTTATCATCAAAAATGGATGATGTTGCGCCACTCATGGAAGCTGAATCCATAGAAGTTGATCTTTCTGTTGTCGACCTTCTTTGGGGGCGTGTTTCTTTTTCAGAAACGCGCATTATGCGTCCTCAATTTGTTATGGAAAAGCCCGTTAAAACAATGGCAGATTTTTTTGATCGATTTTCTCGCTCACAAGGCACGTTAGGATTAGCCATACGCAAGGCGCGTGAAATATTAAAACACAACCCTGATCATCCAGAGATAGAGCATCTTTTAAAACAACCTTTTGGGCGGGTTGTCATTGAAAATGGTTCTCTTGTTTATCATGATAGTCTTTCAGGAATAGCAGAAAAAATAACAGGATTAAATGCGACTTTAGATTGGCCAGAATCGACAGAGGAAGTACGGTTGCGTGCAGATGCTCGTTGGCGCGGAGAATTTACAAAATTATCAATTGATGCTTCTCAAGTATTGTTGCTTTTGGCAGGAGGAAAAAGCCAGATTAAGGCAAGCCTCAATTCTGTACGTGGGGGAATAACCTTTACAGGACAGGCTAGGTTATCTGAATATTATATTTTTGACGGAAAGGTGTCGATGCGTTCTCCGGGATGGAATCAGACATTGTCTTGGATTGGAGAGAATCAGTTTTGGGGATATAGATTAAAGGCCCCTATTGTATGGGAATCTCATTTTTTAGCGCGGCCCATGCATATCCAAATGAACAATGTTGCATTTACGGTGGGGAAAGCTAATGCACGTGGGGCTTTGGAACTTGATTTTCAAGATTATGTACCAAATATCATGGGCTCTTTAGCATTTGATAATCTAGACCTTAACCTTTTGAGTTCACTGTTTTTGGGGGTTAAAAAAGAAAATTCATTCTTTGATATGGCGCTTTTTGATCATATTGGGGTGGATATACGACTTTCTGCACCACAAGCCAAAATAGAAAATATTTCACTCACAAATTTAGCTGCTGCAATACAAATAAAAAAGGGGCATGGGATTTTTGATCTTGGACATGCAAATATTTGGGGTGGATCCGTTCAAAGTACTATTGAAGTTACGCCTACTGGGCAGAAAATACGTATTGGAGGAAATATTTCAGGGGCTTCCATTGATACGCAGGAGGCTTTAGAAGCCTTAGGATTTATTCCATTTGTACAGAGCAAAGCAAATTTTACTGCAACGATACAAACACTTGCGGGTTCTTGGATGGAAGTTTTTACAAAAATGCAGGGTGGATTAACACTAAAGATGTCTTCTGGGCGGCTCTTAGGGTATGATTTGAATGAATTACAAACACAACTTTCAAGCAAACAACAATTTCTTTTAACCAATAATGATTCTCTCTCCACAAGTTTTGATCACTGGGATATTCAGACAAGCCTTTCAGCAGCTGTGATGAAAGTGACAGAGTCATTGATGTGTACAGCAGACTTGAGTTTATCCATACAGGGGACTGTTACACCTGCTCTTGCTCAAGAGCAGCAGAATGAATTGATATTACAGGCACAATTGCGCAAAAATCATAGATCAGAAACTTTATGTAAAGATGTCCAATGTCTTGCTAACAGCCTTGCATGGCCTTTTACATTTTCTCTGAGCTCTAAAGGACAAGATCATGGTAGTTTTTTGGTTACAAAAGACATTGACGCAGATTGAGTATTGTTTTTCATCTGCATAACACTCTATTCGATAATAATAATTCGTCTCTTTGCAATTTAAAGTCGTTTTTAAATTTAAATAAGAGATTTCAAGATCATAAGATTCTCGTACTTTCTATTCGTGATGAAACTAAGAATCCTCCTCTTTGTCAGATAAATGCAGTTGTTATGTAAATAAAAAAATTTAAGAGAGGAATAAAAACACCTCTCTCTGTAATTTTTCAAATACAGGAGAGTTATAATATGCGCGCAAATCTTAGAAAATTGCTACAAAATATTTTGTTGCCTTAAAATGTTCAGGCATATCAACCAGAACTTATTGAATCTGAGAAGAAATACCATATCCATCTTTGGTCACTGTATGCTTTCCATCTGCTCCAACAGAACCAATACCCACTGTAATCAAAATAAAGGCTAAGAGGGTTGTAATCGTAATAATTGTAGCTTTTTTAGCAGACATATCTTTCCTCCACTGATGCATGAATGACTGAATGCAGAGATGAATGGTGTATTATTTAAATTTGTATGAAAGCAGAATCACTTAATGATCTATTGGTTCCTATCATTATCTCATAAAGTTAAAAAAACTCTATAATTCTTTAATATATTATAGTTCTATAGATATATTTTTTTCTTTTTGTTATATCTTTTTCTTCATTTCTTGATGACAATAGTAAGCATTGGCAAGATTTTATGCGCATAAACTATAAACTTAAAAGATTATTTATCCGACAGACATTGGCTTTGAATGAAGAAATAAAGATAGAAGGGGCACAAGCTTTTTATCTTGTGCATGTTTTGCGGATGAAAGAAGGAGCAGAAATTCTACTTTTTAATGGACAGGATGGTGAGTGGCTTGCTAAACTTATTATTGTTAAGAAAAAATTTGTTTTAGTTCAGCTTATTCATCAAGAAAGATTACAAACGACGCATTCCAATCTTATTTATTGCTTTGCTCCACTCAAAAACGCGCGGTTGGATTATATGGTGCAGAAGGCTGTTGAAATGGGGGTATCGGTTTTGCAGCCTGTTATAACGCATCATACACAGGTTACGCGTATCAATATGGCGCGTATGAAAGCCAATGTGATTGAAGCTTCTGAACAATGTGGTATTTTATCTCTCCCTGAATGCGTATCCGCTCTATCATTAGTAGAGCTTTTAGCACGTTGGGATGAGACGCAGCCTTTGTTCTTTTGTGATGAAGAGCATCAATCGCATAATCCATTATCTTCTTTTAAAAAGCGTGATGTTACAGCACCTGGTGTTCTCATTGGACCAGAAGGTGGATTTAGTGAAGAAGAGCGGAGCTTTTTAAAAAAGCATCCTTTTGTGGTTTCAATATCATTAGGTCCACGCATTTTACGCGCTGATACTGCTGCTGTTGCGGCTTTGGCTCTTCTTAATGTTACCGTAGGGGATTGGTCAATGGATTGAGATGTCTGTAAAATCTTTCTAAACAATTCATTTAAGATGATAATACTAATGATAGGATACGATAAGTTATGGCGCTTGATGTAATGGATGAAAGTGAAGTTTATAACTTAGATTCCTTGGTTAGCTATTTCCAAGGGGGGTATAAAGCAGAAGAAGATTGGCGTATTGGTACAGAACATGAGAAATTTCCGTTTTATAGAGATGGTTTTCATCCTGTTCCTTATCACGGAGAGAGAGGAATTCGAGCGCTGTTAGAGGGGATGCAAAGCGCTTTAGGATGGAAACCTATTTTAGATGAAGGGAATATTATTGGGCTTGTAGGATCAATTGATCAGGGGGCTATTTCTTTGGAACCTGGGGGACAGTTTGAATTATCTGGGGCACCATTAAAAACAGTAGGTCAGACGTATCATGAGTTAATAGAACATTTAACGCTTCTCAAGAAAATTGCAGAACCATTGGGTATTGGTTTTTTGGGGATGGGAGCGAGCCCAAAGTGGACGTTAGCAGAAACGCCGAAAATGCCTAAATCACGTTATCAGATTATGACTGATTATATGCCGAAAGTCGGGCATAATGGTCTGAATATGATGTATCGCACATCAACAGTTCAAGTTAATCTTGATTTTTCATCTGAAAGTGATATGCGGCGAAAAATGCAAGTATCTATGAAGTTACAGTCTGTTGCGACTGCATTATTTGCAAGTTCACCTTTTACAGAAGGACGTCCAAATGGCTTTTTGTCATGGCGTTCTGAAATTTGGCGTGATACGGATAATCACAGGACAGGTGTTCTTCCCTTTATATTCTCTGAGCATTTTGGTTTTGCTGATTACGTTGAATGGGCCCTTGATGTTCCCATGTATTTTGTTGTACGTGATGGTCGTTATTATGATTGTACACATATAACGTTTCGTCAGTTTATGAATGGAGCATTAAGAGGACACGTTGCAAATTCAATTCCGAATATGGGAGATTGGATTAATCACTTATCAACGTTATTTCCTGAAGTCCGCTTAAAAAGATTTTTAGAAATGAGAGGCGCTGATTGCGGTTCTTGGAAGCGTATCTGTGCATTGTCGGCTTTTTGGGTTGGGCTTCTTTATGATAGAGAGGCGCTTAACGATGCAGAGGCTTTGACTAAAGATTGGTGTTTTGAAGAAGTTTTAGATATGCGCCAACGCGTTCCCAAAGAAGGGTTTAAAACTCCTTTTCGTCAAACCATTCTTTTAGAATTAGCCCGTCAAGCTATTGCTATTGCACGCAAGGGCTTAAAAAATCGCAAACAGTATGATGCAAATGGTTTTGATGAAACAAATTTTCTTAATCCTTTAGAAGAGGTTGTGGCAACAGGGCAAACAGATGCTGAAAAACTTTTGTCTCATTACTCTTCTATTTGGAATGAGTCTGTAGAACCTATATTTTTAGAATGTGCCTATTAAATTTAAAGCAAAGACACTTTGTATTCTTTTAGAACTGTATATCATAGGAGTAGTTCATTTATTTTAGAGAAAATATCCCCGTTTTTTTCAACATTGCTCATAAGGGATGCAATACAAAGATCTCGAGCATACTGAAAATTACTACGATAACGATATTTCTATAACCTCTATATTATATCGTTGTACTAGAGATTATTTGATCTATTTAGCTTATTCCTCTTATGAAGGGGAATAGAAAATAATTTTATTACTTTTAAATAAGGGATAAAAATATTATTTATATTCAATATGTATAAAATACGAAGTATTTTATTCTGTAGAGTAAAAATACAAAATCTTAGTTTGTTATGCTGGTAAGTCACAAATACTTCTTTTATTATTTAAAAATGTAGAGTATGCTTCCTAACGGCTTGTTGCTTCCGTGTTTTAAGAGCAAGATTGCATAGGGATTCGTATACCTTTTTTGTGACATTATACGGTATCGTTATACAATCATCATGAAGGCAATAGCTGGATTTTTTAATGGGTAGGAAAACTATGAAGGATCATTTTCTCTATACGGATAATTTGTTCTTTTTGGTTAATTCTCGTTGGAGCATATAGAAAATTTTTACGTATTCAAACATCAGATTACTAAAAGTCTTCTTCAAGTTTTTCGAGGGAAAGGTCTTTTCTCAATAAATAAAAAGCATCCTATTTTATTATTTAGCAGACCTGCATACGCATTGGAATTCCTTACTTAAAAATAGTAAAACATCCACAAAAAACGAGTAGCTTTGGGTAATACTTTAAAATATCTAATCATAAAGATTCACGTGTTGTTCTATTCGATATTTCTAAAACAATCCCTTATCTTATTCTGTAGATATGACAGGTTCCATCTTACTGTTAAATATTTTTATATATTCTTTTGCTATTTCCTCTTTTTCGCGATACCCTGAACTTTTACAGTTTTTATTGAGATATGACTGATAAAGTTCATCATACAGATTCAGATCGTTCACCTTCGTATATCCAAGTGATATTAATACAGCAAACAAAAGTATCAATAGAGAAGATAAAATAATAAATGTTATGGTACGTTTCATGAGTGATTTAACTCCTTATCTTTGATAAATAGACCGATATTGAATACGGCTATTATGACGGTTGATATCACTTAGTTTGGTCATATCGATAAGATATAGGGTATTTTTGTTGGCATTGTGTTTTAGATTGTATTAAATAATTATGTGCATTATTAGTTGTATTGCCGTTCAATAGGTATTATGGTTTTTCAAGCCTTCACATTTGCGATTTTTTTGTTATTGAGAGGGCATTTTTTATGCCTATAAAAAATTGCGAACAACAAAAAAGCTTCTTCTCCAAAAGTTTTTGAGAGTGCTGTCCATAAAATTGGCAAGAGGAGCTTGATAGTTTATTTTTCAGAAAATTCATGAATATTCGTTTGTTAATGAATCATTTTTAAAGAAAGCTTTTTTCAACTTAAAGGGAAAAAGAGAGTGATAAGGACTTTGATAAAATAAGATAGGTTGGAATTATTCAATATTAAAATGCAATGAAAGGTGTTTATATTTCTCTTTTTAAACTATTTGATAAGCTCTTTAATTTTAAAGAGTGGGGAAATAAATTTATTTATTTTCTTTAAACAGTTATTCGTAGATAAAAAATTCTCTTTTAATCTATAAATTAAAAAAATAATGATTTTTTAAAATCCTTATAAGTTTTATACCTTAGTTTTAAATATTATGCATTGATTTTGAATGATGCATATTATTCACCATCAATCATAACAATTGTGGATATAGACTGGGCATAGACAATGACATTTAATTTTTTCATCAATTTATTTCTATTTGTTATTTTTTTATTGTGGATTGCCCAAAGTAAAAGAATGCAATGGAGTCTTTCACGCCGTGTTATGTTGGGGCTTATCTTTGGCTTGATTTTTGGTGGTGTTTTGCAGGTTATTTATGGAGAAGGTGAAGTCACTTTATTGAAATCCGTTGAATGGTTTAACATTGTTGGGAATGGTTATATCTTGTTACTCCAAATGATTGTTATGCCATTAGTTTTTATCTCTATCGTTTCAGCGGTTGCTCATTTGCATTCTGTTTATGCTGTTGGACAAATGAGTATAATGACCATTTCAATATTACTCTTTACAACGGCTCTTTCAGCGTTGGTTGGCATTTTGGTTGTGAATGCCTTTGGTTTAACGGCAAATGGTTTGGTGCATGAAGGGCAAAATGTTTCCACTGTTCTTGGAGATCGTATTTCTCAGCTTGGAGATATGAATATTCCAAAGATGATTTTATCTTTAATTCCTAAAAACCCCTTTGCTGAGTTAAGTGGCTCCAAGCGTACATCAATTATCAGTGTTGTTATTTTTGCGTCATTTTTGGGAGCTGCGGTTCTTCTTTTGAAGAAAGATGAGCCAGAAAAAGGGGAAAAAGCACTTTTATTTATTCAAATAGCACAAGCTTGGATTATGCGGTTAGTTCGTCTTGTGATTGCTTTGACACCTTATGGTATTTTTGCACTTATGACAAAAGTAGGAGCATCTTCGCATGTTTCAGATATTTTAAATTTACTCGTTTTTATCATTGCCTCTTATGTCGGTATTATTTTAATTTTTGGAATACATGGTGTGCTGCTCGGCATATCAGGAATTAACCCCTTCCGTTTTTTCAAAAAAGTTTTACCAGTTTTGACATTTGCTTTTAGCAGTCGTTCAAGTGCTGCAAGTATTCCTTTGAATATTGAAGCGCAAACACAGTGGATAGGTGTACCGCAATCCATCGCGAGTTTTGCTGCTTCTTTTGGGGCAACAATTGGACAAAATGGGTGTGCTGGTCTTTATCCAGCAATGCTTGCGACCATGATTGCACCAACTA
Organism: Bartonella mastomydis; assembly: GCF_900185775.1. Taxonomy (NCBI): domain Bacteria; kingdom Pseudomonadati; phylum Pseudomonadota; class Alphaproteobacteria; order Hyphomicrobiales; family Bartonellaceae; genus Bartonella; species Bartonella mastomydis. The sequence continues at coordinate 244,236 of NZ_LT883138.1, forward strand.
TGGGGATTAATCCTCTTGATCCTACTTGGATTGCGACGCTTGTTGGGATTGTAACATTGAGTTCCATTGGTGTTGCTGGTGTAGGGGGAGGGGCTATTTTTGCAGCATTGATTGTGTTACCAATCATGGGACTTCCTGTAACTTTGGTTGCTGTCCTTATCTCTATTGAGCCGCTGATTGATATGGGACGTACCGCTTTAAATGTGAGTGATTCAATGATAGCAGGAACGATCACCAGTCAAATATTACGGACAACGGATAAAAGTATTTTTGAAAAATGATTTTGGGTTATATTTTTTTGGGTTTTAAAACCTCTGTAAGAGATATTTGCCCAGAACCAGGATGTAGAGGTTTTTGTTGATTGGGGTGAGGAGCCCAACCAGAGAGCCAGATGAAAGAAAAATGTGCACGAATACGTCCATCAGGATCACTAAATTTTTGTGCATAGATTTCAGCAGCGCGGAGAAAAAAGCGTTTGGAGACAGGGCGTCGTGAGCGATTGATGAGGGCATTTTGCATTCCCATCGCTTTAAGATCGTCCATAAGGTCAAACATTGTATTATAACGTATTGTAATCTCTTCAACATCTGCTACAGGAAGAGCAAATCCAACACGCTGTAAAAGAGCGCCTGCATCACGAATGTCGACAAAAGGATAGATTCTAGGGCTTGCTCCACCATAAATTTCAATTTCAGCTTGTAGGAGACATTCACGTAATTCTTTGAGTGTCCCTGCTCCTGTCATAACAGCTAGAAATAAACCATCTGGTTTAAGGGTGTTTTTTATCTGGCTTAGAACACCAGGGGTATCATTCGTCAATTGTAATGAAAGAAGTGAAACAATAAGATCACAATAGTTTTGAGGAAAATCAAGAAATTCTCGATGACGTAAATGAAATTTTTTATCATGGCTTTGATAAAGCGTATCGGTTTCAATACGTTCTATAGAACAAACCTTTCCAGATTTTATGAGAGCTTGCGTGGCAAGATCTGTATGGCTGTGTAAATCAAGAGCTAATGTAAAGAGGCGATCAACAGTTCTAAGACGTTGATAGAGATCTTCTGCCGTGAGAGAGAGTAAAAAGTCATATCCTTTTTTTGCTTTTTGGAAAGCGCGTTTGCGGAATTGTTCAATGCGGTTATGATCAAAAATTAAAGGATGGGCCATATTATGGAACACTTTCGATCTATGAAAGAATATATTTTGAAAAGGTTCATGTTTGCGCGCGCTCTGTCAAGTTTATAATGTGAAAGAAAAATAAGTTTATAGGGGCTTAAGAGTTTTTAAAGAAATTAAATTTATAAATTGAGGAAATACAAAGGAATTTTTGTTCTACGGGGAACTTGTAAAAGCCTAAATTTATAATGTTTTACTTTCGAGAAGCGGCTTTAAATAGCGGGGATGTGCTCAGTCAATTCATTGAGCGCTTTAAAACGATGCTTTATCCACCAATTTGTCCTGGATGTAAGCAAAATGTCTCTACTTATGGCACGATTTGCTCTGAATGTTGGAAAGATCTCCAATTTATTACGAAACCTTATTGTCCTGTTATGGGGACACCTTTTGTTTGTGATATGGGGGATGGTTTTCTCAGTGGTGAAGCGCTGCGTAATTCTTACCCTTTTTCACGTGTTCGCTCAGTCATTGTTCATAAAGGGCTTGCACGCACTTTGGTAACGCGCTTAAAATATGGTGATCATATAGAATTGGCCTCTTTTATGGCTAATTGGATGATATCTGCTGGACGTGAGGTTATTGATGAGTGTGATGTTATTATTCCCATTCCATTGCATTTTCGTCGTTTTTGGGAGAGGCGTTATAATCAATCTGCTGAGCTTGCGCGTTATATTGCAGCATCACAAAAAAAGCTTTTAAAACCCAGTTGGCTTGTTCGTTGTCGGCATACGCGCCCGCAGGTTAGTCTTTCTTCAAGAGAAAGAAAACTTAACGTAAAAAATGCTTTTAAGGTTTCGCATAAAGTTAAAAAATATCTCAAAGGATGTTCCGTTTTACTGATTGATGATGTATTTACAACGGGAGCAACAGTTACGGCAGCTGCTGCTGCACTAAAATATGCAGGTGCACGACGGGTTGATGTGCTAACATTTTCGCGTGTCCTTAAAGAAGATTCTATATTTCCTTCTTCTCAGTAGGAATTTAAAGTGGATATTATTAAAAAATATTTGGAGGATAATACTTATGAAAGAGATAATGATTTATACACGCCCCGGTTGTCCTTATTGCACAAAAGCACGTGATTTGCTTGATAAAAAAGGCGTAAAATATACAGATATTGATGCTTCCACGTCCCTTCGTCAAGAAATGGTACAGCGCGCGAATGGACGTAATACGTTTCCACAAATTTTTATAGGTGATTATCACGTTGGTGGTTGTGATGATCTTTACGCTTTAGAAGCTGAGGGAAAACTCAATTCTTTATTGCAAGGCATATAATCGCTGTAAATGACATACCCCTTAAGCTTATCATATTCCTTAAGACCGTTTTGCGAGAAGGAGATAGTTAACATCCATGTTTTTTGAGCGATTCCAGCTATCGTTTAATGGATTATAAGTAATCCCTATCTCATCAATAACAGTCAGAGCGTTTTTTGATAAGAAATTTTTAAGTTCTTGAGGTTTTAGGAATTTTTTATAATCATGGGTTCCTTTAGGGAGCCAACGGAGGATATATTCAGCGCCTACAATAGCAAGCCCCCATGCTTTCCACGTGCGGTTGAGTGTTGCAACAAACATCAACCCTTGTGGTTTTAGCATTTTTGCTGTCGCTTTTATGAAGAGATTAACGTCAGCGACATGTTCAACAACTTCCATATTAAGGATGATATCAAATTTTTCTCCTTCATTGGCGAGTGCTTCTGCTGTTGTCGTGCGATAATCAATTGAAAGGTTATTTTGGGCTGCATGGATTTTTGCAACTTCAATATTCGTTTGTGCGGCATCGACGCCCACAACAATAGCGCCAAGACGCGCCATGGGTTCACATAACAATCCTCCCCCACAGCCAATATCAAGAATTTTCAAATTATCAAAGGGCGTCAGTGAAACAGGGTCACGATTAAATTCTAAACAGATTTTTTCTCTGATGTAAGCAAGACGTGTTGGATTAAATTGATGAAGAGGTCGAAATTTTCCTTGTGGATTCCACCATTCTGTAGCAATTCGTGAGAAGTGATCAATTTCACTTTGATCAACAGTTGTTTGTGTTTCATCTCTCATGTTGCCTTCCTTTTATTTTTAATGATCAAGTCCAGTAGGTTTTATACAAAGTCAAGAAAAATTAATATAATCATAATGCAACTTGCACAAATGATAGATATTCGCTATGTCGAGAAAATGGTTAGTTTATAGAGCATCTTATTCTCATTATCGTTTGAGATAAGAGATGTAAAGGTAAGAGTGTTATTAATGGCGCGCATTGTCATGAAATTTGGTGGAACGTCTGTTGCAAACATTGAATGTATTCATAATGTTGCTCGGCATGTTAAAAGAGAGGTTGATGCAGGCCATGAAGTTGCCGTTGTAGTCTCTGCGATGGCCGGTAAAACCAATGAACTTGTTCAGTGGACGCGTGATGCTTCGCCTATCCATAGAGATGCTCGTGAATATGATGTTGTGGTTGCTTCTGGTGAACAGGTTACTTCAGGTTTGCTGGCTTTAACACTTCAAGAAATGGGTGTTGATGCACGTTCATGGCTTGGCTGGCAGATCCCTATTCATACAGACAATGCGCATGGTCGTGCACGTATTACTGATATTGATGGGTCTTTTTTAATAGAGCGTTTTCAGGAAGGTCAGGTTGCCGTTATTGCTGGTTTTCAGGGGTTAGCTCCGGATAATCGGATTTCTACCTTAGGGCGAGGAGGATCAGATACAAGTGCTGTTGCTATAGCCGCGGCTGTACAAGCTGATCGCTGTGATATTTATACGGATGTGGATGGTGTTTATACGACGGATCCACGTATAGAACCAAAAGCCCGCCGTTTACCAAAAGTAGCTTTTGAAGAAATGCTGGAAATGGCTTCTCTTGGAGCAAAAGTTTTACAGGTTCGTTCTGTTGAATTGGCCATGGTTCATAAGGTTCGTACCTTTGTACGTTCAAGTTTTGAGGATCCTGATGCATTAGGCATGGAGGATCCAATGAGTTCTTCTGGAACACTTATTTGCGATGAGGATGAAATCGTGGAACAACAAAATGTTACGGGTATTGCTTTTGCTAAGGATGAAGCACAAATTTCGCTGCGTCGGCTTGCCGACCGTCCAGGGATTTCGGCAGCAATTTTTGGTCCCTTGGCTGAAGAATGCATTAATGTTGATATGATTGTGCAAAATATTTCTGAAGATGGCTCAAAAACGGATATGACTTTTACGGTCCCATCAGCTGATGTAGAAAAAGCCGTTGCACTTCTTGAGAAAAATCGGAAAGAAATTGGATTTGATGTTCTCCAATTTGAAAGTGATCTTGCCAAAATATCTGTGATTGGTATTGGAATGCGCAGCCATGCAGGTGTTGCCGCTACAGCTTTTAAGGCTTTGGCTGAAAAGGGTATTAATATTCAAGCAATCACGACTTCTGAGATTAAGATTTCTGTTTTGATTGATAGCGCTTATACTGAACTTGCGGTGAGAACATTACATGCTGTTTATGGACTGGATAAGAGTTAAATATTTTTAAACGCTCAGTTTCAAGAACATTAAAGTTGTCATATGTATGAATGATTTGCTTTATAAGCATAATTTATATTTTTAATTTGATAAGGTAATGAATACAGTGAAAATTTTCTTATGATAAAGAAAAAGCTGTTTTTGTTCATATTATAAACAAGCTTATTATAGTAAATAAAAACAATTTAAGGAACAACATAAAATACTTTTTATGGATCTTCTAAATATAAGATAAAGGGGAGTTGCTTATAAGAGATGATTGATAGAGAAGAATAATGCACTTGTGTGTTATAAAAGGGAATTATACTTTAGAATTAATAGTATAGAACTTTCAGAATTTTCTTTTTATTTGGTTAAAAATTAAAAATATTATCCTAGAAGTCAATAATTTATAAAAATTTCAAGCTCCTCCATTGAAGGGGAGAGGGTTCTTGATATCATACTTTTGACGTCAAGAGATAAAATGCTTTATCTGTAAACAAGAAGATTTTAAATGTAAAATGATGTAAATTATATGGATGGAGAGAAAATGTATCTTAATAAAGATATTTATAATTCCATGTGGTCTCTAAAAAAATATTCTGGCTCTTTTATTGCTTTATGTGGATTCGATGGGAGTGGAAAGACAACTCAAACAAAAGAAATTTCTCATCATTACTCACAAGAAAAACATATCATACAAACTTTTCAGCCTAGTAATTGGTATAGAAATAAACCAGAGGTTAGAGATTATTTAGAGAGTGGAAAACAGATTGATCCATTGCTTTTAGCGCTTTTAGCCGCAACAGATAGACGCAAACATACGCTTGAAATTATCGAACCTTCTTTAACTTCATCGCAAAATTTATTAATCAGTGATCGATATGTTTATTCTAGTCTTGTTTATTTCTACGCTCGAGGTCTTTCTCTTGAAAGTGTGATTCAATTAAATCAAGCTATTCCAAGACCTCAGATCACATTTTACCTTCATTTGCCTCCTGCTGCTCTTATCGAACGATTGCAAAAAAGGGATGGTTTAGTCTTAAAATACGAAGAAAAACGCTCATTTATTGAAAAAGTTTATGAAGGATATCAACTTTTATCAGAAATAGACGAACGATTTATCGTCATTGATGGAACCGCCTCTGTTTCTTTAATCCATAATCAAATACGACACCATATAGACAAGACTTGTTTTGACAATAAATAAAATATACCCATTTATGAATATCATTTAAAAATTTATCTGTGATCTATTCTCCTTTATGATCTAGTTTCTATGTGAGATCTAGAGTTTTAAAGGTTTTCTCACGATAATTTAAGAGTACTGAAAAAAATATTATATATCTTAATATTTTAATTGAGACGATTGGTAATCATTAAATTTTAACGCACTTTTTAAAGAGTTTGAAAGAGGAAAGCTCTGCCAAAAAGACTATTAATCTCTGTTGTGATCATGATATTTTCATTCTCGTAGAAGACGAATATAGCGATATAAGAACGATCTGTAGAGATATATTCAAGCATGTTTGAGGGCAGAAAATAAGTTAAGGACAGAGGCGATAATAACAGCAACTTTTTTTGAGACTTTAATCTTCTTATCTTTGATAAATGAAACAATAAAAAGCAATTTTTAACGGTGTTATGGAGTTTTTCAAATCGCTTATTTAACCAGCAAGAACGTAAGATAAAAATATCTTAGCAAGCAGATACCCCCATTTCAAGAATAGTAGGCAAAATCTTGATTATGCTAAAAAATTATTTCAACAAAGCAGATGATTGTTTGGTTTTATTCGGAACTATGAGAGATGTCTTTATTGCGCTTAATATAAATAAAGCCATATCCCAGACCAATAAGAGCAGATAAACCAGAGCCACAAAGAACACCAATTTTTGCAGCATCAAGCAGGATAATATCTTTAAAGGCGAGCATTGAAACAAAGATAGACATTGTAAAGCCAATTCCTGCTAAAAAACCAATGAGTAAAATACCGGTCCATGTCATTTGAGGAGGAAGACGACATAGTCCTGATTTTACGGCTAGATAACTAGCTGTGATAATGCCAAGAGGTTTTCCAACAAAAAGACCAATAACAACACCAAGAACAATTAAAAATGATTCATGGGAAGAAAGGTCAAAGTTTGCAAAACTTACGCCTGCATTTGCAAAGGCAAAAATCGGCATGATACCGTATGCAACCCATGGATGCAGGGCTTTTTGAACACGCGTTACCGGCGCAATCATGGCCCGTTGTCCTTTACGCATTTTTTTCAAGGCAGTTGAAATATGATGGAGATCTGTTTTTGTGTTTTTTTCTTGAAGAATTTGCATAGCGTTGCTGAGCTGGGTGAGTGGCGCTACAAGAGTGCGTGTAGGAAAAACGGGAGTCATCATACCTAAGATTACACCAGCAAGGGATGGATGAACGCCTGTTACCAATAAACCCCACCAAATGATTGCGCCAGGTAAAATGTACAGCCATGCTGATGCAAGTCCAATCCATTGAAAAAAGAATACCAGCGCAATACCCGCTCCTGCGATCATTAAACCGCTAGGCTCAATGTTTGTTGAGTAGAAAAAAGCAATAATAAGAACAGCGATAATATCATCAATAATTGCTAAAGAGAGAAGAATGATATGAAGATTAGAAGGAATTTTTTTTCCAAGAAGAGCCAGAATACCAAGAGCAAAGGCAATATCTGTTGCGGTTGGCACAGCCCAACCGTGGATATGCCCGTCGTTAGAATTGAAAATGAAATAAATGATGGCAGGGACACAAACACCCCCTACTGCAGCAATAATTGGTAAAATTGCTTGTTTAAAATTGGCAAGAGCACCTTCATGAATTTCGCGTCGAATTTCCATTCCTGCGACGAGGAAGAAAATAGTCATAAGGGCATCATTAACCCAGAAATGTAAATCCCATGAAAGAGTGAAATGCCCCAAATTAAAGCCAAGAGGTGTATGCCAAAAAGATTCATAGAGAGCAGCATATTGAGAATTAGCAAAAATGAGTGCAGCAGCAGCAGCAAGTAAAAGAACAATACCACTAAGAGCTTCAATATGGAGAAAACGCTCGATAGCAGAAAGCGCTTGATTGGTGACACGAGAAGCGCGATTAGGCAAGCGATTTGAAGATAAATCAGACATGAACAACTCCAACTATCGACAATTTTATGTTTCTATATTCTCTGTGTAAGTAACTCTATCATGATGCTTTTTGTATCATATAAAAGCAAAAAGAGGAATAAAGTTCTTGATTTATAGACAAGATCATTATGTCCAAAGCACGATACGTTTAAGGCGATGCTTCATTTTTAATAGCGAGGTCTACTTTGCTTAAAGCCTTGGATAGATCATTTTGTAAAGCGGATTCGAGATCAATCATTGTGAGCCCTTTATTATCTTTTGCTTTAATTTTAACAATTAATGTTTGCGGATTTTTAGCAAATTCACCTAAGGATTTTGAAATTTTTTCTGCTTCATTTTGATTTTTTAGCAACATTTTTGGGGTTTGCGTCATCATTAAATAGAAATCGTCATAGAGTTCCTTTTTAAGATCATGTTGGCTGTCATTAAGGTTTTTTGCAAGATAAGAAAAAAGCTTATCAATAAAACCCGCATCCCGATATTGTATATCAATTTCATTGATGCCAAGGTTTTGAGAAGCAGCAATCATGATATTTTGTTGACCAGAAAAAAGCTTTTCATCAACATCAATAACTTTAGCTGATATGTTTCCAGATCCAACATCTTTCATATTGAAAGACATTGCATCAAGAAAGAGCATATGTTTTTTTTCATCGTAAGAAATATCAAGTTTTCCTGAAACATCAATTTGTTCAAATCCCATCTTTTTAAAAAGTTCTAAATCTTTTTCATTCATTTTTTTAGGTAAAACAGAAAAGTTATTGAGAGAAAGAAAAAGCTTTTTAGGGATAGGATGTTTCCACAAGCTTGGTTTAAATTGAAATGATTCAAGCGTTGCTTTTAATGGCGGGATATCAACGCTGACATTATCAACTTTGGCATCTGCTGAGGTAATGGCGAGCAGTATGTTTAGAAGAAGACCATTTTGTGCTCTTTTTTCTGCGACTTTATTATTCTCTTTTCTTGCATTAAGATAAGCTTTGACCAATTTTTCAGGCGTTTGTTCAAGCGGTTTCATCTTTAGACCAGATGTGTTAAATTGGCCAAGGAAGAAAGAGCTATTTTTTTCTGCTTCTTCAAAAATATCGACACTTATATTATTCAGAGAAATAGGGCCAGTAACGGTTTTTCCTTGTTTGAGAATATTATTGTTTCCGAAAATGATAGAATAAGCATAATTGATGTCGATATCATGAGCTTTTATTGTATCACTTTTAGCCATCAGCTGCATCTGTTTATCACCATTGACTACAACCGTTTTAAGATCCATATTTTTGATACTAACGGAACGGATATGGCCGCCTTTAAAATCAGAAAGCTGGAAATTCTTGACTTCAACTTTTTCTGTTTGTTTGTTTTTATTTTCTATAGAAAGCTGTATATTAGGCGCACTTATTGAGGCAAGATCAATACGCATCATTGATTGTAAAAGGCGTGATGTGATTGTTCTATCTTTATCTTTTAAGGATACGCTTTTAAAAGAAATTTGGGGAATTTTTACATGAATATTATTATGCTTTAAATCAACATTATAAAATGTAAAAGTTCCAGGAATAAAGGAAAGAGGAGGACGAGCAGAAATGGCACCAATTTTAAGTGATGTACCGGCTGGAACGGGGAGTGTAACATTCTTCAAATTGACTTTACCTAGAATGCTGACCTCAGATGTCTCTGCTTTTATGGCACGACGTGCTATCTCTTGTTTTACAAAACTGTCAAGATAGGGCTTTGCAATATAAAATCCACCAACAACTATAATTGCCAAGATAGCAAAAAATCCAATAATGCAAGTGAGCCAATATTTTAGGTGACTTTGATACCCACTGTTAAGCTTGACCATTCTTTTTTCTTTCATTTTTATCACTCTTTAAAATTGAGAGTGAAGATAAACTCTTTTAAGCAACGACAAAGGTTAAAATATAGCGTGTACCAGTTTCAACAGTCATCACCCCTCTATATTAGAGTTATTCTCATCTTTTTTGCAATATCACTTTATCAACTTTTATCGATTTTCTTTGGTTGAGCACGTTATAGAAAAGCACGCATAATGAAGGAGAGGTAAGTTTATGCGCATCATATTTTTTATCACTTTAAATTATCATAAAATATTCCTATGTCTGCTTTTATCTTACTGCTGTTTATAGGAATATTTAAAACATATAAAATTATGTTTTTGTTCATTATAATTTAATGGGGAGAGGTGAGTGTTATGACAGAAAATCAAATAATAGCCTTTTCGATCATTGGTCTCATGATGGTTGTGTTTATTTGGGATCGATTTCGTTATGATCTTGTCGCTATTTGTACATTATTAATAGCGTGTGCTCTTGGTCTTGTCAGTCCAAAGGAAGCTTTCAGCGGTTTTAGTAATGATATTGTTATTATTGTGGGAAGTGTATTTGTTGTCAGTACGGCTGTATCACGCTCTGGTATAATGGAATTTATTATTCAGCGGATATGGCCAGATGTGAAATCGGTTCGCCTTCAATTAGCTTTTTTGGTTTTTTCTGTTGTCGTTTTATCAATGTTTGTTAAAAATATTGGTGCTTTAGCTATTATGCTCCCGATCGCTTTTCAGTTTGCTCGCCGTTCTCAGGTTTCTCCTTCTGTTTTTTTGATGCCCATGGCCTTTGGTTCTTTGTTGGGGGGGCTAATGACACAGATAGGAACATCTCCCAATGTTGTTATTTCAGCGATGCAAGAACGTTTAGCAGGAACACCTTTTACGATGTTTGATTTTACACCAGTTGGTGCGGTTATTGCGACGGTTGGTGTCTTATATTTGGTCTGTTTTTATTGGCTTTTGCCAGTGCGTGTGCGCTCAGGTGGATCGTTTGATGATGCCATTGATATTCGTAATTATGTTGTAGAAGTGCATATTCCAATAAATTCATCTATTGTGGGGAAAAGTATTGTTGATTTGGTTAAGCCATCAAGTGGTGATGTTATGGTGATTCAAATCATCAGAAACAAAGTATCTATTTCGCCACTACCAGATTTTGTTTTGTCTGAAAACGATATTGTTTTGCTGGAAGGATCGCATACAGGAATAGATAGTGTGATGAACTCTGCACGTTTAGAGTTTTCTAAGGAACGAACTCTTTCTACAGGGGATAAGGACAGTGACATTGATATTATTGAAGCGGTCATCACGCATAATTCGCCTCTTATTGGCATTAGTGCGAAAGAGTTTTCACTTTTTGATCACTATAATGTCAATTTGCTTGCGTTAAGTCGTCAACATGAGAGGGTACGGGGAAGACTTGATGATATTATCTTTCATCTTGGAGATGTAATTGTTTTACAAGGACAAGATGCGGTTATTCCGAATTTATTAAGGGAACTGAAATGTTTGCCCTTAGCAAAACGAAATATTGTGTTTGGAAATTTACGGCATGGTTTTATATCCTTAGCCATTTTATTTATAGCCATTATTTTTACGGCTTTTCATATTGTGCCAGTTGCTTTTTCTTTCTTTTCTGCTGCTGCTGCGATGGTTATTTTTCGCGTTTTACCCGCGCGTGATCTGTATCAGGCATTAGATGGCCCAATATTAGTCCTATTAGCAGCTCTTATTCCAGTGAGTGAAGCGTTAGAGAAAACGGGATGTACGGATCTCATTGGTCAATGGCTGAGCCAACTGGCAATATTTTTTCCGCCATCTGGTGCTTTAGCTCTGATGTTGGTGACAGCCATGTTGGTTACGCCATTTTTAAATAATGCCGCAACTGTTATGATGGTTGCACCCATCGCGTCAAGTTTTGCTCATTCTCTTCATTATAAGCCTGAAGCTTTTTTGATGGCTGTTGCCATTGGTGCAGGTTGTGAGTTTCTTACACCTATTGGACATCAAAGCAATATGCTCGTGATGGCACCAGGAGGATATCGTTTTAGTGATTATCCACGTTTGGGGGCTCCCTTGGCGGTGTTAATTATTATTGTGGCTGTTCCCATGCTTATGTGGGTTTGGCCATTACAATAGGATATTTTTTAAAAGCTTTAAGGATCAATTCTAAAAGATTATTAACCGTATGAAGATAAGTTGAAGGGATACCCTTTGTATAAATTTTTTTTACTTGAAGCTTGGGGAGCGAGCGTACTTTTAATAATGCTCCAGTATTTTTTCTCCTGAGTGAAAATTTGTTTATTTGGTTTTAGGGAGGGAGATTGAGCTGTAGTTTTTTGTAAAGAGTTTGCTTGTTTAATGCCATTCTACAACCGAAGACAAGGAACCGGTTGTTTCAAAGGACTTTGAAAGATTGTCTTTTGTATACATTGAATGAGGAAAGAATGGTTAACATTATAGACAAGCATGCATGACATTAGGTTGTGGTCTTTTTTATAAATTCAAATTATATAAAAATTGTCATGTGAAACAAAAGGATATTTACATCATTTTTAATTGATACAGTTGCAAAAGCCTAATCGATTGGAATACATATTGCTTTGAAATGAATAAACGGAGCAATTTAAAGATTTTTCGTGAATGAGGGCTACCATCTTTGTTCATTTATGCGTAAAAGTGTAGAAAGTAAATTGTTTTACAAGGTATGTTATATGTCGTATGATAGTTTTATTGCTGAAGTTAATGCAGAATTTCGTCAGGAAAAGGCGCTGGCTTTTTGGAGACGGTATGGTCTTTTGATTATTGGGGCCGCTCTTCTTTTCATCCTCATGATAATTGCTTATCAAATTTATCATCATGCGCAAATAAAGAAAGCCAGCCATATTGGTGATGCATTTGTAAAAAGCCTTAATTTTGCGGATACACGTCATTTTGATGAGGCGATAAAGCAATTGGAAAATGTTAAAGACTCTCATTTTGGGGGGTATCCTTTTCTTGCCCGTTTGCGGGAGGCTTCTTTACGCATGGAGCAAGGTGATCTTATCAAGTCGGTAGAGATCTTTGATTCTGTTGCAGCGGATGAGAAAGCACCGCAGATTTTGCGGAAAGTTGCGAAAATTCGTGCAGCCTATATTTTAGTTGATTCAGGGAGCTTGGATGATGTCAAAAAGCGCGTTAAAGATATGGCAAATGACCTTGATCCTATGCGTATGTCTGCGCGAGAGGCTTTGGGCTTAGCTGCTTATAAAGCAGGGAAGATTGATGAGGCCGTGGACTATTTTCAGAAAATTTCTGCAGAAAGTGCGCTGAGATCAAAAATAACAGATCGGGCTCGAATGATGCTTGAGCTTATGCAAGCTGAGGGCAAGGCAAATAAGGAATAAATCGATGAGCCTTACCATTGCTATCGTTGGTCGTCCCAATGTTGGGAAATCAACACTTTTTAATCGTTTGGTTGGGCAAAAATTGGCTTTGGTTGATGATAAGCCTGGTGTAACACGTGATCGGCGTATTCATGCGGCAAAACTTCAAGATCTACGTTTTGATGTAATTGATACGGCTGGGCTGGAAGAAGCGGGAGATCATACCCTTAAGGGGCGTATGCGCTCTCAGACAAAAGCTGCGATTGATGAAGCAGATCTTATTTTATTCGTATTTGATGCAAAGAGTGGAATAACACCGAGTGATTTAAATTTTGCTTCACTGGTTCGCAAATCAGGAAAACCGATTGTGCTTGTTGCCAATAAGTCTGAGTCAAAAGCGGCAACAGGGGGAGAGTATGAGGCGTGGTCATTAGGTTTGGGAGAGCCGTGTCTCATATCGGCTGAGCATGGTTTGGGACTTAGCGATCTTCGTGATGCCATTATAGACGCTGTTGGGGCAGAGCGCGCTTTGGGCAACAACAAAGAAGAAGATATGACGATACAGCCAGCCTCTGTTGGTGATGATGTGAACAATTCGGAAGAAGAAGGGCTTATTTACGATGAAAGCAAGCCTATTCGGATTGCCATTGCGGGGCGGCCCAATACAGGAAAATCCACCCTTATCAATAGTATGCTGAAGCAAGATCGGTTGTTAACAGGACCAGAAGCAGGGTTGACCCGCGATTCTATTTCTGTCGATTGGGAATGGGGTGGTCGTCAAATTAAACTTTTTGATACTGCAGGTTTACGTCGAAAATCGAAAATTCAAGAAAAGTTAGAAAAGCTATCGGTTGCTGATACTTTGCGTGCGATTCGTTTTGCAGAAGTGGTGGTCATTGTTTTTGATGCAACGATACCTTTTGAGAAGCAGGATTTACAAATTGCTGATCTTGTGATTCGTGAAGGGCGTGTTCCAGTTATTGCTTTCAATAAGTGGGACCTTATTGAAAATAGTCAGGCTACATTGATTGATTTGCATGAAAAATGTGCGCGATTTCTTCCTCAAGTTCGCGGTTTGAGAGCTGTTCCTTTATCAGGACAATATGGTCACGGGATTGATAAACTCATGGAAAATGTCATGATGATACACCGTGTATGGAATCGTCGCATTTCTACGGCTAAATTGAATCAATGGCTTGAAACTGTTGTAGCACATCATCCACCCCCGGCGGTTTCAGGACGTCGGCTTAAGGTTAAATATATCACACAGGTGAAAACACGCCCTCCCGGATTTATGATTTCTTGCTCACGGCCCCAAGTCATGCCCCAGTCGTATTTGCGTTATCTTATCAATGGGTTACGTGAAACATTTGATATGGCTGGTGTCCCAGTGCGCCTATCATTACGCGCATCTGACAATCCTTTTGCGACACGTTCTAAAAAGAAATGATAGCTCTTTATTTTAAAGTGAATGAAATCTATAGAACCTTAAAAATAAGCCTTTTCATGATTTATAGTGTTCTAAATATCGAAAGTGAAATGATAATTTCCACAGACAAATATCTTCTTTTTCATAAAAGAAAAAAATCTTTATTTTAATGTATTGATAAATCAATAATCATTTATCATGCGTCCTATAGAACTTTCTCAGTTTAATTTTTCTTGATAAAGCTTCTTTATTTGTATGTTATGAGAAGAATTTAATAGGGAATATTGAAGAAAGAGCATACAATCCTTTTAAGAGTGTATTTTAATGTAAAAATGAAAATAATATGAGGGGAGGGAATATAATGATGGTACTCGTTTGAAGAGAAGCATTAAATTATATTTTCATAGAACTAAAGAATATTCATAAGCATTTTTACTTGCGATGATTTTTTTTAATAAAAAGTAAAAATATCCGCTGAATCTGACAACATTCACTTTTAAAGTGTGAGATTCAAAAATTAGATTAAAATTATATAAAACGGTATAGCGATCGTATTCGAGTTTTATTGTATTCTATTTAAAATTGTCATTCATTATATCGCAGACTTAAAGAAAAATCTCTTTATGCTTCTAAGCCCATTTCACGATAGTGCCTGTAAATAGGTATTAACGTACAAGACCTAGTGAATGATTTCACATTATTTTCAGCTTTCAATGGTATATAAATTTTCATGAACGCATGATGGGTAAAGCCTACGCAATTGATTCACAACCAGTGGAGAGGTGTTTAGTCTATTATGTTACCAAGAAGAAGATATCAGTTATGTTTGTGCACTCTTATCAAAGTGTTACACGATGTGTTTTGTGTATATAAATTCACATATGTTCAGAATATTTAAAGAATAGGAAGAAAAGATATAATTTTGATGGAAAAAAGACAGCATTCCATTTGTTTGCAAGCGAGAATGATGATGTGCAAGTGTATTAATGTTTAGCGTTATAAATTTTATAATCTTTTGATTTATTATGATAAATCATCACTTTTATATTGATTTAAGAACGTCGAAAATCATAAAATTCTTTCATATTTCAAACATGTTCATATTGAATTAATTAACATGATGTTCTCATTATACGTAGGTTTGATGTGTAAGTAAAAACGATGAAAGAAAAAATACCTTTTATGCTTTTTAAAAGACGCGGGGTGTTACAACATTGGAGTTAAAAAAGTGTATAATGGTGCTTGCTTGACTTTTCATAAGCATAAAGAGGATGGGGCTATGAGTTTTATATTATTCACAAAAGCTTTTTAAAAAAGCATGTGAATTGAAAAATACGTTATTTAGGCGATAAAATTTATACGATAATTTGTGATAGATTTCTTTTAGTATCTTGACGAATAAATTCGGGAACAATATGATGCACACGGTTTTATGAGATGCATTTTTACTTTGCTTTTTGATGAAGGAGCCAATGATGGCGATGGGCGAAAAACCCGTTATAAGCCGCAAGAAGGCTGAAGAGAAAAAGCAAAGAGAGTGTTTTCATTCAGAGGATTTGGAATGTCGTAGTAAGAACTTAAGCGTAGCTTTAGTGCGCAAGCAAGCATTAAGGAAGCGGGAACGTAAGGATAGGCGGGAAAAATCACAAGGAAGGATGGCGGATGCTATTAAGCTTTCCAGTGAGTTTCTGGCAAGTGTTATTGTTGGTATTGTTTTGGGGGTAGGGTTTGATAAGTTAGCAGGTTCATGGCCGTGGGGATTGGTGTTTTTTCTCTTTCTTGGATTTGCTGCTGGTGTATTGAGTATTCTTCGGTCTGTGGGGTATGTTTCCTCCAGTCAATTAGGGCAAAAAGGCGTATTGCGCCAAGATGAACAAAATAAAGAGACCAATGAGAAGGTCCGATAAATGAGGTTGAAGTGACAGCGCACGCTCCAGATCCTATTCATCAGTTTGAGATTTCACGGCTGATTAAGATTTCCATAGGGAATATGGATTTATCCTTTACAAATGTATCATTGTTTACAGTCGTTACAGTTGTTATAACTTCTGTTTTTCTCTTTATTTCATCGTCAAGCCGTGGATTGGTTCCAACACGGATGCAGTCTCTTTCAGAAATGGCCTATGAGTTTGTCGCGTCGACTTTGCGAGAATCATCTGGTGTACAGGGTATGCAGTTTTTTCCTTTAGTTTTTTCTCTGTTTACCTTTATTTTGGTTGCTAACTTTATTGGTCTTTTCCCTTATTTTTATACGGTGACCTCTCAGATCATGATCACGTTTTCGTTGGCAATGGTGGTTATTTTGACGGTAATTGGTTATGGTTTTTATAAGCATGGGGTCAGTTTTTTAAAACTGTTCGTTCCAAGTGGGGTTCCTGTCGTCGTTTTGCCTCTCGTGACAATGATTGAGATTATTTCTTTTCTCTCTCGCCCCATCAGTCTTTCGCTTCGTCTTTTTGCGAATATGCTAGCTGGTCATATTACGCTCAAAGTGTTTTCAGGTTTTGTTGTTTCAATGATTGGGGTAGGAATCGTGGGCGTTGGTGGTTCGATTTTGCCTCTTATTATGACTGTAGCGATTACGGCTCTTGAGTTTTTGGTTGCATTTCTTCAAGCTTATGTCTTTACAGTTTTAACATGTATGTATCTTAATGATGCAATTCATCCAGGACATTAATAAAACTGGCGGTTTTCCGTCGAATAGTGCAATTTCACTTTAAAGGAGAATAATATGGAAATGGTGCTTGCAGCAAAATATATTGGAGCTGGTCTTGCTTGCTTTGGTATGGCTGGAACAGCTTTAGGGCTTGGTAATATTTTTGGGAGCTATCTTTCTGGTGCGTTACGTAATCCATCAGCCGCAGATAGTCAGTTTGGACGTCTCGTCTTTGGTTTTGCTGTGACAGAAGCTTTGGGTATCTTTTCATTGCTCATTGCTTTATTACTTCTTTTTGGGGTTTAACATCATCAAAAGGGTATGTTTGTTCTCACTATGAGGAAAGATTTACCCTTTTAGCTCTCAATCAGAAAAATGTTTGTCAATTATCATCGGTGAGAGAAAGCTTAAGCTATTTAAAGGATGAAAAAAGATGTTTGTTTCCAGCGCTTATGCACAGAACACTGAAACGTCGATAGAACATATCAAAAAAGTGGCAGAGCATGCAAATCGTGTGTTTCCGCCTTTTGATTTTGTTCATTTTAGTTCGCATTTTTTCTGGTTGGCAATTTCTTTCGGGCTTTTTTATCTGTTTATCTCTCGTGTGATTGCACCGCGTATTGGCGGTGTTATTGAAACACGTCGAGATCGGATTGCATCTGATTTAGATCAGGCAATGCGCATGAAGCAGGAAGCAGATACTGTTGTTGAAACTTATGAACGTGAATTAGCAGAAGCGCGTTTGAAAGCTCATACCATAGCACAAGCTGCTGGTGAAGAATTAAAACAAAAGGCGGAGCTTGAACGGAAGGAAATTGAAGAGCGTTTAGAGAAAAAGCTTGCAGAGGCTGAAAAACAGATAGCAAAAATTCGCGATAAAGCGATGCAAAATGTTGGTTCTATCGCTGAAGAAGTCGCCATTGAAGTCGTGAAAAAATTGATTGATGTTGATCTCAGCAAAGAGGCTGTTCGTTCAGTTATTAAAATTGCGGATTATTGAGGAAGACAAAAATGAGTGATACTTTTTGGGCTTTTGTTGGATTAGTTCTTTTTTTAGCTCTTTTAGTCTATTTCGAGATTCCGCAGAAAGTTTTACATCATCTTGATGCACGCGCGAAGCGTATCAAAGATGAGCTGGATGAGGCTCTACGTCTTCGTGAAGAGGCACAGGAAATATTAGCTGAATATCAACGCAAGCATGCAGAAGCAGAAAAAGATGCACAAGAAATTATTGCAGCGGCAAAGCATGAAGTTGAATCCGTGATTGCTGAAGCTCGTAAAAAAGCGGAAGAATATGTAAAAAACCGCAATAAACTGGCTGAGCAAAAAATTGCTCAAGCAGAAGCGGATGCAATCCGCATGGTTTCTTCATCGGCTATCGATTTGGCAATTTCTACAGCACGTACCCTTATTGCAAAGGAATTAGATTCTAACAGGGCAGACGAACTTGTTAAAGAGGCTCTCTCGAAAGAATCATTGAGAAAGATGAAAACATATCTTAATTAGTGGTATTTTAGAGATACAAAACTACTTCTTTAAGTGCATAATTTTTTCAATATCAAATGCTTTAATCTACTATATCATGATGCTAGTCGTGAGTTTGCTGTGGATTGAGTTTAAAGGGCCGTGTTCTCTAGCTTAGGTTGATCTTTTGATTTTCTTCATAAAGATTATAATGAGAAGTGCCATTGTCTTTGTTTGTATGAAGCGATAAGCGAGCATTGTTGTTATATTATCAGTTAAGATAGTGTGACGATTTTTGTATTGAGCAACTGCTTTTATGTTGGGCAGTTTTATGGAAAATACCTTTCTCATTTCAAAACTGTTCTATTTTGAATTAATCAAAATCGTTTTTTTGCACGCGACAAGGGAGAATGGTTTGTGGACAAAATTGTGCAAGAAAAGTCATCTCTTATGAACTCTCTCAAGAGCTAAGGATTATCGGCAGCATTTGGGGCTGGTAAAAGCATGTGAGTGGCTCCTTTTACAAGGGCAAAGATAGGCGGCTAAATGGCTTTATCATTATACACACTTATGGTCTCCGTCATAAAAAGGGCTTGGGAGACTTAAAAAAGATTTCTTTAAAGAAAGCCAATGAATAAGCAATCCAAAGGGGTTTTATTTTATAGAATAGCCATGCGGTACACATTTATATGCTTATTTTGGAGAGAAATTCTCAACATACTTTTCTCCTTCATTTTATGACAGAGTCTGTGAAGAGGCCCCCTCCCCATAAAGTGTATAAAATCTACTGAGTATGATATCTTTTTATTTAATAAGAGTGCAAACAGATAGCACCTATTTTACCTAGCCAATTCTCTTCATTTTTCAATAGCAGTTGACATTGTTCATGGGGAGAACTTTTACTATTTTTTCAATAAGTTATCGACACACTCACCCAGCTTGTAGGGTGCGGAGGAGTTTTTTTAATTGATTCAATAAGAGAGAGACTTATGATGAGAAATCTACGATATGTAGTGTTTATGACTCAATATAAAGTATCATTGATGATAAAAAGTTCTACTGCTTTAAAAAGTTAGAGCAAATTCCACGGGGAAATTCTTTATAATATTCTGAAATATTCATTAATAAAAAAAGAAAAAATTTATCTTTATTATTTTTATCAGTTCATAAGACATTTTAGTTTTAAAGGACAAGTTTTGAGAAATCTGCAACTGCTTGTGTAAGTGTGTGAATACGTTTTAGAAGAGCTAGGCGGTTCGCACGAACGTTAGGGTTTTTATCGTTTACCAATACTTTTTCAAAAAAGAGATCTATCAATTTTCCAAGCGGCGCTAGAATACCGAGTGCAAATGATAAATCTGTTGTATTGATGGGCGCAAGAACCTTTCTTTCCACTTCACAGATTGCATCATAGAGCTGCTTTTCTTCTTTTTCAACAAAGAGCTCAGGATTAATTTCATGCGCTATTGTTGTGTTTTTTTGAAATTCATTTTCAAGAATGTTGGCAGTACGTTTTACAGAGGCTACAAAACTCATTCCATCATGGGTATTAATAAAAGCGATAAGAGACTCGACATGACGTGCAACCAATAAAAAATCATCAGAATCTTTGTTTAAAACCGCTTCAAGGGCATCATAGCGAGCCCCTTCCTCTTTTAGATGGATTTTTAAACGGTCATGAAAAAAGAATAACAGATCGGATAAAATATACTCTGTTTTTTCTGGAAGAAAATTCTGCAATTGTGGATTTTCTTGTTGAGAGATTTCATATTTATTTTTTTGTTGTACGAAAAGATCCGTTGCCAACTGAAACAGTGGCATAAGATTAATTTTCCAGTCTCGTGAAAGAACAAGCCTAATAATTCCCAAGGCTGCTCGTCTTAATGCATAGGGATCTTTCGAGCCCGTTGGTTTTTCATTAATGAGCCAAAAGCCAACCAGCATGTCAATTTTGTCGGCGAGCATAATGGTTATAGCAAGTGGTTCTTGCGGAAGACGATCTGTTGGTCCTTGAGGTTTATAGTGCTCTTCAATTGCGACAGCTACGCGAGGATCTTCCCCTTGCAGAAGGGCATATTTTTGCCCCATAACCCCTTGTAGTTCAGGAAATTCTCCGACAATTTCCGTTTGCAAATCAGCTTTTGCAAGGATTGCTGCACGCTTTGCTAAAAGAGGATCTGCTTGTATCAAAGGTGCAATTTCTTGGGCGAGTTTAGCGATGCGTTCTACTCTTGCACCTTGCGTCCCTAATTTGGCGTGAAAAGTTACATTCAAATGATCAAGTCGCGCCATTCTTTGATCAAGAGGTTTCTTTATATCAAGATCAAATTTTTTTACAGAAGATTCCAAGTGTTGAATATCGGGCAAATCATGCTGATCTGTTTGCCAAAAATAAAGGGCATCCGAAAGACGGGCACGAACAACCTTACTATTTCCTTTCGAAATTTCTTTGCCTTCATCGTTGGCAAGAATATTAGAAACAAGAATAAAGTGATGAGAAAGTTTTACCTTTTCTCCTTGTTTACGGGTGACAAAACATTTCTGATTAGCTCGAATGGTCAAGCGAATAATTTCTGGAGGAATATCAAGGAATGATTTATCAAAATCACCCATAAGAATAACAGGCCATTCAACAAGACCCGCAACTTCTTCTAGGAGGAGATTATCTTGAACCAGTTCTAAACCGTTTGCAAAGCAAAGATTTTGGGCATCCGCTAAAATAATATTCTTTCGTCTTTCTGCATCCAGAATCACTTTATGGGTTTCAAGTTGCATCACATAATCATCAAAGCGGCGCACTTGGAATGGCTTTCCGTCGCTTAAGAAACGATGACCATAAGTGAGATTGTTACTTTCAAGAGAACCAATTGTAAATGGGATAACATGCGTTTCACCAATTTCTGGCCCGAAGACACAAAGAATATTTTGTAAAGGTCGAATCCACTTTAGAGCACCACTTTTTGCGGAATCTTTTCCCCAACGCATAGATTTTGGCCACGGAAAGTTGCGAATAATATCTGGTAAAATATCAGCAATAATTTCTTCTGCTGCCCTACCTTTTTTTACAATTTTAGCAATATAAAAATCACCTTTTTTATCATCATGTCCAATCTGTGCTTCAGAAATATCGTTGAGCCCCGTTGCTCGGAGAAAACCATCAATTGCATGCTGTGGTGATTTTGTACTGGGACCTTTGCGTTCCTCATGGATATCTTTTGAGCGTATAGAAAGTCCACGGATGTCCAATGTTAGTCGACGGGGGGTCCAATATTCACGAGCAGCTTTATAGGTCAATCCAGCATTGACAAGTTGATCTGTAACAGCTTTTTTAAGATCAGTAGCAGCTTTTCGTTGCATACGTGCAGGGATTTCTTCACTGAAAAGTTCAAGAAGAAGATCAGACATTAGGCTTCTCCAGTATATATTTGTCCAGCTTCTGTGAGTAAGAAGGCTTCCCCACAACGGCGTGCGAGATCACGAACGCGAAGAATATAATTTTGTCGTTCAGTTACAGAAATAACGCCACGTGCTTGTAAAAGATTAAAAATATGGCTCGCTTTAATACATTGATCATAGGCAGGAAAAACACAGCGATGGAATGCATTTTCTTTATTGGGTTTTCCGGCATTAAGAAGTGCATTGCATTCGCGTTCGGCATCGATAAAATGTTGGTGGAGCAGTTTCGTATCAGCAAATTCGAAGTTATAATATGAATATTCCTGTTCTGCCTGTAGAAAGATGTCTCTATAACTTATTTTATTTTCTTTCTCCAAACCATTAAAGTTGAGATCATAGACGTTATCAACCCCTTGGATATACATTGCTAGACGCTCAAGACCATATGTGAGTTCTCCTGAAACTGGGGCGCATTCAATGCCGCAAACTTGTTGAAAATAAGTAAATTGAGAGACTTCCATCCCATCGCACCAACATTCCCATCCAAGTCCCCAAGCGCCAAGGGTTGGGCTTTCCCAGTCATCTTCAACAAAACGAATATCATGTAGTTTCGTATCAAGCCCGATAGCTTGTAGCGACTTTATATAAAGTTCTTGTAGATTGGGTGGAGAGGGTTTGAGAAGCACTTGGAATTGATAATAGTGTTGTAAACGATTTGGATTCTTACCATATCGACCATCTGTTGGACGCCGAGAAGGTTGCACATAAGCGACTTTCCAAGGTCTCGGACCTAGAGAGCGTAGCGTTGTTGCTGGATGGAAAGTTCCAGCTCCAACTTCCATATCGTAAGGTTGCAAAATCGCGCACCCATAGTGGGCCCAATAATTTTGCAAAGTTAAGATGAGTCCCTGAAAAGAACGTTTAGGGTTAAGATGTTCAGGTAATTTCACACTTTATACTCTTTAAAATATTGAACGACACAAACAGCAACCAAAAAAATTTCAGTCTCTCTGTTTATTATTTTATGTGGTTTACGGTTAAGCATTGTTTATTGCAAACCAAATTTCAATTTTTCTTGAATTTGTTTAGAATTTTCTGGTTTTCCGTCAATTGCGTGATTCCATTGAAATATTGCTTCACGTTTACGTCCAACTTTCCAATAGGCATCCCCTAAATGATCATTTAATGTTGGGTCTTCAGGTTGTAACCTGACAGCATTTTCCAATATTTGGACTGCTTTGTTGTATTCTTTTAGTTTATAATAAGCCCACCCTAAAGAATCAAGAATATGACTGTTATGAGCTTGCAAAGAAGAAGCTTTTTGCAACATATGGAGTGATTCTTTAAGTTTCTCACCTCGCTCTACAAGGGAATAGGCTAAATAGTTTAGAACCTGCGGTTGGTTTGGAAAAAGTTCAAGGGCTTTTCGCAAGTCAATTTCTGCTTTTGGCCATTGTTTTAGACGTTCAAAAGCAATACCACGTTGATAAAAAAGTTTCCAATCGTCTTGCTGAAAGTTTTTTATCTGAGCAATCGCATAGTCTAGAGTTTTCGTCGCTTCAAGAAATTTATGATCCTGCATATAAAAAGCAACGAGCGTTATCAAAATGTTACGATCATTGGGAAATTTTTTATTTAACAACGTCAGTAGTTTTATTGCTTCTTTGTAATTGTTGTTATTGGCAAGAAGGAATGCAAGATGAATTTGTCCATCTTTATAATAAGGAGATTTAGGAGATAAAGCGCGATAAAGTTTAATGGCTTGATGAAGATCATCCAGTTTAGCAGAAATATGTGCGAGTTGAAACAGTGTTGCATCATTTTGAGGATATAAAGCGAAAGATAATTGTTTAAAAATACGTGCAATACGTCCTGAGTTTTTATGGTTGAGAGCTGTTCCAAAATTATACAACACTTCGGCTGCTCCTTGTTGAGGTGTTTTAATCAATCTTTCTAAGAAAGCATTTTTTGCAATTTTTTCTCGAAAGTTTTGGAAAACTTCTCGAGCTGACAACATTTGTTCGCCATGCTGGATTGTTTGAAGAGCTTGGTTACGCATATTATTGCGCAATTGGAATGAGGCATAGGCTGTAATAATACGTTCATAGGTGTTAGGAGCGATAAGAGTCCCCTGTTTGTTATTCAGTGCTTTAATAAAATATTTTTTTGCATCCTGTGGTCGTTCTGCAAGGTCGCTCATAAGCGCTAGATGATAAGATATAAAAAGCTCATACCAGACAGGACCTTTGAGCTTCTTAAGATCAGCAATTGCTTGAGATTTTTGCCCAGATCCAAATGTAATCCAAGCACCGATGAGTTCAGGTATTGGGTTATTGGCTGTGGGAGGTTCTTTTAATTGTAGAAGAAGCTTGGCATTCTTATAGTCTTTTTTAATGAGACTTTCTATTGACAACGTTAAGGAAACAAAGGGAGTTATAACACCTTGCTCTTTAAGTTTTTTGGCTTGTTGCACAGCTTCTTTAAAGTCTCCAACCGAGAGCATAGCTTCAAGGAGTTCTTTTTGTGTTTCAATGTTATCAGGTTGATAAACGAGTGCTTGTTTAAAATAATTGATCGCAAGATCTGTTTTATTTTCATGATTTGCAACCCTTCCAGCTAAATAAGCACCTGTAAATGAGCTTGTATGAGTCGTTGCGCTTATTTTACTGTAGGTAGGGGATGGCATCAGCATGATACCCACCATAAAGAGGGTAAAAAGTCGGGATATCGTTGCAGAGCACATGGAGCTAATCCTTTTCAAGATAATCAATCGATTGTGTCGTTTATAAATCATATCTCATTACTTTTTAAGAAATACTGCGATTCTTGCAAAGAATCAGTTTACGCGGGCAATGCAAAACTCAATAGTTTCAACGAGAGCATTGTAAGCAAGATTTTCATGCATGGGAATAAGAGCATCAATTGCATTTTTTCCATAGATGCGTGCTTGTTCTATGGTATCTGTGATACTATTATACTTCTCCATTAAGTGTTGCGCGTGTGCGAAGGCTTCATTACTGTTGTTACCATCTTCAAGTGCTTCTTTCCAGAAAGCTTTTTCATCCATATTCCCACGCTCATATGCGAGAATCACAGGCATTGTGATCTTTCCTTCCCTAAAATCGTCCCCTATATTTTTTCCTAAGTTTTGAGCATTACCACTATAGTCAAGCGCATCATCAATCAATTGGAAAGCCAATCCTAAAGATGTTCCATAGTCACGTAATGCAGAACGCTCTTTATTTCCATAACCAGCAATAATGGGGCCTACTTCAGCAGCTGCCGAAAAAAGTGCTGCTGTTTTTGCATTGATGATTTTCAGATAGTCTGCAGGGCTGGTTTTGATATTTTTTGCGGCAGAAAGTTGCATAACTTCTCCTTCAGCAATAATTGCAGCAGCGTTTGCTAAGACAGAGAGCGCCTCTATAGAGCCAACATCAACCATCATTTTAAAAGCTTGTCCTAATAGGAAATCTCCAACAAGGACACTTGCTTGATTTCCCCAAATCATTCGTGCTGTAGATTTTCCGCGTCGCAAATCACTTTCATCAATCACATCATCGTGTAACAAAGTCGCTGTATGCATAAACTCAACGGCTGTTGCAAGTCTTATATGCCCGTCATGTTGATAGCCGAACATATGAGCAGCTGCTAATGTGATCATTGGACGTAATCGCTTTCCACCTGATGAAATAAGATGGTTAGAAATTTCAGGGATCATCTCAACTTCTGATTTTGCCATAGAGAGAATAAATTGATTGACGCGCTCCATATCTTGTTGCGTAAGGCGAATGAGAGATTGAAGAGAAATTTGGTTATTTCTTAT
Source organism: Bartonella mastomydis (assembly GCF_900185775.1). Lineage (NCBI taxonomy): Bacteria > Pseudomonadati > Pseudomonadota > Alphaproteobacteria > Hyphomicrobiales > Bartonellaceae > Bartonella > Bartonella mastomydis. Next base: position 270,028 of record NZ_LT883138.1, read on the forward strand.
TTGTTCTTGTTTGATAACGGCACTCAATATGTTGACTCCTAGAGTGTTGCAATGGACATATATAAATTTTATTTATTCGCTAGCATAAAGGGGCTTTTGTTTTGACTCAAGCTTTTGATGGTGCTTTGAAGTGGAAGCTTGGAATGATATGGGCAAGAAATGTTTTTTAACGCGTGTAATGCTGTTCTTATGAAATAATAAAAAAATTAAAACAGCAGTTGAAGGACCAAAGGGTTGTTGATAAAGGTGAACATTAGGCTTTTAAATGGATAAAACAACGAATCAGAGTGATGAAACAATAGACAGTTTTCATCGCGGGAAATTTTATTTGGTTCAACCCCGTAAACATGGTCATCGTTCTGGAATGGATGCTATGTTATTAGCCAGTTTGGTTCCCACTGATTTAAAGGGCAAGGTTGTTGATTTAGGAGCGGGGGCTGGAGCAGCAGGGTTGGCTGTTGCTTCGCGTTGTCCGCAAGTTCATGTTACATTGGTTGAGCGCTCATCTTTTATGGCATCTTATGCACAAAAAACACTTACGCTAAAGCAAAATGAAAAATTTTCTAAGCGAGTTTGTTTGTTAAAAGCAGATGTAACGCTCACAGGGAGTGCTCGTATAAAAGCAGGTTTGATAGATAATAGCTTTGATTTTGCCATTATGAATCCACCTTTTAATAATCCTATGGATCGCAAGACACCTGATAAACAAAAATCTGAAGCACATGTTATGCCTGAAGCGATGTTTGATAACTGGCTACGCAGTGCAGCAGCTATCGTTAAGCCAGGTGGATATTTAGGGCTCATTGCGCGTCCACAATCACTAACGGATATCTTGCATGCTTTAGAAGGTCGCTTTGGTGGTATCTGTATCATCCCCATTCATGCGCGTGCATCAACCCCAGCAATTCGTCTTTTATTTTACGCGAAACGGGGGAGCAGAGCAGCTTTATCGATTTTACCAGCGTTAGTTATACATGAAGATGAAGGGCATGCTTTTTCATCACGGATTGATGTAATCAATAATGGATGTATAAGTTTTTGGGAACTTTTGTAATGCTCTCTTGTGTTTTTCAGTTTATTATTTAAAGTCTAAACTTTGTTATTAAGGAGGCTTAGATTTGGGTGAAGTTATATTTCTGGTTGTCATGTGGGGATTGATTGGCGTTTTTGGATGGTATCGCATTCTTCCTTTTTGTTGTCCTTGCCTATTTAATTGTTCTTAAATTCAGGAGATTTTATTTTGATGGATGTTTTAAAAAATTTTATTCCACGCCGTTTTTCTTCCAATAAACTTGAAATTCCTGTTGTTCGCCTTAAAGGGGCGATTATGGATTCATCATCTATATCTCGTACGCTTTCTCTCAGTAGATGTGCCAATCTTTTAGAAAAGGCTTTTGCATACAAAAAAGCACCGGCTGTTGCAATTGTTATTAATTCTCCTGGTGGCTCTCCAGTGCAATCACGTTTTATTTTCAAGCGTATCCGCGATTTAGCAGAAGAAAACAATAAAAAAGTTCTTGTGTTTATTGAAGATATCGCAGCATCTGGTGGTTATATGATTGCTTGTGCGGGAGATGAGATTTTTGCAGATCCTTCTTCGATTGTTGGTTCTATTGGGGTAGTTTCAGCTTCCTTTGGTTTTCCGGAGTTTTTGAAGAAAATTGGTGTGGAACGTCGCGTTTACACAGCAGGAAAGAACAAGGTTACACTAGATCCATTTCAGCCTGAAAAAAAAGCTGATATTGAGCATTTGAAGTCTCTTCAACTTGAAGTTCATCAAACTTTTATTGATTTGGTAAAAGAGCGGCGTGCAGCGAAGTTATCAAGTGATCCAGATATTTTTACAGGAATGTTTTGGAGTGGAAAGAAAGGCGTGGAGCTTGGTCTGGTTGACGGGTTGAATGATGTCCGTTCTGTTATTAAAGAGCGCTTTGGTCCTGATGCAAAAATTCGACTTATTACGCCTCCTAAAAGTTTGTTAGGACTTAAAACGCCTTCAGGGGTGACTGCTCATACAGTTTATACGGTCGTTGACAGTGCTTTGATGGCCGCAGAAGAGCGAGCACTTTGGCAGCGTTATGGTTTGTGATAAAAAGGAACATTCAAGCAAAAGGGATTTTTATCTAAAAAACAGATGTTAGAAGAAAAAAGGCTTGAAATGATACGAATGAGAACATGTCGTTTATTTTGTATGAGAGTTCTTCATAATATTTATTGTTTGTTTAGAAAAAAAATTAAGAATATTTCGAACGGTTTATAGGGCTGATGCTTAAAAGTATGAATAAAAGGGGGAGAATTGTAAAAGAACCCTATAAAAGTGAATATTACGTCATATGACATCGGATGTACAATTTCCATTCCAAAGACATTCTTATGTGTTTACACCCATTAAATTGAATTTAGCTCTGCATGTTGTAGGACAACGTGCTGATGGTTATCATCTAATAGAAAGTTTGGTTTATTTTAGTCTTAGCGGTGATTATCTACACTATGCGCCTTGTGAAAGTGACCAGTTTGTTTTAACGGGACCGTTTGCAAAAGAACTTGTATCTCATTCAGACAATTTGGTTATTCGCGCACAGAACTTTATGCGTAAGACTTTCCCTGAAAGTGCTCAACCTGCTTTTTTTCGACTTGTAAAAACACTCCCGATTGCTTCAGGTATTGGTGGTGGCTCAGGTGATGCCGCAGGGGTTATTAGCATGTTGCGTCAACAGTGGGATCTTGATTGCTCTTGTGAACAATTAGCAAAAATGAGTTTAGTTCTTGGTGCTGATGTTCCTATGTGCCTTTTTGCATTGGAATATCAGCAGCCACTTTTAGTTAAAGGAATTGGTCAAGAGATTATACGACTAAAAGAAGCTTGTTCTCTTGCAATAGTATTGGTTAATCATGGACAAGAAATTTCAACACAAGCTGTTTTTAAAGCGTTAGACAAGCGCCATCATCCTCCTTTAAAAATTGATCCAGTCGCTTTAAAGAGCGTTGATTCATTGGTTGAAGCTTTACACGAAACGCGTAATGATCTTTTTTCCCCTGCTTTGAAAATAGCCCCTCAATTAACACAAGTGTTATCTATATTAGATGAATGTGGCTCTCTTTTTTCTCGTATGTCTGGAACGGGAGCAACTTGTTTTGGCATTTTTAAAAATCAACAAGCAGCACAACAGGCAGCTCTTTTTATCAAATCAATGTACCCAAGTTGGTTTGTAAAACCGATCATGACTTTGGGAACGATTTGAGAAATAAAAACTTCTATTTTACCCTGATTCTATTATAGATAATGAAGAGGAGACTAAACAAATCTATTTTTTTGTTTTTTTAGATAAAATAAATACATACTAGAATAAGCTTTTAGAAGCGAAAATGGACGTTAGGATACTCTTTTATTTCGCATTTTATTTCTATCTTTTGTGCAAGAATTCATGCAATATTTGAAGAGTTATTTAAAACTGTAATGCTTGCAAAAAATAAGCAGGTTACAGAAATATATGGGTGTTTGTTGTATTTGTGATTTATCAAAGATGTTTAATTTGCCGCTTCAGCCAAACTTTTCATATGAATTGGATTTGCAAAACCAAGGTTTTTTGCATATAGCAGGGGTTGATGAAGTAGGACGGGGACCTCTTGCTGGGCCTGTCGTAACAGCGGCAGTCATCTTGGATAAAAATCATATTCCTGAAGGGTTAAATGATTCAAAAAAGCTTTCCTTTCTTCAACGCAGTAAACTTTATCATCAAATTTTGCAAAGTGCCTTAGCTGTTTCAGTCGCTAGTCTTTGCGCCCGTACAATTGATCAATCTGATATTAGAAAAGCAACTTTGGAAGCAATGCGTCGCTGTATTATAGGATTAGCTGTTCCAGTTCATTATATCCTTGTTGATGGACGTGATATTCCCTCTCGGCTATCCTGTCCCGCAACGGCATTGATTAAGGGTGATCAGCGTTCCGTCTCAATTGCAGCTGCATCTATTATTGCGAAAGTAACGCGTGATCGGATGATGGAATGTGCTGGACAAGTTTATAAAGGGTATGGTTTAGAGAAGCATGTAGGGTATGCAACGCTAGCCCATCGTACAGCTCTTGATAAAAAGGGTCCAATTGCAGGATTACATCGTTATAGTTTTGCGCCACTCAAAGAGCGTTATAGGAATGATGTGTCATGACGATTCGACCACTTGATAGCGTTTCGATAAAAGAAGCAATAGCGCTTCTTGAACAAGGCAGGTTAGTAGCTGTACCAACGGAAACTGTTTATGGATTAGCGGGCGATGCAACCAATGGCAGGGCACTCTCTTCTATTTTTTCTACAAAAAAGCGTCCGCAATTTAACCCTCTTATTGCGCATGTCAACGGTATCGAAATGGCGGAGCGCTATGTTGAAATTGATTTTCTTTCACGCCAACTCATGGAAGCCTTTTGGCCTGGACCTTTGACATTAGTTTTACCCTTAAAAGAACAACATGATATCCATCCTTTAACGACTGCCGGTTTAAATACATTAGCTATTCGTTTTCCAGACAGTCGTTTTGCGGAAATTGTTCAATGTTTTGGACGTCCACTTGCGGCTCCTAGTGCGAATCAATCGGGGCGTATTAGTCCTACTTCGGCTGAGGCTGTTTTTGCATCTTTGGGAAAATCTGTTCCTTTGATATTGGACGGAGGAGCGGCAAGAATAGGACTTGAATCAACGATTATTAAGATTTGTGGTGAAGATATTTATCTTTTGCGTCCAGGGGGGCTTGCGGCTGATAAAATTGAAGAAGTTGTAGGAAAGTCGCTAAAGCGGATAGATCAAAGGGCGGCGATTGAAGCTCCAGGGATGTTAAAGTCACATTATGCTCCCGATGCTGCGATTCGTTTAAATGTAGAAAAGGTAGAAAATGGTGAAGCGCTTTTAGCATTTGGTTCAAAGCGCGTTATGGGGGCTGAAAATGCCGTTTTTAGTTTAAACCTTAGTGAGGAAGGAAAGTTGGAAGAGGCAGCCTCTCATTTATTCCAATACATGAAGGAATTGGATTCATTTAAAGTGAAATGTATTGCCGTAGAACCTATTCCATCATATGGATTAGGGGAGGCTATCAATGATCGTCTTATACGGGCTGCAGCTCCAAGGGAGAAATGAACATGGAGCAGGAATTAATTGAGAGGTTTAGAGAGATTGTTGGGGCCAAGTATGCGATAACAGATCAGGCATTGATTGCACCATATTTGCTTGAAGAGCGAGGGCTTTTTCATGGCAAAACGCCCTTACTTTTACGTCCATCTTCACCGCAAGAAATTTCATTGATCATGCAATTAGCGAGCCAAACACGCACACCAATCGTACCTCAAGGTGGAAACACAGGGCTTGTGGGGGGGCAACAACCAGATGAAAGAGGAGAGAGCGTTCTTTTATCCATGGAGCGGTTAAATAAGATGAGAGCGATAAATCTTGAGGGGAATTTTGTTGTTGTAGAAGCTGGTGTTATTTTACGGGATTTACAAAAAAAAGTAGATGAATCGGGTCGTTTTTTCCCTCTTTCTTTGGCATCTGAAGGTTCTTGCCAAATAGGAGGAAATCTTTCATCAAATGCCGGAGGGACGGCTGTTTTAGCCTATGGCAATATGCGTGATCTTTGCCTTGGTTTAGAAGTTGTTTTACCAGATGGTCGTCTTTTGGATGATTTGCGCTTTGTTAAAAAAGACAATAGCGGGTATGATTTGAAAAATCTTTTTATTGGTGCGGAAGGTACATTAGGCGTTATAACTGCAGCCGTTTTGAAGATTTTTCCAAAAATAAAAGGAAAAGCCGTTGCTTTGGTGGGGTTAGATAGTCCAGAAAAGGCTCTTGAATTTTTATCTCTGGCTCAAGAATATGGAGGAGGGATGGTGACGGGCTTTGAGCTCATGGGAAATCTCAGTTTGCAAATGGCTTTAGAGTATAAGATGTGTGAGAAGTCTCCTTTTCAGCAGAAACATGGATGGTATGTATTAATGAACATTTCATCGTTGCAAGGCAATGATGAAGCATCATCCGTGTTGAGTATTATTTTAGAAAAAGCCTTGAACAGGGCGGTGATAGAAGATGCAATTGTTGCACAATCTTTAAAACAGCAAGATTTTTTCTGGCAATTGCGTGAAGCTATATCACCAGCACAGAAGTTAGCGGGAGGATCGATTAAGCACGATATTGCAGTACCACTTGCTTTTATTCCTGATTTTATTTCTAAGGCTGCACTTATTGTTGAAGATATCGCTCCAGGGGCAAGGGTGGTTTGTTTTGGACATATGGGAGATGGAAATTTGCATTACAATGTTACACAACCGATAGGCGCTGATACGACAGCATTCTTGCAGTTATGGTCAAAAATGAACCATCGCATTCATAGGTTAGTGATGGACTATCAAGGTGCATTTTCTGCTGAGCATGGAATTGGTCAGCTTAAGCGCGAAGAACTTCGTTCTTTTAAATCGCCTGTCGCACTGGATATTATGCGAGGAATAAAAAAAACACTCGATCCTTTAGGGATCATGAATCCTAGAAAAATATTATAATTCAAGAATGTTGATCTATATTTTTGTTTAGGTTTTAATAACCAAAAAAGAAACAAGTTGTTTTTTATTCAAACTTTTAATAATCCAATGAGGAAAAGTTGCTAAAAGGTGTAGGTTATTTAAGATAAATTGGGACACTGTATATGGCTAATCAATGCTTTAATCAGGCAAAAGCGGTGCTTGAATTTCGGTTGGATCCTTGCCGTTTGCCACAGACGACGACGTATTTTTCATCCAAAACGGGTAATAAGGTTATTTGTTCATTAAATGAGCGCGGTGTTTTTTTTAAAACGGATAAACCTTCAAGCGTATCGCATTTAGTCCCCCCTTATCATTTCAAAGGAATTGCAGCACGTACTGTAAAAACACGTTCAGGAGAAAGAGCTGTTGCATTAGAGTTACTTCATGTAGATGAAGAATCTTGTATTCCACTTTTGGTTTCTAGAGATTTGAATAATGTTCTTCTGGATTGGCGATTATGGGCGGATACTTATGGTCTTCCCATGCTTATGATTGATGAAGATAATCGCATTGTGGTTGTAAAAGATCGTTCTGATTTACATCGATTTTTTTGTACAACGCCGCATTCTAAACACAAGCGTTTTTTACTCCGTTATAGCAATCCATTAGGTTTGCGTTTGGTAATTGCAAATAGAATTGCACTTCAGTAACATTCATGTGCATTCATTTTTATGCGACCATAAGCATCGATCTTATTGGGATGTAAATGCGGTTCTTTAGTGCCGTGATATAAGGCATGCGAGCTGCACACATGCGGTTTTTTTAGCAGACGAGGTGAATATTCTTCAATTTGTTTATCGAGCCTTACACCAGTAAAGCACATAAGTGGGCAGACAAGGGGAATCAACTCAATAAGAAATCTGATTGTTTAGAGATCGATTCTGGCAGGAGTCTTCGTTTTTTAAGGCAAAGAGGAAGCCAAGGATTGTAAATAAGAGTTTTTTTGGCAGCACATATTAGTAGCAGGAATCAATTATATTCAATGCTTTTTGTTGATGATGTAATTTTTGGTTTTGCTATATCGTTAAAGCACACGCAGATTACTGAGAGTGTCTTTTTACTTTCTTTTTTATAAAGCAAATTATTGATTTATCAAATAATGATCATTTTGTCATAGTGAATGAGAGTGACGAATATAATATTCTCATTTCATTTTTTTCTTCTAATCAAAATCATTGTTTTTCACGTCATCAGGAAGGGATGCTCATATGGATGAATGCTATTAAAAAAGAGCAAAAACTCTTTGATAAATTTTCTAGATAACAAAGGTTATGGTCAGATTGGAGGTTGGATACAATGATGGTATCGGTTTTTGCCTTTATTCAATAAAGATGGTGGAATCGATTTATACTCTCCACGGTTAATATCGTGAAATGGGCCAAAGAGCATGAGGAATATTGCTTTGTGCATGGATAATGAAGTGCGTTCTTTTTCTGTATTTTATTTTTTAAGGAAAATAGACTCGTTTTTTCCAAAATTATAAGCAACCCAAAACAAATAAGAAAATTAGCGTATCATGCTGTTAGGCGAAAGAATCAAATCGTCAAAAAGAATACCAAAAGATTTAGTTTTCTCGCGCAATGGCGCGCCATCCGATATCACGACGAGCAAAGCCTTCTGGCCAATTGATACAATCAACCGCTTCATAAGCACGTTTTTGTGCGTTTGTAATGGTTTTTCCTGTTGCTGTTATATTGAGAACACGTCCACCATTTGCAATAAGTTCTCCATTGCGCAATGCGGTACCAGCATGAAAAACTTTCACATCAGCAAGTTTGTTTACTTTATCAACGTTACGGATAACAGTCCCTTTTTGGGGAGAGCCTGGATAACCATTCGCAGCCATAACAACGGTGAGGGCTGCTTTTTCAGACCACTGAAGAGGTTTATTTTTAAGATTCCCTTGAGCTGCAGCAAGAAAAATCGGCAGAATATCGTCTTTGAGGCGCATCATTAAAACTTGACATTCAGGATCACCGAATCGTACGTTAAATTCAATGAGTTCGGGTCCCTTTTGCGTTATCATCAATCCAACGAAGAGAATGCCTTTAAAGGGGGCGCCCATTTCATGCATGCTTTTTAAAGCAGGTTCAACAATTTCTTTGAGGGTGCGATTCACCATTTCTTCGGTCATGATGGGCGCTGGTGAATAAGCTCCCATACCACCGGTATTTGCTCCAGTATCTCCATCACCTACACGTTTATGATCTTGAGCAGATCCAAAGGGAAGGGCAATTTTACCATCACAAAGACAAAAGAAGCTTGCTTCTTCACCTTCAAGAAAAGATTCGATAACAATTTTGTTTCCTGCATCGCAGGAGGCATTTTTGAAACAGGCATCAACGGCGTTCAATGCTTCTTCTATTGTTGTTGCAACCACGACACCTTTGCCAGCTGCTAAGCCATCCGCTTTAATGACAATGGGAACACCTTGTTGATGAATGTAAGCTTTGGCTTTAGCTGCATCATTAAAGCATTGGTAACTTGCTGTCGGAATGTTATTCTTACGACATAGATCTTTTGTAAAAGCTTTTGAACCTTCTAGTTGAGCAGCTTTTTGAGTGGGACCAAATACACAGATGTTGGCGCTATTAAGAGAGTCGGTTATACCTGCAACCAATGGTGCTTCTGGTCCTACAATCACAAGATCAATAGAATGTGCTTTACAAAAATCGATAACAAGGGGGTGGTTATCAATGTCTAAATTAATATTTTCACCAAATTCTTCTGTTGCAGGATTTCCAGGAGCACAATATAGCTTTTTAAGCAGTGGTGATGCTGCTATTTTCCATGCTAAAGCATGTTCTCGCCCACCTGAGCCAATAAGAAGAATATTCATTGCTTGCTCCTCTCATAAAAGATGATTAATCTCATCCTCTTCTCATAAGAATGAAATGTCTCTATCGCAAGACTAAAGGTAAATCATTTGATGAAAAAAAATAAAAATATTCCTCATGTTCAGTCCTATGATAGTCAAGGACGGGTTATGGATGCCTCTGCCAAACAATGGGTCTATAATTTTCTTCCCTGTTCTTTATGGTTTTATGCGCAATTGGCGCGTTGGGATCGGCCTATCGGATGGCAATTGTTGATGTGGCCTTGTTTTTGGTCAACAACAATGGCTTTTCTCTCTTATGACATGCGTTACGAGCCTCTTTTACCAATGCTTCTTCATTGGATTTGGTATCTTTTTCTTTTTTTTCTAGGATCCATCGCTATGCGAGGGGCAGGATGTACTTGGAATGATCTGATTGATCATAAAATTGATTCTCAGGTAGAGAGAACACGTTCTCGCCCATTACCGACAGGTCATGTGAGTCGGTTTCAAGCAAAAGTTTTTATACTTGTGCAATGTTTGGTTGGTTTAGGCGTTTTATCACAATTTAATAGGTTTAGTTTTTTTCTAGGCATTTCGTCACTGATAGCCGTTGCATTGTATCCTTTTATGAAACGTGTAACCTATTGGCCACAGTTTTTTTTAGGCATTGCATTTAATTGGGGAGCACTAATGGGGTGGGCCGTTGTGTTTGGAAGTTTAAGCTGGGCACCAATTTTACTTTATGTGGGATCAATCTTGTGGACCATAGGATACGATACCATCTACGCACATCAAGATAAAGAGGATGACGCTACTGTTGGTATCGGTTCTACAGCGCTTCTCTTTGGAAAAGGAACCAAGCGTGCTTTAGTCTTTTTGTATGGTGGTTTTGTCATATTCGTTAGTTTAGCATTTTATTTGGCTAAAGTTCCTCTATTGAGTTTTTTGGGAATTTTTTTAGCAAGCATCCATATGCTTATTCAAATTAAAGTCATTGATATAGACGACAGTGCACAATGTCTTAAGCTTTTCAAATCCAATTCGCTTATTGGTTTTGTGATTTTTGCTGGTTTAGTCTGTGGTGGTTTATGGATGATATTTTTATCCTGCAGTTTAACAACACGTTAGATAAAATCATATGTTCTGTGATGATGGGAAGAGGAATGAAAATTCAAAGATACTTTCATTGATTCTAAAGTTTATAATTCTTTTGAATTTGTCAAAGTTTGTTTGTATTTTATAACGAGTCCGTCAAGTTTTATTGAAATAAAAATAGACTTGTAAGAGGAATAAAAAACTTTTTTAATTAAAAGTGCATTTTCTGTTTATTCATCAGAATCAAAATATATATGATGATTGTATTATTTAGGCTTCCTTTGAATATCACTGTTTCTCTTACCAGAAGTTCAAAAGTAAAGTCATTGTTTTGGTGAATGCAGTATTTTTTTTCAATAAGCTTGTCGCTAATCTAGCGTCAAGCGATGGAGAATATTATCAACCAACGTTTATAGAAAAATAAAATTCTTCTTGAAATGAAATAAATCACCTCTTTTTAGAATTTCACAAATAGAAAGTAATCGTTTAAGCATGAGGAAAAACTTTATAACGATGACGCTTGAAGGATTAAGGGTAAAGTTTTTGTTTTTTCCAATTGTTGTTTTCAACACAATCGCGTGTAAAAAGTAGACGATCATGTAAACGAAATGGGCGATCACACCAGAACTCTATAGAAAGGGGTTTAACACGAAAACCAGACCAATAAGGTGGTCGTGGAATATTGCCTAGAGCATAACGCGCAGTATATTGAGCAATTGCTCTTTCGAGCACAAAACGATTTTCTAATGGTTGAGATTGTTTTGATGCCCATGCACCAATTCGACTCCCACGGGGGCGTGATTTGAAATAAGCATCGGCTTCCTGTTGAGTTACTTTTTCAACAATGCCTCTTATTCTGATCTGACGACGAAGCGATTTCCAATGAAACCCTAAGGATGCTTTCATTGATTTTAAAATTTCTTTTCCCTTTTGGCTTTCATAATTGGTATAGAAGACGAAGCCTTGAGGACTATAGTCTTTGAGGAGAACCATTCGAACATTAGGGAGACCTGTTTCATCAACTGTCGCGAGTGCCATAGCATTCGGATCATTTATTTCGCTTATCGTTGCCTCTTCAAGCCACTTTGCAAAAAGTTCAAAAGGTTTTTGCATGTCCATAAAATGATCGTCTGTTGGTATTTTATCGCTCATAGTATCTCCAAATGTCAGTGAGCATGAATATTTTCTCATTTACTTTTTCATCAAGAAGTAGAGTACCATTTTTTCTTATTTTCAAAAAGCCAATGCTTTCATATATTTTTAATGAGTATTTTTATGGTGGTTTCATTATTTTTGTCTTTAGCATAGAAGACAATGAGCTATATTAAATAAATATCTCATTTTATCTGGTATTTTACTTTCTTGATAGACATATAAAGAAAAGAAGAAATTATTCTCTAGAATAGACAGATGAAGCTATGAGGAATATTGAGCAACATATCCGTTGATATTTTGAAAACGAAAAAATTGAAAAGAGGGCAATATGCGTGATCCCTACACGATCCTAGGTGTGGCACGTACCGCAAAACCGCAAGAGATTAAATCGGCATTTAGAAGATTAGCAAAGAAGTATCATCCAGACCACAATAAAGATGATGCAAAGGCTAAAGAGAAGTTTGCTGAAATTAATCAGGCTTATGAGATTATAGGTGATAAAGATAAAAAGGCACAATTTGACCGCGGTGAAATTGATATGGAAGGCAAACCACTTTATCAAGCCTATGGTGCTGGTGAAAATTTTAGCAATAAACAAAATCCTTTTTCAGGAAGAGCAAAAGGATTTGACTTTTCCTCTTCAGGAGGGGCGGGTTTTGATGCGAGTGATATTTTTCGCGATCTGTTTGGAGGAGCTGGTAGCTTCTCGAATTCCACACACTATAATCGCCCTCAACAAGGAGCCCATATTCGTGCTAATCTTACCATAACATTAGAGCAGATGGTTGGCGCAGAAAAAGTGGAAGCTGTTTTCCCTCATGGAAAAAAGTTAAAAATTAAACTTCCAGATTATATTGAAGATGGACAAACTATTCGTTTAAAAGGTCAGGGAGAAGAGGTCCCTCATGGTCAAGCAGGAGATGCGTTAATAACCATTCAAATTCAAAAACATCCTCGTTTTCGGGTTGAAGGAAGGACGCTCCATCTTGATTTACCCGTTTCTCTTAAACATGCTGTTTTGGGAGCAAAAGAAGAAGTTGAGACATTGGAAGGACGTGTGGTTTTGACGATTCCTGCTTGGTCAAGTTCTGATCGCGTTTTGCGGTTGAAAGGAAAAGGGCTTCATTTAAAAAATGGTACAAGAGATGATCTTTATGTGCATGTTCGTGTTATGTTGCCGGAAGGTGGAAATGCTGCGCTAGAACAGTTTTTGCAAACGCAAAAGGATTAATTTGTAAAATTTTTATATATACAGCGTAGTTTTTGTTTGATTTTAAACCAATTACTTGAAGAAAAAGTTGACCTGTGTCATAGGCAGATTAATAATATTAATTTTAAGTAACAATGGGGCAGTGCTGATGGCTAAGGGTAATGGTTTATTGTATGGTAAGCGTGGTTTAATCTTGGGGTTGGCTAATAATCGCTCCATCGCTTGGGGAATTGCTAAAGCAGCAAGTGCTGCAGGAGCAGAGCTTGCTTTCACCTATCAGGGTGAAGCAATGAAAAAGCGTGTTGAGCCTTTGGCTGAAGAATTAAAGGGGTTTGTTTGTGGGCATTGTGATGTTTCTGACAGTGCCTCTATTGATGAGGCCTTTAGAGCTGTAGAGAAGAAATGGGGCAGACTTGATTTTTTAGTTCATGCTATTGGTTTTTCTGATAAAGATGAATTAAGTGGCCGTTATATTGACATCAGCGAATCAAATTTTATGATGACAATGAATATTTCCGTTTATTCGCTAACAGCTCTAGCAAAACGTGCAGAAAAGTTAATGCGAGATGGTGGATCTATCTTAACATTAACCTATTATGGGGCGGAAAAGGTTGTTCCCAATTATAATGTCATGGGGGTTGCCAAAGCTGCTCTTGAGGCGAGCGTGAAATATTTAGCGGTAGATTTAGGTCCCCAAAAGATTCGTGTTAATGCGATATCTGCTGGACCCATTAAAACGTTAGCGGCTTCAGGTATTGGTGATTTCCGTTATATTCTAAAATGGAATGAATATAATGCGCCCTTACGTCGTACGGTATCCATTGAAGAGGTGGGTGATTCTGCCCTTTATTTTCTTTCAGATTTGTCTCGTTCTGTTACTGGTGAAGTTCATCATGTCGATTCAGGTTATAATATCATCGGTATGAAAGCCGTTGATGCTCCAGATATTTCCGTTGTTAAAGAATAAGTTTGGTGTATAGGATTTGTATTGGACAGCAATGATTTGACCAAATTTAAAGTAGCCAAGAATATTTTGAAGTTAAAGAGCTGTTTTGTGTATAGCTCCACATGCGTTGTTATTACATATATTTGACAGAGAAACGGATCTTTTTTCATGTCGCATAATACATTTGGTCATTTGTTTCGTGTAACAACATGGGGTGAAAGTCATGGTGCTGCTCTTGGTTGTGTCATTGATGGTTGTCCCCCCGGAATTATTTTTACGCGTGCAGAAATTCAAGCTTATCTCGATAAGCGTAGACCTGGGCAGTCCTTATATACAACGCAGCGCCGAGAACAAGATCAAGTAGAAATCCTTTCAGGAACAATTGCTCAAGAAGACGGGGGAACATTCGTTACAACAGGCACACCAATTTCTCTATTGATTCGAAATACAGATCAACGCTCTCAAGATTATGGAGAAATTGCTCATCAATATCGTCCTGGCCATGCAGATTATACTTATGACGTTAAATATGGCATCCGTGATTTTCGAGGGGGAGGGCGTGCTTCAGCACGCGAGACAGCAGCACGTGTTGCGGCTGGTGCGTTGGCTCGTAAAATTGTTCCTGGTTTGGTTGTTCGAGGAGCTGTGATAGCCATTGGTCCCCATAAGATTAATCGTGATCGTTGGGATTGGTCAGAGGTTGAAAATAATCCTTTTTTTACAGCTGATGCAGAGATGGTTCAAATTTTTAGTGATTATATCCGTAAAATTCGTAAAGATGGTACATCTGTTGGTGCGGTTATTGAGATCGTTGCAGAAAATGTTCCGGCAGGTTTAGGAGCTCCTATTTACGCAAAACTTGATCAAGATATTGCATCATATCTTATGTCAATTAATGCGGTAAAAGGGGTTGAAATTGGTGATGGTTTTGCGGCAGCCTGCTTGAGGGGAGAAGAAAATGCCGATGAAATGCGGATGGGAAATGACGGAAAACCACTTTTTTTATCCAATCATGCTGGTGGTATTTTAGGGGGAATATCGAGTGGACAGCCAATTGTTGCACGTTTTGCTGTAAAACCTACGTCATCCATATTAACGCCTCGTCGCTCTGTGGATATTGATGGTCATGAAGTAGACGTAATAACGAAGGGACGTCATGATCCATGTGTTGGGATTCGGGCTGTTCCTGTTGGTGAAGCGATGGTTGCTTGTGCACTTGCTGACCATTATTTAAGACATCGCGGTCAAGTTGGGTGATTGAGAAGGTGAATAATGGCGTATAATGAAGAAAAAATTATTTCTGCGCTTAAAGCTTTTGAAGGTGGTGAAATTGTTGTAGTGACAGATGATAATGACCGTGAAAATGAAGGTGATTTAACGGTTGCTGCAGCCCATTGTACAGAAGAAAAGATGGCATTTATTCTTCGTCACACAACAGGTATTGTGTGTACACCTATGCCTAAAAAAGAAGCACAACGATTTAATCTTGCTCCTATGGTACCAGATAATAACTCTGCACACGGGACGCAATTTACGGTTACTGTTGATTTTAAACACGGCATAACAACAGGGATTTCAGCGCATGACCGTACATTAGCGGTGCGTAATCTTGCAAATTCAAATACAAGTGCGGATGATTTTGTTCGTCCAGGGCATGTTTTCCCTCTGATTGCGCATGAAGGGGGGGTCCTCATGCGTTCGGGTCATACGGAAGCCGCTGTTGATTTATGTCAATTAGTTGGTTTACCACCGGTTGGTGTTATTGGTGAGTTAGTCAATGATGATGGAAGTGTTAAACATGGCGATCAGATCACAAAATTTGCACAAGAACATCGGTTGCATATCATAACGGTTGCAGATTTAATTGCTTACCGACAGCGTAAAGAAATATTGATCAAGCGTGTTGGAGAAATGCCGATTGAAACACCTGTAGGTCCTGCTATTATTCAAAGTTATCAACTCCCTTGGGAAGATGTTCAACATATTGCGATTATTTTTGGTGATATCCGTGAGGGAGAGGGTATTCCTGTGCATTTACACCATGAAAACATTATAAATGACGTTTTTTGTCAATCTTCAGATATCATGGTGATGATGCAGCGTATGATGGAAAAAGAAAAACGTGGTGTATTTGTTTATTTGCGTGAAGGGTCTGTTATACAATCAACGATTGGCATTCAAAACATGGCAAGAGACGGTTCAGAAAATCATGTGCAGGCGATTGAACGCGAAGAAGAATGGCGCAAAATTGGTTTAGGATCGCAAATTTTAAAATATTTAGGAATTGGCTCTGTTATTGTTTATGCTTCTAAAGAGCACCATTATCTAGGTTTAGAAGATTTTGGAATTCGTATATCTAGGACAGATATTTTTTGAGGTTCATATGAAAAAAGAGATACAAGAGGGGGATATTACAGCTTTAAGCTTTGAGCAAGCGCTTAAGCAACTTGAAGCTATTGTTGAAAATTTAGAACGTGGCGATGTGCCTTTGGAACAATCCATTGATATTTATGAACGTGGTGAAGCGCTGAAAAAACATTGTGAAAAACTCTTGAAGGTTGCTGAAGCCAAAGTTGAAAAAATTCAGCTTTCACAGGAAGGTTCTCCAGAAGGCGTAGAGCCGCTTGACGCTCAATAATATTAAAATTTGGAGATATTTATTGTGGCGCTTAAGAAATGCAATAATCTTTGTTGATAGAGAGTAAATTTTATTGATTTCTTTTTTATAAAATAAGTTAAAAATAGGAAAGATCATCAATCATCTCAAAGAGAGAAGAGTATTTTTTCAGTAAAAAAGATGTAAAACGCTCAATAAAAGAGTAGAAAAGATATATTTTTATTGTTGCTTTCTCTTGAGTTAAGATAATAGGAAGGATTTTTTTTGTCTCAGGTCTTAACACCATTGCTTGACCGTGTTTGTTTTCCGAAAGATTTGCGGGCATTACCTGAGTCTGATCTGGTACAGTTGGCTGATGAGTTGCGGGCCGAAACAATTGATGCGGTTTCTGTAACAGGTGGCCATCTTGGGGCGGGACTTGGTGTTGTTGAGCTTACTGTTGCGTTACATTATATTTTTAATACACCAGAGGATAGGATTATTTGGGATGTTGGTCATCAAACCTATCCGCACAAAATTTTAACGGGGCGTAGAGAAAAAATTCGCACATTACGTCAAGAGGGGGGGCTATCAGGTTTCACAAAACGTTCAGAAAGCGTGTATGATCCATTTGGAGCGGGGCATTCATCCACTTCTATTTCGGCGGGGCTTGGCATGGCGGTGGCAAGTGCTTTGAAAGCAGAGACAAGACGCAATATCATTGCTGTTATTGGTGATGGTGCAATGTCTGCGGGCATGGCTTATGAAGCAATGAATAACGCTGGTGCTTTGGATGCACGCTTGATTGTTGTTCTAAATGATAACGATATGTCTATCGCACCGCCTACAGGTGCTATGAGTGCGCATCTTGCACGATTAGTCTCTCGTCCCTCTTATCGTCATTTGCGTGAACGCGTAAAGATGTTGAGCGAAAAGTTGCCAAAGTTTTTTTTGGATAAAGCACGTCGTTCAGAGGAATTTGCGCGTGGCCTTTTGGTTGGAGGAACGTTATTTGATGAGCTTGGCTTTTATTATGTTGGCCCCATAGATGGGCACAATTTTGGGCATTTATTGCCTGTTTTAAAAAATGTTCGCCAATATCCTCATGGTCCTGTTTTGGTGCATGTTGTAACGCATAAGGGAAAGGGATATCCACCCGCAGAAGCCTCATCTGATAAGTATCATGGTGTTAACCGTTTTGATGTCACAACAGGAAGACAGGTTAAAGCACCCAGTAATATTCTACCCTATACCAAGGTATTTTCTAAAGCTTTAATAGAAGAAGCCTGCCATGATGATAAGATTGTTGGCATAACGGCAGCAATGCCAACAGGGACAGGCCTTGATGCTTTTGCAGAAAAATTTCCTAAAAAGATGTTTGATGTTGGGATTGCTGAGCAACATGCCGTAACTTTTGCGGCCGGACTTGCTTGTGAAGGGTATAAGCCTTTTGTTGCAATTTATTCTACATTTTTACAGCGTGCTTATGATCAAATTATTCATGATGTATCAATTCAAAAATTACCGGTACGTTTTGCCATTGATAGAGCCGGTTTTGTGGGGGCAGATGGGGCAACGCACGCTGGCAGTTTTGATATTGTTTTTTTGGCCACACTTCCTGAGTTTGTTGTTATGGCGCCTTCAGATGAACTTGAACTGATGCATATGGTGCGTACAGCTGCAGCTTATGATCAGGGTCCCATTTCTTTTCGTTATCCACGTGGTGAAGGTATTGGTATAGATTTACCGCAACGTGGTGCATTATTAGAGATTGGAAAGGGACGTATTCTGCGTGAAGGAAGTAGGATCGCTCTGGTTTGTTTTGGAACACGAATGTCAGAAGTGTTGCGAGCTGCTGATATGTTGGGAGCTAAAGGGCTATCGACAACGGTTGCAGATGCACGATTTGCAAAACCTTTGGATAAAGATTTGATGCGTCGTTTAGCCCGTGAGCATGAAGTATTGGTGACCATTGAAGAAGGTGCAATCGGTGGATTTGGAGCACATTTATTACAATTTTTAGCACAAGAAGGGCTCTTAGAGCATGGTTTGAAAGTTCGTACACTCAAACTTCCTGATGAATATTTAAATCATGGTTCACCAGAAAAAGTTCTCTCAACGATTGGGCTTGATGCTATGGGTATTATCAATACGGTGTTGACGGCTTTGGGGCGCGAGATTTTAACAGGATAAAAACTCGAGTATGAGATGGCTTTCAGAAAAAGGCTCGATATTCTTTTAGTTGAAAAAAACTTTTTTACGACACGTTCCCGCGCACGTGATGCTATTATGCGCCAAACTGTTAAAGTTAATGGTGAAACCGTTTTTAAAGCGGGGCAAACCTTTTTTGACAATGTAGAGATTGTCGTTTGTGATCCAGCGCAGAATTATGTTTCACGGGCAGCATTGAAATTGATTGCTGCACTTGATGCATTTCCGATTATAACGGATAAAGTAACGGCCATTGATGTTGGTGCGTCGACAGGTGGTTTTACACAAGTTCTCTTAGAACGTGGAGCAGCACATGTCATTGCTGTTGAGGTTGGGCATCATCAATTTGATAAACGTTTATTGGGCAATAGTGCTATAACCTTATTAGAAGGCTTAAATGTGAGGGATTTTCAACAGGAACATTTAGGTGGGCGGGAAATTGATCTTATTGTTTCAGATGTTAGTTTTATTTCTCTCAAACTTGCATTGCCTCCTGTTTTGTCTTTAGCTAAAAAGGGATCCCAAGCTGTTTTACTGGTAAAGCCTCAGTTTGAGGTTGGTCGTAAGCACCTTGGTAAGGGAGGAATATTAGATCCATTAAGGGCTAAAGAAACCGCTGAAGAGCTTTTTGTCTGGTTAAATACTCAAACAGGGTGGCGTGCAAAAGATTTACTCTCCTCCCCCATTACAGGGGGTGATGGCAATGTGGAATATTTACTATTTGGAGAAAAGCGACAGTGAGTGACAATGTCATAATCGAGCATATTGGAGCAAATGGTTATGGTGTTGCTAAGATGCCGTACGGCTCTGTTTATGTTCCTTTTACTTTGCCAAGAGAGTGTGCAGAAATTATTGTTCATGGAAAATATGCGACATGTATAGCATTAAAACAAAAATCACCAGAACACATTGATGCTCTTTGTCAGCATTTTGGAGAATGCGGAGGCTGTACTCTTCAACATTGGCGTGCTGATGCTTATCGTGTATGGAAACGACAATTGGTTGTTGATGCGCTTAAAAACTATGGAATTAAGAGCGTTGTTGCGCCTTTAATAGAATGTAAACCCTATAGCCGACGGCGGATAACTCTAACAGCATTCATGACTCCACAGGGTCAAAAAGTTGGTTTTAACCGTTATCTTTCTCATGAGATCGTGGCTATTGAGGAATGTCCGGTAAGCTGCCCAGAGCTTATTTCTCAGTTGCGTAATATCAGAGAGCTCTGTGCTTTTCTAAGCAGCTCTGTCAAACGGTTTCATGTTACGATAACACGCGTTGAAAATGGCTTAGATGTTGCTTTAAGCGGTTGCATTATACACCATGAATCATTTCGCCAGAAAATGATCAGTGCAGCTCTTTCTTATGGGATTACACGTTTATCTGTTGACGGTGAAGTTTTGATTGAACGAGAAAAACCAGAGATTTACTTTGGAGATGTCCGTGTTGAATTTCCTTCTGGTGGTTTTCTTCAAGCAACCGTTGAGGCTGAAAATATAATGGGCAATATTATTTTGACTCATTTAAAAAAAATGAAGAATGCTCTTGATTTGTTTTCAGGGGTAGGAACATTTACCTTGCGTATGGCAAAAAAGATGAATGTTCATGCAATAGAAAATGATGAGAGTGCGTTAGAAAATTTAAGTTCAGCAGCACGTTTTTCAACAGGTTTAAAAACAGTCACTTGTGAAAGACGCGATCTTTTCCGCCATCCACTTTCTGTAAAGGAACTTGAGTGTTTTGAGAGTGTTGTTTTTGATCCTCCTCGTGCGGGTGCAGAGGAACAAGTCCGTGAACTGGCGAAGGCAACAATACCCCGCGTTGTGGCAATTTCGTGTAATCCAGCTACATTTGCGCGTGATTTATCTCTTCTTGTTGCTGGGGGGTATACGATAGAAAAAATCACACCCATTGATCAATTTTTGTGGTCACCCCACGTTGAAATTGTTGCTGTTTTGAGCAAAAAGAAAAAGAAGAAGGGCTGGAAGCTTTAGCCTGAATTTTTTTTAACGCCATGAAGATTTTAAAAAATTTACTTGCGTATTATTATAAAAATCTCTTCAAAATTTATCTACAATAATAATCTTTTTCTCATTGAATTAAGAGCATTGAATATAGGAAGCTTTCTTATTTGAGACTTTTTGATTATGAAATATAAAAGACAGTGCTACTCCACACAAAAAACGAACATATTATGAAAAAGGTATGTTTGAGAGGATATCTGAACAAGCCAGCAGCACCGTTATGTTGACTATCTCCCAATGACATGACAGTCTTTGGCATTTGAGACGGTTCATGAGAGGTATGCCTTTCTTGTATAATTTTACTCCACACGGATCTTGTAGTATACAAATCAATGTTTTTTATTGATTCAACATACACAGATTAAAAATAAGAGAATACGGTATAAAGGTTCTCATTCAAGTTGAATGAGTTGGATTATCTTTAAAATCAATGCATTGCATACAAAAAATATCCTTCCTCATAAACCGTTTGAATAGACGGGAAGGGGGGTAATATTGGGCAGAAATGAGCAAACTTATTCTTTAAGCGCAGTTCCACCGATTGTCATATTATTGATTCGCAGATGAGGCTGTCCAACACCAACAGGAACATTTTGCCCTGCTTTTCCGCACATACCAATACCATTATCCAGTTTACTATCATTTCCAATCATAGTGATACGTTTCATAGCATCTGGTCCATTTCCAATAAGAGTTGCGCCTTTAATGGGGGCAGCAATTTTACCATTTTCTACTCGGTATGCTTCAGTACATTCAAAGACGAATTTGCCAGAAGTAATATCCACTTGTCCTCCCCCAAATGAAACAGCATAGATACCACTTTTAAGGGAAGAAATGATTTCTTCAGGTGTTTTGTCCCCTCCTAGCATGATTGTATTGGTCATTCGTGGCATTGGGGCATAAGCATAGGATTCGCGCCGTCCATTTCCAGTTGATTTACTCCCCATAAGTCGTGCATTAAGCCTATCTTGCATAAAACCAACGAGTTTTCCATCTTCAATGAGAACGTTATATCCTGAAGGGGTTCCCTCATCATCGATAGTCAGAGAACCACGGCAATGAGGAATTGTTCCATCATCAACAACTGTCACACCTTTTGCGGCAACTTGTTGTCCTAAAAGTCCAGCAAAAGCAGATGTTTTTTTGCGGTTAAAGTCACCTTCTAAACCGTGACCTACGGCTTCATGAAGCATAACACCAGGCCATCCATTGGCTAAGACAACATCAAATGTTCCTGCAGGTGCTGCTTCTGCTTCTAAATTTGTTAAAGCCATACGTAAGGCTTCGTCTGCGGCTTTTTTCCAATTGTCTTCACAAATAAATTGTTCAAATGCTTGTCGCCCCCCACATCCATAAAAACCATTTTCACGTCGATTGCCTTCAGCCGCAACCACAGATATAGAAAGCCGTACAAGAGGACGAATATCGCGAACCAAATATCCATCTGCACGTAAAATTTCGACATGTTGTAGTGAGCCAGAAAGAGCAACAGTCACTTGATGCAATTTATCATTTTTTGCTCGTAAATAAGCATCAATTTTTTGCAAAAGAGCACTTTTTTCTTCAAATGACGGAGCATCAAGGGGATTATGCGGTTGATAAAGTCTCTTATTTGTTTGCTGAGGGGCTATGCTATAAGGTCCGGCGTGATTATTGTAGGTAACAGCTTTAGCAGCTTCACAAGCACGTTTGAGGGCAGCAGCTGATAATTCACTAGAATGTGCATATCCAGTTGCTTCTCCAGCAACGACACGCAAACCAAACCCCATATCTTGGTGGAAAGAGCCATTTTTAAGCTGTCCATTATCAAATAAAAGGGCTTCGCTTTCTTTATACTCGAGATAAAGTTCGCCATCATCAGCATCATGAAGCGTTTCCTGTACAAGCGATTGCACTTTAGAGGAAGCAATATCAAAATGATCAATCAGCGATTTCATAAGAATTATCCTATTTTTATTGGGAGGTTAGAAGATTTTTATTGATCTAATTTAAGATGTTCTCAAAATAGATGAGGGGATTTTAATCATCCCATGGGCATTGATTTCATTCATGTGGGTAAAGTTGCATAAGCATCGCCAAGACCATGTAGGTCAACGAGACCTCCAATTCCTTGCTCAGGGGTTGTAAAGATAAAATAGGTTGCCATTTTTCCTTTTAAAAAGAGTTGTAATATATCGTCTTTAAGAAAAGCTTCAGCAACACAATTATCACCAAGACAACGACGATATTCCATTCGGCCCATATTTTTACCGTCAATTTTAATTCCAACGCCAGGACGTAACTCAACGCGAATCGGAACAAAAACACGCATTAAAGCACCTTGCTTTTGGGGAAGTTTATAAAATGTAACGCGCAAGGTAATATCATGACGACCTTGTGTATGAACGTTTTGTACGACTTCACACTGCATATTAGGTGTCCCTGGGGGGAGAGTACAAACCTTTGTCCAGGCACCATAGGTCTGTGGAGCGGGAACATTTTGCGCATAGGGCGTTTGTGCAAAAGCATGATTGATCAAACTACTAAAAAGTGTGTGAAGAACAGCACCAATAAAAAAAGCTTTTTTGAGTAATTTATAAAATATCACAGAAAATCCTATCCGATTCAATATATACACAATCATGCATAGATTTGCATAAAATTCGCATAAAAAATGAATTCCCCACGTAAAACCTATAACACAAAACCAATATTTACCAAATATAGTCATCTCTATGCAAAAAATAAAGGAAAATGAACAGAAAGAGCATTTTATAGGAGATAAATTTTCAGCATGGCTTTATGATGTTTGGTAGGATACATTTTTATGATAAATTTGTAATGTAAGAGAAAATGTTGATTGAAAAAATGTATTTTTGTTGCAAATATCTCTATCTATTTTTAGGGGATGCGTACAAGAAGGGTATGCCATATTTTCTTTTCTCAAAAATACAATTGGTTTTAATGGGGCATTCTCATACGCTAGAGAGTAAGATAGTATTTGCCAAATAATATTTGTTTGTGAATGACAGAAATGGAAAAGGATTTTGAGTGGAATGTCTGTTTCAGGAGAGTTATCGGTTGCGAATGGTAAATCAATGCCACCAAAGTCCAGTATCGGTGATTATATCACATTATTAAAGCCACGTGTTATGTCACTTGTGGTTTTTACAGCGCTGGTTGGTTTAATGGTATCTCCTGTCCCCATCAATCCGTGGTATGGTTTTTTAGCAATTTTATGTATTGCTGCTGGTGGCGGTGGTGCGGGAGCACTGAATATGTGGTATGATGCTGACATTGATGCCGTGATGGAACGGACCAAAAAGCGTCCCATTCCTATGGGTAAAATCAGCTCTCAAAAGGCATTTATTTTTGGCATGGCTTTGTCTCTGCTTTCGGTATTGATTATGGGGAGCTTCATTAATTGGTTTTCGGCATTTTTTCTTGCGTTTACAATTTTCTTTTATGTTGTTATCTATACAATTTGGTTAAAGCGTATCACACCACAAAATATTGTTATTGGTGGTGCTTCTGGGGCTTTCCCACCAATGATTGGATGGGCTGCAACAACTGGGACAGTGAGTTTTGATAGCTTTTTATTATTTTTAATCATTTTTATGTGGACCCCCCCTCATTTTTGGGCTCTTTCTCTCTTTTCCTCTCTTGATTATGAGGCTGCCGGCATTCCGATGATGCCCAATGTACGAGGTGAATATTCAACAAAAAAACAGATCTTATTTTATACTATTTTGATGGTACTATGCGCTGCTGCTCCTTGTTTTACTGGTCTTGGTGGAATTTTTTATGGTATCTTTTCGACAATTTTAGGCATTATTTTTATTTATTATGCCTATCGTTTATGGAAAGCTGATACCCATGATGAAACTGTTTTGATGGCCAAAAAAACGTTTTTCTTTTCGTTACTTTATTTGGCAGCGATCTTTGGAGCTCTTTTAATTGAATCTCTTGTTTGGTATTTTATTGACCTTTAGACAAATAAAATGAAAAAGTGAATTTCAAAAAGTTTTTCTGTAAGAAAACACTATTAGAGTGTGTTCTTATGCAAAAGGTGATATTGCACGTTTTTTTTACATTGCTTATTCAGGTACAATGTTAGCTTGTCTAAATATGAGACTAAAGCTATAAAGATTATAAGGATGATTTATGTCTGGGCTTCCCCCTTTAACGATACGTCTTTGTGGTCCACGTGGATTTTGTGCAGGGGTTGATCGTGCTATCCAGATAGTTCTGCTTGCATTAAAAAAATATAGTGCTCCCGTATATGTTCGTCATGAAATTGTACACAACCGCTACGTGGTTGAGGGATTACAGCAAAGGGGCGCTGTTTTTGTTGAAGAGCTTGGTGAGATTCCAGAAGAACATCGTGGTCAACCGGTTGTTTTTTCTGCCCATGGTGTACCAAAATCTGTTTCAGAAGAGGCACAGCGTTATAATTTGTTTTATCTCGACGCAACATGTCCGTTAGTCTCGAAAGTTCATAAACAAGCGATACGCCATCAACGTCATGGTCGTCATGTTATATTGATTGGTCATGCGGGTCATCCTGAAGTTATAGGGACAATGGGACAACTTGAAGATGGGGCTGTGACGCTTATTGAAACGATAGAAGATGCCTTGCATTATCAACCAATTGATCCAGATAAATTAGGATTTGTTACACAAACAACGCTTTCTGTTGAAGATACAGCAGGAATTCTCGATGTATTACAACGACGTTTTCCTACATTAGCAGCCCCAGCGGCTGAGTCAATTTGCTATGCTACGACGAATCGACAAGATGCAGTTAAGGCAGCTGCAAAGGGGAGTGATTTGTTTTTGATTGTTGGAGCGCCAAATTCTTCTAATTCACGACGTTTGGTAGAGGTTGCCGAAAAGTCTGGTGCGCGGCAAGCTATTTTAGTTCAGCGTGCTGATGAAATTAATTTTGAAAATCTAAAATCTCTTTCTGTTGTCAGTCTTTCAGCAGGGGCTTCAGCTCCTGAAATTATTATTGATGAAATTATTTCAGCGTTTCGTGCGCGTTATGATGTGACAATAGAATTAGCTGAAACAGTGGTGGAAACGGAAAGATTTTTAGTGAGTCGTGAATTACGTGACGTCATTTTAACGCCTCAAGATATGGCATTTGTAAATGGTCAAACAAATAATGCAAAAAATGAAAATCAGAATACAGACATGTCTACAACGAAAGCAGAATAATGGCCGTTTATACAAATATTCATCCAAATGATTTAAAAGCGTTTTTAACCCGTTACGCAATAGGATCACTTTTGTCTTATCAAGGGATAGAGGAAGGGATTGAAAATTCTAATTTTATGCTGGAGACAACACAAGGGCGGTTTATTTTAACGCTTTATGAAAAGCGTATTTCAAAAGATGATTTACCTTTTTTTTGTCGTTTGATGCAGCATTTGGGGCAACGTGGAATTCCTTGTCCGCAACCGGTTTTTCAAAATGATGGCACGATGATCGGTAAACTAGCAGGACGTCCTGCTGCTATTATTACCTTTCTGGAAGGAGAGTGGATCCGACAGCCCGATATAGGTCATTGTGGCGAAGTCGGTATGGGATTAGCGCAATTGCATTTAGCTGGACAGGATTTTATATTCAGTCGTAAAAATACGCTTTCTATTATGGATTGGCAGGTATTATGGCAACGTTGTCAAATCGCAGAAGATGCATTGTTAAAAGAGTTTGGACAAAAAATTGAGTCGGAATTGGCTTTTTTACAGGAAAATTGGCCGTCCAATTTACCAACAGGCATTATTCATGCTGATTTATTTAATGATAACGTCTTTTTTGTTAATCATCGTCTTTCTGGTATAATAGATTTCTATTTTGCATGTAATGATTTTTTTTCTTATGATTTAGCGATTTGTTTAAATGCTTGGTGCTTTGAAGCTGATCATTCCTATAATCTTAGTAAAGCACGTAAATTATTGGAAAATTATCAAAAAATAAGACCCTTGATCCCTTTAGAATTGGACAAGATTGTTTTATTGACTCGCGGTGCGTCTTTACGTTTTTTACTCACACGTCTTTATGATTGGTTTAATACACCGCCTGATAGCTTTGTTATTAAAAAAGATCCATGGGAGTATTGGCACAAGCTTTGTTTTTTCAGTAACGTCAGCTCGCTAAATGAATTAGGTTTTTAAATTTTATGGCTCGTCAACAAAAAGTTGTTGAAATTTATACAGATGGTGCTTGCTCAGGAAACCCTGGAGTTGGTGGCTGGGGAGCAATTTTACGCTGGAATGGTCATGAACGTGAGCTTTATGGCGGTAAGGCTCATACAACGAACAATCAAATGGAACTGATGGCGGCAATTCGTGCATTAAAGGCGCTTAAAGAGCCTTGTTTGGTCGATCTTTATACGGACTCAGTTTATGTGCGTAACGGTATATCTAAATGGATTGAAGGTTGGAAAAAGAATAATTGGCGCACTGCATCAAAAAGTCCTGTGAAAAATATGGAGCTATGGCAAGCTCTTGAGGATGCTTGTTCTTGCCATACAGTCAGATGGCACTGGGTCAAAGGACATGCGGGCCATCCAGAGAATGAACGCGCTGATGCTCTTGCTCGCAAAGCAATTGAGCAATATCGGGAAAATGGGCGTTTTCCAACATAATGGCTGTTTGAGAATCTTTTCTCTTTTATCATGGGATAGCAAGAGGTGTTGACTGTGTATGGAATATAAATGTTCCACTTAAAGCGTGATCTTTAAAAGAGACTGTATAAAAAATTTTATGGTTGTTTTTTTCTGGTACGAAATAGAGTGGAGCGCTAAAGAGAGTATATTCTGCATTCTCACTGACTTTTTTTGCTGCTCCAATTTGCATTTCTCCTCCATCTAAAAAGAGAGAGTAAGGCTTTGTTTTATCGTTATTTTGTATTTTTATCAGGAGGGTATTATTATTTTTTTCGGCACTTATTTTTAGAGCATTTTGCGTCATACGCGGTAAAGAATCTTGGGCGTTTTTTAACAAGGAAATAGGCAGAGGTTTGTTTTTAAGAGTAGATGGCAAAAAATCAAAGTTAACAGTCAAAGGAAGGCAGATTTTATGGCATAATCCAAGAGTGAAAGAACCACTTAAATTTTTGCTGGAAGAAGATAGATGAAAAGGCAATATCACTTTATCTTTATAGCCTAATGACCAATCATTTTCTGTTTCAAAAAGCTGTGGAGTAGGATAAAAGATTTCATAAGAAACTTGTTGGTTGAAATTAAAAAAGGGTGCCATTCCTGAATTACCTGGGTTCCGCCAGTACGTTTTCCAGCTTGGTTTAAGCACAATTTCAATAAAGCCTTCTCTCATTCCAGAAAGAGAAGGTTCAGTGATTGCTAATCGGATACGACCACCCTCTGATTCATACCAAGAGGTTGAGAAAAGCTGGAGTTTTTGTTCTGTTTGAGCATTTACAGGAATGTTAAGTAATTCTAAAACTATCAATGTTAAGCTTAAAGTAACGAAAAGCTTTTTATAAAAGAAAGCTGGGATATTTTGTAAATTTGTAAATATGTGACTTTTTTTCATTGGAGTTTTATTTTCCTAGTGTACTAAATAGACGAACTTTTATCATGTAAATTATGGAGAATAACAGATTAATGAAGCAGTGTAATGGCTTTTTGGGTGGACAATTACTCATAGCAATGCCTGGGATGAATGACAAACGCTTTATTCGTTCTGTTATTTATATTTGCGCGCATTCTGATGCTGGTGCGATGGGCATTATTCTCAATCAATTACATCATATTGATTTTCCAGAGCTTTTGCTTCACCTTGGTGTAATAGACAGTGGCCAAAAAAAACAGCTTTCTGAACCAATAAAACAGTTTCCAGTTCGCTATGGTGGTCCTGTTGATCCTTCGCGTGGTTTTGTCCTTCATTCAGATGATTATGCTTGTGAAGAAACTGTTTTTATTGCAGATAAGGTCTGTTTTACGGCGACAATTGATATACTAAAAGCGATCAGTTGTGAACAAGGTCCACAACATGCATTGGTAGCATTAGGTTATGCTGGATGGAAAGCAGGGCAACTTGAGGCAGAAATTTCTACAAACGGTTGGTTAATCAGTTCGACATCACCGAGTTTTCTTTTTGAAAGTGATTTAAGTTGCAAGTATGATAAAAGTTTAACACGCATGGGGATTGATCCAATCTATCTTGCTTCTGAAATGGGACACGCGTAGAGTTTTTTTAAAGTTTTTAACTTTACACATTGTTCTATCCTTTATGTTTTTATTTTAAGAAAACATCCCTCAGGCTTCCCAAGCCTATTTCGCGATAGCGTTTGTAAGTGGTCTTACGGTAATCCACAGAGCCTCCATCTTTACGCTTCTAAGGTAATAAGCCGGGCATCATCGTTATATTTTGTCAACTCCCAATGGTGCGACAGCGCTTAGCACTTCAGATGATTCATGAAAAGGTATTTTCCTCCTTTTTAAATAGTTTTTTCCACTTAAGCTTTTCCTACTTGTGATGTGAAAGCGAATGGTTTTGATTGATTCAACATGAGAGAAATCTTGAAATAAAAGAATCTTATGGGTCTCAGAGTTTTAATTCAAGTTGAATAACGCTAACTTATTATTATAAATCAATATTTTGGCTTATAAGGGAAATGGCTTTGAACGAGAGTAATTAACTCTTCTATAGCAATTGGTTTTGTCACAAGTGTACTTTGAACATATTTACAGCCTTCTTGACGGAGAAAGATTGCTTCTTTTTCATTTTCAACACCTTCTGCGATAATTTGCAAGTTAAGATCTGTTGCCATATTAATGATAGACTTGAGAACGAGCTTCTTCTTGAGAGAATCGATAGAGATCAGTGAACGATCAAGTTTAACCATATCAAATGGATAACGCACAAGATAGGTCAGTGATGAATAACCTGTTCCAAAATTATCGAGTGCGAGGTTCATTCCAAGTGTTTTAATTTGTTCGAGAAAGTGTGCTGATTGTTCAGGATTGTTTCTTAAGACAAATTCCGATATTTCAATCATCAAGCGCCCTTTGTGGAGCGGATGGCGAAGCAGAGCGGCACGCAGTTGACTGATAAAACGCGGATGAATCATTTCTGCGCTTGGTAAATTAATTGAAATAAAGAAAGACTGCTGGGGAAATTTTTCTTCTACATTCATAAGATCGATAATGGCATTCTCGATGATAAATTGTGACAAATCCATAACGATTTGTTCATTTTCTACGATTTTTATGAAATCAGAGACATTTAATTTTCCATAAGTTGGGTGATGCCATTCCACAATTGTTTCAAAACCAATAATATGTCCGTCTGATAAATTAAGAATAGGATGATAGAGGATTTTCATCTCATGACGTTTTATGGCATAATGAATATCTTTTTCCAGAGTATTCTGTTCGAGACCCAAAGTGCGAAAATTAGGACGAAAAGGTTCAATATGGTTTCCCCCCATTTGTTTTGCACGAATCATCGCTAATTCACTATCATTAAAAATATCTTTAGCCGTTGATCGGCTTTCACTCCATGTAACCAATCCGATAGACGTTGAAAGAATTATTTTATTTTCCGAAAGTGAAATAGGTGCTGAAATTGTTTTGTGCAAATGATCCGCAAATGCTGCAATTTTTTGTGGTTCAGTTTCACTGAGTAAAATGATTGCAAAACGGTCTGCTGAAAGGCGCGATAAGGTATCTTGAAAGTTAATAAGACGATTTAAACGACGAGCGATTATAAGGAGTACAGTATCCCCAACGGCTATGCCTAACTTACGATTAATTTGGCGAAAATTATCAAAATCAATCATAAAGACGGTCGGTCTAATTTTAATATTTGCTTTCGCTAAAGAGGTATAATTTTGTAGTCTATCAAAGAAAATTTGTTGGTTAGGAAGGCCAGTTAAGCTGTCGTGGATTGCATCATGTAATAAGCGTTCTTCAGATTTTTTATGGTTCGTAATATTGACAATGGTTCCAATGACACGTGTGATTTTCCCATCTTTTTGCATTGCTGGACGTGCGCGAAGAGAAAACCAATGATAATAACCACCACCGGAAGAAAGCCGAAAAATTTGATCAATACGCCCTTTTTTATTTTTAAGAATGATATCCAATACGGCTTGGAAGCGTTCACGATCATCATAATGCAAGGCCGAAATCCAGTTACGCATCGTCCCATTGAGGTTGTGAATTTCAGTACCAAAAAGGGTCTTCATGTTTGGATGAACAACGATACGATCACGCTCAATATTCCAATCCCAAATAATATTTCCAGCTCCTTTTGCTGCGAGGACTTGTTGTTCAAGGTCGGAAAATATTCCTTCATGGAAAGCGTCATGAGAAAAAGTTTGTTGCAGGACAGTAAAGCTAATGAGAAGAACAATGAGCACTAATCCTCCCGCTAATGCTGGCTGGATAATATCATTGTTTAAATGTCCTGCTATGCAGGCATAGGCTCCCACACACCAAAAGCTAATAAGCAACCATGTTGGGATAAGCATAATGGCGCGGTCATAACTTCGGATTGAAAAATAGATGATGAACAGTATACCCAGTACAGCGGTAAGACCAAATGATAGACGGGCAATTCCTGCTGCTCTGATTGGATCATAAATAGCAAAGGCTCCCAAACTACAAAAGGCAATAATCCAAGCGATAGCACCATAACTAAAATGATAATGCCAGCGATTAAGATTGAGGTAGGTAAAAAGAAAAATGAAGAGTGTTGCAGCAAGGGCTACTTCTGTACCTGCACGCCAGATTGGTTGTGTTGTGAGTGTAACTGCAAAGAATTTATTTAAAAAGTTGAAATCGATACCAATATAAAAAAGTACAGCCCAAGCAACAGCAGCTGTTGCAGGAAACAGCCCTGTTCCACGGACAACGAAGAGAACAGTTAACAAAAGGGCTAAGAGACCTGATATTCCAAGAAGAATACCATGATAAAGCGTATAAGAATTAATGGCATCTTTATAAGCTTCAGGCTGCCATAAATAGATTTGTGGTAGGTTTGCAGAGTTAAGTTCTGCCACAAATGTAACAACAGCACCGGGATTGAGAGTAATATGAAAGATATCAGAGTTCGTACTCGGCTGACGATCGAGAGAAAAACCTTCACTTGGTGTTATAGACTGAATCCGTTCTGATCCAAGGTCTGGCCAAAAAAATCTAGAGTGCGCCATGCGATAATGGGGGGCAACGATGAGACGATCGACTTGTTCATCTGTAGGATTCGCAAGAGAAAAAACTGCCCAGTTTCCGGAAAATTTTTCACTTTTTGCCTGCACTTCAATACGCCATACAATACCATCTGGTCCTGGTGCTGTGCTTGTTTGAAAAATAGAATTGTTTGTATGATGAATTTCAATGGCTTTTGAGAGATCAAGAGCAGCATCCTGAGAAGAAATCTTAACGGGCTCAATAGCGTATGCTGATGTAAGATGGACAAAAGAACTAACGACGATAATGAAAATGATGTCAATTATTTTACGCAAACTCTTCACAATGTCCCACTCTCAATATTTTAGGATGTTTAATTTTCATTTAGATTTTTAAGAAAAAACGTCCACCTTTTACCATTTATTTACAGAATAAATTGTGATCACTTCCTCTTAAGTTATATGATTTTATATACAAACAGACCACATATCCATTTGCTTCCATAAAACTTGAAGCGGATGGAATTGTATATTTTAAAAGCGTAAAATTATATCATGAATTTCTAAATTTCATGAATATAAACTTTACTTACTAGAATCTCTATCACATGAAGGAGGAATTGGATAGTTTTGTACGCCTCTTTGCCCAATATTTCCAAAACTTATTTAATGAGAAGAGTTTCAGTGGTAAATTTTATGATAAAATATATTCATGCTCATTGTGATGCTTCTTTTTAAAAAGCAGTTTTTTACTTTAGCTTATATGAAAGAGTTGATGTTAAGTCATCAAAATTCATGAGGGGGCCTACAGGTCCGACAGCAGTGAGTGTGGGCGTGGAACTTGTAAAAAGGCGATGCGCTAAATCAGTTAATCTTGTAGGTGTGATGAGATTGAGGCGTTCAATTGTTTCCGATATTGGAATGGGGCGACCGTAAAGAAGTATTTGGCGAGCAATGAGATGCGCTTGACTAGAAGGATTTTCCTGTGACATTGTGAGATTAGCACGATATTGCGTTTGTGCTCGTTGGAGTTCATTGGCGTGAATGTTTTTGCTTGCTTTGGAAAGTTCATCAAGAATCACAGGCAGAAGCTCTTTGAGCCCTTCTTGTCCAGTTGCTGCATGAACACCAAAAAGCCCAGTGTCTGAAAACCCCCAATGAAAAGCATAAATAGAATAGCATAATCCACGTTTTTCTCTTACTTCTTGAAAAAGACGTGAGGACATCCCTCCACCAAGAATGATTGAAAGAATTTGGGTCGCATAAAAATCCCGCGCGTGATAAGCACGCCCTTCAAACCCTAGAACAACTTGTGTATCCATTAAATCACGATATTCACGAAAGTCGCCGCCGACATAATTTGCAAGATTAGGAAGAGAGGCGGTTGAATGGGAGCGAAAAGTGCCAAGACGACTTTCAACTTCTTTTATAAAGCTTTCGTGTTTTACGGCTCCTGCTGCAACGACAATCATACGATCTGCACTATATTGTTTATTGATGAAATCATGAAGATCAGCAGATGTAAATGATTGAAGAGTTTTAGCTGTTCCTAAAATAGAACGACCAAGGGATTGATGACGAAAGGCTGTTTCTGTAAAGTGATCAAAAACAATATCATCAGGCGTGTCATGGGCGGCACCAATTTCCTGAAAAATGACTTGTTTTTCTCGTTCTAGTTCATCTTCGTCAAATTTTGAGTGCATCAAAATATCGGCTAAAATATCGATAGCAAGTGGGATATCACTTTTAAGGACACGTGCAAAGTAAGCTGTTGTTTCAATACTGGTTGTGGCATTGATTTCACCCCCCACATCTTCAATATCGGTTGCAATTTGGAAAGCGCTACGGTTTTCGGTTCCTTTAAAAGCCATATGTTCAAGCAGATGGGCGATACCATGCTGTGTGAAGCTTTCATTGCGTGAGCCCACTTTAACCCATATTCCGAGTGCGACACTATCAATCTGTTGCATTGTATGTGTGGCGATCGTCAAACCATTACTAAGGCGACAGACTTCTACATCCATGTATTTACGACTCCATTAAACAAGCTAAAGACCTCATTGTTAAGGGTATTAGAATATTCTTGATTTAAATTAATGCAGCTAACTTTAATAAGATGCACGCGATTTTAAAGAAATATAATCTTTTACTATTTTTTCATCATTAGCAAGACTTATGAAGTGTTCTTCAGCTTCCATGACATCATTGAGATGAGGTGGCCATGGAGCATGAAGTCCACAAGCATTTTTAATCGTATCAGGAAATTTAGCAGGATGAGCCGTGGCAAGGACGATCATTGGAATATGTGGTTTTTTATTTTCGCGTGCTACTTTAAGGGCGACGGCTGTATGCGGATCGACAAGATAGCCACTTTCTTTATAGACACGATCAATTGTTTGTGCTGTTTCAGCCATGTTACTTTTTCCAGCGGAAAAGAGGGAACGAATATTTTTGAGTTGCTTTTCATCAAGAGTGAAAGATCCCGTTTTTTTCAAGTTTTCCATTGCATGGCGAACCCCCATTGGATCACGATTGCTGCTTTCAAAGAGTAAACGTTCAAAATTAGAAGAGACTTGAATATCCATAGAAGGTGATGTGGTATGGACGATTGGTTGTGTTTCGTAAGTCCCGCTGGTCAATGTACGTGCAAGGATGTCATTATCATTTGTTGCAATAACCAATTGAGCAATGGGTAATCCCATACGTGCAGCGACATAGCCTGCAAAAATATCACCGAAATTGCCAGTAGGAACAGTAAATGAAACAGCTCTATCAGGAGCACCTAAAGAAAGTGCTGATGAAAAATAGTAAACAACTTGCGCCATAATACGCGCCCAATTTATAGAATTAACACCTGAAAGGGCTCTTTTTTTACGAAAATGATGATCGTTAAACATTGCTTTGACAAGAGCTTGGCAATCATCAAAATTTCCTTCAATGGCAATGGCATGAACATTTGTACTTTGATTGGTTGTCATTTGCCGTTGTTGAACAGATGATACACGTCCTTTAGGAAATAAAACAAAAATATCTGAGTGTTTGTTTCCAGCAAAAGCTTGTATCGCAGCCCCTCCTGTATCACCCGATGTTGCAGCAATAATCGTTGCGCATCTATTTTTTTGAGTCAAAACATAATCCATCAGTCGGGAAAGAAATTGCATTGCCACATCTTTAAAAGCTAAAGTAGGCCCATGAAAGAGTTCAAGGATAAATTCATCTGTTCCAGTTTGTTGTAACGGACAGATTGCTGGATGATGAAAGGTTGCATAAGATTCAGCAATCATATTTTCAAAAGCTGTATACTCGATCTCATTATTTACAAAGGGCCACAGAACTGTTTTAGCAATTGTTGTATAAGACTGACCACGAAGTGCGCGTAACGCATCAAATGATAGTTGTGGAAATTTATCTGGAAGATAAAGTCCACCATCACTTGCCAGTCCTGTCATGATCGTTTCCGTAAAGCTTAAAGCAGGAGATTGTCCTCTCGTGCTGATATATTTCATAAGTTTTATCCTTTTTTTCTGGCAAATTGATGAAGTTATTTATTTCATGTTTTTCATAATATTTAAATTATTAAATGGATAGAAGCTTATTTTCTTCTTTTTGACTTAATAATAAAAGGAAAATGAAAGAAATAGTCTTAAACATTTTTATTTTTGAGATACAAAGATCAAGTGTTCACAGAAAACCTGTTACAGTCGAGAATTTTCTTTCTATGATTCATTCACTTAAATTTACAACGTATCTTTACTTATGTATCTTTTTGAATAATAAAATCAAAGAGATAGAATTGTATTTATTGAAGAACTTTTTTTATAAAACTCAATCGTTCAGAGCTATTTTATGCTCTTTTACTTTGTAACAATTAAATTCGCTAAAATGAATGTTGAAATGAAACATCTTGAAATTCATACTGGAAAATTTATAAGGTAATTTTATGGCATTTCATGCACAAATGTATATTTTGAATAATCTCTGTTGAGCTTAATTTATCAGCTTATATATGAATTAAATATTATATTTGTACTATACAGTATGGTAACCTAAGGTTTATCCATAAAAAAGCATAAAAATAGCCTGCCAAATGATGAAAAGCAGGCTGTAAAATATTTTTATTTTAAATAGAAAAAATAATTGAATATCTTTAAATTATTTGCCTTTAATTTTTCCGATTGCCCATCCGATTATTCCGCTAAATATAGCCATCACAGTTCCTGTCAAGAATCCAAAACCCAAAGCGCCTACTGTAGAAAAAACACCTAGAGTAATGGGTTCAAACACTTTCTCAACTTTTCCTTCAATGACAGATTCACTTTTTACGCCATAAGTGAAATTTGGGACATAGAAAGCAGCGATATTGATAGCTTCTTTCTTTTCTTGTTCCATGAG
Organism: Bartonella mastomydis; assembly: GCF_900185775.1. Classification (NCBI taxonomy): domain Bacteria; kingdom Pseudomonadati; phylum Pseudomonadota; class Alphaproteobacteria; order Hyphomicrobiales; family Bartonellaceae; genus Bartonella; species Bartonella mastomydis. Next base: position 306,169 of record NZ_LT883138.1, read on the forward strand.
GGAAACAGCTTCCCACGAAGCATCATTTTTCAAATGGTTGGCATGAACATTTATAACTTGTGAAAGTAAAAAAGCAGCCACTATAAAAATATTTAATACATAACTTTTCAATACTTGAATCATCATTTATCACCAATACTTTTACTCTTATTTAATCCTAATTGAATAGATGCATTGATAGAATGAGTGTACATTAAGAGAAACAGAAGCATTTAAATTTTTTCATTCTTAATGGAATAATTTATTATTTTTATCATCAATAATGGATAAAAACAGCGTGCATCTATAGTTTATGTTTCATACGAGAAGATTTTATTCTGATGAAACTTTAATTTTAACGAGATTTAAAATACAATATTATTTTGCTTACTAACCATCCTAAAAGCATGCCTACCGTACTTGATGCATATCCAATTGCCATCCCAATACCAAAAGTCCCCAGTGTAAGAGGTTCAACGACCTTTTCAAATTTTCCCTCAATGGTCGTTTCATTTCCCACATCATGATTTAGATTGAGTGTATAGAGAGAAATAGGATGGATGACATCTTTTCTTTTCTGTTCTATCGCAGAAACAAAAGTATTCTCAAGATGAGTACTCTTTTGCAAATATTTTGCATGTACACTTGCAACCTGTGAAAGAGAAAAGGCAAACATCATGAAAATAATTAATATATGACTTTTAAACAATTTAATCATATTTTACCTCAAATACTTTATATATGCGTACATTCATAATTTGGATATTTGGATATAATCTACAGCATTTATATTTTTAGTAAGATGAGCTTCATTATGTAATGACTTACACAAAATCAATAATACATAATGAAGCAAGTATTCTAGTGTTATACAATATATTGAATTATTTGAACATTAACACGATGTCCTTTATCCAACCTATGATCGAACCTATAAAACTTATTGCATATCCAGTAAGCAATAGTCCCATTCCTACAGTCATGGGTTCAAGAACCTTTTCAACTTTTCCTTCAAAGGTTGTTCCATTTTCTGTTTGATAATTTACAGATGGAGCATAAAAGGCAGTTGTAAAAACTTCTTCAGATTTTGCATATTTTATTTGTTGCTTCAGAGGAATAGACAATTCCTCTTTTGGAGGAGTGTTTTCCAAATAGTTTGCATTAACATTTACGGTTTGTGAAAGAAAAAAAGTGCTCGCTATAAAAACACTTAAGACATAATTTTTAAATATTTTTACCATAACTTTACCTCAAATATTTTTAAATTATATATATAAGTAAACATACAATATGTACATATAATTTACTTCATAAAGAGGACACATATTTCATTATGTATTTTTAGTCAATATAAAAAATACATATTATAAATATAGTTATATTTTTTTATAAAAATTATTGTAAAAAAGTAACAGTAATAATTGCAAAAAATATTTTATGACATATTTTTTATGAATTAAATCTATAAAAACGATGTTTATCATCGAATATATAATAAAAAATATAAAAATTGTAATTTATGAGGGAAACTCATCAATAATGAATATGAAGGAAATCACTAGAATATTATCCACTATATTTGTTTTTACAGATATATTTTATTATAAAGTGTGTATATGTAGATACTATGAATTCATTCTTCAAAGATTGTGTTTAATTATATTGTGATGATATAGTAATATTTATTTACTTTACTCTTAATTATATCTCTTTTTAAGTTATAAATAATAAGAAATATACAGTTCTTAATAAGTGAATTAGAGTACGGGTTGGATAAAGATGAATACAATGATCTTTTCGCTCATGTGAATAGCGCGACCGTAGACGGCGTACAGAAGAACATCAATAGAGATATATTTTTTCGTGTGCCCAAAAATAAACATTGGATAATATTTTTAAAATTTTCTTCTGTCCAAACTGAAAAACTGCTTTTGTTTTTTAGAAAAGGTGTTTTTTCCTAAAGTTGATCACCTTTAAAAAGATCTAGTTTCATTACTTATTTAAAAAAGTTTATTAAGTGCTTTGAGAAAATTTTGAGCCGTTGCTCGTATCTCTTTATGGTATTCAACCTTGACTATTATATGTTTCATATTAAAATATTTATTTTAAAGAAACATTTAGCTTATTTTACAAGGATATGTGTGAGTAATATAAGGATAAAACTCTAAGTTCATAGCGGTCTCCGCCATCTTTATTTTTATAAAGGAGTAAGATGGTGTGATTGTACGCTGGGCTCGTTCCTAATGTTGTTATAATTTTCGGCATTTGAGGCGCTTCATGAAGAGGCGTTTTTATCCACTTCTTTAATTGATTCAACATATCCAATATTTGAAATGAGAGAATTTTACGAAATTCATTTTTTATTTAGTCTGAATTATGCTAGATTATTATTATAAATCAATATGTTGTGCATAAGTTTTTTGGGTGAAAAATATTTCCTATAAAAGCCTATATCTTTATTAAAGATATATTCTCTTAGTCTTTATATAATCTTAGAAAGATTGTACCAATCGATGTTATCAAAAGACTGTTTAAACAGCACTATCAATGAGCCTTCAACAAATTTACGAGATTTGGCTTGAAGAAGTATAAATCCTTATAACTCAGCAAGGGTGCTTTTGTCGTTTTCAACAAACTCTTGTATTCTATAGGTACCAAGAATTTTAATATGTTATCCTATGGTCAATACGAACAAAGCATAAAATTTTACCCTAATGAATAATGTATTTAATAAGCTGAGGGGGCATGGTTTTGGCATAGCAATTTGCACAGCTTATTGAGTAAGGCATCTTAATTTTTTTGACAAATCTAGCCATTTATCAGGATGGGTGCCTGATGTGGGAGTAGGCTATTAGATTTGAGAGAGATAGGCAGTTTACCAGTGGATTTTATTTCCTAGAAGATTGGATTTCTATGAGTTCGTATCCTTATTTTGCTTCTTTTAAAGTATGTACAATGGTTAGATTCATGGTTTCTGGATAAGGGACCATATTTTTCTTCTTCATATTGAAATGCAATCGCCCTATGTTGAAAGTCACATATTTATTGAAGTTATTAGAAAAGAAGAGAAGCGAGAAGGGGAGGACATTTGGATAAAAATGCTCTCTTACAAGAATTTACAAACTGATATCTTCAAGAGGTTTTTTTTATAATAAATCGCGCCATACCGCCATTGCTTCTAAAACTTCTCCTAAATGAGCATGTTTTGCAATAACCGTTTCTGCACCAGCGTCTGCAAGTGCATTAGAGTGGCCAAGATAGCTATGGGAACCTCCCGTAAAGCCGATGACACGCATGCCTGCTGCTATGGCAGCATGGACACCATGAAGTGAATCTTCTATAACGATTGTGTTTTGAGGCTCTACCTGTAATTGTTGTGCGGCAAAAAGAAAAACATCTGGGGCAGGTTTCGTTTTTTTTGTTCCAACTTCAGGTGCTGAAAATATTTTACCTTCAAAAAGGTCGTAAAGATTAACAGTGGTGAGCATCTCTTTTATATCTACGCTCTTTGCATTAGAGCAGATACAGTAGGGATAGCGTGTTTGAATCATTTCTACGGCTTCTCTTACATCATCAATCGCCCGTAATTCAGTTTTTATTTGTGTACGAAAAATATTGGTCATCTGACCTATGAGATGAGCAGAAACTGGTTTTTCTGTTTCCTGTTCAACGTGTTTAAGAATATCGCGAAAGATAAGCCCTGCAAAACGCTCACTCAATTCTTCCGCTGATATTTCATATCCTGTTTGTTTGAGCAATTGAGATCCAATTTTTGCTGCAAGATATTCAGAGTCGACGAGAACTCCGTCACAATCAAAAATAATAAGATCTATCTGAGGCATAAGATATTCCTTTACATGTTATGAGATGGACAACTTTCATGAAAACAATATTAAGAGGACCTTATTTCATAAAAATACGCTTTGAAAACGATTCTTAATTCTTTTACAAAATAAAAGCTATGGGAACAGTACATAAAGAAAAAGAAAAATAAGGATTCATTCATACGAAAGTTTTTTTACTTTAAAAAAAATAAAAATGAATATCATTTTATAGAACTTTAACGATACGTTTACTCTATTTTGTAAATATGGATTGGTAAAGCGGGCCTATAAACTATTTTGGTTGATTATAGGGCAAATTCAGTTCATTTTGTTGGGTTTTTCATGACAGTTATTCAGCTTCAAAAAGATTTCATTCGTACTCCCTCACAGATGCCATGGCGCAATAAAATTTTTAAAGGAGATTGTGTTGCCGTTTTAGAAAAATTGCCAAAACATTCCGTTGATATGATTTTTGCGGATCCCCCCTATAATTTGCAATTGGATGGTGCGCTATACCGTCCAGATCATTCGCTTGTTGATGCGGTTGATGATGCATGGGACCAATTTGAGAGTTTTGCTGCTTATGATGCTTTTACTCGAGCATGGTTGCTTGCGTGTCGTCGTGTGTTAAAACCCAACGGAACGCTTTGGGTTATCGGATCTTACCATAATATTTTTCGAGTTGGGACGGCATTACAAGATTTAGGTTTTTGGATGCTTAATGATATTATTTGGCGCAAAAATAACCCGATGCCTAATTTCCGAGGGCGCCGCTTTCAAAATGCCCATGAGACGCTGATTTGGGCTGTACGAGATCAAAAAGATAAAAAGTACACATTTAATTATGATGCTTTGAAAGCAGCAAATGAAGATTTACAAATGCGTTCAGATTGGCTTTTCCCTCTCTGTACAGGAGCAGAACGTTTAAAGGATGATGCAGGGCGTAAATTACATCCAACACAAAAACCACAAGCGTTATTAGCACGTATTATTATGGCTTCTAGTAAACCTGGTGATGTTATTCTTGATCCGTTTTTTGGTTCGGGAACAACAGGTGCTGTTGCCAAGCTTTTAGGGCGTGATTTTGTTGGGATTGAACGCGAGCAAGATTACATTGATGCAGCATGTGAGAGAATTGCGGCGGTTAAACCTTTAGCACAACCAGAACTGGCGATTTTGGATAGAAAAAAAGCAGAACCACGTGTAGCATTCAATAGTTTACTTGAAGCAGGTTTACTCTATCCTGGAGAAGTTCTTTATGATCGCAAGAAGCAAGTATCTGCTATTGTAAGAGCTGATGGTACGATTATGCATGGTGGTGAAGCTGGCTCAATTCATGCAATGGGAAGAAAGGCTCAAGATTCGCAGAGTTGTAACGGTTGGACCTTTTGGTATTATGAGGAAAATGGACGGTTGAAGTCTATCGATCATTTAAGAATGATCATACGTTCACAAATGTTAAAAACAGGTGTTTTATGAATGAAGATAATCGCTTCATTCTATTGACCACCAATGTGTAGATGCCTTTAATTGAGAGAGACATAAGGGCACTTTATACCTTTTAAAGGGTTATTTATATAGCTCGTCTTGCTCGCAAAGTGGTAAGTGAGTGTTTTTTATATTTCTGGTAGAAGAAATCAAAATGAAAAAGTTTCACTCTATGCTCTCATTTAAGTGTCAAAATAGCCAAATTATCAATCGAGATATTGTTATGAAAATGAAATAATAGAATTAAAAAGATTCACTTAGGAGTTCAAAAAAATTAACTGCTTTTAGGGCGGAAGCATGTACATCTATAGATGTGCGTGCAATATATGGATTTATAAAGATAATTTGGCATTATTTACCTTAAATTATCTTCCCGAATATCATCAGATTTTTTCATTTCAAACCTATTTTATATTGAAACAATCAAAATCACTTGTTTGCACGTCATAAGCGAAGCTTACATAGAGGCAAAATTGCTAAAGAAAGGACTAAAAGTACCTCTTGTGAACAGTCTCAAGAGTTAAGGGCTATAGACAAAACTTGGGAGACTGGTAAAGTGCGTGATGGGTATCGGCGTGCTCCTTCACAGGCAAAAAAAGGATAGAGCCTGAAATTTAAATCTCAAATTTCTAAGCTTTTCTCTCCCTTCTTAATTCTTAATCTATAGCAAGAATTGATCATTTCACGTCCTTAAATTTTTCTTTTACAGAGGAAAAAATAGTCGCTAGGGGTATAGAAGTCTCCGTTAACAAATATTTTTACCAATAAGGACAGTCATTTAAATCTGAAAGAATTAGGAAGTGCTATGGCGATGGCTTTTTTCATAACAGTGGGGAGCGCTTCGTCGGCAAGATGTTGAATATTGCACCACCAACCATTTTCACAATTCGTTTCATAAAGATCGTCAGTATAGTAAACATCAAGTTTTAGAGAAAAGTGAGTAAAAACATGGGAAATTTGTCCTTTGAATTGCCAATTGGCAGTAAAGGGTGCATTTTGAAGTCCATGTTCGTTGTTTATACCAATATTATTAGGAATTTGGGTCATTCCGCCAAGGAGTTTTTGTGTCTGTCTTTTTTCTAAATAAATTTGTCTCTTTTTATTAAGGACCACAAAAGCAATACCTGTTTTTAAAGGGCGTTCTTTTTTAGGAGCTTTGACTGGAAAAGCTTCTGTTTGTTGCATCTTTTCCGCTTTGCATAAACTTTGAAGAGGGCAGATAAAACAAGATGGTTTGCGTGGCGTACAAATTGTTGCTCCCAAATCCATCATTGCTTGAGCAAAGTCGCCAGGACGATTTAAAGCAATAATTTTTTGTGTTTGTTCTTTAATTTCAGCTTTTGCTTTTGGTAATACTGAAGAGATAGCAAAAAGGCGGGTGATCACACGTTCGACGTTACCATCAACCACTGCTACAGGGTGGTTAAAAGCAATTGCGGCAATGGCTGCAGCTGTATAATCTCCAATCCCCGCGAGCGTTCGTAAGGCTTTTACAGATTGTGGAAATTGTCCTGCGTAGTTTTCAATAAGCTGTTGTGCACATTTTTTAAGATTACGTGCGCGTGAATAATAACCAAGTCCAGCCCATGCTTTCATGATGTCATCTTGGGAGGCTTTTGCTAAAGAGGAAAGATTAGGCCAAAGTTTCAGAAATTTTTTAAAATAAGGCTTAACAGTTTCAACGGTCGTTTGTTGAAGCATAATTTCAGAAAGCCAAACGTGATAAGGATCAGGACGGATACCTTGTTTTTGCTCTTCGGGGGTAATCCGCCATGGGAGATGTCGGTGATTTTGATCGTACCAAGAAAGGAGGTGCGAAGAAATTTCATACATGATTGTTTTCAAGCATAGGGAAATGTAAAATGCAAAAGAAAAAAGCATTGATTTGGTAATCCATGTTTTTTTGCTCTTTTATTTTTATTGTCGAGATTTTGGTGAGGAGAGAATTTCTATTTTGTTGATATTATGTAAATTGGAAAGGTAATAATTTTTAGATGAAACAAATAATTGTCATTGAGTAAACGGTTGAATAATGATCTAAAAATGAGAAAAACACTCAAAAAGCATGCTTTTTATTCTCTTTCTGAGACGGTACTGAAAATACTTGATCCAGTTTTACGCAAACGGACAGGACTTAATGTCGCGCTTATAGAGCATTGGCCACAAATTGCGGGCTATGATATCAGTAAACATACACTACCTCTTAAAATTATTTGGAAACGTCGCGCAGATCAAGAAGAAGTTTTCAAGCCTGCAACACTTGTTGTCGCATGTGAAGGATTTGCTGCGTTAAAATTGATGCATGAAACAGAGGAATTGCTTCATAGAATTAATGGATTTTTCGGTTATATTGCGATTGATCGCATCAAGGTTGAGCAAAGGAGTGTATCGATTTTTATGAATCATGGGCCTCTAAAGCCGACTTTGAGTGAACAAGACAAAAAATACCTAGAAAAAATGCTCGAAGGAGTTGAAGATAAAAGCTTGCGCCAATCACTTTATAAACTTGGCTGTTGCATTTTCTCGGAAAAAAATAATAAATAGCAAGATATTTTATATATTTTCCTTTAATATATGCAAAAGCATTGGATTCCTATTCGTTTAATAACAACAGAAAAGTATTATTTATGGTAAAATATCGTTCTTTTTTATCTTTCGGAATAATTTTTCTCTTCATAACGATTGTACAAAACAGTGTAACAGTTGCTTTAGCGCGTGGTTCCAAACCTGTTGCAACGGTGGATATGGCTGAGCTTCTTCAATCGGGAAAAGTAAAGGATCGCTTTGAGGGAGAGGCGGATGCTCCAGTCATCATCGTTGAGTATGCTTCGTTGACATGTACGCATTGTGCACATTTTTATAATGATATCCTTCCTCAAATTCGTAAAAAATATATCAAAACAGGCAAAGTGAAAATGATTTTTCGCGATTATGCTTTTGATCCTCGGGCAACAGCAGGTTTTATGTTAGCACGATGTGCACCAGAAGATCGCTATTTTCCTTTGATAGAAGTTTTGTTTCAAAAACAAAATGAGTGGGTTTGGGTAAAAGATGCTCTGACACCATTGAAAAAGATTAGCTTAATGGCGGGTTTTACGGATGAGAGTTTTACTGCGTGTTTGAAAAATCAGTCCATTTTAGATGAAGTGAATGCATCTTTTGAGCGTGGTAAAGAACTTGGTGTCACAGCAACACCTACTTTCTTTATCAATGGTGATAAATATGAAGGTGCCATGAACGTAGATGAGTTTTTTTCGGTGATTGATGGTTATCTTAAAAATTGAATTTTAATCTTCCAAAAGGGGGGATAAGTGAGATGTGAGGTCATTTCTCTTTTGGAAGGATTGGTATTGTGTATTTATGAAGTGATTATGAAACGATATTTTTTGTTTTGCTGGTATTTAAATCAAATCATTGTTTTTAAATGAGTCTGCGTTGAATGATGTTTTGGTGCTGATATGGGAGGATTTGTATAATGAAAAAATGGGTTTATAGTTTTGGAGATGGCAGCGCAGAAGGAAGTGCAAGCGAGCGTAATCTTCTGGGAGGTAAAGGCGCTAATTTGGCAGAAATGAGTAATCTTGGTTTGCCGGTACCACCTGGTTTTACTCTGACAACAGAAGTTTGTAATTTTTATTATGCCCATGACAAATCATATCCAGAAGAGCTACAGGAATCTGTTAAGAAAGCACTAAGACGCGTTGCTGAACAAACAGGACGTGAATTTGGGAATGAACAAAGACCACTTTTGCTTTCTGTTCGTTCAGGGGCGCGAGCTTCTATGCCAGGGATGATGGATACAGTGCTTAATCTTGGCATGAATGACGAAACTGTCAAAGCGATTGCTTTACAAGCCAATAATGAACGTTTTGCTTATGATAGTTATCGGCGTTTTATCCAAATGTATTCTAACGTTGTCTTAGGCGTAGACCATTCGTACTTTGAAGAGATTCTCGATGAAGCCAAAGCACACAATGGTTACACTGTTGATACAGAACTGACAGCAGATGATTGGAAGAATGTTATTATTTCTTATAAAGCCTATGTTGAAGAAAAATTAGGGACCCCCTTTCCACAAGATCCTGAAGAACAGTTATGGGGGGCGATTGGAGCCGTTTTTTCAAGTTGGATGACAGCACGTGCAGTTACTTATCGCCGTTTACATGGCATTCCTGAAAGTTGGGGAACGGCAGTGAATGTGCAAGCTATGGTTTTTGGGAATATGGGAGAAGATTCAGCAACAGGTGTCGCTTTTACACGCAATCCATCGACAGGACAAAAAGAACTTTATGGTGAATTTTTAGTTAATGCGCAAGGAGAGGATGTTGTGGCGGGCATTCGAACGCCTCAAAACATTACAGAAAATGCGCGTATTGTTGCTGGTTCAAATAATCCATCTTTAGAAAAAATCATGCCTGAAGCTTTTTTGAAGTTATGTCAGATTGCGCAGAAACTTGAGCAGCATTATCGAGATATGCAAGATCTCGAGTTTACCATTGAAAAGGGTAAATTATGGATGCTGCAGACTCGTTCAGGAAAACGCACAGCGCGTGCAGCTCTCAAGATGGCGATTGAAATGGTTGAGGAGGGATTAATAAGTCGCAAAGAGGCTGTGATGCGTATTGATGCAAAGTCACTTGATCAACTTTTGCACCCAACACTTGATCCCAAAGCAGAACGTTTTGTTATAGGACGTGGTTTACCGGCTTCTCCTGGAGCTGCAACGGGTGAAATTGTTTTTACCTCAGAAGAGGCAGAAACAGCATCGGCAGAAGGGCGCAAAGTTATTTTGGTCCGCGTAGAAACAAGCCCAGAAGATATTCACGGGATGCATGCTGCTGAAGGAATTTTAACAACGCGCGGCGGCATGACAAGCCATGCTGCTGTTGTGGCGCGGGGGATGGGAAAGCCATGTATTTCCGGTGCTGGCAGTGTGCGGATTGATTATAACACAAATACGCTGCTTGCTTCAGGAGAAAGCTTTAAAAAGGGTGATATTATCACAATTGATGGTGGAAGTGGGGAAATTTTCAAAGGCAAGGTTGCGATGTTACAACCTGAACTTTGCGGAGACTTTGCAAAGTTGATGGAATGGGCTGATGGCATGCGACGTCTAAGAGTTCGTGCCAATGCTGAGACACCATCTGATGCTCGTATGGGGCGTTCTTTTGGTGCTGAAGGTATTGGTCTTTGCCGTACGGAGCATATGTTTTTTTCTGGTGAACGTATCGTTGCCATGCGTGAAATGATTTTAAGTCATGATGAAAGTGGACGTCGCAAAGCATTAGACAAGCTTTTGCCAATGCAGCGTTCAGATTTTAGTGAATTATTTGAAATTATGTGTGGTTTGCCTGTGACCATTCGCTTGCTCGATCCGCCACTCCATGAGTTTCTACCAAAAACCGATGCAGAAATTCTTGAAGTTGCAAAAGCTATGGGTGTTTCTGCAGAAGCGCTTGCTGAACGCGCACAGCAGTTGCACGAATTTAACCCTATGCTTGGATTACGAGGATGTCGTTTAGCCATTACTTATCCTGAAATTGCTGAAATGCAAGCGCGGGCGATTTTTGAAGCAGCAGCAGAAGCCGCCCAAAAATCTGGATCTCCTGTTATGCTTGAAATTATGGTGCCACTTATTGCGCTTAAATCTGAACTCGATTTTGTCAAAGCGCGTATTGATCAGGTTGCTTGCGAAGTGATGAAAGAAAAGGAAAGCACTATTCAGTATATGGTTGGGACGATGATTGAGCTTCCAAGAGCAGCGCTTCGAGCCGATGAAATTGCTGAAACGGCGGAGTTTTTTTCATTTGGAACAAACGATTTGACACAAACCACTTTTGGAATTTCCCGTGATGATGCGGCTCCTTTTTTGGCAACCTATTTTCAGAAAGGCCTTTTGGAACAAGATCCTTTCGTATCTATTGACCGTGATGGTGTAGGAGAACTGGTTGCCATTGCTGCACAGCGTGGACGCTCAAAGCGTGCAAAAATAAAATTGGGAATTTGTGGTGAACATGGAGGTGATCCTGCTTCTATTGCTTTATGTGAAGAAAATAACCTAGATTATGTTTCATGTTCTCCTTTTCGAGTCCCAATTGCCCGTTTAGCGGCAGCGCAAGCTGCAATAGCAAAAAGCATATAACGGGTTAATATTTTTTATTGTATCGTTACCACTGAAATAAATTTTTATGTACCTCCTTTTATTTTATTCCTTAAAGAAAATACAAAGCATTTCTAGAATCCCCTATAATTTATAGCATGTGAGAAAGTGTATTTTTGAGAGGGGGGATGAAAGAAAATATGAGGTAAGATAAAACAAAGGATTATTATTAATAGATTTTCAGTATGGATGGGACACTTGATAGAGAGTGGGATGCTATTATGCAATTAATTCATGGGTTTGCTTTTTAACAGGAGGAATGGCTCACGTAAAACAGAATGCTTCAAACAAATGCATTTATTTTGTACATTGATGGGTTGTTTTGAAGAAACGTCTCTTAACCCATTTCACGTCATCACTTGTGGAATGGAATTATCTAAGACTTCCTATCAGTTTATAAAATTCCCTGTGCGCTGCCAGCTTTATGTTTATGAAGAAATATAAAAGTTATATAAGGTATTGATTATAAATATAATTTATATATTTCTCATATTGAATATCCTTCCGAATATCATAAGATTTCCTCATTTCAGCTTCTTTTATAATTGAAGCAATCAAAACTATGTTTCTTGCTCTTTACAAACGGGGAGAATTACGTAGATAAAAAAATAAAGCTAAGATATACCTTTTCATGAATCGTCCCAAGCATCAAAAGCTGTTGCAATATTGAAAGTAGGGACAGTGTGTAATGATGCCAGCTTTCTCCTTTACAAGCTTAAAGATGATACTGCAAAGTGGAACTGCTATTGTATTATTCGCAGGTATTGTTGCAAAATGGGCTTGGAGACTTTGAGAGATGTTTATTTCACCCCCCCCGTGAATGGCAAAGTATATTTCATTTGGGATGTTTTATTTTACGTGAGGGGACGGTGATCCCAAAAAGACACGTGATAAATAAAAGCGTGAGGCAATAGGTAAGCTCCATTATTTAAAAGAAGACACGGGCTTTAACTGTCTTTGAAACACGTAAAGTTAAATGAAAAGAAAATGACCAAGATGACAAATGATTTCTACTCTTAAAACTTTTATGTTCTGCCCAAATTAGGCTGTTTTCCTGCTTTCGAAAGATTACACAAACAGAGATATACGTGGGTTGCACCCCTTTGATATACAAAAGCGACAACAGTAGAGAAAGCGCCTTAGTCTTTATCTCAAATATGCGGTTGAATGAATATTGAATATTGCTTGACAAGCAGCAACAAAAGCACAGGCTTTTTTAGAAAACAATGTTATAAAATACAAAACTTTCCAATTATAGATTAGAGAAATATGCTGGCCTTTTAAAAATACTTTGTAAAACAACAGCCATAACCCAACCAGCTTTTCATCTCCTTATTCTTCAGGTGTTTGGACATATTCTTTGCGTTATATTCACAAAAGCAAATTGACAGTAATATATGACATTTTTGGCTCGAAAATATGAAGGGAAGGTGTGATACGATAGCAGAATTTCGTGTCCCTTGATCATCAGAAGCAATAAAAATTTTAAAGTAAGTGCCTTTGCTTTCTTACAATGATTTTTTTCTGCAACCGGTTGTGATTCTTTTGCTAGCCAATTGTATGGCTCAATATAGAATATGTAAGAAACCTATTCTGATTATTTAATATAAAAGGGTTTACGGTAAAGAAATATTTTTGTATTTGGGGTCGTTAAACAAGAAAATGATCAATTATCATTATAAATCAAGAGATTATTTTTATAATATAGACGATTAGCTTTAATGTAATAAACCAATTTCACGCATTTTCATTAAAATTGTGCGGTTAATTTTTCCCGTAACAGGAAGATCAAACATTTTTTGAAACTGTTTTAAGGCTTCTATGGTTTTTTGATCTTCTGTTCCTGTGACAAGAACTTCCTCATGGCCAAAAATCTGTAAAGCTTTTTGTACCTGTAAAATATCTTCAACAGAAGGATCTAAAACAGCTTCTTTCGAATTTGTTATATTTTTTGTTGCTGTATTATTTGCCATTTCTATTTCGCTCTGTTTAATTAATATCGCAATTTCATCTGCTGTGGGATTGGATAAAACATCATTTTGCATTTTTTGAGTAGTTTGTTGTTTCCATAAAACGATAGCACGCCGTGTTTTAGGTCCATCCAGTCCATCTAAAGGTCCATCATAAAATCCTAATTTTGCGAGTTCTTTTTGCTTTTCCAGCATACTTGCTGATGGAGGAGGAAAAGGTGAATTTGTTTGGGAATGACTTAGAGAATGTCCAGAAGTCACACGAGAGGGTTCTTGTGATTTTGCTTCTTTTTCAGATAGAAGAGAGCTTTTTCCTATATTTTGAGCAGAAGAAAACTTTATTTGAGTGAAAATATTTTGGTGTGTTGTCATTTGAGAAAATAAAGCATTAAATGAAACAAATAAAAAACTAATGCTAAAAAGAAGAGAGCCCACAAAAAATAAAGTATTTTTTCGTGTATAGAAATAAAGAGTTTTTGCTACCCAAAAAATAAAATGAGAAATTATAAGAAGAAGAGTGATAACAATACTACGATGGTATTTACGATGTTTTACAGTTTTTTTTCTGGACGTCTTTCGCTTTGTTGCCATTAGTTTTGATTTTCAGTTGCGTTTATTTTTCATAAAAATGAATGTAAATTATTTCTTATTTCAAGCTAGAAAGAAGTGCAGTGATATTATTGCTTTTTCCTTTCAAGTTCCTAGAATAAGTAGCCTTATTATATCCATTTATAAGTTGATAAATCAACAAGAGCTCTTATCAACTTTTATTAATTTCATATTTTACAAATCTTTAATCTGTATAAAGAGAGCATCAAATGATTAATTCTCAAGACCCTGTGGTGTTTTCAAATGAGCATTATCACATCTAATCATCTAAACAATAATGCTACGTTATTCTTCATTTCTGGCACCTATATTTTCTATTCTTTAAAATAAAGTTGAGAATATTTTTCTATAATGCCAGAATGATGATAGTCATTATTATTCTTTATAATTTACATAGAGAGAGTTACTTATCCGTAAACGGTTTGATAAAAGCAATTAGCTCTTAATGGTATTATATTTTGGCACAAATCCTTCTATTCATGTTCAATCATTTTCATAAGCATCAATGAAATTGATGTTTACAATGTTATAAAAACATCTTGGCTTGAGATGGAATCGTAAGAGATTCCTCTATATTTTTATCGACATGTTGATCATGTTTATGGTGTGCCAGTAAAAATTTTATAGACAATATCAGTATGTTATCGACATGAGAGTCAGAATAATAGAATTTGCCCTTTCTTTAGCCCTTCCAACTAAGCTTAAAATAATGAATTATCATTTAAAATAAGTATGTACACAATATGGAAAAGAAATTGGACTTATGTGTTTAATCCTTATCTTATCGCTACACTTTCTTGTGGAATAAAAGACTACAAATGTAGGGTATTCACTTTCTACCCCTTATGTACGATCATGATTATGTCTCTTATTTCTTATCATAGTTTATTATATAATAATCTTATAACGATTTGATATTTTTGTATAATTTAAGTATTAATCTTTTTATCGAAGAGACAATTATCCCATTTTTATACAGCAACATTGTATCATATTTATAAAAAAGCTAATGATATAGGTCCAATAAATGAATACTCAATTTTATAAAAAATTCATTTTATAAATTTTTTATAAAGAAGCAGTGTATAAAATACTCTTTTTATTTTATTGCCTTTACCATTGCGGTACATTGATTGCTCATGATACGTTTTTTAATCAAATTATCATTTTTTTTGTTTTTTGTTTTTGTCATTATTTCATTTTTTGTAGCAAGTCCAAGCGGTAACCATTCTCCTAATTCAAAAAATAATGAGACAACAACAAGCGATGTGATTATTGCGTTTAAGGAAGCTTTAAATGACTTAGGAACATTTTGTGACCGTAATAAAGAGACTTGTAAAGTAGGAAAGTCCTTTTTAAGTTTACTTGGCGAACGCGCATATTACGGTGCAAGAGCTGTTTATGAATATTTAGGAGACATATTAGGGCACAAAACTAATATAAAGGTTTCTCCTAATGCTTCTCATAAAATGGAAATAAAAAAATTCTTACAAAATCATATAATGTTATCTTAAAATAAGAATTTTTAACGTTCTTCATATTCGTTATATTAGGTAGATAAATATTTATCTACCAATAAATATATTCAACATGATTAGTAAAAGGAAACAGGACTAAGATAATGGCGGAAGCAATCGATAATATTATAGAAAACTTTTCGCTTTTAGATAATTGGGAAGACCGTTATCGTTATGTCATTGAGCTTGGCCATGAATTGCCGCCGTTTCCAGAAAGTGCTCGAAACGATGCTCACAAAGTTCC
This sequence comes from Bartonella mastomydis, assembly GCF_900185775.1. NCBI lineage: Bacteria > Pseudomonadati > Pseudomonadota > Alphaproteobacteria > Hyphomicrobiales > Bartonellaceae > Bartonella > Bartonella mastomydis. Next base: position 321,960 of record NZ_LT883138.1, read on the forward strand.
TGGTTGTGTTAGCCAAGTGTGGCTTTTATCGTCACGTAATAATTCAGAAGATCCAATATTAACGTTTCAAGGTGATTCCGATGCCCATATTGTGCGTGGACTTATTTATATTCTTCTTGCTTTTTATTCAGGTAAAAAAGCTTCTGAAATTCGTAACTCTGATGCTCAAGAGCTCTTTGAAAAACTTGGTTTAAATGAAAATCTTACACCACAACGATCCAATGGTTTAAAATCAATGATTAAACGAATCCGTAACGAAAGCTCTATATAATTCCCTTTCTAAAAACCATTATGAACACAAAAAATATGCACTCTAAAAAGCAACTTTATATATATTAGGAACTACTTTTTCGCAAAATATGACTATTTAGCTTTTTTCCGTTTACTTTTGCGTCCAAGCCCCATTTCTTTGGCTAAAGCTGATCGTGTTTTTGCATAATTAGGCGCCACCATAGGATAAGAGCTGTCTAACTGCCATTTTTCACGATATTCCTCTGGTAACATTCCATAATGTGTCATGAGATGACGCTTGAGAGATTTAAATTTTTTTCCATCTTCAAGGCAAATGAGATAATCAGGAAATACCGAACGCTTTGGATTAACGGCAGGCCTTTGTTTTTCAGCTTCGACTTCCGTTAATTCTAGATTCCCTGCTTTACGAAAAGCAGCATGGACATCAGCAATCAAACTTGGCACTTCAGTCGGTCGAATAGAATTATTACTCACGTAGGCAGCAACAATATCAGCAACCAATGTAATAACTAAATTGCTTTCAGTCTCTAAGACTGCACGATGTTCCATTCTTGTTTCCTTTAATTTAAAATCGAGTAATCCAAAATCGAGATATAGTGCATATACTCATAATATAAAGATCCCATGCACATAAGTTTCATATTGTACAAAAATCTTTTTTGTCAATTCAATTATTCTATAAAATTGCCAAAACACAAAAAAATCAAATAAATACCTCTTTTTTGTCATAATATACAATAAGAAAAACGAAATTCTTACATGTTAAAGGATAGTTTTATTCTATAACATATCATACATAATATATGATATATCACAAATATAAAAAAATATAAGATAAAATTTATTTATTTTTTTTGAAAAGGTAAAAATAAAATTAATAATTATAAAAATATAAAATATAAAATATTATTTTTATTTTAAATACTTACAATCTATCAAGTGTATTTTTTATAAAATTTAAATTTATTTTTATATTTTATATTTATTAATTTTAATAACAAAAACCAAACTATATTATAAATATGATAATATATCACGATATATAATATAAAACTATACCTTAAGACGTATATAATACTTTTTTATATCTTGTAATATAATTACAATACTTTATATGTAGTTATTCCTTTCTATAAAATTATACATTTATACTGTATCAAAAAAAATCAATTCTTTCTCTCTTAACTTAATTGTCTTACTGTCACTTTCATTATAAAAGTGGTATTCTACCCTCACAAAACAATAGCTATGACGGCTAATGAATAGAAGGATATTAATTGTAAAAACGATCGCGATGCTGTTTTTGCACGTGCGTAGGAATTATATTTTTATACTTGCATCAATAATTGTGATTCTAACATATAAACGAAGCTATTAACATATTTAAATATAGGATTGTGTATGACCCGCACTTTTACAATTCCTCCCAAAGCATCTAGAATCACTCATAAGGAAATATATCATGGTATTTTTCGTGATGATCCCTATCATTGGTTACGTGCATCTAACTGGCAAGATGTTTTTAAAAATCCTAACTGTCTTGATCCCAATATTCGACATCATCTTGAAAAAGAAAATGCTTATCAAGCGGCTCAAATGGCTGATACAAAGTCATTAAGAGATTTGCTTTTTACCGAAATGAAAAGCAGGATCCAAGAGAATGATAGTTCTGTTCCTATAAAAAATGGACCTTTTTCTTACGGATTTTCTTATGTTACCGGAGGGCAACAACCACATTACTTTCGGACATCAAGGAATGGTGGAGAAAAACACGTTTATCTTAATGGTGATCTTTTGGCTGAAGGTAAAGAATATTTCAATTTTGGTTCAGTTCAAGAATCTCCTGATCATAGGTATGTTGTATGGACTTATGACGATAAAGGATCGGAATTCTATACAGCTAAAATTCGTAATTTAGAAACATTATCTGATTTTACGGACACCATAATTGACACATCCGGACAAATTGTGTGGGATGCTCAATCTGAAGGTTTTTTCTATACAAAGTTGGATGAAAACCACCGACCTTCAGAGCTCTATTATCATCGCTTAAACACGGATCAATCACAAGATAAACTTATTTTTCGTGAAGATGATCCAGGTTTTTTCTTAAATGTAAGTGGTTCTAAGCTTCATGATGTTATTTATATAAGTATTCATGATCATGAAACCTCAGAGATCTGGTTAATTTCTGCTGAAGCACCTCTTAGCGTTCCTCAGTGTGTACGAAAACGGCAAAAAGGTGTTGAATATTCACTTACAGAAGGTGGTGATGTCTTTTATATTTTGACCAATTTAGATAATGCAAAGGACTTTAAAATTATGGTTGCGCCTTATTCGGCTCCGCAATCAGAAAATTGGTCAGAGCTTGTATCTCATCAGCTTGGATGTTTAATCCTATCCCATGATGCGTATCAAGACTTTCTTATTTGGCTCGAACGCTTTGAAGGACTCCCTCGTATAAAAATTATGGAGCGTACAACGAAACAAATTCATTCCATTGTTTTTGATGAAGAGGCTTATTCTTTAGGTTTGCAAGGTGCAGCGGAATATAATAGTCAATCCATTCGCTTTTCTTATTCATCGATGACAACACCTGATCAAGTGTTTGATTACGAGGTGAAAAGTCGCAAACGAGTATTATTAAAGACACAAATAATTCCCTCTGGTCATAATAAAGATGAATATATAACGCGGCGTGTTATGGCCACCGCAGAGGATGGTGAAAAAATTCCCATTTCACTTTTTTATCATAAAAAGACACCCCTTAACGGTTGTGCACCTTGTTTGCTTTATGGTTATGGTGCTTATGGGATTTCTATACCTGCCAGTTTCAATAGTAATGCCCTCTCTCTCGTAAACAGAGGTTTTATTTATGCTATTGCCCATATTCGTGGAGGCAAAGAAAAAGGATTTGAATGGTATGAGAAAGGAAAGCATTTCTTTAAATATAATACATTTACTGATTTTATTGCTTGTGGGCGCTATCTTGTAAACAATAAATTCACAGCCCATGATCGGTTGATTGCGCATGGTGGTTCGGCAGGAGGAATGTTGATGGGGGCTATTGCCAATATCGCGCCACAGGATTTTGCTGGGATTATAGCCAATGTACCTTTTGTTGATGTTTTAACAACGATGCTCGATGCTTCCTTACCTCTAACGCCCCCCGAATGGCCTGAATGGGGAAACCCTCTTGAATCACAAGAAGATTATAATCTTATAGCTTCTTATTCTCCCTATGATAACGTCAAAGCGCAAAAATACCCCCCTATGCTTGTGATCGCAGGATTAACAGATCCTCGTGTAACTTACTGGGAACCTACAAAATGGGTAGCAAAATTGCGTGAGTTAAAAACAGATGATAATGCAATTTTATTGCGTATTAACATGGATTCAGGGCATGCTGGTGCAGCTGGGCGTTTTTCAAAGTTAGAAGAAGTTGCTTATATCTACGCATATATTCTAAAGATAGCAGGAAAAGACCGTTGCTAATCTATAATAACTTTGTTTGCAAGTCCCTATAATTTACTAAATTATAGGGACTTATAGACACTAAAAAATTATCTAGACAGCTTACAATCCGCAATCTTCATAAAGTTTGAGAACATAATCCCAATTAATCAAATGATCGACAAAAGCTTCGAGATATTTCGGACGAGCATTGCGGTAGTCAATATAATAAGAATGTTCCCACACATCCACACCTAGAATAGGCTGAGCATCATGAACCAAAGGATTTTCACCATTTGGCGTTTTCATAATTTCAAGCTTACCATCTTTAACAGCAACCCATGCCCATCCGGAGCCGAATTGGGCACCAGCAGTAGCAATAAAATCAGTACGGAATTTGTCATAACCACCTAGATCAGATTCAATAGCTTTTGCTAGTTTTTCAGGCAGCTTTTGACCACCACCATCTTTTTTCATCCAATTCCAAAAATGGTTATGATTGTAATATTGCGCTGCATTATTAAACAAACCAACATTTTTTCCAAAACTTTTTTTCACAATTTCTTCAAGGCTTTCATTTTCCAAGCCTGCGTCTTTTATAAGGTTGTTGGTATTGGTAAGATAAGCGAGATGATGCTTATCATGATGATATTCAAGTGTTTCGCGTGACATATAGGGCGCAAGAGCATCGTAATCATAAGGCAATGCAGCCAATTCAAAAGCCATTTAAAAATCTCCTCGATTCTAATTGTTAAGCTCACTCCAATAATCCAATTTGCCATTTGCAGCTCATAAAAGCAAATGTTGAATGCTTATTTTTATTAATTTTTATATTAATTAATTTTAATATTTTTCTTTTTGCAAAAGGAGCTTTTAAGAAAAATGTATGCAACCAATCAAAAGGGACACAGGTCTATATAAATAGTGCCTTCTGAAGATTTTTTACATCTACGAATGGATAAAAATAGCATGATTTTTTGAATAAAAAGTAAAGGAAAAAAGCTCTCATTCTTTGTTTTTATATCTAAAAATATTTTTTGCAAATAGCACATAAAATACTTTTAATTTTTTGCAAAATTTTTCAACTTACTAGTGTGCAAGGGTGTTTACAACAGGATATTAAAACATGTTTTTAAGAGACATTGCTCAATACGCTTGATTTCATTTCGTAGCGCTATCCCTGAATAATATGACATATAAAACCATTATAACACTATAAAATAAGTGGACATTACCATCTTTACACTTAATAAAAGAGCACAGCAGGCTACCATACACTTTGCCAATTCTCAGTGTTGTGACAGCTTTTGTTTTAATTGAGTAAGATGAGTTTTGAATATATCAAAAAAAGCAAAGCATATACTCATTTATTCGAGACATAAACGATAAGATTTTCATCTTCTGTTTTTAGGAAATTAATAAAAGAGTAAAATAATTGATGGATAAATGGCTGTGACTTGTGTTAAGAGAATAACTCTCTATCCATTTCTATTACCAATTTGTATCGATGCGGTATCGTAAAACGCGGAGAGACTTTGTAATAAAAAAGTAAGGTCTTTGATTTTCAGATATTGCGTCCAGTGGCAGGAATCGCTATAAGGTGCAAAAGTAATTATAAGGCGTATTTTATTTTGGGGTATAGCCAAGCGGTAAGGCACCGGTTTTTGGTACCGGCATTCCCTGGTTCGAATCCAGGTACCCCAGCCAATATTTAATGAAATAAATCAAATCAAAGTTTTCTGGATCTTGAGAGTGAATTAAATCTCTTAACAATTTATTGCTATTGATATCAAGTCTGGTAAGCTGAGAAATATCCATTTTTAGCGCGTTAATTCTCTAATATGCTAAGGTTCTTTTTGATAATTATTGCCAACACAGTCTTTTAAAAGATTCTTTTCTATTAAGAGAGTAGGTTTAAATGACTTATGCACACTTAAGTAGATAAAAGCTAGTTGGATGGGTTATAGGAACACCAGCGAGCAATTTTTCGTATTCCGCCATCTTCATTACGTCGTACAGCATAAAAATAACGCTGATCAGGAAATATATTTCGTTGCATATCGCGGACAATATGTGCAGTATGGCCATAAGGTGCTACATAATCAATAAACCATACGTATTTTCCAGTCTGCCAGTCAGCATTGGGCAAAAGCTCTCCTTTTTCAAGCATGGATTGATGATTTTTTTCATCTAAAAAAGCCCAAGTGATAAAGGCGCAAAATTCCCCATGCTCATTTTGATAGAGTTTGTATTGCCCAACCCGTAAGGCTGGACCTAAGTTTCGTTCGATATCCCAGATTAGCCAACGGCGGTGTAGGGGGGATTGAAGCATTAAAACGACCATAGCTCCTAAAGCCATTATTGGGTTTATGAGTGAGGGTGATGGAGTTTCATTCATACAGATTATCTTTCTTTTAGGGATTGTTCTAAAACTTTGGTAATAGGTTCAAAGAAATAAGAAATGAGACGCCGTTTTGAAGTAATGACATCAGCTGTTACGGTCATGCCAGGGATAAATTTAAGCTCTTGGTGATTAAAAGTGATGTGATCTTGGTCGATTTTGATTAAAACAGCATAAACACCATTAATTTCTTGTTGATGGCGCGCTGTTGCACCTACATTCATAACGGTACCGTAGATAACGCCGTAGCGTTCAGGTGGAAAGGCAGAAAATTTTACGTAAGCACGTTGGCCTTTTTCTAAAAAACCAATATCTCGATTATCAAAAAACGCTTCAACAATGAGCCCCCCTGAACCAGGGACAATACGCATCAGAGTTCTACCCGCTTCTACAAAGCCACCCAAAGTGTGGATACTTAAATCATCAATGCGTCCATCAACAGGGGCGTAAAGTGATAAGTGGTCAAGACGATATTGGCTGCTGTCAAGTTTGGCTTTTAAGCTTTGAAGAGAGAGTTCTGTCTCACGAGAAAGCTGTCGATAGCGGGCGATTTCATCAGAAATAAGGCTTTGTCTTTGTTGACGGAGTGCTTCTATTTCAGCAGCATTTTCTTCCAAGCGTCTTTGATTGGCTAAAATTTCATGTTCCACATTTTTAAAGTCATGTAAACGTTCTAAATAAAGAGAATGGCTGATGACTTTTGTTTCCATCAAGCTTTTGGCTGCTTTGAGCTTTTCTTGGCTTAATTGTTGATCATCTCGTAATCTATCCAATTGTGCGTATTGGACAGCACCGCTTCGTGTAACACGATCAGCTTGGGCTTTCAGTGCTTTTACTTTATCTTGTAGTGATTGAAGGGTCGCATGGATGAGTTTTTCTCCCTCTATTTTCGCTGTTTTATTGTTAGAGGAAGAGATTTGCAAATAAGCGAGCCCTTTGGTCACAAAATCTTTATCCAAAGGATCTCTTTCACTTAAGGCAGCTAAAATCGCAGCGGCAATTTGCCCTTGAAGGGTCTGTTGAGCGATATCGGCTTGGACACGTGCACGTTCATTTAAAGCTTCACGCGGATCCAATTGAATAAGGAGGTCTCCTTGATGAACAAATTGCCCTTCTTTTACGAGGATTTTTTCAATGCGTCCTGTATTTTGCGCTTGGACGAGTTGAACATAGGAAGTGGGAATAACTGATCCTTGTCCCCGTGCAACAATCTCTGTTTTGGTGATAAAACTACCAATGACAATAAAAAGGAATAAGGCGACCAAAACAGTAACCACCATATGAAGTGTTGGCGATAAAGGGCGCAAATGGGGAGCCTTATCTGCCATTTTTTGCCTCCAGATCAGAGAAATTTAATACGGTTGCATGCTTGGGAAAAAGATCACTTTTGTGGGTAATGACGAGAACAATACGCTCTTGTGAAAGTTTATATAAATGTTCAACGATTTGTGCACTGACCCTGTCATCCAGAGCGGAAGTAGGTTCATCCAAGATAAGAATCTGCGGTTCGATGAGAAAAAAACAAGCCAATGCTAGGCGTTGGCGTTGTCCACCTGATAAAAAGCCACCTTGCTCGCCTACTTGGGTATGAATCCCTCGCGGCAATTGAGAAATCAAATCATGACAAGCACTTGCATGAAGGGCAGCAACGATTTCATTCTCAGAGGCATTTGGTTTTGCAAGAAGCATATTTTCAAGAATGGTTCCGGAAAAAAGGCAAGGACTTTGAGGAAAATACCCAATTGTTTGGCGCACACTACGGATATCAAAGTTTTGTATAGATTGGTTGTTAATCAATATCTGTCCATTTGTTGGAGGATAAAGACTACAAAGGAGTTTCGCAAAGGTTGATTTTCCGCAGCCTGAAGGACCAAGCAACATAATGGGTTGCCCAGGCTTTAAACAAATATCAACATGGTTAACAATAGGTGTTTCTCCATAAGAAAAGCAGATATTTTTAGCTTCAAGTTGAGGGCTTGTGGTGAGCTGAAGGGGGGGCTTTTCTTCTTCCCATTCTGAAGGTGCGTTAAGAATATCACCCAAACGAAGACGAGAGATTTTCAAATGCTGCCATTCTTCCCACAGGGAGGCAAGGCTTAAGATAGGACCAGAAACATTGCCAGCGAGAAGATGAAAAGCAACAAGTTGTCCTAGTGTGATTTGATTTTGCAACACTGCCTGAGCACCAAAAAAGATAATAAAAATGGTAAAAAGGTCGCCAAAAATATGGCTTAAAGCTCCATTTAAAAGATGAAATTTACTGGTCGTAAGACTTTGATCGAGACTGCGGGCTAAAGTTTCTTGCATGCGTATCGTATGAGCAGATTCTTTTACGTGTGCTTTGATGGCTTCAAGATTGGTAAAGCTTTCAATAAGGCGTGATTTATGGGCGGCTTGCAGAGTGAATGTACGGCGTAATTGGCGGCGTAAAAAGGGACCAACCGATGCTAAAGAGCCCATTTGTAAGGGCAAAATGATAAGAACAATAAAGGTAAGTTTCGGACTAATGGAAAAGAGTGCAGCAAGATAAATAATTGCAAACAGAACATTCAGGACAGTTGTGGCGATGGTTCCTGTTAGAAACCCGCGAATTGTATCAACCTCTCCAATACGTGAAAACAGTTCCCCCACTTTCCAATGACGTAACACAGACAAGGAGAGGCTTAAAAGATGGGTGTAAATACGCCGTCCAAATTCTAGCGTAAGCCGATTGGCTAAATAAGTGCCTAGGTAACCTGATAGAGTGCTAAGAGCGGTACTAAAAAGCATGATAGCAACCATCAAGACAACGATAGCATAGAGACTTTCAAGGCGCTGAAAAGGGAGAATGCGGTCAATAATTGCTTGAAAAATAAAAGGATTTACCAAACCCAGCAAACGCAAAACAACAGCAACGCAACTAAGTTCGATGACATAATAAATATATTTCTTTGTTGTTCTTGTAAACCAAGAGAAGGCTACAGGTTTTTCTTGTGAATGCTTCATTTGAATTTATGTTTGTTTAAGAGAAAGAGCGATGGATGTCGCATATTTTAACAGTATTGTAAATATTATTATTGCTTAATTGAAATATACAATTTGTAAGAATATAATATAAACATAATGTATTTATTATTTATATTTATATTTTTTAAAATTATATTTGACATTCGTTAAACAGCATAATAATGGAAATTTCCACTGTATTATTGTGATACAGTTATTGTTTAATAGATATTAGGAGGATTAAAATGGGGAGTTCAAGCTCATCAAATGATTCAAGTAGTAACTCACAACCACACAGTTGGCTTTTTCCAGAAGATGATTATAGTACAGACGCTTATGCCCAAGCAACAGGTACAGGTGGCATCATCGGAGAAGTAATAGGAGGTATTGCTAGTGCAGTCGGAGGTATTTTTTCTGGTCCGGGAGGTGTCAGTTCTGGCTTTCTCGGTGGAGCAGTAAGCGGCGGAATAGGAGGAGCTGGTGATTCAAGTAGTAACTCACAACCACACAGTTGGCTTTTTCCAGAAGATGATCATAATACAGACGCTTATGCTCAAGAAGCAGGTAACGGCGGCATTGTAGGATTAGTATTAGGAGGTGGTGCTGGTGCAGCGGGAGGTTCTATTGCTAGACCAGGAGGTGCAGGTGCTGGCTTTCTCGGTGGAGCAGTAAGCGGCGGAATAGGAGGAGCTGGTGATGCCTTGGTAGATAAGTACAATCAATTTCATCCGAATCCGAGTTGTGAAGTAAGCGATTATGTTGAAGCAGCTGCCATAAAGGGAGGGATAGGAGCAGTAGGAGGAGCATTAGGTGGTTCAGTGGCAGGTCCTGTTGGTGCTTTCACTGGAGCAGTAGGCGGGGGATTAACAGGAGCAGCTAACGGTTTTGTAGATAAGTATAATCAATGTCATCCAAATCCGAGCTGTCAAGTAGGCGATTACGTTGAATCAGCTGCTATAAAGGGAGGGATAGGAGCAATAGGAGGTGGAATAGCAGGAGCTTCTGGAGGTCTTGTTGGTGCGCTCGGTGGAGCAGTAGGCGGCGGATTAGAAGGAGCTGTTAGCGGTTTTATAGATAAATACAATCAATGCCATCCATAAAGTGGAAGAACACTGTTTCTAATTTATTTAGAAAATAACGATAAAGATATTTCTGAGATCAGTGATATTATAAACATACTTTAAAGCTATGGCTAAACTGATTTCAGGGATATTTTTTTATGATAATAGATATTTTATTTTGGATTCTTTGTTATGTATACTTTTATTAGTTCCTTAGTGACAGCAATTGCATTTGGATTTTTCATGTTTTTTTTCAATAGATTTAAAGGTGAGAACTGGAGTATAAAAAGAATAATATTATCAACAATTATATTTTTTATAATATATTATTCTGGAAGTTTATTAGTTAGATATATGGGAATTTTAAAATAATATAGAATTACGTTATTACATTATTTTAAGAATATAATTATAATGTATTATTCGTAAATTTTTTATAATAAATAATATATTATAATTTAAATTTATGTATTATAATTGTAATAGAATTTAAAAATATTACTCGTGCTGAATGAGTGTTATTTATTATAGTAAATTAATTTTTTATATATAAAATTATTAATATATATATCTATATATTAAAATAAAATATTTTATCACCTTAAATAAGCTTTATTTCCAATAATTATTTTATATATTTTTAAAGATTTTTTTTATGAGTGATATTATTCATATTATTGCAGAGTTATTATCTTATACATGTTCTTTATTTATATTTTTCTATGCAGCGTTTTTACATTATAAATTTAAAGGTTATAGTAATAAAGAAATTTTGAAAAAATGTTTTTAAGCACATTTTTGTTCATTATATTTATTATATTATTGTCTATAACAGTTTTTATTTGTTTACGTTATTTATATGGACAATAATTATTTATATAATAATATTTTGATATAAATATTTTATAATAATTTATTTATTATTTTATATACTATTAAGCCTTTAAAAAATATTTACTTATTACAGTTGGACAGAGACTTTAATATTATTAATAATAAATATTTCTGTTTTTTATTTGCTGTTTTTAAATCTTTTTAATTATTTCAAGAATGGGTCGTTTTGAGATTATTGTCTTTTGTATAAGGATTGTTAGTTTATAGATTTAAAAAAAGATTATTTTCTTATGTATCATATTCATTGAAAAGTAAGCAATTTTTATGAAATGAAGTGCCTTATCTCTCTTAATTGTTATCCATCATCTTGTGAGAGAGGAAGTGAAGCGATTTCTGTATCAAGGGCATCCATAAAATCGATAATAAAGGCAGCATTGGTTCCTAAATCTCTTGGTAAATAACGAGAAGCAGAGCGCATATCTACAAAGGTGGTATCACCTTCATCAGTTAAGCGGATCACGATGTCTGAAATAAAACCGAGGTAAAAAGTTTTAGCTCTCGTTTCAATATAAATCTCATTTTCTTCGCCTTTAAATTCTCGTTGCGCTACAATAGGCCAATCATACGCAGCCAAAACATTGAGAACGGATTCGCGAATGCGTTCAGGTGCGCCATCATAACGGCGCCCCGACATTTCTGGCCATTGTGACCTTTGTAATGTTTCTTGTTCAAGCAAAACACTTTTGAGTGGTAAAGCATCACTGGGGCGCATTGTGCGAAAAAAAGCTGGTGGTCTTTGTGTATCGGTAGAAACATCGTAAAGAGCAGGTAAGGTAAACCAAAGTCCAAAAAATAATACCAATGGTGTTGCAGTTATGAGTGAATAAAGTATTCCTTTTAAAGCTTTCATTCCCCCCAGAGCTCCATAGACCCACAAACTATGAAGTGCTTTAATAGCGAGAAAAACAGAAATAATCACACAGCCAGTAGAGATACTGGTCAAAATTATAAAGTCGGTTACATGAATGACGGAAAAACGTTGTAAGATGACCGAAAATAATAAAATAAAAAACGCTAATCCTCCAAATCGAGGGGACCATACCGCTGCTCTTGAAATTAACCGAACATATTTCTTCTTCATGAAGTTTTTTCCCTCGACTGTAAACTATAAGCAAAGTTTTTTCAGATGACATATCCTACAAAAGTTTTTGCTCATAAGACAAAAGTAAAGCACTTATTTTTGAGATCAAGGATGCGTGATATTTCATCAATTTTTAGCGATTGTTTTAGGGCTTTCATTGAAGGGAATAAGTGTTTTTTACAGCACTTTATTCTGTCATTGATTGAATTTTAGGAGAATGTTTGTCAATAAATAGCAATAAACTCAAATAACAAGTTTTATTATTGGTATCAGTATATTTGTTGAGAACTTTACCCTTCTTTTTTTCTCTAGTTGTGTGCAGTTTTTTATCGGATGATGCCTATCAAATATAACATTGTTTAACAGAGATTTCATTTTGGATAATCAATGGGCTGATTTTTTCTGTATACATCTGTAGGTATACATGTGTGGCGGAGTTGTATTTCAATAAAGGGCTATTGTGAGAGGATTGAAAATACTTTATCGCACTCAATAAAAAATGAGGGATCAAAATCAGACAAATCTAAATTTGAATATTCAATTCATAGAGGAAAAAGATGACCGCTTTGATAGGTTTTGTTTCGTTTTTACTAAAAAGTAAGTTGCTGTAAAAGTGAGGATATTTTTATTCATAAAATATGTGGCAGGTCGCTGATGAAAGAAAAGCTTCACTTTCTTTTTTTGCAAGGGAAGAGGGGGCGAAAATACGTAAAATGACAAAACCTTCATTTAAATTTTTAGCAACTAAAACTGAATTAGCATTTATTTTAGGTTTTGACTTTTTGAGTGCTATTATTTGTATGGGTTTTCCAATGATAAGATCGAGTGTCGCATCAGGGGCTGTTCGGTCATTAAGGCTGTAAAAAATAATTCCGTTGTGTGTGTAGGCTGCCAGTGACCAAAATTGTTGTGTTTTCAAAGCCTTTAAATGAACAGGTCCGTTTTCAAGATTAAATCTGCAGACTTTAAGAAGAAAGAGTGGATCAGCAGATTGTTGAATAGGATTATCGGGAGTAAAATCAACAAATTGATAAGGGGCTCCAGATTTTTTAAGGCTTGTCCATATATTATTTTGTGCCCAAGTGGGGATCAGAAAGAGAAAGCAAATATGAACGATAATAGCGCCAATGATGGCGAGCAGTGCGGTATGAATAAATCTAGTCACAATTTATTTGTCCTGATGGGATTTGTTCTATTGAGGGCATGGTGAGCTTTTTTAATGCCGTTGCTGAGATGATTGAGGTATCGTATAAGGTAAGAATAAGCCCGAATTCTTTTTGACTAACGGTTGCAAGCCAATTGCCGGCTTGCGGTGTAGGTGAAATATGGATACGCAATTCGCCATCATGCTCATAAGTAATAGCGTTTGTGTGGAGTTCAAAAGGTATTTCTTTTGATGAAATATAGGGTTTAAGGGATTTATCAGCTGTATAAAGGGTAAAAAGACGGGTTTCAGGGATGGTGCCTTTGAGCAAATAATGACAGTGAGGGTGGAGTGGACGCCCTTGATTATCTTGCCAAATCTGGAATTGAATACCTTCAGTGCGTCCAAGTGAAACAATGCCTTGTTTGGCAGTGCGGGCGCGGGTGTAAGGATCCATATTGGTGGTGCCTATTTGTGGGTAAGCACTCCATTTTCCAATTTTAAAGCGTCCAAAATGAGGAAAGGAATTGAGCACATAGTCGATACTCAGTGTTCCACATAAAATGGAAAAAGCGAAGATAAAAAAGAAAATGGTCATATTAAAAAGCATCAGTGAATATTTTGAATTCAAAATGTTGAATCTCCAGTTGTTTTCATTTTTAAAGAAAGTGCAGAGGATTTTTTCAGATCTTTATTAATCAAGCGCACGATATTCAATGTTTCAGGAGAAAGCGTAGAGGGTATTGGGGAAAAAAATTCAGAATCTGTATGGGAGGAGGGTGTTTGAGGCTGATAAGGAAGCAGAGAATCTTTAACACCGTAGAGCTGTTTGAGCATGATATTTTGGTGTGCAGCGAGCATGATGCGATGCCATATCATGGCAGGAACGCCTCCCCCAAAAGCACGATTCATGGGTGAAAAGTTATCATTTCCCATCCATACTGCGCCAGTATAATTACCCGTAAAGCCCACAAACCAAGCATCGCGATAGGATTGTGATGTTCCAGTTTTTCCAGCAACAAGTGTCATGGGTAGAGCAGCACGCTTACCGGATCCTCGTGTTGTGACGCCCACCATCATTTGGTTTATATAAGCCGCTGATTGACTGCTAAGAACTCGGTGTAGTTTTTTTCCGTTATGCTCGAAATCCCACACTAAATGACCATCGAGTGTTCTGATTTGTGTGAATCCATGACGATTACCAGCTATTCCACCATTCGCAAAGACATTAAAGCCCGTTGCTTGATCCATGGGGGTCATGTTGGAAGTACCAAGAACCATCGTTTTGTGTGATAAAATATGCGCGTTGATCCCCATACTCTTGATAAGATCTATAATGGGTTTTGTATCGCGGTGAAGATATTGATAGGTGAGGTAAACAGGAACTGTGTTAATGGAAAAGGCTAAAGCCGTTGCCAAATCAATTTTTCCCAGATAACGACCAGAATTATTTTTAGGTGTCCATCCTCCCCAATTGATAGGCGCATCTGAAACAATTGTTGAAGGTGAAAGACCGTGTTCTAGTGCGGTTGCGTAAACATAAGGTTTAAATGAAGATCCAGTTTGTCGGCCGCCTTGTGTTGCTCTGTTAAATTGACTCTTCTTATAATCCACTCCTCCAACAATTGCACATACACCACCGTTATTGTCAAGTATAACAGTGGCGGCTTGTGTGACGCGATATTGTTGACCATATTGATGTAAATGATAGGCAATTGATTCTTCTGCTACTTTTTGAAGTTCTGGATCAAGGGTTGTTTGAATAATTAAACGATGACTTGGAAGTTGATCACGCATTTTTTTGACTTCCTCGAATGCCCAATCAAGAAAATAGTCAGGCTGATTATTGTCTATTTGGGGAAGGGCCCTAGCAGGGTGGCGATGTGCGTTGATAATCTGGCTCTCCGTCATGAAGCCACTGTTAACAAGATTAGAAAGGACAACATTGGCACGTGTTTGAGCTGCAAAGAGATGACTATGAGGAGCATATTTTGTTGGGGCTTTAAAGAGCCCTGCTAACATTGCCGATTCATTTAAAGAAATATGACGTATGTTTTTTCCAAAATAAAATTTTGCTGCTGCTGCAATACCAAAATTATTTCCTCCCATATAGACACGGTCAAGATAAAGTTGCAAAATCTGTTTTTTGCTAAAATTTGCCTCTAACCAAAGAGCAAGATAAGCTTCTTTGATTTTACGTGTTATTGTGCGCTCGTTTGTTAAGAATAAATTTTTTGCCAATTGTTGTGTAAGAGTTGAACCACCTTGCACCACACCTTTAGCGTGCATATTTTGTGAAATTGCCCGTGTAAGCCCTTGAAAATCAATGCCCCAATGATCGAAAAAACGACGATCTTCTGTAGCGAGAACTGCTTTAATAACGGTGTCAGGCATTTCTTCAACGGGGACAGAGATCGCCGGCAGTGCACCACGATGACCAATGGAATTTCCATAGCGATCGAGAAAAAGAATGGAAAAATTTTGTGGAGAAGACCAATCTGTTTTGGTTAGTTCAAAAACAGAAATGCCAAAAATGGTAAAAAGAGTAAAGCCTATCAACCCTAAAGTGAGTATTTCATCAAAAACTTCAACGATAAAGCGTTTCCATCCTTGAAGATGAAAATTTTGTGAGATAATTTTTGCCTTTTTCCAGAAAAAACTGTTTGCAGAACGAATGCGATAAAGCGCTGTATCTAGTCGTGCATCTAATTCGATGAGAGCTGGACTGTGAAATGGCTTATGCTGTTGTCCTTTCTTTTTTTTAAAAAATTTAAACATTTAAAAAGAGCCTATGGCAAAGCAATAAAACCAAACAAATCTATAAAATTTATATGGAGTAGAAGTATTTTTTTTCTATAGTGATACAGAGAAAGAGTTTATTGGAGAATTATTCATTTCTTGTAAGACTTTGTATTAAGATTTTATTATTTTATCCAATAAACTTTATTGTCATGATTAAAAATATTTTATTTTGAATTTTTAAAAATTTGGAGTAATATTAACGCGTTATTCTGTAAGACAGAGGATAAATTATTTTTCATTTTTGGTTTTTAAATTGACCCGAAAAAAAACATTATTTCTTGTATCTTATCAGAAGATTAAGAAGATAGGTTATTGAAATATCTATGATGAAAAAATTTTTCTTGTTCGTGATAATAGCATCTTTTTTAGGAGCCGATTCTGTTATGGCTGCTGGTTGCGCTGAGGTGGGTAAAAGGGTTGCAACTCAGGAGGAGGGGGTTCTCGTCCGTTCAAAACTGGTTGTTGAGGATGGAAGGGATATGTGTGCAATTGTGGTTGTTATTCCAGCCCATAATGGTGAAAAGTTGCGACGCGTTGAAGTTGTGGTTCCCGCCGATTAGCAGTTGGTAGATGTTGTCATGCGTATTTTAATTGCCGAAGATGATCGAAATCTCAATCATCAATTGGCAGAAGCTGTAAAACGTGCAGGATATGTTTCCGATAGTGCTTTCGATGGTGAAGAGGCTTATTTTTTAGGGCGTACAGAGTCTTATGACGCAGTGATACTTGATATAGGTTTACCGCAGATTGATGGTATTCGTGTTGTTGAAAAGTGGCGTCAAGAAGGACGTACCATGCCTGTTTTAATACTAACGGCACGAGATCGTTGGTCTGATAAGGTGCGTGGTATTGATGCAGGGGCTGATGATTATGTTGTGAAGCCATTTCATTTGGAGGAAGTGATGGCGCGCTTGCGGGCACTCATTCGTCGTGCGACAGGCCATGCAACAAGTGCCTTATGTTGCGGAAATGTTTTGTTGGATACAAAGACATCCCGTGTTTTTGTGGATGGTCAATTGATTAAATTAACCTCTTATGAATTCAGACTTCTTTCGTATCTTATGCATCATTGTGACAGGGTCATTTCAAGAACAGAGCTGACCGAACATCTTTATGATCAGGATTTTGATAAGGATTCAAATACAGTGGAAGTTTTTGTAGGGCGGTTACGCAAGAAGCTTGGCGTGGATTTGATTGAGACTATTCGAGGTATGGGATATCGCGTAAGAACGCTAGGTGATGAATGAATGTTTTAAAAGAGAATAATTGGTTTCAGAAGTTCTTTTTTGTCATTACGCGATCACTCAGTTTACGTGTTATGATCCTATCAACTCTATGGGTTGTTATTTCTCTTTTATCGATTTCTGCAGTGAGTATTTTATTTTATAAGCGTTCAACTGAAGAGAGTCTAGAGCGTATTCTTTCTGCTCAACTCTACAGTTTGATTGCAACAGTAACGGTGTCTCCGGAAAACACTTTGAAAGGAGGAGCTGGAATTGATGACATTCGTTATGCTGATCCAACAACGGGATGGTATTGGGAAGTTGTTGCGATATCCCATAATTTGAAAGGAAGATTGACCTCTCCCTCATTGGGAACAGGAGAGATCTTTACACCCAGTAATGTCGACGTACCTTTTGACAATAAATTCTTTCGCTCTTATCGGATAAAGGGAAACAATGGTCAAAAGCTCCAAGTGATTGAGAGTGATGTTGTTCTTGATAATAAAAATCATATTGCACGCTTTCGACTTGTTGGAAATATTGATGACGCGCATGCTCAAGTAAAGGAATTTAAGCGAACTTTACAAGTTTTTCTTTGGAGTTTTGGTATCGGAAGTGTGCTGATTAATATTGCTCTTATTTTCTTTAGTTTTCAACCGTTGAAGCTTATTCGACGCACATTGAATGATATTCGAGAAGGAAGAGTTCACTATGTGAATACCGATTTAGTTAGCGAAGTGATGCCGCTTGCCCAAGAGATGAATGCTCTCATTAAGAATAATCAGCGTATTATTGAGCGATTTCGCACACAGGTTGGTAATCTCGCACATTCATTGAAGACACCTTTGTCCGTGATTATGAATGAGACAGATAAGATGCGTGGAGAAAAGGCTTGTTTGTTGAGAGAGCAAACGCAAATCATGCAAGCACAAATCAATCGTTATCTTCAGCGGGCGCAGATTGCCGCACAATGTGATAGTATTGTCTATCATACATCTGTTCGCAATGTAATGGATCGTTTAGTGCGGGTTATGAAAAAGCTTAATCCTGACAAACAAATTGAATTTATTATGGATGTTGATGATATTGTTTTTTCTGGTGAAAAGGAAGATTTAGAAGAAATTATAGGAAATTTGATTGAAAATGCTACTCAGTGGTCTCGCGCAAAGGTGTTGATCTCTTGTTGTTTAGAAGAAAACCTTGAAGAAGAAAAATATTTTAGTATCTTTGTTGAAGATGATGGTCCTGGTTTAACAGAAGATAAAATTGATGAAGCGTTAAAAAGAGGGCGGCGGTTTGATGAAAGTAAACCGGGGACAGGTTTAGGGTTAGCTATTGTCGCAGATATGGTTAATGAATATGGTGGTACTCTCTTTTTATCGCGTTCTGTCTTGGGGGGGTTGTGTACAAAAGTTTTATTACCCAAAATGGGAGAATAACATATCTTCTCCTTAAACAGAAAATGTCTATAAACTTTGTAAAGAAATATTGAGACAATAAAAAAAAGGAGGGAGGGATTTCAGAAGATCCGTATTTATAATCAAACTATGAAAATAAAGCCTTGTTTGATCTATTGAGAAAAATGAACAATAGATTTTACGATGTTCTTCATAAAAAGATGAATTTTTATCATTTCACATCACTCTTCTCGTGAAGAGGGTAAAGGTAAGCGAGTTATCTTCTGTTTGTATTGGAAAAAAATGATATGCTCTTACACATTTTTGCAGCATTTTTTCTCACTTTTTTGGCAATTATTCTTTTTCTTTCATTACATTTTGACGATGGGGTAAAGGAACAGTGCCAAGTCCAAACCATGAATGATTATAGAAGTCATATCCATACGGTTGAGTCTCGTAAGCTTTATAGGCATTATAAAAAAAGAAATATTCTTAAAACACTAAGTGTTTTGTTTGTTCTTCTTATGACTTGGAGTATCTATGGGCTGACAGGTAATCCAGAAGTAAAAAGTTATTTTTTTAGCGAATTAATGGATAAGAATCCTAAACTTCTCAGTAAGCAAGAAAAGCTTGTTCGTCTGCAAGCACTTTTTTTTCGTTCTCCTCATGATGGTAAGCTAGCCGATGCATTAGCGGTAGGGTATCTTGAAGAAAACTATTTTCAAGAAGCTGTGAATACTTATTTAGATGCCCTTCGCTTAAATGGAGAAACAGCGCCAAGGCTTGTAGGATATGGTTTAGCATTGGTTGGTTACGAAGGGGGAGTGATAACGCAAGAGGCACAAAGGGCTTTTCAAAAAGCAGCAGATTTAGCGCCAACAGATTTTTATCCACGTCTCTTGTTGGCTGATGCATTTCATCAAGCCGGAAAAACAGTGCAGGCAGTGCAGTTTTTACAAAGCTTTCTTGATACAATGCCTGAAAATTTTGCAGGACGCTCACGGGTTGAAAAAATGATGATTCAGTTACGTGATGATTCATCAAGTGAACAGACAAAGAAAAGTGATCGTCGCCAATTGAAATAGAGAAAAGTTATTGAGCACGACAAGAGCTGTGATCAACTTAGAAGTGGGAGGTCTAGGTGAAGGAGGGTGAAGAGCAGAAATGGAGAATGTCAAGAGCGCGGCACAAGTTGTATAGAGTAAATGGAAATTGGTGTAAAACTAAACAAGGAAAAAAGGTATTGATAAGCGTGTTGGCAAAGATGAGGTATTCGATAAAAAGTTGCACCTATAGAGAGGATATGCAAAGCTCTTTAAAAAATAAAAATGGATGCTTATAAGACGTGTTTAATTTTTTTTCGTAGAGTGTCTATGAACAATCAATCTTTAAAGAATTCTGCTTCGCTAAAGCTTATTTTAAAGAAGCGAAAAAAAAAGCGCTTACTGATCATCTTATTGTGTTGTTTGGTTATGGCAATTGCAGCAAGTCTCATCGTGTATGCAATACGTCATACAGTCAGTTTTTTTAGAATGCCCTCTGAAATTACAAGAGAAGATATTTTAACGGGTCGCCCTTTGCGTTTGGGCGGTTTTGTTGAAAAAGGGACCGTTCAATATGTTGAAGAGAGTGGCGTTATTTTTTTTATAACGGATAACACAAAACATGAAAAAGTGTTTTTCAAGGGTGTCTTACCGGATCTTTTTCGTGAAGGTCAGGGGGTGATTGTAGAAGGGCATTTCGATAAACAAGGTTTTTTTATAGGGACGCGTATTTTAGCAAAACACGATGAAACTTATATGCCTAAAGAAACCGCTGATCGCTTGAAAAAACATTACAGTGTGGAGAAATAATTCGATTGTGCTTGTCGAACTGGGTCATATTTTTTTAGCCGCTGCATTTGCCGTAAGCTTATTAGAAGCTTTCTTACCTGCTTTAGGTTTTTGGAGGCAAGAGCGTTTGTTAATGCAAACAGCTATCCCTCTCACATATATCACTTTTACATTATTGCTCTTCTCTTTTTTAGTGCTGATTTATGCTCATGTTGTCTCTGATTTTTCTGTTTTGAATGTTGTTGAGAATTCTCATTCAGAAAAACCGATGCTCTACAAAATCACAGGTGTTTGGGGCAACCACGAAGGCTCTATGTTGTTATGGATTTTAAGTCTTACTTTTTTTAGTGCATTAGTGGCCTTCTTTAGCCAAGATTTGCCAGAAGATTTTAAGACACTTATTTTAATTTGCCAAAGTTGGATTACAAGCGCTTTTCTTTTATTAATTCTTTTTGTATCCAACCCATTTTTACGTGTGAATCCACCAGCATTACAGGGAAATGATCTTAATCCTCTTTTACAAGATATCGCATTAGCGATTCATCCTCCCCTTCTTTATTTAGGTTATGTTGGTTTTTCACTTTGCTTTTCTTTCGCCGTTGCGGCATTGATTATAGGGCATATTGATGGGATTTGGGCGCGTTGGGTTCGTCCTTGGCTGCTACTTTCTTGGTGTTTTTTAACATTGGGGATTATGGTTGGCTCCTATTGGGCTTATTATGAGCTAGGATGGGGAGGATATTGGTTTTGGGATCCTGTTGAAAATGTTTCGTTTATGCCTTGGCTTTCAGGAACAGCTCTTTTACATTCTACTCTTGTTCTCGAAAAACGAGGAATATTGAAAAGTTGGACTTTGTTTTTAGCACTGCTTACTTTTTCTCTTTCTCTGATAGGAACGTTTCTTGTTCGCTCTGGTCTTTTAATATCTGTTCATAGTTTTGCTGTTGATCCAGCGCGAGGGCAAGCAATTCTTGCACTTTTATTTTTCTTTACGGGAGCGGCTTTTCTTCTTTTTGCGTTGCGCATTCCTCTTTTAAAAACAGAAAATTTTTTTCAACCAATTTCGCGCGAAGGATTTATTGTTTTAAATAACTTATTACTGACAACAATAACAGCAACAGTATTGATTGGTACGCTCTATCCTTATTTTATTGAGATGCTAACAGGGCAAAAAATTTCTGTAGGGGCTGTTTTTTTCAACCTTACCTGTGGACCGCTCATGCTTTTGTTATTGTTGCTTGTTCCGTTTGGATCAATGATGGCATGGAAACGGGGTGATTTTCTCGCAGTTTCTGAACGGTTGTGGTTTGTTTTTGTCTTGGTTGGTATCGTCTGTTTTATAATATTTTACGCGACATCTGTGCGTGATATTCTTGCAGTTTTAGGCATTGGGCTCTCAGCGTTTGTTTTTTTAGGCAGT
Organism: Bartonella mastomydis; assembly: GCF_900185775.1. NCBI lineage: Bacteria > Pseudomonadati > Pseudomonadota > Alphaproteobacteria > Hyphomicrobiales > Bartonellaceae > Bartonella > Bartonella mastomydis. The sequence continues at coordinate 343,905 of NZ_LT883138.1, forward strand.
TTAGCGGATTTGTGGGGAAAGAGCGGATATGGCAAGAAAGCTTTTTCAGTACGCGTTAAGAGATTTCTTAGGTTGCCATGGTCGGTTTATGGTGCAGCAATGGCACATATGGGATTAGGTGTTACATTATTTGGTATTATTTGTGTGGCAAGTTTTGGTCAAGAACGTATTTTAATCATGAACGTAGGAGAGTGGGTGACGATAGCGGATAAAACGCTTCATTTTGATGCCGTGGATAATCGTTTTGGTTCGAATTATTCGGCAATGGAGTTTTATTTTAAAATATATGAAAATAAAAAAATCGTGGGTCATATAACAGCTTCAAAGCGATTTTATTCAAGCCAAAATACATCAACAACGGAAGTTGGTCTTCAAAGTTATGGCTTATCACAGCTCTATATTGTGCCGGGACATCTCGATAATCGGGGTCTTGTTGTGCATATATGGTGGAAGCCTTATATAATCTGTATTTGGTTAGGGGCATTCATGATGGCTATGGGCGGATGTTTTTCCCTTCTGGGATATTGGTTTCGCACTGGAGCCTACAAGAGGGTGTTGCTTACTTTAAATTTTAGGAGAGGACATTGAGATGAAAAAAACTCTTTGGCTTTTATGTTTTTTAATTGCAATGTTTCCTTTTCGATTAGCGATAGCAGTAGAGCCAGATGAGATTTTAAAAGATACAGTTCTTGAAAGGCGAGCGCGCGATATTTCATCGCATTTACGTTGTCCGGTTTGTCAAAATCAATCAATTGATGATTCAGACACTTCTCTAGCACGAGATTTAAGGCTTTTAATTCGGGAAAAATTAAAAATGGGCTATAGCAATCAGCAAGTGATTGACTTTCTTGTTGAACGATATGGTGAATTCATTCTCTTAAAACCACCATTGAATAAAACAACTTGGTTTTTATGGTTTTCACCTTTGATGATTATCATCATTGGTGCAAGTGTCATATTTTTCCAATTAAAACGGTATAAACGTGGGAAAATAATGATTGTAAATACAACGGGGGGAAAACAGTCAAAAAGATATTACATAGAGGGAAAAATTTAGCTCATCTGTAATGAGCAATCAACCTTATTGTAAATGATATTGGTGGATACTAAAATCTTACAAAACTTTAACAATTTAGACAGAAAACGGTAAGGTCTGGTATTTTATAGGTAATCAGATTGGGATAGAAAGTATGATTGAATAGGAGCATAGAGTAAATGTTAAAAAAAACTTTCTTTAAAACATTTGTCGCAGTAAGTTTTTCCGCAGTATTGGAGAGTGCACTGTTTTTTAGTGGATGTACAGCAAGCTTATGGACGACAAAGGCTCATGCAAGTTCTGTATTTACTTCGTTAGTGCAACAACAGGGATTTGCAGATATCGTTGCTCAAGTGAAACCAGCGGTTGTTGCGGTGCAAGTAAAGAGCAATAAAAAGAAAGAAGATTGGTTCTTTAGCAACTTTTTTAGTGGTCCAGGGATTGATCAATTACCAGATCAACATCCTTTAAAAAGGCTTTTTAAAGAGTTTTATGATTTTGATAGGCCTAAAAGTAAATTTCCCCATCATTCACAAAGACTCCGCCCTATCGCTTTTGGATCGGGTTTTTTTATTTCGTCTGATGGTTACATTGTGACCAATGATCACGTGATTTCTGAAGGCACAAGTTATTCTGTCGTTCTTGATGATGGTACAGAATTGAATGCAAAGCTCATTGGGAAAGATCCAAAAACTGACCTTGCAGTCCTAAAAGTAAATGACAAAAGAAAATTTTCCTATGTTGATTTTGGAGATGATTCAAAGCTTCGCGTTGGTGATTGGGTTGTTGCTATTGGTAATCCATTTGGCCTTGGTGGAACTGTGACAGCAGGGATTGTTTCGGCCCGTGGACGAGATATTGGTACCAGTAGTTATGATGATTTTATTCAAATTGATGCTGCTGTTAATAGAGGAAATTCCGGAGGTCCAACGTTTGATTTGAATGGCAAAGTTGTTGGCGTTAATACAGCGATTTTTTCTCCTTCAGGAGGCAATGTTGGGATTGCTTTTGCTATTCCAGCAGGGACAGCGAAACAGGTTGTACAACAGCTTATCGAAAAAGGTTCAGTTCAACGTGGTTGGCTTGGGGTTATGATTCAGCCAGTAACGAAGGAAATTTCTGATTCGATAGGTTTGCAAGAAGCGAAAGGTGCTTTGGTAACTGATCCATTAAAAGGACCAGCAGCAAAGGCTGGTATCAAGGCAGGTGATGTTATTATTTCAGTGAATGATGAAAAAGTTAATGATTCTCGTGATTTGGCAAAGCGTATTGCAAATATGAGTCCACAAGAAACTGTGACTTTAGGGATTTTTAGATCCGGTAAGGAGGAAAAGATCAAAGTTAAACTTGCTGCAATGCCTGAAGATGAAGGTAAGAAAGAAAGTTCAAAATATTTAAATGAACGGGGTAATTCAGATGAAACATTGGAAGATTATGGGTTAATTGTTGCTCCTTCTGACGATGATTTAGGGTTGGTTGTAACGGATGTGGATTCGGATTCAGATGCTGCAGATAAGGGAATCCGCCCAGGTGATGTTATTGTGACAGTGAATAATAAATCTGTTAAAAAGACTTCTGATATTACCGATGCAATCAAGAATGCCCAAAAGCTAGGGCGAAAAGCTATTCTCCTACAAGTGCGAACAAATGATCAAAATCGTTTTGTCGCTCTTCCAATTTTCAAAAAATAGCACTTTATTATGAGTGGGACAGAGATTTTTTAAATTTCTGTCCTACAATGCAATTTTATAACAATAACGGAGATGCGTTTTATGAAAATACTCGTTATCGAAGATGATCGTGAAACAGGACGTTATCTCGAAAAAGCTTTTTCGGAGGTCGGACATTCCGTTGATGTTGCCTATGATGGTGATACTGGATACGCTTTAGCTGAAACAGAAAATTATGATGTTATGGTTGTTGATCGGATGCTTTTGCATCGTGATGGGCTTTCTATTATTGCTGAATTGCGTGCTAAAGGCAATGAAACACCCGTTCTCATTCTTTCAGCTTTAGGGCAAGTCAATGATCGTGTGACGGGTTTGCGTGCAGGGGCGGATGATTATTTGACAAAGCCTTATGCTTTTTCTGAACTTCTTGCGCGTGTTGAAGTATTACAACGGCGGAAGAATCCTAAAGAAGCAGAAACTGTTTATTGCGTAAGCAATCTTGAGCTTGATCGGTTAGCCCATACGGTAAAACGGGGTGATAGAAACATTCTATTGCAACCACGAGAGTTTCGTCTCCTTGAATATTTAATGCGCTATGCGGGGCAGGTTGTTACCCGCACGATGCTTTTGGAAAATGTTTGGGATTATCATTTTGATCCGCAAACAAATGTCATTGATGTTCATATATCGCGCTTGAGAGCAAAAATTGAAAAAGACTTTGATGTTCCACTTCTTCATACGGTGCGTGGCGCCGGATATATGCTGAAAGCACCAGATAACAAAGCATGAATCGTTTGATGAATATAATGCGCACGACTGCGCTAAGGCTTTCAGCACTTTACATTTTATTGTTTGGATTGGTGGCAACAGGTCTTTCTATTTATATGACAGCCTTTTCTGCTTCGCTGTTAAAAGAGCAGACTGAACAGGCCTTACATGAAGAATTAAAGTATATTGAAAATGCTTATAATTATGGGGGGCTTTCTTTATTAATGCGTACGATAGATTATCGTTCAAGGCAACCTGGGGCATTTCTTTATCTTGTTACGGATCCTATGGGGCGTATTTTAGCAGGCAATGTAGCACGTATTGAATTAGGTCTTTTGCAACAGAATGGTTTTATTTCTAATTCCTTTTTATATTCCCGTTTTGGAGAACATGGCAAAACAAGTGAACATCGCGCTTTGGCGGTTGTTTTTGATTTACCTAATGCTATGAAGATCCTTATAGGACGCGATTTGGATGAGCCCGAACGTTTTGCGGCGGTTATTCGTAAAGCTGTAATCATTGCGCTTGCTGCAATGGTGGGAGGTGCTTTACTCATATGGTTTTTTGTTGGCAGGAGAGCTTTACAAAGGATTGATCAGGTCACAGCAGCATCACGGCGCTTGATGGATGGTGATTTCAGTGGGCGTTTACCGGTTTCTGGGGTAGGAGATGAGTTTGATCGATTATCAACGAATCTTAATGTTATGTTAGACCGCATTGAAGAGTTAAATATTGGTTTACGTCAAGTATCAGATAATATTGCTCATGATCTAAAAACACCGTTAACACGTCTTAGAAATCGTGCTGAAGAGGCACTTTCGGGAAATAAGACAAAGCTTGAATATCGTCAGGTTCTTGAGAGTGTTATTGCTGAATCAGATCAACTTATTCGTACGTTTAATGCGATTTTAATGATTTCACGCATTGAAGCTAGCAGTGCAATTGAGCATCTTGAGAGGATGAATATGAGACTGATCCTTGAAGATGCTGTTGAGCTTTATGAACCTTTTGCTGAAGAGTCAGGTGTTTTACTTCAGTTAGGAGATATCTTTGATAAAGAGCTTAAATTGAATCGTGAGCTTGTTGCGCAAACAATTTTTAATCTTATCGATAATGCGATTAAATATGCCTCTAAAGATGGAGGGAAAGCGAAGGTTTGCTTATCAATGGAATATCGTGATGAACATTTATTAGTTGTTGTAAGCGATAATGGTCCAGGAATAGCAGAGGATAAACGTGAAAAAGTCACAGAACGATTTGTTCGTCTTGAAGAAAGCCGTACACAACCTGGTTTTGGGATTGGTTTAAGTATAGCAAAAGCAGTTATGAAGCTACACGGAGGTGAATTGTTACTTGAAAATGCAAATCCAGGACTTAGAGCTGTCTTGTTATTTCCTTAAAGATATTTTTTCACTTTTTTCTTTTCATGCGGAACAACTATTTAAAAAGTATAATGCAATAGAAAGGAAGGCAAAATGCTTTTCAAGGGAGTGAAGGCAAAACAAGCTTTTTTAAAAACACAGCTTCTCCCTTTATGCCCTCTCAATGAAAGTGGTTCCCAATGGTTAAAAGACATGGAAGAACAAGCGAGGAAAGAAGGTTTAGAACCGCTTGTTTCTCTCATTTCAGAGAAGGGAACGCAGATTAATTTTATCCGTTCAGTTATGACTTTATCTCCTTTTTTGCGTGAGGTTTTAATTGCTAATCCATCCTATCTTAGTCCTTTATTGTATGTTGATATAGAAACAAGGATAAGCGAAATTATCGATGATATTACGGTTATTGATCAGGATAAATCCATCAATGAAACTTCATTGATGGCTGCTTTAAGACGCAAAAAACGGGAGGTACATGTCCTTATTGCTTTAGCTGATTTGAGTGGTGTTTTTACTTATGAAGTTTCATGTGCTTGGTTGACGCGTTTGGGTGAAGCTGCGTTAGGTGTAGCATTGCGTTTTCTCTTAAGAGAAGCACATGATCATGGTAAGATTACTTTGCTGAGCCGTGAGAATCCAGAAAAAGACTGTGGTTTAATCATTTTAGGGATGGGCAAATTAGGAGCAGGAGAACTTAATTATTCTTCTGATATTGATCTTATTGTTTTCATTGATGAAACGTCCCCTCATATCGGTAATCTTTCTGAAAGTGTCGACGTATTTTCTAAAATGGTACGCCGATTAATCCGTATCATTCAAGAGCGTACAGCTGAAGGATATGTTTTTCGCCTTGATTTTCGTCTTCGTCCAGATCCAGGATCAACACCTTTGGCCTTACCAGTAAGGACTGCCTTGCGTTATTACGAAGGGCGTGGACAAAATTGGGAAAGAGCCGCCATGATTAAAGCACGTCCAGTGGCCGGCGATAAGAGAGCAGGTTTTAATTTTCTTAAAGAGCTTTTTCCCTATGTATGGCGAAAATATTTAGACTATGCTGCAATAGCTGACATTCATTCGATCAAACGTCAAATTCATGCGCATAAAAGTTATGGTCAAATTGCTGCTTATGGGCACAATATAAAGTTAGGTCGTGGTGGTATTCGTGAAATTGAATTTTTTGTTCAGACACAACAACTTATTGCTGGTGGACGGTTTCCTCAATTACGAGGACGTCAGACAGTTGCAATGTTAGCAGAACTTCACACACTTGGTTGGATCAGTGAGAAAACGCGAGATAGTCTTATAAAAAGTTATGCTTTTCTAAGAAATGTAGAACATCGTATTCAGATGCTTGCGGATGAACAAACGCATCTTCTTCCAAATGATATTTCTCAATTCACGAGTGTTGCTTATTTAATGGGCTATCAAGACAGGAGCAGTTTTATCCGTGATTTATTAAAAACACTTCAGGTTGTTGAAAAACACTATGCAGCACTGTTTGAGAATGAACAAGAACTCGGTTTAGAAACTGGCAATTTAGTTTTTACAGGAGAAGGAGATGATCCGGAGACATTAATAACATTAAGCCGTTTAGGTTTTGAAAGAGCGAGTGATATTTGTCGTATTATGCGCACTCTCCATTGTGGTCGTTATAAAGCAACGCAATCCGCTGAAGCGCGTGAGAGATTAACAGAATTAACACCAGCTCTTTTGAAAGCTTTTGGTGCAACAAAACGAGCGGATGAGGCAATGTTGCGTTTTGATAGTTTTTTACAAGGATTGCCTTCAGGAATTCAGCTTTTTAGTCTTTTGCAGTCTAATCCCTCTCTTTTAGATATGCTTGTCTTGATCATGGGGGCTGCACCACGTCTTGCGGAAATCATTACACGCAGATCTCATGTTTTTGATGGAATGTTAGACCCTAATATTCTTTCAGAGTTACCCACAAAAACCTATTTAGAAAAACGGCTTGAATATTTTCTTGAAGATGTTTCCTCTTATGAGGAAATTCTGGACCATTTAAGGATTTTTGCAGATGAGCAACGTTTTTTGATTGGTATTCGAATTTTGAATGGTACAATTACAGGAGAAAGAGCAGGTTTTGCTTTTACTGCGCTTGCTGATCTTATGATTACAAAAACATTTTCTGCCGTTCAAGAGGAGTTTTCTCGTCTTCATGGCTTCATTAAAGGGGGACGTGTTGGCATATTGGGAATGGGAAAGCTTGGAAGTCGTGAATTAACAGCTGGTTCGGATATTGATATCATTTTACTTTATGAACACGATGATGATGCAGAAATATCTGATGGAGAAAAGCCTCTTTACATCCCTCAATATTATACGCGTTTAGCACAGCGTCTTGTTTCTGCTTTATCTACCCTTACAAGCCAAGGTGTTCTTTATGCCGTTGATTTAAGGTTACGTCCCTTAGGCAATAAAGGACCTATTGCTGTTTCTTTTCCATTTTTTAAAAAATATTATCGTCAAGAAGCATGGATATGGGAATATCTTGCTTTAACAAGGGCTCGAGGCATTACAGGAGATCCTGATTTTTTACAAAAGTTAGAAAATGAAGTGTGTACAATTATTGCTCTTTCTCGTAATAAGAACGAAGTTGCAAAAGAAGTATATGAAATGCGCTCTTTGATTGCAAAAGAAAAGCCGCCAAAGAATCAATGGGATTTTAAAACGATGTCTGGTGGTATTGTCGATTTGGAGTTTATTGCTCAATTTTCTCTTATTACGCATGTCATTGAGTTTCAAATTGGGGCGACGACAGCCGATATTTTAGATCACTTACCAAACAGTTTTCTTAATCAGTCATGTATTGCTGATTTACATTATGCCTATCGTCTCTATACAAATTTGAGTCAAATTATACGGCTTTGCTTAAGTGATCCCCTTGATCCCAATGATATGCCACCTGGATTAAGTGACCTTTTGTTAAAGAGCGTTGGGGAACCTGATTTGCTTCGTGTTGAAAAATTAATTGCAGAAACTGGGCAATTGGTCTGTTCAATTTTTACAAAAATTATAAAATATTAAATATCTTTTATAATGCTTTTATAAAAGTATTGAATGTAATTTTCAGATAAAAACTAAACGGATATTATAGAATAATAAAAACGGTTCATTCCATTTTTATATATTACTTTTGATATTTCATTATACGCTTGAGAGCTTTAGAGAGTGAAAAATTTTATCTATTCGTTTCTCAAGTGTAATCAAAGAATTTTTCTGTTAAATGAGCTTATTCTAGGAGTTATTATTCATACAAAAATTAATGGAATGATGACTTTTAGTAAATAATACTCTTTGTGAGTTTAGCTTAAGGGTATGATAGAAGCATATGGCTCATTTATAAAGTATCAGTCTATCAGATACACTTATGAATTGAGAGATCTTCAACACAAGAAGATGTGCAAGAGTGTTTTTAGCACACAAATTTAGATAAAATCTTATAAAGATTATGGCTGTATATGATTTCTTATAACACGAATATTACGAAGATACTTAAGTAAATAAGACAAAAAGTTTTATTGATTATCTCTCTCATTTTTCAAAAATTAATATTATAATTATTGATATAATACTGGATAATAATGAGAAATATGAATCTATAAAAGCCAATAGAGATTAAATAAATAAAGAAAAATATAAAGAGTATTTAAATTTTTTTACAATATTATTTATCTAAAATAATTTAATATTTAAATATAAACTTTAATTTTTTATAACTGTGTTATTTTTGCTATAGATTTTTTGCAAAAAATGTGAAAATATCCACCATTATTTACGTTCAAATTAGCTTTTAGGGGAGCAATTATGATTAAAAAGTATTTAATATCAACATCTATCTTTTCTTTAATGTCAATTTCTGTATTACAGGCAGCGGATGCTATTATTCCTGAGCAACATGTTCCTGTTATTACAGCGCCTGCTTTTTCTTGGACAGGGTTTTATATTGGAGGACAGATTGGTAACTTTTCAAGTAAAACGGCTGTGCATTATTTGATAGATGAGACTGCTGGAAAATGGGAGGCTCTTCCGAAAGAGAATTTACCTAAACTTTCTGGTTTTATAGGGGGAGTTTATGCAGGTTCCAATATTGATATCGATAATGGTTTTATTATCGGTGTTGAGACGGATATTATGTGGTCTAATAAAAAGCATACGAAAGACATCCCAATACCTCAAAACAGTCAAGCTGGGGAAACAGCACAGTCTTCAAAAACAAAAAGTTTAACGAGGGGTTCTGAGGAAGAGGAATCTTCAGAATCACTTATTAAAGGTATAAGTCATACTTTAAAACAAAAATGGTCTGGTGCTACACGGGTAAAAGTTGGGTTTGCGCTTGAGCGTATGATGCCTTATCTTTCCGGTGGAATTGCTTATACGCAGCTTCAGAATATTTTTGGGTTCGTTATTGATAGCAGATTTAAAGAAGCACTTAGAGAAGCAGTTGATTCGTCTGATTTGATGCATGATGAAAAAAAGACCATGATTGGTTATACTCTTGGTGGGGGAGTTGATTTTGCAATGACTGATAATATTCTTTTGCGTGCAGAATATCGTTATTCAGATTTTGGTAAGAAGAAATTTGTGCAAGATAAAGTTGAAATGAGCTATAAGACAAACGACTTCCGTGTGGGTGTCGCTTATAAATTTTAATTTTTTGCAGAATTAAACAATTTAAAAGCCTCATTTTAAAATGAGGCTTTTATTTTTCAAGTAGGTACTGGTAAATACTCCTCTACTGAGGAGAGGTACTATTTTATTTGGACAATAGTTTTATTTATAAAAACAAATTACTATTTCATGTGGAATAAGAATTCAGAATATCGTAGAATTCTCTCATTTAAAACCTATTCCACGTTGAATCAATCAAAATCATTTGTCTGTACGTTACAGGCTGGGGAAAGCCTGTGCGTATAAAGACATTCAAGAAAGAATAAAAATGCTTCTTATGAACCGTCTCAAGTGCCAAGAGATATCTGCAACATTGGGGAGCTAAGTGTGTAATGGTAGCAAATTTCTTCTTCATAAACGCAAAAACATGCGACTTAATGGAACTTTACCATTAAACCATTCATGGGAGTCGTCGTAAAAGGGCTTGAATAGCAAACATACTTCTTTAAAATAAACGCGTGAATAGGCAATCCAATGGTATTCTCTCGTATTTGAAAGACTTCTCATACAATTGAATTTTTTATTGTTCGTTATCATAAAATATTTTGTTTAATAACAAAAAAAATCGCATAAAATCACATCCACAAGATAACTCAAATAGTAAAAAATCATACTATAATTTTCTTATTATTATTGGATAATTTATGCTTTATTATAGGTAATAATACAATAATAATAAAGAATATTATAAAGTGATTTATAGGAAAAAATAGATAGAAAATTAGACATTTATCAAGATATAAAAAACATTATTTTCTATGTCTATTATTGAATGAGGAACTATTATTTTTATAAATTTTTCAAATATTCGATAATAAGTTTTGCGTATAATAGCAGGGGGTCATTTCAAATCTATTTGCCATAAATCAATCAACATCATTTGTTTATGAATTACAGGGGAATGGATTATTGAAATTATACATTTTAATTATTATTGGGCTTTTTATTGTCATTAATATTTAGGTGTAGAAACTAAATGCACTTCTCTATATTTTACAAAATATCATGATTATAGGAGGATGAAGATTTTGCCTATGAGATGCTTTGAGTGTGCGATGAAGTGCAAAGAAAGGCGTGTAGAACTTTGTGAAGTAGATCACAGGGTGCAATCGACAGGGGAGGCTCTTACGAAAAGAATTCAGATTATTTATAGATCAGATAGGGTAGAAATCTTCGATCCTTGAAAATAGGAGGGATGTAAACCAATGACTTTGTAAAGTCAGTCACATAAGTGGGGTTAATCAATGGAGCACTCTGAGAGAAATCGATCTATCGACAAAGAAGGTAGAGTTTTTTCTTGTTAAGAGGAGAAGGATAATAAAATTATGATTTATGAAAGGGATATAAAGTAAAAATATTTTCGTTTTTTGTTGTTTTGACAACTTTGGAAGTGTTTAAAGATTAATTGTTTCAGTACAGGCAATCTCGTTTTGGGGATTGATAATGCTATAACGTTGTAACTGGCAGTGCCATTGATTTTGTAAGCGTTCAATGGAAAATAAGTTAAAGCCCGCGGGTGGTTTTTTATCACCAAAAGCTTGTGATGCGGAAGGAACACCAACAATAGGAATTTTTTTAATGGGTCCTTCAATCCACTTCAATGTGGGTAAATGAGTATGTCCGTGAAGAATAAGTTCGCAACCGTGGTATTTGATAACCTCTTGAAAACGTTTTATATCTCGTAGTTTTTTATGCCAAGACGTTGCCTTGGGAAAAGGGGGATGGTGGATCATGACAACACGAAAAAGGTTGCGCTGTGCTGCTTCTTTTAAAAAGTGCGGTAATGTTTGCGCTTGCATTTTACCAAAATAACCAGAAGCTTGAAAAGGAAGTGTCGCAATGGCTGAAGAAGCAGCTATGATGGCGACATCTTCGCGAATGCGCATATAAGGAAAAGGAAAGGTACTTTTTTGAGGTACGTCCCCTGTGATCCAAGGTTTAAAGAGCATACATGCTTTTTGGAGGGCTCCGCGGACATACGCATCATGATTTCCAAATGTCAAAGAAATATCTTGAGGTTGTCCTAAGGTCAGGAGCCAACGACGCGCCTGTTCAAATTCCTTATCAAGAGCAAGATTCACAAGATCACCAGAGATCACAACATGATCAGGCTTTGTTTTGTTCAAGGCATCTATTAAAGTTTCGAGGACATTTGTTGCCATTTGACTCTTACGTTTTTTTTGCCAATTTAAGTAACCAGTAAGACGCTTTCCAGAAAGTTCAAAAAGGGAAGGTTTTGGGAGAGGGGAAAGATGTATATCCGATATATGGGCAAGATAAAACATAAAAGCTCGTAGAGTATTAAAAACGATTTAAAGAACAAACATAAGATAAGTTAGTGCTTAAAGGCAAGAAGGATTGTAAAAGGGAAAACAGCTTATTGAAAGTAAGAGAAAATTCGAAAATTCTTTGAAGAATTGATGCTGTATTGTATGTCTTATGACAAAGGACAGCGTAATACAACAGACCATTCTTGGTAAGCGATATGTCTTTTGGATGATGGGATAAACTTTAAAATGATGGTCATAAAGTTTTAAGACTTTTAAACAGCTTTTATACGACCACACATTATCATAAAAATTTAATCGTTTAGTGAAAAATCCAAAAGAATATGTTGTATTTATCAAGAGTTTTTACGGTTTTGTGCTGCCATATATCGTTTTTAATGGGAGGTGTTTCTCACGCAAAACAGAACGCCTCAAGAGAAAAATTCCAAATAGAATATCTCCAACAAAAATATCATTGTGTTGTACATTCACATATTTTTTTAAATTTTTTTCAGTGTGATTGATTTCATTTAACGAAAATTCTTCAAAGCTATGAAAAACCTCGTTTATAAGGTTTTATTCATGCACCACCATCTTTACGCTCATACAAGGGGCAAACCAAAACCGTTATACTATCCCATCCCAACTTTATAAAAATCCTTGTTTTAAGAGGATTCCTAAGAGGAATTTTATTCTTTTCTTCAATGGTTTTTATCCATGCAGCACCTCTTTTAAGGATGTGTAAAAGAATGATTTTAATTGATTTAATATGAACAGGATTACAAATAAGGAAAATCCTAACAGGAATAATAACTCGATATGAAGAAGTGGTAAATTATTCAATGATAAGTCAATATCTCATCTCATTGTAAAAGATAAGTAAATATACAAAAAGATCAGCTTAATTTAAAAACTGCTCTACAAAATCTCAGGATTTTTTAACGACCTTCACGATACCACATGCTGCTCAACAGTAAAAGACAAACAAGCAGGGCAAAAAAACCAGAAAATACCGAAAAATAAAAGGTATCAATTAAACGCGTTTCTGTCGCTTCTTTTAAAATAATTGAATGTGCTGGGGAAGATGACAGATTTGTTTTTGATTGAATGAGCTTGAGTGGAGGAAGATGAATGTTTTCTTTTCCTTCAGGGTGTAAACGTCCAATGTAGCCCCCCGTGTGTTTAATAATGGGGGCTAATTTTTCTTGTGTTGAAATTAAGTCAAACAATTCAAGATTATCGAGCATCCCTACAGAAGAAAGTATTGTTAAACCACCATTTTTGATGGTAAAAATCCCTGCCTCATCAGTGGCTACAGTTGCGGAGAAGAGACCTTCTTGCTCTTGAGTGAGGATGATCTTTTGTTTTTTTCCAGAAGGAAAGGTTATTTCAGCGGGTTCTGGATGGTCTTTCAGAGTTTGTCGGCGAATTGTTAAATGATGATGGTTGCTGGTCGCACTTAATTTTTCTTCCTCAAGTTCCGGTTCTTTCATGAGCCAATGAGCAATTCGGCGATAAAGAGCGGCATACGGACCACCACCTTCAAAACCTCGTGCCCAAAGCCAACTTTCATCGGAAAGCAACATACCTACACGCCCTTTATCAACATGGGAAAGAAGTAAAAGTGGCTGTTCATCGGCGCCTTTCATGAGCGCTGTGCCTTTGTATGCATCTTGAATAGCAATTTGTCGCAGCCAGCGTCCCCATTGAGAAGCTGGAAGATTAAGCGTTGCAAGATTCCTTGTGACAGGATGACGCTCACCTTCTTTGGTTAATGCGGGGCGAAAAGGTTTTTCAATAATAGTTCCATTGGGCAATGCTGGTAGGATGCTTATTAAAGGTGTTTTTGCAAGTGAGTTTTTTTGGGTAAATTCAGGTCCTGTTACCATCAGCAATGCACCACCCTTTTGTACATATTGGGCGATATAATCATAATAGATTAAAGGGAGAACATCAGAGTGTTGGTAACCATCAAGGATGATGAGATCAAAGTTATTAATCTCCTCAACAAAGAGCTTTCTTGTGGGAAAGACCACCAAGGATAATTGGCTTAAAGGGGTATTATCTGCTTTAGTGGGGGGGCGCAAAATCGTAAAGTGAACAAGATCAATATTAGAGTCACCTTTCAAAAGGTCTCGCCAAGTTCGTTCTCCATTATAAGGAGCACCTGAAATAAGAAGAACGCGTAAATTTTCTCTGATTCCTTCAATGGTTGTTATGGCGCGGTTGTTTTCAATGCTTAGTTCACCTTTATAAGGTTCAGTTGTTGCTTGGATAATATTTTTTTCAGCATGGGGAAGGATAATTTCAGTTTGAAAAATAATACCAGGAGTCATAGAATAATGGCCAACTTCTTGTCCATTGACACTGAGTGTCATATTGGCTTTCTGTGGTATTGTTTCTTGAGACACTCCTTGATCTTCTATCAAAATAGAGAGCTTTTGTGGTTTGTTGACAAGGGCAAAGCGTGGAGGAGAAATAAACTTGATTTGACGATCAAATTCATCTGAGCGCCCTGTGATCAGAGCATTCAGAGGTGCTTTATGATGAAGATCTGATAGCTCTGGAATATCATGCACTTGTCCATCAGTGATAAAAATGGTTCCTGCATAACGAGAGGGCGGTACATCAGAAAGTGCTTGTGTTAAAGCATTAAACAAATTCGTTGAGGAGGCATATTGATGATCAGCAAGTTTTCCAGCCTCAATAAAACGTGGTTCAAATTGTGGATAATGCGCCAATGTTTTGATTAATTGCGCGCGCGCTTCATCACTGTCGTCTATCCGTGTTCCAAAAGTTTGGCTTTTGCTGCGGTCAATGACAATGCCTACTGTGCTTTTCAGCGGTTCGCGCTGTTCTTTGATAATCATTGGATTAAGCAAAGCAAAAATGAGAGCGCTCAATGCCATCAGACGAAACAAAGATCCTTGACGCTGTGTAATAAGACCAACAACGACAAAAAGAATAGATATTCCGCTTAACAGCAGAATCCAAAAAAGTGGTAAAAAAGGCTGAAAAGTGAAAAGTGGGTTCATTGCCTTCTTTCTCTTTTAAAGCGTTCCAAGAGCGCTGGAACATGAATTTGATCTGCTTTATAGTTTCCAGTAAGCACATAAAGGACAATATTTAAGCCTGCACGAAATGCCCATAGACGTTGCACTGGGTCATTGGGAACAAGGGGATATTTCCATGTCCCTTTTTCATCGAGTGCCCAAGCAGCAGCAAAGTTATTTGCGGTGATGAGCAGAGAACTTACATTATCGCCACTGGCAAGGGAGTTTTTATTTTTTTTGTTCGTTGATGAGGATTCAACCCATAAAGGTGAACCACGGTAGAGACCAGGAAAATCTGGCATAATATAAAAGGAACGTGCAACAACATGATCTGTTGATGCGGGCTCAATGGAGGGAATGTTTAACCTTTTTAAGATGGTTCGTAATCTTTGCGTTTCTGGAGTAGCATCTCCTTCAAGATTAAGATTGCTTTTTATCTGATCACGCGTGTCAAATAAAATGGTTCCTCCATGTTTCATAAAGTTATTTATTTTTTCAAGGGCTTGAGGGGTGAGTATAGGACTCTGAACATCAATTGGCCAGTAAATAAGAGGATAAAAGGAGAGTTCATCTTTATCGAGATCAAGTGCTCTAACCGAGCCGGGGATAAGCATTGTGCGTTCTGCGATAAATTGACTTAAGGCTTCTAGACCACTTTTACTCGTTGTATCAATTTCATGATTGTTGGTTATAACGTAGGCAAGATGTGTTGCACCAGCGGCTTGCACACTATCATGATGATTTTCTGTCGTTTGTGCATGAAGCGTTGGATCATATGAAAATAAACCAATCAGAATGATGAGAGGAAGGAAAAACAGATTACGCCGTTTATTAAAAGAAAAAATACCTCCCATCCATAAAATGAGAAAATTATCAAAGGCAAATAATAAGAGGGCTAATCCTAAAAGGGGACCGATAAGATTTTTTTCTTTTGTATCATAAGATAAAGGATTCTTATTAAGAGAATTTGGCAATGATGATTGTTGTCTCAAGCGCGATGAATGGTTTAAGAGATTAAGCGCATAAAAGTCATTTTTGACACCATAAAGTCCTGGGGGAGTATGATAGGAAGGACGGGGTGGATTTTGTGCATTAAAGATTAGCGGAACAACATCAGAAGGGGGGATTTGTAATTGTCCATCAGCGGCTATGGTTTGCCAAGGATTTTGTACTCTTGTTCTTTTTTCTTTATGTGTTGGGTTTGTGTTTTCAAAAGCTCCTAATGTGATTAGTTTTTGCAACATTTGTGCAAAAAAGCCAGAAAGAGGAAGATTAGACCATGTAGGATCAGGGGCAATATGAATGAAAATGAGGGTTCCTTTCCCACGCTTTGCTGCGGTAATAAGAGGGGTTCCATCCGAAAGACTGAGCCACGTTTTTTCGAAAAGATCTGGGGTTGGTTCTGCGAGGATTTGGCGCGAGACAGTAACATCTTCTGGAAAAGGAAGGTCAAAGAAAAAGCTATTTTTTGCAAAAGGGGCAAGTTTTTGCGGTTTTGTCCAAGACATAATACTTCCAAGGGAACGTTGACCCTGACGCAGCGGTACCGGAAGGAGACTATCGTAATGTTCTATACTACTGAGTTTTTCTCCTGCAAAGCGGATGAGTGTTCCCCCTTTATTCACAAAATCAGAAAGCTTTTTTTCTGCTTTTTCAGGGATATTAACCATGTCGCCCATAATGAAAACAGATGGATTTTGTTTAAGCAAATGATCAATATCCGTTGAAAGTTCTCTTCCACCGGAAGTTATAAGCTGTGTATGATCTTGTAGTGCTTTGATAATATAATAAAACGGAGCAAGTAAAGGCTGTGTCATTTCGTTGGTATCTGGAGAGAGAAGAGCAACACGGCTTATCCTGCTATGGCTGTCTACTAAGAAAGTTGCAGCAGCATGGTTTTGGTTATTGACTTTTATCCAAGCGATATCGTTGCGTAGTTCAAGGGGGACATCAAAAGGAATAAGTGCTGTTGTTTCGCCTTCAGAGAAATTTTTCGTAAATTGACCAAGAAGTTGATTGTGTGAATCGTAAAGGCTGAGTGTAGCGGGCATCGCATTGTGTGTTGTTGAGCGAATAATACGCGCGACCATATTTCCATTGCTATTTTCTATGGATGTTATGCCGATTAAATCGGAAATATCAGCCAAATACCACAAGAAGTTTCTAGGTTTTAATTCTTCAATTAGAGCAAAAGTTTGCTCTTCGTCATTTGTTTGTAATCCATCGCTTAAATAAGCAATATCGAGCGGCTTTCCTTTGTTTATTTTACTGAATTCTTTTAAGATATGCACACGATTTACAGGCCAAGGACGCGGTTGCAAATGCATTAAATGCTGTTTTATAACCTTTGCTGGTTTGGGTTCCACATTGGAGATATCATTCTCAGCCGTTGCAATAAGATAAATATTTTTTTGCTGTTTTTCTGCTTGTGCAAGGAGCATTTCAGCGCTAGAGATACGTTTTTTCCATTCTTTTACAGATGCCCATCCATTATCAATAATGAGCGCAAGGGGTTGAGATCCAGAAAAGCTTATTGGCTTTTGATTCCAAGTGGGGCGGGCTAGAGCGATGATAACCAGTGCGGCTATGGTTAAACGCAACAAGAGCAACCACCAAGGGGTATGTTTTGCTGTTTCCTGCTGATGGGTTGATTTGGGTAAGAAGCGGAAAGGAGGAAAGAGCTCTTTCCGTGGAGGTGGAGGGGATATCCGCAACAGCCACCACATGACCGGTAGAAACAAGAGCCCTAATAACAGAAAGGGAGCAGAAAAACTCAAAGTGCCCTCCTTTTTTGCAGTGAAGAGTCGCCCATTGTATTTGCAAGATGCAAAATGGTCTCTGTTAAAGGTTGATCTGTTGGACTGACGTGATAAGACCACCCTTGGCGTGTGCAAAAATTTACCAATTCTTGTCGACGTGCTTGATATAGCTTACAATAGCTCTTACGAAGATTTTCTGCTTTTCCAAAAATGTGTTTTTCTTTCGTTTCCGGATCAAAAAATTCCGTGTGACCTGTGTAGGGAAAGCTTTCTTCTGCAGGATCAGCAATTTCAATTAAATGAGCTGTCACCTGTTTTGTCGATAAAGCAGTTAAATGTTGGATGATTTTTTCAGGGTGATCGAGAAAATCACTCATTATAATGGTGTGTGAAAAGCGTGTAATCGTTGAAAAATCTGGAAATGAATTTTCATCTGAATGATTTTCTAAAGCAAATGCTATTCGTTCTACGACATTGGATGTCATCGTGGGAGGCACTAAGTTGGGAATAGCAATATGTTCGCCGCACCGTGCCAAAAGTGATGCCAAGGCAAGGGTTAAAATGATGGCATGATTGCCTTTAGAGATTTTAGAAAAGCGCGAACAGTAATGCATTGATGGGCTCTGATCAGGCCAAAGCCAAACGGTTTGTGTCATTTGCCATTCATGCTCACGGAGATAGGTATTTTCATCACGCGCTGAGCGACGCCAATCAATGCGGGTAATGGATTCTCCCTCCATATAGGGACGAAATTGCCAAAAATTTTCTCCATGACCACGTTTGCGTTGCCCATGCCATCCGGTTATCAGTGTATTGGCAATATGACGCGCTTGTAAAAGGAAATATGGCATTTTCCCATTATCCTTATACAGCTCTTTTGCCAGCGACAATGGAGGTTTTTGTAAAACTTTTTTGCCAATAGCCATTTAAAGAGCATCTTTCACAAGGTTATTGATAATATCTTTTACGGTTATATCTTCAGCACGAGCAGAGAAATTAAGCGCCATACGATGTTGTAATACGGGATATGCCAACGCTTCAACATCATCAAGTGAAGGGGCTAAACGCCCATAATAAAGAGCACGCGCACGAACACAAAGTGAAAGAGCTTGTGATGCGCGCGGGCCAGGTCCCCAAGAAACATAAGTATTGGCAAGGCTATTGTCTTTATCCGGGCGGGCTGAGCGGACAATTTTTAAAATAGCTTCGATCACATTTTCTGAAAGAGGCATTTTGCGAACGATATTTTGAATTTTTTGCAATTTTTTAGCGGATAAAATTGCTTTGGCATTTGATTTTTTTTCTTTTGTTGTTTCTAAAATGATCCGCCGCTCTGTTGTAAGATCAGGATAATCAATATCAATTTGCATCAAAAAGCGATCGAGTTGAGCTTCAGGAAGTGGATAGGTTCCCTCTTGTTCGAGAGGATTTTGCGTTGCAAGAACATGAAAAGGTTGTGGTAAGTCATAACGGGTTCCTGCAACGGTCACATGATATTCCTGCATAGCCTGTAAAAGAGCTGACTGTGTGCGTGGAGAGGCACGATTGATTTCATCAGCCATGAGAAGCTGCGTGAAAATGGGACCTTGAACGTAGCGAAAAGAACGCTTCCCCTCTTTATCGGAATCCATGATTTCAGAACCGATAATGTCCGATGGCATTAAGTCTGGGGTAAACTGGATACGTTTTTCATCAAGTCCTAAAACGGTTCCCAATGTTTCCACAAGACGTGTTTTTGCAAGCCCCGGAGCACCGACAAGAAGAGCATGGCCACCAGCAAAAATAGCTGTTAAAGCATATTCAATGATATGACTTTGCCCAAAAATAACTTTGTCAATTTCTTGTTGTATAATATCTAATTCTTTGTGTGCCGTATCAATATCCTCAATAATAACTTGGGCCTCCTGTTTGGTATTAACCTTTTTCACAGAATTAGATGCTGGATCACGGTGACTCATATTTTTTCCTTAAGGCGTTTGTCGCAAAAATGGTAATTTTCTCTGCATGATAATGGATATCTTATTGTTTGTAACAGAAAATGAGAAGAAAAGAAGCATCATAAGCCGTTTTTTTTCATATTCGTGTATAGATAGAGAAAAGTTTCTTTTAAAGAAAGAGGCTTGTTTTATAAGGAATGTTTTAAAAACTTTGTTTTATGAAGAGAGTTTTTGAAAGCAATGAAGACAACTTTTTGAAAGGTTAAAGGGTGAATATAAGGCAGAACTTCAAACAGGCTGCGTGGTTACAACAAAGTGATGTCCAAACACTTCTTCGTATTTTATCTTTAGAGGGGGAAGAGGCACGTATTGTGGGGGGAGCAGTGCGCAATCAACTATTAGGGCAACCTATTAGTGATATTGATATTGCGACAACCTGCTTACCGCAACAGATTATTGCACGTGTAGAAGAAGCAGGATTTAAAGCTATTCCGACAGGGATTGCTTTTGGTACAATAACAGTGGTTGCGCATTCATGTTCTTATGAGGTCACAACGCTTCGCAGCGACATTGAAACAGATGGTCGTCATGCAAAAGTGGTATTTGGGCGTGATTGGAAAAAAGATGCTGAACGGCGAGATTTTACGATAAATGCCCTTTATTGTGATGCCGCTGGCAACCTTTATGATGATGTAGGAGGCTTGAGCGATATTGCGAGCCGAACAGTTCGTTTTATAGGTTTTGCAGAAAATCGTATTCGTGAAGATTATTTGCGTATTTTACGGTTTTTTCGCTTTTTTGCGTGGTATGGAGCGGGGCGACCTGATGGTCAAGGGTTGAAGGCATGTGTTCGTTTAAAACACGGTTTAAAAAAACTTTCTTCTGAGCGTATTTGGGCAGAAATGAAAAAGCTTCTTTTAGCTTCTGATCCAACACGTGCTCTTTTATGGATGCGACAAAGCAGAATTTTGTCACTCATTTTTCCTGAAACAGAAAAATGGGGCATTGATGCAATTCACGCATTGGTGAAAACAGAACAGATGCTTGGTTGGAAAGTTGATCCATTTTTACGGTTAGAAAGTCTTCTTCCTCCTGATCCTATACGTCTTCATGAAATGGCACAGCGCTTGCGTTTTTCCCATAAGGAAACAACACGGTTAAAGGAATGGGCAGAGTTAGAAATAATAAGCCAAAACTGTTCTGATCATTTTGTACAAAAATTGATTTATTTTCAGGGGCGACAGCCGGTTTTGGATCAATTATCCTTGTCAGTGGCTGCATCACATGCCGATATTCCAGAAAAAGGGGATGCTTTGCAAAAAAAAGAAGAGTATCTCAAACTTTATCAGCTTGTTCAAAAATGGCAGATTCCAACGTTTCCCATTAATGGTAACGATTTAATAAAAAAAGGTTTTTCAAAAGGTATCCTTTTAGGAAAAAAGCTTAAAGAACTAGAAATGATATGGGTTGAAAGTGGATTTTTAATGGATCGTCATGCCTTATTAGAAAAAATTGATTTATAATAATAATTTATCATTACTCATATGAAATAAGAGCGCTAAATATCGTAAGATTATCTTTATTTCAAACTTGTTCATACTATTCAGTCAAAATTATTGCCTTATTCGTCACAAGCGAGGGAAGTCGTGTGAGAAAAAACGATTATAAGGGGGAAAAATACCTCTTAATAAACTATATCAAAGATAAAGATTCTGGAAAATAAGAACAGATTAGAGAGAATAATGATAACGGTTTGTATTTTGTATGAGCATAAAGAGGAGGATGCTCAAGGCATTTTTATATGAGAGGGATTTAATTATTCACAGATGGTGATATAAAATGGAGGTAATGGGCACTAAGAAACGTTTATTTTATCAGCACTTGGGTATTAGCAATGGCAGGTGTTATACGCTTTAACTATATTTATAGGATAGCTTATGAGCTTTTAGAGGCTTTATTCCAGAAGTATCATTGAAAAGTATGTGCTTTTAAGATTTGAAAAATTCTTGAAAAATAGTTTTTTCTATTTATTTGAAAACCAGAGTTTATGTATTTTGATATTCTATTAATGCTTTGATAGAAGTGTTGTGTTTTTATAGATTACAGTTTTCTTCATAATAACCAATTTGGCGCAGTGCTTCTCCTGTTGTTATGGCTACGCTCATGGCAAGATTGAGAGAGCGTGCCTGTGGTTTCATGGGAATTTTCAATGTGTAATCGACAGCTTCATGGACATAATCGGGAACGCCAGCTGATTCACGACCAAAAAGTAAAACATCATTTTTTTGATAGTCTATCTGCGTATAGCATGTTTTTGCTTTTGTACTTAAAAGCAAAAGACGGCGGTTAAAGCGTTTCATAGAGCTTAAAAAATGTTGCCAATCAATGTGTCGTTCTAAGGAAGCATATTCGAGATAATCCAATCCTGCACGTTTGAGATTACGGTCCGACAGGTTAAAGCCTGCGGGTTCAATAATGTGCACATGTAAACCAAAACAAGCACTAAGACGTAAAATTGTTCCGGTATTACCAGCAATATCAGGTTGGAAAAGAGCTATATGAAGTGTCATATTCTCTGTAATATGATTTTTTTCAGCTTTGTAAAGAAGTGCTGTAATTTATTCGAAAAATATGGTCAAAAAATATATGATTTTTGTATTTATTTTTTATGCAGTTTAAGTTTCAGGAAAAAGTTACGGTCAAAGATTGGTTTGAGATAAAAGAGAATCTCCTAGTTAGGGGCTTTCCTTCGATTGAGCAATTTTTGTGTCAATCATACGAAGAATAGAAGTTTTTTATAGGGATATGTTATGGGTTAAAGCAACGCAAGTAATACAAGCATTGTGCAATGGGAGAGGGTATGATAAAAAGATTTTTTAGAAAAGTATCTCTTTTAAGTTAAGGCAATGGGTGAGCAGACGAGGCGGGATTTTCTGTTTTTAGTAACAGCTGTTGCAGGAGCAGTTGGAATGGGTATTGTTGCGTGGCCTTTTGTCCGTCAGTTGCGCCCAGATGAGGCTGTTTTGGCATCTTCTTCTGTTGAGGTTGACCTTTCCGGTATTGAAGAGGGGATGTCAGTGACGGTAAAATGGCGAGGACAGCCCGTTGTTATTCGAAACCGTACGGCAAAAGAAATCGCTGATGCGCGTGCTACGAATTTGAGTCTTCTAAAAGATCGTCAAGCTCGCAATCCTAATCTTGAAGGTGAAAAAGAAGCGACGGATTTTGCGCGTTCAGCCGGTAAAGGCCGTGAAAATTGGCTTATTGTCATTAATCTTTGTACGCATCTAGGCTGTGTAACACTTGGGCAATCGGGGAAATTTGGAGGGTGGTTGTGCCCGTGTCATGGGTCTGTTTATGATACCGCGGGAAGAGTGCGGTCAGGTCCAGCGAACTATAATTTGGCAATCCCCCCTTACCAATTTCTTTCTGATACTTTGCTCAAAATAGGATAAGGTCATGACAAGGTTTCCTCCTTATTGTCCTAAAAATGCTCTTTCCCGTTGGTTTGATAAGCGTTTTCCTCTTCCTCGTTTTTTTTATAATGCATTTGTGATTTTTCCTGTTCCGCGTAATCTTAATTACTTTTATACGTTTGGCGGTATTTTGACCCTTATGCTTTTATCACAGCTTTTGACTGGTCTTGTCTTGTCACTGCATTATGTTCCAGATATTCATTTGGCTTTTGAAACGGGTGAACGATTTCGGCGTGAAGGCCAGTTTGGATGGCTTTTTCGTCCATGGCATAGTGTAGGTTCTTCGTTTTTTTTTATTGCCGTTTATATCCATTTGGCGCGCGGACTTTATTATGGTTCTTATAAAAATATGCGAGAAATGGTGTGGATCACAGGGATTTTTATTTATATCATCATGATGGCAATCGCATTTTTTGGTTATGTGCTTGTTTGGGGGATGATGTCTATTTCAGCCGCCTCAGTGATTGCAGGGCTTTTAAAAACGATACCTTTGGTGGGAGCATGGTTACATGAAATACTTCTTGGTGGTTATGGTGTAGGACAACCAACATTGAATCGTTTTTATGTTTTTCATTATGTTTTATCCTTTATTTTGCTTCTTTTTGTGGGGCTTCATATTTGGGCAATCCACTGTGTGGGGCAAGGAAACCCAACGGGTCTTGCGATACAATCAGATAAAGAAACGGTACCGTTTTCGCCTTATACACTTATCAAAGATATTTTTGCCATTACTGTTTTTTTGATCTTTTTTGCTTGGTTTTTATTTTATATGCCCGATTATATGGGGCAAGCCGAAAATTATAGCGTGGCCGATCCTTTAAAGGCACCGCTTCGTGTCGTTCCAGAATGGTATTTTTTACCTTTTTATGCAATGCTGCGTGCTATAACTTTTGATATCGGTATTTTTTCTTCAACTTTTGTGGGCTTTGTTCTCTTCGTCAGCTCGATTCTCGTGTTGATTTTTGTCCCGTGGTTAGATCGCTCTAAAATATGTTCGGCAAGGTATCGACCTGTTTATAAAATTTTCTTTTGGGCGTTGGTTTTTGATGTCGTTTTTCTTGGTTGGCTGGGGTCAAGAGAAATAAGTGACAGAATTCTTTTATGGACGCAATTGGCTACGGTTTATTATTTTATATTCTTTTTGGTTATTTTGCCGATTTTACCTACGTTTGAAAAAAGTCGTTCTCTTCCCTCTTCAATTATGCAAGATCTGAAACAGAAAAAAAAGAGACTATGGTAAATATTTTTATTGGATTAATTGTTATTGTTTCTCTGAGTTTTTCTGTTCAGAGTGGGGCTAGTTATGCCTCTGATCGATTGGATCAAGAAGAGGAACTGACTTCTTTTCCTTTACGGATTCCTACAAAACAAGAATGGAGTTTTTCAGGGCCATTTGGGTTTTATGATAAGGCACAATTGCGACGTGGGTTAAAGGTTTATAAACAAGTTTGTTCCAGCTGCCATGGGCTAAAATATGTGGCTTTTCGCCATTTAAAAGCTCTTGGCTATGATCAAGAACAGATTAAAGCTTGGGCAGCACAATATGAAGTGCGCGATGGTCCTAATCGTGAAGGAAAAAATTTTAAACGTCCTGGGGTCGCAACGGATTATTTTCCTTCTCCTTTTGCAAATGAAGAAGAAGCAAGATTTGCTTTAAATGGTGCGTATCCTCCAGATTTATCATTGATGGCACGTGCACGTGGTGTATCTTTGCCGTTTCCTGCTTTAATTACTGATGTGTTAACGCATTATGATACAGCCGGTCCAGATTATATTACCGCTCTTTTAACAGGATATCAGGAAGCGCCAAAGGAGGTAGAGATTGTGGATGGTTATTGGTATAATCCTTATTTTATTGCCAGTAATTCTTTAACCATGGCGCCTCCTTTGAGTGATGGTGTCGTTACTTATGAAGATGGAACCCCCCAAACTGTTGAACATTACGCGCGTGATGTTGCTGCTTTTTTGATGTGGGCTGCTGATCCTCATATGGAAATTCGTAAAAAAACCGGTTTTCGTGTTATTTTATTTTTAATCATTTTTGCAGGACTTGTTTATATTTTAAAAAATCGTATTTGGTGTGGTTTGGAGGTAGAAACAAAAGAGGAAATTAAAGAGAAAAGGACAAGGTAACCTATCTTGAAAGAGTAGAAAGTATAAAGAACATAAGGAACAAATCTGTTTATGATGCATTGAGGTTTTATAAAGTAAAAGCAAAGTAAAACGGAGATGTTAAAATGAAAAAAATTGTATGTACTACTCTTATGTCAATTTTGATGCTTTCTAGTACTTATGCTCAGTCTTTTGAAATGCCTTCTAAACATGAAATAATTTCTTCGACGGGTATTGTACAGGTGGGGATCGATAAGTCTGTGCGTTATGTAACGCCTTTAGCAACGGACTTTGTTGCTTCCAGCCTTATAGGCGCCGATGTTTATAATATAGAAGATGAAAATATTGGTGAAGTAAAAGATATTATTCTACGTGAAAATAATATTGCGGGATTTGTAATTGCTGTTGGCGGTTTTCTTGGTATAGGGGAGAGTTATGTGGTCGTTTCTCCAGAAACAATCCAGATGACAAATGATTATGGTAAGTGGAAACTTATTACAAATGCCACAAAGGATTCTTTAAAAGATGCTCCAACATTTAAATATGAAGGGCATTGGGCACGCTAATTTCATATTTCCATTTTTTAATAGACAAAGAGGTTGCTACCATAATAACATGGTAGCAACGGTTTTTAGTTCAGAAGAACTTGGGAGTTTTTGCAATACTCTTCTATAGACTTATTACAAAATCTTCAAGATAAAATGCTAAAATATTAAGGGAGAGTGAAGAATTAAGTATTATGTTTAAATAACATGATATCACCATCTTGCACAATGTATTCTTTTCCTTCATCGCGAGCCTTTCCAGCTTCTTTTGCACCGCTTTCTCCCCCCAGAGCAATATAGTCATTGTAGCTAATCGTTTGGGCACGAATGAAGCCGCGCTCAAAATCGGAGTGAATAACGCCGGCAGCTTGGGGAGCTTTTGTACCACGCGTAATTGTCCATGCTCGTGTTTCCTTAGGTCCGCAGGTGAAGTAAGTAATGAGATCAAGTAAATGATAACCAGCGCGAATAAGGCGATTTAAACTTGGTTCAAAGAGCC
Source organism: Bartonella mastomydis (assembly GCF_900185775.1). Classification (NCBI taxonomy): domain Bacteria; kingdom Pseudomonadati; phylum Pseudomonadota; class Alphaproteobacteria; order Hyphomicrobiales; family Bartonellaceae; genus Bartonella; species Bartonella mastomydis. Next base: position 370,092 of record NZ_LT883138.1, read on the forward strand.
CTAGAGCATCGAGATATTCTGATGCTTCAGCATCACTCAATTGTGTGATTTCCGCTTCAATAGAAGCAGAAATGATAATGCTTTGCGCATTTTGTTCCGTTGCCATTTTTTCAACTGCTTGGGTAAAGTTATTTCCATGAGCGGCATCATTTTCGCTTACGTTGCAAACATAAAGTACAGGCTTGGAAGTGAGAAGATTTAAGCTCTTTAGAATATGGTGTTCATCTAAAGCGATATCTTTGAGTAATAACCGGACAGGATTTCCCTGTTGCAGAATATTTAATGCTTTTTCCATAACGGGGAGAATTGTAAGAGCTTCTTTATCTTTTCCAATTGCTCGTTTACGGATTTGTACGATTCGTCTCTCCAGACTTTCGAGATCCGCCAGCATGAGTTCAGTTTCAACGGTTGTCGCATCAGAAATAGGATCAATACGTCCTTCTACGTGAGTGATATCTTCATTTTGAAAACAGCGTAAAACATGGATAATGGCATCGACTTCGCGAATATTGGCTAAAAATTTGTTCCCTAAACCTTCACCTTTTGAAGCGCCTCGTACAAGCCCCGCAATATCAACAAAATTAATGCGTGTAGGAATAATTTCTTTTGAACCTGCAATCGATGCAACTTTTTCCATTCGTAAATCTGGAACAGCAACGTCACCAGTGTTTGGTTCAATGGTACAAAAAGGATAATTGGCAGCTTGTGCAGTGGCTGTTTTTGTTAGTGCATTAAAAAGAGTTGATTTTCCAACATTAGGTAATCCGACAATACCGCATTTAAAGCCCATGAGAATCTTTCTTTTCTGTTGATTTTATGGTCAAGATAAAATTTTTTTATAGCATATTTTCAGAAGAGTTATAGTCTTTGTATTGTGATAAGTAAGAAAAAAGTCTACAGCAATGAATAATCTGCTTTTTTACCCTTTAAAGTTCTTCTTAAACTTAATAATTAAGAAAACTTCAAGTTAATGTTAATAGTGTGCTAAGTTTTTCATGGTACGCAAATCTGCGTAAATAATTAATCGGAGAAAATAGAAGAGTGTTATCTCGTTGTGCCTTTTTAATTGCAGCACTTTTAGCTTTAGCTGGATGTGCTACAACACATCAATCAGATATGTCATCGGCTTCTTTGCAACAAGCTCGATACATTCCACCAGAAATACAGGCTTTGTACGGTCCTGTAACGAATGAAGCTTATCCGTTACCTGCTGTTGATCTTGCAAAAATTGATCCAAAGTTTTGGCGACAAGAAGTGATTTATTATACATCTTATCCACCTGGAACGTTGGTTATCGATACGCAAGAATGTTTTCTTTACCTTATTGGTGAAAATGGAAAAGCTTTACGCTATGGAATTGGGGTCGGTAAGGAAGGCCTAGCATTTGAAGGTGAGGGTGTTGTACAGCGCAAACGTCGCTGGCCAAATTGGGCGCCTACTGCAGCAATGATGGCTCGAGAACCAGAACGTTATGGACATTTGGGGAAAGGAATGCCACCAGGACCCGATAATCCATTGGGCGCGCGAGCACTTTATCTTTTCAAAAACGGGAAAGATACACTTTTCCGTATTCATGGCTCACATGAATCTTGGTCAATAGGGCGTGCTATTTCAAGCGGATGTATCCGTTTGCTCAATCAAGATATTATTGATCTTTATGATCGTGTTCCCGTTGGCTCGCGCGTTGTGGTATTGCAAAACAATAGGAGTATATCTACAGTTTACAGTCAACAATCAAATGGCTACGATCCGCTAGAGTCAACCATTCAGCCAAATGATTTTTAATTTTAGGGAGAAGATTGGAGAGAGCCATTTGAGTATTTTGGTTTGCTGTTCAATCTTCTCTTTCTCCAAAAAGAGAGTATAGACTTCTCGTTTTCACAAGGTCTGTATAAATATCATAATTTTCTTTGTCAGCTTTTCATGTTTTCCCAACAGGTTTTTCCTTTGAAAAGATTTATAAGAGGCATTTTTCTTTCTTTTTTCAAGAGTTTTTATCCGTATACCTCTCCAACTGGTGAGATGTAGACCAATTGGTTTTGATTGCTTCATTATCAATAGATTTGATAATGAACCTATGATATTTGGCATTTTTATTCAGTTTATAAAAATTAATTTTTATAATACGTTATATAAAATTTTTATAGAAAAAAGTTGATTTTTTGCTGATAAGAGAAATGAGCGATTAGGGTAAGTGTTTGTTTTTTATCGTTTGTGAAACTTCATTCATAAAGAGAGATTTGTCACCTTTTATAAGGAGAGCAATATTTTTTGCAAGGGTATTTAAGAGAGTGGGCAACCATTCTTGATCAGATTTGGTAAAATTCCCTAAAACATGCTGATGAACAAGTTCTTTGTTTCCAGGATGACCAATACCTATCCGTATGCGACAATAATCGGTACCACAATGGGCATCAATAGACTTAATACCATTATGCCCATTATTTCCTCCTCCAATTTTTATACGGACTTTTCCCGGTGATAGGTCTAACTCATCGTAAATAATAATCAAATTTTTTAAATCTAATTTGTAAAATCGCAAAGCTTCACCAATAGCTTGCCCCGAAAGATTCATAAAAGTTTGCGGTTTAATAAGAAAAATTTTCTCATTATTTATAAAACCATTGGAGATTTCTGCTTGAAACTTCTTCGACCATGGAGAAAAAGAAAAGGACTGATAAATAGCATCCACAGCCATAAAACCAATATTATGGCGGTTATTTTGATATTGCAAACCAGGATTGCCAAGACCAGCAATAAGCCACATATGTACCTTCAGTCAAAGTGTAAGGGAATTACATGTCTCATAAATTAAGGCGGGAAAAATTCCCGCCTGTTGAGTTTTATGAAGTTTGAGCCTCATCTTCATCCTTTTCTTGTTCGGAAGTTTCATCACTGACATCCATACTCGCAGGCGCTGCAATGGTCGCAATGGTAAAGTCCCGATCTTGAATGATGGGGGTTACATCTTTGGGCAGTTGCACAGCTGAAATGTGAATAGAATCACCAATAGAGTAGCTGGAGAGATCAATTTCAATGGCCTCAGGAATAGCATTTGCCGGAGCTGTACATTCAATTTCGTGCCGAACAATATTGAGGACACCACCCTTTTTAAGTCCAGGCGCTGTATCTTCATTGAGAAAGTGGACAGGAATATTCACTTCTACAACGGATTTTGCCGAAATGCGTAAGAAATCGACATGGAGTGGGAAGTCACGCACAGGATCTAATTGGTAATCTTTTGGCAAGACCATAATTTTTTGCTTGTCGAGAACAATCGTTGCAATGGTGGTCCGAAAGCCACCGGCGTGAATTTTGTAGAAAATTTCTTTATAGGGAACTGTTATTGCCAAAGGAGGTTGTTTTTCACCATAAATGACAGCAGGGATAAGACCGTTGCGGCGAAGTTCACGGGAGGACCCCTTACCAACCCGCTCGCGTTTTTCGGCCTTAAGAGTGTAGCTTTTACTCATAATTTAAGTCCTTTTTACATGATTGGAGATCCTGCAAAAACAATAACAGTTTTTGCATGGATATGAAGATATGCGCTAGAAAACAGCGATTGCTCCATTCTACGTTGCCTCCAAGGGTGTCTACGTAGAAGCTTGTTCTATAATTCAAACTATTCATAGATGCAAGAGTTGTGGGAAAAATCGATGATTTCTACCGTTAAAAAGGAGGAAATGTTACAAATTGCGGTGCGGATGGAGAATCAACCAATAGGCGCTGATATGTTTAAAATCAAACACTGGAGATGTTATGAAGGTTGAGATTGCCTTGGGTGAGATGTCAGAAAGTCGTGCTTTGCATAAATCGATGCCAGCACTTCTGGATTTGGAAGAATTATTGGCGACACGTCTTCTTGTACAAGGGAATTCCGGGTCAGGAAAATCACATCTTTTACGCCGTCTTTTAGAACAAAGTGCTCAGTGGGTACAGCACTGTGTGATTGACCCAGAGGGGGATTTTATAACTTTGGCCGATAAATTTGGTCATGTTATTGTAGAGGCTCAACGAAGTGAATTAGAGTTGACGCGTATTGCCCATCGCATTCGGCAACATCGGGTTTCGGTGGTCTTTAATCTTGAAGGGTTGGATACTGAACAACAGATGCGTGCTGTGGGGGCTTTTCTTGGAGCATTGTTTGATGTGGAGCGTGATTATTGGTATCCTATGCTTATTGTTGTCGATGAAGCACAATTGTTTGCTCCCACTGCGGCAGGAGAAGTTTCCGATGAAGCGCGTAAAATTTCTCTAAGCGCTATGACCAATCTTATGTGTCGAGGACGTAAACGTGGTCTTGCTGGCGTTATTGCAACACAACGTTTGGCTAAGCTTGCCAAAAATGTTGCTGCTGAAGCTTCAAATTTTTTAATAGGGCGGACTTTTTTAGATATTGATATGATGCGTGCGGCTGATCTTTTGGGGATGGAGCGTCGCCAAGCGGAAATGTTTAGAGATCTTGAGCGGGGAAATTTTATCGCTTTAGGTCCTGCTTTATCACGACGTCCTTTACCAATTATCATTGGTTCTGTTGAAACTTTAGCACGCTCTTCTAGCCCTAAATTAATGCCACTTCCAACAGAGCACATAGATGCAAAAGAACTCGTTTTTACGGCTTCACCAGAGGAAATTTTAACGCCATTTAAACAAATACGAGAACCAGTGAGAGAAAAATCAATGCATGAGATATTAGAGGAGGTGGTGCATAAAAAACAAGAGAGCTTAGAAGACCCCCCGAGTTTATTTCCTGAACTTTCTGATGTTGAGAGAGAGTGTCAAGCGGAACAAGTTATTCGGGAAATTCTTGAGGATTCTGAGGCTTTTTATCGTTCAACAGCAGAGCTTTATCAAGATTTTTCGGTTCGTTGCCGTATCCATGGTATGTCAAAGGTTCCTTTTAATCTTTCACAATTTCGGCGTAAATTGGCGATTGCTCAGGCTTTTGTCGATGAACAAACGGCTGTCAGTGAACATTGGAAACATATTTTGCAGATATCAGAAAGTTTGGAAGATGATGTTCAAGGAGTCTTCTTGAATGTGGCACAGGCTGCATTGGGGGGAAAGCCATGCCCATCTGATGCATTTTTAGCCCGTCTTTATGGAACACATTCTTTAAGCCGTGCACGTCGGCTTTTAACCTACTTTGAAGAGCGTGGCCTTATTGTTATTCATACGCATTTTAGTGGTCAACGTATTGTTGCCTTTCCTGATCTGGGTGTAGAGACAGCACCGGGAGATCCTAAAGAACCACTTTAACCAAATAAGCTGGAAACGGATTGCTCTGCTGCTGTTCTGGCAATTGCTTCTCCAATGAGATCAGCAATGGGTAAAACGCGAATATTATGAGCTTTCTCAATGGCTCCTGTTGGCATAATTGAATCTGTAATAACCAATTCTTTCATCTCTGAGTTAGTAATACGCTCAATAGCATTTCCAGAAAGAACACCATGTGTGATATAAGCTGTGACACTATTGGCACCATGTTTCAAGAGAGCACTTGCTGCATTGCATAAAGTTCCACCTGAATCAACAATGTCATCAAGCAAAAGGCAATCTTTCCCCGATACATCTCCAATAATGTTCATAACTTCTGATTCACCAGGACGTTCACGACGTTTATCGACAATAGCAAGCAAACTGTTCAAGCGCTTGGCGAGCGAGCGAGCGCGGACCACACCACCTACATCAGGTGAAACAACAATAACATTTTCAAGAGAATAATGCATTTTGACATCACGAGAAATAACAGGAACAGCATAGAGATTATCTGTAGGGATATCAAAAAAACCTTGAATTTGTCCTGCATGAAGGTCCAATGTTAAAACGCGATGGGCGCCTGCTTCAGTAATCAGGTTGGCAACAAGTTTTGCAGAAATAGGAGTCCGTGGTCCAGGTTTTCTATCTTGGCGGGCGTAGCCAAAATAGGGTATTACCGCTGTAATACGACGCGCAGAAGACCGACGAAGGGCATCAATCATGATGAGCAATTCCATCAAATGATCATTTGCAGGATAAGATGTAGATTGCAAAACAAATACATCTTGGCCTCGTACATTTTCATGCAATTCTACGAAAATTTCTTGATCAGCAAAGCGCTTTACAGTTGCCTTGCCTAAGGGGATGTTCAAATAATTTGTAACATCTTCAGCGAGACGTGGGTTAGAATTTCCGCAGAAAAGTTTCATAGTAGAACCTCTGAATAATCATGGTAGGAATGCGACACGGTTTTTAATTTCTTTTTATTAAATTGCAAGAAAACAATTACAAAAGCCTTACAATTTTATTGATTATTGTTAAAGAGCGATGCGGTATATTTTCTCTTTTTCCCAAATTTTTGTTCCCTGTAGAATTAATTATTGAAATTGTTAAGAAAAAAAAGATACGGTTTATTTGTACGGGAGGATCTGCGATAGAGAAAGATCTTTGATCTCTATAAGTTTTATAAATTACTTGTTCTAAGGATGCTTTTGCGGATCTTGATGCGTGTCATGTTTTTTATTTTTTTGGTATTTCGAAGTATTTTTTAAAATTGATGTGTCATTATTTGTAGAGAGAGCGAAGGCAGTGAAGATATTTTTAATCACTCAGTTCAGCTTTTTTCAACGACTTGATTTAGAAAATAGCTTCAGTGATATTTTATGTTTAAATAATGACATATTAAAGGTCATTAATAAGTAAACGTTGAACAAAAGAATTTGTTTTATTTCTCAATGCGACAATTTTCGTGTTTTGTAACGCCAATAAGAATTTTTATGAAAAAAGAATTGTAGAAAAAAGCGTACTTATTTTATCGACATTCCTTTGTTTGCGGTTTTGATATTTTTTTGAAAAAATATTTATTTCAACATAATAGCAGAAATTTGCCGCTCATAATCAGGTTCATTGCGGTGTATTGTACGTCGATAAGAAAAAAAATGCTGTTCATCTTGATAAGTACAAAGCTCTACACAAGAAGCATTAACGCCTGCTTCTTTGAGTTGATTGATAATAAACGCCCATAGATTAAAATGAAAATGATTGACTTTTTCTGTTTTTAAAAAATATTTTTGAAATTTGCTGTGACTCTCAATAAATTGGTTATAAAATTCACTTGTTACTTCGTAGTGGTGCGGACCAATACAAGGTCCAAGAGCTGCTGTTATTGATTGTCTTTTGGCTCCTTGTTTTTCCATAACAGCAATTGTTTTTTCAATAATTCCATTTAAACTTCCGCGCCAGCCAGCATGCGTCGCGGCGATGACTCCAGCTTGTGGATCAGCAAACAGTATTGGGCCACAGTCTGCTGTAAGAATACCGATTACAAGCCCTGGTGTGGTGGTAACGAGAGCATCTGCTTTGGGAGGATTGTCAATAAACGCTTGATTGACTACGACAACATCGGAAGAATGTATTTGATTGACCGTGACTAAGTTTTGTACCTCAATAGAAAAATAATCAGCGATCAAAAGACAGTTCTGCACAATATATTCAGGTTGATCATTTAACCTTTTTCCAACATTAAGGCTATGAGAAAGGTTTTTTGAAACACTAGCTTGACGTGTAAAAAATCCATGTTTTATTCCATGGTGGTGTAAAGTAGAAAGATTTTTTGCAAGGATGGGATGAGGGATAGGCTTCATAAAAGTTCCTTATGGGGTTATTTGAATGGTGGGGTGATGTTCCTATTTGTCGACGAACATTTCAGAGAATGATGTTCTTATTGATAAAATTGTCGATCATCAAAATTGGGGAGGTATAGGTATATTTTTATCACTGAAATGTAAAACTTTAAATAGTTTACCCATTTGATCTGGGCCAGCGAGCCGTTGGATATCTTGGCGGATTTTGTCTTGCAAGGAAACGCTTTTTCCCATTCCAAGTTGTTTTGCACGCTCCATGAGCCCCATTTTAAAAAGAAATTCTCCTTGCTCTAAGGTTTCAGCAAAACAGCCCTGTTCAAGAGCTATATTTTTTAAAAAAGAAAAATCAACATGGGATGTTAAATCATGTTCACCAGGGGCATCAAAAACATCCCGAAATTTATGTTTTGAGAGTGCTTGCAAGGTATCGCCAAAGGCAAGATCACACGCACCATAGTCGATAAGCAAAGCAGAACCTGTGACTTGCACTAAATGGTGACTGATCTGTTGCATGAATTGATGTCGTAAGGGAGCATGTTCAAAAATTGTCCCATCAGGGACTTCAGAGCAATAGGTTTGTAGACAAGAAGAAGGAAGTTTATACGGGGCAGCAATAAAGATGAAATCTCCATCTTTATTGCTTGTGATGCGGCGTTCTCTCCATTCACCATCGATTTTAATATATTGGTTGATGGGGAGTGTATCGAGGAATTCATTCCCAATGAGAAAGAGAGGTTTTGAAGGAATTTGATTAAAATTTTCAATGCTATGGATTTGTTTTTGATAAGAGAAAAGGCGTTTTTTTTGTTCTTTTGCGAGTTTTTTACTTATTTCAATCAGAAAAATTTCAGCAGTATTAAATGCTGTTGTTGAAAGCTTTTGGATGGTTCGCAAAATGTCATCCATCAAAGTTCCACGTCCTGGTCCTATTTCAGCAAGAATAAAAGGCTGAGGACAACCATGGGCATTCCAATTTGCAAGAAGCCAAATGCCAATCATTTCTCCAAATAATTGGCTCACCTCGGGTGCTGTTATGAAATCACCAGTGCGCCCAAAAGGTGTTTGTGTTTGATAATAGCCAAATTGAGGATCTGTGAGCGCCAATGTCATATATTCACTGACAGTAATGGGGCCATGAGATGCGATGATTTCTTTAATTTTTTCTTTGAGGGGTGTCATTTTCGGTAGATTTATCTTTAAATGCTTGAAGGAGGAGATAAAACCCTAAAAGAAGCATGGGAAGAGATAAAGCCATGCCATAGGTAAAGCCTGTAGAATGGAAAAGAGTAGAGAACCATTCTGGATCTTCTTGAGGAGCGCGGTAAACTTCTGAGATGCTGCGTGCTATTGCATAGCCTATAATAAATATTCCTGACACAGTCCCACGGCGTTTGAATGCGTTGAAGGCAAAAATAACAATGAAGAGAAGAGTGAAGAGAAAAAATCCTTCTGTAAATGCTTCGTAAAGTTGGCTTGGGTGGCGCGGTAAATAGTAAGGATCTAGGGGAAAACAAACTGCCCAAGGTTGTGTGGTAACGTTGCCCCATAATTCTTGATTGATGAAATTGCAGATTCGTACAATGCCGATACCGATAGGCGCACCGGCAGCAATGATATCAAACATGGATCGTATATTGATGTTATTTTTACGAGCAAACAAAATCATTGCAATGATAATGCCAATAAGACCACCATGAAAAGACATTCCCCCATCCCATACGGCAATAATAGCACTTGGATGGCTAAAGTAATAAAGAGGATCCCATACAAGAACTTGTCCCAAACGCCCTCCGACAACAACACTTATGGCCGACCAGACAACGAAATCTCCGATCTTTTCTTTATCCATAGGAGGGTGGTTTTTATGCCATAGAGACGTTTTTTTTAATAATTTTTGTGCATACCACCAAGCAAAAAGAATACCCACGACATAACCAAGTCCATACCAATGAAGTGTTATGGGGCCTAGCTGGATAATGACAGGATCAAGAAAAGATGGAAAAGCAATGGCTGGACAGACAAGGTTGTTCATGAATTAAGCACTTTACATTGTATAAGATGGATATGAAGTGACTCTAATGGTCAGAAATGACAGATGAATGCACAATGGTCAAGTCAGGAAGAATAATAGATTTCCACCCATATCGTGGTAAAAAATTATGGCGATAAAAAGGAATATAAAAATTTTCGAACAAAATCATCATGAAAAATCTGCACAGTAGGGTAAAAATAGGGTAAAAGGAACAAATTAAAGTATCTAAATGTTATGAGAATACGCTATAATGCGTGTGTCAATATTAAAATTTGAGGAAAAATGTTATGCGTAATGGATCAAACCGTATTCTTGATGAATTAGCAAAATTAGCAACAGATGCCGCTGATGTTGCGCAAGGTATACGACGTGAAGCTGGAACAGCTTTTCGTGTGCAGGCTGAAAAGATAGCCAACAAACTTGATCTTGTTTCACGTGAAGAATTTGAGACTTTTAAGGAGATGGTGCTAAAAATCCATGCTGATAATGCTGACTTGAAAAAGCGTCTTGATGATTTAGAAAAAGATGATTTAGAAAAAAAGAATACACGAAAAAAGTAAAATATTTTCTTTAAGAAAAAGAGTCTTCAAAAAATATCCCCAATTTTTCAATACGATGCATGAAACTAAAAAATGCTTAATCTTGAGTCTGTTAGAGCGGAGCATTTGTTTATTTTTAATTTTTTTTTGGGTAAAATACACTTTTTTGAATCAGGGGGGCTGGCGCTATGAAATTGTATCAATACACTGAAAAGACTTGGTGATTCGTTTTATGATTATCAGGTTGCCCTAAAGAGCGCGATTGTGTTCTGGGGGGGTGTAGTTTCTATGTTTTTAATGTGTATTTGTTTGGTGTAAAAGTTCTGATTGTGACAAAATATTGTTACAATTCAAGCGGTTTATATTCTGTTGACAATGTTTTAAGATGATTGAGGATTGTGATGAGGCTTGCATTTTGCGCCACAGAAAGAAAAGAGCATCCTGTTGACTTTATCGAACAGATTGCCTGTGAATATGATTGGTCGTTTGAGCGGGATGCTCAAGATGAAATTAGCGTTTGTGTGGAAGGAAAACGGGCAAATTATCGTCTTGCTTTTTCATGGATGGAAGAACAAGAAGCGTTGCATTTGGCTTGTTCATTTGATCTTTCTATTGAAAATGCTCGAACAGCCGAAATACAACGCTTATTGCTCGCGATTAATGAAAAGTTGTTGCTGGGACATTTTGATTACTGGCAGAGGAATAATTCGGTTATTTATCGACAAGGTCTTCTGTTGGCTGGTGGAGTGCATCCATCCCATATACAGGTTGAAACATTGTTGATACATGCACTGAAAGCCTGTGAAAGCCATTATGTTGCTTTTCAGATGGTGGCTTTATCGGGAGAAAGTGCTTACAAGGCACTACAATACACTTTGTTTGAAACTGTAGGGAATGCCTAAAATATCAAGTTCGTTATTGTTTATAGGCGGTTTGCTGAAAGATTGCTCATAGGGGGATATCAAGAATAGCGCGTAATCCCCCGAGAGGGCTCTCATCCAATTGTATGTTGCCACCATGGCTGCGTGCTATGTCTTGGGCAATAGAAAGACCAAGTCCTGTTCCACTTGCATCTTGATTTCGTGCTCTATCAATTCTGAAGAATGGCTTAAAAACTTCTGTCCGCATATCTTTATGGATTCCAGGTCCATCATCGTCGATGATCAATATAAAGGATTCTTTTTGAGAGTTGGCTGTTAGTTTAATGGTCGTTCCATAATAAAATGCATTTGAGACAAGATTGCTGACCAAGCGTGTGAATGCACGAGGGCGTACTTGTATTTGTGTAGGGCCTTCAATGGCATAAGAAAATTGACGTTTGTGAAGATGCGCATCGTCGGAGAATTTTTGCATAAGAGCGTTGAGGTCAAAGGTCTTGACACTTTCACTTCCTTCGCCACGGGCAAAAGCAAGATAATCTTCTAACATATTTTGCATATCACTGACATCTTGCTCAAGCGGTTTAATATCAAAATCAGTATTTGCTAATGCTAGCTGGAGTTTAAAACGTGTAAGAATAGTTCTTAAATCATGGCTTACTCCTGAGAGCATCATGGTGCGTTGTTCGATTTGCCGTTCAATACGTTCGCGCATTCGTAAAAAAGCAATACCAGCACGACGAACTTCATCGGCTCCTTGTGGTTGAAATCCTTTTGGTAAGGGGCGCCCCCGTCCAAAACTTTCAGCTGCTTCAGCCAATTGTTGAATGGGTTTTATTTGGTTGCGTAAAAAATAAATTGCTATCAACAATAAAACAAGGGCTGTTCCTACCATCCAACTTAAAAAAATAGCGGTATTGGAAGCATAAGCTTGGCTACGTGGTGCAAAGACGCGCAAGATATTGTGGCCAAGATGGATGCGAATTTCAACAAGATCAGAATCCCCTACGGTATCAATCCAGAAGGGACGATTGATTTGGCGGGTAATTTCTTCACTGAGAAAATAATCAAGAATTGCAAAAAATGGCTTTGGTCCTGGAGGGGGTAGGGGGGCAGGAGAGAGAATAGAAATATTTAATCCCATCCGTTGTTGTGCAATACGTTTGATATCTTCATAGTTATCTTGCTGCGGGTATGTTTCAATAATATCAATAATGGCTGAAATATCATGCACGACAGCCATTGAAAGACGCTCCGTTACCATTTGCCAATGCCGTTCCATAAAGACGTAAGCAATGACCGTTTGCAGAAGCACCATGGGAGCGATAATAATGATCAAAGAGCGTGCATAAAGCCGTTTAGGCATCTTTTTCGTTAACCATCGAAAAAAAATTCTTAAAGCTTTGATCATTGTTTGCCTATTCAATTGAGAGTTTATACCCTATTCCTCGTACGGTTTGGAGCCATATAGGCAATGCTGGATTTTTTTCGATCTTACGACGAAGGCGGTTGACTTGTACATCAATGGCGCGTTCACTGATCGTGTTGTCATCCATTGCAAATTGATGACGCGGAATGATGTCACCTGCGTTTTCGGCAAAAATGACCATCATTTTTTGTTCTTTATCAGTTAATTTAATAATTTCTCCTCCTCTTTTGAGTTCGCGCCGTGAAATTGAAAAAATATAAGGCCCAAAAACGATTTGCTCAATTTTGGGTTGGCTAAGGGGAAAACCGCGTCGTAAAATAGCATTGATGCGAAGGAGAAGTTCACGAGGATCAAACGGTTTTGCTAGATAATCATCTGCACCTGCTTCTAATCCACGGATACGACTATCTATTTCTGATAAAGCGGTGAGCATGAGGATAGGAACATCTTTTGTTTGGCGCAGTGAATGGGTAAGACTAATACCGTTTTCACCAGGCATCATGACATCAACGATAAGAAGATCAAAATCTAAACTTTTCAATAGTCGTCTTGCTTGCGTGGCATTGGCTGAAACTGAAACACGAAATCCATTTTTAATGAGAAACTGAAATAAAAGATTACGAATACGTGTATCGTCATCAATCACAAGAAGGTGAGGGGCATCGTCACACAAAACTTGAACGTGATTGCTCATTCTCCAAAACCTTTAAATGAAGTTTTTAAAAGATTTAACTTTACATAAGTTGCATAAAGCTGTCGAGCAGGTTATCTTATAGAAGGAAGGAAATGTTCCTTGTAAGCTTGAAGAAAATAAGCTTGAAAGGATTTCTTTTTAAAAAAGGATTACATGAGTCATTTTAGTACGCATATTATTCCGGTTACGCCTTTTCAGCAAAATTGCACTCTGCTTTTTGATAAAGAACAGAAAGTAGGTGTTTTAGTGGATCCTGGTGGAGATTGGCTTCGAATTCAAGAAGTCATTAAAAAGATGGGTATTACCGTTGAAGCAATTTGGATAACACATGGTCACTTTGATCATGTGGGAGCAGCGATGCAAGTAAAAGAAGCACTTGGCGTAAAAATTATTGGTTCACATCGTGATGATAAGCCTGTGATGGATGCTGTGGTTGAAAGTGCAAGAAATTATGGTATCATGGATGCCTCTGTGTGTATTCCGGATCAATGGTTAGAAGATGGCGATAGTGTCCATTTTGCTGAACATGTGTTCAAGGTTTTTCATACACCGGGGCATTCTCCTGGCCATGTTATTTATTTTAATGAGGAAGAACGTTTTGCTTTATTGGGTGATGTTCTCTTTCGCGGTTCTATTGGACGTACAGATTTTCCTTTTTGTTCTCATGAAAAATTGATGAGATCACTTCGAGAAAAAGTTTTGTCTTTAGGCGATGATGTTCGTTTTATCTGTGGTCATGGTCTTGGAAGTTATATAGGCTATGAGCGCCAGTGGAATCCTTTTCTTCAAGATCTCATCAGTACATAACCAAAAAACGCTTTAAAGCGTTTTTTGGGAAGCTCTTAAAATTTTCTTGTAAAGCAAAGATGTTAGTTCAATGGGGCATAACAAAAATGGTCTTGTCCATCATAACCTCTAAAAGTACCCGTTTTGGGATTGAATGAACGGTACTTTTTCTTGCAATATTGAAGCCATCCACGAGTCCATGGTTGCTGGAGCGGCTGGTATGTGGCTGTTGACTGAGATTCATAAATGATTTGAGTCTCAGGAACTTGTTGATACACTACTTGCGGAATTTCTTGATAGACAACCTGTCTTTGTGGCATAGGTTGATAGATAATTTGTGGCTGTTCTGGTTTTTTCAAAACATTGCCAAGAATTGCTCCGGCTGCGAGACCAAGAATACCTGCTGCTAAAGCATCTCCTGAGTTATCGCGCGTCACATGATGCTCATATATATGATGATGTGTTGTCTTTTTGCGTTCAACATAACGATATGTTTTGCGTTCAACATGATGACGATTATGTTCTCGTCTTTTATGGTCACCATGATGGTAGGGATGCGTATGAGAAGAGTGATATTTTTCAAAAGTAGAATGGCTGTTAGAATGATAAGAAGGAAAATAGGAATGCATTCCTTTCCTCATATCTTCCATTTGGTTATCCATACTTCTTCTCATAGCATTTATTTGTTGATCAATATGATTTTCACTATGCATCCATTTCATATCCGCAAGCGCTGTGCTTAATGGGACAAAAACGGTTGCCATCGATACCACTGATAATACCGCTAATTTACTTGATTTTTTCATAGCGACACTCCTTAACTTCAATACATATTTTTTACATCATACACGCGATAAACTGAATATAACCTGAATGACTTTTGATTTTATTTTGACAAAACGAATAAAGAGCTATTTGGTTGACAGAAAATGATAAAATAAACAGAAAATAAAGATCGCTTTTCATAAAAAATATTCTATTAATGTCGATTGACAAAAATTACTTTATAAAATCTCATTTTTTACAAGAGGAAGAAAATTTTTTATTCAGGAGATAATTTTTGCATCAACTGATTCCATATAACCTAAAAAAATAAAAATATGAATCAAAAATATCATTAATTTTATCATAGACTTATACTTTTATAACGAAGAGATATGTTATATTTTTGAATTCATAGATCATTGTTCATTTTTTGATAGGTCAAATCTTTTATATTAATGTGCATTTTTTATCAGGTGTAAGTCGGACGTTTTTTGTTTCATCATAAACAGGTTTGAAATGAGAAAATTTTACGGCGCTTTTGCTTTTTATGCTCTATAAAAAACGATAAATTATCTTTATAAGTAAATCTTTTGGGTTATAAAAGATATTGTTTTTAATGTGTTATTATTGATTGCAAATTTAGAAATGTTGCTCGAAAATCTTATAGCTTTTCAATAGAATATATTCAAATAAGAAAAAATTGTCTAAAAATCCTCATATTTAAAGTTGTTTAAGAATCCTTTTTCGTTACATGATATTTCTATTACAGTATAGAGCATGTTTTATCTGTGTGTGGTATTTCGTGTGGGCTTTAAGAAATTCAAGGTTTATTTGAGATTTTTAGATGATTTGTTGAGCAGAGTTTTTCTTTGTTTTTTGGCTATTTTGTTAAAAGTATTTTTGTGAGATTTTTTCTTTTTTGATTTTCAAAAACGTTGATATCTCTGGATGAACTTTCGTGTTCAAGATTTGTATCACTTAAGAGTTAATGGGATCACAGGGAGGGGGCTATGCTATTTTAAGGGGTCATCCGCGATTGCGAGTTCTATTTTCTGGAGTTGTTTTATTTCATCACGAAGTCGTGCTGCTTCTTCAAAATTAAGATCGGCTGCTGCTTTACGCATTGATTTTTCCAGAGATTGAATATGGCTGGCTAAATTATTGTGATCCATATTGTTTTGCGTGATAAAATCAGGAATATTTGTAGGAGTTTGATGGTTTTCACGGCCCACATTGAGTATATCGTCAATATTTTTTTTGATACTGGTTGGTGTGATATGGTGCTCTTTATTATAGGCTATTTGTTTTTTTCGACGTCTTTGTGTTTCTTGTAAAGCACGTTCTATAGAGCCGGTCATTGTATCTGCATAAAGAATAACGCGACCATCTACGTTTCGTGCGGCACGTCCTATGGTTTGGATGAGCGAGGTTTCTGAGCGCAAAAAACCCTCTTTATCGGCATCTAGTATAGCAACAAAACCACATTCTGGAATATCCAAACCTTCTCGAAGGAGGTTGATCCCAATGAGGACATCAAAGGTGCCAAGTCGCAGATCACGAAGAATTTCAATGCGCTCTAACGTATCAATATCGGAATGCATATAGCGTACGCGAATACCTTGTTCGTGGAGATATTCCGTTAAATCTTCGGCCATACGCTTGGTTAGGACCGTGACCAATGTACGGTAGCCTTTTTGAACTGTTTTACGAATTTCATTGACAACATCATCGACTTGAGTACATGCTGGACGAACTTCTGTTTCTGGATCAACAAGCCCAGTTGGGCGGATAATTTGTTCAGCAAAAACACCATGGGATTGTTCCATTTCCCAGCGTCCAGGCGTTGCGGAGACAGCAATTGTTTGTGGGCGCATAGCGTCCCATTCTTCAAAGCGCAAAGGACGGTTGTCCATACAGGAAGGGAGGCGAAAACCATATTCTGCTAGAGTGGCTTTTCTGCGAAAGTCACCGCGATACATGCCGCCAATTTGGGGAATCGTGACATGGCTTTCATCGATAAAAACAAGAGCATTGAGTGGAATATATTCGAATAAGGTTGGTGGTGGTTCACCAGGATTTCGTCCTGTTAAATAACGTGAATAATTTTCAATTCCCGGACATGAACCCGTTGTTTCTAACATTTCTAAATCAAAAATTGTACGCTGTTCTAAGCGTTGTGCTTCTAAAAGACGACCGGCATCATTCAATTCATCAAGACGTTGAACGAGTTCTCGTTTGATCAATTTCATTGCTTGATTTAAGGTTGGACGTGGTATTACATAGTGTGAATTGGCATAAATTTTAATAGATTGGAGGTCACCTGTTTTTTGTCCCGTTAGAGGATCAAACTCAGTAATTTTTTCTACTTCATCACCAAAAAGCGAGATACGCCAAGCACGATCTTCAAGGTGAGCAGGAAAAATTTCAATGGTATCTCCCCGTACACGAAAAGAACCACGAATGAAATTAATGTCTTGCCGATAATATTGTTGAGAAACTAAATCAGCTAGGAATTTTCGTTGATTGAGTTTGTCTCCTTTTTCTATTTGGGAGGTCATGGCCGTATAGGTTTCTACGGAACCAATTCCGTAGATACAGGAGACAGATGCAACGATGATAACATCATCACGCTCTAAGACGGCGCGTGTTGCAGCATGGCGCATCCGGTCGATTTGTTCATTAGTAGAGGACTCTTTTTCAATATAAGTGTCAGATCGTGCAACATAGGCTTCGGGTTGATAATAGTCATAATAAGAAACAAAATATTCGACAGCATTGTGAGGAAAAAAGCTTTTAAATTCTCCGTAAAGTTGTGCGGCGAGCGTTTTATTGGGGGCTAAGATGAGAGCTGGACGTTGTGTTTTTTCAATGACTTTTGCCATCGTATAGGTCTTTCCCGAGCCAGTAACCCCCAAAAGCACTTGTGTACGTTCATCTTTTTCAATTCCCTCAACCAGAGTTTTAATGGCTTGAGGCTGATCTCCCGCCGGTTTAAAGGATGTTTCGAGTTGAAATGGAATACCGCCTTCAGATTTTTCAGGACGAATAGGGCGATGAGGGGTCCATAATGCACCATTTTTAAAAAGAGGATTACCTGAAGCAATGAGAGCAGAAAGAGCTTCTACGGTTGCAGTAACACCATTTTTCATTGTTGTATCCTTTGAGAGAAAACTTCTGGTGATTTTAAAGAAAATACTAATTTTTACAATTTTATTACAAGAACAGCAAAACATTATTGAATGATTTGTTTTGGTTTATTAGCGCTTTCATGGGGATATTGAGCAAGTTTTTTCTATGAGATGAATTCTTTGAAATATTTCTTTGGAGGGGTATATTTGTGGTCGCTCGTGGGATATTATTGCATTCTTGCCATGATGATCTTCAAGAGGGCATGAGTTATCATAGTTGTTATGAAGAATAATCCTATGGGGTCTGGTTTGGGCCTAAAGACATTGTGTATGTGTGATAAAGGTCATTACCATCTTTAAATGAAAGATAACGAGATGATACCCAACCTATTTGAGTGTTATGTCGGATATGGCACCAATTTCCTTCACAGTTTTTAACAAAAACCAATTCTCCAGCAGAGATTAAGCCACAAACTGCATACTGAGTGCTAGGTCCTGTTCTAAAATTAAGATTTGTTGTCACAAAGGCATCTGCTGCTTTAGATATTGTCGTGGCTAAAAAGAAAGAGCCAAACATAAAAAAAATGACAATTTTTTTCATTTTTCTACAAAGAATTTCTTTAGAAATTATCCTTCTCTCTTTGATATTCTATATGATTTCTGTTGCTAGACTATGATAAAACAAAAAAAATTACAATTCTTTCTTCTTTATGAGATTTTAAAGAGGAGAGCGAAGTTTAACGTTTTAAACACCAAAATGAGATGTTTTAAACACTATTAGTGCATGTTTTGTTCCCTTTATTTATTTTTATATGGAAAACAGGGATACTGTGCTATATAATGAAAAAGATCGTAGTTTTCGGATTCCAAAAGTAATTTTGGAAGCCGTTTTTTGTATTTTTATTAAACCTTCCGTGTAATAGAAAGGGACGGATTATGGAAAAAGTTCCGATGACTACAGCTGGTTTTGAAAGTCTTAAAGAAGAGTTGCGTTGGCGTCAACAACAGGAACGTCCACGAATTATTGAAGCAATTTCTGAGGCGCGTGCCCATGGTGATTTGTCAGAAAACGCCGAGTATCACGCTGCTAAAGAAGCACAAAGTCATAATGAGGGGCGTATTAATGAGCTTGAAGATTATATCGCAAGAGCAGAAGTTATCGATGTCTCTCGTCTTTCAGGCGACAAAATCAAATTTGGAGCGACTATTAAACTCTTAGATGAGGATACTGAAGAAAAAAAGGTGTATCAGATTGTAGGGGATCAAGAAGCTGATGTAAAGATTGGTAAAATCTCTATTTCTTCACCGATTGCACGTGCACTCATTGGCAAACAAGAGGGTGATGTGATTGAAGTGAATGCGCCTGGTGGTGCGCATAATTACGAAATCATTAAGGTTCAGTACATTTGAATATCTAAATAGTTATGCGTGTGCCTTTGGAAGAAACTGAGATTATTGCGCCCCACTTTAAAAGGCGTTTATCGGGAGTGACATCCACGATTATTCAGCTTATTCCACTGCAACGCCAACAGGGAGTGCGTATAGCCACCGTGGGGTTTGGCTTACCAAAAAAATTTCCGGCTCTTGCCTTTGGGGACCTTTTCGGACTTTGGAAAAGTCCGAAAGGGAAGTCGTTTCGTATTTGGCATGCAAGACGCAATATTGAGATGCTTTGTGGGATCTTTTTGCGCGATATCTTGAAAATGAAGCTGAAACTTATCTTTACATCGGCTTCACAACGTCATCATAAGTCTTTTACCAAATAGTTGATTCGTCGTATGGATAGGGTTATTGCTACCAGTACACATACGGGTGCTTATCTAGAAGTTCCTCATAAGGTTATTATGCATGGGGTGGATGTGAGGCGTTTTACACCACCACGGACACTTGATGATTACTTTTCTTCAACAGGATTCCCAGGAAAATATGCGGTAGGGTGTTTTGGCCGTTTGCGTAGCTCAAAGGGAACAGATTTATTTGTTGATTCCATGATAGCGTTATTACCACTCTATCCAGAGTGGACAGCACTTATCGCTGGTCGTACGACAGAACAACATTCTCGTTTTGAAAAAGAATTACGCCAAAAAGTTGCTAAGGCTGGTCTTAGTGATCGCATTATTTTTCTTGGTGAAATTCTGGATATTCCTTTGTGGTATCGTCGTTTATCGCTTTATATTGCACCTTCTCGTACAGAAGGTTTCGGTTTAACACCATTAGAGGCAATGGCATCACAGGTAGCAGTTGTAACGAGTGATGCAGGCGCTTATAAAGAATTGGTTGTAGAGGGAACAGGAACAGTTGTTAAAGCAGGAGATGGGGAAGCTTTAACGGCAGCCATTGAACCTTATTTTGCTGATATAGAAAAAACATTGGCAGCTGGAAAAAAAGCTTTAACCCATGTATGTGCTCACTTTCCTTTAGAAAAAGAGGCAAGCGAGATTGAAAGTGTTTATGAAGAACTGTTTGCGGAAAAAACACTTTAATATTATATCAAAAATTTCCTTTAGGAATGATAGTAAAGTACGTTGCTTAAGGATTATTTCGTAATCATCAAGAAAATAGCTCAAAGAATATAAATGCTATTTTACAAAATTTATTTTGTCTTTAGTAGAATGCTATAAGAATTTTTCAAAATTTGGATAAAAAAAATAAAAATGTATATGCTTGAGAGCGATATGAGGCTTATAATAAAGCATACGAGAAGGGAGAAAAGCTATTCTTATGCTAATGATATTTTAGAATAAGAAAACGATGCTTTAACTCAAATCTATAGATTTATGGACTATCTTAACAGTTTCGTCCTGATATTGTTTGTTTTATAAGACTCAAATAGAGTGCAAAAAAGTGTTTTCTTCTCTTAAAAAAGATAATGATGGTCTCTCCATGGATAAAATAGTCATACATATTTTCAATAAATTCATAATAAGATAAATCTAAGATCAATATATCGATTCATATAGATAATCTACCTTTGCAATTTGAATAAGAGCTTTAAGTATCGTAAGATTTTCTCATGTCAAATCTGTTGAGCTTAAATCAATGAGAGCTGTCCTTTTGCACATCACAATTGGAAGATGGCATTGGTGGAAAAAAATTATTGAAGACAAGCTATAAAGAGATTTTTATAAATTGTTTGAAATGAAAGCTGTTGTAACATTCATAAAAAGAAAATGATATGGTGGTGTTAATTTATATTTTGTTTTGTGGTACCGGCGTGTAATAATACTCATTTTGTGCCTTTCATGAAGACTGTCGTGGAATGCGGGTGATGAGTGCTGTAAGTTTTTTTAATACGATTACGAATTTATAGTAAATGGTATTTTGTTTTTTATAAGGCCATGACTTATTAAAGAAAAAGCATTTTTATCTTCAAATATTCATATTTTTTGCACGAGCGATTATTCGTAAAAAAGGATGTTCTATAAGTCCATTTTATTTGATAAAGAAACTTAAGAATGTCATGTAAAGTGCCATATGTTATGTTACGGCTTTGAAAGCTGTTATCATTTGATTGTTTTTTCCGAAATATTTTTATGTCAATCATTTATACGATATTTGAAATTTTAGAAAATTTTCAGTTGATTGATTGAAGATTAAATCTTGTTAGCACCTTTTTTATTTTATCAATTTTTTATCATGATAAAATAAAATGCTCTATGCATTAGAATTGTTCACGCCAGAAAGCGGGAATAAAAAGGACGAATATTGTTATGATTTCAAGGCGTCCAGCTAACATTAGAAAACTTAAAATCCATAAAGCATTATCGTTGATTGTAGAGAAATTCCCAACGGGACCAATAATATCTCCAAAGCCTGGGCCGACATTTGAAAGTGCTGTTAAAACGCCTGTAAAGGCAGAGGTAAAATCAAGACCGGTTGTGAGCAAAAGTGCAGTGCCAATAACAAGACAGAACATATAAAGACAGACAAAAAACAAAACGGCTTGAGCAACATCGTTTGATATATTTGAATGATCGTAGCGCGCCTTTACAATGACATTAGGAGAAAGAAGTTTTTCTATATTTGTTTGTGTAATACGCCAAAGAATAATGAGGCGATTGATTTTCATGCCACCAGAAGTAGAACCAGCACACCCGCCTGTAAAAGAAACAATGAAGAAAATTCCAAGCGCAAAGGGCCCCCAAAGCTGATAATCTTCAGCACTGTAACCTGTGGTGCTAATAATGGATGAAAGATGAAAAATGACATCGAGGAAAATCAAGTGAAAAGCACGATGATCATGAAACCGTAGCCACGCTGCTAAAGCAAAGCTGAAAAGGAGAACGATATGGAGAAAAACAATCACTTGTGGGTCAAGGAAGCGCTTGGAGTGTCCAGGCAGGACTAATTTAACATAAAGTACGAAGGGCAAAGCAGAAAGCAACATGAAAATTGTTGAAATAATTAAGATGGCTGGTGTATCAGAAAAATAGCCAAAAGAAGCATCATGCGTTGAAAAACCAGCAGTTGCGACCGTACTCATTGCATGGTTAATGGCATCAAATAAATTCATGCCCGCAGCAAAATAAGAAAGCATACAGGCCAATGTGAGTCCAACATAAGCGATGATAATTCCGTTAGCAATTTGATTGATGCGAGGTAATATTTTTTCAGATTTATCAGATGATTCCATATGAAAAAGTCGTACGCCCCCCACACGCAGTGAAGGCAAAAGCAAGAGGGCTAAACCGATAAAACCAATTCCTCCAATCCAGCATATAATAGAACGCCATAACAAAATACTTCGCGATAAATGATCAAGACCAGAAAGAACTGTGGAGCCTGTTGTTGTAATTCCAGAAACCGATTCAAAAATGGCTCCTGCGAGAGAAATGGGAAGAGGGGAAAGATAAAGAGGTAAAGCACCTACAATGCTTCCTGTAAGCCAAAGACAAACAGTGAGCATAAAGCCAAGTCGTGCTGAAAAACGACAGGTAGCGCCCTTTGTTGCTAAAAGAATCAGCGTTGCTAACATGGTGGTTATGGCACAAGAATAAAGAAAGATTATCCAATTACGGTTATTGTCATGCAAATCCACCAAAATTGGCAAAAGCATTGCTCCTCCCATGATCAACGCAAAACGTGCACAGACATTGATAATAAACTGAAAAATGACCGTTCCCTATCTTTGTATCTCTTTTTATTATGGTTTTGTGCTCATAAGAATTTATGTTTTTCTCTTTATAGGATAAAGATTAGCCTTTAACATTAGCATGCCTTGATGAATTGATAATCAGACCTTTTCATAAAACTTGAAAAGAAGTATATATAACATAATTGAGCCTATTGAAAAATATTTTTTTAAAAGACTTACATTCCGTTAGAATTTATAGAATTATTAAGTTGTAAAAAATGAAGGGGATTTAATGGTACAATCGCATATTCGTCTGCTGATTATTGGCTCCGGTCCGGCTGGTTATACAGCGGCGGTTTATGCGGCAAGAGCAATGCTCCAGCCGGTTTTAGTGACAGGTTTGCAGCAGGGTGGACAATTGACAATTACGACGGATGTGGAAAATTATCCAGGTTTTGCTGACCCCATTCAAGGACCATGGTTGATGGAACAAATGGCAAAACAAGCTGAGAATATGGGGACAAAAATTGTCTATGATACGATTACAAAGGCAGATTTATTAAAGTATCCTTTTGTTTTATATGGGGATTTGGGAACACAATATTCTTGTGATTCACTGATTATTGCAACAGGAGCCCAAGCGCGCTGGCTTGGTTTAGAAAGTGAACAGACCTTTATGGGCGGTGGTGTTTCTGCTTGCGCTACGTGTGATGGCTTTTTTTATCGGGATAAGGATGTTATTGTTGTAGGGGGAGGAAATACGGCCGTTGAAGAAGCCCTTTATTTATCGCATATAGCAAAGAGTGTAAGCGTGGTGCATCGACGAGAACAGTTTCGGGCAGAGAAAATTTTGCAAGATAGATTATTTGCTTGTAATAATGTACGTGTTCTTTGGGATCATGTGGTCGAAGAAATTGTGGGGCTTCCAGCTCAGGGAACAAAGGGAGCTGTTGTAACAGGAGCGCGTTTGAAGAACGTTAAAACAGGTCATGAGATGAAATTGGAAGCAGAGGGAATATTTATTGCCATTGGGCATGATCCTGCTGTTTCTCTGTTTGAAGGGCAACTGAAACAAAAACGAGGCGGCTATTTATGGACAGCACCGGATTCAACAGCAACAAGCATTGCGGGTGTTTTTGCTGCAGGGGATGTAACAGATGAAACATTCCGCCAAGCTGTAACAGCCGCGGGGAGGGGATGTATGGCAGCATTGGAAGCAGAACGGTTTTTAGAGATATCTAAGCGTTAATAATTCATTGAGAACATAGAGAATCTATAGGTAGAATTAATTGTGGCGTCACCATTGGATTGGGATAAGTTGAGGGTTTTTCACGCTGCAGCGGAAGCAGGATCTTTTACGCATGCTGCTCAAAAGCTTCATTTATCTCAATCAGCAGTTTCCCGACAGGTATCGGCTTTAGAACAAGAGGTTGGGGTATCTTTATTCCTGCGTCATGCGCGTGGTTTGATTCTTACAGAACAGGGAGAAACTCTTTATCGTACAGCTCATGATGTTTTGATGAAACTTGAAAGTGTACGTTTGCAATTAAGTGAAAGCTATGCAAAACCAACGGGGCATTTACGTGTGACCTCAACCTTTGGGATGGGGGCTGGGTGGATTGCAGAGCGCATGCCAGAATTTCTTAGTCTTTATCCTGATATGCAGGTTCAGCTTTTACTTTCCGATGAAGAGCTTGATTTGACGATGTGTCATGCAGATTGTGCTGTTCGCCTCCATCAACCCCAACAACCTGATCTTATACAAAGAAAATTATTTACAATTCATATGCATGTTTATGCTTCGGAAAAGTATATTGCAAATTATGGAAAACCGGAAAAATTGTCTGAGCTCGATGGGCATCGTATTATTTCGTTTGGTGAACCTGTTCCCCCTTATTTATCTGGTTTAAATTGGTTAGAAAAAGCTGGTAGAAGTGATGGATCATTGCGCGTTTCAATTCTACAAATCAACAATATTATTTCAATAAAGAATGCACTTATGCGTGATCTTGGAATTGCTGTGCTGCCCGATTATATCGTCAATAATGATGAGCGCTTGGTGCGTCTTTTTCCTGATATGGTTGATATTCCTTCTTTTGATACTTTTTTTTGTTATCCTTATAATTTAAAGAATTTGGCAAGGTTAAATGCTTTTCGAGATTATATTTTTTTAAAAGCGCGTCAGTGGTCTTTTTAATATTCCTGCCTTAATTTATAAGCAACAATGAGTTGTTTTGCACCTTAAGGCTCTCGTAATATTCATTTGTTTCAAATTTTCCCATATTGAATCAATCAACTCATTTGCGAGTACGTTACAAGCGGGTAGGACATGTGGATAAAAATTATAAAGGCATGCCTCTTTTGAACTGTCTCAAGTTCTAAGGGCTGTCGAAACGTTTAGGGTTGGTAAAGTGTGTGATAGTGCGGATTTACTCCTTTACAAGTATAAAGATGAAGGAATTCAATGGCTTTATTGTTATAACATTCACACGGCGCTATCGCGAGATGAGGGTGAGGGTCTTGAGAAATGCCTCTTTAAAACGAGTGCATCTGTTATCTCATAATAATTTTTTTCTGTTAGAGGTTATGATTACTTTGCTGAGAGTTGTATGTCAAAGTATATGAAAAAAATAAACTTGGAGCTTGTTTTCATGGGTTTCACTCTATTTTACGGGATTAGCTTTTTGAAACAACCAATATCCCTCATAGGTTGTTAAAACCATTTTAGGTCATAGGGTGGAAGACGTTTGTGTGGATAAATACTTTTGCAAAAAGGGATAAAATATCTTTTATAAATGCATTCAAATGTGAAGACTATTGTAACATTAAAAATAATCGTATGAGGATGAGCTCTTTCTATTTCATTAAAGAGATATAAGATTGAGAAAAAATTAGAGCTATGTGTTTATTGCATAGCAGATACGCTTAAGTCTTTATTGTGCTTTTGCTTATAAAATGACATAGAATGCTATCTCTTGATTATGTTGCCTCCCATTGCATTTTCTTGAGTGTTCCCTTACGAAGATCTGTCAGATTGATTTTATCTCTGAGGATTTTCCAGATTTGCCGGACGTTTGTCCGGCTTTTTTTTATTCTTAAAAGAGTGCTTAGAAATTGCAACGCATGGGAAGATTGATAAGAGAAAATTTCAAAACTTATGAATACTCAATAAACTTCTTTAGGTAGACTAAAGCTCAACGAGGAATTTAAAGGAGATTTATTCTATTACACCATAAAATTGTGTTTTTAGGGGGCTATAAAGCATGTAAAACTTTATACATGAAGTGTTTTTTATGAGAGTATGAGATGAATATTAAGGGCTTGTTCATAAAACCTATAAAGTTAATCAAGTGGTTAATAGCGAAAATTTAAAAGAAATTGAACTATTTACACAGAGGAGAGAGGTAGATTCTTCTTCATTATAAGGCGAAAAGGAAGCAGAGAAATAGAAAAGATTTCATTATACAGGGTGATTATGTTGAAAAGCACGAGGTCTTTCTTAGTGTTATAAATTGGATAGAGAAGGCTAAACAGGTTTTTCATCTCTCATGACAACAGACTGTTTCATTTATTTAATTGCTGGATTTTTTTAATTTTTATCTGCAGCTTCTATTTTTGTTATGTTTATTCATGAATATTTTTGCTGAATTTATAAGCTTTGTCCTTAATATAACTTTCGATATTTTGTTGCATAGATTGATATTCTGTAAAAAACTCTCACAAGAGATGATGTTAAAAATTTTTAAATTAAACTATTACAAAAACGCTGGATACGTGTGCAAGCTTCTTCCAGTAATTTTTCTGATGTTGCATAAGAAATACGAAAAGCTGACCCAAGTCCAAAAGCAGATCCTTGGACGACAGCAACAGCTTCTGTTTCTAGAAGCGCTATAGCAAAGTCTTCATCATTCTGAATACATTGGCCATTTGGTGTTTTCTTGCCAATAAGTTCTGCGCAAGAAGGATAAACATAAAAAGCGCCTTCAGGTGTTGGACAATGAATACCAGGAGTTTGGTTTAGCATGGAAACAACGAGATCACGGCGTGCTTGAAAAATACTTTTATTTTTAGCGATAAAGTCTTGAGGTCCATTGAGTGCTTCAACAGCAGCCCATTGTGAAATCACACTCGTTCCAGATGTTTGCTGACCTTGAATGATATCCATAGCTTTAATGAGTTCTTGTGGTCCCCCTGCATAACCGATTCTCCAGCCCGTCATCGCATAGGCTTTGGAAACACCATTCATTGTGAGTGTACGCTCATAAAGCGCTGGTTCTACTTGAGCGGGAGTCACAAAGGTAAAACCTTCATACGTGAGATGTTCATAGATATCATCGGAAAGGATAGAGACATGAGGATATTTTACTAAAACATCTGTGAGTTTTTTCAATTCATAATATGTATAAGCAGCCCCTGATGGATTTGAAGGAGAGTTAAAAATGAACCATTTTGTTTGGGGGGTAATGGCCGCTTCGAGCTCTTGGGGTTGAAGTTTATAAGAAAATTCAGCTTTTGTTTCTAAAAAGACAGGCGTACCATCGTTAAGTGCGACCATTTCTGGATAACTCACCCAATAAGGGGATGGAATGATGACTTCATCTCCTTTATTCAAAGTTGCCATCAATGCATTAAAGAGAATTTGTTTTCCACCGGTCCCAACAATAATTTGTTCTGGTTGATAAAGAAGGTTATTTTCTCTTTTAAACTTTGCAGAAATTGCTTGGCGCAATTCTGGAATTCCAGATATAGGAGGATATTTTGTTTCTCCCCTTCGAATAGCTTCAATGGCCGCATTTTTGATGTTGTCTGGGGTATCAAAGTCTGGCTCTCCAGCACTTAAGGCAATAACATTGCGCCCTAATGTTTTTAAGTGACGGGCTTTTTGGGAAGCAGCAATTGTTGCAGAAGGTTTGATACGAGACAGCTTGTCGGCAATAAAAGCCATAATTTAAAATCCTTATATTATATCAATAAATGATTATTGCTTTAAGGATATTCTATAAGAGATTATATTGTATGCAATAAAAAACTTCTAAAATACTTTGATATGGGTTTTTATAGTGTTGTTTTTTGAGCATTTTGACAAGGAATTCTCCCCTTAAGGACTATAAAAGTATTAGAGGAAGGAGAGAAATAACTTGATAAATTGCGCAAAATAGATAAGCAGTGTTTTTTTTGTTAAGATCAATTTTGCTTTAAATTTTGCTTTATACAAAGTAAAAAAAATCTTCGTCATTATAGACGAAGATTTTTAAACGAGAGTTTGCAGAATTTAAACTTTAAAGAGCTGCAAGGTTGCCAGCGGCAAATTTTCCTGAACGACGGTCTTGAAGAACATCATAAGAAATTTTTTGCCCTTCATTAAGATTGGTTA
Source organism: Bartonella mastomydis (assembly GCF_900185775.1). Classification (NCBI taxonomy): domain Bacteria; kingdom Pseudomonadati; phylum Pseudomonadota; class Alphaproteobacteria; order Hyphomicrobiales; family Bartonellaceae; genus Bartonella; species Bartonella mastomydis. The sequence continues at coordinate 398,413 of NZ_LT883138.1, forward strand.
GACCAGAACGCTCAACGGCGGAAATGTGTACAAATACATCTGCACTGCCATCACTAGGCTGAATGAATCCGAAACCTTTTGTTGTATTGAACCACTTAACTGTTCCTGTAGACATAGGAAACTCCTTAGATATATAATTATATTGTGTACTGAAGCTATAATTCTTCAATACGGTTGTAGATCGAAATTAGGTGGGAGAGGTTTCGTCAAAAGTGCAGAACGCACAGGAAAGAAAGTCACGTAACCGAAAATTCGATAGAGTTCATATAAAAGCCTTTAGCATAAAAAGCAAGCTTTAATTGCTATTTTTTATACAAAGAAAAAATCAAGAAAGCGTATCAAAAAGCGTATGTTTCTTCGCATAGCAAGAAATTCAACTGAAATAACTTTGCAGGGAACGTACTTCAAGGCGCTTCTTTTTGAGTGCTTTGATCGCTTCTACGACAGCTTTGGCGCCCGCTATTGTTGTATAATAGGGAACATTTTGCATGAGTGCTGCATAGCGTAATGATTTGGAGTCTGAGATGGCACTGGCCGTACTGGTTGTATTAAAAATCAATTGAATTTGACGATTACGAATAGCATCTTCAATATGCGGGTGACCTTCTAAAACTTTGTTGATTTTTTTTGCCTCAACATGATGTTCGGCGAGAAATTTTTGTGTTCCACTTGTGGCAAAAACAGAAAAGCCAAGTTCTGTTAAACGTTTTACAGGATTTAAGATGCGTTTTTTGTCTTCATCTCTTACAGAAACGAATAAAGTTCCCTCCTTAGGGAGCTTTACACCCGCTCCAAGTTGCGCTTTAGCAAAAGCAAGCGCAAACTCATAGTCAAGTCCCATAACTTCACCGGTTGAGCGCATTTCTGGACCAAGCAGCGTATCAACACCGGAAAAGCGGGCAAAAGGAAACACGGCTTCCTTGACGGCAATATGTTGTTTTTTCTGCGAAGAAGGTAATCCACCATAAGCTTGGAGAGCATTGTGCAGCGTTTCTCCTGCCATAATACGTGCAGCCATTTTAGCAATAGGGCGACCAATTGTTTTCGCAACAAATGGAACTGTCCGCGAAGCGCGGGGATTAACTTCTAAGACATAAATAGTGTCATCTTTAATGGCATATTGTACATTCATTAAGCCACGAACATGAAGTGCTTGTGCTAATGCTTTTGTTTGGCGCTCTAATTCAGCGACGATGTTCTGTGAGAGCGTATGAACTGGTAAAGAACACGCTGAATCACCGGAGTGGATCCCAGCTTCTTCAATATGTTCCATAATTCCCACAATCAGTGTTTCTTTACCATCACACAGACAATCAACGTCTACTTCAATGGCTTCTGTTAGATAAGTGTCAAAGAGAAGCGGATTTTTACCAAGCAATATATTGATTTGTCCTGTTTTATCGTTGGGATAACGAGCTTTGATATCTTCTGGAATTAATTCAGGCACACTTTCAAGTAAATAATTTTGCAAGCTTCGCTCATCACGGATAATTTGCATAGCACGTCCTCCTAAAACATAAGAAGGACGCACAACCAATGGAAATCCTAGTTCATGGGCAATGAGGCGTGCTTGTTCGATAGAGTGGGCAATTCCATTTTTAGGTTGTGTTAAGTTAAGTTTAAATAATAGTTTTTGAAAGCGATCTCTATCTTCTGCTAAATCGATGGCGTCAGGTGAAGTCCCTAAGATGGGAATGTTGTGTTTTTCCAGAGCGCTTGCTAATTTTAAGGGTGTTTGTCCGCCAAATTGGACGATGACTCCAACGAGTTCGCCTTTTTCCTGTTCTGCTTCTAAAATAGCGATAACATCTTCTGTTGTTAAAGATTCAAAGTAAAGACGATCGGAGGTATCATAGTCAGTTGAAACGGTTTCAGGATTGCAGTTAATCATAATGGCTTCAAAGCCTGCATCACGTAGGGCAAAAGCCGCATGGCAGCAACAGTAATCAAATTCAATTCCTTGTCCAATGCGGTTTGGACCACCACCTAAAATCGCAATTTTCTTGCGTTCAGAAATCTGTGCCTCTGAGCGCTCTATACCGGCAAAGGGAACTTCGTATGTTGAATACATATAGGCTGTAGGCGAAGAAAATTCAGCAGCACAAGTATCAATCCGTTTGAAGACTTGTTTAACATTCAGTGATTTGCGCAAAGCCGCAATATCATCGGCTTCTTGTCCGGTAAGGGTAGCTAATCGCGCATCCGAAAATCCCATAGCTTTTAACATACGTAAGTTATCTTGATCTTTAGGTAATCCATGGATGCGGATACGCTGCTCCATTTCAACGATGGAGGCTATTTGTTCTAAAAACCACGGGTCAATTTTGCTGATTTGGTGGATTTCATTTAAGGGTAAGCCCGCGCGCATAGCTTCGGCAATATAGCGTAGACGGTCAGGACTTGGTATGGCAATGGCTGAGCGTATAGAACTTTTTTCATCACCTTCAGCATGTTCTGGGATGATAATTTCATCAAAACCAGTAAGTCCTGTTTCAAGTCCACGGAGTGCCTTTTGTAATGATTCTTGAAAAGTACGTCCAATGGCCATGACCTCTCCTACAGATTTCATCGCAGTCGTAAGGACAGGTGACGACCCAGGAAATTTTTCGAAAGCAAAACGAGGAATTTTGGTCACGATATAGTCAATAGAAGGCTCAAATGATGCTGGTATCGCACCACCTGTGATATCATTTTTCAATTCATCAAGTGTATAGCCAACGGCGAGTTTTGCAGCTATCTTGGCAATGGGAAAACCCGTTGCTTTTGAGGCAAGTGCTGAAGAGCGCGAAACGCGCGGATTCATTTCAATAACAATGAGACGCCCATTTTCAGGATTAACAGCAAACTGTACATTGGACCCTCCCGTTTCAACACCAATTTCACGCAAGACCGCAATCGAAGCATTGCGCATACGTTGATATTCTTTATCGGTTAAGGTGAGAGCGGGGGCTACAGTAATCGAATCACCGGTATGAATACCCATCGGATCAATATTTTCAATAGAACAAACAATGATACAGTTGTCGTTCTTATCACGAACAACTTCCATTTCATATTCTTTCCACCCTAGAACACTTTCTTCGATTAAAACCTCTGTTGTAGGAGAAGCTTCAAGCCCCCGTTCAATAATTTCATAAAATTCAGAACGGTTATACGCAATTCCACCCCCGGTTCCACCAAGGGTAAACGAAGGACGAATAATAGCGGGAAGTCCAACAACATCAAGCGCTTGAACTGCTTTTGCTGTTGCATGGGCGATATAATGCTGTTTGCGATCAGCTTCGGTATGTCGCCAGTTGCGTTCAAGTTCTTCGAGGGCTTTTTCAAGGGCTACACCAGAAAGTTTTTCTTTAAGTTCAGCACGCGTTTTTGCATGTTTCTGGCGATTTTCTTCTTTCAGTTCTGTGGCATTGGCTAACATAGACCGTGGTGTTTCCAAACCGATTTTTGCCATCGCTTGGCGGAATAAAGCACGATCCTCCGCTTTATCAATCGCTTCAGCATTGGCTCCTATCATTTCAACATGATAGCGGTCTAAAATCCCCATACGCTTTAATGATAAAGCAGTATTGAGAGCCGTTTGTCCTCCCATGGTGGGCAAAAGGGCATCGGGACGCTCACGAGCAATAATTTTAGCAACAATCTCAGGTGTAATGGGCTCTATATAAGTTGCATCAGCAAGATCTGGATCTGTCATAATCGTGGCGGGATTAGAATTGACCAAAATAATTCGGTAGCCTTCTTCTTTTAATGCTTTACAGGCTTGTGTGCCTGAATAGTCAAATTCACATGCCTGACCAATAATAATAGGTCCTGCTCCGATGATAAGAATAGATTTTATATCTGTGCGTTTGGGCATGTTTTTTTCCTATGACAAATATCCGTACACGATTGTGGCAAGAAAAATATTTAAGTTTTGAGGCTACAGTCATTTTATAAGTTAAGTGACAAAGAAAGTAAGCACTAAAATGCCTTTTCCATGCTTTTTTTCATAAAATTGAAAATAAATTCCTTTTTTTTTCGTTGAATTACCTGATCAGTATATCAAAAGGATAAACTTTAATAAGACAATAAGAGTGCTCCGAAAAATGAAAATATTCAAGCATTCGTGGGGAATAAAACATAAACCATTATGTCTTGATGAAGTTTCGTAAAATGAAAGGGGAAGTTCATCTTTTTGTTTTGTAAAACACTGCTGTTTAGAGGATGATATAGGGCATGAAAATGATACATGAGGTGTTTTTTTGTTAGAGTGTGTAGCAAAATTCAATCTAGGATTTAAGGAGAATTTATGAAGTGAACTATATTGAAGTGATTACTAGGGGGGAACTGTAAGAAAAAAAGCTAAATTTTGGCTCTGGTTGCAGTCTTGGTTTTTTAGGGGAAGAAGAAAGACAATCTCTGTCTGTTTTCAGACCATAAAATAGTGAGGATGTATCTTAATACCATAACGAAGAAGATAATTTCAGGATAATCATGTTTGGTTTTAAAAGATGTGAATATTCTCCCTTTATTGTAGGTTATGTTCAAAGTTTTTTTAAATGGAGAGAAAGTTAAAATGCTGAATATTTCCCAAAAGAAAATATTCTGTCTGGAAGATGTATCCATAGGAAAACTTTTGGTGGCTAAATCTCAAAAGGGGATTTGTTATACTGCATTAGGAGATACTACAGAGCAATTATTACAGGAGTTTACGGTACGCTTTGGTGATGCACAACAAGTTGTGGGTGACAATGCATTTAAGAGAGAGGTTGCACATATTATAGCCATGATAGAAACGCCTAAGTTGGTAAAAAAATATAATTTACCCCTAGATATAAAGGGTACCGTTTTTCAACGGCAAGTATGGGCACGATTATGCGATATACCGTGTGGTAAAACAATTTCATATGAGGAATTAGCATGTCGTTTGGGGATGCCAAAAGCTTTTCGTGCCGTTGCTAATGCATGTGCGCGTAATGAATTGGCTATCATTATTCCTTGTCATCGTGTTGTCCGTAAAAATGGTTTTATTTCAGGATATCGTTGGGGTGTTAAACGGAAACAGATTTTGTTACAACGGGAACAAACAGAGGAGATTAAAAACAAATTTAATCTTGTGTGATGGGCATTATAATCGTTACCGTTGTTCCTTTCATTTCTTTTGAAGTAATTTCAAGTTTCCCTTTGTGTAGCTCTAATAAGGAGCGTGAAATGGCTAATCCAAGACCTGAGCCCGTATGAGATTTAGTCAGCTGATTTTCAACTTGTTCAAAAGGTTGCCCAAGTTTTTTGATGGCTGATTGTGGAATACCAACACCTGTATCGGTAATTTTAAAAATAAGATTATCTTTTTTCTTGAAAGCGCAAACATCAATATTTCCACCAGAAGGCGTAAATTTAACCGCATTAGAGATGAGATTAAGGAAAATCTGTTTCATTGCACGCCCATCAACTTCAGCATGAAGTTCTGGGGTGATATTTGTTGTAACAGCAATATTTTTTTCTTGAGCCTGTGGTGTAAGCGTTCGTACTGCTTCACTAATGATGGGCTCAAGATCGGTATTTTTACAATCAAGCGTAAATCTTCCAGCTTCGATTTTTGACATATCAAGGATATCATTGATAAGAGTTAGAAGATGGGTTCCTGAATTGTAAATATCATGCATATATTCCTTATAGCGCTGTGAACCAAGGGGGCCAAAAGTCGATTGTAACATGATATCTGAAAAGCCGAGAATAGCATTTAAAGGTGTGCGCAATTCATGAGACATATTGGCTAAAAATTCTGATTTAGCCTTATTCGCACTTTCTGCGCGCTCTTTTTCTGCTTTCAGACTTTTATTCAGTTTTTCCACTTCTGTTGCACGTTGTTGAGCACTCCCTCTAGTGCGTTTGAGTTCTTGAATAAAAGAAAAAAGACGCCTTTCACTGTCTTCAAATTTTTCCTGTTGTTGTTTAAGCTCAGAAATATCCGTACCAATACAAACCAATCCTCCGTCTTGGGTTCGCCGTTCATTAATTTTAAGCCAATAACCATCTGCTGTTTGGCGAATACTGGTTAAGTTACCGTGACCATCATCTTTGAGGGGATATTCACTGAGTGCAGGGCGAGCCATGGCTTCGACGGTTGCACGTTGGATCCCTGATTGTAGAATTTGTTTAGGAATAGCGGCATATTCGCAAAATTTGCTATTGGACATGACTAAACGTCCCTCAGCATCCCACAAGACAAAAGATTCTGAAATGTTTTCAATCGCATCACGGATACGAAGGTCAGCTTGTGCTGTTTGTTCAGCCAATTGCTGCTGTTCACTAATGTCGAAGGAAATACCAACCAAATGGGGTTCATCTTCTTCAGTAACTTCGGCGCGAAGTCGCATCCATACATAATGACCATCAGCATGACGCATGGGAATATTGATATCGATATGTTTTTTTTTGCCTCCCATTAATTCTTGAGCAAGATCAAAAAAATTGGCATCATTAGGGTTGATAATGGCGCTAATTTGGGAAATGGAGAGCAATGCATCTTGAGGGACATAGCCAAGCATTTCATACATTGCTCGTGACCAATAGACACGTCCACTTGCCATATTCCAATCCCATAACCCACAACGCCCACGCATCATTGCCATATCAATACGGTTTTGATTTTTTTCTGAAACAAGATCTGTCTTACGTGCTCGTAAAAGCTGATTATAATAAGCAAACAGAAGAACAAGAATAATACCGCTTGTTCCAATGAAGAGGGTTATATTAAGCGAAAAAAATCTGCGCCATTCCATAGTGCTATCTTGCATCTTTTCGCTAATGAATACGCCATATTGCCCGTTTTTTGTTTGATGAAATGAAGCAAGAGCAGGAGTATCCTTGCCTATTGTAATTTTCATAATTCCAGCGTGTTGTCCAAGCGATTGTAAAGCAATGCTGTCAGAGATAAAATCTTGTAAAGGTTTTCCTAAGATGATCTCTGAACTGGATGAAGCCAAGACATTACCTTTTTGATCAACAATGGCGATGAGAGTGCTAGGATTAATAAGCTCTTGATTGCGAAAAATGGTGAGGATATTTTGCAAATGATCATGAGAAAGGGCAGAGACTTTTCCTTTCTGGGAAACAACCAATAAGTCATGATCAATAGTATTGGTAATATGAGAAGCTAAGAGAGCGATAGTAGAACGCGTGCTTTTATCAATTGTATTGCGCCAATCATAGATTGATACAAAACGAATGACTGCAAGAACAATAAGAAATGCGACAATGACAAATGGAAGTGAGCGTCGTAACCAAGGTTCAATAAAGAGAAGCTTTTGATAAGTAGAGCCAGAAAGCAGATGAATAGGCTCTGTCTGCGCTTTATGATTTTGAGCGCTCGATTTTGAATCAGCATATATTTCCGTTGGCGCATTATATGCGTCCAATTTAGTCATCTCTTGTTCCTTTAATTGCGGAATAATGTGATTTAAAAACTGCTTCGATCTTCATGAGTAACCCCATCAAAGCGCAGTGAATCAAAACAGGAGTCTTCTGTCCAGTCTTTTTTTTAAAAAAAAGTATTTTACTTTTATGAATGTGGAATATGAAAAGGAAAAGGTATTTGAAACATAACCGATAAATAGGTTTGGATTGCCTATTTATCGGTTTAATAGTGATCGAGGTGTTTTTAGAATTTATTTAAAAATACTCATATCATATTGATTTAAAATATTTTTTTGTTTTAAGTAAGTAGACGGTTGATGATATCAGCGACATCACTTGATAATTTTGGCGCAGCAGCGATTGTTTTTAATTCAGTTTCAAGTTTTTGTTGCCGAATGGGTTCTAATTGCCGCCAAGAACGCATCATTGTTAATAATCGTGAAGCGAGCTGTGGATTTTTTTTGTCAATTTCTAAAATGATTTGGCAAAGAAAATGATAAGATGCTCCATCCACTCTGTTGAAGCCTGTGGGGTTATGAGAGGCAAAGACACCAATCAAGGACCGTACACGATTAGGATTATCTTGTGAGAACAGCGGATGTTGCATGAGCTTTTGAACATTCTCGAGTGTTGATGCGCCAGCAACCATTGCTTGAATAGAAAACCATTTATCCATGACCAAAGGGTCATGCCGATAGCGGTTTTCAAAATCATTTAAAGCATTTTGTGACTGCTCACTTTCATTAAAACGCTTCACGAGAACAGCGATACTTGCCATACGATCAGTCATATTATCAGCTGTTGCATATTGTAGAGCAGCGCGATTTGGATTGGCTTCGGCGATGGAAAGATAATCCAGTATGATATTCTTGAATGCTCGCTTTCCAGCTTGTGCAGCGTTTGGTGAATAGGGCTCTTGGCTTTGCATTTTCTCATAGAATTTTGTTAAGAGCTCTTGATGGGTTTGTGCGAGTGAAGCTAAAAACTGATTGCGGACATAATGAATACGATCTGGGTCAATATTTTTACCGATTATATGAGCAAGCTCAACTTCACTAGGTAAATTTAAACAGAAGGCACGAAATTCAGGCTCTAAGTTTTCATCTGTTATGATCGTTTCAATCAGCTTTAGCAAAGCAGAGGGGAGTGTTGCTTTTGTCTGTGTTTTATCTTGAATGCTTTGAATCAAAGCTTGCATCATTAATTGATTAAGAGACTGCCAGCGATTAATGTGATTGTCATCATGTTGTGCAAGAAAAATAAGTTCGCTTTCATTAAATGGGGTGTGTAGAATGATTGGCGCAGAAAAATCGCGCAGCAGTGATAAAACAGGTTTTTCGCGGAGACCCTTTAATGTAAAGGTTTGGCTTTCCTTGGACAACAGCATAACGTCTGATTGAATATCTGCTTCCGCTTCATAAGCAAGGCGTTCTCCATTAGAGCCTAATAAGCCAAATGCAATAGGAAGAAGCATGGGCATTTTTGTGTTTTGTTGTGGGGTTGCAGGAATATGTTGCTTTGCATGAATTGTTAAAACACCATCACGGTAATGACTATCAATTTCTACGTTGGGGGTTCCAGCTTGTTCATACCACAGCATGAATTGGGAGAAATCTCGGCCAGACACTTCAGCAAAACAGGTGATAAAATCTTCAATTGTACAAGCTTGTCCATCATGCCGTTGAAAATAAAGATCAGTGCCTTTACGAAACAGAGAGGGACCTAAAATCGTTCGTATCATGCGGACAACTTCAGCACCTTTTTCGTAAACCGTTGTGGTATAAAAATTATTAATTTGGCTATATTGACGAGGACGGACAGGATGAGCAAGAGGTCCTGAATCTTCGACAAATTGCGTCGCTTTTAATGCTTTTACATCTTCAATTCGTTGCAGGCTGCGTACATTTTGATCTGATGAAAATTCCTGATCACGATAAACAGTGAAGCCTTCTTTTAAACAGAGTTGAAACCAATCGCGACAGGTAACACGATTACCGCTCCAATTATGAAAATATTCATGAGCAATAACGCGTTCAACATTTCTATAATCCTGATCGGTTGCTGTTTCAGGATCGACGAGAACATATTTATCATTAAAAATGTTAAGACCTTTGTTTTCCATTGCTCCCATGTTAAAATCTGAAACAGCAACAATATTGAAAACATCAAGATCATATTCACGCCCGAAACATTTTTCATCCCAACGCATGGAACGTTTGAGCGCATCCATTGCATAAGCAGCGCGTTTGGTTTTTCCTTTTTCTACATAAATACCAAGTTCGACACGTCGTCCAGATGCAGTTGTAAAATGGTCCTCTAACTTATCAAGATCGCCACCTACCAAAGCAAAGAGATAAGATGGTTTAGGATAAGGATCTTCCCAAACGGCAAAATGGCGATTATTCTCTAAAGTTCCTGTTTCCACCAGATTGCCATTTGAAAGCAAGATGGGGATTGTTTGGGAATCGGCTTCAATTTTTACTCTATAGGTAGAAAGAACATCTGGACGGTCGTAAAAATAAGTCATACGACGAAAACCTTCCGATTCGCATTGTGTGCAATAAACACCATTTGAAAGATAAAGCCCCATAAGTTGGCGGTTGCTTTCAGGATTTAGTTCTGTAACCAATTCCAATGTAAAAGGAGTGGCTGGTGGCGTGGTAATTTCTAAACGTGAAGGCGTAACTTTATAAGTGTTTGGGGCTAATATTTCACCATTAATCGCAACAGAAATTAAAGTAAGATCATCGCCTGAAAGTACAAGAGGTGTTAATTCTTTTGTATCATGACGGGGTTCAATAGACAATATGGCTGTAACAGAGGTTTTTGTTGGTGCCAATTGGAAAAAAAGTTGTGTTTTAGGGATAGCGTAAGGGGTTGGCTGATAGTTTTCCAAACGATAAAGAGCTGTTGTTGGCTGTTCCATAGTTTTTCCCATTCGTGTTTTAAGAGTTAAAGAAGTTTTTTAATTTTAGTGTCAAAGAAGATTAAAGAATTACAAAAGGCTATCGAGACGATTTTTTACTTCTAAGAAGTCTATCCATGTAAGCTTCTTTTGACTAGGGGTTCTAAGAAGGTAAGCAGGGTGAAAAGTTGGCATAACAGGTATCTTTATATTATCCTCACTTTCATAAACATGCCATTTCCCACGTGTTCGGATGATCCCATTTTGAGATCCGGTAAGGAATTGTGCTGCAACGCCTCCTAGTGCTATGAGCACACGAGGACGTGCTAAATAAATGTGTCGTTCAATAAAAGGGCGGCACAAGGCAATTTCTCTTGGTGTTGGTGTACGATTTCCTGGAGGACGCCAAGGAATAGTATTAGCAATGTACACATTATTTCTTGTTAAGCCAATTGATGCGAGGATTTTATTCAGTAACATTCCTGCTTTTCCCACAAAAGGAATGCCTTGTAGATCCTCATCTCGTCCTGGGGCTTCACCTATAAGCATCAGGGGGCTTCCTGCTGTTCCATCTGAAAAACAGGTGTTTTTTGCTGTCAATTTTAATGAACAGCCATTAAATGCAAGAAGAGCAGATTTTAATTCATCAAGTGTCGTTGCATTCTTGGCACTCTCTACAGCAGAAGGTTCGTTTTGTATAGACCTCGAGTTATGGAGCGGATGATGATCTAATTTTACAGTTGGAGATGTTTTGGAGGATGTTTGTTGATTATGAGAAATGTTTACAACAGGTGTTAATTTTTTCTCTGAACAAGCAGACTGCTTAAAACGATCAATCGGTAAATCTGTCAAAACAGCATCTGCACCACTTTCTTTATAAAAGTTCAAAAGTTCTTCATAGGAAATTGAGTACGGCGTTTGATTTAACATTTCGTTTTTTCTAATGATCTAGCAATTATAGATCAAACAAAATTATCCTTCAAGTTTTATAAATGTGTTTGTTCGTACTTAAAAACGCTGACAGCATTTTCTCTTTTCATAAAAAAGGCACATCATAAAATGCGGAAGTTTGCAATTATATACATCGTTAAATGTAAAATTTGCTTAGATACACTATAGCTTTTTAAACAAACTAATTTTTTCACGGTAAAAGAATTTTCACTTTTATGCAAGTGATTAAATAATAAAATATTTATCATTATGTTTTATATTTAATAATTAATGAAATTATCTTTTATAGTAAATTTAAGTATAAAATATTATTTATATAAATAAAATACATAAATATTACTTTTATATAAGCTTATATTATTTAAAAAATGTTTTTACAATGAGTTAAAAGCACTGTGTGGGTATATGCTTTTGCTTTTTTTATGGCTGAAATGAGAGGTTCATTGAGCGCTAAATGGGCTGCAATAGCACTTGAGAGAATGCACCCTGTTCCACGCATTGTCCCTTTTAAACGTGGAGCAGAAATATTGATAACTTCCATTTTGTCAATGAAGCTATCGATTGCAAGAGGTCCCTCTGCATGCCCTCCTTTTACTAAAATAGAACGAGCGCCCAATGATAAAAGTTTTTTTGCTTGTTGTATTGTCTCTTCATGATGAGATGCCAGTGGGGTTTGGCTAAGAAGAGCAAGCTCATCTCTATTTGGTGTTAAAAGAGTAACATATGGGAGAAGCTGATTGATCATAATTTCTGTGATTTTTTCCGTTGTTAGTTTTCCCCCCGATGAGGCAACCAGAACAGGATCAAGAATAACGGGAATATGGGGATAATCTTCGAGTACATGACAAATTGCCGCGATAATGGCTTGATTTCCTGTCATACCAATTTTTATTGCGCTGATTGAATGAGCCTCTAGGGCACTGCGCATTTGCGCAGCAACAAGTTTTTCATTCATGGGCACAATTTCAGCAACGTGATGATCATCTTGTACATTGACACAAGTGATGGCTAAATTAGCTTTGATATGAAAATATGCAGCTGTTTCTATATCACGAACAATACCAGCACCTCCTGTTGGATCAGTGCCTGCAACAATGAGAACAGCAGGTGTTAACGCCATGGCTGGGTCACCTTGAACCATTGTTCTACCCGCTCTTCAGGTTTTTTATGGAGGATAATGTCTGTGACAACAGCAGCACTATTGGCTCCTGCTTTCAAAACATCTATTGCGCGTTCTGGGTTTAAACCACCAATGCCAACGAAAGGTAAAGCACCAATCCGTTTTCTCCATTGTTTAATTTTTTCTAATCCTTGAGGTTGCCATTTCATTTTTTTTAAGATTGTCGGATAAATAGGACCAAGAGCAATATAGTCAGGATGAACAGAAAGGGCGATATCCAATTCATGTTCATCATGGGTGCTAAGACCAAATCTTATACCATTTTTGCGAATTGCAGGAAGATCAGCATTGCTTAGATCTTCTTGCCCAAGATGAATAAAATTGCATTTTTCATCAATGGCAATGCGCCAATGATCATTAATTATGAGTTGTGCTCCCCATTTATCACAGATATTTTTTGCGCGTTTGATATGTTGACGGATTGTTTGAAGATCTTCGTCTTTCATACGTAGTTGTATGAGTTTGACACCAAGAGGAACCAAGCGTTCAATCCAATCAGCATTATCAACGATGAGATAAAATGGATCCAATTTCATGAAAACACTGCTTTTCCAATAACGGGTGTTGAAGGAACGGCGACATTGCGTGCTTCAAGAATGCCTGCTTGATATCCCATACGTCCTGCCTGGATAGCTTTAGAAAATGCTTCAGCCATCAAGACAGGATCACCTGCTTTAGCAACTGCGGTATTAAGAAGGACCGCATCATAACCCATTTCCATAGCAACAGCAGCATGAGATGGACGCCCAATGCCAGCATCAATCACAAGAGTAACATCAGGAAGATAAGCACGAATAGAGCGCAGTCCATCGGTATGATGAGGACCTTTGGCAGAGCCAATAGGCGCGCACCAAGGCATAATAACTTGGCAACCAACATCTAAGAGTCTTTCAGCAACAATGAGATCATCGGTTGTATAGGCAAAAACGTGAAAACCTTCACTATTTAAAACTTGCGCTGCTTCGATGAGAGCAAAAACATTTGGCTGTAAGGTATCAGCATTCCCGATAATTTCGAGTTTAATCCAAGAGGTTTTAAAGAGATCTCGTGCTAAATGGGCTGTCGTTACAGCTTCTTTAACAGTATAACAACCTGCGGTATTGGGAAGTATTGTTATATCAAGCTCTTGAAGGAATTGCCAAAATTGTCCCCCTTGTTTGCCACCAGCGCTTTCGCGGCGTAATGAAACGGTTACAATTTCTGTATTCGATTTATGAATAGCATCACGAAGAACAGCAGGTGAGGGATATTGCGCTGTACCTAACATAAGACGAGATGAGAATTCACGCCCATAAAGATTCAACATAAATATTAGCCTCCTTGCATTGGGCTTAAAATTTCTACTTTATCTCCTTCATGTAAAATAAATTGGTTGCGTGCCTCTACAGGAACAACTTCTGCATTAACAGCAATAGCGAGCCAATTTCCTTCATACCCCAATTCTTCAAGCAAGAGATTGAGAAAAGTGGTTTCTGTTTGAACTTTTTCACCATTAACAAAGATTTGCATGTTTTATTCCAATGCCAATTTTACCGCGCGTTTTGCCATTTCTGGAGATAAAAGAAAACCATGTCTATAAAATCCATTTATAGAAATATGATTACCATATTTGTATACAGAAGGGAAGTTATCAGGATAAGCAGGGCGGACTCCAACGCCAGATTCAACAATTTCTGCTTCAGCAAAAGCAGGATGCAAGGTATAGGCTGCGTTGAGCAATTCCATCATTGATCTCACAGAGATGGCACCGTCAAAGTCACTTTCAATCATCGTTGCGCCAATCATAAAAATATTATCTTGTCGCGGAACAATGTAAAGTGGGATGCGTGGATGAAGAAGACGAATGGGGCGGGAAAGTTTAATATCCCTACAGCGTACGAGCAGCATTTCACCACGCACCCCCCGTATATTTTTATCTTTTCCTAAACGTGCTATTCCTGTTGCATCAATGATCATATCAAAATTTATTTCAGATGTTTTGACACCAACAAAACATGCACCGTTTTTTATCAAGATTTCTTTTAAAGCAATGAGCGCTTTACGAGGATCAAGATGGGCTTCATTTTCATAAAAAAGCGCATGGTTAAAACGTTCTGCAAGATCAGGTTCAAGACGCGCTATTTCTTCACCGTTTATAATTCTATGATGATGTGTCCGCTCTGAAAATCGTTCAAGTTCTACCTTATCTCGTGCTGGTGCGACAACTAAAGTTCCTTTTCGTATAACAAGATCTGGAAATGCTTTACGCCACCATTGTATGGCTTGTACACCAAGATCTTCAACGATCTGTTCAGTATTTTCTCTTTCACAGTAAGGCGCAAGCATTCCTCCTGCATACCAACTTGCTGTTCCTATAGGAGAAAGAGGAGGGGCCGATACAGTAACATGAGCGCCTTTTTGTTGTAACATAAAAGCAACGGTTAAACCACCAATCCCCGCACCTTTGATCAGAATATTCTTCAACTGTTGACTCTCTTTTTTTGAGGGGCTTTGACATACAGGTCACCACTTTCTTGATATTTTTCAGCCATAGCGACCATACCTTCACCTTTTGCCATTTTGAGTGATGCAGCATCACGAATATCATGAGAAATACGCATAGAACAGAATTTTGGTCCACACATAGAACAAAAATGCACCAATTTATGCGCATCTTTAGGCATTGTTTCATCATGAAAGGCACAAGCCGTTTCTGGATCAAGAGAAAGGTTGAATTGATCATGCCATCTAAAGTCAAAGCGTGCACGCGAAAGAGCATTATCGCGTAATTGTGCGCTGGGCAAACCTTTTGCAAGATCAGCAGCATGAGCGGCAATTTTATAAGTGATGACTCCCGTTTTGACATCATTTTTATCGGGAAGTCCTAAATGTTCTTTAGGCGTTACATAGCACAACATAGCGGTTCCAAACCATCCAATCATAGCTGCACCAATGGCGGATGTAATATGGTCATAACCAGGAGCGATATCAGTTGTAAGAGGCCCCAAAGTATAAAAAGGGGCTTCATGACAAAGATCGAGTTGCTGTTCCATATTTTCTTTAATTTTATGCATTGGGACATGTCCTGGTCCTTCAATCATAACCTGTACATTTTTTTCCCAAGCAACTTTTGTCAATTCTCCTAAAGTCTTAAGTTCAGCAAATTGGGCTTCATCATTAGCATCAGCAATAGAGCCAGGGCGTAATCCATCTCCTAAGGAAAGAGAGATATCATAGCTGCTTGCAATATCACAAATTTCATCAAAATGTTCATAGAGAAAGCTTTCTTTATGATGATGAAGACACCATTTTGCCATAATAGATCCACCCCGAGACACAATCCCTGTTACACGATCAATGGTCATCGGAATAAATGGCAACCTTAAGCCAGCATGAATAGTAAAATAATCAACCCCTTGTTCTGCTTGTTCTATAAGAGTATCGCGAAAAATCTCCCATGTTAAATTTTCAGCAATACCTTGTACTTTTTCGAGCGCTTGATAAAGAGGAACGGTCCCGATGGGTACAGGAGAATTTCGAATAATCCACTCACGGATATTGTGAATATTTCGCCCCGTCGAGAGATCCATCACGGTATCTGCGCCCCAACGAATAGCCCAAACCATTTTATCAACTTCTTCTGCCATTGAAGATGTTACAGCTGAATTGCCAATATTGGCATTAATTTTAACACGAAAATTGCGCCCAATAATCATTGGTTCGCATTCTGGATGATTGATATTTTGAGGAATAATAGCACGCCCACAGGCAATTTCATTCCGAACGAATTCCGCAGTGTAAATTTCTGGTATTCCTCTACCCAATGGACTTGATTGCGCTTGTTGTGGATCTTTTATTGAGAACCCTTCATTTTCTCGTATAGCGACATATTCCATTTCTTCTGTAATAATACCTGCACGTGCATATGCCATTTGTGTAATTTCTTTGCCATTTTTTGCGCGCAAAATAGACCGTTTTTTCTCAAAGGCGGGTATAGGAGAGCGCGTTAATCCATTATCTTCAGGTTTTATTGGGCGTGCAGGATAAGGTTCAGTATCATCACGCCTAGAGAGCCAAGATGAGCCAATTGCGGGTAACCCTTTTGTAAGATCAATGATTGCATCTTTGTCGGTATAGGGACCAGAAGTATCGTAAACATTTAAAGGTTTTTCACCACTCCCATCGGTTAATGAAATTTCACGCAAGGGGACACGCACATCAGAAAAAAGAGGACTCTGTTGATAAATTTTGCGTGAGGCTGGAAAGGGGCTGCAACTGATTGATGGAATATTTTTTGGCACAAATTTTTTCCTTCTAAACACAGAGTTCAAAAACTAAGGTGGTATGGGGATATATTCAAATGATCAATTACGTACTCTTGAATGAAGAAATGCTTCTAACATTTTATAGTAAGTGATCTTCAATAAAGCTTAAGAAAATTTATTTTGAAAAGATTAATGCAATATCTAAATAATATCTGCACT
This sequence comes from Bartonella mastomydis, assembly GCF_900185775.1. Taxonomy (NCBI): domain Bacteria; kingdom Pseudomonadati; phylum Pseudomonadota; class Alphaproteobacteria; order Hyphomicrobiales; family Bartonellaceae; genus Bartonella; species Bartonella mastomydis. The sequence continues at coordinate 415,313 of NZ_LT883138.1, forward strand.
CCCCCATATAAACACTTTTGTTAGCACCGGTATGATTGGCTTAAATACGGACATTGTCAATCACAAAGATGTATTTTAAACGATTTTGGCGTATTTTTAAGAATAAAAAGAGGCATTATGAAGTGATAAACTTATATATTAAGAAATCGTCTTTGATAACTGAGGGGGAGGGGTAGAAAATATAAATCAATCAGGCATTTGTTGTTTGGATTGATGAGGCAGATGAGTTAGCAAAATAGTTTACGAGAGTACTTACTTTGATATCGTAATCAATTAAGGAGAACACCAATAATTGCGAGATCATGTTCAAAAGGATTTATTGTTCTTGCAAAAAAAATATACCTATAATAAAATATATACATAGGGGGAGCCAGTTTAAGTGAGAGCGGGTTTGGTTGTAGAGCGTTGATTTAAAAAGACGTGAGATTTGTTCGTAAAGGCTTAAGGGGTGGGGTGTTTTTTTAGTATCTGGATCGGATGCAACCTTCAGATTCAGGGAGATTCTGTAATTTCTCCTTAGTATTCCAGTTTACTGAAGAGAAGAAATTATCATATCGAATATATTCTCTATGATGCATTGAGGTTGAACAGATTTCTGTTCAAAAAACATTGGTATTGATCTCGCAATACAAATTCAGAAATAGATTGAATGAAATAGAATAAAGCACCCTCATGTCAATAAAAACATAATGAGCTATGCAAAGAGTTTGAAGTTAGCTTTTAAATTTTTAAAATACAAATCATAATCAAAAGAGAGATTTAACATATTGAACAAATAAAACGTTTCATTAAAAATTTAAATCAGCGACTTTCTATGCAAATGACAAGTTATTGCATTTAATAATGGTTATATGAAATCCATAGTAAGAAAAAGTTTGAACGGTATTTGTAACACTTTGCAACAAGATACAAGATTAAAAAATGAAACTGTATAACGATAGCAAAGAAACAGAACAAGATACCAAATAACATCAGATGAGGAGCTACATTACGCATGAGAGGTGGAAGCATTAAGACTGATGTTATGAAAAAAGTCTGATGAAATCAGCTTATTAAATTGAAAGGAGTAAAGAGAGAAAGAATGCGTAAAATACGGATGGGTCTGTGGTTATGATGTACCAATGCGGTGGACACATTTTAAAGCACAGAACAAGAAATTATTAGAAAAACGATGAAAATAATGGGGGATTTATAATGTCGAATATTTACGATTGGTCGCTAAAGGCTGATGAAAATGCTCATTCAGATAATATTATTAATTGGTCAGAAGGTCAGCCGCCTAGTTCTGTCAATGATAGTGCAAGGGCGATGATGCAGCGCGTGCGTGAATATCTTGCAGATAATGGTGGATCTATCGATTCAGGCTTTATGATCAATGCGGAAGATAAAACAACATTAATTACCTTAAAGACAGTTTCACCGATAAAGAAATATAACAATGATATCATCATACGTTTTAAGGCCCATGGCGTGAATGTTGGCAAGACGACAATAAAAGTTAATAGCATGGAAGAAAAGCCTATTTATAAAGCGACGAATACAGGCGTTATACCGTTAGAAGGGGGAGAGCTACAAACACACGGTATTTATGAAATGGTATATAATGGCAATATTTCAACAGAAGGTCGAGATGGTTGGTATTTATTAAATCCTACACCACCAAAGATAGAAAGTTTTCCTACAGGATTTATTGCGACATTTGCTATGCAAGAAATACCAACCGGTTGGCTTTTATGTGATGGTAAGGCCTATAAGCGCAAAGATTATCCACAGTTATTCAAGGCAATAGGGGATAAATGGGGAAAAGACAGTGATACAACTTTTAAAGTTCCTGATTTTAGAGGCATGTTTTTACGGGGCTTTGATGATGGTCGGGGTTTAGATGATAATAGAAAATTTGCTGATGAACAACAAGATAGCATAAAATCGCATACGCATATTGGTAACATTGAAGAATCAGGTGAGCATACACACAATTTTCAGTATAAAGGCGTTGGATGGCCAACGGGTAATATTGGGAGATTACCGAATTATTATACCTATAATGCTACCTTGCAAGGAACAACAGATTCTGCTGGTGCACATACACACAAGGTAACTCTTGCCCATACGGGTGAGACTGAAACGCGCCCTGTTAATACAACAGTCGTCTATGCTATAAAATCATGAGTATGATTGGGAAATACAGAATCTATATACATTTGATAATTTTGTTAACGCGGAGTAATTCCGCGTTAGTTTTTATATATTTAAAGAGGAAACCTCTATACGGTTTATATGATACTTGAGAGAGTCAAAAAACAATTTTTAAAATAGAAGAAGAAAAGTGAAAAATATGATCATATTTGATCTTCTTATTGACTATAGAGGAAGGTAAATGATCATTATAAATCCGTATTTATCTATTGATAAAAACAGCTAAAACACGTGCGTTATGAAAAAAATAATGCCACTAAAACCACAAATAAATCTTCTATGGATTTAGAGAAAAGAGTTCATTTAAAAATAAAACAGACTCTTGGATCTTTTCGTGTTTTAATTTTTAGATTGAAGCCGATAGCTTTGAGATCTAGCTTCACAGGAGGATGCCGTTTGAGGGAGTATAAATGGGATATCTTCTTTAGGTAATTCAGAAACGTTTAAGGAACAATGATAAACATTGCGGAGATTTTGTGTTGTCAAAACGGCAGAGGCATTTCCTTCGCAATAAATCTCACCCTCCTTGAGCAAGATCATGTTATCTGCATAATGTGCTGCGAGATTGAGATCGTGAAGAACAGCAAGAACGCCACCACCAGAATGGGCAAATTGTTTTGCAATGTCCATAACGATAATTTGATGTTGAATATCGAGGCTAGCAATAGGTTCATCTAATATCATCCAACGAGGAACTCCATTATAAATGGGTTTCCAGATTTGGCAAAGAACACGCGCAAGTTGTACACGCGCTTGTTCTCCACCTGATAATTGGTGATAATACAGGTTACCGTAATCAGAAAGATCAACGCGTTCTAAAGCTTCCTGGATAAGATTGTGTAATTCGGCTTTGGCAATAGTAATTTGGTTTACAGAAAGGCCAAGCCCTACAACTTCATGGACCAAAAATGGAAATACGAGCGTTGTTGATTGTGGTAAAACAGCTCGCATTTTTGCCATTTCATAAGTCTTTGTTTGGCGTACATCATAACCATTTAAGGTTATTTTCCCACTGTAAGGAATTTCTCCACTTAATGCTTTGACGAAAGTACTTTTCCCTGATCCGTTGGGACCGATAATAATGGTAAAAGCGCCACTTTTAGCTTGAAGATTAACGTGGTTAAGAATCTGTTTCTTTCCGCGCTGAACGCAAATGTTTGTCGCCTCAATCATGAAAAGTCTGTTCCTCGTTTGCATATAAGGATCCACAGGAAGAAGGGAGCACCAAAAAGTGCTGTTACGATTCCAATTGGCAATTCTGCGGGAGCAACAATTAAGCGTGCAAACGTATCAGCAAAAATAAGTAATGCTGCTCCCAAGAGAGCAGAGTAAGGAATGAGATAGCGGTGATCAGGACCAATAAGCTGACGTAAAATATGAGGAACAATAATCCCAATAAAACCAATACCACCACTGACAGCAACAGCACTTCCACACATAAGAGCAACAAGGGGAATGGCAATATTTTTAACGCGTTGAACTGGAAAGCCAATATGACCAGCAACGGCTTCTCCAAGCGCAAGAGCATTCAGGGCTCGTGATAAAAAGGGGGAGAAAAGAAGACCAACAAAGATGAAAGGGAGAACAAGCCATACTTTCAGCCATGTCGCACCCGCAAGAGAGCCAAGACTCCAAAAAGTAATATCGCGTAATTGCTGGTCATTTGCGATAAAAATCAACGTTCCAACAACTGCACTGCTTAAGGCTCCAAGGGCAATACCAGCAAGCAACATGGTTGCAATAGAGGTAAAGCTATGATGCGTTGCTATTATGTAGAGAACAATCGTTGATAAAAGCCCACCCAAAAAAGCGCCTATGATAACCTTGTACGGCTCTAGAAAAGGTGCAAATGAAACAGGAAAGGCAAAGCCTACAACAATGGCCAAAACAGCGCCAAGACCGGCTCCTGCCGATACACCTACAATTCCAGGATCTGCAAGAGGATTACGGAAAAGTCCTTGCATCAAAACACCAGAAACAGCCAAAGCTGCTCCGATCAATAGCCCTAAGATAACACGAGGAAGCCTTATATCAATAAATATGAGATAATCGCGTGTTTTTCTACTGACAGAAAATTCTTGTGTAAACATATTATAAAGAAAATCAAAGAATGAAGTATTTGAAGCGCCATTTAAAAGTCCGCTTAAAATACTAAAGATGAGGAATATTATGAGAGCGAAAAAGAGTATTTTTCTCAAATTTTCGCGCTTTATTCTTTTATGTTTTTCTGTTTCAGATGCGTAAACCATGGATGGCTTCTCTACCAATTTTACCCGTTTTTACCGTTTTAGTTTGCATCATAAAGCATATGAATAAGTTCTCTTGATGCATTTGCAGTGCGTGGACCAAATCCTAAAAGGTACATAGCATCCATTTGTTTAATAGCATGATTTTTGGCAGCGGTTGTTGCTTGAATTGCTGGTATAGCTAAAAGCTTTTCAAGATTAATAGATTTTCCACTATGTGTTATAAGCAAAATAGCATCAGGATTTGCTTTCAATAACGCTTCGTTATTGAGAAGCTTATACCCTTTATAATCGGTAATGGCATTGATAGCCCCTGAAAGTTTTATGATACCATCAGCCGCTGTATCTGTTCCAGATGCCATAACACGCCCATTTTGTACAGATAAAATAAAAAGAACCCGCTTTGGTTTCGTTACTTTTGTCAAAAGAGCATCATTGTCTACAAAATCACGGCTTACTTTTTGAATTAATGCAGCGGCTTGTGCTTCACGATGGATAGCTTTTCCAACGAGTCGAATTTTTTCTATGACGCTTTCTCGAGAATAGTTTTCTGGTATGATCACGATAGGGATTGATGTTTTTTTGAGAATTTCAATTGTTGAAGGAGGCCCACTTCCTTCAACGAGCAAGATACCTTCTGGAGCAAGAGATAGAACACCTTCAGGTGAAAGAGCACGCATGTAGCCAAGCACAGGAAGTTTGAGGGCTTCTTTAGGATAAACGCTTGTACTATCACGGGCAACAAGTTGATCCTGTGCGCCTAATGCATAAACAATTTCTGTTAAGGAACCACCAATAGAGACAATTCGCGCATTTTCAGAAAAATGCGTTGTAGGTTCAGCAATGACACGCTGAGAAAAGAAGCTAAGAGAAAGCAGTATAAAAAGAAGAAAAAAGCCTAAGTGTCTACGCAAAAAAAGTATAAGCATATTTTATCTTTCTAAGCGACGACTAATTCTTGATAGGGAGGAAGAGACTTCAATAAAGAACGCCAATCCTCACGCTCTTTTTGACCTTCTTTACGCAAGCCAAAAAATTGAACAATCATACCATCATTTTTATCGAAAACTTCAAGTGAACTGACATAACCATCACGAGTAGGTTTGCGAACATGCCATACACTAGCAATCCCAGACGTAAGTAAGTGGAGGTCAAACCCTGGATCAAGAACATTAAGCCAAGGTCCCATTTGCTTAATATTTTTCACAGTTCCACTAAAAATTTGAATACACCCCTTATTACCAACAAAACACATAATGGGCAGTTCTTGTTTTGCAACTTGAGTAAGCATTATTTCAACAGCATTTACCTGTAATTCATCGGCAAACTCATTGCCAGCATATTTTACAGCATGATGCCGATTAATTTTAAATTCGGAAATAATTTTGTGAAGCTGGTGTACATCTGTCATTTTACGCCAACGATCCCGAAAATTCTCAATATCCAATTCTGTTATGTCACATTGAACTGGAAGAGAAACGGGAAGAATATCAAGAACAGAGGATTGATCTTCAAGAAGAAGCTTTTCAACAAGTTTGTTCCACTCTTCCATGTTGGTCATATCTTTAGAATAGACTTTTAAAATAGCAACGCCATGCTCATCAAAGAATTGTAGACTTTTTGCAGGCTTTCCAAGGATAATGACATCATATTCAAAACCGAACTTCCATTGTTTTGCAAAAATACGCAAATCAATTTCACCAAGTGTGATAGGAATATGTTCATTTTGAACAATTTTTTCAAAACGTCCTGTTATTTCGTGAACGGCATGCTCGTTGCGTGTTAAGACCATAACTTTTCCAAGCCGAGGTGCACTTTCCAAGAGAGTAGCAACATCAATTTGTAGTCTTTTTGCTTTTCCAATGGTACAATAGGCCGCAATAAGCTCTGCTTCAGATATACCAATCGAAACCGCAAAATCGCGGTTTCGCATTTCTTTTTTTTCTTCACGTAAACGAAGAATCATTTCAGCTGTATATGCCATGGACTTTACCTTTATGTTACTTAACTCAAAAACTAACTTTCAAATTTTACAATTCCAAGGCAATAGATTAAATTCTTTTAAGAGTTCAATCTATCACAAAATAACGCTCTATCGCCAACAGCCGAACAATCATAAAACGATAAAACAGAAAGAATTAAAACTTTTCTACTCAATTCTTGTAATTTTAAAGATGTTGAAAATAGAAACACAATAATTCATCCTTTTATCGATAATTTTATTGACCTAATCGTTCATAGAAGTGACTAAAACTTTTGTACGAACGACACCTTAAAGTTACGACCAGGCTGGCTATAATAATCTTTCGGTGTTGAACTCTTACTTGAAGGAAGTTCTGATGCATTCCAATATTTTGTATTGAAAAGATTATAAACACCGGCTCTTAAGATAGGCCCTGTTTCACCGAATGGTTTCCACCACCCTGTCATATCAACGACATGGTATCCTGGAATTTTTTGATAATCAGATTCTTTGGCTACTTTGTCGCGTTTGGCTGCTAATGTAAGGGTAATATCGCTTCCCCAAACCTCTTTTGCATATCCTAATCCGATAACGGCTTTCAAAGGAGGAATTGAGTTAAGATACTCTTTTTTATCAAGATCTTTTCCTTGTGAATAAGCAAGAGCAACAGAGCCATGAAAACCATTTTTAAGAACTAAATGTGCTTTTGTTTCAACACCAAAAATTTGCACACGGAAACGATTCATATAATGCCGACGTGCAAATTTGAATTCTTCGGATGGCCCTTTATCCTCGGTATCTATGAAATTCTTGTATTGGTTTATAAAGGCATTAAAGGAACCACCAAAATTTGCATTTCCATACCGTAGACCAATATCATAGCCATTGCTTATTTCTGGTTGAAGATCAGGGTTTCCTTTCACGTAATAAGCAGAAGGTTTGATATAAGAAACGTAAAGCTCTGGAATACGTGGTGCACGAAAAGCTTGCGCCCACTGGGCATAGAGTGTCACTTGATCCCGAACATCCCATTCCATGCGCAATTTAGGAGAAAAGCGTGATCCACTTCTTTCTGGAGGGAATTTATCAGAAATCAGAGCTTTCTCATAAGAAGATGTTTTCTGAGGAACATATTTGTACCAATCATACCGGAATCCTGGCGTTACACGAAAACGATCATCAACGAATCCAATTTCATCTTCAAAAGCAAGCCCTAAATTATAACCATTTGTATCTGGTGAATCTGACCGATTAGCAGGAACAAAAAGACATCCTCGCGCGTATTCTTTTATATGGCAGTTATCTTTACCAAACAAATAGTGATGAAATTTAGATGACTCAACATTTGTTGTAAACTTTAACGTATGACTTACAGTGCTAAAATCCACCTTTTTAAGTGCATTAGCACTGAAACCATAATTGATATTACGTAAAAAATTATCTCTCAAATAATCCCCTTTGGGGGCTGAAACACGAACGCCAGTCGTAACGGCACGACTTGATTGTCTTTGCCAATAAAGCTTCCCACTAAAAGCATCAAGAAGTGCGTCGCCATCACCGTTATAATTATAAGAAAGAGAAAAGCGCTCACGAAGTTTATCATCCCGCTCATAAACGGAACCTGGAGCATATCTTTTAGATGAATTTAATGCATGGGTGTTACTATTATGACCAAAACGTTCTGCAGTAAAGCCAATCCGATGGTTATCACTCAAATATTGATGAATTTTAAAAAGCAAATTATTCTTGTCAAAATGAGAAGGGTTTTTACGCGTGCGTTCTCCATATCCTTCCACTGTTCCCATATTTTTGCGCTCATGACCTTCTACATAAGACCCTTGGAAAAGCATAAATGTTCGGTAATTGCGCACAGCAAAAGCTTGATCGATGCGCCAACTGTTATCAACAGAGTGATAACCACCTTTTATAAGGCTTCCCCAATTTTTTCCTTCCCCAATAAGATCTTCAGGATTAAGGGTACGCAATGCAATCATTCCCCCTAAAGCGCCAGAACCATAAAGACTAGAATCTGATCCCTGAATAGTATCAAACGTAGAAAGCGCATTGAAATCAAAAGTTGTGTTTCCACCGCCACCACGGAATATATCATTAAACCATGGGAGAGAAATACCATCCATTGTCATAACAACACGGTTTGCATCTAAACCACGAATAACAAAACTATTATTTTCTGAGTTATAGGAGACAGAAGGATTAAGACGACTCACGTCATACACATCAGTTATTTGTTTTTCATCAATATTCTTGTTGGTTTTACGATCAGTTAGAATGGTTATTGAATTTGAAGCATCTTCTATTTTTTTTCCTTTAATAAGGATTGGTTTGAGCTCCGTCACAACATTCTTATCGCTGCTTTGTGCAAAAACAAATGAAGGTATACAAACCGACAACGCACCTAAAATTACACAGCTCCTATGGATATTTTCTCGTCTTATTCGCATAACACATTATAACCTTTTTTAAAAACATCCCCTCTCTAAGCTTGAAATTTTACATAAAAACGCTTGACTTAACCCTATCAAAAGTTAGCCAACCAAGCAGGAATGATTTAACAATATAAAATCACAGAGAAACCATATTAAACATGATAAAATCAGTCAAGAAAAAAGTTGCAATTTCGAAATAGCTTGTTTTAATGAGATGAAAGACCAACATTGCACTTAGAATAGCGGCGGAAGAAACGATGAACTTTGCAAATATGAGGCAGTTATCAGCTCTTTGGATTGGTGCATTTTTGGGCGCTCTTTTTTTGCATCTTGCATTGGGAGCACAGTTTTATTTTCGAAAGATTGGCGTCAGTAATGGTATGCTCTCGTCGACGGTTATGCTAACTCTTGTCCAAGAGAGTGTATATCTGGATGCTGATAGAGATTCCTCGAATCCAGATCATGATACAGATTTATCAAATGTGAGCACAAAATCAGAATTGCTACAGCCGGATCTTTCTGAGCAAGAGCCAGAGATATCGGAGACGGTGGATGAAATTCAACCGGAAGAGCCACAGCATACTGTAGAAAAAGATGATTTTACAGAAAAATTTTTGGAAGAATCTCTTCCTCACAAAGTAGAAGATAAAATATTTGAAAAAAAAACGAGACCAAAAACAGTTATTAAGCAGCCACCTGTAAAGTCTGTGCGTTCATCATCCACCAGACAGAGTGGCAGTACAGCAGGGCTTGAAGATATCGTGTTAATGGAGTGGTTAGCAAAGGTACAGTCGCAATTAGAAAAGCAGAAAAATTATGTTGTAAGACAACGTATCAGTCGGGCTAAAGGAACGGTGAAGTTAGAATTTAGAGTCCATGAGCGAGGGAGTATTTTTTCTAGCCGTGTCGTCGTTTCGGCTGGTGATCCAGAACTTGATCGATTGGCTCTGGCAGCCCTTCAACGTGTCGGTTCTTTTCCTCCCCCGCCACCATCAAAAGTGAATAAAACGATTAGAGTATCCTTAATATTTAGCTGATTTTTATGGGGAGCTCTGTAATATATTGGTTTAGAATGATGGCTCATCAGTTTATAATATGAATGAAATATAGTTTTTCTAGATCTTTTTGACGTTGAATCAATCAAAACCATTCGCTTAAAGACGACATAGGGGAGAACATAGATAAAAAGTTTTAGGAATGAACATATTTCTTATAAATATTCCAAATGAAAGGGCTGTTGCAATATTGGGCATGAGGGGATGATAAGGCTATCGCTTTTATCTCATTAAAAGTAATATATCTAATCGATATACCATTCGTGAGAAGATTTTCATAAGCACTTTTCAGGTTCACCGTTGTGAAATGAACTTACAAGCATTAAAAAATGCCTTTTAAAATAAAAATAGGCATAAGAAATACATACTATTTGGGCTCGATATTCTGTTTTATATAAAGGGGCGAGCTTATACATAAAAATGAGAGAAATAAAAGGTAAAGCTTCACCTTCATTCCTAAAATATTAATTGTTTGAAAGACGTAAAGCTGAATGAAAAGGGAAGGTGCAGAAGGATATTTTTTATCTTTAAGGTTGTCTTATTCAATGAGTCTATCTTTTTTCTTTAGATATGATCCAAACAGGTATAGTCATAACGCTCCTCTATGGGGTATAGAAATATTGTAAGTAGAAAAAACACTTTCAAAACATGCTATTGTACAAGATGTGAATGTTGATGAATAAGCAACAATAAAAGGATACGCTATTCGTTTCACTCTTCTCATATTGATAATCTCTATAATATTATCGTTTATGCATTGAGAAGAAATGAACTATTTGCGCAACATGATGATTTATAATGATCATTCTATTATTTTATATTTGGAATGAGAGCCCAGAATAGCTTAGGATTTTCCTATTTCAGCTCTATTGATACTGAATCCATTAAAATCACTTAACTTACTTACACGTTAAAAGTGAGTCTGTATGTTTAAACTCTTTTAGGGAGAAATAAAAATTCTCTTAAGAGTGCACTCTTAGTTTGAGAAGATTAAGGTATATTATTTCCATCGACCAGAAAGCAGGTCGGTTTTTATATCTATTTTCCCAGTGAGTCTTGCTTTGTAGACGCCGTAATTTTCCATGACGCGCATCACGTAATTCCGTGTTTCTGTATAAGGAATGCGCTCAATCCAATCAATGACGCGATCGAGAGATTGTCCTCGAGGATCGCCATAACGTTTTATCCATTCATTGACTCGGCGGGGCCCCGCATTATAGCCAATAAGCGTTAAGATATAGGATCCATTAAAACGTTCCAATTGTTCATTGAGAAAATGGGCTCCTAATGTTGCATTATAATGAGCATCACTGCCGAATTTTTTAGGAGACCATGCGATTGAGTATTTTTTTGCGAGTGCTTTTGCTGTTGTAGGAAGCAATTGGAGGATTCCTTGTGCACCTGCTTTTGATATGGCTGTTGGATTAAATTCGCTTTCTTGGCGAGCAATGGCATAGATAAGCGATTTTTCTTCTACAGAAATATGAGCAGAAGCCGGTATAGCACCCAGCGGATGAGAAAGTGCCCCGACATTTTTACCCTGAAAAGCAGCCATTTTTCCGATTTTGAGGCTGGTATAATAGTCACCATTTTTTTCTGCCATAACAGCCAGAAGAGCTAATTCACCGGGGCTTTCTATTTTTTTTCCGAGTTCTCTATAAAAAATTTTAGCAAAATCAGCATAGCCAGCTTCTTCAAGACGTTGAATTGCTTTGATAGCTTTTCGTGCACTAAAATGTTGTCGCTCAGCATTTGTTGGTTTAGGAAAGGAAATGTTAAGCCTTTTTTGGTTGAGTCGTGCGGCGGCTAATTGACCATAATAAGTTGCACCAAAATGCGCTGCGCGATGAAAGTAGTGCTGAGCATTTTTATGTTCTCCTAGCGTTTCCGCTGTTCGTCCCATCCAGTAATAGCCACGTGATGCAGAAAAAGGTAAAGAAGAGAGTTGAGGAATACGTGAAAAATGCTGCATGGCTAATTTAGGGTTATGAAGAAATCGTAGTGCGTACCATCCTGCATGAAACTCAGCATCGACGGCTAATGCAGATGTCATGCCAGTATGCATCGCAACGAGTTGATAAGCCATTTTTGGTTTGTTTAAATCAAGCATTTCGCGAGAAAGGGCGCGTTGCTCTTTCCACAAAGAATGAGGGTTCATAAGATGGAATGCATCTTTTGATGTTTTCATCATAAGTGTTGCGGCTGCATCATATTGCTCTGTTCGCCGAAGATGGCGCATTCGAGCAAACTGGAAGAGAGGATCTTTTTTCCATATTCTCTCGATAGCGCGTAATTTTTGTGTCGCTCTAGGATCATTTTTTTCAACGGCCACAAAAGCATCAAAAAGAGCTTGAGCATGGGCTAATTTTGCAATGCGGGACGCTGAATCAAAACGATGTGCATACAGCATAAACTGCATGCGTTTTAAATGATCAATAGGTTTTAAGGCCGCACTTGCATTTTTAAGAACGAACACTTCTTCTTTTGCATTAAGCGGTGTTTTATGCCACCACGGTGCAAGAACATGTTGAGCACGAGTGGTTTGTCCCATCACAATAAGTGCTTTAGCGAAGAGAGCCATACCTTGTGCTGTAAGAGGGGGATGATGAGAAAATTTTTGGATGATGGCGCGTGTGACATTGGTTTCGTTAAGAAAAGCACGTTCAGCATTGCGTTGCATCGTCTCTATACCAGGCCATCCTTTTAGCATGTTGATGGCATTATATATTTCAGAACTTGGTATATTATCTTGGTTTGATAGCCCCAGCGCCCATGTTAAAATATAACGATCAAGGTTATGTTTTTCCAGTGAATTACGAAGATTTATTGTTTTTGCAATATTGTTGTTTGCAAGGGCTTCTAGCCCAGCTTTTAGTTGTTTGAGTGTCGCAGTATTGTGCGATGTTGTGTGTCTTTGTTGAAGAGGTTGAGCTATTTGTTTGACATTAAGAGCGGTAGGGCGTGCCGAAGGGATTGGTGCTTTCCCATGTAAAAGAGGTGTTTGTGCATAGGCATTTGAAAATAAAATTCTTATTGCCAGTATAAGTGTAGTAAAGGTTGCTACGAAAAGAGAGGTGGAAAATACACGCATAGAGAAAAGACCTTGAGACCTTGCTTTTTGTAAAAAAAACCTAAAGCTTTATAGAATACAAGCATGAAAAACACGTTAATACAGACGGCTTATTTTAAAGAAATGTTCAAAATTTAAGGAAGAATATGTTGATCTTATAAAGGCTTTTTTTGAAATTCATCTTGCTTCGATGATAGAGCAAGATTATGCTCTATTTAAAATTTATAAAGGCGATTATTAAAAAAATAAAAGCGAACATTATAGGGAGTTTATCATGCTCAAGGGAGCTATAACTGCGCTTATTACACCATTTGATCAGAAGGGTGCAATTGATGAGAAAGCGTTTTGTGATTTTGTTGAATGGCAAATCACACAAGGGATTAACGGTGTAAGCCCTGTTGGGACGACAGGTGAATCAGCAACTTTAAGTCATGAAGAACATAAGCAAATTATAGCATTGTGTGTTGAGCAGGTTGCAAAACGTGTTCCTGTTGTTGCTGGAGCAGGATCCAATAGTACAAGTGAGGCTATAGAGCTCGCACAACATGCGCAAAAAGCTGGTGCAGATGCCGTTTTGGTTGTTACGCCCTATTATAATAGACCCAATCAGTCTGGTTTATATAAGCATTTTTCTTCCATTGCTAAAGCTATTTCTATTCCGATTATAATTTATAATATTCCGGGTCGTTCTGTTATAGATATGGCTGTGGAAACGATGAGAGACCTTTATCAAGACTTTAACAATATCATTGGTATTAAGGATGCAACGAGCAGAATTGAGCGCGTGAGTGAACAAGGTGAAAAATGTGGCAAAGATTTTGTGCAGCTTTCTGGTGATGATTGTACAGCATTAGGTTTTAATGCCCATGGAGGTGTCGGATGTATTTCAGTTTCCTCCAATGTTGCTCCAAAACTTTGTGCAGAACTTCAAGCTGCTTGTTTCCATGGAGATTATAAAACAGCACGAGAATTAAATGATCGCCTCATGCCTCTCAATCGAGCTGTGTTTATTGAACCTAGCCCTGCAGGGATTAAATATGCTGCTGCAAAATTGGGATTTTGTGGTGAGACAGTGCGTTCTCCGATTGTTCCATTAACACAGAGCACCAAGAAGATTATTGATGCAGCTCTTAGTCATGCGGGTCTTTTAAAAGCATAAAATGATATTGACAAAGCCATGAATAAAAAAAAGAACGCGTCTGTGCGAAAAATAATTGCTGACAATCGTAAAGCACGTTTTAATTTTGAAATTCTGAATAATCTTGAGGTGGGTCTTGTTCTTCAAGGAGCGGAAGTGAAGTCTTTACGTTCTAATCACGCTAATATTGCTGAAAGCTATGCCAGTTTTGAAAATGGAGAATTATGGTTAGTAAACAGCTATATTCCTGAATATACGCAGGCTAATCGTTTTAATCATGAGCCGCGACGTTTGCGTAAATTATTACTTTCAAAACGTGAGATGGCACGCTTTTTTAATGCAACATCCCGTGAAGGAATGACACTTATTCCTCTCAAACTTTATTTTAATGAACGTGGGCGCGTTAAGTTAGAGATTGCTCTAGCCCGTGGGAAAAAACTTCATGATAAGCGTGAAACGGAAAAAAAACGTGATTGGGGACGAGAAAAAGCAAGACTTTTAAAAAGATATGGATGATCGATTTGGATATGCTTTATTGATTTAGCATTGATCTAAGTATGTTTTTGCTGCTTGAAAAATTTGGTGAAACATAGCGTCTGTCAAGCGACCAGTATTGGTATTATAACGAGAACAGTGATAGCTGGAAAAGATGCGTAATCTACCAATGTTATTGATTGTGCCATGTCCAAAAGGATGTGCTAAAACTTTTGCATTAAGAGCGCGTATGGTTGAATGGTGTGCAATGGTGCCTAAGGTAATAACGGCTTTAAGTTTGGGAAGATTTGTTAAAAGAGGCGAAAAAAAAGAGCGGCACGTGTTAATTTCAGCACCGGTGGGTTTATTTTCTGGTGGAACACAACGAACAGAGTTAACGATTGCAGCATCAATCAGTTCAAGAGTATCATCAGCTCTTTCTTCAAAGGTTCCTTGGGCAAATCCGAATTTTTTCAAAGTAGAATAAAGGAGGTGCCCAGCATAATCACCCGTAAATGGACGCCCAGTTCGATTGGCTCCGCGTAATCCAGGAGCAAGACCAACAATGAGAAGACGCGTTGTGTCTGCTCCTTTATAGGGAAAGAAAGGGCGTACCGGTGCGTTATGCCAACTTGGTTCTTTCACACGCCAGTCAGCAATAAACTGATGGAGCCTAGGGCATAAATTGCAATTTTGGGGTGGTTCTGGGCAAAGCGATGTTAATGGGCTATTCATATTGTTAGGCATCAATCGTTTTTATTCTTTTAAGTCTTTTATGGCGTATATGATGGATCATGTTTTGATAAGGAATCCAGAATATCAATAAACTGTTTGAGAAGAAAGTTTAATATAAATTATGGCTAATGATGATGTAACAAGAAGCAATCTTGCAGTCATTTATATGATGAATAAGAGTGCAATATATACGCTGTTTAAAGAAAAAATTCTGTCTTTCATAAATATAGTATCATAAAAAGTTTTCATAAGGCTGTTGTTATTGGAAAGGATTTTTAAGAGCTTGTATTTCTTTTAAAAGAATAAAGACTCCGAAGAGCTATTTTATCAAGAAACACTTTCCTTTGCTCAAATCCAATCTATTGGAATTGTTTAAAGTGCGGCTTTGATAACGAGCATGAGGAGGACACACATTTTTTTATAAAGTTACCAAGAATTTTCTCAAATAAGTTTTTTAAGCAAAAAATATAAAAGTTTATATTGTTTTTCTTGTGTTTTATTTTGATTATTGTATATACTCCCCTCATCCACTATTAAATTTTTTTATTTGAGAAAGAGGCATAAATGGCCCGCGTAACGGTAGAAGATTGTATTGATAAAGTTGATAACCGCTTTGAATTGGTACTTTTAGCAGGTCATCGGGCGCGTCAGATTTCACAAGGAGCGCAAATTACAATCGATCGTGATAATGATAAAAATCCAGTTGTTGCTTTGCGTGAAATAGCAGAAGAAACGCTGTCGCCGGCTGATTTAAAAGAAGATCTTATTCATTCGCTACAAAAGCATGTGGAAGTAGATGAGCCAGAAATGGCAAGTGAATTTATCACCCATTCAAGTGAAGCTGAAAGTGTTTTTAATGCATCATCGCAAGAAGAAGGAGCTTCATTTGATCAGATGTCAGAAGAAGAGCTTTTAGCAGGGATTGAAGGTTTAGTTGTTCCAGAAAAAAGTGACGACTATTAATTACGGCGGTTGATATTACAGGAGTGAAGATAGCTTGTCATATAAGGAGCGGTTATTTTTCTTGTCCTTTATTGATAAGGCATTTTCAATAAGGGTTAGAGGTGTGAAAAGATAAAGGATATGCTCGTATGATGCGTCAGTGTGAGCTTGTTGGGCGTGTTCAGCGTTACAAGTCTGACGTAGATGAGGCTCTTCTAAAAAGAGCCTATGATTATGCAATGAAAAAGCATGCACATCAAAAGCGTGCTTCGGGTGATCTTTATTTTTCCCATCCTTTGGAAGTTGCTGCTATTTTAACGGATATGCGGTTGGATGAGGCGACGATTGCTGTTGCTCTTTTGCATGATACAATTGAAGATACAAGTGCTACACGAGCAGAAATTGATCAGCTTTTTGGTTCTGAAATTGGGAAGTTGGTTGAGGGGCTTACAAAGCTTAATAAGCTTGATCTTGTATCAAAGAAAGCTGTACAGGCAGAAAATCTTCGTAAACTTCTTATTGCCATTTCTGATGATGTCCGTGTTCTTTTAGTCAAACTTGCAGACCGCCTTCATAATATGCGTACCCTTGGTGTCATGCGCGATGATAAACGTCGACGAATTGCTGAGGAGACAATGGATATTTATGCGCCACTTGCGGGCCGTATGGGGATGCAGGATATGCGCGAGGAATTAGAGGATCTCTCTTTCTTTTATTTAAATCCAGAAGGTCATCGTACGATTACCAATCGACTTTCTGAATTATCAAAGCGCAATCGTGATTTGCTTTCCACAATTGAAAATGAATTGACAAAACTTTTTTTGGAAAATGGCATTAAAGCAGATGTTAAAAGCCGTCAGAAAAAATCTTATTCTGTTTTTCGCAAAATGGAAAGCAAAGCACTATCTTTTGAACAGTTATCGGATATTTTTGGATTTCGTGTGATTGTTGAATCCGTGAATGATTGTTATCGTGCTCTTGGTGTCATTCATACGACTTGGCCGATGGTTCCTGGTCGTTTTAAAGATTATATCTCCATACCAAAGCAAAATGATTATCGTTCTATTCATACAACTATTGTGGGGCCTTCGAGACAACGTGTTGAATTGCAAATTAGAACGGCTGCCATGAATGAGGTTGCTGAATATGGAGTTGCTGCCCATTCCATATATAAAGAGCAGGGTTCCAATTATTCAACTTCGAAGTTATCAAGCGAAACGAACGCCTATGCGTGGTTACGTCAAACGATACAATCTTTATCTGATGGAGATAATCCGGAAGAGTTTTTAGAACACACAAAACTTGAGCTTTTTCAAGACCAAGTTTTTTGTTTTACACCAAAAGGTCGATTAATTGCTTTTCCTAAAGGCGCGACACCTATTGATTTTGCTTATGCTGTCCACACAGACATTGGCGATTCTTGTGTGGGCGTAAAAATCAATGGTCGTATTATGCCTTTAATGACTAAATTAAAAAATGGTGACGAAGTTGATATTATCCGTTCACACGCTCAAATTCCGCCCGCTGCGTGGGAATTTCTTGTTGTCACAGGTAAAGCGCGTTCAGCTATCCGACGCGCAAGCAGAGCAGCGGTGCGTAAGCAATATTCAGGCTTAGGATATCGTATTCTTGAGCGTTCATTTGAATATATGGGAAAACAATTTTCAAAAGATGTTTTGAAGAAAGTTTTACCGCGTTTGGCGCGTAAAGATGTAGAGGATGTCTTGGCTGCTGTTGGGCGTGGAGAATTATTTTCTGCTGATGTGATTAAAGCGGTTTATCCTGATTATCAAGAGCGTGTAGTCCAAAAATCATCTTTTAAGCCTGGGGAAGAAGGGTGGTTCAATATTGAAAATGCTCAAGGGATGATTTTTAAAGTTCCGGAAAATGAAAAGGATACAATGGTTGAGAATCAACAATCTAAAGCCTTACCTATTCGAGGAACCCGTGGAGATATACCTGTCCGTTTTTCACCAGAAGGAGCAGTGCCTGGGGATCGGATTGTTGGTATTATGCAACCAGGTGCTGGGATCGTTATTTATCCAATTCAGTCTTCGGCGTTGATGGCCTATGATGATCAGCCAGAAAGATGGATTGATGTCCGCTGGGATATTGATGCTCAAATGAATGAACGTTTTCCTGCGCGAATAAATATTTTGGTTGTCAATAGTCCTGGTTCTTTAGCTGAAATTACGCAAATAATTTCTGCTAACGATGCCAATATCCAAAATTTATCTTTGATCCGGACGGCACCAGATTTTACAGAAATGATGATTGATTTGGAAGTTTGGGATTTAAAACATTTGAATCGTATTTTCTCTCAGTTAAAAAAGGCAAATTCAGTCAGTACAGTACGGCGGGTTCATGGATAACAAGGAAGATTTTGCAATGAATACACAAGAAGTCATTGATATTTTTAAACAAGCAGATGCTATTTTAGAGGGGCATTTTATTTTAACATCGGGACGCCATAGTGCAACTTATATGCAAAAGGCAAAAGTGTTTATGCATGCTGACTTGACGGAAAAACTTTGTCGTGGATTGGCTGAAAAAATCAAAGAATCGATCAAGGAACAAATTGATTATGTTGTTGGTCCCGCAATTGGTGGTCTTATTCCTTCCTATGAGACTTCACGTCACCTTGGTGTTCCTTCTCTTTGGGTAGAGCGTGTCAATGGCGTCTTTGAATTGCGTCGTTTTGAAATCAAGAAGGGTGCGCGGGTTGTTATTGTTGAAGATATTGTGACAACGGGTCTTTCTATTCGTGAGACCGTTGAGGCGTTGGTGGCAGCAGGAGCAGAGGTCTTGGCAAGTGCATGCATCCTTGATCGTTCTGGTGGTAAGGTTGATGTTGGCGTTCCGTTGATTGCGCTAGCTGAATATGAGATCGCTTCTTATGCGAGTGAGGAACTTCCTGCAGATCTTTCTGCTCTTCCAGCGATTAAACCAGGCAGTCGAAATATTTAATTGTCTTTCTATTTTTTTTTATGCAAAAACTTAAAAAGATTAATTTGGATGATATAGGTTATTTTATCATCAAAAGATGTATATTGAGAGTCATATGCTTTTTCGTCGTCGAGAACCAGTAGATTTTGTAACGCGTATTCGACTTTGGTTATGGCCGCGTCGTTCATTTTCCCGCTCATTTTCTTACATCTATAAACGTATTTTGCGTATATCAGCAACACCGCATGAGGTTGCACTAGGGTTTTCTATTGGTATTTTTTTAGCCTGTTCTCCTGTCTTCGGGGTGCATATTATCTTGGCAATATTTTTTTCTTGGATTTTGCGTGCAAACTTTGCGGCTGCAATCATTGGGACGGTTTTTTCTAATCCACTCACATTTTTATTGATTGTCATGGCTGATTATAAAGTAGGGTATTTTTGTTTATCGCTTTTTAGCGATGTCAATGAGATCTCTCTTTCTCAAATTCGTTCTCTTTTTAACGGTTTGACAGTGTCAAATCTCTCTCTCCTTTTTAAAGGGGCATGGGATACAATTATGAGTCCTATGATTTTAGGTGGAACTCTTTTAGGTGTTGTTTTTGGTGGTTTATCTTATATAGGTGTTTACAGAGCAACGGCTCGTTTTAAACAAAAGCGATATCAAAAGATTATAAAAAAAAGGCGTTTAAAGAAGCGTTCATCGTAAGAAAGATCGGATAATATCTTATGATTGTTGGTCTTGGAAATGATTTGGTTGATATACGGCGTATTGAGAGAATGTTGGTTCGTTATGGCGAGCGTTTTATCCAGCGCATTTTTACGGATATTGAAAGGAATAGGTCCGAAAATCTCAAAAAGAAATCTTCTTCTTATGCGAAAAGATTTGCTGCTAAAGAAGCGTGTGCTAAAGCCTTAGGGACGGGAATCGCTTGTGGTATCAATTGGAAAGATATGGGGGTGGTTAATTTGCCCTCTGGGAAACCAATCATGCAATTAACAAATCGTGCGCAAGGGCAACTTCAAAAGTTATTACCTCCTCATCATGAGGCGGTTATTCATCTCAGTATAACAGATGATTTCCCTTGGGCGCAGGCATTTGTTATTATTGAAGCACTTCCACGTGGATAGATGGCGTGAGAGATTGTGCTTTTGTTATTTGGATATTATGATGAAAAAAAGTTATATTTGTGATGGGAAGGCAGTTGGTGATGGTCCAAAAAGATAAAGTGCATAAAAAAGAAAAAAAAGGTGGGATTCTTGAATTAATTTCTGTTTTAATACAGGCTCTGCTTTTAGCAGCGTTTATTCGGACACTTTTTTTCCAGCCTTTTAGTATTCCTTCTGGTTCCATGCGTCCTACTTTGCTTGTAGGGGATTATCTCTTTGTTTCTAAGTATGCATATGGGTATTCTCATTTTTCCATTCCTTTTTCTCCGCCCCTTTTTTCTGGACGTATTTGGGCATCCCAACCTCAACGGGGAGATGTGGTCGTTTTTCGTTTACCAAGTAATCCGAAGATCGATTATATAAAACGCGTTATTGGGCTGCCAGGTGATCGTATACAAGTTCGTCAAAGTGTTCTTTATATTAATGATAAGGCTGTTTCTCGTCACTTTATGGGAGAGATTGATAATTCTGATATAACGGAAGTGAACTATCCTGTTGAGGTCTATCGCGAGACATTGCCGAATGGTGTTCGCTACGATACGCTTGATTTAGCTTTCATCCCAAAAGTTGATGACACGAAAGTCTTTGAAGTTCCTCAGGGACATTATTTTATGATGGGGGATAACCGTGACAATTCAGATGATAGTCGTTTGGATGTAGGCTATGTTCCAGAAGAAAATCTTATTGGTCGCGCGAGCGTGATTTTCTTTTCTATCAGTAACGGTTCAAGTGCTTGGCAGATTTGGCGCTGGCCATTTGATGTACGTTGGAAACGTTTGTTTTCTTTCATAAATAAGGTTCATGATTTGCCGCTTATCAAGCAAGGAAACAACGATGAAACGTCTCATGATTGATCAGCTTTTCAAGCTGACGGGGCATCGTTTTAAAGATGAAGAGAAATTAAAAAGAGCATTAACACACGCGAGTGTGCAAGATTCGGAACAAGGGAATTATGAAAGATTAGAGTTTCTAGGAGATCGGGTTCTAGGGCTTTTGATTGCGGAGATGCTGTATCAACTTTTCCCTCAGGCAAGTGAAGGTGAATTATCAGTCCGTTTGAATCATCTGGTTAATGCGCAGACATGTGCTGACATTGCACGTGAAATGAGGCTGCCTGATATGATCCAAGTCGGTTTTGAGATGAGAAATTTTGAAGGGCGTCGACTCATCAATATGCATGCAGATGTCGTAGAGGCTTTGATTGCTGTTATGTATCTTGATGGAGGATTGGAAAGTGTGCGCCCCTTTATTCAAAAATATTGGCAAAGTCGGGCAAAGAAAATGAATGCAGCTCGACGTGATGCCAAGACAGAGTTACAAGAATGGGCGCATATCCAAGGCAATGCACAACCACATTATCAGGTCATCAAACGTTCAGGTCCAGATCACGATCCTGTTTTTATGGTAGAGGTTAGTATTTCAGGTTTTGCTTCAGAGATTGGGCAGGGGAGCTCTAAAAGATATGCTGAAAGAATGGCCGCTGAGAAGATTTTGCGACGAGAGGGAGTATGGAAAAACGTAGGAAAAAGCAATCATGAGTGACGTTATGAAAACGCGTTCTGGGTTTGTTGTACTTATCGGGCTGCCTAATGCTGGTAAATCGACATTGGTTAATCAATTGGTTGGAACAAAGGTTTCAATTGTAACGCATAAGGTACAAACAACACGAACTTTAATCCGCGGTATTGTCATTCATGATAATGTGCAAATTATATTGGTCGATACACCGGGTGTTTTTCGTCCTCACAAGCGCTTAGAACGTGCCATGGTCTCTGCTGCTTGGGGAGGGGCTAAGAGCGCTGATGTTCTGCTTGTTTTAATTGACGCTCAAAGTGGTCTTTCGGATGAAGTTGATATGATGTTAGATATTGTAAACACTATGAGACAAGAAAAAGTTCTTGTTCTCAATAAGGTTGATACAGTTGTTAAATCATCTCTTTTAGCCTTAACCACTAAAATAAATGAACGTGTAAAGTTTGCGCAAACATTTATGATTTCTGCTCTAAATGGTTCTGGTTGCAAGGATTTACTTCATGCGTTGAGTAACATGATGCAGGAGGGGCCATGGTATTATCCGGAAGATCAAATTTCCGATATGCCTATGCGTCATCTTGCTGCTGAAATTACGCGTGAAAAACTTTTTCTTCGTCTTCATGATGAGCTTCCTTATTCCTCAACGGTTGAAACAGAAAGCTTTGAAGAGCGGTCAGATGGTTCCGTTAAAATTAATCAAGTTATTTATGTAGAGCGTGAGAGTCAGAGGAAAATTATTTTAGGAACAAAAGGCGATACAATTAAAACGATTGGTCAAGCAGCTCGCAAGGAGCTTATGAAAATCATGGATCAAAAGGTTCATCTTTTTCTCTTTGTGAAAGTGCGTAATAATTGGGATACCGATCCAGAACGTTATCGCGAAATGGGATTGGATTTTTTTTAAATAATATTTTAAAAAATAATTAAAATACAATGAAATGGAAAGAACAAGCTGTTATTCTTGGGGCACGCCAATATGGTGAAACAAGTGTTATTCTTGAGGTTATGACGCGTGAACGCGGTCGTTATATGGGGGTGGTAAAAGGGGGGCGTTCGCGTCGTATGGCAGCTCTTCTTCAGTCTGGGAATTTTGTGGAGGCTGAATGGAGTGCGCGTTTAGAAGAACATTTGGGACTTTTTCGTCTAGAAGCACTTGATTTACATGCGGCGCGATTAATCTGTCTACCAGAAGCACTTTATGCTTTGCAATTGGTCGCTTTTCATCTGCGGCTTCTTCCTGAGCGTGATCCGCACCCCGCTTTATATGATATTTTACACCTTTTTATGCAGAATTTTGATGAACCCTTTGTAAATGCGGAATTAGTTGTACGTTTTGAAATGCGGCTTCTTGAAGAACTTGGTTTTGGTCTTGATTTATCTTGTTGTGCTGCGACAGGTCGTAAGCAAAAACTTTATTACGTATCGCCAAAATCTGGGCGGGCTGTCTGTGAAGAAGCAGGGGAACCTTGGAAAAAAAAGCTTCTCATTCTTCCACAGTTTCTGGTGCAAAGAACGACTCGTCCTACTGATTTTAGGGATATAATAAATGGTTTTAACTTAACGGGTTTTTTTCTTATGCGTCATGTCTGGGAGCCACGAGATATAAAACAGCCGTCGGTGCGAATGAATTTGATACAGTTGTTTGAGCGTCGATTTGGTATGCAAGCATTTGTTTGTTGACCCAATCATAATTGAATAGAATGGAAAAATGGAAATTTTAAAGACAATTGCTGAAGTTCGCCAATATACTTCAGAAGAACGAAGTTTAGGCTTTTCGATTGGTTTAGTCCCAACAATGGGAGCTCTTCATGAGGGGCATCTGGCATTAGTACAGCGTGCAAAAGCAACGTGTGATCGCGTATTGGTTTCTATTTTTGTCAATCCAAAACAATTTGGACCTGATGAAGATTTTGATCAATATCCAAGAGACTTAAGAAGCGATTGTGCTTTATTGGAAAAAGCGGGTGTTGAATGTGTTTTTGCGCCTTCTGTGGAAGAAATGTGGCCCTTGGGAAATGATACAATTGTGCAAGTGGAAAAATTATCACGTATTTTGATGGGAAAATTACGTCCAGGGCACTTTTGTGGTGTAACAAGTGTGGTTGCTAAGCTTTTTAATATTGTTCAGCCTGATAAAGCTTTTTTTGGAGAAAAGGATTTTCAACAAATTTTAATTATTCAGCGTATGGTTGAAGATTTAGCTTTTCCTGTTGAAATTATTGGCGTCCCTATTTTACGAGAAGCAGATGGTGTTGCCCACTCTTCGCGGAATAAACTTTTAACATTAGAAGATCGTAAAGCGGCCAAAATTATTCCTGAAAGTGGAAAAGTGGCTCAAAAACTTTACCATGAAGGTGAGCGGTCGGTTGATAAATTATGCAAAATTGTTCGCAATATTTTACAAAAAGAAACGCGTGCAATCATTGAAGCGATAGATTTACGGGATATGGAAACTTTATGCGAGGTCAAAGGAACATTGAATAAACCAGCGGTTTTACTTCTTACTGTTCGCTTTGGCGAGGTAAGACTTATTGATCAATACATATTGCAAGAGAAGGGTGGAAAATGAGTATCCATAGAACTGTAAAGCGTATAACATCTTCTCAAATACGCGAAAGAAAGGGACAACAGCCAATTGTTTCTTTAACAGCTTATCAAGCTTATACTGCGCGGATTGCTGATCCCTATTGCGATATCCTTTTGGTTGGTGATAGCGTTGGTATGGTTGTATATGGGTTTGAGACAACGCTTCCTGTTACTTTAGATATGATGATTTTACACGGGCAGGCTGTGGTGCGTGGATCTCAAAAAGCTCTTGTCGTTATTGATATGCCTTTTGGCTCTTATGAAGAAAGTAAAGAGCAAGCTTTTTTAAATGCATCGCGTATTCTTGCACAAACGGGGTGTGGAGCTGTAAAGCTTGAAGGTGGAGTTTATATAGCGGAAACAATAGATTTTTTATCTAAACGTGGCATACCAGTGATGGGACATATTGGTCTTACTCCCCAAGCGGTCAATCGTTTTGGTGGTTTTAAGACACAAGGACGTAAAGAGAGTGATTGGCAAAGAATTGAAGATGACGGAGCAGCGATTGAAAAGGCTGGTGCTTTTGCTATTGTTTTGGAAGGGATTGTCGAACCTTTAGCCGTAAAATTGACAGAAAAGCTTTCTATTCCAACAATCGGTATTGGTGCATCCAATCAATGTGATGGACAAGTCTTGGTGATGGAAGATATGTTGGGCTATGGTGCTCACGTACCCAAATTTGTACGTCGTTATGGAGACCTTGAACAAGCCATGAAAACCGCAATCAAAAACTATGCAGAGGATGTTACATCCCGTTCTTTTCCAGCGGATAGGGAAGTTTATAAACTGAAATAAATCTTAGCTTAAGCTAAAAAGTTCGATAAGAGAACATTTGTCTATTTTTGTAATGAATGTGCATTATTTCAATATATTTTTGTATGAAATTTTAGCTATGATTTTTTTATTTCTTTAATGGAGGCAGTTTTCTGATGTAAAATAGAATGTCATTGGAATGCTAATTGATGTACTTTTAAAAAGAAATATTTAGACACCTCATTCTATTTTGCCATGGCACTCGTGAATGCTATAATGGAAAAGTCCCTAGGGACTGTATAAACTTTATAAAGCACAACCCTCTTTATGCTTCATAAAAAAACAAGTGGGCACCATCTCACACATTTTGCCAACGACCAACGTTGTTGACGAGAACTTGCCACTTGAGAGGGCTCATAAGCGGTATTTTTAGTCTTTTTTACAGTTTTTATCCCTAGGGCTTTCTTTGCTTATGACGTGCAAGTAAGTGATTTTGATTGATTTAATATAAACAGATTTGAAATGAGTGACTCTTGCCATATTAGAGGGAACTCATTTAATGTGAAAAACGACAAATTATTATTATAAATCAGTTTGATGAGTCTGTAATGACAAAAAGTCAACAATGCGAAGAGTCTATAATTTGGGGCCATCTAAGTCATTAAAGCGCGTTAAAAAAGCGTTTTCAATTTGTTGAGTAGAGGAGGGGTGTAAATTTAGATCATCGGATGAAATATTATTGGGAGAGCCAAAATAGCGAAGGGCTTCTTCTGTATTAAATCCAGCAAATGTGATGGCTTCATGATATGCGGCAATACGATCGGCTTGTTTAATTTTTTTTAAAAGTTTTTGAGAAAGATCAACGGGAAGAGAAAAGCGCATGTGGATTGCATCTTGGATGCGCTTTTCAATGCGTTCATATTGTTTACCTATGACAGCTTTAAAGGGTGAAATGATATCGCCAATGACATATTCTGGTGCATCATGAAGGAGCGCACAGAGACATTCATGCTTCAGCGACTGTGGAAAAAGTTTTCGAAATATTTGTTCAACCAAAAGTGAATGCTGTGCAACAGAATAGGCATATTCTCCTCGTGTTTGACCATTCCAACGTGCTACACGCGCAAGTCCATGAGCAATATCTTCAATTTCAATATCAAAAGGAGAAGGATTGAGAAGATCAAGTCTGCGTCCAGAGAGCATTCGTTGCCAAGCGCGCGCTTCTCCACTTTTTAATAATTCAGCTTTAGCCATGCGTATTTTCTATCGTATTTTCAGGAAAGGTAAAATTCATATTTTCAGCAATGCTTATAGTGACAGGAATGTTTTTTACAGTAAAGGGAATGTTATGATCCATAGCATCTTTGACGTGGTCAATACGCATTAAAGCAAGAGCTTCATTTGCAACACATGTTCCCAAGTGGCCAAGTACTTTTGTTCCTGCTTCAAGGCTCGATTGAGGGGGGAGATCACGCTGGCCTTTTACAATCAAGATACGGCGACGTGCTGCACGTCGGTGGTGCATTCGTGAAACAATTTCTTGTCCAATATAACACCCTTTGTTGAAGGCTAATCCATTGATTTGATCGTAATTAATATCATGAGGAAAAACTTTGCCAACTTCATAGTCTTGATCACTTTCTGCAATTGCATAACGAATTCGCAATTGATTCCATGTGTCATAATTTTCTGAAACCAAAAAAGGAACTTTGCTATAGATTCGTATTATTTTTTCTTGTTGTGGAAAGCGTTTATCAACAAAATTTGAATCAAAACTTAAAGTATCTGATTCATTTTTCCAAGAAACTATAACAAGACCTTGTAATGGTTGTGTAATTTCTACTTTTTTACGCAGTTTATAGAGCAACAGACGCTTATAGAGTATATCGGCCAAAGACATCACAATATCGATAAAATAACCATTCTCTCTTTTACCGATAAGAAAATCAGCAAGGACCTTTCCTTGTGGGGATAAGAGGGCTCCAGGGAAAATTTCTTGGGGACTTATTTTTTTTACATCTGTTGTGATCAGGGACTGTAAAAAATCTGTTGCTTCTTCGCCTGTAATTTGAATAATTTTGCGGTTTTTTAAGCAAATGGCATTTTGTTTTTCAATCATGGTTCTTGCCTTTCTGCTCAAAGTTACATAATCGATAAGTGAGCAATATGTAAGGAGCATGGCTATGTTTAAAACATTTGATACAATTTTTAAAGGTGCAACACTTGTGAATCATGATGGAAAAAGCAAGCGTGATATTGGTGTTACAAATGGCCGTATTGCTGAAATTGGCGACCTTACATGTGCCTCAGCTGGTGA
This sequence comes from Bartonella mastomydis, assembly GCF_900185775.1. Lineage (NCBI taxonomy): Bacteria > Pseudomonadati > Pseudomonadota > Alphaproteobacteria > Hyphomicrobiales > Bartonellaceae > Bartonella > Bartonella mastomydis. The sequence continues at coordinate 442,881 of NZ_LT883138.1, forward strand.
GGTGATTGATTGTACGGGGCTTCATATTTTGCCGGGAATTATTGATAGTCAAGTGCATTTTCGTGAGCCAGGCAATGAATATAAAGAAGATTTGGAAAGTGGTTCATATTCCGCTGTGTTAGGGGGGGTTACAGCAGTGTTTGAGATGCCTAACACCAATCCATTGACAACGTCAGAAGAAACATTAAGCGATAAGGTTAAGCGCGGATTCCATCGTATGCATTGTGACTTTGCATTTTGGGTTGGAGGAACGCGTGAAAATGCTCATGAACTCTCTGAATTAGAAAGACTTCCTGGTGCAGCTGGAATTAAAGTCTTTATGGGATCTTCTACCGGTGATCTTTTGGTTGATGATGATGAAAGTGTACGCCTTATTTTGCAAAATACACGCCGTCGAGCAGCTTTTCACTCTGAAGATGAGGAAAGGCTTAAAGAGCGTAAAATACTGCGTCTTGAAGGGGATGCATCTTCACATCCGATTTGGCGTGATGAGATTGCGGCGTTAAAGTGTACGCAGCGTTTAGTAAAAATTGCCCATGAAATGAGGGCACGCATTCATGTGTTACATCTTTCGACAGAAGAAGAAATTGATTTTCTCAAAAAACATAAAGATGTCGCAACAATTGAAGTGACACACCATCATTTGACTCTTACGGCTGATGATTATAAGCAGTTTGGTACATTAATTCAAATGAATCCACCTATTCGTGAACCGCGCCACCGTGAAGCTCTTTGGTATGGTGTTCAACAGGGGATTATTGATGTTTTAGGCTCAGATCATGCACCTCATACCCTTGAGGACAAGCTTCAGTCTTATCCCTCTTCACCTTCAGGAATGACAGGGGTGCAAACAACAGCAGCCATTATGTTAACACATGTGAATGCAGGAAAAATGTCTCTTGAGCGTTTTGTTGATCTCACGTCACATGGCCCTAGTCGCATTTTTGGTATAAGCTGTAAAGGACGTCTTGCTGTTGGATATGATGCTGATTTGACCATTGTTGACCTTAAGCGAGAAGAAGTCATAACGAATAGCTTAATTGGTTCACGTGCTGGTTGGACACCTTATGATGGTCAAAAGGTTAAAGGTTGGCCTGTCGGAACGGTTATCCGTGGTATGCGCGTTATGTGGGAAGGTGAAATTGTTACACCTTCACAAGGAGAGCCTGTTAAATTTATAGAAACTTTAGTGTAAACAGCATCAGTTTTATTTTGTTATGCCAAAAACATCATCTTTTAGAGTGGTGATGTGATATAAGGCATATCAATTTCCTTAACACATAAATGTTTTTTAGTGCGTGATGAATGTTTTTAAGCTTTTTTGTAGAGTCTCAAAGCACATCACATAAATGGGAAGCCAAGTGGAACTCAATAGAACTTGGGCTATTTACAAACTAGGTTGGTTGGAATGTTCGTCCTTTGAGGTGTGGAGAGAAGCCAAGAGTGATACGGAAAAGCTGCTCATAAGAATACAAGCACACCGAAGCATTATTTTTCAAAAGTTTCTCTATTTTCGAGAAGACAATTTATTGTTCTATTCGTTTGTAAGGGGACATCATTGATATCACTTAAATTGAAAGAGATACTTTTGATACAGGTTAATTATTATAATGCATGAGAAGGTTTTCGGATAAAACTCTTCCTTCTTGAATATATTTTTGATTAGCTTCAATGGCTGCTTGTGTACAATGGTGATAATTTTCTGAGAAAGCACGATACGCTTCATTAAATGCTTCATAAAAATAAGCGCGTCTTTGTGGAATGGGGTGTTCTGCTTCAATGAGTGCGTTCATATAATCATACCATTGGTTTGTTGGCCATTGGTCTGTTGGAGGCTCACAAAGATTTTGGAGAAAATGCAGTGATCCTAAAATTTCTGCGAGGCGAAGTAATTTTTTCTCATAAGGTGGAGATTGTTGTGCAAAGGTTGGCATTGAAATGACAAGAAATATTAAAAGAGTGATTTTTCTCAATTTATGACGCATTATTTTGATTGCTTTCTTTGAATAAAACTCTGTACAGATAAAATAATTGTGTCATGAGAACGCTGTTAAAAAAGAGGGTTAATTGCGACATTATTCTCAATGATTGATTATGAAATATAGGGCGTAAGAGAGAATAAGGAACCCATTGTAGAATATTGAAAATACTGATGAAGCTTTATGGGGTTAAAGTTTTAAGATTTGTTTCCTGTAATCTATTTTTCATATAAATATTCTATTGCCTATGGAATTTTTTCTAAACTTGTTTCCTTCAAGAAGGGAAAAGCTCTCTAAATCTATAGAATGCTTTTGTCCAATGAAATAAAAGAGATTGTTTTTAGGATAAATGATAAAGACAGCCGTAAATACCATAGGGGAAAAAGAAGTGATGGTAAGGTGAAATTTTAGTCTAAACCGCATAATGTGATCATTTGAGAGAAGAGGCATTCAAAAGAACGGTGCGTAATATCGTTTACGGAGTATAATGATGAAAGAGTTGCGATTTTATAATACGCTGACACGTAAAAAAGAAAATTTTACACCAATAGATCCGACAAAAGTACGTCTTTATGTTTGTGGTCCAACAGTTTATGATTACGCGCATATAGGAAATGCACGCCCTGTCATTGTTTTTGATGTTTTATTTCGCTTATTGCGTCATGTTTATGGCAATGATCATGTTCTCTATGCGCGTAATATTACAGATGTCGATGATAAAATTAATGCACGAGCCGCCCACGAATATCCAAACGTTTCACTGAATGATGCTATTCGTCAATTAACAGAACGCACATATTCTCAGTTTCAACAAGATACAATAGCACTTGGTTGTCTATTGCCAACCAGCCAGCCGCGCGCGACCGAGCATTTAGAGGAGATGCGCGCTCTCATCGAAAGATTGCTTGAAAAGGGACATGCTTATAAAGCGGAAAATCATATATTGTTTTCTATAAAGAGCATCAAAAATCCTCCCCATTATGGGGCATTTTCAAATCGTTCTTTAGATGAAATGAGGGCGGGGGCGCGTATTGATGTTGCTGCTTATAAGCGGGAAGAGATGGATTTTGTTTTATGGAAGCCTTCTGTGGAAGGAGAGCCAGGTTGGGAATCGCCGGGCGGAATTCCTGTTTTAGGTCGTCCAGGTTGGCATATTGAGTGTTCTGCCATGTCAATGGCAAAGTTATTAGCGCCCTACGGTGGTGGTTTAACTTGTGCTGATCCAAATGCGAATATTTTTGATATCCATGGTGGTGGTCTTGATTTAATTTTTCCTCACCATGAAAATGAGATTGCACAAAGTTGTTCCGCTTTTGGGACAGAGCGAATGGCTAATTTTTGGATGCATAACGGCTTTTTACAAGTTGAAGGTAAAAAGATGTCGAAAAGCTTTGGCAATTTCATAACTATTCGTTCTGTTTTAGAGAGTAATTTTTTGGAATTTAATGGTGTGTTGGCCGATGAAATGAAGGAAAATTGGGCGGGTTTGTCTGCACGTTTTTCGATGCTCCAAACGCATTATCGTGAACCGTTAAATTGGACAGCGCAGCGTTTAATGCAATCGAGCAGTGAACTGTATCGTTGGTATGAATTGCTTCGCCATAAAAAGAATATGATGGAAAACAATAAAGCGATTGATGATATTTTGATAGATGCTCTTAGTGATGATCTTAATACGCCAAAAGCATTTACTCTTTTGCGAAAATTTTATAAAGCAGGCGATGCTTTGGCTCTTGCCAATGGGATGAATGTATTAGGACTATTACGACAAGAATGGATTAAAGAAATAGACTGCCCATTATTTATAAAAAAAACGTCTCTTGATTCAAAATTTATTGACCAGCGCATTGCCGAAAGATTGCGGCTTATCCATAATAAAGAGTGGGAAGCTGCGGATACAATTCGTGATGAGCTTGCAGCCGAGGGGGTTCTCTTAAAAGATAGTAAGGATCCGCAGAGTGGTGAGCGCATAACCGTATGGGAAATAAAACGATTCTAATTTCTCTATTCCAGCAGTTCTCATAAATTAAAAGGAGAATATGATGGAATTTTTATATCACTATGGATATATCGCGCTTAAGCTGGCTGTAGGTCTTGTTGCTTTTCTATTTATTTTAAGAACAACAGGTCGTGGTAGTCTTAGTCAAATGACGCCGGTTGATTTGGTCAGTAATTTTGTGATGGGAAGTATCATTGGAGGCGTTATTTATAATCAGAATATTAGCTGCATACAATTATTGCTTGTTTTACTGATTTGGCAAGCCTTGGTTACCTCTTTTAATTTTTTTTCACGCTATTCAGTTTTTTTTCGTCGTCTCATTGCAGGACGAAATATTGCACTGGTTTTAGATGGGGTCTTTCAAATGGATAAGATTAAGAACTTAGGGATCAGTGTGAATGATTTGATTACAATGTTGCGTACTAAAGGCTGTAGTTTACATGAAGCAGCTTTTGTTTGTTTGGAAACCAATGGTGATTGCACTGTTATTAAAAAGGAAGAGGGAAAGAAATCGACGATTGTCGTAGAAAATGGTGAAATTATTGATGATGGTCTTAAAGAGATTGGTAAAACAAAAAAGTGGCTTCAGGCAGAATTGAAAAAAAAGCATGTAAAAGTTGAAAATTTATTTGCAGCAGAGTGGTATGAGAATACAGATCAAAATAATAAGTTGTATAATGGATTATTTCTTGTTCCTTTTTCAAAAACAGTCTAACCTCAAATAACGATTAGCTAGCTTATTGAAAAGCGTAAGAAACTTATAAACAACCACAGGGGGGTGTTTGCCTTTTTCGTGTGGATGATAGAGAAGTAAGGGCTTTATGAAACGCAATGAAATGACGAAAACTGTATCATCAGATACAGGGACAACTCTACACACACTTTACAATTTATGGCCTTATATGTGGCCGGTGGATCGGCGTGATCTGAAAATACGTGTACTATGGGCAATATTTTATCTTGTTGTGTCCAAGCTCATTCTTATATCTGTACCGTATTTCTTTAAATATTCTACGAATGTGCTTGATACAAGCTTTCAGCTGCCTGAATGGTTTCCATCCAGTCTAATTATCCCCATCATGCTCGTTTTGGCGTACAATGTCGCGCGGATTATGCAGGCTGGATTAAATCAATTACGCGACTCCCTTTTTGCCACTGTTGGTCAACACGCTGTTCGTCAACTCGCTTATAAAACCTTTGTTCATATTCATGAGTTATCTTTACGATTTCATTTAGAACGCCGAACTGGTGGACTATCTCGTGTGATTGAGCGTGGGACAAAAGGAATTGAGGCGATCGTAAGATTTTCAATTCTCAATACCGTACCGACAGTTTTAGAATTTGTATTAACGGCTCTTGTCTTTTACCTCAACTATGGATGGCATTATCTTCTCATTGTTGTTGCAACGGTTTTATTATACACTTTCTTTACGATTAAGGCGAGTGATTGGCGTATTCGTATTCGGCAACAAATGAATACAGCAGATACTGAGGCGAATACGCGCGCTGTTGATTCTCTTTTAAATTTTGAAACGGTCAAATATTTTGGCAATGAAACTCTAGAAGCCGATCGTTTTGATGCTTCTATGGAAGGTTATGAAAAAGCCGCAACAAAGATTTGGACATCATTAAGCTGGCTTAATTTTGGTCAGGCTCTTATCTTTGGTATTGGAATGACGATCATGATGCTGATGTCAGCTTATGAAGTTTTTTATAAGACACAAACTTTAGGGGATTTTGTTTTTATTAATGCCCTTTTAATGCAACTTTCCATTCCACTGAATTTTATTGGTTCAATTTATCGTGATGTTCGACAAGGTTTAACAGATATTGAAGCAATGTTTGATCTTTTAGATGTTCAGCAGGAGATTGTTGATAAATCGAATGCTAAACCGTTAGAGATAAGCAATGGGACTATTCGTTTTCATCAGGTAAAATTTTCTTATGATTCGACGCGTCAGATTCTCAGAGATATTGATTTTGAAGTCCCTGGAGGAAAAACAGTCGCCATTGTTGGTCCTTCTGGTGCAGGTAAGTCGACCATTTCTCGATTACTTTTTCGATTTTATGATGTTGATGCAGGCTCTATTACAATTGACGGGCAGGATATTCGTGACATAACACAAAAAAGTTTGCGTGAAGCGATCGGCATGGTCCCACAAGATACGGTGTTATTTAATGATACAATTGCCTATAATATTCGCTATGGGCGCCCAAGTGCAACAGATGAAGAGATGCAAAAAGCTGCTGAAATGGCACAAATATCAAAATTTATTGAGATGTTACCAGAAGGTTTTCAGTCTATGGTAGGAGAGCGTGGCCTCAAATTATCAGGGGGTGAAAAACAACGTGTGGCTATTGCTCGGACACTCTTAAAAGCTCCCCCACTTCTTATTCTAGATGAAGCAACAGCAGCTCTTGATACGGCGACAGAACAGGAAATTCAACAAGCATTGGATATTGTAAGCCGTGGACGGACAACATTGATTATTGCACATCGTCTTTCTACGGTTATTAATGCTGATGAAATTTTGGTTCTTAAAAGTGGTCGTATTATTGAAAATGGGACGCATACAGAGCTTTTACGAAAGAAAGGTTTATATGCTTCAATGTGGAATAAGCAGCTTGAAGCATCGCAAGCTGAAGAAAAATTACGTAAAATGCGTGAAGAAGACGAGACGGGTATTGTTAATCGTAAAAAATAAGGTGGGCAAAATGTAATCTCTATCTTTATATGGAGTGATTGATTAAATACATAAAAGAAAGAGGAACAAAAAGATTTATTGCTTGTTTTAAGTTTACGATGAATAGGAAATGATATGAGTATTCTACAATCTGTCCATAATAGCTTTGTGCCGATTCATAAAGAAGGCTATCCTTTTATTGTAGCATTTTTTGTTATTTCGCTCATTCTTGGTTGGATATGGAGTCCGTTGTTTTGGTGTGGTCTTATTCTCACTGTGTGGTGTATATATTTTTTCCGTGATCCAGATCGTGTGATCCCTTTAAATTCAAATTGGGTTCTGTCGCCTGCGGATGGGCGTATTTCATTTGTAGAATCATGTATTCCACCTGAAGAATTAGGCTTAGGGAAAGATGAAATGGTTCGTATTTCTATTTTTATGGACGTTTTTTCATGCCATATCAACCGTATTCCTATCAGTGGTACAGTAGAGTCTATTGTTTATCATCCAGGTCGGTTTACCAATGCAGAGTTTGATAAGGCTAGTCAGTTTAATGAGCGGAATGGGGTGGTCATTGATAGCAAACATGGTAAAATTGGTATCGTACAAATAGCGGGGATGCTTGCCCGTCGGATTGTTTGTTGGTCAAAAGAAAACGATGCCGTTATCACAGGAGAGCGATTCGGGTTGATTCGTTTTGGTTCTCGCCTTGATATTTATATCCCCACTGAAATAAAATTGCGTGTTGCTGTTGGGCAGACAGCCATTGCTGGAGAGACAGTTTTAGGTTCTTTTGATGATAAGAGTGCCACAACGGACTTCAGATACGATTAGGACTACACAATGAAAAATTTTTCGCCATTTTCTTCATTCAATCCTGAAGGGCAGCATGATGATGTTGCAAATCGGCGACGTTCACCGACATCAATGCGCTATGTGATTCCCAATATCATTACTATTTTGGCAATTTGCGCAGGGATGAGTAGCATTCGTTTGGCTTTTGAGAATCGCTATGAAGCTGCTATTTTAATGGTGCTTTTGGCTGCAGTTTTAGATGGAGCTGATGGTCGCATTGCGCGTTTAATAGATGGAAGTTCATCTTTCGGGGCACAGATGGATTCTCTTGCTGATATTGTCAATTTTGGTGTTACCCCTGCGCTTATTGTTTATTCTTTTATTTTGAATCAAGCACACCACATCGGTTGGGTTGCAGCTCTTGTTTATTGTGTGGCTTGTTGTTTGCGATTAGCGCGCTTTAATGTGATGTTGGATAATGCAGATATACCACAATGGCAGAAAAATTATTTTGTTGGTGTTCCTGCACCTGCAGGAGCGTTACTTCTTTTACTACCCACCTATTTAGGCACTCTTGGTTTGGTTCCCAATTGGGGGTGGGCATTGTTTTTTAGTCTTTATACAGTCATTATTGCTTTTCTTTTGATTAGTCGCCTACCAGTGTGGAATGCAAAGACAATTGATCAAAATTTGAGGCGTGATATCGTTATACCTTGCATGTTGGTCATTGTTATTTATGTCGGTTTTCTTGCGACTTACACATGGAAAACTTTATTGATTACAGCTGTTAGCTATATGATTTTTCTCCCCTGTAGTTTTATTGCTTATAATAAACGCGCTGCTTTAGAAGAAAAAAAGGACGATGCTAAAAAAGCTATCCAAGAATCATAAACTGTTTTATTCTGTTGAGAAGCACAGAAAAAAGAGAGATTCAACGAGTTACGTTTCAGATGATGATCAATGAGGAGCATGATAATCCACAAACCGATTTTCACGGACATTAAAAAGTTTGCCAGTTTCCTTCAGATCAGGTGATAGTAAATGGACTATTTTTTTTGCAACCTCTTGTGGTGAAGGGAGCGTTTGCGGATCTTCACCAGGCATAGCTTCAGCGCGCATGGCAGTGCGTGTGGCTCCAGGGTTAACACAATTAATCTTAATAGGCGTTTGTTTGAGTTCTTCTGCCCAACAACGAGCAATCATTTCTAAAGCTGCTTTAGAGGCTGCATAAGCCCCCCAAAACGGGCGAGCAACATGCGCAACGCTTGAGGATAACAGGATGGCTCGTCCAGCGTCAGATTCACGTAATAAGGGTTCAACAGCTTTTATTAAGCGCCATTGACTGAAAAGATTTATTTGAAAGACATCTTCAAAGACCGCGTTTTCTATATGCGCTATTGGTGAGAGTGTTCCAAGGATTCCTGCATTTGCAATGACAATATCGAGTTTTTTCCAGCGATTGGCAATTGAGAGTGCAAGAGCATCAATGTTTTCCATATGATGTAAATCGAGCGGAACGAGGGTAGCAAGAGCTCCGTTTTCTCGGATTTTATTATCCAATTCAGTAAGTCCGCTGACTGTTCGTGCAAGAGCAATAATATGAGCACCGCGTGCAGCAAGCTCAAGTGCCAAATAATAGCCAATACCTCTTGATGCACCAGTAACAAGTGCAACGCGCCCATGGAGACTAAAGTCATATTTTGTCATCATTAATCTCTTGTTTTAAGAACAGATGATTGATGAATTTTGGAGAGATTTTCTTGATCAACCAGATGCGTAGGATAATATCCAGTAAAATAATGGTCAGTAAATTGTGGATCGGCGTTATTTCGTTTTTCCCCTGCTACAGCAAGATATAATCCGTCCGTTGAAAGAAATTCTAAAGAGTCTGCTCCAATAAAATTGCACATAGATTTTAAATCTGGATATTGATTCGCTAAAAGACTTTCGGCTTTAGGTGTATCAATGCCATAAAAGTCGGGATAGAAAATCATAGGGCTAGAGACGCGCATATGAACTTCCTTTGCTCCTGCATCGCGAAGCATTCGTACAATTTTAAGGGATGTTGTTCCCCGTACAATAGAGTCATCAACCAGAATAACCCGTTTTCCTTCAATCACAGGACGGTTTGCAGAATGTTTTAACTTGACGCCAAAAGCGCGAATTTGTTGTGTTGGTTCGATAAAAGTGCGGCCAACATAGTGATTACGAATAATACCAAGCTCGAAGGGGATTCCAATTTCTTGTGCATAGCCAATCGCTGCAGGTGTTCCACCATCTGGAACAGGAACTACCAGATCACCCTCACAAGGAGCTTCCTGGGCTAAACGGATTCCCATATTTTTGCGTGTTGTATAAACACTCCGCCCACCAACGATTGAGTCCGGACGGGCAAAATAAACATATTCAAATAAGCAAAGTTTTTCTGGTTTTTCATTTTCTGGTTTTATAATTTTTTTCGTAATTTCTCCATTTTTTTGTATTTCACATATGATAATTTCTCCATTTTTAACATCACGAACATATTTTGCTCCAATAATATCAAGGGCACAAGTTTCAGAACAAAAGATAGGCTTTCCATCAAGTTCTCCCATCACGAGAGGTCTAATTCCTGTTGGATCGCGTGCTGCAATAAGCTTTGTACGTGTGAGCGCTAACATAGCATATCCGCCTTCTACTTGCCGAATCGCATCAACAAAACGATCAGAGGATGATTCATAACGTGAGCGGGCAATAAGATGGAGAAAAACCTCTGAATCTGACGTTGATTGACAGATAGCACCAGAAGCGATGAGTTTACGGCGCAATGTAAGACCATTGGTAAGATTACCATTATGTGCAATAGCAATACCTCCAACTTTCAATTCAGCAAAAAGGGGTTGAACATTGCGTAATGCCACTTCTCCAGTTGTTGAATAACGGGTATGTCCAATCGCGCGATTTCCTGGTAAGCGCGCAAGTGTTGCAGGGTTTGTATAGTGATCACCAACAAGACCTAGATGCTTTTCTTGATGAAACATTTTATTATGGTAAGAAACAATACCAGCTGCTTCTTGCCCACGATGCTGAAGTGCGTGGAGTCCAAGAGCGGTTAATGTCGCTGCATCTTCATGCCCAAGAATGCCAAAAACCCCGCATTCTTCATGAAGGGTATCATCATCTAATGAAAATTTTTGAAAAGAAATATCGCTTTTTATCATCATATTCTTTCAGTTGTGATAGAGAGGAATCATCCATATCACATTTTACATCATTGAGTTCTCTTTCCTTATGAAAAGCTATTCTCCATTTTTGAGAAGTGTTTTTTCATGAGGTTGTTTATTCGTATGTTTATCGTTGTCTTTAAACAACTTTTCTGCCTTTTCGAGAACAGATCCAAGATCTTTTGGGAGTATTTCCCAAACTTTTTGTCCTAGTGAATCTAAAATAGGCCTTGTTCTGGCATTTTTTAACCAGTCTGCTTGGTGTTCGGGTTTAATAAGTGCATTAATCAGCAACATACCGATGACCATAATCAGTAAACCGCGAAGTGCTCCAAAAATAAAACCAATAGTACGGTCAAGGATACCAATTCGACTATCAATAATAAAATCGGAGATCTTCATTGTAATAATCGAAGTAATAATAAGAACAATAATAAAAATTGTGACCAATGTTGTGATCAATGCAATCATTTTATTAGAAAAATATTGTTCAAAGAAAGGTAAGACAGGTTTGAATAAAAACAGTGTCGTAACAGCTGCGATTGCCCAAGAAATCAACGATAGCACTTCACGTGAAAATCCTCGAAGCATAGCAAGAAAAGCGGACAACAGGATGATGACTACGACAATTCCATCAAGGATTGTTATGATCATTTGTTTGTTCCTTATACATAAAGTTGTGTTCTTTAAATCTGTGTGCAAATATATTTTTGTTAGGTCATTTTTTATTCTTATAGCAAGGATATTTTGTATTTTATAGCATTTTTTCTATATTATCCTGCCTGTGGTGTAGACCATTTTTTACTTGTAGTAAGAGTGGCGACGAGTTCGGGAAGGTCGGAGAAAGTTTTTTGCTGAAAATTGAGTGACTTCATCATTTCGGTTGTTGTTGTGGGATGAAATGCCCCCTGAAAGCCGAGTTTTTTTGCTTCATTAATGCGTTGTGCTGAATGTGCAACAGCGCGGGTAGCTCCTGAAAGACTGACTTCACCAAAATATACATAATCCGTTGGCAAAGGGATATTGGCAAGAGAAGAGACCAAAGCAGCAGCTACAGCTAAATCAGCAGCAGGTTCTGAGATACGATATCCCCCCGCCACATTCAGATAGACATCGTGCTGTCCAAAACGAATTTCGCAATGGGCCTCTAAAACGGCAAGAATCATAGAAAGACGATTTCCATCCCATCCGACAACCGCACGTCGTGGTGTTCCAAGAGAAGAAGGAGCAACAAGGGCTTGAATTTCCACCAATATCGGGCGAGTTCCCTCCATACCGGCGAAAACAGCCGCACCTGGTGCTTTTTCATTGCGTTCTCCTAAAAACAATTCGGATGGATTTATCACTTCGCGTAATCCTTTATCAGACATTTCAAAAACACCAATTTCATCTGTTGGTCCGAAGCGATTTTTTACAGTTCTAAGAATGCGATAATGATGTCCTCCTTCACCCTCAAAATAGAGAACACCATCAACCATGTGTTCAACAACCCGAGGTCCAGCAATTTGCCCATCTTTTGTCACATGACCAACAAGAACAACAGCGGCTCCTGTTTTCTTGGCAAAGCGGATCATTGCCTGAGCACCAATACGGACTTGTGTGACAGTGCCGGGGGCTGAATCTGCTGTATCTGACCATAGAGTTTGAATTGAATCTATAATCACCATGTCAAGGTTTTTATGTTCGCTTAAGGTTGCAAGAATATCTTCAACATTGGTTTCAGCAGCAAGTTTCACCTCTGTATTATGAGCTCCAAGTCTTTGCGCGCGTAGACAAATTTGTGCAATAGCCTCTTCACCTGAGACATAGATAACATTATGCCCCTTGCGGGATAAAGCAGCAGCTGTTTGTGTGAGTAATGTTGATTTTCCAATACCTGGATCACCACCAACAAGGAGTGCTGATCCACGAACAAATCCCCCACCGGTAACACGATCAAGTTCAGCAATACCAGAGTGAATACGTGGAGCATCTTGGATATCTCCAGAAAGAGATGTAAGGGCGACGATGCGTCCTTTACGTGTACTCTGCTTAGGAGCACTTCCTATGCCGCCATTTACATTTTCTTCAATAAGGGAATTCCATTCTCCACAGGCGCTACATTTCCCTGCCCAACGAGAATAGACAGTTCCACAATTTTGACAGACAAATTGAATACGGTTGCGTACCATGGTAATTTAACCGATTTGTTCTGGAAGATAATTGCTATCTGCCAGATCACTGAAGCGTGTAAAGTCAGATTGAAAGGCAAGGGATACGATTCCTGTGGGGCCATGACGCTGTTTTGCCACAATAACATCAGCTTTCCCCATAATTTTATCCATTTCATCTTGCCATTTTGTATGTTCAAGAGTACCCAGTTTGGGTTCTTCATTTTTGAAATAATATTCTTCACGATAAACAAATAGAACGATATCGGCATCTTGCTCGATAGAACCAGATTCACGTAAATCGGAGAGTTGTGGACGTTTATCTGTTCTGTTTTCGACTTGGCGCGAAAGTTGTGACAGAGCGATAATAGGAACATTCAATTCTTTTGCTAAAGCTTTTAATCCTGTGGTAATTTCTGTAATCTCTTGAACACGATTTTCAGACGAACGCTTTGAGCTACTTGTCATGAGTTGGATATAATCAATAAACAAGACATCTAAGCCATGTTGTCGCTTAAGACGCCGCGCACGAGCAGCCAGTTGCGTAATTGATATTCCCCCAGTTTGATCAATATAAAGGGGGGCCTTTTGGAGTTGGTTTACCGCACGAATAATTTTTGAAAATTGTTCATCTGAAATGTTCCCCCGTCGAATATCAGAAGAAGAGACTTCTGTTTGTTCAGAAATAATACGAGTTGCAAGCTGTTCTGAGGACATTTCCAAGGAGAAGAACCCTACAATACCGCCTTCATTTTCTTCGGTATTGCCATTATGATTATAAGCATTGGCAATATTAAAGGCAATGTTGGTTGCTAGTGAGGTTTTCCCCATACCAGGGCGTCCCGCAAGGATAATTAAGTCAGATGCTTGTAACCCTCCCATTTTTTCATCAAGTGTTTTAATATGGGTGGCTATCCCTGATAATTGCGAAGAACGCTGCTTCGCAGCACTTGCCATATCGAGTGCTTTTTTGACAGCCACATTAAAATTCTCAAATCCGCCTCCATATTTTCCTTTTTCTGCGAGCTCAAATAACTGATTTTCAACAGTTTCAATTTGTTGGGTAGGCGTAAGCTCTACAGGAGCATCAAAGGCTGTATTGACGACTTGAGTTCCAAGATTAATCAAAGAACGACGGATAAAAAGGTCGTAAATAACGCGTCCATAATCTTCAGCGTTAATAATGGTGACTGCCTCTTTGGCTAAGCGAACAACATACTGATATACAGTAAGATCTCCAATTTTCTCTTCCATTTGGATATGAGGTTTGATTGTAACCGGATCTACACGTTTGCCTGTTTTAATAAGGTGAGATAAAACAGCATAAATCTTTTGATGTAACGGTTCAAAAAAATGTTCTGGTTTTAGAAAATCCGAAACGCGGTCGAGAGAATCATTATTGATAAAGATAGCACCAAGTAATGCTTGCTCAGCTTCAATATTATGTGGAAGTTGCCGAAAAGAAGGAGAATCTTCTTTTTTCGAAGAGCTGATATTAACAACGCTAGTTTCTTCCATAAACTTTTCCCACTAAAATTCCAAGTCTAGCGACTTTAGGCGATAAATTGAAAATCGTACATTAAAAGAATAGAGCTACAAAGCTTCATTTTAAGTTAAAATCTATAATTTTTAAAAACTCTCTTCTAATGGCTCATTTATCATTCATGTATTATTAATATAGCATCTATTTCGTGTATTTTATTTTTATAATATGTGATTTTTAAGTGGAAGTTTTGGTACTCTAAATTGAAGTATTTTGAAGTTATGTGATCTTAAGATTCTAATACCGGTGTAAGTGGAATGGCTTCTTTATAATTCACACCAGATCGCGTGAGGATATCATTAATTTACCGCTCATGCAAAATTCACTCTTAAGGGTAGAGCTTTAAATTATTTTTTATGCTGGAGAAGCAAAAGCATTTTTCCTTGTTGATGTTATCATTTCTGATATGGAATGTGCTGATATAATATACTTCTAATTTTTCATAAAAATTACTTCTTTACATATGATAGTCATAAAATACTCAGTTTGAAAATGTGAGTATTTTATGACCAGTCTTTTAAATGGAATAAAAGATATAAAACAGAAAGTAAAAGGAGCAATTAAGCTTCTTGATGAGGACTGTTTATATTGTTGTCATTAATTTCTTCTACCAACAATTCTTCCTGATTTTCTTCTAATATTTCTTCTTGAATATCATATATTTCTTCAGAAGAAGTAAGCGTTTCACCTTCTGCTTGGCGTTGTGCTTCACTGGTAGAGCGAGCAACGTTGATAACCACAGAAATTTGAACTTCAGGATGGAGGCTAAGAGTAATCGTATGAAGACCGATCATTTTTATTGGATGATTAAGTTCAATTTGATTTCGCCCAATAGAGAATCCTTCATTTGTTATGATTTCAGCAATATCACGCGTTGACACAGATCCATAAAGTTGTCCTGTTTCACCAGCAGAACGAACAGCAATAAATGATTGACCATCAAGTTTTTCAGCAATTTTTTGCGCTTCGCTTTTGCGTTCGAGATTACGTGCTTCAAGTTGTGCGCGTTGGGTCTCAAAATGTTTTTTATTCGCTTCATTTGCGCGTAAAGCTTTACCTTGAGGCAAGAGAAAATTACGTGCATAACCATCTTTCACTGAGACAATATCACCCATCTGACCAAGACGAGGAATGCGCTCAAGTAGAATAATATCCATAGTTTTTCCTTTCGAACAAATAAATTTAGGGAAGTTTTTTGTGTGATTGAAAGTTATATTGAATAGCAGCCCAAATGCCCATCAAAAGCATCATAAAAGAAATAGGTGGGAAAAAAACAACAGTTAAAATAGCAATATAAACAAAAGAAAGTATAATAACCCGACCATTGACTCCTTTTGTAATATTATGAAGATAGGCTAGACCACTAATTGATATGATGACAGTATAAGCAGAGCTAAAGATGCGCGTCCCTAAATTAATAGAATCACTCAATTCAGCCATTGAGGCGATGGAAACAGCGATGAAAATAACAATTCCAGAAATTGGAAGGCGAAGAGTTTTACTCCAATCATCTCGAGGTCTTTTCAGCCACTTCATATATTGGGCTGTTATCATTGAAAAATAAAGATTACCAATGAGAAAAATCAAACTATAAACTGTCAGAGCGATTGCTGCTAAAGTTGCGGCATGTGCCATTAAAAATTCACTAACATTCAGTATATTAGCTTCTTTTAATGACTGCACTTGTTGTAAAGCTTGTATGATGTTTTCAATGATTTTTTTCGCAATGAGAGGGGTGTCTGGACGGGTTTTTATATAAAGTCCAATGAAGGTAACTATAAGAGCAATAAAGTTGGTTAAATGAAAAATAACGGATGATAATGGATACCATATCAATGCGTTTTCTTTTTGCGCTGGTCGTGCCAATCCGAGAAGCCAAGAGGCATAAACAGCAGGAAGAAAAGATAATAGCATAAGCCCAAGAGCAATATAAATATCCGTGGCTATGACAAGAATAACAGTCGCACTTATTAAGGCAACGAAGCTGGCAAATGTTCCTTGACCGAATGCAACAATAAAAATTGGCAATGAAAGAAAGCAGCCAAGAAGAAGAGAAAAAGAGGGAGCGATATTGGCAACACTGATGATAGCCATTCCTATCACAACAGTGAACAATCCCGCCAAAACGCCAGTTAATATCTCATAAGTGCGATTTTTTTTCATTTATTGCTGTCCTGCTTTCTGCAGTTAGAGGCAGATCAATACCCCAACTTCTATATTTAATAGCTTAACATAGGATTCAATAAGCTATTTTCCTAAAGCATACAACCAAAGCAACTGGAGAGTTCCTCCAATTGCTTAAGTGTCTTGATCATTTATTTTACAACGTATGGAAGTAAGCCTAAAAAGCGAGCGCGTTTGATAGCATTAGCTAATTCACGCTGCTTTTTCTGACTAACAGCCGTAATCCGCGAAGGAACAATTTTTCCACGTTCAGAAATATAACGTTGTAACAATTTGATATCTTTATAATCAATTCTAGGCGCATTAGCCCCTGAAAAAGGACATGTTTTACGACGACGATGAAAAGGGCGACGTGCAGAGTTTTGATTCGTGTCAGTCATCATTCTACCTCTTCCATAGCATTTTCACGTTGACGACGCGGGGAACGAGAGCGCTCTTCATCCTGACCAGCGTGCGTATTGCGATCAAGGTGTGAAAGCATCGCAGATTTTTCTTTTTCGTGCTTTTCTACACGAATGGTCATATAGCGCAAAATATCTTCATTGATTCGCATCTGACGCTCCATTTCAGCAATTGCTGCAGCTGGTGCATCAATATTGACCAAGACATAATAAGCCTTACGGTTTTTACGAATACGATAAGCAAGAGGACGAAGTCCCCAATTTTCTACACGCCCAACCTTTCCACCGTACGTTTCAATGACACCTTTATAAAGGCTCAAAAGTTCATCAACTTGCTGCGGTGCAATGTCCTGTCGGGCAAGAAACATATGTTCATAAAGAGCCATTGTTTTGCCTTTCTTCAATTAAATCTCACCGGTTTTAGCGCAAAGCCTCTGCGACTTGTCTTTTTGGAAAAACCCAAAGAAGAAAGGACGCGTTTACAATTTGAGACATCTCAGAGCGGAGACACGGGAGGACGGAAACATTGTATTTCCTACTGACATTTTACAGTCCTCCGTTCAACCTCCAGCTAAATGCCGGCAACGAACATTTCATATCTACAGGTTATCCTTTAAAATAGCAAGCTTATACACATAAAAAAAATGGATTTATTAAATCTTGATATATTTTCAGTATATTTCCCTCTTCCATAAAGAGATAGTGCTGTAACATACAGATAAAGGAGAGAAAAATGGATTTTTTAAACCAGATTGATGTTACGCTCTTTAAGATGTTTGTCGGCAACCATCAGTCTTGGTCAATTTTAGTTTTGTTCGGTATTTTTTGCGCAAAGTTTTTAATTTACATTATACCTCTTCATCTTTGTCTGCTGTGGTTTTGTGGTGGGGAAAGGGAACGATGTGTCGTGCTAAGCATTTGCGTGAGCATTAGCATAGCCCTTTTGATAGGTTATCTTATTTCTCTCATTTATTTTCATCCACGCCCATTCGTTGTAGGATTGACGACACCGCTGATTAAACATCGAGCAACAGCTTCTTTCCCTAGTAATCATGCCTTGACCATTTCAGCTTATACAGCAAGCTTTTATTTTTACCGATACAAAGGTACTTTTAAATTTGCTATAGTGTTTTTATGCTTGATCTGTTGGGCACGCATCTTTGTGGGGGTACATTATCCCTTTGATATTTTAGCAGGTATCATTTTAGGAAGTCTCATAAGTCTGGGAATTATTCAGTTTATAGCTCCATATTTTCCTAAGTTTTTATATCAAATTCCACCCTTAAGATATAATTTGAAGAGAGATATTCATTCTAAATAAAGCACTTTATCTTGACTTTTTGCGGATGAATAAGGTCAAAAGAAAATAAGTTAATGGCACAATATTAGGAGTCGATGAATGGGTGCAGCTTTTATTTTTCCAGGGCAAGGGAGTCAACTCGTTGGGATGGGGAAGGCGCTTGCAGAGCAATTTTGTACGGCGCGAATGGTTTTTGAGGAAGTTGATGATGCTTTGGGTGAGAAATTATCAGAGATCATTTTTGAAGGACCAGCAGATGTTTTAACGTTAACAGCCAATGCACAACCAGCATTAATGGCTGTATCCATGGCTGTCATTCGTGTGATGGAACAATTAGGGCTTCGTATAGAAGAAAAGGTAAAGTTTGTTGCCGGTCATTCTTTAGGCGAATATTCAGCTCTTTGTGCTGCTGGTACATTCAGTCTTACAGATACGGCAAGGCTTTTGCGCATTCGTGGTAATGCCATGCAGGCTGCTGTTCCAGTTGGTGAAGGCGCTATGGCCGCACTTATCGGTTTAGAAGAGCACGTGGTAGAAGAAATTTGTGAAACTGTTTCTGGAGAAGGACTATGCCAGATTGCCAATGATAATGGTGGTGGGCAAATTGTTATTTCAGGTGCAGCAAAAGCCGTTGAGACAGCGGTAGAGATTGCATCAACAAAAGGTGCAAAACGTGCGCTTCTTCTTCCGGTTTCTGCACCTTTTCATTCTTCTTTAATGCAGCCTGCTGCGGATGTCATGAAGAAAGCGCTTTTGACTGTTAACAAAGCAGCCCCTATTATTCCTTTGATTGCTAATGTTTCTGTTGCACCAGAAAGTGATCCTGAGCGTATTGCTACTCTTCTTGTTCAACAAGTAACAGGCAGAGTGCGGTGGCGTGAAACAATAGAATGGATGGGTTTTCATGGGGTTGATACGCTTTTTGAAGTTGGTTCTGGAAAAGTATTAACAGGTTTAACGCGTCGTATTAACAAGGATATAAAGGGGGTAACAATTGGAACAGTTAATGAAATAGAATCAGCGCTAGGAATGCTTGGCGTTTAATCTATGAAGGAGTTTAAAAAAATGTTTAGATTAACAGGACGTAAAGCTCTTGTAACGGGGGCATCAGGAGGAATTGGTGAGGCAATTGCACGTTGTTTCCATGCAAGGGGAGCCATTGTTGGACTTCATGGAACACGTGAAGACAAGCTTAAAGAAGTGGCTGCAGAATTAGGACAGAATGTTTTTGTGTTTCCCGCTAATCTTTCTGAACGTCAATCGATTAAACAATTGGCTGAAGTTGCAGAAAAAGAAATGGATGGCGTTGATATTTTGGTTAACAATGCGGGAATCACTCGGGATGGTCTTTTTGTGCGTATGCAAGATAAAGACTGGGATGATGTCTTAGAGGTTAACCTAACAGCTGCTTCTCTTTTGACGCGTGAATTAACACATTCTATGATGCGTCGTCGTTATGGAAGGATTATTAATATTACATCTGTTGTTGGTGTTGTTGGAAATCCTGGACAAACGAATTATTGTGCTGCAAAAGCAGGCTTGATAGGTTTTTCTAAAGCATTGGCACAAGAAATTGCGTCACGAAACATTACGGTCAATTGTATTGCTCCAGGATTTATTAAATCTGCCATGACAGATAAGCTTAATGAAAAGCAAAAAGAAGCCATTATGGCTGCGATTCCAATGAAGCGTATGGGGAACGGGCAAGAAATAGCCGCTGCTGCTGTTTATCTAGCGAGCGATGAAGCAGCCTATATGACAGGTCAAACACTGCATGTTAATGGTGGAATGGCAATGATTTAAGTATTTTCTTGTATTCCACATTGATTTATAAGCCGTATTATTTTAGATAGTAACGATTGAAATGGAAAGATGCACTATTTCTTTAACATGGTCGTTGATCGATTGATGTCGGAATGTCAGATTGGTTCATTTTGTAGGGGATATCCACAGGATGTGTTAGATCATTACTAAAATCTTTTAAAGGAATGCATCTATTGCTTGATTAGATGAGCCGATATAGTTAACCAAATTATAGGAAAATATAAATTCGAGGATTTCAACATGAGTGATACAGTAGAGCGCGTTAAGAAAATTATTGTGGAACATCTTGGGGTTAATGCTGATAAAGTCGTAGAAAATGCGAGCTTTATCGATGATCTAGGGGCTGATAGCCTTGATACGGTTGAGCTCGTTATGGCTTTTGAGGAAGAATTTGGTGTAGAAATTCCAGATGAAGCTGCTGAAACGATTTTCACAGTTGGTGATGCCGTCAAGTTCATTGATAAAGCTTCTGCATGATAATTAAAGGGCAAAAGCATTATTGCTTTTGCCTGTATTCTTCGGAGTTCTTTTGAAAAGAGAGCTTTGAGAGCTAAAGTTTAGTTCAAGGTTAGAAGTTATGAGACGTGTTGTTGTTACTGGTTTAGGATTGGTATCTCCACTGGCTGGTAATATTGAATATAGTTGGAAACGACTTCTTGAAGGGAGAAGTGGTGTTCGGCGTATTACTGAATTTGATGTGTCCGATTTGCCATGCCAGATTGCAGCGCGTATCCCCTTAGGCGATGGAACAGAGGGGACTTATAATGCTGATTTATATATGGAACCTAAAGAGCAACGGAAAGTTGATGCATTTATTGTTTATGCAATGGCTGCTGCTAATCAAGCACTTACAGATGCTGAATGGTTTCCTAAGAGTGATGAAGATCAGATTTGTACAGGGGTATTAATCGGTTCGGGGATTGGAGGGATTGAGGGCATTGTTGAAGCTGGTTATACGCTTCGTGATAAAGGTCCGCGCCGTGTTTCTCCTTTTTTTATTCCAGGTCGTTTGATTAATCTTGCTTCTGGTTATGTGTCTATTCAATATGGTTTACGAGGACCTAATCATTCGGTTGTGACAGCCTGTTCGACAGGAGCACATGCGATCGGTGATGCGGCGCGTTTGATTATGTTCGGTGATGCAGATGTCATGGTGGCAGGGGGGACCGAATCTCCGATAAATCGGATATCTCTTGCGGGCTTTTCTGCTTGTAGAGCTCTTTCTACTTGTCGCAATGATGAACCTGAACGGGCCTCACGTCCTTATGATGCTGATCGTGATGGTTTTGTGATGGGGGAGGGAGCGGCGGTTGTTGTTTTAGAAGAGCTGGAACATGCCAAAAGGCGAGGAGCGCGTATTTATGCTGAGGTTATCGGTTATGGTTTATCGGGTGACGCTTACCACATTACAGCGCCTGCAGAAAGTGGTGAAGGGGCTCAGCGGAGTATGATGGCCGCTCTTAAGCGTGCACAAGTGAATGTGAGTGAACTTGATTATATTAACGCTCATGGGACATCAACGATGGCTGATTCCATAGAGCTAGCAGCTGTTGAGCGTGTTTTAGGGAATTATGCACCACAAGTTTCTATGTCATCAACGAAATCTTCTATTGGGCATTTACTTGGTGCAGCTGGTGCTGCTGAGGCTATTTTTTGTGTTTTAGCTATACGAGATAATATAGCGCCAGCGACGCTTAATCTTGACAATCCATCGATTGAAACAAAAATCGATCTTGTTCCGCATAAGCCACGTGAACGAAAGATTGATACGATTCTTTCCAATTCTTTTGGATTTGGAGGGACAAATGCATCGTTGGTGATGCGACGTTTTAGGGGATAATAAGTATTTTTATTTAATTTCTGCTTTTTAATTTTCACCTTTATTATAAGGTGAATGAGAAGTTACAATATTGTCCTTAATCGCTATTGAGGGGTTATGTCCGGTGTAAAAAATAGAACGCCATTAAAGGACGTGAACGATTCCTCTTCGAATCATTGAGCAGATAGTTGTGGCATGTTAACACATAAAAAACAAAAGAAGTCGTCTACCGTTCGTAATCCTTTGGTTATCCTTGGTCATTTTTTTCTCATGCTGATTGTGCTTATTCTTTTCGGCATCAGTATTCCTCTTTATATTGGAAAAAGTATTTTTGAAGAAAAGGGAAAAATTGAGGAAGAACAAGTTTTTCTTATCCATCCGGGAACAGGAATTCGTGAAATTGCTTCATTGCTAGAAAAACGTGGTTTCATTCGATCATCAGATATTTTTGTTTATGGGGTTGGTTATCACAAAAATACAAGCCACCTAAAGGCTGGTGAATATTTAATTCCAGCCCATTCTTCAATGCATGATATTATGGATATTCTTGTGAAAGGAAAATCCATTGAGTATACATTTACAGTACCAGAAGGTTTAACGGTCCAGCAAGTTTTTGATCGATTAGCGGCAAATGAAATTTTGATTGGGGACCTTCCAAAAGTTTTGCCTCCAGAGGGTTATTTGATGACGGATACTGTTCGCTTTATTCGGGGGACAACCCGTCAAGAAATTATAAACAGATTGCGCGAAGGACAGAAAAAATTAATTCATGCGATATGGGCTACGCGTTCCCCTGATTTACCTATTAAATCAATTGATGAATTTGTCATATTGGCTTCAATTGTTGAGAAAGAAACCGGAGTTGCAGCAGAGAGACCAATGGTTGCTGCGGTATTTTATAACCGTCTTGCAAAACATATGCGTCTTCAATCAGATCCAACGGTCATTTATGGTCTCTTTGGAGGAAAAGGAAAGCCATCAGGTCGTGCAATTTACCGTTCAGATCTTGAGAAGGAAACACCCTATAATACTTATAAAATTAATGGGTTGCCTCCAACCGCTATTGCAAATCCAGGTCGCGATTCATTGAAGGCGGTGGCACATCCACCAAGCAGTGATGCGCTTTATTTTGTTGCTGATGGTTCAGGAGGACATGTTTTCTCTCGAACCTTAGAGGAACATAATATGAATGTTCGCAAGTGGCGAGAATTGAAGGCAAAACATTGATTTATAATGATATGATACTTTTTTGCTTCGTAAATGCGAGCTCCAAATAGAGTAAGATTTTCACCTTAAACTTTTGATGAGAATAATAAAAAATTATTTTCTTGTATGTTACAAGTGAGATGAACGTATAGATACAAAATATTTAAGAAAGAAATTAATATATTTTATGATAAATTATTTCAATGAAAGTGAAAAATAGCATGGATAACTGCTAAAAAAATAATTGATTAGAGAAAAGGTTGAGATAATGTACCGTTCAAATTTTGAAGAAAATTTATAAACAAAGTAGAGTGATATAATGACAGTCATTGAAAGTGAATTGAATACTCTAAAAACAAATCAACGCCGTGGTTTTTTATTTATTCTCTCTTCACCTTCAGGGGCTGGTAAGTCAACAATTTCTCGGTTACTTCTCAAAGATCAACAATTAGAGCTTTCTGTCAGTGTGACCACAAGGAAAAAGCGTCCCAGTGAAGTAGATGGACTCCACTATCACTTTATTTCAAAGGAAGAATTTGAATATAAACGTGATAGAGATGAATTTATTGAATGGGCAGAAGTACATGGGAATTATTACGGCACGTTACGTGAAACTGTTGAAAATGCATTGAGTACTGGTCGTGATATGTTATTTGATATTGATTATCAAGGCACGAAGCAAATGCAAAAAAAGATGCCAAGAGATACCATATCTGTTTTTATTCTTCCACCATCGATGAAAGAGCTTGTTTCACGTTTACATCGTCGAGCAGAAGATAGTCAAGATATCATCAATTTACGATTGGAAAATGCACGAACGGAACTAAAACATTGGCGTTCTTACGATTATATTGTGATTAATGAGGATTTAGATCGATCTTTATCATTTATTAAATCGATTTATTTAGCTGAAACAGTGAAACGCGAGAGATGCGCTTTTCTTGAAACTTTTATCGATGAACTTATTTCTGAAAAGATTGATTAATATTTTTTATTATTTTGAAAAAGTTATACTTTTTAGGTTATCAAATTCGCTAAAGTTATAAATTCAGAAATTGAAAGTGTTTCAGCGCGGCGTGTTTCATCAATTCCTGCTTTTTTTAAAAGCATTTCACCTCCAAGTGTTTTGAGATTTTGACGAAGCATTTTTCGTCTTTGTCCAAAAGCGGTTTTTGTAACAAAGCTTAGTTTTTCCGCAGAGCAGACAAGAGGTTGAGTTCGTGGAATGATATGAACAACGGAAGACGTTACTTTAGGCGCTGGTATGAAGGCTTGAGGAGGCACATCAAAAGCAATTTTAGCTGTAGTCCGCCAGCCAGTTAAAACACTAAGACGTCCATAATGAAAAGACTGAGGTTTAGCCGTAATCCTTTGAGCGACTTCACGTTGAAACATCAATGTCATGGATTCATAAAAAGGAGGCCATGGTTCAACCAAAAGCCAATTTAAAAAAAGTTGCGTTCCAATATTATAAGGAAGATTGGCAATAATGCGTGGTTTTTCTGGGATTGTTTCAAAGAGTTTTGAGAAATCTTGTTTCAGTGCATCATTACAAATAACTTTTAATTTGTTCGGATAGTATTTTTCTATTTCTAAGAGCGCTGGTATACAGCGCTCATCGCGTTCTATTGCTGTTACAATGGCACCTTTTGCCAGCAAGGCGCGAGTGAGACCTCCAGGACCTGGACCAATTTCAAGAACAGGTTTTCCTTCTATATTACCTGCTTGACGAGCAATTTTAGAGGTTAAATTAAGGTCAAAAAGGAAATTTTGCCCTAAAGATTTATGGGCTTGTAACCCATATGTATTAATGACCTCACGCAGAGGAGGAAGAGTATCTATTGGCATGGTATCGAATTATTTTTTGCAAGTTGATTTGCAAGTTTAAGAGCGGCAATAAAGCTTTCAGGAGAAGCTATGCCTTTATCAGCAATATCAAAAGCGGTTCCGTGATCTGGAGACGTACGAATGAAAGGTAGACCTAAGGTGACATTAACGGTGGTATCGAAATCTAATGTTTTAACAGGGATAAGAGCTTGATCATGATACATGCAAAGAGCAACATCATAAGTTTTTCTTGCGCGCTCATGGAACATTGTATCGGCAGGAAGCGGACCTATAATATTAAGTCCTTTCTTTTTAAGGTATTCAAGAGCAGGCGTGATCACTTCAAACTCTTCTTTTCCCATTGCGCCTTCTTCTCCAGCGTGAGGATTAAGACCAGCAACAGCGAGCCGAGGTGACGTTATTTTAAATCGTGTTTTTAAGTCATATTCAGTAATGAAAGCCGTTTGAATGATTAAATGACGAGTCAGCTGTGAAGGAACATCTTTGAATGGAATATGAACAGTTATGGGGACTGTTTTTAATTGAGGCCCAGCTAACATCATAACGGGATGATAAGATTTATGAAAAGCTTTATGAGCCAAATCGGCTAAAAATTCTGTATGACCTGGAAATTCAAATCCGGCATCATAAAGATTCTTTTTGGCAATAGGACAAGTAACCAATGCAGAAGCATGCCCATTTTGAATCAATTGAACACTGCGCTCAATAGCTTCAATGATTCCAGCAGCATTGTTTGGAGAAGGAGAAGCTAATTGATCACTTTGTTTGTTTTTTAAGGGTATGATAGGGAGAGCGTTTTGAAAATTTTTGACAGGATTGGTGATTAAAACAGATTCCACCTCAACATCCATCTGTAAAAAACGAGCGCGCGAACGAATAACATCTGGATCAGCGATGAGCACAAAAGGTGGAACTTGGCAGGTAACACGCAAATCCCACGCTTTTAGAGCTATTTCAGGACCAATTCCGGCAGGATCACCACCGCTAACAACAAGAGCAGTCATTATTGAATACGTGCTACGTGCCGCAATTCTTCTAAATATTTTTCGCTTAATTCTTCAAGTTTTTTCGGGCTTCTGTTTTTATTATCTTGAAGAGAAAATATCAGCCGAGCAACATAATCATCAGAAACCCTTTTGATTTTGCAAACAGCAATTGCTTCGATTCCATCAGATGTTTCTTGTAATTTTGTCATTTTTCCAGCAGGTGTTGCAAGAATAGCTTGCTCCCATGCACTGGGAAGTTGAGGTTCCAGAAACTTTCCTAAATGGCGGATTGTAACGTCTAAAATACCTCTTGCTTGATTGTGGGTATTTGCACATCCACGGAAATGTGCGCGAAAATTGCTTGCTTCTCTTTGACGTCTTTCGAAGATTTCTGAACGACGATGTGCAGGAATAACAAAAACAATGCGCTGTAATGTATATTCATTGGTTGAAGGTTTAACACCACCATTTTTTAATATTCTGCGCACAGCTTCTTGTTCGCTAATCATACCTATTTGAGCTTGATAGCGTGCGCTAACAAGACGTCCCCATCCTATTTGTCCACGAATATAATTTTTGAAATGTTGCACAGTAATATCATTTTGGATCAGAATCTGATTGAGCTGATCAATGGTCATATTATTTTGCGTTGCAAAGTTCTCAAAAGCTCTATCAACCTCATCATTGCTGACCTCAACATTCCGACGTTTTATTTCAATATTTTTTAGTTCTTCGTCGATCAGCTCTTTTTTAGCTTGTGCCACTAAATTGCCTTGCTTTTGTTGCAATCTGAGAAATGCAACACGCCTTTGTATATCATAATTTGTGATAGGATTGCCATTAACTGTAACAACAATAGCCGTCTGCGCAAAGGCTGACGGAATCAAAAATTCATTTATGAGCAGACCACTTACGCTCAAAGACGTAATATAAAATAAAGCAAGAACACGCTTTTTCAATTTATTCATGTAAATAAGCTTTCGCATTGTTTATTAATTCTCATCAATAACTTAAACTATACGCTTTCTTTCATAAAAACAATAATAAGTTAAATCACTTATACATTCTCTTTATAAATTTGAATCTATTTTTTTCCGATATCTGCGATTGTACGCAATGAAAGAGAGAAATTAAAGTTCTGCAAAGGTGTTTTTCTTCCCGGATTCATTACCTGTTGATAACCGAATGTTACCCCGAAACATTCATCCGTATAATTCAAGCTAATTCCTCGTTTTATAAATGTGTGAGATACGAGATCATAACCGGCGTTGCTATTAATGGACCAATAGTCTGCCAGTTTTAAGCCTGTTTGAAAAGAAATTTCTTGGCGCTCTTGTGGATATTCGTAATTCGGTTGGCTTGCGATATAAGCATATTGTACAGAGGCCCAAAAATTTTTCCACATTTGTGATGCTTCAATTTCACTACGGCGGATTTTTCCTGTTTTTTTGTCAAAGCGTCCACGCGTTTCTAAGGAAAATCCGTTTTTATGGGTCGCACCAAACATTGCAACATAGTCTGAACGTTTTTCTTCTAAGCTAGAATGAATACCGGCGTTAACAAAGTCCTTTTCTGCAAAAGAATTCCTTCCTGCCAGATGAAAGGATTGTCCAATAAGACCATAAAGAGACCAATTGTCATTAAAGTTTCCAGAATATCTTAGACCTATATTGGCTCTTGTCCCACCTTCTACACGATCATAACCAGAAAATTTATTTCGTTGAAAAAGAGTGGTTGCATCAAAGACAAAGCTTTGTGCATCTTCATTCGGAAGTTGTCCGATATATTGTTCATTATTGCGTATAAAAATTTGTGCGGTTGGTTCTATAATATGTGTAGAATGAGCAGCTGTAATAAGGAAGGGATAACGTGCTTCCAATCCTGCTGTTGCCATGCCACGAATTTTTGAGCCGCGAATTGCGGATAAGGCATTGTTTTCTCCAGAAGCAGCATAATTTTCTTGTCCATTGATTGTAAGGATATCAGCCCGTAGAGAGAGAAGGGGGGTTAATATGAGGCCATTGTGCATGTTAAAGCGCTTTTTCCACTCAAGCTCATTTGTTAAACGCAAACTATTTCCAGCCATACCGGAAAGTCGTACAGTATTGAGAGGATTTTTGTTCCAGTCGGGTGAACTGAAGTCGGCATGACGACGGTAAACTGATTGTATATTGCTATGGAAGGTAAGCTCTCCATTATAAATGGGTTCACCTGGTGTAAAAGAATAATCGATGCGTGGTAGAACCCATGCTTGTTGAAAGTGACGTTCATAATGGGGATCGTTCAATATCGAATCTTGAATTTTAAAATGATAAAAACGCATGTCAAAATAGTTTTTTCCTGCAAGACCATTCAGATAGATCTGAGAAAGTTGTGTAGGATTGCTATAGTTTTCAAGCTTGTAGGCACGACTAAAATGCCGATCGGATTGTGCAAGAATATCCCATCCATAAGTCCAGTATGAATTAATACGAAAGTCCCCCTTTGTCGCTAGCATATAACGGTTTTTATGCTGTGCATCAATCGTATCACTGTCAAATTTATGCGGTTTCATTTGATATATATGAGCAAAGCGAATATTATAACGGCCCATTTTAAAACGCTGACGCCATTCCCCTTCGGTTAAAAGCCCTTGTTGAGTATAAACCGTAGAAGAAAGCGTAAAATCATAATGGGGAGCGAGATTCCAGAAATAAGAATTCTTTATCCCCATACCAAGATAATCAGTATAGAAAAAATGAGGCGTAAGGAGACCGCTAGCACGCCTGACAGTTGGATCATAGAGCTCAAAATTTGGAAATTTTATAATTGGGACACCAAAAACTTCAAAACTGCTATTTTCAAACCGAATTTTTTTTACGCTATTATTCCATATAATCTTTCTGGCTTTAATTTTCCACAGGACCTTTCTATTTGGTTTATAAGAGCAAGGTTCACAGGCTGTATAGGTTGCATTTTCAAAGATTGTTACCTGATTGTTTTGGCGTATAGCATTTTGAGCGGCAAAGTGCACATTGTTGGCTGTATCAATACGCAAAGCGTTTACAAATCCCTCGCCAAGATCTTTAGTCATATCAATTTGATTAGAATAAATTTTATTCCCATCTTTTTGAGTAATTTCAACGTTTCCTTTTGCAATAAGCCGCCCTGTTTTTTGGTTGTAAATGATTTTTTGAGCCACAACTTTATTGCCGTCATATTCAACTTGGACATTTCCTTGTGCAGAAACAGTGTTTTCATCACGATTGTAGATGAGTTCATCTGCAGAGAGCAAAAGAGGGCGCTCCGAGTTTTGAATGCGACTTTGAGAAGGAGACATAGGATTTTGCGCGTACGCACAATAAGGCAATGCTCCCCCTAAAATAGCTGCCATAACACTTCTAAAAGCGAGAGCACTTAATTTTGTTAAAATGATTTTCTTACGCGTTAATGCTTTCACTTAGCCATCCTCTTTATGAAGTAAAAAAGAGATTCCCAAGAATAATGCAATAACAACAGGTGTCCAAGCGGCAATAATTGGTGGAATATACCCAGCATTACCAAAAGCCTGAACGAGTACAGAAATAACATAAAGCATAAATCCAGCGATTACGCCACCAAGAATCAATGTTCTAGATTGTCCAAAACGGGTAAAATTTAAAGATACAGTTGCTGCAATGAGAGTCATTGCCACAAGCAATGCCGGTAAGGCAATCAAAGATTGCAAATACATATCAAAATTATTCGCAGAATAGCCAAATGAACGTGCAATCATAATTTTTTTAGGCAATTGGTAAAATGGAATAGTTACGGGATTCACTAAACGTTCCGTTAAAAATTCAGGTTTTAGATTGGTTTTTATTTTCAACTCGGTAAATTCTTCAGGAGGATGCCCTATTTTATAGATTGTACCATTTGTTAAGAACCAAGCGCCATTGGTCAAGGTTGCTTTTGGGGTGTTAATCCAATTTTTGACGGTTGCGTCATCTTTGTATTGTACAAAGGTTGCATCGAGAAGAGAAAGTCCTTGATCAGTAATAAATTTAGCACCAATGGTCGTTCTGCCTAAATCTGTACGCTGTGTTAACCAGTGGGTACGCGTATTATGAAGAGATGTTAGGACATTATTATTGCGCCACTCAGTCATCATTTTTTCTGCTTGAGAAAATCCCCATGCAGCAAGTGGATTAATGAGAAAAATTGAAAATAATCCTAAAAGAAAAGCTCCAAAACAAGCAGGCATAAGAAATTGCCATGCAGAAACACCGATGGAGCGAGTCACAACAAGTTCAAGCTTTTTATTAAGAGAAATAAGGGTTGCCATTGCAGAAAAGAGTGCAATAAAAGGGATAAGTTGTTGCATAATAAAAGGGATGCGTAAAACAGAGAGGAGAAATGCATCTTTTGCTGTGTAATGCGAAAGGGAAGGCAATCTACCGGAATTTTCTGTAAAATCGATTAAGAGAGCAAGGACCAAAATCCCCCCCCAAAAATAACACGTTATTTTAAGGTAACGTGTAAAAAAATAGCGTCCAAGTGTCCATCCAATCATGATATTTTGTCCGGAGAATCTTGAGGTTTTTTATGTTCAAATTTGTTCACTACTTTTTGAAAAATGATTTGAAGTACCTCATTAAATTTTGCAGGGAGTCCAATTTTATGATTCGTTAAAAGCATAAAAAAGACGAATATACTTGTTCCTATGGGCGTAATATAAAGGAGAGGAATATATGCAAGATCGTTCTTTGCTTTTTCGGCGAAAAAATACCCTATCCAATAGACCAGAAAAGAAAAAGCAATCGCTAAGAAATTTGCTAAATGGCGTGCTTGTCGATGAGAGCATACATTTCCTGCCGCTGCTAATGCAATAAGTGAAAAAACAATTGGATAGAGCCATTGCGTTAGTCGGCGGTGAAACTCAGCTTTATATTGGAGCGGTTTTCGTTGATAGTAGGGATCTTTTGGGTCAGGATTTTGTAAATAAGAAAGAGACCGATCTTTTGGATAAAGAGTAGGTTTTTTATCACTAGGAATAAACTCCCCTAGGCTAAAGGTATATGCGCTAAATTGAACGATTGAAACGCTGTTATTTTGATGGTTGACCCTTTCTATTTCACCGTTATTGAGGATTAAAAAACGACCGTTTTGATTACTTATAATGGAGGCTTTTGTTGCATAATAAAAAAGATCAGTTTTAGGATCACGCTGATCGGCAATAAAAAGACGTTCAAGTGTTCCATTGGGATTTCGTTCGCCAATTTCTATGTAAAGATTATTGGCAAGTTTTTGAAAGCTTCCTTCACTAATGAACAGATTAATAAGATCAAAATGGGCATTTGCTAGCATTTGTCGCATATGAAGACGCGCTTGAGGAGCAACAAAATTAGCAATAGAAAAGGAGATACATGATGCAACAATAGCAAGAAGGAGAATAGGCTTCCAAACAGTACTTTTAGGAAAACCAGAGGCATTGATGACAGCAAGTTCTGAGTCTTGATTCATTGCTGAAAGGGTGGTTGTAACTGCGATGACTAATGCAAATGGAATGACAAGAAAAATAACAGAAGGAACTAATGAAAGTGAAAACTGCAAGACTGTGAGGAGTGTTTGTTTACTTGTTGTAAGAAAGTTTATACGTGCAAGAATTTGCACCGTCCAACTAACGCCCACTGCTGCAATCATGACAGAACTAAACAAAACAAAGACACGCCTCAGGATGTAGAACTCAATAATACGCATAAAATGGAGAACACCCTCAGTCTTTAATTCGATAACAAATACTTTTACCGCTTTCGGTTAAAATGTAATAAAATCAAAAAACACCCTTTCAGGGATTGGGTATTTTTAGCAAATAAACCATATAAAATTGCTCGTTAAATTCCCTTTAATTTTTCAACACATTATATTTTATTTTCCACGATAGTCTACAAGGAATCTAGAAAATAACTCAAAAAACTTTTTTATTAACGTTGAAAATAAAAAAGTTTTATCTTTTAAAGGTACAGCCAAAAAGATAATGCATCTCAATCGAAAAAGAGTTTTATATCTTGAATCTTTTCCCTTTATATAAGGGGTATAGAAGTTTCTCTAAAAAAGATGTTAGCTTTATTGGTAAAAAGTGATGAGGATTTGAGAGGTTGGATATTCTATTCTATCATTTGACGCAGTCAACGCTAAAAGATATTTTGCCAACGCTTGTGGAGCGGGCATTGGCTCGTTTTGGTAAGGTAACCATACAATGTGTGAGTAAAGAACAACGTGATTCTATAGATATGCATTTATGGGTTTATGCTGATGAATCATTTATTGGACATGGAACAGAGTGTGATCAATATTCAAATTTTCAGCCTGTATTTCTGACGACAGGACAAGAAAATCCCAATAATTCAAAGATTCGTTTTCTCATAGAGGGAGCTGTTTGTTCGGATATTGATGTTTATCAACGTCTTGTTGTGTTATTTGATGGCAGAAATGATGAGCAGTTGAATCTTGCTCGAGCACAGTGGAAAAAATATAAAATGGAAAATCATAATTTAACGTATTGGCAACAGAGCGAAGATCGTCGTTGGGAAAAGCAGCTCTAATGCGTCTCGTATCTTTTATTCTGGTTTTTATAGGGTTGGTAGGAATTGTAAATCCAGCACTTTTTATTGCGGAAGGATCAGGGGGAGGGCGTTGGGTCTTTGTTGTGATTTTTCTTTTAGGTATGCTAAAAATATGGCCTATAATTAAAAAGATGAAACGGCATGATGATGATTATTGATCGAATTTTGCTTGTTTTATGGGCTGTGATGTTGGCTTTTTTTTGCGTTTCGTGGTTAGGGACAACGCATATCCTATCAGGAATGTTTGCTGTTGCCGATATGAGCAATATTGCGGATTTTTTATTTTTCTTTTTGAGTGCCTTATTTGCGGGAATATTGTGGTGGCGTATACCACAACCCATGTCTTTAAAAATGAGACTGGCAGCATTTTTTCTGCCAGCCTTTATTTGGTTCTTCGTTATTATATTTTAGTTGGATATTTCATCATCTGTAAATCCGACAAAGCAAATCAGTGAAACAAAAGAAGCAAAAAGCAAATAATAGCCGATATAAGACGTATCAAAATGTTGCACCAAATATTCTGCAATATAAGGTGCGAGAGAGGCTCCTACGATACCAGATAAGTTGAAAGTAATAGAAGAACCTGTGTATCGAATGGCTGTTGGATATGGTGACGCTAAAACAGCACCAAGAGGACTGTATATCATTCCCATGATAGACAAACCAATGACAGACATTGCAAGGACTCCTATAACTCCAGAGTTTAAGAAATAAGGAATTGCGAAAGAATAGATACCGGTGATGATTGTAATCCAAATCATCAAGGTTCTCCGTCTAATACGATCAGCAAGTCTTCCAGTGATGACAGTAAAAATTCCACAGAAAATAGCACCGACAATTTCGACTTGGAGAGCTTGATAATATGATAACTGCAAATGATTTGTTGAATAGCTTAACAAATATGCAGTAACCAAGTAAAACAAAACAAATGTTCCCATACCAGAAAATATTCCAAGAAATAAGATTCGCGGACATTTTAAAAAGACATCAATGATAGGAACTTTGACACGTTCTTTACTTTCAAGATTTTTTTTGAATTGAACAGTTTCATTGATTGAAAGACGGACCCATAATCCTATAATCATAAAAATAATTGAAGCAATGAAAGGGATGCGCCATCCCCAAGCGACAAGTGCATCATGATCAAGGAAGTATAACAGACCTAAATAAACAGCAATGGATAAAAACAAACCGATAGGAACGCCCAATTGAGGAAACATTGCATACCAGCCTCGTTTTTCTGGAGGGGCATTTTCTGTTGCGAGCAAAACAGCGCCTCCCCATTCTCCTCCTAATCCCATTCCTTGTCCAATACGGCACAAGGTTAAGAGGAAAGGGGCAAACCACCCAGCGGTTTCATATGTGGGAAGAAAACCAATAATGACTGTTGAAAGCCCCATTGTGAGAAGAGAGGCGATCAGTGTTGCTTTTCTTCCAATTTTATCCCCAAAATGTCCAAAGATAATCGATCCAAAGGGCCGAGAAAAAAAGGCTGCCCCAAAGATCAGGAAAGATTGTAAAATGGCAATTTGATCATTTTGCGTTGGAAAAAACACATGAGGAAATATGAGAGCTGCGGCAGTGGCAAAGACATAGAAATCAAAGAATTCAATTGTTGGGCCAATAAGGCTTGCAAACAAAATGCGACGAGGGGAATTTCTGTTGCTTGTACCTTGCATTTCTAAGTTTATAGACATGAATAGAATGTCCCTTTCAGTATATGACAAATCAAATATGAATTAATCGACTATAATTATAAAAATTTCAAATCAGTGTCGAGTCGATATTATGATGTTTCTAATATATTCGAAAATATATTCGAACAACGATGATGGACTGATGAACATCAATAAGTGTTTTTTAGATTATCAAAATTGAAGTGAGTAAAGAAACTATTTTAAACGCTGTAGAAATGAAAATATGGAGCCATAAAAGTTCCTCCTCATGCATAGTGCTGTTTCCTTTAAAATTTAACTATTTTTATTTATTGAGGATCAATCTGCTTCGCAGATTAGTGTTTCAAAAATATTAAAAAAATTTTTTATGAATATAATTATAACACTTTTTAAGTGTATGTATTAAAAATTAAAACTTTTAGTTGTGCATACATTTTAAAAACACATGGTGTATATTTGATCTGCCAGAGCTTAATCATAGAATGCTTTATTATCTTTAAAAAAATAAGAGGTTAAGCCATTACAGATGTTGTTTTGGTCTATGCACTTTTTTCTAAACGGGGGATGAATTTAGAATTATGGAGTGTGAATAATGCAACGCAAATTGAAATTAAGTTTTTATGCGTTAATGACCAGTAGTTTTTTTGTGAAAGTTGCGAATGCAGATGGTGTAGCGACATTAAAAGAAAAGCTATTAACACCAGTCGGCATCAATGAACATCTAGAAGAGACAAGAAAATTGTTCTCAAAAGTGAGGGGATTAAAAGAGAAAAAAGAGGGGGCAAAAATCATAGTGCATGAAAAGAGGATAGAAGGAAGGAAGCCTTCAGAAGAGGAAAGGAAGGGGGCAGACAACTTGTTCTTTGAAGTTCTCACAAATTCAATAATAAGTGATGGTGCTACGATCTATATTAATAACCGTGAATCTGAAGTTTCTGAAATAAATAGCTTTAACTATGAAGATGCCGGCTATTCCATCAATAATACGGTTCAACAGGGAGGAAAACTCTATATTGATGCAGCAAGTGTTAGTCGAGATACGTCAATTGAGCATGGTGGGATTGAGCTTGTCAAAAATCTAAGTACTTCAGAATATGCCACGGTTAAAAAAGGGGGGCAACAAATTGTTGAAAGTGGTGCAAATGCTGAAGGGGCTCAAATTCTTGGGGGTGAGCAGATTATTTTTGGTAAGGGGATGATCCTTGGAGATGGTTCAGGTCTTGAAGATAAGGCAAGTAGTGCTTATGGCACTGAAATTCAGGCCGCAGATGGAATGCCAGGAATACAAAATGTCTATAGTGGGGGGATGGCTGTTGATACAAGGATTATGAAAGGAGGCATCCAGAATATTGATGGCCAAGGGAATTTTAATAACGGCTTCTCAGAAGATGCTGATACAGCCGATACAGAAGATGAGGATTTTACAATCAATGAGGGGGCTTTTGCACTGAGTACCGAGCTTTTTAAAAATGGGATGCAGAATATTTTTGCGGGAGGGAATGCGAGTGAAGTTACTTTATACGATAGAGCGACTCAGAAGATATATGATGCTGGATATGCGGATACTTTAACAATTAATCATCAAGCAACATCTTGGTTACTTGCTGGTGCGATATTAGATAAGGAGACAAATATTTATGATTTTGGCAGCCTCTATCTTTATGCAGGGAATGGTAAAGCTATTACGGAAGTAGAAAATCTTAATTTAAATGGAGAAGATACCAAGCTATACATTATTGCTTCTGAAAATAACGGCAAAAAACCTCAGGTTAATATCCAGAATTTAAAAGGAAATGGGAGAGTTATTTTTACCTCTTCAGGGGCTCATAAGCATTACTCTGAGCTTAATATTGAGGATCTTTCAGGTTCTTTCCATTTCGATTTTAATGTCAACTTTGCCAAGCACCTTAGTGATTATCTTGTCATTAAAGAAAGGAGCTCTGGTTCCCACACAATAAGCGTTATCGATTCTGGGCGTGAAATTATAAATTCTTCTCACAAAAAGCTTAAATTAATTTCTGATCACAGTGGAGATGCGCGTTTTACTCTGACAAACACTTTTGGTGAAAAAATCGAAACGATTGATGCTGGAACCTATCGGTATCGTTTGAAACATAGAAAAGATAAAGGCACCGGTAAAATTTGGTATTTAGATGCGAATTATGCTCTTGATGAGACAAATATCTCTTTATTTACTGATTTTAGCTTGCAGTCATCTACTTCTTCATTACCGGATGAACTTACAGAATTGACTATTGAAAAGGGAATGACTGTCACGATTGCTGATCCTAGCTTTGACATGAGCAGCACAAAAGTTAAGAGTAATGGAGAAACTTCAATTAGTAATACAGTTAAAGATGGTGGAAAGCTCTCTGTTTATAGCGGTGGTTTTAGCTTGTATACGACAATTCAAAGAGGCGGGATTGAGCTTATTAAAAGGCAAGGTATTTCACAAGATAGTATAGTCAAGAGAGGTGGACAACAAAGGATTGAAGAGGGGGGAAAAGCTGAAGGGGCTAAAATTTATGGTGGTGAGCAGTTTGTTTCAGGAAAGTCTGTTATCAAGGGTGCGGTGGTAAGGAGCAGCACCTATGACACCGTCATTTCTGGTGAAAACGGGGTGCGAGGATATCAGAATGTGTATGATGATGGAGAGGTTTTTCGTACAAAGATCATGGAAGGAGGGGTACAAAATCTTTATGTAGAAGGGGATCTCGACGATTATAGAAGTTTTGCATCTAATACAGAGGTTTTTTCTGGTGGAGAGCAATATGTTTTAGCGGGGGGAATAGCCGTTGGCGTTACTTTACAAGGGAGTGCTTTTCAGAAAATAGATTTAGGGGGCTATGTAAAAGATTTAATCATTAAGGATCAAGCACAATCATGGTTACATCCTGGTGCAACATTAGAGGGAAGCACCATGATTCATGATTCTGGGCGAATTTATCTTTATGCTGGCCCTGAGCGATCTCGTACTGAAGTAGAAAAAATTATTTTAAATGGCGAAGATACAAAATTGTACGCTATTGCTTCTGATATGGACAATGAAAGTTCTTTAATTGAGAACTTAAGTGGTAATGGTCGAGTTATTTTTACTTCTACCGTATTTAATCCACATTACTCTAAACTTGAGGTCGGTAATCTTTCTGGGAAATTACATTTTAGTTTTAATACCAATTTTGAGGAGCAGCGTGGTGATTATCTTCTTATCAAAAAGGGGGAAGGAGATCACACCATCAGCGTTATCGATTCTGGTGTTGAAATTGCCGATTCTTCTCTCCTAAATCAGAATTTAGTTTTAGAGCTTGATTTAATTCATGACCAAAGCGGCAATGCAAACTTTACTCTGATAGATTTTTCTGGTGAGGAGGTAGCTACTGTTGACAATGGAGTATACATGTATGCTCTAAAGACGAAAGATCATAACGGTGGAAAGATTTGGTCTTTATCGACATTATCGACAGCGGAAGAAATTTTTACTCCTATCGTTCCTCCATCTCATACCGAGTTGCCTATAGATAAGCTTCCTGAAAAAGAAGAAAATATGACGTCGTCGCAAGATGTTAATATTAATTTTGATCCATATTCTAATGTCATTAATTTCAGTATTCGTGAGGGAGGAGGAATTCTACAAAACTTTTTGCTCGATGGTGATCGCACAGTTCATATCTCTGATGATGGAGAGCAAGGTGCTCCTAAGCAATCCATTAACGTTACAGTTGAGGGATCTGGAAGACTTTATGTTGAGTCTGGTGGTTTTGTTAAGAATACAACAATTGCAAATGGTGGTTCTGAGATTGTAGGGGAACAGGGAATCTCGGAGTCTACGATTATTTACCAAGGCGGGCAACAAAAGGTAGAAGGAGGAGGAACAGCATTGCAGACCACAATTTACGGTGGTGATCAACTGATTTGGGGAGATAGTTACGTGAACGGTGGGATTGTTGGGAGCAGTGCTTATGATACGATAATTTATGGTCAAGGGGATATGCTAGGACAGCAGAATGTATATGATGATGGAATGGCAGTGGGAACAAAAGTAATGAGTGGTGGAATACAAACTCTTGCTAAATGGTTCCCTGATGATGATAACTTTGCAGAAAAAACCGGTGGCTTAGCGGTGAATACTGAGGTTTTTGCGGATGGTGTACAGAGAGTATTAGCAGGGGGTGAAGCAAATACAGTAATTTTACGTACTGGTGGTGCTCAAGAAGTTCACGCTGGGGGTATTGTAAAAAATCTAACAATTGAAGAGGGAGCCAATTCATGGGTCTTTGCTGGTGCGATGTTAGAAGGAAAAATAGAGGTTCAGGATTTGGGACGACTCCACCTTTATGCTGGAAATGATCATCAACAAACTAAAGCAGAAAATATCAATCTAAATGGAGAAAAGGCTCAATTATACTTCATTGCTCATGAATTTGACGACAAAAGTACACATGTTCAGCAGTTAAGCGGTGTAGGAAAAGTTGTTTTTACCTCTTCTGAAGATGATTTGTATTACTCTAAGCTTTCTGTTGATGATCTTTCGGGGAGTCTTCATTTCAGTTTTAATGTCAGCCTTGCAGAAGGAGAAGGGGATTATCTTTTTATCAAAAATGGTCATGGCTCTCACACAATAAGTGTGGTTGATTCTGGTATTGAAATTGTTGATCCTTCTTCAACAGAACTTGATTTAATTTTGGATCAAAGTGGAGGCGCTTCTTTTACTCTACAAAGTTTTTCTGGTGCAAAAATTGGAATGGTTGATGGTGGAACCTACATGTATGGTTTAAAACAAAAAATTAGGGAGGATGGGGGTGAAAAAGTTTGGTATTTATCTGCAGTTTTTATTGATAATTTTCCATTTCTTAACAATTTTCCGCAGCGTAGAAGCAGATCTGCGCGGCATTTAAGTCAAAATCAACCAGTTTCTTCTCTTTCAACGCTTACAAATACACAGGAGCATGCGATTAAATTACCTCGTCAAAGAGAAAACCGCCACAACGTGAGTCAAAAATCTCTAATTTCTGTTTCTTCAATTGTTTCAAATCTAGGAAATCAAATGATTAAAGGAGCAGTTCCATCAGTTTCACATCCTTTTTCTGGTGACAAACAACAGATGGCTGTTTCAGCCTCTTCTCAAGTTTTAGCCGATCAGATGACTTTGCGTCCAAGCAATCAGAAGCAATCTTCTCCACAATTGGGTGAGACACTTTCAGGTTCTCAGTTTTTAACAACACCTTCTACAGATGCGGTATTGTCCATGTCTGCAGCTCCAGCGATGGTGTTCCACAATGAAATGCAAAGCGTGCGTTCGGGAAGAGGAATTCTAGATTACAGTAAAAAGAATACGGCTTTATGGAGCTATGCGATTAAATCGAAAGAGAGCATTGCGACAGAGCATATAGATTTTAAGCTTGATCAGACGGGGATTGTTTTAGGGATCAATGGCTTAAGTGAGTGGGAAAATGGAGAATTTTATATAGGTGGTTTTGGCAGTTATGACCACGCACGCATTGCGCATGCTCGGGGAGGTACCAGCGGTATCAATAGTTATGGCATTGGCGCTTATATCACTTATCTGGATTATAGTGGATGGTATCTCGATGGTATTTTAAAATATAATCATTATCAAAATACGCTGAAGGCGGTTTCCACGAATGGTTTAGGGATTGAAGGCAATTATAAGCAATGGGCGGTTGGAGCCTCCTTTGAAGCAGGTTATCGACTTCAGACGTCCAAGAGTAGTTGGCTGCAGCCTTATGGACAATTTACATGGTTGCAAGTTGAAGGAAAAGAAATCAAGTTATCGAATGACATGAGAGGTGACATGCGTCCCTTCACTTCATTGCGCAGTGAGATTGGGCTGTCTTTAGGGTATGAATTTGGCTCTGGCATGGCTTCTTCCTCACAGGCATATATTACAGCAGCATGGTTGCGTGAGAATAAAGATGACAATCAAACGGTGATTAATGAACGCCATGCATTTACGAGCGATTTATCGGGTAATGCGGGTAAATTAGGGATAGGTTTGAGCAGTTTTGTGAGTGAGAAGTTGAAGTTATATGGTGAGGCTCATTATGTTAAAGGGCGTAAAACAAAACAATCTCTTCAGGGAATTATAGGGGTACGCTATCATTTCTAATGATAAGAGTATAATTATCTTTCAAATCTATAATTGTTTTTGAAAGTTTTTAATAAAGCGTAAATAACTTTTCAGAGCCTACAGACTCGCTTTTCATGACAGATTGTACACTCTCTTTTATATTATAGTTTATGATGTGTTACTTTTTTCTTTGATGAAAAAACTTTGAAAAAATGTAGGAATTTCCTTATATTTTTGGTCAAAAACGCATTGAAGAGATGGTAAAGAACAGTTCTTTGAGTGAAGTAATGAGGCTACTCAGAAGAATTGTTACAATCTAAGGTTGAAAATATATTTTGTAGAGCTAGTTACGTTTGGTGTCTATGCAGGCGTAAAGAGGGGGGAGGATATGGCTACACAATACAAATGGAAACGCAATTTTTGGGTACTCTTGTTGAGCAGCTGTTTTGTACAGGCAGCTGCCGCAAATGAGGGGAGAATACCTCTTTTCTGTCAATCTTCGAGTTATGAAAATGATCAAGTATTTCACGATCAATATCATGAAGATATGAAAACAGGAAGATGCATCCTTGGAGCATCGAATGATTTCATTGTAAGAAGACACAATGAATTAGGCTTTTTAAAAAAGCCTAGCGATTTTACCCTTGTTAAGGGTGCTAGAATTGCAAGCCAGCAGGAGCTTGAGAGTAATCATCGTGACAATGTTGGAGATAATGTGCGAGCACAAAATACTGCGTTTCTTAAAAAACCTGAGCTTATCTTCATTAAAGATGGGGCACTGCTCGAAAATTATGTCCTTGATCATGAAGGTAAAGCATACATTTCAAATGATGGTGAAATTGATAGTCCAGGGCGGTCTATCGATAATACGGTAAAGAATGGTGCGGAGCTTTATGTGTATGCAGGAGGTCTCAGTGAGAATAGTAAAATTGAACATGGTGGAATTGAGAATGTTCAGGCTTTAAAGGGAAAACAAGGCTTTTCGAAAAATGCTGTCGTTAAAGAAGGCGGACAGCAAAGTGTTGGAAATGGAGGAAAAGTAGAGGAGACTAAAATTTATGGTGGGGAGCAGCTTGTTTTTGGGGAGGGGGATGTTGGAGGAGAGCTTAAAGGGAGTAGCGCTTCTCATACAGTCATTTATGGTCAAGAGGAAACATTCGGTCAACAAAAAGTATATGATGGGGGTAAAGTTTGGAATACAAAAGTTATGCGAGGGGGCATCCAAGAGGTTGGAACAAAGTCTGAAGATGCAAAAAATGGTGGTTTTGCATTTGATACAGAAGTTTTTGCTGGTGGTAAACAGCGTATCTTAAAAGGCGGTCAGGCTATTGGAGTCACTTTAAATGAGAACGCTATTCAGGAAATATATACGG
Source organism: Bartonella mastomydis (assembly GCF_900185775.1). NCBI lineage: Bacteria > Pseudomonadati > Pseudomonadota > Alphaproteobacteria > Hyphomicrobiales > Bartonellaceae > Bartonella > Bartonella mastomydis. The sequence goes on from NZ_LT883138.1 coordinate 484,523, forward strand.
ATGGATCTGTAAAAAATCTAACAATGAATGATGAAACAAAATCATGGGTACATGCTGGAGCGACATTAGAAGGCAAGACACAAGTAAATCATTCTGGACAGCTTCATCTTTATGCTGGGAATGATGAACATCGCACCACAGTAGAAGATATTCTTTTAAATGGAAAAGAGACAAAACTGTATTCACTTGCGGATGAGTCTGATGGAAAAAGCTCTTTGATACAAAAATTAAGTGGTGAGGGGAGTGTTATTTTTGCATTTACGGGTTCTGATCCCTATTATTCTCAGCTTCATGTGAATAATCTTTCAGGAAGTTTACATTTCGCATTCAATACCACAATTGCCCAAGACCGTGGAGATTATCTCTTCGTTGAGAAAGGCGCAGGGAATCATACGATAACTGTTGCTGATTCTGGTGTTGAAATCACGGATCCTTTTTCACATAAACGTGATTTAATTACGGATCAAAGTGGTGGAGCGCATTTTACGCTGACAGATCTTAAGGGTGAAAATATTAATGCCCTTGATGGTGGAACTTATATGTATGGTCTGAAAGAAAGAAAGGATGAAAATGGAAAAGTTTGGTTTTTATCTGCAGACCGCCTCAGTGGACCGGAAAACTCTATTCCAGATCCTACAAATCCGTTTGTTCCTGGGGGAACATTAACCACTCCTTCTACGGATGCAGTGTTAACGTTGTCCGTCGTTCCTGGACTTATTTTTAACAATGAATTGCAAAGTGTACGGAATGGTAGAAAAATTTGGAACAGAAATAGAAAAGATATCGAGCTATGGACTTATGGGATTAAGAGCAGAGAACGCATTGCGACAGGCCATACACACTTTAAGCTTGGGCAGACAGGTTTAGTCTTTGGTGCTGATCAGCTGAATGAATTAAGGCATGGAGAATTATATGTTGGAGGTTTTGCTAGTTATGATCAAGCACGTGTTTCCCATGCGCGAGGGGGGGACAGTGATTTAAGCTCTTATAGCATTGGAACTTACGCAACTTATTTTGATCACCGTGGATGGTATATGGATGGTGTTTTGAAATATAATTATTATAAAGATAATTTGAAAGCCATCTCAACGAATGGTTTAGCGATTCAAAGTCATTACAATCAATGGGCAATCGGTGGATCATTTGAAATTGGTTGTTATTTTGAACCAGCGCAAAATACTTGGATGCAGCCTTATATCAAACTAACAGGTCTGCAGGTTGAAGGTAAAAAAATAAAACTTTCCAATGGAATGGTCGGTGATTTAAGTCCATTGATTTCATTCCGTAGTGAAGTTGGACTAACGGCAGGGCATGAATTCTTTGTGAATTCAGAAACTTCATTGACAGCTTATATAATGGCAGCTTGGTTGCGTGAGAATATAAATGATAATCATGCGATAATTAATAACCAGCATAAATTTATCACAGACTTATCGGGTAGTGCGGGTAAATTAGGAATTGGTTTAAACAGTTCGGTCAATGATAAACTCACACTTTATGCGGAAGCATATTATCTAAAAGGACATAAGATTAAAAATGCTCTTCAAGGTATTTTAGGATTACGCTATAATTTCTAAGTACACCTTTACACGGCTGATTAATTTTATAACTTTAAACAGATAACGCTTCACTACGTCTTTTTGAGAGTATAGAGCCCTTTTCAAACAGTAAGGATGCTTTTATACTCTCTTTTAAGACAAGGTATTAATTTATTATAGAGTGTTCATTGTCTTGTATATTGAATGAAAGTTTTGAACATCGTAGGATTCTTTCATTTTAAATCTGTTCCATGTTGAATCAATCAAAACCATTTGCTTGCACGTCACAAGGGGGAGAGCCGTGTAGAATAAAATTGTGCACGAAAGCACTCAAAATGCTTCTGATGAATCACTTCAAGTGCTAAGGATTATCGCAACATTTTAGAGCTGGTAAAGTGTGTGATAGAGTCAACTTGCTTTACCATAAGCGTAAAGATGGAAGTCTTTAATGGGTTTATTATATTATTCATTATCGACGTGAGGAAATAGATTCACGGCATATTGAGAGATGTCTCTTTAAAACAGACCCGTGTATATGCAATCCAAGGGCGCTTTGTTTTACATGGGGGTTGGAACCTCGTTAAAGGGCATGTACATTTTCCCTCCATAATTTCAAATACAAATACGCAAATTATTCCTTGAATTCAAGTAAACAATTTGAATTTTATTCAGTTTTTCTACCTTGAGTTAGCGTTTTTAGTGGTTGATAAAATAACAACTTTTAGTTGTTTAATTTTTAAAAAATACACTAAAAAATTGCATTTAGACATAAATAAAACACATTATGATACAATCTAAAACGTACTACCTGCGTAGCCGCGGGGTATTTTTCTAAATAATTGAGAGTGGAGTGTGGATAATGCGATATAAATACAAGTTAAGTTTTTCAGCATTGATGATTAGTAGTTTTCTTGTGCAATCTGCAAGTGCAGTTGAGAGTAGAAATGGAGAGCTAACGAGAGTAACACAGGTGAGAAGTGGAGGGACGGTGCCAAAAGGTTCAGTACTGATTACAAGTGCGTTTCTTAGTAATAATATTAAAATCGGGGATGACAGCATTGAGCTTGTTGAAAATGGAGCAGTTTCTCTAGAATCCACTATTCAAAAAGGTGGGATGCAAATCGTTACACGCGCAGGAAAGGCAATGCTAACTAAAATCCTTGGAGGGAAACAATTAGTTTTTGAAGATAGAGATGTTGATCTCGCAAGTGTGTTGAGCCGAAGCATTGCATATGGGGCCACAGTTACTGGCGGTGGTGGAGGAATAGGACAGCAGGATGTATATGATGGAGCACAGGCTGAAAATACGAAAGTGGGTAATGATGGAGAACAAAATCTTTATGCGGGAGAAAGAAAAGAGGGGGGAAAGTCAGTTAAAACTTCGGTTTTTGGAAATGGCAGGCAACATGTTTTAGCATTAGGAGAGTCTGTAGGAACTACCTTAAGTGAAAGAGCTATTCAAGTTGTCTATCCTAGAGGGCTCGTGAATACTTTAACAATTACGGATCATGCCAAATCGTGGCTCCATGTTAATGCGAAAGATGTCGTTGGAAAAGTAAGAGTCAATGGCCAGGGAGAACTTTATTTATTTGCGGGTGATGGGACAAACCATATTACAAAAGAAAAGCTTTCTATACGGGGAAGAGTTGATGAAACACTATTTTTTGTTGGTGAGCGGGAGACTAAGCATAAACCACAGATTAAAATTGAAGATTTAGGGGGACAAGATGGAACCGTTATTTTTAGTTCTATTCAGTATGATCCACGTCATATTTCACTTCATGTTGATAGACTTTCAGGAAGTTTACATTTTCGATTTAATATTAGTGCGACATGGGATGTGAGTGATTATTTGTTGATTGGTGAGGGCATAGGGAATCACAAAATAAGCGTTACAGATTCTGGTCGGGAGATTACAGGTTCTCTCTTACAAAGGAATAGTTTTGTTACTGAGCTTCCGTTAATTACCGATAGAAGCCAAGGTGAAGGAGCTAATTTTACCTTGGCAGATCTTTCGGGGAAAGACATTACAGCTGTTGATGGTGGAACCTATCAGTATCAATTGCTGAAGAGAGAAAGATGTGCTAGTTCTAGTGGAACTGCTACAATTTGGTATCTAAGTAAAGCCTCTGAAAATTCAGAGCGTTCTAGTGCTGAAGTACAATGTGTAAACAAGAAAACGAAGGATCCTGTTGTATTATCTCCTGATGTGGGTACACAGTCTAAACAAGGTGGTTCTTCTGGAGGTGAAAATACCCGTGCTCCAAGGTCTCCTAAAAAACAGACACCTAAGAAACGGCCTCCACGTCATTTAAGAGAAGTACAAAGAGTCTCGAGTATTTCAGTATCTTCTTCTCAAGAAAATCAGACTCGTGTCGTGTCGCCGCCATCAGATCCACATCCTTTTTTGGGTGACAAACAACAGATGGCTGTTTCAGCCTCTTCTCAAGTTTTAGCCGATCAAATGACTTTGCGTCCAAGCAATCAGAAGCAACCTTCTCCACAATTGGGTGAGACATTTTCAGGTTCTCAGTTTTTAACAACACCTTCTACAGATGCGGTATTGTCGATGTCTGTGGCTCCAGCGATGGTGTTCCACAATGAAATGCAAAGCGTGCGTTCGGGAAGAGGAATTCTAGATCACAGTAAAAAGAATACGGCTTTATGGAGCTATGCGATTAAATCGAAAGAGAGCATAGCAACAGAGCATATAGATTTTAAGCTCGATCAGACGGGGATTGTTTTAGGGATCAATGGCTTAAGTGAGTGGGAAAATGGAGGGTTTTATGTAGGTGGTTTTGGCAGTTATGACCACGCACGCATTGTGCATGCTCGGGGAGGTACCAGCGGTATCAATAGTTATGGCATTGGCGCTTATATCACTTATCTGGATTATAGTGGATGGTATCTCGATGGTATTTTAAAATATAATCATTATCAAAATACGCTGAAGGCGGTTTCCACGAATGGTTTAGGGATTGAGGGCAGTTATAAGCAATGGGCGGTTGGAGCCTCCTTTGAAGCAGGTTATCGACTTCAGACGTCCAAGAGTAGTTGGTTGCAGCCTTATGGACAATTTACATGGTTGCAAGTTGAAGGAAAAGAAATCAAGTTATCGAATGACATGAGAGGTGACATGCGTCCCTTCACTTCATTGCGCAGTGAGATTGGGCTGTCTTTAGGGTATGAATTTGGCTCTGGCATGGCTTCTTCCTCACAGGCATATATTACAGCAGCATGGTTGCGTGAGAATAAAGATGACAATCAAACGGTGATTAATGAACGCCATGCATTTACGAGCGATTTATCGGGTAATGCGGGTAAATTAGGGATAGGTTTGAGCAGTTTTGTGAGTGAGAAGTTGAAGTTATATGGTGAGGCTCATTATGTTAAAGGGCGTAAAACAAAACAATCTCTTCAGGGAATTATAGGGGTACGCTATCATTTCTAATGATAGAGAATTTTTTAATTGATTTCAGTGAGAGAGGGAATTTTAAAACCTAGGTTTGAAGTGTTTAGAACCGTCTCCTTTTAAAGAAAAAGATTTTCATAAAAGTTATGTATTTTTACGTGTTGTTTTTTTTATAATTGTTATTGTTTAAATGGTAGTTTTGATGGGAAGCGTTTAGAAATATAATAAGGAGTTCAACATTTACTGAGAGGCGGGTGTGATCTTATGATGGGAGGGGCAATTATAGCTGTATCTATTTTATTGAAGTCTTCTTTACAATCCATTCTATATTTTTGAGAATTTGTGTAGATTGTTGCAAAGTCACTTGGCAAAGGACTGCCTGCTCGCTATAGAAACAGTCAGAGAATGTTATCAATAAAATAAAGGTGAGTTAATGGCTTTAGAGCGTACTTTTTCGATGATTAAACCAGATGCAACGCGTCGTAATTTGACAGGCGCAATTACCAAAATGCTTGAGGATGCGGGCTTGCGTGTTATTGCATCTAAACGTGTGTGGATGAGCAAGCGTGAGGCTGAAAATTTTTATGCTGTTCATAAAGAACGCCCTTTTTTTAGCGAATTGGTTGAATTTATGTCTTCTGCTCCAACAATTGTACAGGTTTTGGAAGGAGAAAATGCAATAGCTAAAAACCGTGAAGTGATGGGGGCTACAAATCCTAGTGACGCAGAAGAAGGGACAATTCGTAAGGTTCATGCTTTGTCGATTGGTGAAAATTCTGTTCATGGATCCGATAGTGCTGAAACGGCAAAAACAGAAATCGCTTTTTGGTTTTCTGAGATAGAAATTGTTGGTTAATAAAAGCATAAATAAGAAGCAAAAACCCAAAACATAATGTCTCGGGTTTTTGCTTACAAGATTATAGATCTCTTTGATAGATATGTAGATGTATCATTTTTTTGCTTTTAATATTGCAACTGTTTTTATGGAGAGATAAAGCCTATTAATTTTTTTCTTGAATGCCTTTTATCTGGACACCAACTTTGTTTGTGATGGGTAAAAGAAATGTTTCAATTGATTGATCATCAATAGATTTAAAATAAGTAGATTTATGGGTATCTTTTCTTGTTCAAGGTGCATAAAGATAGATTATCATTATAAATCAGAAGACAATTTTATGAGATGACATGTTTTAAACCTGCGCGAAAATAATCCCACCCTGTCCACAATGTAAGAAGGGCGGCAATCCACAACATAGTAATGCCAAATTCCACCGTGTAAGGAAAAACTTTATTACCTGCTGGTCCTGCTAAAAGAAAGATAATAGCGATCATTTGAACAAAAGTTTTCCACTTTGCAAGACGAGAGACTGGAACACTCACTTTTAATTCAGCTAAATATTCACGTAATCCTGATACAAGAATTTCTCGGCAAAGAATGATAATGGCTGCCCATAAAGTCCATCCAGCGATGGTACTGTCTGCGGCAAGCAAGAGCAAACAAGCTGAGACGAGAAGTTTATCAGCAATTGGATCTAACATACGACCAATATTGGATGTTTGTTCCCAAATACGGGCAAGATAACCATCAAGAAAATCAGTAATAGATGCAATGACAAAAATAGACACGGCAATCCAGCGCGCAATATCACTTGATTGGAGGCGTCCTTCTAAAAAAAAGCACGCAACAACCATGGGGACTGCAACAATTCGTGCATAAGTTAAGAGATTCGGAAAAGAAAAAGTATGATTTTTCATAGAGCTATTTTCAATTCTTGTGAAAGGGAAATATATTTGCTAAACGTAACAAGGCTAAAGTAATGAAACAAGCCTATTTTTCATGAAAATGGTTATGAATTTTTTGTGCGGTTGCAAGAGATATTCCTGTCACTTTTTTCAAATCTTCAAGTGAGGCACCAGCAACAGCTTTGGCACTTCCAAAATGATGAAGCAACGCTCGTTTTCTTGACGGACCGATATTTTCGATTTCATCAAGTGGATTTTTGAATGTTGCTTTTTTTCGTTTTATTCTATGCGCGCCAATGGCAAAACGGTGTGCTTCATCACGCAGACGTTGCAAAAAATAAAGAATAGGATCACGGGGGGGAAGTGTAAAAGGAGGAGTACCTTTTATAAAAAATCGTTCACGTCCCGCATGACGGTCAACACCTTTGGCGATTCCAATAACTGTAATCAGGTTATTTAATTGTAATTCAGCAAGTATTGTATGCACAGTGTTGATTTGTCCTTCACCACCATCGATTAAGATAAGATCAGGCCAAATGGGAAAAAGATCATCCTCTTGATCTTTTATATCATGATTTTTATTTGGCAAATCATGTTCTTTGATAAGGCGTGAAAATCTTCGTTTAATCACTTCTTTCATCATGCCAAAATCATCGCCAGGCGTGATATCTGTTGAGCGAATGTTGAATTTGCGATATTGATTTTTAACAAATCCCATTTGACCAGCAACAACCATAGCCCCTACAGAATTTGTTCCCATAATATGAGAATTGTCATAGACTTCTATACGGCGCGGAGGAAAAGGGAGCTGGAATGTTTCAGCAAGCCCCTGAAGCAATTTTGTATGGGTTGCTGTTTCGGCGAGCTTATGTTCAAGCGCTTCATGAGCATTGAGAGAGGCATGGTTAACAAGCGTTTTCCGTTCACCTTGCTTGGGTAAAGAGAGAGACACTTTGTGATTTGCTTTGAGGCTTAATGCTTCTGTAAGAAGTGTCTTTTCTTCAATTTCTTCAGATAAAAGGATGCTTTTGGGAAGGGGTTTATCATCGTAAAATTGGGCAAGAAAACTTGCTAAAATTTCATTACGGGAAAAAGAGGGATCTGCTTTAGGAAAATAGGCTCGGTTTCCCCAATTTTGCCCCATGCGAAAAAAGAACACTTGAATACAAGTCATTCCTTCCTTTTGAGCAATTGCAAAGACATCTGCTTCTTTTATCGTTTGAGGATTAATACCTTGATGGCTTTGTATGTGAGAAAGGGCTGATAAGCGATCACGATAAGAAGCGGCTTGTTCAAAATCAAGATTTTCTGCAGCTTTATGCATAGCTTGAACCATATCATTTTTAACTGATTGATCTTTTCCCGAAAGAAACGCTTTTGCGTCTCTCACCAGTTCTTTATAATTGCTCTCACTAATTTCATAAGTACAAGGTGCAGAACATCGCTTAATTTGATAAAGCAAACAGGGGCGCGTACGGTTTTCAAAAATTGCATCGGTACAGGTTCGTAATAAAAAAGCGCGTTGCAAAACATGAATTGTTTGTGTCACTGCACCAGCAGAAGCAAAAGGCCCAAAATAATCAGCTTTTTGTGTTCGGGCACCACGATGTTTGTAAAGTGCAGGTGCTCGATGATCATTTGTAATCATGATATAAGGGAAGCTTTTATCATCACGGAGCAATACATTAAAATGTGGATGCAATCTTTTGATAAGATTGGCTTCTAAAAGGAGTGCTTCTGTTTCTGTATGGGTAACGATAAATTCCATATGATATGTTGCACGAATCATACGGGTAATGCGATTATTGTGTCCTTTTTCACGTGCATAGTTTGAAACACGTTTTTTAAGATTACGAGCTTTTCCAACGTAGAGAATATCACCATTTTCACCAATCATTCTGTAAACTCCTGGCTTATGCGGAAGGTGTTTAACAAATTCTTGTATGAATTTAACACCTTGGAATTGATTTTTCTCATTGCTTTGATTGGCATTGTTCCATGTAAGGTTAGAGAGAAAAGAAAGCTTTTCTCGTTCATTTTGCAGATAATTTGTATTATTTTTTAGGATCATTTCGTTTATCAAGAAATGCTTTTTGTTTAACGTATGAAATATTCTTATTTCATTAAATAATGGTTATTTATGTCTTTAATAATTTTTGCTCATCAATAACATGTTATAGCATAAAAGTGTGATTTTAGAGTGCCTATCTTTCATAAAAAATATGAGAGTTGTTTATTTAAGACAGCTTTATGAACGCGCCAATTGTTTCATTAAACATGATTAGAAGAGGAAACTCATAATGATAAGAGGAGACATTTTCTAAAAGAAAAAATAACAAAGAAGTAAAATATTGATTTATAAAAATAATTTATCATTATTGACATTGAATTAAACGCCTGAAAAGTGTAAGATTTTTTCACTTAAAACCGATATCTTTTGCACGTTACAAATGGGGAGAGCCGCGTGGAGTGAAGCTATACAAGAAAGAACTAAACATCCCTTTTATGAGGCGTAAGAATGGTGGTGCTCAATAGCTTTATTGTTCTATAATTCACGTTATCATTATAAGCTTATCATTATTATATTATATATTGATATTATTTAAAAAAATAATAGAGTCTTACCACCTTTGTATCTTACAAAAGGGTATTTTTTAGGGAAAACGTAAGAGCAAAGTCTAATTTAGATGTTCTCTTTGAAGCCATTTGTACGTTATTTGAGCATTTTCATCTTGTCCAAGACGGTTGATAAGAAAGGGGCTGAGCTTTTTAATTTCGTTTTCCAAAAGATAGGGAGGGTTGATAATAATCATTCCACTTCCATTCATTATCGGTGGACTTGAATTTTTTCGGATACGCATTTCAAGCTGTAAAATTTTAGGAATCCCTGTTTGATAAAGCGCATCAAGAAAACTTTCAATTTCTTTGTCATGTTTAACAGGATACCATAAAGCATAGATTCCTCCAGAAAAACGGCGATAGGCTTTCATTAATCCCTCAATAAGGCGGGAAAATTCTCCAGTTTTTTCAAAGGGAGGGTCCACAAGGATAAACCCGCGTTTTTCTTTGGGGGGTAAATGAGCATTTAAGGAAAGCCAACCATCCAAATGCAGAACTTTTGTTTGATAATCGCCAGCAAAATTTTTTGCTAAAATATGATAATCTTCATTGTGCAATTCTATTGCGGTAAGGCGATCTTGTTTGCGTAATAATTGACGAATAAGAACAGGAGATCCAGGATAAAATACAATTTCTTCTTCTCCTTTATTAAGGGCATCAATGATATCACACCATGGATAAAGGAGAGCTCTCAAATCTTCAGGGATTGGCGTTGAAAAAATTCGTTGCACACCTTCGCGCCACTCTCCTGTTTTATGGGCTTCTAAAGAAGAGAGGTCATAAATACCGATACCAGCATGCGTATCTATAACGCGAAAAGCTTTTTCTTTGCGTTTGAGATACTCTACAATACGCATGACAATAATGTGTTTAAAAACATCAGCAAAATTGCCAGCATGGTAAATATGCCGATAGTTCATGGGAAAAACTCTATCATATGGATAACTGTATCAGGTTATTAGCATAGAATAATAGAATTGATATCCATAAAAATTTTTTTGTGGAAATTAAATAAGCCTCTCATCAAAAAATGATACACATAAAATATGAATGTCACGGGAGCCTTATTTCATTGGGATTTTAAACCTTTTCTATGAAAGTTGAACAAGAAGAGGGAAAACATTTCAATGGAAGCTCTTTATTGAATAAAGATGAAAGCGAGCATCATCATATCCTTATATATTGCGACTTATTTTCTAGGCCTTGGATAATTAAGCTGGTCTAGAAGAGCATTTAAGAGTTTTTATCTCTCTATGCTAACCTTGCTTGTAATGTGCAAATGAATAATTCTTATAAATTAATGTATTATTTTACGCGTTAATAATAAGACATATTCTCAGATATGATCACGCCTACAAATATTGTCTCATACACATTTTGAGTGAGTCTATATTACGATATTACACTTAAACACTCAGAAAAATGTGAGGTTGCATCTTTTAAAAAATTGGCTGATTAATTGACGACGATCACTCTTCTTCCATTAAAAAGCGTGTGATTTCTTTTAAGTTGAGAAAAAAATATATAAATAGGATACAATATTTGATACATTCTTCAGAGGTAGCATGAATAAGTCAGATAAAAAGCATAGAGTAGAGATTAATGGGTAATATTTTTTCACCAACACATTTAATTATAATTTTATTGCTTATTTTTTTGCTTTTCGGACGTGGTAAAATTTCTGAATTAATGGGCGATGTTGCTAAGGGAATTAAAGCCTTTAAAAAGAATATGAAGGAAGAAGAGGGAGGCATTGAGGATAACGTTGAAATGGCTGCTTCTTCCCAAATCATTGATGGAGAATCTCAACCATCTCAGCCGATATCGGTAAAACATGTAGCAACACGCAGAAAGGCTTCCTCTCACTCTAAAGGAGGCAAGATGTCTGTTGCTAAAAAACAGCGTGTCAAATAATAAACCTATTAAATAACAAAAACGTCATCATCATTGTGCATTATTTTTTATGAGGAAGTCGAGTATAAGCGATGTTTGGGATTGATGGACCAGAGCTTGTCGTGATCTTACTTGTTCTCATCATTGTCGTTGGACCGAAAGATTTGCCTAAAATACTCAAGACAATCGCAAGGGTAAGAGCTTATATGCATTCAACAGCAAATGAACTTCGTCACCAGTTTGATGATGTAATAAAACAAATTGAGAGCGATGATTTGCAAAAAACATGTTCGGATATGAACGATTCAAGCGAGAAGTTGACAGAAACTTTTGATTCCATTCAAAATACAGTGGAGGGTATTCACGATAATTTGGGTATTAAGGCAATTCACTATAAATCAGAAAAAGAACTGTTGGCATGTGATCAAAAGGCAATCAAGAAAGATAGGACAGTCTCTCGTGCTTCTCATCACCCTGAAAGCGTTTCTATTGCTTCTAAAGATAAAAAAGATGTGTCATGAATGTAAAAAAAGATGAAGTTGATGCCAATATGGTACCACTTTTAGAACATTTAATTGAACTTCGTCAGAGAATTATTTGGGTTTTGGTTGCATTTATGATCGCTTTTATGATGTGTTTTCTTGTTAAAGATTATATCTTGAATTTTTTACTATGGCCGTATCAATGGGCGATGAAAATAGCAGGAGGGAATCCTGAGAGTATTCGTTTGCAATCAACGCAGGTATGGGAAACTTTTTTAACAAAGATGAAACTTGCTGCTTTTGGGGGAATTATTTTATCGTTTCCTTATATGGCTTTTCAGTTCTATAGTTTTATTGCACCAGGGCTTTATAAAAATGAGCGCAGAGCTTTTTTGCCCTTTCTCATTGGTGGCCCTATTTTATTTTGTATTGGAGGAGCATTTGTTTATGCTCTATTGGCGCCAATAATACTATGGTTTAGCCTTTCTCAACAATTTCTTCCAGATGCTCAATTAAAGATAGAGTTTGTCGTACGTATTTCTGATTATTTGGGCTTTATGACGTCGTTTATCCTCATTTTTGGTTTGATTTTTCAATTGCCTCTTGTCATCAGTCTTTTAACAAAAGTTAGATTTTTAACGTCTCATGATTTGGTTTCTAAACGAAAATGGGCTATTCTGCTCTCTTTTATTATTGCGGCAATGATAACGCCATCGGATTTTTTTACGATGTTTGCAGTAGCTTTACCAACGATAGCGCTTTATGAGATCTCAATTTTAATTGCTTACGGTATAGAAAAGAGAAGAAAATCCGCTTAAGAAAAGTGTATGATTTTACGTGATGAGAAATGAATAAAAACGATATAGAATAAAAACAATATAAATGAGGAATTTTAATGCTTGATATTAAGTGGATTCGCGAAAATCCAGAAGAATTAGATAAAGCACTCGTAAGGAGAGGCCTTGAGCCACAAGCTGAAAGGTTAATACAACTTGATCTTGCACGCCGGTCCTATGTTGCTAAGGTACAATTAGCACAGGAACGTCGCAATGCGATTTCAAAGGAAATAGGACAAGCTTTAGCTGTATCTGATGAGCAAATGGCTGAACGTCTTAGAGCTGAAGTTGAAGAGATTAAAGTCTTTCTTTCTTCTGCAACAGTGGAAGAAAGAAAGCTTTCGGAAAATCTTGAAAAAATTCTTTCAGCTCTTCCCAATATTCCATTGGATGATGTTCCGGAAGGTAAAGATGAAAGTGATAATGTTGTCATTCGACATTTTGGGACACCTCCAACCTTTAATTTTACACCAAAGGAGCATTTTGATCTTGGTCAAGATCTCAAGCAGATGAATTTTGAGCGAGCTAGTCGTTTATCTGGAACACGTTTTACAGTGCTTTCAGGGGCGTTAGCGCGGCTAGAACGAGCATTGGGACAATTTATGCTTGATGTGCATGTCAATGAGCATGGTTATACAGAAGTTTCTGTTCCTCTTCTTGTTCGTGATGAGATTGTTTATGGAGCAGCTCAATTGCCGAAGTTTGCTGAAGATCTCTTTCAAACAACAGATGGCCGATGGCTTATTTCCACAGCAGAAGTGCCATTAACGAACTTGGTCAACGATGAAATTCTTGAAATATCAGATTTGCCACTGCGATTTTCTTCTTTATCTCCCTGTTTTCGTTCAGAGGCGGGAGCGGCTGGTCGTGATACACGCGGTATGTTGCGTCAGCACCAGTTTTGGAAGGTAGAAATGGTCTCGATTACCAGTGAAGAGCAGTCTCTCATTGAATTGGAACGTATGACAGAATGTGCAGAAGATATCTTAAAACGACTCGATTTGCCTTTTCGCACAGTAGTTCTTTCTACGGGAGATATGGGGTTTGCAGCACGTAAAACTTATGACATTGAGGTTTGGCTTCCCGGACAAGAATGTTATCGTGAAATTTCTAGTTGTTCTGTTTGTGGAGACTTTCAAGGTCGTCGTATGAACGCTCGCTATCGTAAAGAAGGCGATAAAAAATTACATTTTATTCATAGTCTTAATGGTTCTGGTACAGCTGTTGGCCGTTGTCTTATTGCTGTGCTTGAAAATTATCAACAGGCTGATGGGTCAATTATTGTTCCGGATGTTTTACAACCCTATATGGGAGGCATGCGTTATATTACTGCTTAATTTTCGAAAGGAGAGACACTATGCGTTTATTGCAAAGAGGTAATGCTGTGCAAACGCAAGGTTTTGCCATTTTAAAAGAAGCGGTTTGTAGGGATAATAAAGGTGCATCTCCATTAGAGAGTGAATGATACTATGGAGCAAAAGGGTATTTTGCAATTTCGTGAGGAGTTGGCTGCTCTTGTCCTGAAAATGCGTAGCAAAGGCATTGATGACATGCGCTTTTTTTCGACATTAGAGAAAATTCCACGTCAACAATTTGTTTCTGCTCCGTGGTTTAATAGTGCTTATGATAATAAAGTTATTCCCCTTGAGTGTGGGGAATATATGGAACGTTTGGAAGAACAACTCTTAATTCTTTCGGCACTATCATTGAAAAAAAAGCATCGTGTCTTAGAAATTGGTACAGGCTCTGGCTTTTGTACGGCTCTTATGGCATGCTTAAGTGACCGTGTGACAACGGTTGATCGTTATAAAACGCTTGTTGATTTAGCACGCCAAAAATTCCAAACTTTGGGTATTGAAAATATTGTTATACGCCAGTGTGATGGAAGTCATAATGTTGTAGGTTTGGGATCATTTGATCGCATTCTTATTTGGCCATCACGTTCTGATGAACCTAAGGAGTTTTTAGAACTTTTAGCTGAAAATGGAATTCTCATTCAGGCGATAGGACCTGATGAAGGGGTACAAACGGTGACGCGCTATACAAAAATTGGGAGTCGATTTGAGTGTTTAGAACTGTTTCAAGTGCGTTATCAACCTTTTATTAAAGGTATTGCGGAGAGACTCTAATTTTTAAAATTTAAGAAATAGTACAAATTATTTTACTTTCTCTATTAAATTCACTTTGATCTTAATTAAAGATATTTATGAATAAAACATTTCATTTTAACACTTCGGTAATTTAAAAAAGCTTTAATGGAGTAAGTTGAGTATTGATGAGTGAGCAAAACGATGTGTCTAAAAGCTTTGGATAATATTTTTCAGTATAATTTTCAGAGAATAACTTTTTTAGCGGTGGTAACTATTGTTGCTGGTTGTAGTTCTGGTTCACAACGTTTTTCCAATATTGCTTCTCATCATAGGGAACCATCTCAATCAGATATAGTGAACTCTATGTCTACAGATCCGAGAATGCTATCGTACGGCGGGGAAATGATACAAAGCACTGAGTTGCCTCCTGTGGAGCCAAGTGATGATTCGTGGATCGATGACAATCCTCCCTATAATTCTTCACAGCAAGGTAGGGGAGTTTCTTCTGATGATCGTGTTATGGGGGCACCTCCACGTAACCTTGGAACACTTTCCCGTTCACAAATGAATAACTCTCCTATTTTCCGGCAGAACTCTTATATTGTCCAGAGTGGAGATACACTACTCAGTATTGCACGACAAGTAGGGGTTAGTGTGGAGGCATTAAAATCAGCAAATGGTATAAACAGCAATTCCATTTATATCGGTCAGGTTCTTGTGCTTCCAAGCAGACGTACGTTAGCAACTTCAACAGCAAAATCTTCATTCCAACCTCAGGTGACGTCTTCTATAAAGAATAAGAAAGCTTCTCCTATATATAAAGCTCCTGTAACAACGCCACTTTCTGCACAGGTGAACAGGTCAAATCCTGAAAAAAATTCTTCTAAACAGATGATGCAATTAAACCATGAATCTGATTTATCAAGTACCGTTACACGTACAGATAATATTAAGACGCCGCAAGCCACAGGGATTTCTAAGATGCGCTGGCCGGTACGAGGGCGTTTATTAAGCCAGTTTGGTCAAAAAAAAGGAACCATAATGAATCGAGGAATAGACATTGCTGTACCTGAAGGATCATCGGTAAAGGCGGCGGAAAATGGTGTCGTTATTTATGCGGGAGATGGATTAAAAGAGCTGGGTAATGTTGTTATGATTCGACATGAAAATAATATTATCACTATTTATGGATGTAATAGTCAGCTTGTTGTTAACAAAGGCCAAAGGATAAGACGCGGTGATGAGATTGCGAAGTCGGGTGTTTCAGGAAATGTTAAAACGCCACGTGTTTATTTTGAGATGCGTAAAAATTCGTTACCCGTTGATCCTCTTAAATATTTGGAAAACTAAGGGATTGATGACATTAAATTTCAATGCGCTTATAGTTTATGGAAATTTCATGAAAACAATTTATTTTCTTAAATCAATAGCACTCATAAGAACCGTTTAAATTTTCTAAAGCTTCTACTTTCGGTGCTAATTCTGCAATCATGATATTTCTGTTCAATTTGCTCTTGTAGATGATTCAAGACACTAAGCAATGTTTGAGGAGTCGAATAATCAATCTGTTATGTTACTTCTTTTTTCAAAGCCGATCTCATTTGATAAAGTATTGACGTGTTTCATGGATTTATCATTACGCTCTATCATCGAAAGATATTAGCACATGTCTAACGTAATAAGTCAGCAAAAAATCATTGATTTAGAAGAGTAGTTTGTTGGGGAGCATTAGAAATTATCATATTTATGTTTATGAAGCATAAGACAAAGAGCATCATACGATTTGCCAACACCCAGCATTCGCAATACTCTTGCATTTGAGAGGGGCATGAGAAAAGATATTTGACTTCTTATCATAAAGAGTTTTTATCTTTATGTTCATTTCACAGGCGTGATGGGCAAGAAATTTTTTTTGATGAATTCAAAGGGTTTGAAATGAGAGCGTTTTTTGGTATTGAGCTCTATTATTCGACATTAAAAAATAATGAGTTATCTCTATAAATTAATGTTTTTCTATTAGAAAAATTGTTTTGTATCGTTTATCGAGTAAGAAAAAAGGCTTCTAGTGGAGGATATATAATAGAGAAAAATAAATCTGTTTTTTAAATTTTTTTCTTATTGTATTCTGTCTCTTAAGGATTTATTGCATTTTCATAAAACCAAGATTACGTTATATCATTATCACTTTTTATAATAAATTCTTTAGGAATTTTTTCTGAATCGGAGTTTTGTTTTAAGAGAGTGGGAAATACCTGAAGTTTAACTATAGGAGATAAAAATGTCTATTACGAACGCTTATGCTCAAAGTGCAGGCGATGTTTCCAGTGGAATTTCATTTGTTAACGCTATCCCATTCATTTTAATTTTTGCAATTATGTATTTTTTTGCCATTCGTCCACAGCGCGCCCAAATGAAAAAACGGCAGGAGATGCTTAATGCAGTACGTCGTGGTGATACAGTTATAACGGGTGGTGGTATTATCGGCAAGGTTACGAAGGTTCACGACGAGAGTGGTGAACTAGAGGTTGAAATTGGTGAGAATATGAATATTCGTGTTGTTCGTTCAACATTAGCGGATGTACGTGTTAAAGGTCAGCCGATTACAGAAAAAAAATCAAAACTTAATGCTAAAACAAAAACACCACAAAAGTCTAAGTCTAAAAAGACTGTGAGGGGAGATGTGAGTATCTCTAAAGAGGAAAAAACTGTATCAAAGGAAAATAAGGAAAATGCATCTTAAAGTGTAAGTGCAAAAGCATTTTTATAAAAAATATCGAAATATAAAGGCAATTTCATTAGGAGGAATGTTTTTATAGTCACGACAGAAAGTAGTGTCTTTGTTTTCTGTAGACTATTAAAATTGTTGTTTTATTTATGGGATATTACGACAAGTTTTCCTGTCTTTTAAACAATGTACCTATTTCCATCAAAGAGAAGTTTCTTATCTTTGTGTTAACTAATCAGAAAAATTTTTAAAAGGTATATAAGTATAGCATTTAATCGCAGTTTATTGCTAAATTTTCATATATTTGTTGTATGATCCGATCAAAATTTTATAGTAAAATCTCTACCTCAATATTCTGAAGAGCTAGGGTTAACCTATCACTATTTGTATTGCCGTTAACTTTTATGGTGAGAAGTAAAAGACAAGAGGGTTTTTAAAAATAAAAGGTGCTTATTTATGTCCGATGCCATTCAAATTCGTGAAGCACATTTCCCAAGTCGTGCACCTATTGATGCTTATGGAAATGGTGGATTTCGCTTTGCTGATATGTCACATAGAGGTTCTATTATTTGTGTCCCATCAGGAATTTATGGCATTGATATGGCTGAGCCTCTTCCCGCTCAAGAGGATCTATCTCGTGTTTTAGAAGAGGCAAATGAGATTGAAGTTTTATTAATAGGGACTGGAACTGAATTATTACGATTACCCGAAGAGTTACGAGTTCTTTTATGGGAAAAGCGTATTTCATCAGATACAATGAGTACAGGAGCAGCGGTGCGTACATTTAATGTTTTATTGGCTGAAGATCGCGCTGTTGCGGCATTATTATTTGCGGTAGAATAAAGCATTGTTTAATAAAATAAATACCTTAGTCTAGCATAAAAGATGCGTGTGATTATTGTGCTGTGTTTCAAAATACAGTCGTTTAAGGCGGTGATATAAGGAACGTAAAATATACATAACTTCCTACATTAAGTGTATTTTAAATACAGCAGCAAGTATTCAGAGCAGGTCTTCGCTTATAGGGACTCGTATATCACATAAGTGATAAGCCTCAGGCAGCTGAGGCGATTTATAAGAGGGATTATTCAAAAAATATCCACACATCCGCTCTGTGTGTCACGTGAAAGGGAATAGGTTTGAAATGAGAGAATGATATGACCTTAGGGTTTCTAATTCAACAGACAAAACGATAAAGTATTGTTATCAACTAATTCGTTATGAGCAATAGCAACTTATCAAAAATAATTGGATTTTTGCCAGACTGGTGCGGAGAGAAATCTTTGCTTCTTAGAAAAGAGAAGAGGTCAATCATTTGATGAAGTTTTTATAATCAGTGCATTTTCTATAAAAGTGCATTGTCATCTATTCAGTTAACAAGAGTTTTGCGTTGTCTGTTGTCATAAGTTTCATTACGCATGCTACGGTTCATTTTTAGCTGCTTTTACGATAAATGAAAGTTTCAACTTATAAGATAAATTTTATCAAAAAAATGATTGATTTAATTTTTAATTTTAAAAAATTTCCTTTCAGAAAAGAAAAGTCACTAAAAAAGAAACTTTCATTCATCAGACAGGAAGAAATACATTTAAAAATCTTATTTTTTGAACTGTATTTTCTTATCTCTCATTTTTTAATATGAATAAAAAGAGAATATTAATTGAATGGCTAAAAAAGGGACATTAATAGGTTCATAGAATGATAGGTTCTCTTCCTTATTGTCTTGATATTTTACGTACCATAGATCGTGATCGCTATATATCGGTTTTATTTGCACCTAAAAAAAAGCGCAAAGCATTGGCTGCTCTCTACGCATTTAATGCTGAGATTTCTCGTATTCGTGAAAGTGTTCATGATCCACTCATCGGCGAAATACGATTACGCTGGTGGTATGATTCTATCGCGCATGGTGAAATGCAAACGAGTGGCAGTAATCCGATTTTAAGTGATTTATTGACAGCAATAACTCTTTTTAATTTACCTAAAACAGCTTTTTTACGGTATTGTGATGCACAAATTTTAGACCTTTACCACAACCCACTAGAAACCTTTCATGATCTCGAGCATTATTGTGGTGAAACAGCAAGTATAATTTTACAGCTTTCTTGTCAGATATTAGATCCTGATGCCGCACAAGATTTTACAGATACCTATAAACATGGAGGAATTGCTCAAGGATTAAGCGGTGTATTGCGCCTTTTATCCTTCATGCAATCACGCTATTACTATTATTTACCTACTAATATGCTGCAGGCTGTAGGGGTAAATAGGAAGGATTTGGATTCTCATCGTCTCAGTGATCAACAAAAGGACCATATTGTTGAAGCTATGGTCGCATTATCACGTGACCATTATACCAAGTTTTATGCGTCTTCTCATACTTTACCTAGAGCTCTTAAGCCAGCCTTTCTTCCATTGGTCATTATACCGGCTTCTCTTCAAAAGGCTCTACAGCTAGGGGCTGCAATTTTTCAAGAAAGTGCAACTTTGCCATTGATACATCGCTATTGGTTGATAACAAGAACAGCACTAAGCGGTCATTTTCCAAAGATATTGTAAAAGAATATGACAACGTTAGAGTTAGACTGATTTTTTTTATGTTGAAGATAAAAAGAGATATTAGAATTCCAAATCATTTCGTTGTTATGGAAAACATTGAGATAATTTTTTCTATGAACGCAAAAGAATAAGAAATTTTAAGACCTTGAAAATACAATGTATTGGGTGGTTGGAGAGGCACAAGCCGGCACCATTGTTACATAGGCGTCCAACTCCCAATATTGCGACAGCCCTTGGAATTCTTCATAAGAGGTATGTTCTTTCTTTAATGTTTATTATCCAAACGCTCATTCCGTTTGTAACGTGTAAGTGAGAGGTTTTGATTGATTCAATACGGAATGAGTTCAGAATAAAAGAATCTTATGGTATTTAGGATTTTTATTCAATATAAATAATACTATATTATTATTATAAATCAATATATTATACAAAAATATAAGATAAAGCCTAATACATTGGTTCATTTGATAAAGAATTTTGGTATTGGGGACTCTAAATGTATTGGTCGTATTTTATTTTCAAATGAAATATAATTTCTCTTTTATTACGAGAGGAATTACTTTAGCCGCCTATTAAGGCTATAGAAAAACGCTCATTTTTGAAAAATTAAAGTTATGAATCTGTAATTGATGATTGCTATGATATGGAGAAATATTAATTTATCATGAGAGTTTATTTTTTCCATATTGAATGAGAGCGTTGAATAAATAAAGATTTTCTCATTTTAAATCACGTTTATAATGAATGTTAAAATAGTTTTTTCATATCATAAGTTGGGTGTGTCAATGAAAATCATGGAAGGAAGAAGCAATACACACCTTATGAATTGAATGCTAAGAGTGGCAATATGACAAGCTGTAAATGTAATGACAAGAGGGATGACATTTATAGCGGAATTGGCGACAACCTTTACAGCTTTTAGATAGATAATATTGCTTACCGCGTTGAAAAAAACGGACTCCCCATACCCATTGACTATTTTCTCGCAAATCCATAAATGCACTGACTTGCGAGAGCATTAATTATAATGCCGATCTTAAGCTAAAAGCAAACAAGAGATCGGCCTTATTTTTTTTCAACGATAGATGGAGCGCTGATAGAAACTCTATCAAATAAGTTTTTTTAAATTATGTACATCCTTTTTATTGGAGAGCGTTAAAGATCTGATTATAATTTTTGCTATTAATCTCTAAAGGATGTTCTTGATTAGCACTTTGTAGCATTTCTAGCTTGAGATCTTCGCTTACCATTAAGTCTATATTGGTCCGAACCTCAGGTGGAAGAGTATGAGGCGTGATGTCTTTAGGCATCGTTACAGACTTTATTTGATAAACGATACGGTTTGTTGCAACCGGACCTTTTATGATGCCATAATGACCTTGGGGACCAGAAAATAATGTTTTAATTCCTTCAACACCAAGGATTTCAGAGGGATCTTGACGCCGGAGGAGGGGCGTTGTTTGTTTTGTAACACCAAGTGCCTGAGCAAGGGCAACAAAACTTTTTCCTTCCATAAGCTGTTTGAGAGCATTTTGGGCTTTTTCATCAAGAAGGCGTTGGATCTCCTCATTTTTCCATTGAGAAAGAACATCTATCTTAGCTTCTTCTAGTGTTTTATCGCGGGCAGGAATAATTTTATCGACCTTATACCAGAGATATCCACCATTTTGAAAAGAGAGAGGATCAAGATCGGCGC
This sequence comes from Bartonella mastomydis, assembly GCF_900185775.1. Taxonomy (NCBI): domain Bacteria; kingdom Pseudomonadati; phylum Pseudomonadota; class Alphaproteobacteria; order Hyphomicrobiales; family Bartonellaceae; genus Bartonella; species Bartonella mastomydis. The sequence continues at coordinate 506,116 of NZ_LT883138.1, forward strand.
CTTCATTTGATTGATAGATGGCATTTAGTAAAGTATCTTTTTGAGGCAAATCGGTGAGGACTGTACCTTCAAGCGTTTTGCCTGTTTTATCAAGGGTAATTGTGCGCAGAGTTAATTTGTATTGGTCCGCAAGCTCTTTAAAAGAAGCGCCTTCAAAACGAGCATTTTCAATGGATACATAATTGTTACGGATTTCATCAGCAGCGCGATTTTTAGCAAGTGTTTGACGAATATTTTCTTCTACCTTTTCAAAAGGAAGTGAGCTTGTAGGTTCAATATGTGTGACGCGAATGAGAACAGGTCCCTGTAAGTCATTTATTACAGAACTGACTTGCCCTTGTTGGAGTTCAAAAATTTCAGATGCGAGATGAGGAGGAAGTTCATTTTCTGCAAGAGGCCCTTTTTTTATGTCCTTAAGAGTCTTTTTTTCAGTTTTTACCAGTTCATCAAAACTCAATCCATCGGCTATTTTTTTTGCCGCTTTATCGGCTTCTTCGCGGGTGGGGAAGCGCAGTTCTTCGAATATGCGCTTTTCAGGCGTTACAAAACGTGAAGCATTTTGGGTATAATAGGCTTTCGCCTCATCTATTGAGATATCATTGGGTTTTACGAAATCATTAAGTTCCATCGATAGCAAAGAGACAGTACGGTATTCCGGAGCGCGAAATTCACTTTGATGTGTTTCAAACCATTTTTGTAGTGTTTCGTGATCAGGATCAGCAATCGTTTGCTTTCCTTTTAGATCAATAACGAGATAATCAGCATTCCGCATTTCTCCTTGATAAAGAGCAAGTGCTTTATAAAAGAGATCGGGTGCTTTCATGTCAGAGAGTAAAGCTGCAATAAGTTGGTTACGCTTTTCTTGTTTGGTATAATAATTAAGAAAAGCACTTTCACTGATACGTAAATGCTGAAGATAGTTATAAAATAAATTTTTATCAAATATACCATTTATCTGGAACATCTTATCAGAACCAATCGTACGGGCGATTGTATCTTTTGAAAGACTTATTTTCATTTTACGGACTTGTTCATCAAGCAGTACATTTTGTTGCAATTGATTAAACACAAAAGCAGGAATTTGGTATTGCTGCATTTCATTTGGGGTAAACATTCGCCCAAGATGAGCTGCTTGTGCTAAACGTGCGCTTTGATCGGCAAGTGCGAGACGATAATCATCGATCGTTACGATGGACTTTCCAGAAGTAATAAGATCTCTTTCGCTTTTTGTGTGTAACCGTGGTATCCCCCATAAAAGAACGAAGCATAAGAGTAAAATAGCAAGAAAAACTCTGCAAATCCAAGAATTTGTAGCACTTCTTATGACGTCAAGCATTGTTCAATCCCATTTTTAATATAAGTTACTATCAAAGCAGTCATGGAATTTGCAATAAAGAGACGAAAGATGCAAGCTTTTAAAGACTTGCTTTCGTTTTATAATTTGATACTACAGATAAACAAAGTATTATAAGAGCTCTTGAGGTAAAAATATGTCTCCAAATATTCGGCCTTTTCTTGCTGGAAATTGGAAAATGAATGGAACGAGAGAATCGCTTGGAGAGTTACGTGCTATTGCTACAGGCGTTAGCTCTGATCTCAATCATCTATTTGAAGCGCTTATTTGTCTTCCAGCAACGCTTTTATCGCCTGCTTCTGATACGCTGGATGGTGCAAATCTCCTTTTAGGAGGGCAAGATTGTCACTTTGATGATCATGGTCCTTATACGGGAGATATTTCAGCTTTTATGCTTAAAGAAGCTGGAGCAAGTCATGTTATTCTTGGGCATTCGGAACGTCGTACAGCGTATCAGGAAAATGATTCAATTGTCTGTGCTAAAGTGCGAGCAGCGTGGCGCGCAGGTCTTGTGACGCTTGTGTGTATTGGTGAAACATTGGAGGAACGCAACAATAATGAAGTCCTAAATGTCCTTACGCAACAGCTTGAAGGATCTTTACCAGATGATACAACAGCAGAGAATACCATTATCGCTTATGAACCTGTTTGGGCGATAGGTACTGGCAATACGGCAACTTCAGAAGATATTGCAAAAGTGCATCATTTTATTCGTGATGAGATGCGCTCTCGTTTTGGTGATGAAGGCAATAAGATACGTTTGCTTTATGGTGGATCCGTAAAGCCATCCAATGCTTTTGAGCTTTTAAGCATTCCTCATGTTAATGGGGCTTTGATCGGTGGAGCTAGCTTAAAAGCCATTGATTTCTTAACGATTTGCGATGTTTGTCGTAAATTATAGCAGAGAAATTTGAGTTCCCTCTTGGATTGTGTGTTATTTATGTGTAAATAGCTATAAAAGAGTTATTGGAAGAGCAGGGTTTATGCAAACAGTACTTATTGTTATTCATTTATTGATTGTGATTACTTTGGTTGGAGTTATCTTAATCCAGCCTTCAGAAGGCGGTGGGCTCGGTGTGAGTAATAGCTCAGGGCTGATGAAAACCCGTGGATCTCGAAATCCTTTAACACGGTTGACAGCTATTTTAGCCTGTTGCTTTTTTGTTGTGTCCATTGGACTTACTGTTGTGGGAAGTATATCAAATTCGAGCTCTGATATTTTAAAGCGTATACCGGTTAATTCAGAGCAGAATTCTACCAATAAAGGTTCAGAATCAATCCCATCATCAGATGATAAGTCTTCCCCTTCTATTCTTGAACAGCTAGGAGGTCCTTCCGATTCTCCGCAGGAACAAAAATCGCTTAAAAATCCTGAAGCGGAAACCCCAGTTCCGCCGGTTCTTGAAAACACAGTTCCGGATCATAATACAAAATAGTTCTTTAAAGAAAATATAGATTTTTAAAAAGGTGATTTTTTCACCTTTTTTATTTTAGATTTTATTTTAGAAGAAAAACTGTTCCTTTTTGCATTTTTTGCTGGAAAAATCATTATAAATTGCTTATCACCATAAGCCCATGGCACGTTATGTTTTTATTACTGGTGGTGTGGTTTCTTCCCTTGGAAAAGGCATCGCAGCGGCGGCGTTAGCAGCGTTATTACAGGCTCGTGGCTATCGTGTACGCCTTCGCAAACTTGATCCCTATTTAAATGTTGATCCAGGGACGATGTCGCCTTATCAACATGGTGAGGTATTCGTGACCGATGATGGTGCGGAAACGGATCTTGATCTTGGTCATTATGAGCGCTTTACGGGGCGTTCTGCAAATAGCCAAGATAATATTACAACAGGGCGTATTTATCGCAATATCATTGAACGAGAGCGGCGAGGTGATTATTTAGGGGCAACAGTCCAAGTTATTCCGCATGTTACAGATGAAATTAAGCGGTTCATTACAACGGGAAATGAAGAATTTGATTTTGTTTTATGTGAAATAGGTGGAACAGTTGGTGATATTGAAGCCATGCCTTTTCTTGAAGCGATTCGACAGCTTGGTAATGAGCTCTCCCGACAAAATGTTGTTTATGTCCATCTTACATTAATGCCTTATATCCCCTCGGCAGGTGAATTAAAAACGAAGCCAACACAACATTCTGTCAAAGAATTGCAATCAATTGGTATATCTCCTGATATTTTGCTTGTGCGTGCAGATCGGTCTATTCCAGAAACAGAGCGGTGCAAATTATCACTTTTTTGCAATGTTCGCGCCAAAGCGGTCATCCAAGCATTAGATATGCCAACAATTTATGATGTTCCCATGGCTTATCATAAAGAGGGTTTAGACTCTGAAGTTCTTTGCGCTTTTGGAATCGATTCGGCTCCCCCTCCTCAGATGGATCGGTGGGAAGATATTACACATCGCATTCACCACCCTGAAGGAGAAGTTACGATTGCTATTGTAGGAAAATATACGGGCTTAAAGGATGCTTATAAATCTCTTATCGAAGCGATTGCGCATGGTGGTTTAGCGAATAAAGTGAAAGTTAATATTGAGTGGATTGATTCGCAACTTCTTGAAAAAGAAGATTCCATTTCAACTTTACAAAAAGCGCATGGAATTTTGGTTCCTGGGGCTTTTGGTGCTCGAGGGGCAGAAGGGAAGATTCGAGCAATTCAATTTGCACGAGAGCGTAAAGTTCCGTTTTTAGGGATTTGTTTTGGCATGCAATTGGCTTGTATAGAAGCTGCACGCAATATTGCGCAGATTGAGAATGCATCATCAAGTGAGTTTTGCGAAACAGAAAATCCAATTGTAGGTTTAATGACAGAATGGGTCAAAGGCGATATTCTTGAAAAACGAACAAGAAATGGTGATCTCGGTGGATCCATGCGCCTTGGTGCTTTTGCTGCTGAATTAAAAGAAGAAAGTCATATTGCTCAAATTTATGGGATGACAAAGATTGTTGAACGACATCGTCATCGTTATGAGGTCAATATTGATTATAAAGACAGGCTAGAACAGTGTGGTTTGATTTTTTCTGGTATGTCTCCCGATGGCATTTTGCCGGAAACAATAGAATATGCAGATCATCCGTGGTTTATTGGTGTTCAATATCATCCAGAACTAAAATCACGCCCTTTCGAACCCCATCCACTTTTTGCTTCTTTTATTGAAGCTGCTGTAGAACAAAGTCGATTAGTTTAAGGTATAATTTTTCTTTTGAGGGATAAAATGACAAAACCAAATGCCCAAGTAAAAGTTGGAAATGTTATTTTTTCAAATGAAATGCCTCTTTCATTAATTGCAGGGCCGTGTCAGATGGAAAGTCGTGATCATGCTTTTGAAATGGCTGGTCGTATTAAAACAATTGCCGATCAGCTTGGTATCGGGTTTGTTTATAAATCAAGTTATGATAAAGCCAACCGTACCTCTTTGAGTGCAGCACGGGGTATTGGTCTTGAAAAAGCAATGGTCATTTTCTCTGATTTAAAAAAAGAGTTTGATTGTCCCATATTGACTGATGTGCATACCGAAGAGCAATGTAGCATTGTTTCTTCTACGGTTGATATTTTACAAATACCCGCTTTTTTATGTCGTCAAACAGATCTTTTGATTGCTGCCGCCAAAACAGGGTGTGTTATTAATATTAAAAAAGGGCAGTTTTTAGCACCGTGGGATATGGAGAATGTTTTAAAAAAGGTTGTTCACAGTGGTAATCCCAATGTTATGCTTTGTGAGCGCGGTACATCATTTGGCTATAACCGACTTATTTCGGATATGCGTTCGTTGCCTATTTTACGTTCATTTGGGGCGCCTGTTATTTTTGATGCAACACACTCTGTTCAAGAACCTGGAGGGCAAGGGGCTTCATCTGGTGGACAGCGTCAATTTGTTGAAGTATTAGCGCGTGCGGCTGTTTCTGTTGGGGTTGCCGGTATTTTTTTAGAAACACATCAAGATCCAGACCATGCCCCTTCTGATGGCCCCAATATGGTTAAAATTGATGATTTACAAAGACTGCTTGAGACTTTAATGGAATTTGATCATTTGTCAAAGAAGTTGAATTAAGAAGAGAAAAAATATTTCGCAAATAGGACATTAGAAATGAATCGCGACTTTTATTGGATAAGGAAACATAGATGACGATCATTGTCGATATCATGGGGCGTGAGGTTCTTGATAGCCGTGGTAATCCGACGGTAGAAGTTGATGTTCATTTGGAAAATGGCGCTTTTGGTCGCGCGCTGGTTCCCTCAGGAGCTTCAACGGGGGCACATGAGGCTGTAGAGCTTCGTGATGGTGGTCCGCGTTATCAAGGGAAAGGTGTTGAAAAAGCGGTTGCTGCAGTCAATGGCGAAATTCTTGAAGAACTTGGTGGGCGGGATGCAAGAGACCAAATCGCTATTGATCAAGCCATGATTACTTTGGATGGAACGCCAAACAAAGCTCGTCTTGGTGCTAATGCACTTCTTGGTGTTTCATTGGCTGTTGCAAGAGCCGCCGCAAACTCATTAAATTTACCCTTGTATCGTTATATTGGTGGACCGCAAGCGCATATTCTTCCAACACCTATGATGAATATTATTAATGGTGGGGTTCATGCTGATAACTCGATTGATTTTCAAGAATTTATGATTATTCCAGTAGGAGCCCCTACCGTGAGAGAGGCCATCCGTTATGGTGCTGAAGTTTTCCATACGTTGAAAAAGCGTTTAAAAGATGCGGGATATAATACCAATGTTGGTGATGAAGGTGGCTTTGCACCTCAATTTAAAAGTGCAGACCAAGCAATTGATTTTATTATGGAATCCATCATAACATGTGGTTATAAACCAGGTGAGCAAATTGCCATTGGTTTAGACTGTGCTTCTACTGAGTTTTATAAAAATGGTTCATATTTTTATAAAGGTGAGGGAAAATGTCGCGACATCCAAGAACAAGTCGATTATTTGGCGCACCTTGTGAAAAGTTATCCTATTGTTACCATTGAAGATGGAATGGCAGAGGATGATTGGGAAGGTTGGAAGCTTCTTACTGATACAATTGGAGAAAAATGTCAGCTTGTGGGCGATGATTTATTTGTAACCAATTCAGCGCGTTTGCGTGAGGGTATCAAGATGGGAGTAGGCAATTCTATTCTCATAAAAGTTAATCAAATTGGGACATTGAGTGAAACACTTGATGCTGTAGAAACAGCACATAAAGCGGGTTATCGTGCCATTATATCTCATCGCTCAGGCGAAACAGAGGATTCTTTCATTGCCGATCTTGCGGTTGCAACAAATTGTGGACAAATTAAAACAGGTTCTCTTGCACGTTCGGATAGATTAGCAAAATACAATCAACTTATTCGTATTGAAGAAATACTAGGGGGCCAAGCCCGTTATGCTGGTGATGTATATCGTTGATTGTTGTGAGCACAAAATATGAAAGTATAAGATCATTTAGATTATGAAATTGAGCTGTCTTATCAAAGGCATAGAGCAATTATTTTATAGGCATTTAAATTTATAGGGATTAAGATGAGAGGTATAATTATTAGTCAAGATCAAGGAACGTATCTCGTTTCGGGTGATGATGGTAAGCGTTATCAGTTTGCGACTTGGGATTGGTTGGGAAAGAAATCACCGAGGATTGGTGATACCGTTGATTTCGTCTGTGAAGGAGGTGTAGTCAGTTCTGTTTTTCCATTGTTGAGATCAGGTACAGAGAACTCAAGGATAATGTTTGCACTCCTTTGTTGGTGTGCAGGTATTTTTGGTGTCCATCGTTTTATGGTTGGGAGAGTTCGGACGGGTGTGTTAATGCTTGTTTTATCTTTATCGGTTGTTGGATTGATGATTACTGGTATTTGGGCAATTGTTGATTTCATACTCATTCTTGCTGGAAAATTTACGGATAAAAATGGGAATCAGATTACAGATCTATAATAAAGAGCAGATAATTGAGGTCGCTTTTTATTTTTATAAACATATTAAGTTCATCATACCGAATCATTTTACTCTAGCTCTTTAATGTGAGATATTAAGAAAAATATGCACAGTTAAATAAAGTATTGAATAAAGACTGTGCTATTTTATATGGGTAAAACAACTAAGGTGTGTTTTGTATTACTGCTCATAGCAGCAGAAAGCGTTAGGTTATTGGGGGGCTCTGAACGATTTTAATTTCACGTTTATTACGGTTGCTACAAATTTTATTTACGCCGTGAGGTTAATCGATATATTATCAAATTAGAAATAATCTCTTTATGAATAACACATGAGGAGCAGCTTTATAGGTGATCAAAGATGAAGGGTAAGATTATTGGTCAAAATCAAGAAGATTATTTCGTTTCAGGGGCTGATGGTAAGCGTTATCAATTTGCGAGTTGGAATTGGTTAGGGAAAAAAACACCAAAGGTAGGGGATACTGTTGATTTTGTATATGAAGATGATGTTGTTAAATCTGTTTTCCCTCTTTTGAGTGAATCTCAGTCAGAAAAATCAAGATTGGCGATAGCACTTGTTTGTTGGTTTTTTGGATGGTTGGGGATTCATCGCTTTATGGCAGGTAAAGTTGGAACGGGTATTGTGATGTTTCTCATGACTATAACAGGTATAGGACTGTTGATCACTATACCATGGGCATTTATTGATTTTATAGTTATTTTATCCGGATACTTTAGGGATGAAAATGGGGATAAAATTATAAATTGGTAGAAATTTTAGAATAATATAAAATGTAAAGAGTGAGGGACTTTCTTTACTTTTAATGTTTTTAATATATTAAATTTCATAATGTAAATTATTTTAATCTATGTCTTTAAATGTGAAATATTAAAGAAAATGATAAATATTTAAATAAAACTATTGAAAAATACTGTACTATTTCATATGAAAAAAGTAAAAGTGCAAATCGAACAGCGTGCTTTGTATTGCCACTTATAATTGCGGGAATTTTAAGTTGTTGGGGGATTTTAAGCTTTTTAAATTGTCATATATCACGGTGAGTGCAGATCGTACTCATGCGGTGAGGTTTATCTAACATATTATCATATTAGAAGAAAAACTTCTTTATGAATAGCAATTTTATAGGTGGTGAAGATGAAAGGTAAGATTATCGGTGAGGATCAAGGAGATTATTTCATTTCAGGGGCTGATGGTAAGCGCTATCAGTTTGCGAATTGGGATTGGTCAGGAAAAAAGCCGCCGAAGGTTGGTGATGTTGTTGATTTTGTGTGTGAAGGGGATACCGTTAAATCTATTTTCCCTGTCTTGACTGAAGGTCAGTCACAACAATCAAAAGTGACGTTAGCGGTCGTTTGTTTTTTTCTAGGTGGACTAGGAATTCATCGTTTTATGGTGGGCAAAGTTGGAACGGGCATCGCACTGCTTCTTATAAATATAATAAGTTGGATAACTATACCATTTTTTGTAGGGCTTCTAGGGCTTTTTTTAATAGTTACACCTTGGGTATTGATTGATTTTATAGTCATTTTAACAGGAAATTTTAAGGACAAAGATGGGCATAAAATCACAAATTAGTGAGATATCCAATATTTGACATATAAAAAGTGAGTCATTCAGCTTACTTTGATTGTGTTCAAGGGGGGGATAAATTGGTGATAACAAATTGTTTGCGTGTGTAGATTGAGTAATGAGGTGTTAATCAAAATCGTGCATAGTTAGGCAGAATATGAAGAAATTTTTGCTGTAGAGACTGTGCTATTTTATGTGGACAAAGCAGAAACGTCGATCAATCAAAGTGCGTTTTGTACTACCTCTTATGACGGTGGGCGTTTTAAGCTATTTCAGTTACCATATTTATCATGGTGAGTATGGATTATATTCACGCAGTGAAGTTAATCAGCAGATTAGCGAATTAGAAAAGGAGCTTCATAAAATAGAAGCTGAGCGTGAGTTCATTGAAAAGCGTATTTCTCTTTTACGCAATGGGCATATTGAAAAGGATATGTTGGATGAATATGTCCGAAAGAATTTAAATTTTTCTAAGCCAAATGAATTAACAATCTTAATGCCTTAAAATGATACCAAAGGTAAATGAAAAATCGCTTAATTTAAACGACAATCAGCAATGATATTGTTTAAGCCGATTGATAAGGCTTGTAACTTTTGTTCGTAAAGGTTATTCCTAAATAATCATAAAAGGGAGTTTAATATGGCAGAACGACTTAAAAAAAATTCTGCGTCGGTGGCGCGCACTGCATTATCAAGCACCACAAAGAAAGCACCAATAGCAGATTTTACAAAAGAGGAAGAACTTGATGCCTATCGTGAAATGCTTTTAATTCGCCGTTTTGAAGAAAAAGCAGGACAACTTTATGGTATGGGGCTTATTGGGGGATTTTGTCATCTTTATATTGGACAGGAAGCTGTTGTTATTGGAACATTAAAGGCAACAAAAGAAGGTGATCAAGTTATTACATCTTACCGTGATCATGGCCATATGTTAGCTGTTGGGATGAGTCCGCGGGGCGTCATGGCAGAATTAACGGGACGCCAAGGGGGATTTTCCAAAGGCAAAGGTGGCTCGATGCATATGTTCTCTAAAGAAAAGAATTTTTATGGTGGCCATGGTATTGTTGGTGCGCAGGTTCCCATAGGTTCAGGTTTGGCATTTTCGAATCAATATCTTGGTAAAGATAATGTGACATTGGTTTATTTTGGTGATGGCGCTGCAAATCAGGGGCAGGTTTACGAAAGTTTTAATATGGCTTCACTTTGGAAGTTGCCCGTTGTTTATATTATTGAAAACAATCAGTATGCTATGGGAACATCCGTTTCACGGGCATCTGCAGAAACTGATTTTTCTCGCCGCGGTCTTTCTTTTGAAATTCCAGGTATTGTTGTTGATGGTATGGATGTTCGCTCCGTAAAAGGAGCTGCTGATGAAGCAGTTTCTTGGGCACGTTCGGGGAAAGGGCCCATCATTCTTGATATGCAGACCTATCGCTATCGTGGTCATTCCATGTCTGATCCAGCAAAATATCGCTCTAAAGAAGAAGTTCAAAAAATAAAAGAGGAACACGATCCGATTGATCAAGTAAAAAGTCGGATTCTTAAACAAAATTGGGCGAGTGAAGATGATTTAAAGTCTATTGAGAAAGAAGTCCGTACAATTGTTGCTGATGCGGCAGATTTTGCACAAAGTGATCAAGAGCCAGATGCTTCTGAGCTCTATACGGATATTTTAGTTTGATGCGAGGGAAGCAAGTATGTCTATTGATATTTTGATGCCGGCGCTTTCACCAACCATGGAAGAAGGTAAACTGTCTAAATGGCTCAAGAAAGAAGGTGATAAGGTTAGCTCTGGCGATGTTATTGCTGAAATTGAAACGGATAAAGCGACAATGGAAGTAGAGGCTGTTGATGAAGGCACGCTTGGAAAAATTTTTGTGTCTGAAGGTTCTGAGGGTGTAAAGGTTAATAGTGTTATTGCAGTTTTGTTAGAAGAAGGTGAGCGTGCTGAAGATATTTCGCATCCTACTAATACAGCACAAAAAACTGAAGTATCCTCTCCTTCTCTTCCTTCATCAGTTCCGCAATCTCTTACTTTTGCACCGCCTCCTGATTTTGATATTCCAGCGGGAACAGAAATGGTGACAATGACAGTTCGTGAAGCGCTTAATCAGGCTTTGGCGGAAGAAATGCGGCGTGATGAAAAGGTTTTTCTCATGGGGGAAGAAGTTGCGCAATATCAAGGAGCCTATAAGGTTAGCCAAGGTTTGTTGGAAGAATTCGGGGAACGGCGCGTTATTGATACGCCAATTACAGAACATGGTTTTGCTGGACTGGCTGTTGGAGCTGCTTTTGGAGGGCTACGTCCCATTGTCGAGTTTATGACATTTAATTTTGCCATGCAGGCAATGGATCAAATTATTAACTCAGCAGCAAAAACACGTTATATGTCTGGTGGACAAATGACGGCTCCTATGGTTTTCCGTGGTCCCAATGGCGCGGCTGCTCGTGTTGGTGCTCAACATTCTCAATGTTATGCTGCTTGGTATAGTCATATTCCAGGGTTGAAAGTTGTCATGCCTTATAGTGCTGCAGATGCAAAAGGTTTGCTAAAAGCGGCTATTCGTGATGATAACCCTGTTATTTTCCTTGAAAATGAAATTTTGTACGGGCATCAATTTGAGGTCCCTCAACTTGATGATTTTATTTTGCCTATTGGGCGGGCACGACTTCATAAGTCTGGACAAGATGTGACGATTGTTGCCTGTGGGATTGGTATGCATTACGCTGTTCAAGCATTACCAGAAATTGAAAAACTTGGTATTGACGTTGAGTTAATTGATTTACGAACCATTCGTCCGATGGATCTTCCGACAATTCTTTCTTCCGTTAAAAAGACGGGCCGTTTGGTAACAATTGAAGAGGGTTTTCCTCAGTCATCTGTAGGAACTGAAATAGCAACGCGTGTTATGCAACAGGCTTTTGATTATCTTGATGCACCAATTGCGACGATTTCCGGCAAAGATGTTCCAATGCCTTATGCGGCTAATCTTGAGAAGTTGGCTTTGCCTGATACTGCTGAAATTATTGAGGCCGTTAAGGCTGTGACATACAGAGCATAACGGAGGAAAGCACAATGCCCATTAAAATTACAATGCCAGCGCTTTCCCCTACGATGGAAGAGGGAAATTTAACAAAATGGAATATTAAGGAAGGCGATAAGGTTTCCTCTGGGGATGTTATTGCTGAAATTGAGACGGATAAAGCGACGATGGAGGTCGAGGCCGTCGATGAGGGGACAGTTGCTAAAATTGTTGTTTCTGCCGGAACACAAGGTGTTAAAGTGAATTCTTTGATTGTTGTTTTAGCAGAAGAGGGTGAAGACTTAGCTGAAGCTGCAAAAGTTGCAGAAGAGACTTCTTCTTCTATAAAACAAGAATCAGAGGGCGAAAAACAAGCAGATTCTTTGAAGCAGACGGACACAAAGGGGATAAAAATGTCTCATGAATCATCCGCTCAGCAATTAATACAGCAAGATAAAGAGGGAGCTCGTCTTTTTGCCTCTCCCTTAGCGCGGCGGTTAGCTTCTCAGGCGGGTCTTGACTTATCCCTTATTTCTGGAAGTGGTCCCCATGGACGTATTATCAAGCGCGATGTAGAAAAAGCTATGAGCGGGGATATCTCTCAAGCTTCTTATTCGTCATCAATCGGCGAGCTGATTGCAGCAGGTGATTCTGACAAACAGATATTGCAACTCTTCAAAGAGAATGAATATCTCTTCACACCCCATGATAATATGCGTAAAACGATCGCCACACGTTTGGTGGAATCAAAGCAAAAAGTTCCACATTTCTATGTGACCGTAGATTGTGAACTTGATGCGCTATTAGCGTTGCGGACACAATTGAATGCTGCAGCACCAATGGTTAAGACACTGGAAGAAGCTAAGCCTACTTATAAGCTTTCTGTTAATGATATGGTGATCAAAGCGGTTGCACTTTCTTTGAAAGCGGTTCCTGATGCGAATGTCTCTTGGCTTGAAGGTGGAATGCTTCATCATAAACATTGTGATGTTGGGGTTGCTGTTTCTATTCCCAATGGATTAATTACGCCGATTATTCGCCATGCAGAGGAAAAGCCGTTATCGCTTATTTCCAAAGAGATGAAGGATTTTGCAAAGCGTGCGCGTGAGCGCAAATTGAAAATGGAAGAATATCAAGGGGGAACAACAGCTGTATCAAATATGGGGATGTATGGTGTGAAAAGTTTTTCTGCGATCCTTAATCCACCCCATGCGACGATTTTTGCGATTGGTGCAGGAGAGCAACGCGCTGTTGTTAAAAATGGTGCATTAGCTGTTGCGACAGTTATGTCGGTTACACTTTCTGTTGATCATCGCGCTGTCGATGGTGCTTTAGCGGCAGAGCTTGCGCGGACCTTTAAGAAGATAATTGAAAATCCATTAGCAATGTTGGTTTGAATGACCGCTCTTTACGTAAATTATGAAAGGGTATGTTAAGAGAGTGGAAGCAAATTTAAAAAGTTTGAAGAGCAATGCTATTGCTGTTTCTGGTTTGGATAAAGCATTGATGTGAAGCGTAGAATAAAAAACATAAGCCGATTTTATGATGTTGATTTTCAATCTTAAGTTCAAAAGTGCATATCCATTTTATATATATCCATGGAGGAATGACTGTGACAAATCTTTATGATGTAATTGTAATTGGATCAGGTCCAGGCGGATATGTAACCGCAATTCGTGCAGCACAATGTGGCTTTAAGACTGCAATTGTTGAGCGTGAACACTTGGGAGGGATTTGTTTAAATTGGGGGTGTATTCCAACAAAGGCTCTTTTACGTTCGGCAGAAATGAAACATTTTGCTGAACATGCGAAAGAGTATGGACTCAAAATTAATGGTTCAATTGAAGCAAATATCAAAGATGTTGTGACACGTTCACGCGGCGTTTCAGCTCGTTTAAATGCTGGTGTTGGTTTTTTAATGAAAAAAAACAAGATTGACATTATTTGGGGTGAAGCAAAGCTTACGAAAGAAGCGAAGGCAAACCAACCTGCGGAAATTATAGTTTCTTCATCCTCCAAACCGGTTATGCAACCGCAAAATCCAATTCCTAAAGGAACATTAGGGAAGGGGACTTATCAAGCAAAGCATATCATTATTGCAACGGGTGCACGTCCTCGTGTCCTTCCTGGTATTGAGCCAGATGGAAAGCTCATTTGGACTTACTTTGAAGCGATGATACCGACAGAAATGCCGAAGTCGCTTTTGGTCATAGGGTCTGGGGCTATTGGTATTGAATTTGCTTCCTTTTATCGTGATATGGGAGCTGAGGTTACTGTCGTTGAAATGATGCCCCATATCATGCCCGCTGAAGATACTGAAATTTCAACATTTGCTCGTAAACAGTTGGAAAAAAAAGGTTTACGTATTCTTTGCCAAGCAAAAGTAACAAAGGTTGAAAAAGCTTCCAATTCCGTGACGGTACATCTTGATGTTGAGGGAAAAACAGAGACAATGACGGTTGATCGGGTGATTTCCGCTGTTGGGGTACAGGGTAATATTGAGAATCTTGGGTTAGAGGCGTTGGGTATAAAAACCGATCGTGGGTGCATTGTAACCGATGAGTGGAGTTGGACGGGGGTTGCAGGTATTTATGCTATCGGTGATGTGGCAGGTCCTCCTATGTTAGCTCATAAAGCAGAAGAAGAAGGCGTGATATGCATTGAACGTCTTGCTGGTTTAAAGAGTGTTCATCCGCTTGATAAGAGAAAAATTCCGGGGTGCACCTATTGCACACCGCAAGTTGCGTCTGTAGGACTTTCAGAAGCAGCAGCAAAAGAAGCAGGGTATGATATACGTATTGGTCGTTATTCTTTTTCTGCCAATGGCAAGGCGATTGCTTTGGGTGAAGATCAGGGGTTAGTAAAAACCATTTTTGATAAAAAAACAGGACAGCTTCTTGGCGCCCATATGGTAGGGGCAGAGGTAACAGAACTGATACAGGGTTTTGTTATTGCCATGAATCTTGAAACAACAGAGGAAGAATTGATGCATACTGTCTTTCCACATCCGACTTTATCGGAAATGATGAAAGAAAGTGTATTGGATGCTTATGGTCAAGTTTTAAATGCTTGATGATTGGGTTTGCGTGAAGAATCTTAAATTTTTCATTGCTCCTTCGTATTGATAAGGCAAAGGCTTAAATGGTTACGGTTGTTGATAGAGTTACGAATAGACGTTTGCGTCATCCTGAAAAGGCTCATCGTCCGGATACAAGCGTTCAGAAAAAGCCAGATTGGATTCGTGTAAAAGCGCCAACATCTCCGATCTATAAGGAAACGCATGGTATTGTCCGCACCCATAAATTAGTGACTGTCTGTGAAGAAGCAGGTTGCCCTAATATTGGCGAATGTTGGAGTCAGCGGCATGCCAGCTTTATGATTTTAGGGGAGATATGTACGCGTGCGTGTGCTTTTTGTAACGTTGCAACAGGCATTCCACTTGCCGTTGATGATAACGAGCCAGAACGTGTCGCCGATGCTGTTGCGCGGATGGAATTAAAACATGTCGTCATTACATCGGTTGATCGTGATGATCTTGCGGATGGTGGCGCTGAGCATTTTGCAAAAGTTATTTATGCGATTCGTCGAAAAGCACCTAAAACAACAATTGAAGTTCTTACACCTGATTTTCGTCATAAAGATGGTGCTTTAGAAATTGTTGTTGCTGCTAAGCCTGATGTTTTTAATCATAATTTAGAAACAGTTCCTTCTAAATATTTAAAGGTCCGTCCAGGAGCACGTTATTTTCATTCAATTCGTTTATTACAACGTGTTAAGGAACTGGATCCAACAATTTTTACAAAATCGGGAATTATGGTTGGCCTTGGGGAAGAACGAAATGAAATTCTGCAATTGATGGATGATTTACGCTCTGCTGATGTGGACTTTATGACAATTGGACAATATTTGCAACCTACGCGAAAACATCATCCCGTTATTCGTTTTGTGCCTCCTGAAGAGTTTGAATCTTTTGCCAAAATTGGTAAAGTAAAAGGATTTTTACATATGGCTTCCAATCCTTTGACGCGTTCATCTCATCATGCAGGAGATGATTTTGCCATTTTGCAAAAAGCGCGTGAAGAAAAATTTGCCTTACAGAGATAATAATGCCAACTTTTTCAACACATCGGCAAGTTGCCCATAGTGCTCGTGAAATGTTTGACCTTGTGTCAGATATTGAACGTTATCCTGAGTTTTTACCCATGTGTGAGGCTTTAATAATACGTTCTCGCAAGGAATGTGAGGAAAAGACATTGCTTCTTGCAGATATGACCGTTGGCTATAAGGTTATTCGAGAAACATTTACGACCCAAGTTTTTCTTCAGCCAAAGAAAGGTTTGATAGAGGTTAACTATATTGATGGGCCATTTAAATATCTTGAAAATCGTTGGGGCTTTCATAATATTGAAAATACCAATACCTGTAATGTAGAGTTTTTTATTGATTATGAATTTAAAAGTAAAATACTCGGACGTTTGATGGGCTCCATGTTTGATATTGCATTTCGTAAATTTACCGATGCTTTTGAGAAGCGTGCCCATCAGATTTATGGTTCTACGGTCATATGATCTATTCCGTTATTTTTGAGCAATACCCATTGCTGCTTATGAAGGCGTAAAGATGAGAATCGATGTCCATTTTTATAATTTTTTTCTTTTTTAGGGGCACATCTTTTAAACCGAGCATCACAATATTATTAGACAACATATTGATTCATAATGATAATTTAGTGTTATTTATATTGAATTAAAATTTTTATGTAGGTTTTTCTCGTTCCAAATTCGTTTGATCCATTATAAAACAGAGCTGGAGATGATTTGGTGATATTCAGATCTTTCATTCTTAAGTTGGGAGACAATAAATTATTTTTCAAGATATTTGATGATTATGAACTCCAATGTAAAATAGAGAGTTTTGAAATTGGTATGGGAATTCAGTGAAGTCGTTTCAGAATCATTTGAAAAGCATTTTCAACAGTTGCATGGCGGATAGCTTCGCGATCAAGATGACCAAAGTGCATTTCTTTGTGCAGAGGGGAGTGATTTTTGTAAGCAACGGCACAATGCACAAGTCCTACAGGTTTGTTCAGACTTGCACCTCCTGGACCTGCAATTCCTGTTACAGAAACTGCAATATCAGCTTGTGAATGTTTTAATCCGCCCTCAGCCATTGCAAGAGCAACTTCCTTTGAAACGGCACCATAGGTTTTTATAAGTTTAGCACACACGCTAACAAGGCGTGTTTTGGATTCATTTGAATAGACAACAAATCCACAATCGAGAACATCTGATGATCCTGCAATATTTGTAAGGCTTGCAGCGATGAGTCCTCCTGTACAAGACTCTACAGTTGTTAAAAGTAAACCCTTTTGGCGACAGGTATTAAGAACTTCACGCGCTTGTTTTTCACAAAAATATGTCATTTGGGAATTTCTCCTGGATAAAGAATACTCGCTGTTGCCAAAGCCGCAATGCCTTCACCACGACCAATAAATCCAAGCTTTTCGTTCGTTGTTGCTTTGATGGAAATTCGATCGGATGAAATTGTGAGAATGCGCATAAGATTTTCCGTCATTGTTTGACGATAAGGACCGATTTTAGGTTCTTCAGCGATCAAGGTGATATCCACATTAGCAATACGACCACCTGCTTGTGTAACAAGATCAAGAGCATGACGAAGAAAGATTTCTGATGATACATTTTTCCATTGAGGATCAGAGGGAGGAAAATGTGTACCAATATCTCCTGCACCTTGAGTTGCAAGAAGAGCATCTGTTAATGCATGAAAAGCAACATCTGCATCGGAATGCCCATTTAATTTTTTATGAAAAGGAATTTTTATACCACATAATATAAGACAATCTCCTTTTTCGAAAGAATGAACATCATACCCATTGCCAGTACGGATATCAGGAAACATTTGCATTTTTTTCTGGAGATATAAATGGGCGGTATCAAAATCTTCATTCCATGTGATTTTTATATTATGAGGATCCCCTAGAACAGTAAGCATAGGAATCCCGAACCATTCGGCAATTGCACAGTCATCAGTGAAGTCTTCTTTACAAACTTTTTTTGCTTGTTTATGGGCCGCTAAGATATGTTCAAAGGGAAAACACTGTGGTGTTTGTGCACGATAAAGATGGGAACGGGGAATTGTTTCTAAAACATGCTGATGATTGACGCGTTTAAGGGTATCAGAAATGGGGAGAACAGGAAGAACGCCTTCTTGAGGTGTGAGTGTGTTATGAATGTTATCAAGAAGCTTCTTTTCGATAAAGGGTCGTGCACCATCATGAATATGCACGTATTGGGGATTGAATTTTTTAAGTGCCTGAAGTCCATGTAAGGTAGAGATTTGACGTGTATTGCCTCCTTCAACGATAATAAGGCGTTCTTTAAATTCGGCGAGTACTTGTTCACAGATTTGATGATCTTCTGGATGAATAACGAGAATAATTGTTGTGATCGCTGGATGTTGCAAAAAACAATGTACGGTATGATAAATAATCGGCTTTTGTCCTAGAAGCCGATATTGTTTTGGAATTTCATGGGGAGATCCTGCTCTTTCACCACGTCCAGCGGCTAATATGATTGCTGCAATAGAAATACTGAATCTCCTTATATTATAACTTTAGTTTATGATTCATTCATTTTTAAATGATTTTGAAAGGATGGCCGTTTTAGATCAGCAAGGGATATCACGGATAACACCTCAAAAAAAGCATTTAATGCTTTTTGAAGTGCGATATTTAAACCACAAAAATCGATCAATGGACAATTGGGTTCTGCATTATCGAAACATTCTGCGAGGGAAAAGTTATCTTCTGTTACTTTCAAAACATCAGCAACAGAAATCTCTTCTGCGGGTTTAGCCAATTTAACACCACCATTACGTCCACGCACTGTTTGTATAAAACCTGCTTGAACAAGCGGTTGAAGGATTTTAAATAAAAAAAGTTCTGAAACAGCATATGTTTTAGCAATTTCTGGAACACGACTGAGTGATCCCTGATTATCTGCACAATACATGAGCATTCGAAGAGCATAATTTGTTTGTTTTGTTAATCGCATCTCATTTCCTTTGTAATGTATCATTGAGCGCAGTTTATTTTAAAGATATTTTGCAAAATGCAGAAGTTCTTCCTTATTGATTATATTTATTTGCTCTATTTTAAATGGAGTATTATTATTGTCAATTTTTGTCACAAAAGGTTATATGAGAATAATAAGGTAAGGGTCTGTAAGCTTATGATGAATGCAACATCTGTGACAAATTCTCAAGATATTGATAAGAATACTTATAACGATGAGTTGTATCGTTTAAGTAAGGTATATATCTTTTTAGGGATTGCAATTATTGTATTGGCTTTATTTACAGCCTCTATTTCGTTTATTATTCTTATTGGATTGACCCCTGTTGTTCCGAGTAGAACAGTCACCCTTATTCTTATAGGGATTAATAGTTTTTGGGTTTTAGGGCTTGTTGTCATCGTTTTTTATGAGATGATTCCCATCATTCGAGCTTGGCGTTCAAGGCGTGCAGGCTCGCGTCTTCATGTGCGCCTTATTTCATTGTTTGCACTTGTTGCGACCATGCCAGCTGTTGCTGTCGCTCTTGTATCGGGTCCAGCCCTAAATTTAGGTCTTGATCGATGGTTTGATACCACAACGCGGCAAATTGTAGGTTCTTCTATTGATTTAGCAAATGCTTATGCAGATGAAATGCTTCAAAATTTAAAAAATTTATCCTACGCGATGGCATTTGCACTTGATAACAAAAAACTTTTAGAGCGTAATCCCGCTGAATATCGGATGCAATTAACGCGTCATGCCCTAGGACGCAATTTGCGTGGTGCATTTTTGTTAAGTTCTAGCGGAACGATTTTTGTATCAAGTGCTCTTGGGGATGAGGATAAACTCCCAATTCCTCCTTCGCACCTTATCGAGCGTGCAACCAGTGCGAGACCTTTTTCTTTTCAACCAGGCGTTCACGATTATTTTGGTATTATTTTAAAATTTAATAATATTCCAAACACATTTTTATATTTGGTGCGTGACGTTGATAAAGGCGTTTTATCGGCTTTGCGTTTGACAGAAGTTAACACAGATCGTTACCGTGATTTAAATGAAAACCGCCTGCTGACACAAATTGCATTTGGTATGCTTTATTTATGTCTTTTTTTTAGTTTATTCTTATCAGCTATTTGGGCGGCTATTGCTGTTGCTGACCGCTTAGTTCGTCCTATTCGTCTTCTCATTAGTGCTGCTGATGATGTTGCGTCTGGGAATATGGAGATTTTTGTGCCAGTGCGAGCAAAAGATGGGGATATTGGGCAATTATCCAAAACTTTTAATTACATGGTCAGTGAATTGAAAAGTCGGCGCAATGAGTTGATTGCAGTACGTGATCAAATTGATGAGAGACGGCGTTTCTCTGAAGCCGTGTTATCGGGTGTAACAGCGGGAGTTGCAGGTATCGATGATAATGGTGATATTACAATTATCAATCGATCTATTGAAACGATGTTTGATATTCGCTTTGAACAGGTTGTTGGACAAAGTCTTTTATCTTTAAGCGCTGAAATTTGGCAGGTTTTTCAGTTTGCGCGTTCATTAGGCCGTAAAAATCATCGTGAACAGGTCACTTTAAACGTTGCAGGAAAAGAGCGCGTCTGTAATGTTCAAGTTACAATGGAAGAGAATGATGGACAGGGGCAATCTTGGGTTCTAACAATTGATGATATTACAGACCTCGTTGCAGCGCAACGTACAGCGGCGTGGGCGGATATTGCACGACGTATTGCACACGAAATTAAAAATCCCCTCACGCCTATTCAGTTATCGGCTGAACGTATTCGTAAACGTTATAACAAAGTTATTATACAAGATAGAGAAGTTTTTGAGCGGTGTATTGACACAATCATTCGCCAAGTTGGAGATATTGGGCGTATGGTTGATGAGTTTTCTTCTTTTGCACGTATGCCAAAACCACAAATGCATGTTTTAGATATACGTGAATTATTGCGTGAAGCATGTTTCTTGATAGAAGTGACGCGACATGATATTCAATTTGAGCAAGACTTAGGAAGTCTGCCCCTTATGGGTGCATTTGATAATCGTCTTATTGTCCAGGCTTTTTGCAACGTGATCAAAAATGCGAGCGAATCCATTGATTCGGTCATGCGAGAGGAAAATATTCACGGTCATATTCTTGTCCGTTCTTACCGGCAAGAAGAATGGGTGGTTGTGGATGTTGTTGATAACGGGAAAGGACTTCCTAAAGAGCAAAGACAAAAGTTATTAGAACCCTATATAACAACACGGGAGAAAGGAACAGGACTAGGCCTAGCCATTGTGCGCAAAGTTATTGAAGATCACGGAGGCTCCATGGAGCTCCATGATGCACCAGAGAGTTTTTATGAAGGTCGTGGTGCGATGATCCGTTTGATATTTCCCTCAGATGGGGGGAAGCAGGGTAGTATTATACAAGCCATAAATCATAAGATAGGGGAATAGTATGGTATCAGATATCTTGATTGTTGATGATGAAGCAGATATTCGTGAGCTTGTTGCCGGTATTTTAGATGATGAAGGTTATGAAACGCGTATTGCTTGTAACTCTGATGAAGCATTAGCGCAAATTAGTGAGCGTATTCCAAAACTCATTTTTTTAGATATTTGGTTACAAGGGAGTCGCCTCGATGGTTTAGCACTGCTTGATGAAATTAAAACACAATATCCAGCTCTTCCGGTGGTTATGATCTCTGGTCATGGTAATATTGAGACGGCTGTTTCAGCTATAAAGCGCGGAGCCTATGATTTCATTGAAAAACCTTTTAAAGCTGATAGACTTGTATTGGTTGCAGAAAGAACACTTGAAAACTCAAATTTAAAACGTGAGCTTTCAGAATTGCGAAAACGTTCAAATGAGACATTGGAGTTGCTGGGAAAATCAACCGTTATAAGAAATTTGCGTCACATCATAGAAAAAGTAGCGCCAACCAATAGTCGCATTATGATAACAGGTCCTTCAGGGGCGGGGAAAGAGACAGTTGCTCGAACGATTCATGCGCTCTCAACACGTTCGAATGGGCCATTTGTTACAATAAATGCAGCAACGATTACGCCGGACAGAATGGAAATAGAGTTGTTTGGCAGCGAAATGGAGGGAAGAGAGCGCAAGATCGGTGCTTTAGAAGAAGCCCATGGTGGAATACTCTATCTTGATGAAATTGCTGATATGCCGCGTGAAACTCAAGGTAAGATTCTTCGGGTATTAACAGGGCAGACATTTGAGAGAGTTGGTGGTACAAAACGTGTTAAGGTGGATGTTCGTATCATTTCTTCAACAGCGCAAAATCTTGAAAATCTCATTTCTGACGGGCGCTTTAGAGAAGATCTTTTCCACCGACTTTCTGTTGTTCCTATCACTGTTCCGCCTCTTTCAGCCCGTCGTGAAGATATTCCAGAACTTGTGCATCATTTTGTGAAAACAATATCACAGCAGGTTGGAATTAAGCCACGTGAAATCAGTGATGATGCGATCGCTATTTTGCAAACACATGCTTGGCCGGGTAATGTACGGCAATTACGCAATAATATTGAGCGTCTTCTTATTCTTGTGCGGGATGGTGATGGTCCTATAACAGCGGATTTTCTTCCAAGTGAAGTGAGTGATCCTTTGCCACGTCTTCAAATGGATTCAGATGAAAGTATCATGGATTTACCGTTGCGTGAAGCACGAGAATTGTTTGAAAAGAGATATTTAGTGGCGCAGATTGGGCGTTTGGGTGGAAATATATCGCGCACCGCTGAATTTATAGGCATGGAGCGTTCAGCTTTACACCGTAAGCTGAAAGCACTTGGAGTTTCTTAAAACAATGCGTGTTATTATTTGCGGTGCAGGACAGGTTGGTTATGGAATAGCAGAGCGTCTTGCTGCTGAAAATCACGATGTTACTGTTATTGATATTGAAACGAGGTTAATTGAAAAAATTCGCGATACATTGGATGTGAGAGGTTTTGTTGGTCACGGTTCTCGTCCTGAAGTTCTTTTGGCTGCAGATGCAGACAAAGCTGATATGTTGATTGCTGTCACTTTGTTTGATGAAGTGAATATGGTCGCTTGTCAGGTTGCTCATTCATTATTTGATGTTCCCACAAAAATTGCTCGTATTCGCTCACAATCTTATTTAGAACCTCGCTATAAGACGCTTTTTTCCAGAGAGAACATTCCCATTGATGTGGTTATTTCGCCAGAAGTTGAAGTCGGGGAAATGGTTTTACGTCGTATTGCTCTGCCTGGTGCAATAGATGTTCTTTATTTTTGTAATGATGATATTGTTGCGCTCGCTTTGGAGTGTATGGAAGATTGTCCCGTTATTAATACACCTTTGCGTCAATTAACAGAGCTTTTTCCAGATCTTCACACGACGGTTACCGCTATTAAACGTGGCTCGGAATTATTGATTGCACATTCAGAAACGCAATTACGCGTTGGTGATATAACCTATCTTGTTGTTGCCCGTGAGCAGATGCGTCGTGCTGTTGGGCTTTTTGGTCATAAAGAACAAGATGCCCACCGCATGATTATTGCAGGAGGCGGGCACATTGGCCTTTATGTTGCTCAGGCGATTGAAAAGCGTCTCCATAAATTAAAATTAAAGATTATAGAATCGCAGAGAGAAAGAGCCCTCACAATTGCTGATCAGCTTGAAAAAACAACCGTTTTATATGGTAACGTATTAGATCCAGTGATTCTTCAAGATGCGGGAATTGATCAGGCCGATTTAATGATTACCTTGACCAATCAGGATCAGGTTAATCTCTTAAGTGCTATCATTGCGAAAAGATTGGGCTGTAAAGCTAATATGGTGTTGATTAATAATGTTGCTTACCAAGAGTTTAGCCGCGCCGTTGGTGTGGATGCCTATCTTAATCCCCATAGCGTTACAATATCGAAAATTTTGCAACAAATGCGCCGTGGGCGTATTCGTTCTGTTCATTCAGTTTTTAATGGTCGAGCAGAAATCATTGAAGCTGAAGTGATGCAAACATCTTCATTGGTTGGTAAATCATTATCAGAGCTTAATTTATCAGATGGTTTGAGAATTGGAGCAATTTATCGTAATAAGACAATTATACAGCTCTCAGCAGAGACGCGTATTTTGTCTGGTGATAGAATAGTGATTTTTGCTCTTGCTGATAGAGTTCGTGATGTTGAACAACTTTTTCGTGTAAGTTTGGAATATTTTTGATATATTATTGATGGATATTTGTACTTTTTGGTATAGTGGACAGTTAAGATTGGTGGATAGGCTTTGTTTGTCCTCAATGGTCAAAACTGGACAGCGCGTTAGGCTTTTTAGTTATGATAAAGAAATAGATAATCTCCCTGCTGGTGTTGAGTTGCATAAAGCCGAATCAATTTTACCACGTTCAGCAATTTATCGCCTTGATCCCCATTTTTCTGATGATAAACCAGGATGTACAATTGTTCAGTTCTCGGATTTTTTTCGTGTTATGCTGATGAAATATCAACAAGGTGTGTGGTTAGATACAGATGTTTATCTCGTTAAACAGTTTCATCCAGATGCGAATAAGGTTTGGTTGGCAAAAGAAAATAAGAGAAGGGTAGGCGTTTCTGCCCTTTATTTTCCTCCAGATAACCCTATTATAAAAGTGTTTGAAGATTATTGGGCAGGCACAGAAATGATTCCTCATTGGCTTGGGTTTAAGCGTCGTGTTTGGAGACCATTCTGGTTAAAGAGAAAAAAGATACCAATTTTACCGGGAAATCTTGGTGTTACGATATTTGGCAATGACGGTATTTCACGGTTAGCAAAGCAATATGGTTTTTTTCACGAGGCAAAAGAAAAGGAAACTTTTTATTATTGGACTGGGCGAAAAACTGAGTACATCTTTGAACCAGCTTTTGGCATAAAACCGCTTACAGATTCACGCTTGATAGGATTTCATATTCACAGAAAAACCAAGACCACACAAAGACCTCAGGAAGGAAGTTTTTACCATTGGGCAGTTTCTCGCATTCCTGAAGTTCATAATTTGTTTAGGTAGAATTATTATCGCTATTTTAACCATTGGGATTTTAGTCTATCCTAAAGGGCTCTTGATTGTTTCTTGCACAAGAGAGTAATATGAGAGCCTATGGATAAAAATATTGAATGTGTAAAAAGCGATTGGTATATGACAAGGAAAATAAAAATATGAGTGATCCAATGAAAACAGCATTAAGCCTTGTACCTATGGTTATTGAGCAAACCAATCGTGGTGAACGGGCCTATGATATTTTTTCCCGTCTTTTAAAGGAGCGGATTATTTTTATTAATGGTCCTGTTGAAGATGGTATGGCAATGCTTGTTTGTGCACAATTACTTTTCTTGGAAGCGGAAAATCCTAAAAAAGAAATTAGTCTTTATATTAATTCGCCAGGAGGTGTCGTGACATCTGGTATGGCTATTTATGATACGATGCAGTTCATTCGCCCTCCTGTTTCTACGCTTTGTATGGGGCAGGCGGCATCTATGGGATCATTATTGCTCACAGCTGGAGCAAAAGGTCATCGTTTTACATTGCCCAATGCGCGTATTATGGTGCATCAGCCATCTGGTGGTTTTCAAGGTCAAGCTTCAGATATTGAGCGACATGCACAAGATATTATAAAGATGAAACGGCGCTTAAATGAAATTTATGTTCAACATACAGGTCAAGATTACGAGGTTATTGAGAGAACGCTTGATCGCGATCATTTTATGACAGCAGAAGAAGCAAAAGCGTTTGGTTTAGTTGATGACGTTATACAGTATCGTGCAGAAACTGAAAAAGAAGAAAAAGATTAAGAGTTTTTATAGAAAAAACAGCTACTTTAATTAAAGAGTTTTATAAAATATCGCAAAAATTAAGAGAAACACCTAAAAATATTGAGACATCCATGGTTTTCTATATGTCTTTTAGTTTTCATGATGAAAAGCTTCCTTTGAAAAGGCGAAGTATTCATATATCGTGGTGAAAGGAAAGAAAAATGAGCAAAATTAGCAATAGCGGGAACGAATCAAAAAATACTCTCTATTGCTCGTTCTGCGGCAAGAGTCAGCATGAGGTGCGTAAGCTCATTGCGGGGCCTACTGTATTTATCTGTGATGAATGTGTAGAGCTTTGCATGGATATTATTCGGGAAGAAAATAAGTCTTCTGGCGTTAAGGTGCGTGATGGAGTCCCTACTCCACAAGAAATTATATCTGTTCTTGATGATTATGTTATTGGTCAGCAGCATGCAAAGCGTGTTCTTTCTGTCGCAGTTCATAATCATTATAAACGGTTGGCGCATCAGTCTAAAAGCAGTGATATTGAGTTGGCTAAATCAAATATTCTTCTTGTTGGTCCAACGGGCTGTGGTAAAACTTATCTTGCGCAAACATTAGCACGTATTATTGATGTCCCTTTTACGATGGCGGATGCGACCACTTTGACTGAAGCGGGTTATGTGGGTGAAGATGTTGAAAATATTATTTTAAAGCTTCTTCAAGCGGCGGATTATAATGTTGAGCGTGCACAGCGTGGTATCGTTTATATTGATGAGGTCGATAAGATTTCTCGTAAGGCTGACAATCCTTCTATTACAAGAGATGTTTCTGGAGAAGGGGTTCAGCAGGCATTGCTAAAAATTATGGAAGGAACGATTGCTTCTGTTCCTCCACAAGGTGGACGTAAACATCCGCAACAAGAGTTTCTTCAGGTTGATACTACAAATATTTTATTCATTTGTGGAGGAGCTTTTGCGGGTTTAGAGCGGATTATTTCAGGGCGTGGTGAAAAAACTTCTATTGGTTTTTCTGCGACTGTTAAGGCCCCTGATGAACGTTGTGTTGGTGAGATTTTTCGTGATTTAGAGCCTGAAGATCTTATAAAGTTTGGTTTAATACCAGAATTTATTGGGCGTCTTCCTATAGTCGCTACCTTAGAAGATTTAGACATTAACGCTCTCGTACAAATTTTATCACAGCCTAAAAATGCATTGGTAAAGCAATATCAGCGTCTTTTTGAAATGGAAAATGTTGAGTTAGCATTTCACGAAGATGCTTTACGCGCTATTGCGAAGAAAGCTATTGAACGTAAAACTGGTGCACGTGGTTTACGTTCAATTATGGAGAAGATCCTTCTTGAGACAATGTTTGAATTACCGGCTCTTGAAGGGGTTCAAGAAGTGGTTATTTCGAGCGATGTTGTCGATGGGAAAGCGCGTCCTCTTTATATTTACTCAGAACGTACAGAAGATAAAGAAAATGTATCAGCATGATATTGTATGATATACAATATAAAAAGTGGGTAAAACGGTATTTAATAGGCATTTCTAATAATATCATTATAATGCTTGATTTATGTATTAGCAATTACCACTTCATGTATTGTGGAGAGCTGAGATTTTCTAAGGGTGGGCTTGGTGTTGTAGATAGCTCATAGGCTCCAGAAAGGAGAGTTATGCAATATATTGATGAAAAGACAGATGAGTTAAGAGATGGGGTTTATGCTGTTTTACCTCTTCGTGATATTGTTGTCTTCCCCCATATGATTGTTCCACTCTTTGTGGGCCGCGAAAAATCAATTCGTGCCCTTGAAGAAACAATGGCGGTTGATAAGCAAATACTCTTGGTGACACAAAAAAATGCGTCTGACGATGATCCAAAGTCCGAGGATATTTATCATATTGGTACATTTGCAAATATTCTCCAACTTTTAAAGCTTCCTGATGGCACTGTAAAGGTTTTGGTTGAAGGGACTGCACGTGCAAAAATTAGTCAATTTTCTTTAAATGATGGTTATCATCAGGCTTTTGCAACGGTTACAGAAGAACCTAGAGAGAGCGATGTTGAGATTGAAGCTCTTTCAAGGTCGGTGATTGCTTATTTTGAAAACTATGTAAAGCTTAATAAAAAAATCTCTCCTGAAGTTGTCAATGCGATTGGCCAGATTGATAATCCTTCTAAGCTTGCTGATACGATTGCCTCTCATTTGATGATTAAACTTGCAGAAAAGCAGGAAATATTAGAGCTCTTACCTGTACGAGCTCGTCTTGAACGTGTTCTGTCTTTCATGGAAGGAGAAATTTCTGTTTTGCAGGTTGAAAAACGTATTCGTTCGCACGTTAAACGGCAAATGGAAAAAAACCAACGGGAATATTATCTCAATGAGCAAATGAAGGCTATTCAAAAAGAGTTAGGGGCAGGAGATGATAGTCGCGATGAACTCTCTGAACTAGAAGACCGTATTAAGAGTACAAAACTTTCCAAGGAAGCACAGGAAAAAGCTGGAGCAGAATTGAGAAAATTACGGAATATGTCTCCTATGTCTGCGGAAGCGACAGTTGTCCGTAACTATCTTGATTGGTTATTAGCAATGCCTTGGGGTAAAAAATCTAAGATTAAAAACAATTTAGATTTTGCTGAAAAGGTCATGAATAATGAACATTTTGGTCTTGAAAAAGTTAAGGAGAGAATTATTGAGTATTTGGCTGTACAAAGTCGTGCGTCAAAGATAAAAGGTCCCATTATTTGTTTGTTAGGCCCTCCTGGTGTTGGAAAAACATCATTAGCACGCTCTATTGCAAAAGCAACAGGGCGTGAATATGTTCGTATCTCATTGGGAGGTGTACGGGATGAAGCGGAAATTCGTGGACATCGCCGCACCTATATTGGTTCGATGCCTGGAAAAATTATTCAGTCTATGAAAAAAGCAAAAAAATCTAATCCGCTTTTCTTGCTTGATGAAATTGATAAAATGGGACAAGATTTTCGTGGAGATCCTTCCTCTGCTTTATTAGAGGTTCTTGATCCTGAACAAAATGGTACATTCATTGACCATTATTTGGAAGTTGAATATGATCTTTCTGATGTCATGTTTATCACAACTGCCAATACGCTTAATATTCCAGGTCCGTTAATGGATCGAATGGAAATTATTCGTATTGCTGGTTATACTGAATGTGAAAAGATGGAAATTGTTAAGCAGCATCTTTTACCAAAGGCACTCAAAGACCACTGTTTATCTAAAAAAGAACTCAGCATTTCTGATGGAGCACTAAGATCGATTATTCAGTTTTACACACGTGAAGCAGGTGTTCGTAATCTTGAACGTGAACTCATGAAAATTGCCCGTAAATCTGTTACAAAAATTCTCAAAACGCATCAAAAATCTGTAAAAGTTACGGAAAGTAATCTCGATGATTTCTTGGGTGTTAAACGCTATCACTATAATCAGATTGAAGGAGAAAATCACATTGGTGTTGTGACAGGCCTTGCGTGGACAGAAGTGGGTGGAGAGTTATTGACCATTGAAGGTGTGATGATGCCCGGCAAAGGCAAGATGACTGTAACTGGAAATTTGCGTGATATTATGAAAGAGTCTATTTCCGCGGCAGCATCTTATGTGCGTTCTCGTGCTGTTGATTTTGGGATTGAACCTCCACTTTTTGAAAAACGCGATATCCATGTTCATGTTCCAGAGGGAGCGACACCAAAAGATGGTCCATCTGCTGGGATTGCAATGGTGACAGCAATTGTTTCCGTCCTTACAGGGATTGCTGTACATAAAGATATTGCAATGACTGGTGAAATTACTTTACGTGGACGTGTTTTACCAATTGGTGGATTAAAAGAGAAACTCTTAGCTGCACTTCGAGGAGGGATAAAAAAAGTACTTATTCCTGAAGAAAATGCAAAAGATCTGGTTGATATTCCTGACGATGTCAAAAATAACATGGAAATTATTCCGGTAAATCATGTGAGTGAAGTTTTGAAACACGCTTTGGTTCGTTTTCCTGACACTATTGAATGGAAAGAACCTTCTACAGTGGCTGTTCCTATCTGTTCAGAGAACAGCGATAGTGAAGGAATACAGATTGCGCACTGATTCACTCATTTCACTTATAACAGCATTTTTTTAGGTGTAGAAGGTGATGTGACGGTTATTATTTTGTTTTTTATTGAAAAAAAGTGAAAAATTCCGTGAATAACTGTGATTATTGCTAAAAAAACAATGTATTGGATAAAAATAAGACTTCTGTTTGCTGTACTTTTCAATAAACTGACCAATAACATGATTAACTCATGTTGTCAGCTAATATAGGGAAAGGAAATATCTCATGAATAAAAGTGAATTGGTTAGTTCCGTTGCTGAAAAGGCAGGTGTTTCGAAAGTGCAAGCTGGTGCTGTTGTTGATGCTTTTATGGCTTCTGTAACAGAAGCTTTAGCTTCAGGGGGGGATGTGCGTCTTCCAGGTTTTGGCACTTTTGAAGTTTCTCATCGTGCTGCAACAAAGGGACGTAATCCTTCAACTGGCGCTGAAATTGATATTCCAGCACGTTCTGTACCCAAATTTTCTGCAGGAAAAAGCCTTAAAGAAGCAGTTAATAAAAAATAATTTAAACAACATTAAAAAAAACCCGATTTATTTATAAGCGGGTTTTTTTTACAGATATTTTTTAGACAGGGATATTACACACGTTTTTCATATAAGAATTTTGAGTCTTCGTACCATTTTTCTCATTTCATAAATTGCATAAAATGCCATAGGCGTGAAATATATATTTTTAGCCGTTTCAATAAATATTCCACTTTAATAATAAGTCATTATATAGCTTATAAAATATGGCGTTAGCTTTTGTTATGTGGAAGGGCTAAAGTTTTTATTCAAAAACAGTACTTATCAATATAAAACAAAAAAATGCTGTAAAATGTACAAAACCTACTAAACCACTTTTTTTGTTTAATAGAAGTGTATATTAACGCCATCATATTATTTTCTTAGTTTTATAATGGTTCGATCAGCTCGCGGCATTTGAGGCAGGCGCATAAAGGACAGTTTTATTCCTTTTTTAATAATTCTCTTAACTTACAACACTAACTTTGCTTGTGTGAGCCAGTGCTTAACTGACTAAGCAAATCACCTTTATTGATTGACTATAAGAGAGTCTGAAATAAAGAATTTTACGATATTTAAGTTTCTCATTCACTATAGAAAGACATAAATTGTTATGATGAATGAATGCATTGTAACGTTATAAAGCGGCTTCGTCATTTCAATATTGTGATTTTTCGTGGCATTTGAGATAGAAGAGATATATTCAGTTCTGTTTTAAATATTTTAGGTTCATATCTTTATTTCACTTCTGATATGCAAGAGAATATTTTTTCTTCATAATACAAAAATTAAAAATAAGAGACTATCATAAATATTAAGTAATTAAAAAAATCTTACGATTAAATAATATATAGAGTATAAAATATTAATAGTAATAAAAATTAAAGTATTCTTTAATTGTTTCTTATAATATGTTTACTTGTTATTTCATTTTTATCGTTGATAATATATTAAACTGTGTATAAGAATAAAGTTTTTTCTATAGACACAAAATATTTTACTCCTACATTTTTAAATAAATGATGAAGTGTAAAGCAGCCTCTATTGATTGAGAGAGTATTTTTAACAAGGCTTTAGAATGATTTTTCACGACAGTTATAGAGATTTTTCATTAGATGGGATGAATGACGAATCGTGTGTTTTTTATAAACAGGAGCTTTTTGATTCTTCATCCATTAACCACTGAATACAATCATTGAGAGCCCTTGCTGTTATAACTTGTTTTTTTGCTAATTTTTTTTCTTTACTTGGCAAGCGTTTTCCTGAGTGTTTAAGAGAAACAATAGGGGGAAAGAGTCCAAAATTGATATTCATTGGTTGAAAAGACAGTCTTTCTGCTTCCTCATCTATAATATGGCCCCCCGTAATATGATTCAAAAGAGCTCCGAATGCCGTGGTTAGTGGGGGAAGGCAAGGGCAATTATGATGATATTCGGCAGCAGCAAAACGCCCAGCAAGAAGCCCTATAGCGGCTGATTCTACATAACCTTCACATCCGGTAATTTGCCCTGCAAAGCGTAGTTGTTTTTTTTGTTTTAAACGAAGGGTTTGATCAAGAATGATTGGAGAGTTGAGATAGGTATTGCGGTGAAGACCACCAAGACGTGCAAATTCTGCTTTTTCAAGACCAGGAATCATTCTAAAAATGCGAATTTGTTCACCATATTTCAATTTTGTTTGAAACCCAACCATATTGTAAAGCGTTCCGAGTTTATTATCTTGGCGTAATTGAACGACAGCGTAGGGTTTAATGGTGGGACTATGGGCATTGGTTAAGCCCATAGGCTTCATAGGACCGTGTCTTAAAGTTTCAAGTCCGCGCTCAGCCATAATTTCGATGGGGAGGCAACCATCAAAATAGGGTGTTTTTTCAAAGTCACGAAACTCTATTTTCTCTGCATTTTTTAGTGCTTCAACGAATGTTTCATATTGTTCCTTATTAAGGGGACAATTAAGATAATCTTTTCCTGTTCCCTCAGGACCAATTTTATCGTAGCGAGACTGATACCAACAAATATTCATATCAATACTATCGGTATGGATAATAGGTGCAATAGCATCATAAAAAGAAAGGGCTTTTATACCGGTTATTGCTTGTAACTCTTGAGCAAGTGCAGGCGAGGTCAGGGGGCCCGTTGCAATGACAACATGTTTCCAATCTTTAGGAATCTCTTGAACTTCTTCACGTTTGATCGTTATAAGCGAATGGTTTTCAAGGGCTGATGTCACGGTTTTTGAAAATCCATCGCGGTCAACAGCAAGAGCACTCCCAGCGGGGACTTTGTTGGCATCAGCTGCTTTCATAATTAACGATTTTGCTAATCG
Source organism: Bartonella mastomydis (assembly GCF_900185775.1). Taxonomy (NCBI): domain Bacteria; kingdom Pseudomonadati; phylum Pseudomonadota; class Alphaproteobacteria; order Hyphomicrobiales; family Bartonellaceae; genus Bartonella; species Bartonella mastomydis. The sequence continues at coordinate 538,776 of NZ_LT883138.1, forward strand.
CATTTCAGCATGTAAAAGTCCTACGGCATTTGTTGATGAATCATCAGAACGAAAGGAATTTGAACAAACCAGTTCTGCCAATTTATCGGTTTTATGGGCATCTGATTTTTTTTCGGGACGCATTTCATGCAAAATAACAGGAATTCCTGATTGAGCGATTTGCCAGCTTGCTTCACACCCCGCAAGACCGCCACCGATAATATGAATTGGAGTATCAAATGTCTTTAACATAGTCGACTTATTAGCGTAAGTCGCCGTGTATGAAAAGCATAGATTTTGTTTTTGTTCTTTGTAAGAAAGAGGTATATTGAGTTTTTTTTAATATATTTGTTTGCTTTTTTTCTATAATTAATGGTATAGAAACGCCGCTTGTATAAGGTTATTAGCTTGCTAAGTTTAAGCGGATGTGGCGAAATTGGTAGACGCACCAGATTTAGGTTCTGGCGGGAGACCGTGGGGGTTCGAGTCCCTCCATCCGCACCACTTATAGATTCTCTACAATATCACTTGATATCGTTGTTTATTTAATTTCATTTATAAATGATTGTTTTTATTTCCTTAATTGTTTTTTTTATACGATTTTGATATCTGATGAATCCGCCAAAAGCGCAATTCAAAAGGTGGTTCAAAAGGTGGTTTAAAAAGTGACTAGGAAAACAAGAACACGTGATAGATTGACCGCATTATCTGTAAAAAATTTACCTAAAGGGAAATATGCGGATGGAGCTGGGCTATGGCTTATTAAAACAGCACAGAATCAAGGACGTTGGGTTTTTCGATTCGATTTCAATAAAAAACGTCGTGAAATGGGATTAGGCTCTTGTAGCGTTGTATCGTTGAAAGAAGCAAGACTTAAAGCTACTGCTTGCCGTGATCTTTTGCACCAAGGTATTGACCCGATTCGTAAAAGGAATAATGAAAAATTACAGCGGTCGATTGATAGTATTTCTTTACGAGAAATTGTTTTAAGCGCCTTTGAAGCCAAAAAAAGCGAATTGAAAAATGAAGGTACAGCCGCAAGGTGGTTAACGCCTCTTACATTGCATGTTTTTCCAAAGCTTGGAGATATAGCAATTACTGAATTGACGCAGATTGATATAAAAGAGTGCTTATCGCCTATTTGGAAAACAAAAAATGAAACGGCAAGCAAAGCTTTATCGCGTTTGAATATTGCTGTAAAACATGCGGCAGCACGTGGTATAGATGTGGATATGCAATTGGTACCAAAAGCAAAAGCTTTATTGGGAAAGTTTATCCAAAATGTTCAAAATATTCCCGCTATGCCATGGCAAGAAGTTCCGGCTTTTTATCAATCTTTAAATGATAATATTGTATCAAACTTAGCCTTAAAGCTTTTAATTTTAACCGGTGTTCGTTCAATGCCAATTCGGCATATACGGTTGGAGGAAATTAATCAATCCATATGGACGATTCCTAAAGAGAATATGAAGGGAATAGTTGGAAAGGTTTTTGATTTTCGCGTACCGCTTACAGATGAAGCGCTTGCTATTATTGAAAAAGCAAAAACAATCGAAAAAAATGGATTTTTATTTGTTGGAAATTCTGGAAAGCCTATATCTGATATGACGCTTTCTAAATTTATGAAAGATAGAGGGATTACTTATCGTCCACACGGTTTCAGATCTAGTCTTCGTGATTGGATAGCAGAGACAACGTCAACACCATTTGAAATTGCGGAATTTACGTTGTCTCATTCAGTGGGGAATTCAGTCACAAAAGCTTATATGAGGACTGATTTTTTAGAGCAGCGCCGTGTTCTTTTAGAGCAGTGGGCGTCTTTTATAACGGGGCGTTGATTATTACGATAGTGATGGTAATTCTATAGCATCTCTTTCGGCTTTTTTGCTTTCAATATAGTGGTCGATTTCAACGATATCCCATTTTAAGTATCGTCCTTCTTGTATTGGTTTAGGAAAAGATCCAGCTTTTACAAGATCTCTAATAGAGGTCATAGACATTCCAAGATAAATTGAGAGATCTTGTATACTGACCAGCCTTTGTATGCGCATTGATAATAAAGCTTGTTCAAATAAACTTACTTTTTTTATTGAATCTATTAATTTTTCTTCTTTCATTTAAAACTTTCCTTATTATCTAAGTGTTGAGAATAATTACAAATGGGTGGGGACAAAGGTGTTATAGAACACCTTCATTTTTTAAAGTTGTAAGTTATTTATTAGATGTGTTTAATTTCATATTTCCAATCTTTGAGTTGTGTAAGAGCCTTCGTAATTTCTCCCCGATGACACATGCACACATCAGATTCAAAGCAAGTAATTGCAACATATTTTTTATCTAAAAAAAGCTGGTATAATTTTTCTATTGCATGAAGATTATCCCTAAGAGTTGTATTTTGGTAATTTTTAAAAAGATGTTCATAATCTTCTCGTGTTTTCAGATTGCGTCTTTTTTCAGAGGCGATTCCAAGTTCAGGCAAGTGTATATATTCAATGCCAATGTTGCTTACAGCTTTATCTAATTGTCTTTTTGAAAAACCATGTTTTCTACTTATTGGATTTTTACGAACATCACACAAAACTTTGATATTATTTTCTATAAGACAATTCAGATAATGGTCTAATGATTTTCCTTCATAACCAATGGTAAAAAAACAAGGCTTCTCATCTTTGGTATTACACATGTTTAATTTCCTTATATGGGTGGGGGGCTATAAAATATGCTAGAACCTAAAACAAAGCCCCCCAAAAGTTCAGGCGGCTTTAGTTGAGATTCTTTGTATCTCTCGTTCTATTTCTGCTAAAAAGCTTTCAACCGCTTGATTAATCTCTTCAATTTTCTTTTCATCACGGTGGATGCGTTTGATTTTCATACGAAAGAGAGATGAATCGCCCGTAAAACGTGGGTCATAACTGATAAAATCACACCATTTGCGCCCCGTACAAGCCATTTGGAATTGCATTTGTGCAAGATATTCAGGTTTGATTTCGTTATCGATAATGAAACGCATATGATTAGTTGATCTAGGGCATTTGATTTCGATTAGACCATCTTCATCAATCAGACCATCAGGGCTTGCCCCCGCCATTTTTATTGTGGGGTGTTGGATAAAGCCGCATTGAGTAACGTCAGTATCATAAATGAATGCATATTCTCTCAAGGCATCTTCTTCATTTTCAATACCCCATCTCATGTCTTCGGTTTCATAATAGGGGCTTGTTTGACCCGTTAAACGCTCTGTAATGAGTTTTATTTTGTAGTCTTCATATTTGCTTGTAGGAGTTCCCTTTGCTGTTTTACTGATAACGTTATAAACGTTTGATGCGGTGACTTTACCTAAACGAGCTTGANGATAGGTTATATTCACTCTCTACCCAACCGCCAAGATCACCTTTTTTAACATCTCCAAAATCTTTTAACGCACGTATACGGAAAAGATTAATGTATCCATCAACTTCGATTGTCTCATTAGTAAGTTCGTATTTCTTTTCCATGATTATTCCTCCTCCATTAAAAGAGGGTCCATTATGGATATTTTTGTATTTCCAGTTATTTCGGCGTCACCAAAAATCCTTGCGTCACCAAAAATCTTAGCATTTCCAAAAACACGAGCCCTGCTACCAACACGTGCATTGCCATAAACCTTAGCATTCTCATAAATCTTGGTGCCGCCAAAAGCCTCTGCATTGTCATAAACCATGGCATCACCATAAACTTCGGCATTTCTAGAAACATCAAACTTGCTACCAACACGTGCATTGCCATAAACCTTAGCATTCTCATAAATCTTGGCGCCGCCAGAAGCCTCTGCATTGTCATAAACACGTGCATTGCCATAAACCTCGGCATTACCACAAACATGTGCACGATCAATAACCCATGCGTTCCCATAAACACGGGCATCATTAGAAACCTTGGCATCACGACCAACCTTGGCATTGCCATAGACCTTGGCATCGCCAAAAATCTGTGCACAAGCACAAACATAGGCATCATCCCCAACCCAACAGTTACCCTCATGGCTTAAGTTCTCTTCTTTTTCTATAAAACCGCCGATATCACCAGCTTTAACATCTCCAAAGTCTCTCAATGCTCTAATTCTATGAAGCGTACGTTCACAAACCTCGATTGTCTCATCAGTTAGTTCGTATTTTTTTTCCATGATTTATTTCCTTATTTTTTGCGCAACTCACCGGTGGCGTGAGTCACGCATGTGTTAAAAGTTGTTTGGTTTGATTGTTAAATTTTTATATCTTGAAGAATTCTTGTTCTGTCGCGAATGTGGGCTTTCCCATAAATGTTAGCAAAACCATAAACCTTTGCATGGTCATAAACTTTGGCACGACCACGAACCACGGCACAACCATAAACCTTGGCATGATCATAAACCCATGCACGACCCAAAACGAAGGCGGTCTCATAAATCTTGGCATTTCCATAAATACGTGCATCACCATAAACCTTGGCGCCGCCAAAAACCTTTGCATTGTCATAAACCATGGCATCACCATAAACCATGGCATTATCAGAAATCACGGCATTGCCAAAAACCTTGGCATGATCAAAAACATATCCACTGTCAAAGGGTCTATGCGAACCCGCTACCCAACAATTGCCCTCATGGCTTAGGTTGTCTTCATTTTCAATAAATCCACCTAGATCACCTTTTTTAACATCTCCAAAGTCTCTCAATGCTCTAATTCGGTGAAGTGTTTTTCTACCAACTTTGATTGTCTCATCAGTAAGTTCGTACTTCTTTTCCATGATTACCCCCTACCTTAAACAGTATTGTTACCGGATTCTTCTGTATTTCTGGGTACTTGGTCGCTGTCACAAATGATGTTATTACCAGACATAAGGGCAAAAATCTCGGTACGACCAAAAATAGCAGTTTTTCCACGAAGCCACGCTTTATGATAAACATTGGCACGACCAAAAACCTTAGCTTCTTCAAAAACTAGCGCTTCATCAAAAATCTTTGCATTGCCAAAAACCCAAGCTTTATTAAAAACTTTGGCATCACCAGAAACCTTGGCATTGCCATTAACCATGGCATCACCAAAAATCTGTGCCTGACCATGAACCCTAGCATTATCACCAACCCAACAGTTGCCTTCATGACTTAAGTTGTCTTCTTTTTCTATCCACCCCCCTAGATCACCAGTCTTAATATCTCCAAAGTTTCTTAAGGCGCGGATACGGTGGAGAATGTGATCATCAACTTTGATTGTCTCATCAGTCAGTTCGTACTTCTTTTCCATGATTACCCCCTACCTTAAACAGTGTCGTTTTCGGATTCTTCTGTATTTCCAGTTACTTGTGCATCACCATAAATACAGCTGTTGCCATAAACTTCGGCATTCCCCAAAATGTTAGCTTTGTCGTAAATCTTCGTATTACCGGAAACATTTGCTTTACCGAAAACTCGCGCATTGCCATAAATATTGGCATTGCCAAAAACTTTGGCATTGCTATAAACCCATGCATTTTCATAAACCTTGGCATCATCAAGAACCTTTGCCTTATCAAAAACTTTAGCATCACCATAAACCTTGGCATCACCATAAACCTCGGCATGGTCATAAACCTCGGCATTACCACAAACATGTGCATCATCAAAAACCCATGCGTTCCCATAAACACGGGCATTATCAAAAACCTTGGCATGACGACAAACATTGACATCATCATAAACCAAGGCATCACCAAAAATCTGTGCATGACCATAAACACGAGCATTATCACCAATCCAGCAATTGCCTTCATGGGATAGGTTATCTTCTTTTTCTATAAAACCGCCGATATCACCAGCTTTAACATCTCCAAAATCTCTCAATGCTCTAATTCTATGAAGTTTCTTAAAGCTAGGTTGAATTTTCTCATCAGTAAGTTCGTATTTTTTTTCCATGATTTATTTCCTTTAAGTTAGAGTATTCCTTTGTCGCTCTTGAAAAGAACGGCATTGGTTTGTGTTGTAATTTTTTTGAAAAAGGGGGGCTCTTAGAAACGCCCTTCATAGTTTTTAAAGCACATCTCAAGGATAACGGTGCTGTTCTTCATAAGTACCGTACCTTTTATCTTCACATTCACGCCGTTTGATATCATCTAAGAAAAAACCGTATGCGGAGCTATGTAGAACAAAATCATGGGTGATATCTTCTTCAAAAAGCTCTTCTTCATACTTTTTAAGGTATAATTCAGCGGTATCTTCAGAGATATCTTCGCACCGGTTATTTGTTGGTTCTATACGGAAGATTTGCACCGCATTATCGGCTTGGTCGATAAAGTTGATGATTTCCTTTTCTTCAAAGAAAGGTCCATATTTCGCGAGATTTTGCTCTTCATCTTCACAGACAACTAATAAAATTTCATGAGAATTTATAAGCACTGGTTTGTTCACAACTACCTCCATATCAAAATATTTAAATACATTTTGAAAAAAATGCCTTGACATAGGATTTTTTTTTCAGGGTATGGTGCATTGATAATTGTGTTTTATGCACAAGTCAATTAAAATTTTGCATAAAACGCAAAAAATTATTCTTAAAAAATGCAATTAATTTATACTCTATCCACAATTTAGGAGGTGTTATGAGTAATATAGATAAAAAAATAGAGGCTATTTTTTCGTTATTTAATGAAAAGGAGCAATCAATTGTTGCTTATTTTGTTTTTAATTTTCTTAATAATTCAAGAAAATCAAGTACGGCTTCTTTATCGGCAGGTTCGAGAGAAGCGCACATTTTCATGAAGTCTAAATCCACTTCTTTATAAAAGCTAGGTGGAGGTTCATTAAAAAACTCAGAGATTTTTACTAACTCATCTATGGTTATATCGCGAGTTTTCCCATTTTGATAGGTATTAAGCATGCGATTCACTGCTGACGGGTGCAGCTCTAGATGTGAAGCTAATAATGTTTGTGCACCGTGTCCACGTTCTTTAAGCCGCTCTTTAATCCATAGCTTAAGTTGGGACTGAATATCTTGTTTCATGACTCATATAATCCTTGAAAATATACTTTTATGCAAAAATGCTAAAAAGGCATAACTGTCTTGACTTGTGCATAAAACGCAATTATTTATTGCGCTGTTATGGAGATTACATATGGCTTCAAGATTAATTATAAAATATTTAGGCGGTTTAAAAACTGTAGCAGCCATAGTGCAAAGAGATGTGTCATCTGTTTCTAGATGGCGTACTCTTATACCAGCAAAGCACCAACAAAAATTATTAAATTACGCGCGTGAACATGGGATAGATTTACGTCCAGAAGATTTTTTTTATCCAGAGCGCTTGCAGACATTAATGCAAGAGCAGCGCCCCCCAATTACGAAAATTTGCAAGAGCAGCGGTGTTGAGAACATCGGCGAGACTTTGCAGCCTTAGGAGATCAAAATGAGTTTAAATGAAATTTTATCAATAGCAATTTTTGCAATGTTACTTATCGATGTCGTGATGTTGGGTTTTGCTTTGTATTATCGCAACCAAGTTAAGGCGCTTAAAGAGGAGATTCAATCTCTTAGGGAAAGAATTAAAAAAATAAATACTGATTTTATATTAGGGGATAGGAATATAATTTATGAGTGTGATGGGGATATACGAAAGTATGATGCATACATTGCGAGATTGGAACAAAAAATAGAAGAGTATGACGAAACGTTTCAACAGAAAAACGAAATTATAGATGACTTAAAAGCAAAAATTCAATCGCGTGATGAGGAAATAGAGAAATTGAACCAACAGAATGAACTGAATCCAGAGGATGGAACAGAGGTTCAATCGCGTGATGAGGAAATTGACTTACTAAAGCGAAAGCTGGATGCGTATGATGAAACGTTCGGTAAGAACATCAAATCTATGTATGAACTCATAGCAGAAATTCAATCGCGTGATGAAGAAATAGAGACGCTTAAAGACGAGCTTAAGCAGCGTGATGAAGAAATAGAGAAGCTTAAAGACGAGCATAAAGAAGCGCTTGAACGGAAAGATATAGCTCTATGCTGTCAATTTGAAGAAAATATATCTCTTAATAAAAAGATTGAAAAGCTTACACAAGAGCTTAAGCAGCGTGATGCATCTGTAAAAGAAAAGTCTCAGAAGAATAAGAAGAAAAGTAAGTGAGGTGGGAGATGGTTTCAGTTGCACTGATTATATCTTGTATTGCTAATTTGTGTTCATGTTATGTGTTTTATTCTGATTCTAAAATCATAAAAATGCTTAGACAAGCGGTGGATAAACGAGATGAGTTAATTGCGTCACAGCGGGCGTTGATTGATGGACAATTAGCAGAGAATGAGAAAAAAATTAAACATTTACAAGAATTTCAAGAAGAAAAGAAAAAACGTTTACCGAAGAATCCACAAGGGCGAGAATGTGTAACATCATATGAAAATATTTATGACAATGTTCAAGTCTCTGAAGATGTTTGTGCGCTTGTAAGAGAGTTTTTAGAACTAAATCCCTCTACAGATGAACAAGAAGGTAGATCGCAGGAATTATTGCAACAATTCATGAGGGATGAACAGACAAAGAATGAAGCAATTAAAGTTATTAGAGCCTTTGAAGAATGGTTTATACCGCGAAATACCGTTACATTTTCACAATTAGACTATTGGTCAAGATCTCAAGAATTACTGAGGCATTTGTTGGAGTTAAAGCCAATTACATTTGAAGAACTGGCTAAAAAAAGTCCTGAGGAACAACAGCGTTATTTAATACCTGGGAAAACTATTGTGGATTGAAGGCATTGTCTAAGCGAATACAGTGAGCGAAAAAATTCAATTGTTCTGGTGGATTTTCAGGATCTATAGCAGTGTGTTCCATAGTAAATATTAAATAAATTAATGGATTTTTATTTAGAAGCGAAATGGTAAGAATTAGTTCTAATGAGCCAAAAGCTATGAGGCTAAATGGATCAATATTTCCATGTATTAGAGGCTCTGTTTTGGGTTGTTTAAAACAGAGGTATTTGGGACTTTGGGGCTGGATGAAGTATATATCTCCGAAGGGAAGAATGGTTGAATCAGTAACTCCACGATAGACTGCGCGAATAAACTTATAACCTCTGTCGTTATCTATACTTATGGAATTAATTTTAATTATTTGTTTTGTAGGATTTACAATGGTTAATAATATATCAATTAATAATTGTGATTTGTTATCAGGATCATTATACATCGCTGTACGTTGTACAAGAACATTAAGTTTTCTCTGCTCTAAAATTTCTGTATGTTTTTCTAGAACGTTGGTAAGCTTTTCTAGCGCTTCTGCTTGTTGTTTAGTTGCTTTGGCTATGTCCATGGCATTAGCTAATGTTTTTTCAAAGTTTTTTTTATCCTCTTTTCTCAATCTTTCAGCTTCCATTCGGTCTTCATTTCTTAATTTCAATGTCTGTTTAATAGAACGAAAAGCAAAAATTGCTGATAATAAAGCACCAACCGAAGAAAGTGCAGAAAATAGTGTAGGGTGTTGTTCTATCCAATTTAAAACCGCTTGCATACTTCTTACACCCTTCTTTCCTTCATTTTTAGAAAAAAACAATCTTATAAAACACACTATGTATGGAGCGGCGCGGTGATTAGCACGATTCTTTGTTTTGATCTAGGTACGAAGACGGGGTGGGCGATGTGTGGAGGGAGTGGTGACATATTTAGTGGCACCGTTGACTTTAAATCACGCCGTTTTGAAGGCGGTGGGATGCGTTATTTACGCTTTAAAAGATGGCTTACAGAGATAAAGCATACAGCAGGTAACATTAGCGATTTTACATTTAATTAAAGAAAGGGAATTGGGGTATGTCCAGTAAATTACCATGGACGAGGCTTTTTGCATACAAATGGCTTTTGACTCTTTTTTGTTTGTCGCCGACCGAGAAATGTATCTATGTCATGTTGCGACTTCTAATGCTCCATATTGGTGAGCCTATTTCAAATGACTTAAGGGAATTGGCTCTTGTGGTTGGTTATCCAGTAAAAGAGTTTGAAGCAGCTTTGAATTCCTTGATTGAAGATGGAGTCATCATACGTTTAGACGATGGTCGTTTGTGGAATTTAGAAGTTGAAAAAGAACTCAATAACTCAAATGAAGAGCTAGATAATTTCACTTGCAATAATAATGAAGAAATGGAGGTAAGGCATGTCTAATGGGATGCCGTGGATACGATTTAATTTGTATGACTGGATAAGTGGTACAAATGGAATGACATCTGAACAACGGGGGATTTATATAACCCTTCTTGTTCTTATGTATGAAAAAAAAGCACCACTTAAAACAGACTTTCAAACGCTTGCACGCGTTTGTCATTGTTCACAAAAAAAATTCTCAACGACTGTCGAGTATCTCATAAGGAATGATAAACTTATTGAGACAGATGATGGATTATGGAATACGCGTGTTGAAGAAGAGCTAAAAGATTTTTCGGATAAAAAGGATCACATATCACAAGTTCGTAGTGAAGCTGGTAAAAAAGGTGCACAAGCGAAAAGTAATATAAAACAACACGTTGATAATTTTGCTGAAGCAAACGTTAAGCAAAATAATGATTTTGCTGAAGCAAAAATTAAGCAAAACGTTTTTTTTGCTGAAGCAAACGACAAGCAAAATCAAGCTATAAAGAATAAGAATAATATATATAAAAAAAATAAAACTATCGTTTTATCAAAAAAAGAAACTGAGTTTGAAGATTTAGAAACAACCGATTTGGTTGACGAGCCAATCGAGTGTGATGATGTTGATAGCCAATCAGAACAAATCGAAACATCATCAGAAAACCAACCTCCCATTCACGAGCAAAAAAGCGTTCCTAAGAAAGCAAAACGAGCGAAAGCTAATCGAGAGTTTCGATTGCCTGCTGATTTCGAACCTAACTTGCAATACGCAATCGATAAAGGGTTAACGCATGAGGAAGCGTTATTAGAATTCGAAAGATTTAAACTTCATTGGCAAGATAATCCAAATCGAAATGCTAAAAAAAGTGATTGGCAAAAGGCTTGGTACAAGTGGATTACACACCAAGAATATGGATTTCTAGCCAAGAAACGAGAAAAATTAGAAAGGGAAAAACAATATGGAAAACAAACCAATTTTCAAACAGAACAACAGCGCGGCCGGAGTTATCGAGTTGCACAGCTCATGTCCAATATCAAAAATTCAGATAGTGCTTACAGATTTTTATTCGAGGATGACAACACAACCACCATTCCATTGGAAAACGGAGCAAAAGCCATTGAGTGCAGAAGCGGAGAGAGTTACAGCATTGGTTACTGATGCGTTGCAAAAGCTTGAAAAAAAAGCGACGGAAGAAGAAATCCAAACAGCGTATCTTGTCCTTTCAAATGGTCTCAAAAGCCCCATGGGATCAGATGAGAAAGCAACAGCACTTGCGTATTTTTACGCTCTTAACGGCATAAGCAGTTGGATATTGCAAACAGCGACAAAGAACGCTTTGAAAGGCAAAGCAGAGGGTTTAAATGCGACCTTTATGCCCTCAACAGCAGATTTTTATCGTTACTGCGAAAAGCTTGAAAATGGTATTCGTTTGCAAGCTAATCGCATTCTTAAGAACCTTCAAAAGCCAGAAATCAAGAGCAAAAATCAAGAGGTGACGATATCATCAGAACGCATTGAAAAGCGTTCAAAAGAACTTGAAGAAGTTTTAAAGGGCATTGAGTGAAAAACAGCAAAATAGTGAAAAGTGCTGATTGTTTTGAGAATAGATATGGGTTTAAACAGCTAAAAAAGTACCGTACAGAGCGATTTTAGATTTTTATGATAAAAACCACATTGAAAATAAAAACGCTACTGTACGGTCCAATATGAGGCAAATAAACCCATAGGTAAAGTTATGGATTTAGACTAGGGGATATTAAATCAAATGTTTTTAAGAAATCGTAAATCAAGACAGCAAAAGAAATTTATTGCAACGGCGGTTGGATATGCACCATGGGGATTAGGGGTAGCAGAGTATTTTTATAATCTTTACGAATATGATGATGGAATGAGGGAATATGAAGAATTTGAAGGCGGTCAGTATCATGAGACGCCCGCGAATGCGGATTTCAGCACGAAGGCGCAAGTGAAAGCGTGGATATACGGTGGTAATTTGCCAAAAAGCGTATTGAGTTATGAAGCATTAATAGACGAGGTAAATGTTCAAATCAAAAAACGTACAAAAGATGATCAGTTGATTAGTGAGATAACGAATGATTTGAAGAGAGGTTATCCATTGTCTTGTGATGAGATGGATAGAGAGCTAGAAAAAGCGCTCGATATTCAATTATGTAAGCATCAAAATGAAAAAAAGTAAAAAAAATAAAAAATACGTATTGACTTTAAGGAATGGCTGGTTTAGAAAGTCGACAAGTGCTTAAAAACCACTAATAACTAGCGGGTAAACCACGATAAGGTTTCTCCCATTTCTTAAAATACTGGCTGTCTTTTATGCTTTAAGTAGCGTATAACGATTTTGTCGGGTGTGCTTATACCATACAATACCCTTCGCGAGGGAAAAGTATAAGCAACGGACTAGTTACCGTGTTTTTAGCACCCGACGCCCTTATGGGGTTTCAATTAAAAACTCTAAATAACTAGGAAAACAAGCATGAATGCTACAGTTAAAAAACAAGAATCTTCTTTTTTTATTACAGATGATAATGGCTCTTTTAAAAATAGAGAGTTCGCAAAAAAATACGAATTTACAGGTGAAACAATCGAGGTTGGCTTTAATACACTTCATAGAATTAGAGCATTAAGAGATTTTGGTGATGTGAAAAAAGGTGACCTTGGGGGGTATATAGGTAGTGAATACAATTTATCACATCATGGCAATTGCTGGGTTGGAGGTAAAGCCAAGGTTTATAGCAATGCGCGGGTTTACGATAATGCCGTTGTAAGTGGGTATGCTCATGTTAATGTAGAAGCTTGTATTTATGAAAACGCCCGTGTTTATGGCAAGGCTGTTGTGGGTGGCTTTGTTTACGGCAATGCAGAGGTCTATGGCTTTGCACGTATTTATCCATGTGCAAGAATTTATGGGAATGCTCATGTTCATTATAATGCTTGGGTTTTTAATGATACCCATATTTTTGGCAATGCTAAACTTTCAGGATATGCTTGTATTTATTCTGATGTAAAAATTTATGGCAATGCAAAGATTCTAGGCTTTTCAAAACTTTATAAAAATGCGCAAGTTTATGGGAATGCTGTTATTGAAGGGCATGCTGAAATTCACGGAATTATTGATGGTAATGCAAAAATTTCAGGCTATTCAAAAATTTATGGTAAAGTTTCAGGAAAAGCAAAATTAAGAGAGTGCGATTTTGTTCATAAGGAAGGCGAGGTTTATAGTGGCAATAAAGTCATATATAACTCGAATAATACTTTAGAAAAAGCAGCTTAAAACAGCAGCGGCGCGGCGGGGGCGCCTCTTTAAAACATCTCATTTCATTTACAAATTAATCGAATATTAGATTAGGAGCTACCTATGACCACGACAACTGTATCTAAAAAATATGAACTTACAGATGAAACAAAAGAAGTTAAGGATACTGAAACTCATCAACCTAGAAACTTTTATCGCATTCGTGCTTTAAGGGATTTTGATGATATAAAGGCGGGGGATTTAGGGGGCTTTATCGAAAAGGAAAGCAATCTCTCTCATGAAGGCAATTGCTGGGTTTATGATGATGCTATAGTTGCTATGAATGCTGTTGTTAGTGAAAATGCAAAGGTACGTAATGAAGCCATTGTTGCTCAAAATGCTAAAGTTTATGGGAATGCTATAGTTCGTGATAAAGCTAAAGTTTACGGGAGTGATACCCATGTTTATGGCAATGTCCATATTTATGATAATGCTAGTGTGAGTGGTAGCATGTGGTTTCGTGGCAAGGGGTGGGTTTATGGCAAGTGCGTAGTTAGTGATAATGCTAGGGTCTATGGGAACGCAAAAATTTGTGGTCAAGTTTGTGACAATGCCGTGGTTTATGGCAAAGCCTTTATTTCTATAGAGGCAAAAATTTATGACGATGCAAAGGTTTGGCATAGTGCTTATGTAAAGGGCTTTGTTTATGGGAATGCAAAAGTATCAGGGTCTGCTTATATAGATGAGAATGTTCATATTTTTAATAATGCTAGGGTTTATGGGAAAGCGGCTGTTTATAAAGATGTCAAGATTTATGGGAATGCCCGTGTTTATGAGAATGCTCGTATTTATGAAAAAGTAGAAATTTATGATGATGCGTGCGTTTCCAAAAGGTCTATTATTGCAGAGGGTGTAAAAATTTATGGCAATGCCGTTATTAATGGCAAGCAAAGGATTTGTCATGATGTTTGTAGTAATGACAAGAGTGAAAACAAAGCAGCGTAAATAAGGGGCGGGGGGCTGGTTTATAGCAAAAAAGAAAGCCGCGTCCTTTAAGACACGGCTTTTGATTCCAAAACCAATCCAAAACTACTTTTTGATAGATACAAACAAAAAGAGGAAAATACCTCCTTATTACACAAAACGTGCAAAATCGCAAGCCTTAATACATAAAAACCGCATCAAAATGAATTGATACGGCTTTTATAGCTAATGAATCAAATAAAATAAAATTGAAAAGAATAAGGGGAATTAAAAAATCTTTTCACTACTAAAATACATACTTTGTGTATAAACACAAGTTTATTTCAAATATTTGATGATGATTGTTCATATGATAAAGCCGCGCTCTTTATGAACGCGGCTTCTGTTTTGCGATGCGTTTCTGTTATCGTTATTCGTAAGTTTACGAACACCTCTTTTATTACACATTACGTATCAAAACACAAGCAAATAAGTAAAATAAAAACATGATTCATTCTTTAGATTCAGTTTATTAAAACCATTTTTGCTTGTAATAATATAGCATAATGTGTTATATTGTTGTTATGTATCAGTTATTTTCGTTTCTAAGTGCCATTTCCCATAAAAAGGACAGCAAAGCAAATGCTTAATAAAGTGATGTTAATTGGTCATTTAGGTGCAAATCCCGAAAGTAAAACAATGCCTTCCGGTGGCGAGGTGGTCAATTTTCGAATGGCAACGTTTGAAAGCTATACAGACAAGGCAACCAATAAGAGAATAGACAAAACAGAGTGGCATTCCATTGTGGTGTTTAATCCACATCTTGCAAAAGTAGCTCTTCAGTATCTTAAGAAGGGTAGCAAAGTTTATATCGAGGGGCGCTTACAAACCCGTAAATGGCAAGATAAAAACGGTAGTGAACGGTATGTAACAGAAATCGTATTGCCTCCTTACAAAGGCGAATTACAGCTTTTAGACAGCAAAAATAATGATGATCAAGAGCCGTCATCTGCTTATGCAAGCATTCACAGACCTCTTGATATGCCTACAAACGCTTTAAATGATGATGTTCCTTTTTAAGGTGGTGTGTAAATGTCCGATAAGCAGCCGCTTCATAGCTTTAGTGAAATCTGTAAAACTAAGCCAGTTCATTACTACACTATTACAGAGCAAGAGATAAAATCATTACAACATAATGCTAGTATTATAGGAGGTTGTTATGTAGTGGCAGGCTTTCTAGTTGGAATAATGATACTTGTCATCATATGGGTGTTGAATGATGGTGATGATTGGAAAAAATTTACAATCTTTTCAATAGTGGGCTTGTTGCTGATATTTGTAGTGCATTTGAGTATAGAAACATCGTCAAATTCAAAGGAAATTTGGGAAAACGTTAAACAGGTGTCTGAGGTTATATGTGAAAAAAAATAAAAAGAGGGGACGCCCTAGAATCACAGGGCAGATAAGAGAAGCAAATGGTCGTATATCACGTGCAAAAGAACCGCGTGAAGCCATTGATAAATTAGCTATAGAAATGCGTGCAAAACGCTTCGGTTTAACCTTATATGACGCAAAAAATCCACTCGCTGGTACTTACATAGGGCGGCTTTGCTTGCAAGGTGTACTTACACAAGAGCACTATGATACCGCGCAACAGTACCTACAGATAAGAAATAATTACCTTTGTGCAAAAGGATTTCCAAACGCGATTTATGATGATGTTTCAACTAATTCAGATCCTAATAGCTTTGAACAGTGGGTTGAAAAAGCGACCCGTCATTATCAAGCCATGCAAGAGGCAATAAAAGAAGCGCAACATCTCTATAGACAGTACAATCTTCATTCTGCGCTACAGTGCATCGTTATAGAAGATCAAGAATTACCGCATCTGGTGGGTTCACTAGAGATTGCTCTTAATGCTCTTCAGAAGTACTTTGATCGTTAGGTTTACTGGCAATCAGATTCTAATCTTCTTCATATTTTTTATATTTTTTTTCTGAAAAATATATTGTAGATCTTAAATAGTTGATTGTATTTTTTGCCTCCTTAATTTCATCTTTTAGCTTTTCAATTTCAGCTTCTGAATCATAAATTTCATCTTTTAGCTTTTCAATTTCAGCTTCTGAATGATAAATTGCATTTTTTAACCCCCCAATTTGATATTCTGAATCATTTTTTAACATCCTAAGTTCTTTCTTTGCTTGTAAAAGACTATATTCATAACAAGCAAGAGCAATAATTGCTATTATAAAAGCAGTCCATAAGCTGATGATATCGAAATACCAAACTAGTAATATTACTAAAAACATCTTTTCTCTCTGTGTTAGGGAAAATTGAAAATTTCACATCTCTATATTAATTTCATTATTGTATCAATACGTATCATTTTCATGTTGACAAATTGATGCAAATCGTATTTAATGACAATTACGGCACTAGTCGTATTGTATCTAAATGAGGGTAGGATACAGTTTAAAGCCCCGCAAATGCGGGGTTTTTTATTATCTGGAGGGCGTATTTTATGACATGCGAAAATACAGAACAGGTTTTACAAGCGACAAAAAAGCCTATGCCTCCCAATGCTGGAAAAGGGCGTGTGAAAGGGGTTCAAAACAAGAATACACGTCTTCTTAAAGAGGCAATTATTAAAGCAGCTGAATTGGCAGGTAATGAATATGGAAATGAAGGTTTGGTTTCTTATCTAAAAAAGCAAGCAGTCAAATGCCCTGCTGCTTATTTAGCATTGCTTGGTAAAGTGTTGCCTTTGCAAGTGACGGGTGAGAATGGGGGCGCTATTAACATGATAGGGCGTGTGGAAATAGCGCCTTTAATGAATGACGACAAGACAGATTAAGATCGTACCAAAGCTTATTCCACTTTTTGCAGGGGATGCTTTGGTTCGAGCAGCTTGGGGTGGACGGGGGTCTGGCAAGACAAGATCTTTTGCTTTGATGGCGGCTTTAAAAGGCTATCAATTTGGCATGCAAGGGATATCGGGGACTATCCTTTGTGCGCGTCAGTTTCAAAATTCGCTAGCAGAGAGTTCATTGGAGGAAATTAAGCGCGCCATTGAAGCCCATGACTTTTTAAAGGGTTATTACAAGGTAGGAGAGGCTTCAATTAAGTCGATTGATGGTCGTATAGCCTTTCAGTTTTGTGGACTAGACCGTAATATTGCAAGTATCAAGTCCATGGGGCGTATTTTACTCTGTTGGGTTGATGAGGCAGAGCCGGTTACAGAGACAGCTTGGCAGACGCTTATTCCAACATTGCGTGAAGAAGGAGAGGGTTGGAGAGCCGAGTTATGGGTAACATGGAATCCGTTACGGGATAATGCACCAGTTGAGAAACGATTTCGCTTTTCGGATAATGAAGCCATTAAACGTGTTGAGATCAACTGGTCCGATAATCCGAAGTTTCCCAAGATCTTGAATGAAGCGCGGCTTGATGATTTGAGATCCCGCCCCGAGACCTATAAGCATATATGGGAGGGGGCTTATCTTACAGCAGTTCAAGGGGCTTACTACCAAAAGGAGATGTTGGCAGCCGAGCAAGAAGGGCGGATAGGGCGTGTTGCACGTGACCCTTTAATGCAGATACGCGCCTTTTGGGATATTGGGGGGACGGGTGCTAAGGCAGATGCCACAGCGATTTGGATAGCACAGTTTGTTGGCAGAGAGATCAGAGTGCTGGATTATTACGAGGCACAAGGGCAGCCATTATCGGAACATATCGGCTGGTTACGGCAAAATGGTTATGAGAAGGCACTGATGGTTTTGCCGCATGATGGTGCGACCAGAGACCGTGTGCACAATGTAAGTTTTGAAAGTGCTCTTAATGATGCGGGTTTTGAAACGCAAGTCATTCCCAATCAAGGGGCTGGTGCTGTCAAAATGCGGATAGAGGCAGTGCGGCGTATTTTACCTTCTGTTTGGTTTAATGAGGAAACGACCGTAGCGGGTCGTAAGGCACTCAGTTGGTATCATGAAAAATGGGATGAGAAGCGGAATATAGGGTTAGGGGCAGAGCATGATTGGTCGAGTCATGGGGCGGATGCTTTTGGATTAATGTGTGTGGGTTATGAGCAACCGGTGCAGAAACATAAGAGACAAGCTTACAGCGGTAGAGAAGCTTATGAGAGTACGTCATGGATGGCAGAATGATGCATGATGAAGAGCATTTAGACAAAGATAGCAACGCTTCAGATCTGTCGACAGAAGGCTTGTTTCGCAAGCTTGTGAGTTGGTATAAAGAAGATGTTGAGCATGTGAACAAATGGCGTGAGCATGCGCGTGAAGATTTTCGTTTTTACAATGGAGATCAGTGGAATGAACAGGATTTAGCGGCATTAAAAGAGCAACGCCGCCCCGTGATGACATTTAATCGTATTGCCCCGCTGGTCAATGCGGTTGTGGGGTCAGAGCGTAATAATAAACGTGAAGTGCAGTTTATCCCCCGTCAAATAGGGAAAGCGTTGCCAAGTGAATTGCTTACAGGGGCGGCAGAATGGTTTCGCGATATGGCACAAGCCGAATATGCGGATTCCGATGCTTTTCAAGATGCTGTCATTTGCGGTATGGGCTGGACGGATACGCGACTTGATTATGAGAACAGTCTTGATGGTGAACCGGTTATTAGGCGTTTAGATCCATTGAAGATGGTTTGGGATAGCGCGGCAGTGCAACCGAATTTAACGGATGCACAACGTATGTGGTATGTGGACCGCAAACCTTTGGAAGTTGCAAGGCAAATGTTTCCAAAATCCCATTGGAGTGAACTGAGTGCAGATTGGGCGAAGGATGGGAATATTTATGAAGGGGTTCATCATAACAACTCAGAGGCTTATGATGATGAGAGGGGCATTGATGTTGAAAACGGTCGCCGAATGGTCACGCTCGTTGAATGTCGTTGGTTTGAAAACGAGCCATATTACAAAGCACCCGATTTAAGCACTGGAGAACTTCGTGATTATAGCAAAGAGGAATTTAAGCAACTCCAATGCATGATGCCCGATATCCAAGGGGCGGCTTTCAATAAAAAGGTGGTCAAGCGCGCTTTTTTAGGCAGAAAAGTTTTACTATGCCCCGATCAACCGATGGTTCCTGCTGGTCAATTGGGGTGGGAATGTATCACGGGGTATTTTGACAAGGTAGAACGTCAATTTTATGGGGTTGTACGTCCTACAAAAGATCCACAACGGTGGGCGAATAAATATTTTAGTCAAGTCATGCATATTCTCAATAGCCAATCCAAAGGCGGGATTATGGCAGAACGAGGGGCTTTTGAAGATGAAAGAGAAGCAGTAAAAAGTTGGAGCAGGACAGATGGTATTACGTGGACAAAACTCAATGCTTTAGCTAATAAAAAGATACAACCCAAGCCCGTAGCACAATTTCCAACGGGTTTTTTCCAGCTGTTTAATGAGGCGAAAGAAGCAATTAATCAGGTCACGGGATTATCGCCAGAGTTTATAGGGACGAGAGAAGTCTCACAAGCAGGGGTTTTGGAGGCACAACGACGTCAGTCCAGTCTAAACTTGCTTGCTTGTTTGTTTGATGGCTTGCGTTTGTATCGCAAAAGGCAAGGCAAGCTTATTTTACACTTGATCCAGAATTATCTGTCTGATGGTCGTTTGGTACGGATTTCTGGAGAAGAGAATGCGCAATATATTCCGTTGACGCGTGAAGCGGTGATGAGTGTTGATTACGATATTGTGGTCGATGATGCGCCAACCAGTCCGAATGAGAAAGAGCGGACTTTTGGCATTATCATGGAATTTTTACCGTTGCTTCAAAATGTGATTACACCGGATATTATGCTTGATTTTATGCGTTATTCCCCATTGCCTGCGTCACTGCTTAATCGTGTCAGTGAGAAGGTACAACAACAACAGCAAATGGCGCAACAAGCGCAGCAACAGATGACACCAGAACAAGAAATGAAGTTGCAAGAAAAGCAGCAGGACATAGCAGCGAAAAGCCAAATGCAACAGATGGATTTACAAGGAAAGCAGATTGAATTGTACATGCGTCATCAGAGGGCACAAATGGACGCAGAGATCATGCAAGATAAACATGAGCTTGAACGGCAGCGTATTGCCAATGAGCGAGAAGAAAATCGGATCAGGCGAGAAAGAGCGATCATGTATCGAGGAAAAAACATTTGAGAAAGGTGAAAGAATGAATGCAGAAATGAATGAAGGATTAAATGAGGATTACAGAGTTGGAGCACCAGCCTTTGATGATGAGGGCTCTTTTGATGTTGATCACGAGGTCGAAACGGTTGAGAGCCATGATGATGTCACGTCTCAAGAGCCGGTTGCAGAGCCCGTTGAACAGCCTTCAGAAACCGTTCCTATAGATCGGCAGCGTGCTGTAGAACAAGCCAATCAAGCCCGTGAAGCCCTTGTTAAGTTTTATGAACAGCAACCCCAAGCGCCAATGGCTGAAGGGGACAGCGCCCCTCCAGATCTACGTGAGGACCCTGTCCGTTTAGTGTCGTGGATGTTAGATAGGATTCAAAAGCAAGATGCGTATATTCGGGAACAGAAGGAAGCGATAAGACAAGCTGAGGAACAGCATCAACATGATATGCGTCTTGGTGAGTTTTTCAACAGTTCTGTTCAGTCGTTTCAAGATAAAACCCGTGATTTTGATGCTGCGGCAAATTTTCTTTATGAGGCACGTGCAAAGGAATTAAGTTCTTGGTCGTCACTTTATCCAGAGTATGCGCAAAAGAGTACAATAGATGCGATTATAAAAGATCAATTGCATGCGCTTGTAGCGACTTGTGCACAAAGAGACCTCAATCCAGCAGAAGAGATTTATAGGATAGCGCAAAATCTAGGTTACCAAAACCAAGCGGTGCAAGCCAATGATCAGATTGCAGCGCTTCAAAGTCGACAGAATTCTGCGAGAACCTTAACGGCATCAGGTGGTGGGGGCAGTGTTGGTCCTATAACTTTAAAAGATATTGGAAATATGTCTGATAAAGAATTTGGAGAATGGTATAGCAATCCTAAAAATCAAATCATTTATGATAAGTTAATGGGGCGCGATGGCTGATTATAGTCTACGCGCATAATGTAATCCGCCTTTGATGCGGATTTTTTGCCGGCTTTAAGCCGGTTTTTTTATAGCAAAGAAAGGCAAAATAAATGGCAATAACACGTATACCTATAAATGATGCTCAAGCGGTGAAGGCTTGGTCAAGGAGATTAAATTATGAGGCGTCTAAAGCGCTTGATATAGAACCCTTAATGGGAGAAGGTTCCAATAGTATCATTCAAGTTAAGAATGAACTTAGGAAAGAAGGCGGAGATTGTGTTACGTTTAGCTTACGAGCGCAAATTATGGGGCGTGGTGTAAGCGAGGGTGAAACGCTTAAAGGTAATGAAGAAGCCCTCCAATTCCTTCATGATAAATTATATATCAATGAACTTAATAATGCAGTTAAGACAAAGAATAAAGGTACGATTGATCAACAACGTATTTTGTTTAGTTTACGTGATGAAGCGCACAAAGCATTGGTTGATTGGTATGCCGACCGTTTGAGTTTAATGTTTTTTCTTCAAGTTTGCGGATACACAGCATCTACAATGAAATTTGAAGGGCGTGAGATTGACATTGACGAATTGTATTATGGTTTTAATGCGCCATTAGCACCAAGTAGCAAGCGCATTGTACGTCCAGATGGGAAAAGCAAGGATGAAGATGTAAAAGAGTTAGGCAAACATAGCTTTAGTTTGAAGCTTATCGATGAAGCCGTAAAAGTTGCAAAGCTGGCTAACCCTAAAATCAGACCAGTACGGGTTGGTGGTTCCAATGTTTACGTGATGTATCTTCACCCTATACAAGTTATGCAGTTGAGGACGAATACCGATACGGGTCAGTGGCTTGATATCCAAAAGGCGGTTTATTCAGGTTCACGTGCTAAGAATCCGATCTTTGATGGTTCACTAGGAATGTATAACGGTGTGATTTTACGTGAATCAGAGCATGTGACTCATGGTGTTAAATCCGATGGTAGTGTTGCAGATAATGTTCGTCGTGCTGTTTTATTAGGAGCACAAAGCGTGATGCTTGCCTTTGGAGCAGAAAATCAAGATACGCGCTATAAGTTGGTTGAAGAGCTTGATGATTATCAACGAATATATGGTGTTGCAGCTAAAACAATCATAGGGATGAAAAAAACACGTTTCCAAATGCCTGGAAGAGGACAAAACGCGCAAGATTTCGGAACAGTTGTTATTTCAACTTGCTCTGGAGAAAACCCCTCTTAATTTTCAAGGAAAGGAAATAAAACATGGTAGAAGGATTACCACAAACCCTACAAGGAAGAAATTTAGTTACGCAGCAGGTGAGTTTCTTACGTTTGAACATCTCGCATAAAGATAAGAATCTTACAATGAAAATAGGCACCTTACCTCGAGGCGCTTTGATCACTTCCATAAAAGCCCATGTTAAAACAGCATTTTCGGAAGCGAAGTTGAAGATTGGAAGTACCCGTGGTGGCAATGATTTCAGTGAAAAGGATATAAAAGCTCAAGGAACACAAGAATTTACATCAACCAGTCAAAAAGAGTTTGTTCCCTATGATGAGGAGTTAACTCTTTATGCAACCCGTGACAAAACAACAGCAGCTGGTGAATGTGTTGTGGTTGTGCAATTCGTGACTGATCACTGAAATTAAGGGGAGAAATCACTTAACTCCCCTTATATTCATGAATTGCAAGATTGTACAGAGAGTTGCAAATTAAGAGCAGATAAGACAGCCATTAAGGTAGAAAGCTTGGGGTCCCCCGTTTTACTTAAGGAGCGATATAATCCACTGCGTTCGCGATTGGTTTCTTTTGCTAAGGCACTCATATTTTGGGCTCTGGCAACGATACCAATAGCATCTGCGATATGAGCAGCATCACCGGTTTTAAGAGCTTCATTGAGAAAAATTTGTTGATCTTCTGGTTTTGTGAGGTGTTTTTCGAAGTTAAAGGTTTTCAATTTCATTTTTAAGATCCTCTAAAAGAGATAAGGCTTTTTGAATATCATTGGATTGTGTGGATTTGTCACCGCCCCAAAGCAATATAATGATTTTATCACCTTTTTTTACAAAATAAATTCGATAACCAGCCCCATAGTGGATACGTAATTCACCTATGCCATTAAAGAATTTAACATCACCCAAAAGTCCTGAACGAATTCTACGAAGTCTTTCAAGAATCATATTGGCAGCTTTTCTATCTTTAAGTTTTTCTAACCATTTATCGAATTCATCTGTTGTTTTTATTATCGCTACCATATGAGCACTATAGTACACATGGTATGGAGTGTCAAGTTCGTTTCAATTAGGGAAAGGTATTTTAATGGCGCGTCATTATATTCGGGTTAGGACGGGCGGACCGATACCTGCTGGTCAAAATGTTTATCGTCATAGGAGAACGCTTTCACACTTGGTGTCAGTCATTCAAGATGAGATTGATGATGTTGCGGATGAATATGTATCTCAAATCCAAGAAAGTATTTTCGCTGCTATTCGTTTTTGTGAGAGGGAAACTTTTTACTTTAACGAAAGCCGTGATGTGGTGTTTCGAACAAGGGCGGGGCAAGGGGCTTATGACGCAACCGATACCCGCCATATTGAAACCGCTGTTAAAATCAAAAGCGTTTATTTGAGTTCTAATCAACATCATAAGTTTGCATTGGAGTGTAAGGACCATGTTTCCTTAGAGCCTTTGTTGCGATCAGAACAGCAAGGAACGCCGGTTTGTTACAGTTACTTTGATAGGAAATTGCATCTTTATCCTACACCGGACAGAGCCTATCAAATTCAACTCATTCTCTCTCCACAGCGGTTATCGGAGATAGAGAGTGTTGATGAAGAGCATCTATGGTTTGTGCACGCGTTTGATTTGATTAAGGCGCGTGCAAAATATGAGTTGTACAAGAATATCCTTAAAGAACCCGATTGTGCAACGGCAGCTTACAATGACTTTAACGAGCAGTTGCATGAATTGCGTGCAGAGACCTCTCAACGCCATAACGTCACCCGCATAATTCCAACGGATTTCTAACATGGTTTATTTTCCTATAGCTGATTACAGACCGGACGTTTCGGTTGTCAACGGCAGTTTTACAGACAGCCTTGTGAATGTTTTACCGGCAGATGGCGGTTACATTCCTATGTCTAGTGCAATGGTTGTTTCTAAGGTTCCTTTGGAAGAAAAACCGTTGGGTTGCATAGCTTTTAGAAGTGGCAATGGTGTTAAGATTATTGTTGGAGGTAAGCAAAAGCTTTATAGTTATGACAGTCAAACGCAGGGTTGGAAAGATATTAGCCAAACTGGTGTGACCTATAAAGCAAATGAAGAGAACAAATGGTCGTTTGCTCTTTTTAAAAACATGGTCATTGCTGTGAATAGAAATGATAAACCACAAGTTTTTAAGCTACTCAGTTCCGAACGATTTGAAGATTTAGGGGGCAATCCACCGAAAGCGGGATTGGTCAAGGTTTGGGGACCTTTTGTTTGTTTGATGCAATTGACAGATAATCCCAATCGGATTCATTGGTCAGGAGAGGGCGATGAAACTTTATGGGAGACTCAATATAACGTTAGTGGTTATATGGATTTCCAAGATGGAGAATATGTGCAGGGGGCGACAGAAACGACTAATCCTCTCATTTTTCTTCGTTCTGCTATTTATGCTGGTTCTTTGATGTTAGGTTCCAAGAGCCCGTTTGCTTTTCAAAAGATTCAAGACAAGCGAGGCGCGCGCAGTGCAGCCTCTATAGCTTGTCGCGGCAGTGACGCCTTTTTTGCGAGTGATGGTGGCTTTTATCAGATGACTGCTGATGGACAACTTTTGCCAATAGGCTTTGAGAAAGTTGATAGAACGGTCTTTAAAACATTTGATAAGTTTGCTCTTGATGAGATGCAAGGGATTATAGACCCCGTTGATAACCGAATTTACTGGTCTTTAAAGAGAGGTAACAACGAGCAAACCACCTTTGTTTATGATTGGGGTTTGCAGAAATGGTCGACGATACAAGGAAAGCCTTTCACATTCTTTCCAGTGTTTACGACAGGTTATACTTTAGAACAGTTGGATGAGATCTCGATCAATCTTGAGAGCTTGCCGGCTTCTTTAGACAGCCCCCGTTGGCAAAGTGGTGCGCCTATCCTTGGTGCTTTTGATGATCAAAATCATCTTGTTATGTTTACAGGAGCCCCAATGGAGGCAACGGTTATTTCACAAGAGTTGGGGGCACCGGATGGCAGTTTTAGCTTTATCACGAAGATGTTTGCAGAGGTTGACACGACGCAAGGTCTTTTAAGTATTGGGGAAAGAAGATTGCGCAATCATGATATGCCGATCACATGGCATAGGGAGAGGATATGTTCTTATGTCACGGGTGCTTACCATGGTCGCTCACGCAATCGTTATCACCGCTTTAAATTACGTATTCCAGAACATGAACCTTGGACGATGATTACGGGCTTTAATGTGGATTTACGTCCTTTAGGCAGGGGATAATGGCAAAAGTCTATTTGACCAGTTCTTGGGATCTGGAGCGCATAGCCCCGTATTTTGAAGATATCCTTGCGTCATTAAGCGCGTATGTAGAGCGTTTTAAACATGAAGTTACGTTGCAAGAACTGATTGAAGCCATTTGTACGGGCAAGAAACAGTTATGGCTTGTTTTGGATGATGATGAACGATTTTTAGCGGCTGTTACGACCCAGATACAACAGACCGTTTTGGGAAAGAAGCGTGCTTTGATTTGTGAATGTAGTGGCAAAGGCGTTCTTGATCAGATTGACAATTTGAAAGTCGCAGAGGATTGGGCGCGTGAGAATGGCGCTTTTGAGATAGAGATTTTAGGGCGTCTTGGTTGGAAGCGCGCCTTAGACAAGCAAGGTTATGGCATAACGATGCTTTATTACAGGAAGGAATTGTGACATGGGGAGCGAAACACCATCAACAACACAACAAAAACAGGTACAAACGAGCGCTCCGCCTGCTTGGATGGAGAGGGTTTTTAAGCGTGGTGGTGCAGACGCCTATCAAATGTATAACACAGGGATTGGTGGCAATGTTTATGGTGGACCGCGCGTTGCGCCGTTAAGTGCTCCAACTTATCAAGCCATTGGAGGGCTTGGAAGTGTTCCTCATCAATATCAAAGCTATATGAATCATTTGATGAATACGCCAACGGCAGCTGCGAAGAACCTTGGATGGATTGCGTCTGGTGGTTTGATGGGACCGAATTCTCATTTTGATGAAGAACTTAAAGAGGGCTTAAGTGAGATAAGAAATAGTATTAATAGGCAATTTTTGGGTAGCGGTCTTTATGGCTCTAGTGCTCATAAAAATGAGTTACAGAGGGGGCTCAGTGATGAATTAGCCCGCATCAAGTATAACCGGCGTGATAGGGATTTACAGCATATGATGCAAGCAAATTCGATGATTGATCAATTGAATGAGAACCGCTTAGGCATGGTAGGCAACCTATTTCCCTCTTACAACAATGCCTATTCCAATATGTTGCAGGGTTCATCTGTTCTTAATGACTATAATCAACGGCTTGTTGATGCCAATCGCGAACGTTGGCTGGAGCAAGACAATAGCGGTTGGAACAGACTGAACATGTTGATGAATGCTGGCCATGGTTTTGCAAGAAATTACGGAACGACAACGAATAACAGTACGAATTCTCTGGTGCAAGGCAATAATCCTTGGAGGAATGTAGGAACTGTAGGTTCTCTAGCCCTTCAAGCAGCACCAATGGCTTTTGGTTACATGATGGGTGGTCCAGCAGGAGCGGCAGCAGCAGCAGGAATGTCGAAAGAAGTCATCGACTTTCTTACTAAGCAACAACAACTGAAGAATAATTAAACAATAGTTTTGTAGGAGAGCGTTATGGTTGCACCGATAATCCCAATGGCTTTAGTGGCAGGAGCAAGATTTGCACCACATATTATGCGATATCTTTATCCCAGATTGGCTCCAAAAGCGGTTACAGGGGCGCAAAGATTGGGACAATTCATGAAAGCAAATCCAAAGAGTGCTATATCTACTGCTGCGGGGATGACTCTCGCCCCTTTGATGGCACCAGAGGAAGTTCAAGCCCCCTCCAATCCCTATTTACAGAATATGCAGCAGCCATATGGACCATTTATGCCTTCTACGGCACCTAAAACTGAAATGCCTCTTGGTGTAGGAAATCATCCACCTATGCCAAATCCACTGGAGGAATCCCTACAAGAACTTACACCTAAAGTTGATGTTCCCCAAACACAACCATTGCCACCTACATCACAAACACCGCCTTCTGAACCAACAGATTTAGAAAAGTTTTTACAATCCAATAGTTATAAGTTCTTTCAATCAGATGCTTATAAAAAGCTTCAAGATCTTTTTGCAGGCATGTCGGCAGCACCGTCCGGTGGTTCTGGATGGGATGCGCTTGCAAGTGGTGTGAAGCATCTTAATGAAGGCGATAAACAAAGAGGGCAGGTTAATCAAACCGTCGAGTATCTGAAATCTAAAGGTTACAGTGAAGAAGAAGCTGCTGTCATGGCACGTAATCCTCAAATGCTTAGTGCATTGCTAAAAGGTGGTGATAAACCTACACTTTCTCCTGATTACCAGCATGTTTACAATCCTGAAACTGGAGAGTTGGAAGCAAAGGTTATTAAGGGATCTAAGGCATATCAAGAGATACAACAGCGTGAAGAGTTGAAAAAATTACAAATAGTAGATGCCAAAATTATGAGAGAGAGTACAGCGTATACGATAAACGAAGCACTTGAGATACTTAAGAAAAATCCTAAAGCATCTACTGGTGCAATTGGTCAATTTTTACAGTATTTGTGGAATACACCAGCATCACGTTTAAAAAATCATCTTGAAGCTATCAGGGGCGGAGTGATGCTTCATAAATTAGAGAGGATTAAGGCACTATCACCTAATGGCGCTTCAGGATTGGGTAATTTGACTGATAGGGAAGGTAAGACTTTAGAAAGTGTTTATGGTGCTTTGCAACAGAGTTCATCTCCTGAGGATCTTATAAAGAATTTGCAACGTTTACAGGAGATTTATAACAAAGCGACAGATGCTCAAATAGCTATTTTGATGAATGATAACATAACAGCTGCGGATGTGGATGAAGCATTTGGAAGTAGCGCGCAGCATTCTATAGGTTCGTCAACTCTTACGGGAAAGTATGCAGGTGTATCGTTTATTACTACAAATGAAGAGATACAAAAACTTCCTAAAGGATCAAAATTTGCCGTTCGTACTCACGACGGCATAAGAATTTATGAAAGGTAAGCTGTATGACGTCTTTTCCAAAAGAACACAGTAACCAGATACCGAATTGGCTTAAAAAATATAAATTAATCGATACTATTCCAAATACTTCAAATGCTACAGATTTGGGTGACAATAAAACTCAGCCTATACCGGATTGGCTAACAAAATACAAATTAATTGACACCATTCCGAATACTTCATCTTTTGTAGAAGTTGAAGATAATCAAGGAAAACAAGCTACAACAGATGATTTTTCATTTGATGATAAAGATCTTACGTGGTGGGATGCACTTAGAAGTCATGGTGCGTCTGGTTTGACTGCAGGATATAGTGATGAGATACAAGCGGCGAATGAAGCGGGATTTAAGGATTATTGGAGAGGCGATAAACGAGCAGAAGAGATCTATAATAGACGGGTAGCTAAGGAACGTGCTTACCAAAAAGCCTTGGAAGAAAAACATCCAGTGTTGTCTTCTATTGGTTATATTGCTGGTTCGCTTGTACCAACAGCACTTTCATTTATCCCTCCGCTTGGATTTTTGAGAGTAGGTTCTGCGCTATCAACATTTGGAAATCTTGGTAAGGCGGCAGTTTTAGGAGCGGGTTCTGGTGCTTTGCATGGCTCTGGTGCAGGAGATGGTCTTTATGACCGCCTTACTTCGGCAGGGATTGGTGGTGGTATTGGAGCTGTTGCTGGTCCTATTGGTTCTCTTGCTGGTACAGGAGCTTCTTGGGGAGTAAGAAAAGCGGGACATGGATTGCAACATGTTCCTTTTTTAAGAGGGGATTTAAATCCTGCTTATAAAGACATTCAAACCAAAGCGGTTAGGGAAGTTGCAAAAACATTATATGATGATGGTGTTGAGAATGTTGCAGAACGCCTTGCAAGTGCGCCGCGTCACGCATTTTTGACAGATATTAGTCCGAATTTAGAAGTATCGCTTGCTAATATTGGAAAAACAAATACGCGCGTTTCTGAACTTTTGAAACATGCTCATGGGGAAAGGGTACAGAACGCTATCCGCCGTATTGGTCAATCGGCAGATGAAAACATTACCCCTCTCCAAGATACGAAAGTTTTAAAAAGGTCTCTTCAAGAGCAAGGAGAAAGAGAGTATAAACATCTTTATGCACAAGCGATGCAAACTCCAATCGCGAAAAGACATTATCCAGCTCTTAATAGGCTTTTCAAAAATAAATGGTTTCAAGATGCCCTTAAAGAAGCAGTTAGTATCTTAGAAGGCGATCCACGCAAAGCAATTGCTCAACGATTTTATGATAAAAATTTTAGCCATCTTAACTATAAGCCTACAATGGAGTTATTAGATCAAACTAAGAAAAGTCTAGATGAATTAATTGAAAAATATAGAAATTTTGGTGATAAGCAAAAGAGCTCTGGATACCAATTGATTAAGAACAATTTGGTAAAAATAACGGACGAAATCTCCCATACTTATAAAGCAGCGCGTGGTAGTGCGGCAAAATATGCAGGTTTTGAAGAAGCTATAAACCAAGGCAAAAAAATTGCAGAAAGAGATGTATCTGGAGCAGGAATTGCAGAAGGTTTTCGGAAAGGAGCAATGCCGGATGGTCTCAATACTTATCATGTGGGGATGAGAGATTATATCGATGACATATTAGAACAATTCCGCCCTATTAATAGACTTTCGGATATTTTACAAACAGGTAGCATGTCTAAAAATCTTAGCAGGTCTTTAAATTCTAAAAACATTAAGGCGTTTAGGAAAGCTGTAGATGATGAAAGATTTTATGAAGATGCGGCGCAAAGAGCACTAAAGCCATTTCAAGGAACACCAGAGGTTTCTCCTTTAACAGGTGTTAATATTCCGTACGGAAAAGTTAGTACAGCACGTGCTGGAGCAAAAATTACTCAAAATATTTTATCTGATACGATTAGAAAATTGCCTCAAAAAGAAAGACAAATATTTGAACGGGATATAGCAAAATTAACAACTTTTGGCGTTAAAGGTATGACCCAGCAAGAAGTTGCTCAAATGTTACAAAGATTTATACGATTACATAAAGCAGGAATTGGTAATGAACGTTTCTGGCACTTTGTTTCTTCGGCATTGATGGGGGAAGCTGGCAGATTTGCAAGGAGCAAAATCTATGGCTAGATATAACCCTTCAGTTGATCAAGCGATCCGTCAAGCAGCGGTGCGATATGGTTTGCCGGAAAGCTATTTATACCGTGTTGCGCAAGTTGAAAGTGGAGGTAATCCCAATGCAAGGAATCCACGTTCTTCTGCGGGTGGGGTATATCAGTTTATAGACAGCACCGCGAAACAATATGGCTTACAAGACCGTTTTGACCCTATGCAGGCAGCCGATGCTATGGGGCGGTTTACGCTTGATAATCGCAACCATTTAAGCCGTTTGTTGGGAAGGGCGCCTACAGATGCGGAACTGTATTTAGCACATCAACAGGGGGCAGGGGGTGCCGCGCGTCTTTTGCAAAATCCCCATGCCAATGCAGCGCAATTGGTTGGCAGCAATGCGGTTGGTTTGAATGCAGGCAATAACGCAATGCGCGCAAGTGATTTTGTTAATCGTGTATTTCAAATGTATGGTGGACAGCCTTATAGAGCAAGCCCTATCGCGCGAGGGGGCGTTGGCAATAGAGAGAACTTGCTGGAGGTTTTACGGGCATTATTAGGGTCACAGGAAGAGCCTTTGGAAGAAGAAGAGCGTGAAGATGATAATCCTTTGATGACGCAATTCATGCGGACATTTTACGGAGTTTAGGGTTCTAGGATATGTCAACGATTTATGATTGGTCGCTAAGAGCAGCGGATAACACGCGCGCGGATGCTTTGATTGATTGGTCCGAAGGACAGCACCCTAGTAGCGTAAATAAAAGCGCCCGTGTGATGATGCAGCGTGTCAAGGAATACTTGTTAGATGTGGGTGGAACGCTTGAAGGGATTGTGACGAATGATCATGGCCAACAAATAAGTACAATACGTCTTGAAAGCCAATCGGCATTTTTAGAATACAAGAATGGTATCGTTTTACGCTTTATGGCTAAGGATAAAAATATTGGAGCGACAACAGTTTTTCTGAATGCTTTAGAGGGCAAGCCGGTTTATAAAGCGACCGCCTTAGGGATTGGTCCTTTATCGGGCGGCGAAATCCAACAGGGATGCATTTATACATTAGTCTATAATGGAGATGGTTGGCACCTTGTTAATCCAACCTCTATCCCTTTAGAAGAAGAACTCAGTCTTTATCCTACTGGTTTTATCGGAACGTTTGCGATGCGTGAAATTCCAAAAGGTTGGTTGCTTTGTGATGGGAAGGCTTATTCGCGGACTGATTATAGTGATTTGTTCGCGACGATAGGGACGGTTTGGGGAGAAGGGAATAGTGTTACGACGTTTAATGTTCCGGATTTTCGGGGAATGTTTTTACGCGGTGTTGATAGCGGTCGTCATATTGATGAAGGGCGTTCTTTTGCAAGTGTGCAAACAGATTTAATCGAGTCACATCAGCATGAAGGACAGAGACTTTCGATGTCACATTTTACCAGCAATGAAGATTTTTGGGATGGGAATACGACGGCTGTTTTGGGGTATCGTATGGGGTTGTTTGGGGGTGGCTCTTTAGCGAATTTTATGGGTATAGAGCGTGAGAATTTAGGGGGCTATATTGCAAGTCCCTATGCTCTTGATGAAGATCAAGAGGTTGCCTTGAGAAGCTCTGGTGAAGGTGAGACGCGCCCAGTGAATGTTTCTGTTCTGTTTGCGATTAAGACATGAGGTTTCACGATGTCGACGATTTATGATTGGTCTTTAAATGCGTCTGAGAACGCCTATTGTGATGATTTGATTGATTGGTCGAAAGGGCAACGTCCAAGCAGCGTGAATAATAGCGCGCGTGTGATGATGCAACGGGTAAGTGAATATTTATCGGATACGAGTGGTTTGATTGAAAGCACCTTTTTGGTTAATGCGGAAGAACAGACGACGTTGATACGCCTTCAAATCTCATCACATTTTTTGAAATATCAGAATGGGATATCGGTTTGTTTTAAAGCGAAGGGAAAGAATGTAGGTGCGACAACAATTGCTTTGAATGCGTTAGGAGGAAAGCCGGTTTATAAGGCAACGGAGTTAGGCATCAGTCCTTTGATAGGAGGAGAACTTCAAAAGGGGTGTATTTATCATTTGGTTTATAGGGATGATGCTTGGCATGTTTTAAATCCTACCCCCTTGCCTTTATTACAAGATTCGAAGACTTCGGTTTATCCTACTGGTACGATAGGGATTTTTGGGATGCAGGTTTTGCCAGCAGGCTGGTTAGTCTGTGATGGGGCTGCTTATTTGCGCAGTGATTATCCTGCTCTTTATGAAGCAATAAGAACACGGTGGGGTGGTAGTGATAGTTGGACGAAGTTTAATGTTCCCGATTTGCGAGGCGTTTTTTTGCGTGGTGTTGATGATGACCGCGAGATAGACCGTTGGCGTTATCTTGGCACATTACAGCATGACGCGATGAGAAAGCATGATCATGGCGGACAATCGGTTACGATTTTGAATGATGCCAATGAGGAAGAGAGTTGGTATGGAGATATGACGATTATCTGGGGGTATGTTCTGAATGAACAGCAAAGGGAAAAGCTTGCCGAACGTTTGGGTGTGCGTGCAAAGGATATACGGGTGCATCATGGGCTTGCCTTTCCCCATTCTCATCTTCAGATGCGTGATGTTGAATTGGTTAGTTCAGGTGTCAGTGAGACACGCCCGATTAATATGAGTGTTGTGTTTGGGATTAAGACGTGAGGTCACGATGTCAACGATCTATGATTGGTCCTTAACGGCATCTGAGAATGGTGGAGCAGATAGCTTGATTAATTGGTCAGAGGGACAACACCCTACCACGGTCAATAATAGCGCGCGTTTTATGATGCAAAGGGTCAGCGAGTATTTATCGGATACGGGGGGAGTGATTGAGGGCATTGTTACGGTTGATAATAAACAAAAGACGAGTGCGATACGTCTTCAAAGTCCCTCGGATTTTTTGAAATATCAGAATGGGATATCGGTTTGTTTTAAAGCGAAAGGTAAAAACGTTGGGGCGACCACGATTGCTTTGAATAATTTAGCCGGCAAGCCCGTTTATAAGGCAACGGAGAGCGGCTTATTAGCCTTATCGGGAGACGAGATTCAAGAGGGCTGTCTTTATACTGTTATGTATGATGAAGAGATAAGCGGTTGGCAAATTCTCAATCCAACAAGGGGAAAAGCGTCTTCTTTAAAGCGTTTACCGTCAGGTTTTATTGGTCCTTTTGCAATGGAACGCTTGCCAGAAGGCTGGTTGCCTTGTGATGGGGGAGCATATTCGCGAAGAACGTATAGAGCATTGTTTGACGCGATAGGAACGACATGGGGCGCGGGAGATGGCGTTTCGACGTTTAATGTTCCGGATTTTCGTGGGATGTTTTTACGCGGCATGGATTATGAACGTGGTCTAGATCCTTGGCGTTCCTTTGCCAGTCAGCAAGCGTGTTCTTTAAAAGCGCATGAACATTTAATAGGTTCAACATCTTCAGATCGAAAGAAACGGGATGTTTCTTCTTCTGAAGGTTCTTTTAGCAGGCGAAAGAGATCTCTGGATGAAGAGTGTTTAGGCTTGAGTGGGGATGCCTTGGAAAGGTGTAATCAAGAATTTGACCAAATAGCAGGAAGTTCACAAGTAGAGGTTCCTTTTTGGTTTACCGATAAAGATAAGCCGCCTCGCTTGCCTTGGTTTATCCGGAGCCCTTTTGCAAACATTTTATATTATTCGATGCCAATCAAAGAGGGTATCCATGACGCAGCGCATCATGAACATCACCTTATGGCAGAGAGGGTTGGTGGCGCTGAAACGCGCCCCGTTAATGTGAGTGTAATTTATGGGATTAAAACATGAGGAGTTGAAATGACCTTAAAACCGTTTGCGATATCAGAGCTTAGCGACCCGTCCCAAGTACGGGTCGTTTTGTATTCAGGGGGAGGTTTTGTACATGCGCCTCTTAATGGCGTTTTAGAGTTGATGAGAGGCATTTTGAAAACAGAGTTTGATGGCTCTCTGAAAGATATAGAGCAGCGCTTGCAAGCCTTAAGAGAAGAGTTTGAAGATTTGAAAGAGTGTTCTTTGGATGAAGGACTTTAGAGGGAGTAAGGAGGAAAGCAGATGAAGATCCCCGATCATAGTCATGAGTATTTGATACCGGTAGCGACTGAAGATGAAATCAGAGAAGGCACTTCGCAAAGTAGCGTTGTTGTTCCGAAGATTTTAGGGACAGCTTCTTTGTATTCGTATGAAACTTTTGCACCGTTAGAACAGGTTGTCAATGCAAGGCAAGAGGCAGAAAAAGCGATGGCGCGTGCGAACGGTGCGCAACAGGTTTCAGAAGAAGCTAAGAAGTTAGCCGATGAATCGAAAACGATTGCTGAACGTGCAGAACAAACAGCAAGAGATGCTTCTCAAACAGCAACAGAGACGACCCAAGTAGCCGCAACAGCGGTAGCGACGAGTCATGAAGTAAAGACAATAGCGACTCAAGCCAGTCTTAAGGCGGATGGCGCCAAACAGACAGCTGATGATGCTAAGGATATGGCGGAAGGGGCAAAAGGATTATCGGAACAGGCAACTTCTTCAGTTACAGAACTAACGAAAACAGTATCCCAAGTAGAAAAGTCAGTAGAGACAGCTTTAACAGAAGCAAGAGAAGCCAAGGAGAAATTAGAAGAAGCAAAAGGCACAGGCGAACAAGCATTGCAAACAGCTTCAGAAGCTAAGGGTTTGGCGGAATCTGCGAAAAGTGCAGCAGATAGTGTAACAGAGAAAGTAGAGCAAGCGCTAAAAGAAGCTAATGATGCGAAATCTAAAGCGGAAGGCTTAGAAACAATAGTTGATGAAGCAAAATCTACGAGTGATCAGGCAAACCAAACCGCCTCTAGCTCTAAAAATTTATCAGAAGAAGCCAAACAAGAGGCAAATCTTGCGAAGACAGCTGCGGAAGAAGCGAAAAATGCATTGACACAAGTGCAAGAGAAGGCAGAGAGTAACAGTGATAGTATTTCTAAACTTCAGGTCAATGTGAATTCTCTTTCCACTTATTTTTTAGAGAATGTACGTTTTGTACAGCCCCACAAAATTCTGGAAGCGGATCCGGCAAATAGAAAAGGTCTTGTGATCAACAACGGCGCATTTTTTCGCTTTTATCATGGTGGCGAGCATGGGGGTAGGTACCTTGTGCACCGTGTTCCAGGGCGTGGGACTATGACTTTTTCAGAAACTCTTGAAGCTGGAAAAGATTATTATATATATCTTATCCTAAAATCTGGGGATAATGATCTATCCTATGAATTTTCGACTAACCCGACAGCTCCTGATGGCTATACAGAGCATAATTCTGAAAAAATCGGTGGATTTCATACGCTTTGTGCAGATGTTGGTGAGATTGAAGATCATCCGTTATCGGGTTATCAAGCGGGGGATATTCTCCCTGAGTCTGTTTGGAGTTTAAATCACCGTCCGAGGAGTGATCCAGAGGGAATGGTTTACGATTCGTGGAAGAATATTTGGGTTGATATTTATCTTCAATCAGGGATAGGTAAAAATACGAAATCGGCATATGGTGTTCCGATTACGACTAATTATAGCTATGCGGAGCATTTAGCTGATTTTTTGTCTGTTAATAAGAGATTTTTGACGAGTGATGAGTTCTCGTCATGCATGGCTGGAAGCAATGCACAAACCAGTATCACAGGCAATCAACCGCCTTCTCCTAAGACGTCTGGAGGACACGTTGATACAGACAATAGACGCATGATATCTGATATTGGTTGTGAGGATGGATGCGGTTATGTGTGGCAATTTTTGTCTGGTTGTTATCCGGTGACTAAATGGCATACAGCGGAACAAGGAAGCAGTTTACGTGTAGACATAAATGTTATGTTGGGGGGAGGCGATTGGTCTGGTGGCTCTAACAATCATCATCTTGCGCGGAATTTTGCGTATTCTCGTTATGACAAAGATGAAAAAATAGGCGCTCGCGGATGTAGTGAGCCCTTTTATTATAATTAGTGCTAAATTGATTATAACATTATTTAATCCAGCCCCGCGTTTGTGGGGCTTTTTTTATGGAGGATCAGATGAGAAAGATATCAAAGGAAGGATTAGAGCTTATCAAACAATGGGAAGGGTTGCGTTTAGAGGCATATAGAGATGTGGCATGCATTTGGACCATTGGTTATGGTCACACCAACAATGCTGGTCAACCGTTTGTCAAAAAAGGCCTGCGTATCACACAAGAGCAAGCAGAAGAAATCCTTTGTGAAGACTTAAAGCAATTTGAGAAGACGGTTGAGGAATCGGTGAGGGTTTCGTTAACGGATAATCAATTCGCGGCATTGGTGTCGTTTTGCTATAACGTAGGAACGAAAGCTTTTTGCAAGTCAACATTGTTGAAGAAGCTTAATCAAGGGGATTATGAAGCTGTTCCTAGTGAATTACAGAAATGGAATAAAGTGGGTGGCAAGCCTTTTGTGGGATTATCCAACCGTCGAGCAGCCGAATCCGGTTTGTGGGCGAAAGGATCTTACATTGCTTCGAACTATCACAGGGTAGAAACACGTGAGGCAAGAGGACTTTTAAAGGTAGAAGCGCTAGCCCCGATTATAGGGTCTTGTTCAGGGTTTGGAGGCTTTTTGGTTGGTAATGGACCAATTCAGTGGGCGTTAGCAGGGATTATGGTTCTAGCGGCTTGTACAGGACTGGTGATTGTTGCCAAGCGGTTTAAGGAACAGCGCTTATGATTTTTTGGTTCAAAAGAAATCTGTCTTTTTTGTTAGCGGCTTTAGCCGTTTTTTTTATGGCATTAGCCAAGGCTTTTCATCTTGGAAAGAAGAGCGAACGGCAGAAGCAAAAAGAGCATACTTTTAAAATAGCAACAACCCGTTTTGAGGTGGAAAATGAAGTTAATCAAAAAACTGATGCTGGTGTGCGTTCTGCTTTGTCTCGTTGGATGCGGGGCAAATAGGACAGTTTCTTGTGTTGGTTGGTTGCCAATTTATTTAGACAAGCAAGATCTGAACGCGATTAGTCCCAATTTAGCAAGAGATATATTGAAGCATAATCAACAGGGAGCACGCTTATGTGGTTGGCAAAATGAGAAGCAAGCGAAATAAGAAGGAACAAGATCTCTCAGAGACAGAACAACGGCTTCTTCATGAGATGATAGAAACGTACCAAGGCTTAAAGATGATGTCACGCATCATGAAGTGGATAGCCCTTATTGTCTTTATGTGTGTAATCGATTTTGCCCGTTTCATGGACGCGCTAGGGAATAGCTTCTCACACTTAAAAAAATGGATAACCAAGAGTTAGAGAAAATCTATGTTTGATATACCGCATAGAATTAGATTTTTAAAAACTCATAATGGAGATGCAAGCTTAGAACAAGACTGCCTCTTAACATCAACAATGAATCGTCAATGGCAAAAAATTTTTAATAATCTTCTCATAGCTAGCTATCATTATCGTAAAAAAAATAAAGCAAAAAATCCAGATATTAGTTTTCAGAAGGATGTGATTGATTTTTCTGATGATGACGCGATTGAACAACGTATTGCATTGATTAATTATTATTTGTCTGATTACCTCTTTAAGGAGGATTTTGATGAATGCTATATTACAAAATGCTATAGTTCTGGTAGTTTTGATGATTTTTATTTCGTGGCAAAAATAAACGGTTTTAGTTTTCCACTTCATTTAGGAAACAAGAAATACCGTAAGGTTTTTCGTTCTAAAATTATCCCAACCTCTCCTTAAAAAGAAGTTTTGATTCGCAATTGCAATATATAGATGATGATGCTATTTGGTAGCGCTGTGGATTCTATATGCTAGGTGGTTCAAAAGGTGGTTTGATTTTTTAATATTTTTATTAACTTATTGAAAAATAGTGAGGAATTATTATTAAATGGCTCTCTCCATCCGCACCAAAGCAATCCCTTAAGTGCTACGGATTTCTACGTATCTGGAATTCCGCTTCATGGTAATGTAACACTTGAAGTGTTAGAATGTAATGATGATTGAGAGAGGGCTTATCCCTCTCCTTAGAAAAATGAAGGTGTTTAATGCAGGTTACCGAGACGCTTAATGAAGGACTGAAGCGCGAAATTAAGATCGTGGTTCCAGCGAAAGATTTAGAAGAAAAGTTGAATGAACGATTGGATGATACCAAGGGTAAAATCAAGCTTAATGGTTTTCGTCCTGGTAAAGTGCCCAGTGGGCATTTGCGAAAAATGTATGGTAAATCTTTCATGGCAGAGATTCTCAATGAAATACTCGCTGATGCGCCACGTTCTGTTTTAGCGGACCGCAATGAACGCCCCGCGATGCAACCAAAAATTGATATAGATGAAGATGAGAAAATTCTAGATGGAAAAGCCGATTTTACTTTTAGTTTAAAGTATGAAGTTTTACCAAAAATTGAAATTAAAGCCTTTGAACATATTGAAGTTATTCGTGAAATTGCAGCTATTCCAGAAAAGGATATTGATGAGCAAGTCAATCGAGTCCTTTCTTCTACACGTAATTATTCCCTAAAAGAGGGGACTTCTGAAGAAGGTGATCGTATTACCATAGATTATCTGGGTAAGCTTGAGGGGGTTCCATTTGAAGGTGGGGCCGATAATGATGCACAACTGATTCTTGGATCAAAACAATTTATTCCTGGCTTTGAAGAGCAATTGGTTGGTGTGAAAGCGGGGGATGCAAAAACGATTTCTGTTAAATTTCCTGATAATTACAGTGCGGCGCATTTGGCAGGACGGGAAGCAGAATTTGACATTACTGTCAAAGCTATCTTTAGACCAGATGAATTGAAAATTGATGATGAGGCGGCAAAAAAAGTCGGTTTAGAATCTTTAGATCGCTTGCGTGAGGTTGTTCGTGGACAGATTGAAAGCCAATATGGTTCAATGACACGTCAAAAAGTTAAGCGTCAAATTCTTGATGCTTTAGATGATGATTATAATTTTGAGATTCCTGAAGGACTTTTAGAAATTGAATTCAATAATATATGGGCTCAGGTTAATGATGATTTGAAAAGGGCTGGGCGTAGTTTTGAGGA
This sequence comes from Bartonella mastomydis, assembly GCF_900185775.1. Classification (NCBI taxonomy): domain Bacteria; kingdom Pseudomonadati; phylum Pseudomonadota; class Alphaproteobacteria; order Hyphomicrobiales; family Bartonellaceae; genus Bartonella; species Bartonella mastomydis. The sequence continues at coordinate 578,530 of NZ_LT883138.1, forward strand.
CGAAGGTGTTACAGAAGAAAAGGCGCGGGAGGAATATCGTGTCCTTGCACAACGTCGTGTCCGTCTTGGTTTGGTGCTTTCTGAAATTGGGATGAAGGTTGGTGTTAAAGTTAGTGAGGATGAGCTAAAAGCAGCTGTTTTTGAGCAAGTTCGTCAATATCCTGGCCAAGAAAAAGAGATTATGGACTTTTTCCGTAAAACTCCGGAAGCTGTTGAAAATCTACGTGCTCCGATTTTTGAAGAAAAGGTCATTGATCATTTGTTAGCACAGATAAAAGTCACAGATAAAGAAGTGACGATTGAAGAATTGATGAAAGAATATGATGAATTAGATGTTTCTGAAGAAAAGCCGGCAAAGAAAAAATCTGCAGTGAAAGGGAAGTCTGCAGTGAAAACAGCGGCTAAGAAGAAGGCTCCTAAAAAAGCTTAATATTTACCCAAACAGAACGAGCCCGATAGAATCGGGTTTGTTGTGGTATTATATTCTAAGCTTGCACTGTGAATGGTTTGAGATAAACCATGACATATATTTTAAAATATTGGTAGTGGATTGGCAATGAACATCATTGATACGCGTACTCCTGACTCTAAGCGTTTTATTTCTGGCGTTACAGGTGATTGGGAAGTCATCATTGGCATGGAGGTTCATGCGCAAATCATATCGAATTCAAAGCTTTTTTCAGGGGCATCAACCAAATTTGGTGCAGAGCCGAACAATCATGTATCACTTATTGATGCGGCTATGCCAGGGATGTTACCTGTTCTTAATCAAGAATGTGTTCGTCAAGCAGTTCGGACAGGTTTGGGATTAAAAGCGCGTATTAATTTAAAATCTGTTTTTGATCGTAAAAATTATTTTTATCCAGATTTACCGCAAGGGTATCAGATTTCTCAGTTTCGTTATCCCATTGTAGGAGAAGGAAAAATTACCATATCTGTTGGTCCAGATTCGAATGGGCAATTTGAGGATATTGAAGTAGGAATTGAAAGATTACATCTTGAACAGGATGCTGGAAAATCGATGCATGATCAACATCCGACGATGTCTTTCGTAGATCTTAATCGCTCTGGTGTTGCACTTATGGAAATTGTTTCCAAACCTGATCTGCGCTCATCAGATGAAGCCAAAGCCTATATGACAAAATTGCGTACCATTGTTCGTTATTTAGGGACTTGTGATGGCAATATGGATGAAGGATCTATGCGCGCGGATGTCAATGTATCGGTTCGTCGTCCTGGTGAAGATTTTGGAACGCGTTGTGAAATCAAAAATGTGAATTCTATCCGCTTTATTGGTCAAGCGATTGAGTATGAAGCACGTCGTCAGATCGCAATTTTAGAAGATGGTGGTGTCATAGATCAAGAAACGCGGCTTTTTGATGCCGCTAAAGGTGAAACCCGCTCTATGCGCTCAAAGGAAGAAGCGCATGATTATCGTTATTTTCCTGATCCTGATCTTTTACCACTAGAATTTGATCAAGCGTTTGTGGATGCTTTAGCAGCGGATTTACCAGAATTGCCTGACGCTATAAAGGCGCGTTTTGTTAAGGAAATGGGATTGACAGTGTATGATGCTTCCATTCTTGTGACAGAAAAAGCTATTGCTGATTATTTTGAAGAAGTAGCTCGTGGGCGTGATGGAAAAATAGTTGCCAATTGGGTGATTAATGATCTTTTAGGGGCTTTAAATAAAGATAATCGTGAGATTGAAGAGTCACCAGTATCGCCAAATCAATTGGGAAGTATTATTGATCTTATAAAAGAAGGTGTTATTTCTGGAAAGATAGCTAAAGATCTTTTTGAGATTATTTGGAATGAGGGAGGAGATCCACGCCAAGTTGTAGAAGAGCGCAATATGAAGCAGGTAACAGATACAAAGGCTATTGAAAAAGCTGTTGATGAGATTGTTGCCAATAATTCTGATAAAGTTGCGCAAGCAAAACAAAAGCCTGCTTTAGCAGGTTGGTTTGTTGGACAGGTCATGAAAGCAACAGGTGGTAAGGCAAACCCTCAAACTGTTAATGAATTAGTTAAGACAAAACTTGGCATAGATTAAATTTTATGGGGTGGAGAAGAATCTATAAATATGATATCTTCTCGAAATTAAGGGATGAGAAGTTATCCTATTAATTGGAGTTGCACTGAATTGACCAGTAAATTTTTCGGTCATTTCCGGCATTAATAAGTTTATTCCAGCAATTGATTTCATGAGCATACTGAAGAAATGGAATAGAAAATGGCTCGTTTTTTTAAGCAAATCTTTACCTGGTGGAATGGTAATACCATTGGTACGCGTTTTTTTACATGGCGCAAAGGTAAGCGGATAGGGGAAGATCAATTTGGCAATATATATTATGAAGGGGGATTTCATAAGGATGGTTATCCGCATCGTTGGGTGATTTACAAAGGCTATTCTGAACCTTCTACTATTCCTCCAGGTTGGCACGGCTGGATTCATCATCGCTGTGAGTGTCCTCCAACACAGGAGGATTATCATCCCTATGAATGGGAAAAGCCTCACGTTGCAAATATGACAGGAACAAGTGAGTCCTATCGACCAAAGGGGGCTATTCCTTACAATGATGAGCGTCCTTGTGTACGTGAAGATTATGATGCATGGTCACCTAAAAAATAAAATGTTTTAATGGGCGCGTGTATTTTTATCTTATTTGGCTCTACGTTATAACAAGAGTTATTTTTAAGGTGCGATTGGTTTTGATATGATGAGGTTTTTTTTATTGTTGGGGTTGAGACAATTTATCTATATTTTTTTAATGGGAATTTTAGTGTTTTTCTCCTTAAATAGTGGAGGCAGGGCTGAACGTGTGAGCAATGGAATTGCTGTTTTTGCAGGTCTTGACAAAATCACGGGGCGGACGACGCGTTTTGAAGTTTCTCTTGGTGAAGTTTATCACTATGGTGCATTACAGGTAACACCCCGCGCTTGTTATACGAGCTCTAAAGATGAACCTACGCGTACAACAGGTTTTGTGGAAGTCAATGAAGTAACATTAGATAAAAAAATACGGCGTATTTTTACAGGATGGATGTTTGCAGATAGTCCTGGTTTGAACGCTGTTGAGCATCCTATTTATGATGTGTGGTTAAAAGATTGTAAGCAGAGTTCTCAAAACCTACCTCTTCAGTAATGTGTTATCTATTTATAATACATTGATTTATAAAGATAGTTTATCATTTTATAATTTGAATGGAAGGTCCGAATTTCTATGATTTTCTCATTTCAAACTTTTTTCTATTAAAACGATTGCTTTATTCGTTACAAGTGGCAGACGTGTAGATACTTGCTGTTTAAGAAAGAAATGAAAGTTTCTCTCGTGAACCGTTTAAATCCAAGGACGCATTATACGAATCAACATATTATTTTTTCGAATGTTCCATAGGAGAAAAGCCTTGAGTTATCTCTGTTAGAGGTAGAAATGAAAGCCTTGTTTATATTTGTTCAAAAGATGAACAGACTCTTTGCCTTTAATACCCCCCATGAAGAACAGAATGTCATTATATTGTATATTTATGGGCTTGTTTTAGAGAGCTCCTCTTAAGACTGGTCACATCCATTTTGTGACAGCATTTGTAAGTGGTACAATGATAAATCCATAAAGTATTCTCATCTTTATGTTTGTGAAGGAGCAAGCAGATACTATCACATACTTAGGTCCGTCCCCAATATTACTCGACATTTTTTGGCACTTGAGACTCTTGATAAGAGGTATTTTTATGCCTCTCTTGTATTGTTTTTATCACCACGACTCTTCCCGCTTGTAACGTGTAAGCGAATGGTTAATATCAACTAAGTTTGGGGTGAGAAAATCCTACGATATTGAGAGGTTTAACTCAATATAAATAAAATCAAATTATCCTTATAAATCAAAATATTGCCTTTGTGAGAATACAGACTGTTAAATGTGTAATTTATGAAATACCAATGATTATATCGAGAGAAAACAAATGTGTTGCTAGATCTTTATGCACATGGAGATTTTTTTCATTCAAAGAGTAGAAGCAATTCAAGTTCTGTTATTGGAACGATAGAGGTTTATGGTTATTTAAAGTTTCAATTGAAATATAGCGTGATTTTAAAAATGCAAAATTGGTATATTTCTGGTAAAAAGTAACATATAGGTATTTGAGAGAGTGCCTCATAACTGAGCTTGTTTATTCATAAGCTCTTATTACGGTATGATAAACTTTACATTTTAATAAGCAGAAGATCACTCATTTTTTTTAAATCGTATTTTTGATATCTATGCTTTTAAAAATCTTTTGTATAACAGACAGATGGTTTTTACGGTGAGCTATTGAAAATTTAAAAGGAATCTCAGGGAGGCGTTAAAAGATTCTGTATCACTGGGAGTGGTATCTTTATTTTTTGTAAAGAGTAACCAGTTATTTCTAAAGAATAAGAGATTTTATCCAATGAAAGTTTCTCGTCATCAATATAAGAATGTTTCCCGATTGCCGAGACAACCTAAAGAATCTTTATTGAATGTTCCATTGATTATTGTTGTCTTGATCGTATTTTGTTTTTGTCTTTATTGCATTCCTCAGTATTTTTTTTCTCATCAGCTTTATATTAAAAGTTTAGAGTTTTTTTCATTTACACCAGCATTGTTTAAGAGGGATCCTATCGCATTTTTTTATACTATGGTGAGTTATTCATTTGTGCATGGTAGTTTTAAACATGTGACTCTTAATATGGTTTGGCTTTTGGTTTTTGGCTCTCCTTTAGTAAGGCATTTTGGTGTTTTGCGTTTTTTAATTTTTTGGGTGTTAACGGCAGTCATTGCTGTTTTGACTTATTTTACATTTCATCAAGAAAGTGTCATATCACTTGTTGGGGCGTCAGGTGCTGTATCTGGAATGATGGGGGCTATTGCACGTTACGGATTTCCCAGCGGTTTAGGTGTCAATGCGCAGCATGAAAAACCTTTGGGGACTTTATTATCTATCAAAAAAGCCCTTTGTTCCAAGAGCGTACTTATTTACATAAGTGTATGGCTGGCGGCTGATTTTATCATCGGTATCTCTTCCATTCTGTTTGAAGAAAATGGTATTTCAATAGCATGGGAAGCACATATTGGCGGGTTTCTTATGGGTTTTTTGTTGGTTGGCTTTTTTGATGTTTCACAAAAAATGAAGACTAGAATCTAAGATATTTATGTGCCACATAAAGTGCTATCGTTGCTGCGTTCGAAACATTTAATGATTTAATATTTCCGGGCATATCAAGGCGCGCTAAAGCGCAAACGGTTTCACGTGTTTTTTTCCGTAAGCCTTTACCTTCTGCACCTAAAACAAGAGCAATTTTATTCCCTGTTAATGTTGTTTCTAGAGGTTGATCCCCTTCTGAATCGAGGCCAAAGCTTGTAAACCCTGTTTGATGAAGTTCTTGAAGAGTTTCAGCGAGGTTTCGTACGGTAATATAATGAATCATTTCCAAAGCCCCTGATGCCGCTTTCGCAAGAACACCGCTTTCTTGGGGAGAATGACGGCAAGTGGTAATAAGTGCTTTAGCTTTAAATGCAACGGCAGAGCGCATAATAGCGCCAACATTATGTGGATCAGTAATTTGATCCATGACAATGACCAGATCAGTATTGGTGAGTTCCGATAGTTTGCATGGTTTGAGAGGAGAAGTTTCTAAAACAACCCCTTGATGAACGGCTTCACTTCCAACGAGCGAATCAAGATATTTTGGAGTACATAATGTAACAGGGCAAGGATAATCTGATTCGGATATATTTAATCTCTTTAAGGCATTTTGTGTAACGTACAGACATTTAAAAATTCTTTTTGGGTTTTTTAAAGCAGCTTGGACAGAATGAATACCATAAAGATGGATAATTCCTTGCGGTAAAGAAGCGGCTTCTTTTTTAAGATGTGTAGAAGATTGAGAAGGAAAGCCTTTTGCATCGCGATATCGGCGACGTAAACGAGCATAATGAGAATTTTGTGATGTTTTTTGTTTCATAACTCCTTTATAGCGTTTTAATAAGAAAAATAGCTAGAAAAAATCTATGATTTAACATTATGAGCAGGAAATTTGTACAGAATTGTATTTATTCTGTTGACAGATACAATCGTAATCGTCATAACCACTTCGCAATCAGATTGAATTGAATGGTTGTTCGAGATGATTGTCGTGATGCCTCATCGCGCGACTTTGCCGGTGTAATGGAGGGGTGCCCGAGTGGTTAAAGGGGGCGGACTGTAAATCCGTTGCGTATGCTACGTTGGTTCGAATCCAACCCCCTCCACCATTCATCGAAGGAGAGTTAGTACGTGGGTCAAGCGGGTATAGCTCAATGGTAGAGCAGCAGCCTTCCAAGCTGAATACGCGGGTTCGATTCCCGCTACCCGCTCCAAATAGTTGTTGATGATTAGGCAAGTAGGTATAATGGAAGGGATTCCATTATTAAAGTGGGCGGGATTTTCCGTCTAAGAGTTGTGGTGATTGGGCTGGAGTACGGTCCAGTTGAATTCAGTTCTGCAGGCCTTTTTCTAGGTGCTAACAAAGACAGAGAATAAAACAAGAGATTAATAGCGATGGCAAAGAGCAAATTTGAACGAACGAAACCGCATGTTAATATTGGTACGATTGGTCACGTTGATCATGGGAAGACTTCATTGACAGCAGCGATTACGAAGTTTTTTGGTGAGTTTAAAGCATATGATCAAATTGATGCAGCACCAGAAGAGCGTGCCCGTGGTATTACCATTTCTACAGCACACGTTGAATATGAAACGGAAAATCGTCACTATGCCCACGTTGATTGTCCAGGACACGCAGATTATGTGAAAAACATGATCACAGGGGCAGCGCAGATGGATGGTGCTATTCTTGTTGTTTCTGCAGCTGATGGTCCAATGCCTCAGACACGTGAGCATATTTTGCTTGCTCGTCAGGTTGGTGTTCCAGCGATTGTTGTTTTTCTTAATAAAGTTGATCAGGTTGATGATACCGAACTTTTGGATCTTGTAGAGCTTGAGGTTCGGGAGCTTTTATCCAAATATGATTTCCCAGGAGATGATGTTCCAATTGTAAAGGGTTCTGCGTTGGCTGCCCTTGAGGATAAGGATAAGAGCATTGGTGAAGATGCGGTTCGTCTTTTGATGAGTGAGGTTGATAATTATATTCCAACCCCTGAGCGTCCTGTTGATCAACCATTCTTGATGCCGATAGAAGATGTGTTTTCGATATCGGGACGTGGAACGGTTGTTACGGGTCGTGTTGAGCGTGGTGTTATTAAAGTTGGCGAGGAAATTGAGATTATCGGTATTCGTCCAACATCTAAGACGACGGTGACGGGTGTTGAAATGTTCCGCAAGCTTTTAGATCAAGGTCAAGCTGGTGATAATATTGGTGCGTTGCTTCGTGGTGTTGATCGTGAAGGGATTGAGCGTGGTCAGGTTTTAGCGAAGCCTGGGTCGGTTACTCCTCATACACGTTTTAAAGCCGAGGCTTACATTTTGACGAAAGATGAAGGAGGTCGTCATACGCCTTTTTTCACGAATTATCGTCCACAATTTTACTTCCGTACGACGGATGTTACGGGTATTGTTACGCTTCCCGAAGGAACAGAAATGGTTATGCCCGGTGATAATGTTGCGATGGATGTGTCATTGATTGTGCCGATAGCGATGGAAGAGAAGCTTCGTTTTGCTATTCGTGAAGGTGGTCGTACTGTTGGTGCCGGTATCGTCTCTAAGATCATTGAATAAATAATGCTTGTTGAAAGGCTACTAAAGGTGTTTTAGTTTTGAGAGTTAGGGGTATAGCTCAGTTGGTAGAGCGGCGGTCTCCAAAACCGCAGGTCGCGGGTTCAAGTCCTGCTGCCCCTGCCAAAGGAGAATAGGATTTTAGATATGGGGGAGCGAATCTTACTGTCTTTTTCGCTTTTTTTTATCTGGGGCTTGTTTTTTTGTGTGTGAAACGCTATTGAATAGGAAGTAAGAAAAATTGCATCAGTCTGGAAGTTGGCTTTTGCATTTTTTTTCGTATTTATTTTGTTGGATAAAACACAATAGCACTAAAAGAAGTATAGAAGTATAATAGGGCGAGAGAGAGTATAGTGTGACGATGGCATCTAAGACCAACCCAATTGCCTTTTTAAAGCAAGTTTATTCAGAAACAGTCAAAGTAAAGTGGCCTACGCGTCGCGAGACGGTTATTTCTACTGTTATGGTTTTGTTGGTAACCGCATTGGCTTCGGCTTTCTTTTTTATTGTGGATCAGGTTATGCATTTTGGTGTTTGGCGGGTTATTGATCTTCTGAAATATCTTTTTAGTTGAGAATGTAAGGAAGTATGACTGTGGCGGCTCGTTGGTATATTGTTCAGGCATATTCAAATTTTGAAAAGAAAGTAGCGGAAGCTATTGATAAGGAGGCAAAGCAAAAAGGGCTTGATCATTTGTTTGAAAGGATTTTTGTTCCAACGGAGCGTGTCGTAGAAGTTCGTCGAGGACGCAAAGTTGATACTGAACGAAAATTTTTTCCTGGTTATGTTCTTGTTCGCGCTGAATTAACAGATGAAGTTTATCATCTTATTAAGAATACGCCTAAAGTGACAGGTTTTTTAGGATCGGATGCGCGTCCTGTTCCCATTTCTGATCGAGAGGTGGAGCAAATTCTCAAACAAGTTCAGGAAGGCGTTGAATCGCCAAAGTCTTCTGTATTGTTTGAGGTTGGAGAACAAGTTCGCGTTGCTGATGGTCCTTTTGTTTCGTTTAATGGAATTGTTCAAGAGGTTGAAGAAGAGCGCTCTCGTCTTAAGGTTGAAGTGCTCATTTTTGGGCGTCCTACGCCTGTTGATTTGGAATTTGGTCAGGTTGAAAAACTCTGATTAAACTTAGAGTGATTTTAATTACTTTAAGGAAGGAGTGGGAGGTGATTTACAGCTTTTGTCGGCTTAATGATCCGAACCACATGACTGCAGCGGGTAGTGAGCAAGATAAATTGTTAGCATACCAGTGAAATTGAAGGCAGATTGTTATGGCAAAAAAAAGTATAGGTCAGCTCAAGTTGCAGGTTCCTGCAGGGGCTGCTACTCCATCTCCACCGATTGGTCCGGCTCTTGGGCAACGTGGTATTAATATCATGGAATTTTGTAAGGCGTTTAATGCAGCAACACAAGAAATGGAAAAGGGAGCACCGATTCCAGTTGTTATTACGTATTACCAAGATAAGTCTTTCACGTTTTCTCTCAAAACACCTCCTGTATCGTTCTTTTTAAAGAAGGAGGCACAACTGAAATCTGGTTCAAAAGAGCCTGGTAAAGTGTCTGTAGGAAGTATCTCTCGCGATAAAATTCGTTTGATTGCGGAATCAAAGATGAAAGATCTTAATGCGAATGACATTGAGGCGGCAATGCGTATGGTTGAGGGTTCTGCACGCTCGATGGGCTTAGAAGTGGTGGGCTAATATTATGGCAAAAGTAGCAAAGAGAATAAAAAATATCCGAAAAGGTATTGATTTTAATGAACTTTACGCTTTAAAAGACGCTGTTTTAATGGTTAAGGAGCGTGCCGTAGCTAAGTTTGATGAAACAATTGAAATTTCAATGAACTTGGGTGTTGATCCGCGTCATGCTGATCAGATGGTTCGAGGTGTTGCTCATTTGCCGAATGGGACGGGACGAAATATTCGTGTTGCCGTTTTTGCTCGTGGAGATAAGGCTGAAGAAGCTAAGGCAGCGGGAGCTGATATTGTGGGTGCTGAGGATTTGTTTGAAAGCATTAATGGGGGGGTGATTGACTTTGATCGTTGTATTGCAACACCAGACATGATGCCTCTCGTTGGTCGTCTTGGTAAGATTCTTGGTCCGCGGAGTTTGATGCCAAATCCAAAAGTCGGGACTGTAACACTTGATGTTGCCGGTGCTGTCAAAGCTTCTAAGGGTGGTGCTGTCGAGTTTCGCGTTGAAAAAGCTGGTATTGTGCATGCTGGTATTGGGAAGGCTTCTTTTGGCGTTGAAAAAATCGTAGAAAATATTAAAGCCTTTGCAAGTGCAGTTATTAAAGCGAAACCGCAAGGTGCAAAAGGTGAGTATATTAAACGCGTTGCTGTTTCTTCAACGATGGGGGTTGGTGTTAAAGTTGATCCAGCAACGGTTCGTTCAGAGTCAGTATAAGCTGATTGGTAATTTTTTTGAGGTAAGTGACGATCAAAATTATATTTTAAGTGTCGGTTTTAACCGGCATTTAGCCATCTAAGCTTTATAGGGCTTAGGTTATACCGGAAGAAATTCCGGAATATCCTGTCCGAGATTGTAGGTGATACTATTTAAAGTATCTTAATCGAAAAAACCTGCATGAGACTGGGGTAAAAACTGAGAGTTAAAAGACTTAAAGGGTTTGAGCCAAGGTTGCCTTTGAACGCTGTGCGTGAAAAAGGGGACAGGATCCTCGTCGGTGACATGAAATATTTTATGTTATCAAAGGTAACCAACAGGTTTGTTTTAAAATAAATCTGTTAAATGGAGAGAGACAGTGAATAGAGCGGAAAAACGCGAATTTGTTACATGGCTTAACGAGGCTTTTCAAAAGTCTGGTTCTGTTGTTGTTGCACATTATTCCGGTCTGACAGTTTCACAGATGAACGATTTGCGTTCGAAAATGGGTGAAGCTGGCGGTGCCGTCAAAGTCGCCAAAAACCGTCTTGCTAAAATCGCTCTTCAGGGCACGGAATCTGAATCGATAATGGGTTTGTTTACAGGACAAACACTTATTGCTTATTCAGAAGATCCAATCACAGCACCAAAGGTTGCTGTTGATTTTGCAAAAAGCAATGACAAATTTGTCATCCTTGGCGGTTCAATGGGTGCAACAAGTTTAACTGTAGATGCTGTGAAGTCATTGGCTTCGTTGCCTTCATTAAACGAGTTGCGAGCAAAACTTGTAGGTATGATTTCTACTCCTGCAACCCGTATTGCACAGGTTGTTAATGCACCTGGCGGTCAGGTTGCACGTGTCATTGGCGCATATGCTCAGGAGGATAAGGCGGCTTAAGGCTGTTTATTCACGTTGATGGAAGAGCTTTCATGCTTTTCTGTTTTTTTGAATAAGTTTTAATCATGGTTCAAATCTTTTAATTAAAGGAATTTAAAAATGGCTGATCTAGCGAAGATCGTAGAAGACCTTTCTAATCTAACCCTTTTGGAAGCTGCTGAGCTTTCTAAGTTACTTGAAGAAAAGTGGGGTGTTTCGGCTGCTGCTCCTGTAGCCGTCGCTGCTGTTGCTGGTGCTGCTGCTCCAGCTGCTGAAGAAAAAACAGAATTTGATGTTATTCTTGTTGAAGGTGGCGCGCAAAAAATTAATGTTATTAAAGAAGTTCGTGCTCTGACAGGACTTGGTCTTAAAGAAGCGAAAGATCTGGTTGAAGGAGCACCTAAGCCTATTAAAGAAGGAGCTTCTAAAGAAGAAGCAGAGAAAATTAAATCTCAACTTGAAGCTGCTGGTGCTAAAGTTGAACTTAAGTAAATTTAATTTTATCGGCGGACATTTATGTTCGCCGATTTTCTTTCTCTAAAAAGAGGAAAAGTAATGAGTAAAAAAACCTTTTGCCAACGGATTAAGCGTAGTATTGGGTATAGGGTTTAGCTACTCACCCCTTATCATAGAGTCAAGTCAATGAAAGGCTTGTCTTGGTGGGGAAAGTCAACGATGCTCATTATTGGGCGTCAAGTGAACTGGTCTGCATATGCAGGTTAATGATATAAAACTTTCAAGGTTGGTCTACCTTGAAGAGTAAGGATCAAGGAGCGACGATGGCTCAGACTCACGCAATGATGTCTCAATTCAATGGTCGTAAGCGGGTACGCAAATTTTTTGGTAAGATTCCTGAAGTAGCAGAGATGCCGAATCTTATTGAGGTTCAAAAAGCGTCATATGATCAGTTTCTCATGGTTGAGGAACCGAAAGGTGGACGACCAGATGAAGGTTTGCAAGCTGTTTTTAAATCGGTATTTCCTATTTCCGATTTTTCCGGTACAGCTATGCTTGAGTTTGTTGGTTATGAATTTGATTTACCGAAATTTGATGTTGAAGAATGTCGTCAACGTGATTTAACTTATGCAGCCCCCTTGAAGGTGATATTGCGTTTGATTGTGTTTGATGTTGATGAGGATACTGGCTCCAAAGATATCAAAGACATTAAAGAGCAGGGCGTCTATATGGGCGATATGCCTTTAATGACGACCAATGGTACCTTTATTGTTAATGGTACGGAGCGTGTTATTGTTTCTCAGATGCATCGTTCTCCTGGTGTCTTTTTTGACCATGATAAGGGCAAGTCTCATTCATCAGGAAAGCTTCTTTTTGCTGCTCGTGTTATTCCCTACCGCGGCTCTTGGCTGGATATTGAATTCGATGCTAAGGACATTATTTATGCGCGTATTGATCGGCGACGTAAGATACCTGTTACCAGTCTGTTAATGGCATTAGGTATGGATGCTTCAGATATTTTATCGACGTTTTACGATAAAGTGACTTATGAGCGTGATGGAGAAGGATGGCGTGTTCCTTATTCTGTTGATCGCTTTAAAGGAATGAAGCTCATTTCTGACCTTATAGATGCAGAGAGTGGTGAAGTTGTTGCGGAAGCTGGTAAAAAACTGACAGTTCGTACTGCGAAGTCTTTGGCAGAAAAAGGCCTCAAGGCGGTTAAAGTTAGTGAAGATGATTTATTAGGGTGTTATCTTGCTGAAGATATTGTCAATTACGAAACAGGTGAGATTTACCTTGAAGCGGGCGATGAAATTGACGAAAAAGTATTGAAAATTTTGCTTGATGTTAGTGCTGATCAAATTAATATCCTTGATATTGATCACATGAATATTGGCGCTTATATCCGCAATACTTTAAAAGTGGATAAGAATGAAAGTCGACAGGATGCATTGTTTGATATTTACCGAGTAATGCGTCCAGGTGAGCCTCCCACAATCGATACAGCAGAAGCAATGTTTCATTCATTGTTTTTTGATCCAGAGCGTTATGATCTTTCAGCTGTTGGACGTGTTAAGATGAATTTGCGTATGGATCTTGATTGTCCAGATACCGTTCGCGTTTTGCGTCAAGAAGATATTCTTGCTGTTGTTAAAATGTTGGTTGAGTTGCGTGATGGTCGTGGTGAAATCGATGATATTGATAATCTTGGCAATCGTCGTGTTCGCTCCGTTGGGGAGTTGATGGAAAATCAATATCGCATTGGTCTCCTTCGTATGGAACGCGCGATAAAAGAACGTATGTCATCGGTTGAAATTGATACAGTGATGCCGCAGGATTTAATCAATGCAAAGCCTGCAGCAGCAGCCGTTCGTGAGTTTTTTGGATCTTCTCAATTGTCGCAATTTATGGATCAAACCAATCCATTGTCGGAAATCACCCATAAGCGCCGTCTTTCTGCTCTTGGTCCAGGGGGATTGACTCGTGAGCGTGCGGGTTTTGAAGTTCGTGACGTTCATCCTACGCATTATGGTCGTATTTGTCCGATTGAAACACCTGAAGGTCCCAATATTGGTCTCATTAACTCCTTAGCAACATTTGCTCGGGTTAACAAATATGGCTTTATTGAAAGCCCATATCGTAAAATTATTGACGGTAAAGTTACCAAAGAGGTTATTTATCTTTCAGCGATGGAAGAAGCAAAGCATTATGTTGCTCAAGCAAACTCCTCATTAGATAGTGAAGGTCGTTTTATAGAAGAGTTTGTTGTTTGTCGTCATGCTGGTGAAGTTTTAATGGCACCGCGCGATCATGTTGATTTGATGGATGTTTCACCAAAACAGTTGGTTTCAGTCGCAGCTGCACTTATTCCGTTTTTAGAAAATGATGATGCGAATCGTGCGCTTATGGGATCGAACATGCAGCGTCAGGCAGTGCCTCTTGTGCGCGCTGAAGCGCCATTTGTTGGGACGGGCATGGAATCCGTTGTTGCACGCGATTCAGGAGCTGCGGTCAGTGCAAAACGGAGTGGTATTGTTGATCAAGTCGATGCGACCCGTATTGTTATCCGAGCAACAGAGGATTTAGATCCTTCAAAATCAGGCGTTGATATTTACCGCTTACAAAAGTTTCAGCGTTCTAATCAGTCTACTTGTATTAATCAGCGCCCTCTTGTGCATGTCGGTGATCGGGTAGAGAAGGGTGATATCATTGCAGATGGTCCATCCACGGATCTGGGTGATTTGGCTCTTGGACGGAATGTTCTTGTCGCCTTTATGCCTTGGAATGGATACAACTATGAAGATTCCATTTTGTTATCTGAGCGCATTGTTGCGGATGATGTATTTACTTCAATTCATATTGAGGAATTTGAAGTTGCAGCACGTGATACAAAACTTGGGCCTGAGGAAATTACCCGCGATATTCCCAACGTTGCAGAAGAAGCCTTAAGGAATCTTGACGAAGCTGGCATTATTTATATTGGTGCTGAAGTTCAACCGGGTGATATTTTGGTTGGAAAGATTACACCAAAGGGTGAAAGTCCCATGACGCCAGAAGAAAAGCTTCTGCGTGCAATTTTTGGTGAAAAGGCATCAGATGTTCGCGACACTTCTATGCGTATGCCTCCTGGGACGTTTGGTACTGTCGTTGAGGTTCGCGTTTTTAATCGCCATGGAGTGGAAAAAGATGAGCGCGCTATGGCCATTGAACGTGAAGAAATTGAGCGTTTAGCAAAAGACCGTGATGATGAACAGTCGATTCTTGATCGCAATGTTTATGCGCGTCTTACCGATATGTTGACAGGTAAAGTCGCTGTAGAAGGTCCAAAGGGCTTTTCGGAGAGTAAAAAGCTTGATAGTACGGTAATGGGGCGTTATCCACGTTCGCAGTGGTGGCAATTTGCAGTTGAGGATGAAAAGCTTCAAAATGAAATTGAAGCTTTGCGCAAGCAATATGATGAATCAAAAGAAGCATTACAACGTCGCTTTATGGATAAAGTTGAAAAAGTCCAAAGAGGTGATGAAATGCCTCCTGGTGTCATGAAAATGGTAAAGGTTTTTGTGGCTGTGAAGCGCAAAATCCAACCAGGTGATAAGATGGCGGGACGACATGGGAATAAGGGTGTTGTCTCACGTATTCTTCCTGTAGAAGATATGCCATTTCTTGAAGATGGAACGCATGCTGACATCGTCTTAAATCCTCTTGGTGTGCCTAGTCGTATGAATGTTGGGCAAATTCTTGAGACGCACCTTGGTTGGGCATGTGCGGGGATGGGCAAAAAGATTGGTGATTTATTAGAATTATATCAAGAGACAGGGGATATACTTCCTTTACGTCAACGTATTGAAAATCTTATGCCTGATGATAATCATAATGAACCAGTGCGTCAGTATGATAACGAAAGCCTTTACAAATTGGCACTTCAGATGAAGAAAGGGGTTTCAATTGCAACGCCTGTTTTTGATGGAGCTCATGAGTCTGATATCAACATGATGCTGGAAGATGCAGGATTGGATAGTTCAGGGCAGGTTACGCTTTATGATGGTCGTACGGGAGAGCCTTTTGATCGTCCAGTAACGGTGGGCTATATTTACATGTTGAAATTGCATCACCTTGTTGATGATAAGATTCATGCACGTTCTATTGGTCCCTACTCACTTGTTACGCAGCAACCATTGGGAGGTAAGGCACAGTTTGGTGGTCAACGTTTTGGTGAAATGGAGGTTTGGGCTCTTGAAGCTTATGGTGCTGCATATACTTTGCAGGAGATGTTGACAGTAAAATCGGATGATGTCGCTGGTCGGACGAAAGTCTATGAAGCGATTGTGCGTGGTGATGATACATTTGAAGCCGGTATCCCTGAGAGCTTTAATGTGTTGGTGAAAGAAATGCGTTCACTTGCTCTCAATGTAGAACTTGATGATGCGCGTGAACTTATTGCACAGCGTGTGTTATCTGATACGGCAGAACAATAATTCCAAGGAGCGCACGGGAAAAAGGTTGCGCTCTGATTGCTTTAAGAGGCTCAATAACCTTATTGAAGGTCGTACAGATCATTTTTGAAAGTAAATGTATTTTAAAGAAGATCTGTTACAAAATGAATGAGATATTACAACAGGTTCTAAGAATCTTTGAAGGAGAACAGCATGAACCACGAGGTCATGAATCTTTTCAATCCTCAAGCGCCAGCGCAAACATTTGACTCTATTCGTATTTCGATTGCGAGTCCTGAGAAAATTTTGTCTTGGTCGTATGGTGAGATTAAGAAGCCTGAGACTATTAATTATCGGACTTTTAAACCAGAGCGTGATGGTCTTTTTTGTGCACGTATATTTGGCCCGATTAAAGACTATGAATGTCTATGCGGTAAATATAAACGCATGAAATATAAGGGGATTATTTGTGAAAAATGTGGTGTGGAAGTTACCCTTTCGCGCGTACGTCGTGAGCGTATGGGACACATTGAGCTGGCAGCACCTGTTGCGCATATATGGTTTCTGAAATCATTACCTGGTCGTATTTCTACACTTTTAGATTTGACTTTAAAAGATATTGAGCGTGTTCTTTATTTCGAGAATTATATTGTAACCGAACCAGGATTGACCTCTCTTAAGCTCCACCAGCTTCTTTCTGAAGAAGAATATATGCTTGCGATTGATGAGTTTGGAGAAGATCAGTTTACAGCGATGATTGGCGCTGAAGCTATTTACGAGCTTTTAGCGAGTATGGAGCTCGATAAAATCGCTAATGATTTACGTCTCGAATTAGCTGAAACGACTTCAGAGTTAAAGCAGAAAAAATTGATTAAACGACTTAAGATCGTTGAAAATTTTCTTGAATCTGGGAATAAGCCAGAATGGATGATTATGAAAACAATTCCGGTTATTCCACCGGATTTACGTCCATTGGTTCCACTTGATGGTGGACGTTTTGCAACATCAGATCTCAATGATCTTTATCGTCGTGTTATCAATCGTAATAACCGTTTGAAACGGCTGATTGAATTGCGTGCTCCTGGGATTATTGTGCGTAATGAAAAACGTATGGTGCAAGAAGCTGTCGACGCATTGTTTGATAACGGACGGCGTGGGCGTGTGATTACGGGAGCCAATAAACGTCCATTAAAATCTCTTTCAGATATGTTAAAAGGTAAGCAAGGCCGTTTCCGTCAAAACCTGCTTGGAAAGCGTGTTGATTACTCGGGGCGTTCTGTTATCGTGACAGGTCCTGAATTAAAGTTACATCAATGTGGTCTTCCTAAAAAAATGGCCCTTGAATTATTTAAGCCCTTTATTTATGCGCGACTTGATGCAAAAGGATATTCCTCAACTGTAAAACAAGCAAAAAAGCTTGTTGAAAAAGAGCATCCAGAAGTTTGGGATATCTTAGATGAGGTTATTCGTGAACATCCTGTTTTACTCAATCGCGCCCCAACATTACACCGTTTGGGAATTCAGGCTTTTGAACCTATCTTAATTGAAGGGAAGGCTATCCAACTTCATCCATTGGTATGTACCGCTTTTAATGCGGATTTTGATGGAGATCAGATGGCGGTTCACGTTCCGCTTTCTCTTGAAGCACAGCTTGAAGCCCGTGTTTTGATGATGTCGACCAATAATATTCTTCATCCAGCGAATGGTGCCCCTATTATTGTTCCATCACAGGATATGGTTCTTGGACTTTATTATCTCTCGATTGTTTCTGAAAAAGAACCCGGTGAAGGAATGGCTTTTTCTGATATAGGTGAGCTTCATTATGCCTTAGAAAATAAGGTCGTAACGCTTCATACGAAGATTAAAGGCCGCGTTAAGAATATTGGCGAGGATGGAAAAGAAGTTTCTAAACTTTATGATACGACACCTGGTCGTTTGATTATCGGTGAGCTTTTGCCCAAAAATTCGAGTATCTCATTTGATATTGTCAATCAAGAAATGACAAAAAAGAATATTTCTAAAATGATTGATCACGTTTATCGCCACTGTGGACAAAAAGAGACGGTTATTTTTTGTGACCGTATTATGCAGCTTGGTTTTTCTTATGCTTGTCGTGCAGGAATTTCATTCGGGAAGGATGATATGGTTATTCCCGATAGCAAGTCACGTTTGGTTGCAGAAACAGAAGCTTTGGCGAAGGAATACGAACAGCAATATAATGATGGTTTGATTACACAGGGTGAAAAATACAATAAGGTTGTGGATGCTTGGGGTAAGTGTACAGACCGTGTTGCAGATGAAATGATGAAACGAATTCAAGCCGTCGATTTTGATCCTAAAACAGGTCGTCAACGGCCCATGAATTCAATCTATATGATGTCGCATTCTGGTGCTCGTGGTTCAGCTAACCAGATGAGACAGTTGGCTGGTATGCGTGGATTAATGGCAAAACCATCGGGTGAAATTATTGAAACACCTATTATTTCGAATTTTAAGGAAGGTCTAACTGTTAACGAGTACTTCAACTCTACCCATGGTGCGCGTAAAGGTCTTGCGGATACTGCGTTAAAAACAGCAAACTCTGGTTATCTCACACGGCGTCTTGTTGATGTGGCACAGGATGCTATTATTTCAGCTGTTGATTGTGGTACTGCAAAAGGGCTTACGATGCAGCCAATTGTTGATGCAGGACAAATTGTTGCCTCTCTTGGGCAACGAATTCTTGGTCGTACAGCCCTTGTTGATATTTTACATCCTGTCTCTGGAGAGGTTATTCTTGAAGGTGGAGCGATGATTGAGGAGGCTGATGTCGCGAAGATTGAAGAAGCCGGAATTCAATCTGTTCAAATTCGTTCTGCTTTAACATGTGAAACACGTCTTGGTGTTTGTGCAAAATGCTATGGTCGTGATTTGGCGCGTGGAACACCGGTTAATCAGGGAGAAGCCGTTGGTGTTATTGCTGCTCAATCCATTGGTGAGCCAGGAACGCAGCTTACTATGCGTACTTTCCACTTAGGGGGAACTGCACAAGTTGTTGATTCATCGTATTTAGAGGCATCTTATGAAGGTACGGTGGAGATTCGTAATCGTAATGTGGTTCGTAACTCTGAAGGTCATTTGGTTGTTATGGGGCGTAATATGGCTATCCTTATCAAGGATGAGTTAGGAAAAGAACGCGTTGTGCATCGTGTTAGCTATGGTGCGCATATTTTTGTTGATGATGGTGATGTGGTTAAACGTGGCCAGCGTATAGCAGAATGGGATCCTTATACACGTCCAGTTTTAACGGAAGTTGAAGGTTATGTGGGTTTTGAGGATATGGTTGATGGTTTATCAGTCACTGAAACAGCTGATGAATCTACAGGGATTACGAAACGTTTGGTGATTGATTGGCGTGCTAATCCACGTGGTGCGGAGCTCAAACCAGCCATTATTATCCACGCAGATAAAGAGGGTAAGTCCATTGCTAAATTGTATAAGGGAGGTGAAGCCCGTTATATGATGTCAGTGGAAACTATTCTTTCTGTTGAGCTTGGTGCTCATGTTAAAGCTGGTGATGTTATTGCTCGTTTGCCAATGGAAAGTGCTAAGACGAAAGATATTACAGGGGGGCTACCACGGGTGGCAGAACTTTTTGAAGCGCGTCGTCCAAAGGATCATGCGATTATTGCTGAAGTCAGTGGTACAATTCGTTTTGGTCGTGGTTATAAGAATAAACGCCGTATTATTATTGAACCAAATGATGAAACTCTTGAGCCCGTGGAATATTTGATTCCAAAAGGTAAGTTGTTTCACTTCCAAGAAGGTGATCAAATTGAGAAGGGTGATTATATCCTTGATGGTAATCCAGCCCCTCATGATATCTTAGCGATTAAGGGTGTTGAAGCGTTGGCATCTTACCTTGTTAATGAGATTCAGGAAGTTTATCGTTTGCAGGGGGTTCTTATCAATGACAAGCATATTGAAGTGATTGTTCGTCAAATGTTGCAAAAGGTTGAAATTACTGAATCTGGAGATTCTGGTTATATTCCAGGTGATAATGTTGATCGTATTGAACTTGATGAAATCAATGATAATTTGATTGCAGAAGGAAAGAAGCCTGCATCTGGTAATCCCATTCTTCTTGGAATTACAAAAGCTTCTCTTCAAACGCCTTCTTTCATTTCGGCGGCATCGTTTCAGGAAACAACACGTGTTCTGACCGAAGCGGCGGTTTCTGGCAAAATTGATACTTTGCAAGGACTTAAAGAGAACGTTATTGTCGGTCGTCTTATTCCTGCTGGTACAGGTGGCACGATTTCTCAAATCCGTCGTATTGCTGCAGTTCGTGATGATTTGATTGTAGATGAGCAGCGTAAGTCTAGTAATAACGAAGTGGCTAAGGCTATGTTGACAAATATGACAGCTGAAACTGTTTCTAAATAATTTAAAGATAACGTCACATAATAAAAAAAACGTCTGAATAGAAAGTTCAGACGTTTTTTTATCTCGAAATGTAGAAGCGGCATATTTCCCAGAATAATCATAAAAAATTATAAGCGGATAGTCGTTTATTATTTTGTAATGATACTTATCTTTTTTTGTGCTTCATTTTAAAGTTTTCTTATTTCTGAAGGCAGTATAGAAAATTCTTTTCAGGGTGTGTAAAGCCTAAAAGCCATATTTCAAGAAAAAGAGAGGATTATCTATAAGTGAAATAACGATTAATTTTGAATTTTAAGAAAATTTTTTGATTGATATTTTCTGCAAAGATTTAAAAAGTCTTATGATGAGAATGATGTCTTTATATTTTAGAGTATGGGAAAGTAGAGGATAGGGTGCTTACTAAAGTTTTATAAAAAAACAGGTATATTTCTTATAACAATGTGGTCTATGAAGACAGAATGATAAAATGTACGAATATTATTCAATTAGAGAATTGACGCGTGAGTTTTCAATAACAGCTCGGACTTTGCGTTATTATGAAGAAGAAGGGCTTCTTATTCCTTTACGGCGTGGAAGTACGCGGCTTTATACACAAACGGACCGTTATAAGTTAAAACAAATACTACGTGCTAAAAGAGTTAAATTTTCATTGTCTGAAATATCTGAGATTTTGTCTATGGTTGGAGATCCACCTGATGATGAGAAAAAGCTTAAGAAGTTAATTGCAGGAATTCATAAAAAGCGAGCTGATTTAAAGAAGATGCAGCATGATATTGATGATCTTCTACAGGATTTAGAACGAATTGAGGAGAATTTTTTTGAGAGCTTAGCAGAGTTGGGGGTTAATCGTTAATTATGAAATTTATTTCATCTATTTTTGGAAAATTTTCTTTCTATTAAAAGAGATAGGTTGTGCTATCTTAATAGGTAGATGGTCTTTAACACTGCGTGAAATGTGTAAGTCATTTGAAAAAATAGAGCGTGCGCAAAAAGCAGCAAAGGTATTTTCGCAATATATTGTCCTTAATAAGCAAAAAATATTTTTCAATTAAAGAAAGCAAAGACAATGGCAGTTTCTCCCATGAGTATTTTTCAATCTATTTTATCGCGAAAGTCAATTCGCGCTTTTACTGACCAGCCCGTTAGTTTGGAAACAATCAAAGAAATTTTAAAACTTGCAGCACGTGCACCATCTGGAACAAATATTCAGCCATGGCAAGTGATTGTGCTTACAGGAAGTGTATTACAGAAAGTAGGGCAAGAGCTTTCACAACTTGTGCTTTCAGGTGTAAAAGGAGAACGTGAATATCATTATTATCCACGTCAATGGCGTGAGCCATATCTTTCAAGGCGTCGAAAAGTTGGTTTGGATCTTTATCAGAGTCTTGGAATTCAAAAAGGTGATGAAGAAAAAATGCTTCATCAAAAGGCGCGAAATTTTCTATTTTTTGATGCACCTGTAGGACTTTTGTTTACAATGGATCACGACATGGAAATGGGGAGTTGGCTTGATTTGGGTATGTTTATGCAGACTATTATGCTCGCAGCACGTGGATTTGGATTGGATACTTGCCCTCAAGCAGCTTTTGCTGATTATCACAAACAAATTCGTACACTTTTATCGATTCCTTCTGATCGCCATATTATCTGTGGTATGGCACTTGGTTATCGCGATATGAATGCTCCAGAAAATAACTTTGAGACAGAACGAGAACCATTAGAAAACTTTGTACGTTTCATTGAAGCATATCCATAAAATATTTTTTGTAATTAGCATATGTTTTGAATGACTTGCTGCATTATAAGAAATAGTTCTGGTAGAAATCTCACATTCTGATTAAATTCTAGTCTTGCATATTTACACTTATTTTACTACGTTTGGAAAGCTAGATGACTCTAGAGGCATTGTTCATTTTAAAGGTTGACTATGGAAAGCACTATAGAAAGAAAGTGTTGGGTGGTAGCAAGACGAGCGACATTCGTGTTTATTGCTGTCATTTTTTTAGTTTATCTCACAATTTGATTTTAAATGGGACAAACGTTATAAAAAGCGTATGCTCAAACCATGCTACAGTTTTGAGGTGATACGTGTTTTTATCTGTTTTTGAACTTTTTAAAATTGGAATTGGTCCTTCTAGCTCACACACGATGGGACCGATGACAGCTGCCAATATGTTTTTGCAAAAGATACGAGATTTTTCTCAGTCATCCGATATTCAAGTTTCTCGTATACGAGTTCATCTCCATGGTTCCTTAGCTTTTACGGGTATTGGTCATGCAACAGATAGGGCTATTGTATTAGGGCTTTTAGGAGAAAAAGCTTCTACAGTTGATCCTGATAATATGGAATTTTTGTTAGAAAAAGTTATCCGTGAAAAAAAAGTGCAGCCAGAAGAGTATCCCGCTTATCAATTTGATTTGCAACATGATCTTATTTTTGAACGAAAAGAAATCTTACCTGGACATACTAATGGACTGGCATTTGAAGGACTTGATACGGGTGGGAATGTTCTGTTAAGGCAGATTTATTATTCTATCGGGGGTGGCTTTGTTGTGACTGAGGATGAATTAAACCATATAAATGGTGATATACAACCAGAAGCATTTGAGGTGCCATATCCTTTTGATTCTGCGCGTACAATGTTATCAATGGCGGAAAAATCCGGGCTTTCGATTGCTGAAATGAAGCGCTTAAATGAAGAAACAAAGATTGAGCGTTCTTCTCTAGATGCAGGACTTGATGAAATTTTTTCAGCGATGACAAATTGTATTGATAGAGGTCTTTCACAAGAAGGTGAGTTGCCTGGTGGATTACGTGTTCTAAGGCGTGCTAAAAAGCTGCATGAAACGCTTTTGAAAAATCAAAAGAAAAATTTTAATTATCCACTTTGGGCTAATGATTGGCTTTCAGTATATGCTATGGCAGTCAATGAGGAAAATGCAGCAGGTGGTCGTGTTGTTACCGCTCCAACAAATGGGGCCGCTGGTGTAGTTCCCGCAGTTTTACGTTACTATCTTCAGTTTAATGATGATTCAAATCAAGAGGGAATACATAATTTTCTATTGACGGCAGCAGCGATTGGCGGTGTTATCAAACATAATGCTTCTATTTCTGGTGCAGAAGTTGGATGTCAAGGTGAAGTTGGAACGGCATCTTCAATGGCTGCGGCAGGTTTGACTGCAGCGTTAGGTGGAACCCCAGCTCAAATTGAAAATGCAGCGGAAATTGCGCTTGAGCATCATTTGGGAATGACGTGTGATCCGGTTGCAGGTCTTGTCCAAGTTCCTTGTATTGAGCGTAATGCAATGGGGGCGGTTAAGGCAGTAACAGCTTCTTCTCTTGCATTATATGGTAATGGGGAACATTTTGTTTCTCTTGATGCTTGTATAGAAACAATGCGTCAGACGGGTCATGATATGAGTGAACGCTATAAAGAAACAAGTAAAGGTGGCCTAGCAGTCAATGCAATATCTTGTTAAGAGCTGGAATATTTTATTAATCCATAACTGGACTCGTTGGGGAAGGATCACATTTTTTCTTCCTAAGAAAGCTTATGTTTTTTGTTGCTTATAAAAAAACTTCCAATTTAATTCAGCAGTATGCTTAAGATAAATTTGAGATGGTTTCGTCCTTTCTGAACGAGGAGGAGCTTTTATCCGCAAGATTGGAAGGAGAATATTACTTATATCTGTTTGATCTGTCTCTTAAATGGAAAAACAGTCTCATTAGAAAAAAAGCGCAAATAAATAAAATGAGCGATCAATTTATCATTACTTTCTAGCTGGATTTTAAAAGGAGAGATTTTTTGGACATCTGATATGGCGAAAAAATACCTTGAAAAAACTCTAATTCGCAATAATCAAAAGGTGTGTTAGAAAATCTTATTCTCCAACTTTTATTTAAAATCTTGTCCCGATAAAAATTTAAAATAAATAATAGCCTATACATTAAAAATATTTGTCAAAATTTTCATGAAGAATAGAATACAGATAATAGGACATTATCATGTTGTTCATTCGTGAATTTTTTTACATGAAGATTGTGATACCATTAAAGGATGTGATAAACAAAAGCGTGAAATAGTGCGTAATCTTCATTATTTAAAGGATATCGCGTTAGGTGCTTTTGAAAGTCGTAAAGCTTAATTAAAAGATGATGGCAAGGCTTAGGATTAGTTTTTACCTTTTTAAAATTTCATATTCTTCCAAAATTAAGTTTTCTGTCTGTTTTAGAGATTGCCCAACAGAGGATACGCAGTCCCCCTTTTTCCATCTGGCATATAAAAGCTGTAACAAAAGAAAAACACTAAATCGCTTGAATTTTTGTCTTAAACATGCGGTTGCTTTGGGTTTGGATGTTGATTTGTAGACAATAGAAAGAGCATGGGCTTCTCTTAGGAAAACAATTTCATAAAACAAAAAATCTACCAGCAATGGATTTAAAAGAAAAGCCTGCTTTTTATAAAAAGACTTTGCAAAACAACACATAACACATTTGATTTTGCGTATATTTATTCTTACAGGTATTCGTACATATCCATTGCGTTATAGTTGTGATAATTAGATTGAAGATGATTTATGGATAATCCCTGCTGAAGGTGTAAAAGGTTGATGAGATGCTAAAGAAGAATTTCGTATATCTTCATCATTAGAAGCATGAAAATAATTAAAAAGCCTGTTGCATCTCTAAAAATAATTTAATTTTTTCATCTCATTGCCCTATTTCACTTGCTACTATATCAAAGTATATAAAAAAATTACCATTATAAATTAAAATCTTACGGAAATTGTATCATAATATTTAATCTGATAATTTCTTTTACGTTTTTTATCGATAGTCTTTGTATTTTTAAATTTGCTTTGCTTGTTTCAAGAAATAAAATTAAAAGGATTTAGATTATTTTTTACAGCGTGTTTGTTGTAGAGGAAATCGTTATTAAGAGGATTTTCTTTATTGCACTTTTACAATAACCTCTAAAATGATAAGCTTTCATCCTATGTAGGGATCATTTTTTCAGAAAGATATCAAGGACAATTTTTGCTGTTAAATCAAAAAGTGGAAAAATATTTGGTATTCTTCGTGTCCTTAAAAAATAGTTTGATTGGAAGCTTGAAGATATTGGATAATTGAAAAAGCCATCAACATAATTCCTACGACTTAAGAAAGAAGTATGTCTATCAAAGGATTTTCTGAGACTATAGACAATGGTGCAATAATAAAATAATTCTTTTAGAAAAGGTTTGTAGAATTAAATATTTGTTGCTCCTAGCCGGATTTTAATAGGCACAGTACCAGTTTGACTCGCAACACGCAAATGAATGCGTACAGGAGGCATCATGAGACGACGATTGCGCATTGTTTGGCAAATGAGAAGATTAACAAGGGATTGTGTATCTAATGCAGTTGAATTATATTTTAAGCCAGTAAGTTTTTCTGCAGCATCGTGAAGAGAACGCAATGAAAGAAGATATGATTGCTTCAATAATTTTTCTTTTTCATGAAATGAAGCAAAAGCATTATCTGTCATAATACTATCCTTAACGCAGAATTCAAAAACTTTTAGTATGCTACAGTATAGCAGTTAAAATTTGCTTTCTTTAATGTAGAACAAGCATCAAATGCTGCTTTTTTTGATTGAAATCCTGTAAATCGGGCTCGGTAATAACGCTGCCCATTTTTTTCAAACAGTTGCATATGTGAAGAGGCATTCTTTAAAGTAGAAAAAGCTGTATCTTTTGCTTTTAAAAGTAGAGTGTTTGCTTGTTCTTTACTAGGAAGAGAACCAATTTGGATAGCCCATCCGGCATTTGTGGACAAAGAAGCGCTTACAATTTTATGAGTCTCAACCGGTATAGCTTTTTGAGGGTTAGGTATTGGTACAATGACCCTATTTACAGCCGTTATCGCGACATTGGAGTTTTTAGGTTGTTCTGCAAAGGCTGTCAACATAGTTGAAATTTCATCATCAAAATTACCTGAATCAGTTTTAATGGTCGGTATAGGAGTCTTTGCGCCAGTGGGTAAGTGATAGTGTACAGAAGCCACTAAACGTTCCCCACTTTTCATTTGGCTTGCTTTGGGCAAATATTGATTCAATAAGCTAGCCATGTGCTCGTCACGTGCAGTAGATGATTTACCTCCCATAACAACAGCAACAACAGATCGACCTTCAAGACGCATCGAAGTTGCTAAATTAGAACCTGACATTTGTGTGTACCCTGTTTTAATTCCATCGACACCTTTCATTATTTTAACGAGTTTATTGTGGCTGTTAATCGTATGTCCACGGAAATTAAAACTTTTTGTTTTGAATAATTTATATTGTTTTGGAAAATGCTTACGGAGAGCTAATGATAAGGTGGCAATATCTCGTGCCGTAGAATAATTATGCACATCCGGAAGTCCTGAAGCATTGGCAAAATGTGTATGTTTCATGCCAAGTTTACGCGCTTTTGCTGTCATCATTCGAGCGAATTTTTTTTCACTCCCCCCAAGATATTCTGCGATGGCTGTAGCAACATCATTTGCAGATCTTGTAATGAGTGCTTTAGCAGCTGCTTCTGCAGAAATTGTTTGGCCTGCTTTAAATCCAATTTTTGTTGGTGGGCGCATTGCTGCATAATGTGAAACAGGAATTGGAGTATTGGGAGTCACACGCCCCATCTGCATAGATTCAAACAGGAGGTACAATGTCATCATTTTTGTTAAAGAAGCAGGATAACGTTTCAGTGTGGCGTTAGCTTGAAAGAGAGTTTTTCCGGTCGTTGCATCTATAACAATAGCCGCATACTTATCAGGATAGGCTCCTTGGGGTGTTGCTGATGCCCAACAGCAAGAAAAAGCTAACATAACGAAAGAAATTGCTATCTTTTTATAGCAGCGCATAATTTTTTTATCATTAATATACACTTGCAGTATCCTATTTCTCCATTTACTCTGAAAAACTTCTATAAAGCTTCCTTTTCTGTAACATGCTGATGCAGTTTAGACGAATGGTATTACTAATTTGTTTACAGAAGTTATTTTATGAGTGACTTCAATCTAACCATAAGAGGAAAGTCTCTTCTCATAAGAAAGAGCTATTGCAATAGTTTTGAAAGAATTTAAAATTAATAAGAAATTTGCTCTATGGAAAATGATAATGGGACAAACACTCATAATAAACTCTATATCTCATATTATGTATAATGAAAAACTCCATATTATACATAATGAAAAAGGCAAGAATTGGGATGAAAGTAGGCATAGTGCGGTTATAATACCTAAGGCTAGGGTAAAACCGCAAAAACCTAAATTATATCGCGTTCTTTTACTGAATGATGATTACACACCTATGGATTTTGTTGTTTTCGTTTTGAAAAACTTTTTTAAAAAAAGTTTCGAAGAGGCAACGCGGATTATGTTAAATGTTCATCACAATGGAATAGGCGAATGCGGAACTTATACTTATGAAGTTGCTGAAATGAAAATTGTACAAGTGAGGGAGTGTGCACGTCAAAATGAACATCCGTTACAATGTGTAATGGAATGGAAGTGAGGAATTATGCCATCTTTTACACCTAGTCTTGAAGAGGTTTTGCATCGTGCATTAACAATTGCCACTCAAGCACGACATGAATATGCAACATTAGAACATCTTCTTCTTGCACTGTTAGATGATGCCGATGCGAATTCCGTTATTCAAGCATGCCAAGTAGATGTGGAGGAATTGCGCGAGCGCTTAACCAACTATCTTCGCTCAGAGTTAGATGAACAGATTAGAGCTGATGAGGATACAAAGCCTACAGCTTTTTTCCAGCGTGTTATCCAACGTGCGGTGATACATGCTCAATCTGCTGGAAAAGATGAAGTATCAGGGGCAAATGTTCTTGTTGCAATTTTTTCTGAACGTGAAAGCCATGCAGCCTATTTTCTTCAAGAGATGGGAATGACACGCTATGATGCTGTCCGTTTTATTTCACATGGTATTACGCGTGATGATGGATTATCCATGTTACTTGAAGGACTTGAAGAGCAATTAGATCAGCAGATTTCAGAAAATGGTGAAAGGGTAACGAATGCTTTAACGGGTTATTGTGTTGATCTCAATTGTAAAGCGCGGAATGGGAAAATTGATTTATTAATTGGCCGCGAAAAAGAAATTTCACGCATGATTCAAATTTTATGTCGAAGATCAAAAAATAATCCGCTTTTGGTTGGTGATCCTGGAGTAGGAAAAACCGCTATCATTGAGGGATTAGCAAAGCGTATTGTTGATGGGCAAGTACCTGAAGTTTTATCAAATGCAACGATATTTTCTCTTGATATGGGGGGACTTGTTGCTGGTACACGTTATCGCGGTGATTTTGAGGAACGATTAAAGCAAGTTATTAAAGAGTTTGAGCTATATCCAGATGCTATTTTATTTATTGATGAAATTCATACCTTAATTGGAGCAGGGGCAACATTAGGGGGAAATATGGATGCAGCAAATCTTTTAAAACCTGCATTATCTTCTGGAACTATGCGATGTATCGGGTCGACAACTTACAGAGAATATCGAAAATTCTTTGAACAGGATCGTGCTTTAGAGCGCCGTTTCCAGAAGATTGATATTAATGAACCTTCTGTTCCTGATGCGATTAAGATTTTGCAGGGGATGAAGCCCTACTTTGAAGATTTTCATCAGATCAAATATACAGATCAGGCGATGAAGGCATCCGTAGAGTTATCTTCACGCTATATGGTTGATCGTAGGTTGCCTGACAAAGCAATTGATATTATTGATGAAAGTGGTGCAGCACAAAAGCTATTGCCACGAAAACAGCGCAAAAAGACTATCGGTGTTAAAGAAATTGAAGCGACCGTTGCAACAATTGCAAGGATTCCACCCAAAACAGTTTCACGGAATGATCAGAAGATATTGAGTAAGCTTGAGAGAGAACTCAAGCATGTTGTTTACGGGCAAGATCAGGCAATTTCCGCTTTAGTGTCATCCATAAAATTGGCGCGAGCAGGTTTACGCGAACCAGATAAACCAATAGGAAGTTATTTATTTTCCGGACCAACTGGGGTTGGAAAAACTGAAGTTGCAAAACAGCTTGCATCGTCTTTAGGTATTGGGCTCTTACGTTTTGATATGTCAGAATATATGGAACGCCATACGGTAGCGCGCTTAATCGGTGCTCCTCCAGGTTACATAGGGTTTGATCAAGGAGGTCTCCTTACAGATGCCGTTGATCAGAAACCTCACGCAGTCTTATTGCTCGATGAGATTGAGAAAGCTCATCCGGAGTTATTTAATATTTTATTGCAGGTCATGGATTATGGTCGATTAACAGACCATAACGGCAAGAAAATTGATTTCCGCAATATTATTTTGATTATGACAACCAATGCTGGTGCTTCAGATATGGCAAAATCAGCGATTGGATTTGGGAAAGTCCGCCGTGATGGTGAAGACATAGAAGCAATCAATCGGTTATTTACACCAGAATTTCGTAATCGGTTGGATGCAATTATTCCGTTTGCACCTTTATCTTACTTAACGATCAATCAGATCGTGCAAAAATTTATTTTTCAGCTTGAAGGACAATTAGCTGATCGGGAGATCTGTTTTGAATTAAGTCCTTCTGCAACTTTATGGCTTTCCAATAAAGGATATGATTCTCAGATGGGAGCACGCCCATTAGGACGTGTTATACAAGAATATATTAAAAAGCCATTAGCAGATGAAATTTTATTTGGAAAGTTACGCAACGGCGGCATCGTTCGCGTATTGACACAAAAATCAAATGGCGAAAAAGAAAGATTACAGTTAGAAATTTCCTCTTCTAATCTATCTGTTGGCTCAAAGAAAAGTAAAACGAAAAATTTTAATAAAAAAACTGTAGGAAAGAAAAGTGCAACATCTTAAGAATATGCTACAAAAGGGCTTATCATAGGGCGGCACGAATTTTTTTAGCATTCTCTTCAAGTATTTCTGTAGGTGTTATCACTCCATTATGAGGGGTAAGTTCTATTCCTTCCATACGTGGTATAATATGAAAATGGAGATGATAAACGGTTTGTTGACTAGCCGCTTCATTAAATTGCATGATCGTTATGCCATCGGCTTGAAAGGCTTTTTTGACAGCATTAGCGATTTTTTGAACAGCTTTAATAACAGGAAATAATATTTCAGTATCGGCATCAAGTAAGTTTCGAGAGCCTTTTTTAGGAATGACCAGTGTATGACCTGGTGCTTGTGGCATGATATCCATGAATCCAATAACATCATCATCTTCGTAAACGCGAACAGAAGGGATTTCATTACGAATTAATTTAGCAAAAATATTGTTATTGTCATAAGCTTGTTTCATACGAATATTTCCTTTTATTATAAGGTGGAATTTTAATGTCAAAACGGAAAAGTGCAAGGTTTATCAGAGTGTAAGATAAAAAAATATTTTACCTTCAGTGATCTTTAAGGAACGCACTGTCTTTAATAAAGATTTAGATTTCTATGATGGCTTCAACTTCTACAGGAACATCCATAGGGAGAGAAGAAACACCAATAGCAGAACGGGCGTGTTTCCCAATTTCACCAAGAATATTGACAAATAAATCAGAAGCTCCATTGGCAACAAAAGGGATATCGGTAAAATGGGAATCAACAGCCACAAAAACAGTAATTTTTACCACGCGTTTTATTTTATCGAGGTTACCCAGAGTTGCTTTGAGTTGAGCGAGAATATTAAGAGCACAAGCTTCAGATGCTTGCTTAGCTTGCTCAGGACTCACAGTGCTACCAACTTTACCGATGGCTATAGGTTTTCCATTCATAAGAGGGAGCTGTCCAGAAATAAAGAGTTGATTACCACTTTGTGAAGTTGTGATGTAATTGGCAAGGGGTTGCGTTGCTGCAGGAAGAGTGATTCCGAACTTTTCTAAGTTTCTTTCAATTACATTGGTCATAATTTAAACTCCATAGCTATTCTATAAACATATCATTGCATAACCTATTTTTTTATTGAAGGAAATGTGTGGTTAATTGAGAAATTAGCCTTTTTTGCCTTATTGTATGATGTTATGGAACGGGAATAAAGTTTGGAAGTTGGGAATGATTAGAGCATTATTTACAATAATCTTATATATTGTTTTTTTCTGTACGGCGAAAGCTGAAGAGCCTATTTTTATTGTGCCTCATCGAGCAATTTATGATTTTCAGCTCGATAATGTTTCTCATGAAATGACAATTTCTGGGATGTCAGGGCGAATGGTTTACGAGCTTACTGGTTCGGCATGCCAAGGCTATAGCACACGTTTTCGTTTCATTAGCCGTCTTCATGTTGAAGATATGCCGGTCCGTTTAACGGATCAACAGACGACGAGTTATGAAACAGGAGATAGCCGTACGTTTCGTTTTAATGTTACCGATCAAGAAGGGGAAGAGGTTGCGCATCGTGCTGAAGGGGTCGCCGAGCGGACAGGAGATGGTATTACAGTTACCTTAAAAAAACCAAAGGAAAAAGAGTATAAGCTTGCAATGGCTGAATTCCCAATAATGCAATTAAAGAATATTATTCGCCATGCAAAAGCGGGGGATCATTTTTATAATGTTACTGTGTTTGATGGGACAAATAAAGCGGATAAAGTTATAAAAGAAAGTATCGTCATCGGGGAAAAGAAAGCGCTTTTATCTGATAGCGAGACGGAAAAAATGAAAAAATTGGATGAAGAAGAATATTGGCCTGTTACAATCTCTTATTTTGATGATGGTGAAAATAAAGATGGTTTACCGATTTATCAGAGCAGTTTTCTTTTACATGAGAATGGTGTCATGCGTGATCTTCATATGGATTATGGAACTTTTTCAGTGCGTGCAAAATTGAACAGTCTTGAATTCCTTGAACTTGGAAAAGATCTTGATCAATGTGAAAATGTAAATATTAAATGATTGAAGAAAATAACTTGAAAAAGAATCAAATATTAGTATGTTTGCACTATTCCGCACGCGGAGTTTGGGTGTTTATAGATATCTGTAAGAAAAGTCTAGCAAGCATCCGCCGGTAGTAGGTTTTCCTGCTTTTTCCGCGGAGGTTGAACCGGAAAGGATAAGATTTATGGCACTACCCGATTTTACGATGCACCAGCTTTTAGAAGCAGGTGTGCATTTTGGTCACCAGACTCATCGCTGGAATCCTAAAATGACCCCCTATATTTATGGTCAGCGTAATAATATTCATATTATTGACCTTGCTCAGACCGTTCCACTTTTACATCAAGCGCTTAAACTTGTCTCAGACACTGTTGCGCGCGGTGGTCGTATTCTCTTTGTTGGCACGAAACGGCAGGCATCTGAAATTATCGCTGATGCAGCAAATCGTTCCGCCCAATATTATGTTAATGCGCGTTGGCTTGGTGGTATGCTGACGAATTGGAAAACGATTTCCAATTCGATACATCGTTTGCGAAAGCTTGATAAAATTCTTGCTGCTGAAGCACAAGGCTTTACTAAAAAGGAACGTTTAAATCTTGAGCGTGATCGTGAAAAGCTCAATCGTGCGCTTGGTGGTATTAAAGATATGGGGTCTGTCCCAGATCTTATTTTTGTTATCGATACCAATAAAGAAAATATTGCACTCCAAGAAGCAAAACGTTTAAATATTCCAGTGATTGCTATTATTGATACCAATTGTGATCCTGATGATGTAACACATCCCATACCAGGGAATGACGATGCTTCACGTGCGATTTCTCTTTATTGCGATCTTTTTGCTCGTGCTGCTCTTGATGGTATTGCTCGTCAACAAGGTGCAATGGGTGTCGATTTAGGAGCTCAAATTGATGCACCTGTGGAGCCTATTTTGGAAGAAAATGCGGTTTTAGCAGTTTCTGAGTAATATAAAACGCCTAATTAAGGTACTTTTATTATCTAAAGAAAAAGTTATAGGCGTGCAGAGGAGATTTGCGCGCTTTCACTGTTACAGAATGAAGAGGCAAACATGAGCGTTACTGCTGCACAAGTAAAAGAACTTCGAGAATTATCTGGCGCCGGAATGATGGACTGTAAGGCAGCGTTGGCAGAAACCAATGGTGATATGGAAGCTGCTGTTGATTGGCTTCGTAAAAAAGGGATAGCAAAAGCAGATAAAAAGGCTGGTCGTACAGCCGCTGAGGGATTAATTGGAGTCGTATCAAAAGATTCACATGCAGTTTTGGTTGAGATTAATTCTGAAACAGATTTTGTTGCACGCAATGATGGATTCCAAGACATTGTGCGCAAAGTAGCAACTGCCGCTTTGGATACGCCAGGTGATGTTGAATCTGTTTCTGTTTCTCTTTATCCAGGCTCTGAGAAGACTGTAGAGCTTGCAATTAAAGATGCAATTGGTACGATTGGCGAAAATATGACGTTTCGTCGTTCTGTTAAATTATCTGTTGAGAATGGTGTTGTTGCGACTTATATACACAATAGTGTGGCTGATGGTCTTGGAAAGCTTGGTGTTTTGGTTGCAATTGAAACAACGGGAAATAAAGAAGCAGCTCTTGCTTTTGGTCGGCAGGTTGCAATGCATATTGCGGCAACCAATCCATTAGCACTTACAGCACAAGATGTTGATGCTGGTGCCATTGAGCGTGAAAAAGCAATTTTTTCAGATCAAGCACGTCAGTCTGGAAAGCCTGAAAATATCATTGAAAAAATGGTGGAAGGACGTATGCGTAAGTTTTTTGAAGAGGTTGTCTTACTTTCTCAAGCTTTTGTTATGAATCCTGATATGACTGTTGAGGCTGCTTTAAAGGACGCTGAGAAATCAATAGGTTCTCCAGCGAAAATCACAGGCTTTGTTCGTTTTGCACTTGGTGAAGGTGTAGAAAAAGAGGAGTCTGATTTTGCTGCAGAAGTTGCGGCAGCAGCAAAAGGCTAGTTATTGCAAATTCTTGATCAGAGATTTAAAATCCTCATTGGTTTTAGAGCCTCTAATTGAAACGATGTGATTGTTAAGAGGGCGTCACGTGAAAAAAGTGGTGCCCTTCGTGGTGTCAAAAGCAAAAAGACAATGTGCTTTTGGGGAGATTATGAATGGCATTAGCACTTCCGTATAAACGTATTCTTTTAAAGGCTTCTGGTGAAGCTCTTATGGGGGGGCAGAGTTTTGGTATTGATGTTTCTGTTGTCGATCGTATTGCCGCTGATATTGCAGAAGTGCGCGCAATGGGGATAGAAGTGGCGGTTGTTATTGGTGGGGGAAATATTTTTCGTGGTGTTGCTGTTGCTTCGCATGGGGGAGATCGCGTGACAGGTGATCATATGGGAATGCTTGCAACGGCTATTAATTCTTTAGCATTGCGAACATCATTGACAAAATTAGGCGTTGAAACTGTTGTACTCTCTGCGATTGCTATGCCACAAATTTGTGAAAGTTTTTCGCAACGTAAAGCAATAGCTTATATGAATCAGGGAAAAGTTGTTATTTTTGCGGGTGGTACCGGAAATCCATTTTTTACCACTGATTCTGCTGCGACATTACGTGCAGCAGAAATTGGTGCGGATGTTCTTCTTAAAGGAACACAAGTTGATGGTATTTATTCAGCCGATCCCAAAATAGATCCTACAGCTAAGCGTTTTGACCAATTAACACATGTTGAAATTTTGCAATGGGGATTATCGGTTATGGATTCAACGGCGGTCACTTTAGCCCGTGAGAATAATGTACCGATTATTGTGTATTCCATTCATGAAAAAGGCGGATTAGCTAAGGTCTTGAATGGAACAGGGCGCTTTACAATGGTATCGGAATAAGAGTAAGCTTCAAAGGACAATTGAAGGAGACAGAAATATGAATGTTGCATCAATTATGGATGATCTGAAACGCCGCATGGATGGCGCTATTACGGCTTTTAAACATGAGTTGGGTGGCTTACGGACGGGACGGGCATCTGCGAGTTTATTAGAACCATTGACCGTTGAATCTTATGGTTCTGTTGTACACATTAATCAGGTTGCTAATATTTCTGTTCCCGAACCTCGGATGCTTTCTGTTTCTGTATGGGATAAAACGATGGTAGGAGCTGTCGAGCGTGCTATTCGCGATTCTGGTCTTGGTTTGAATCCTATCACTGATGGTACGAATTTACGTATTCCTTTACCTGAGTTGAATGAAGAGCGCCGTAAAGAACTTGTAAAAATTGCACATCACTATGCAGAGCAAGCGCGTGTTGCGACACGTCATGTTCGTCGTGATGGTATGGACAATTTAAAAAAATTAGAAAAAGATGGTGAAATTGGACAAGATGAAGCCCATAGTTTATCCGAAAAAGTTCAAAAACTCACAGATGAAACCATTGCTGATATCGATAAAATTTTAGCCGTGAAGGAATCTGAAATTATGCATGTTTAAGGCGTTTTTTTCGCTAGGAAAAATATTTTACCCTCAGCGTGTAAATTATTTTTATGGATAAGAGCAGAGAGTCATGTGCGCTGTGATAGCAAGGTGTGAGGGAGGGGGCTATTTTATCATCTTGATAGGGGAGAGATTGATTTAAAAGAGTTTATGCTTTTATTCTTTAATCTGTGAGTGAAGTCTTCCCTTTACTGGAGGAATTATTAAACCACGTGATGAGAAACATTGTGAGGGGTGGTTTAAATATTCTAAGATGGGGTTGGAGTAATATAGCACAAAAAATATTTCTTTACTCTTAGTGCCTATTATAAAGTATGCGCCAGAATGATGGGGCAAGCGGATGTTATGGGGCGTAATTCGTTTTTTAATGATGGAGAGTTAATAGAGCAGCTCTTTTATACGAAAAAAAC
This sequence comes from Bartonella mastomydis, assembly GCF_900185775.1. Lineage (NCBI taxonomy): Bacteria > Pseudomonadati > Pseudomonadota > Alphaproteobacteria > Hyphomicrobiales > Bartonellaceae > Bartonella > Bartonella mastomydis. The sequence goes on from NZ_LT883138.1 coordinate 614,625, forward strand.
TCTAAGTTAATTTATGTAGGGCGTAGATAACCACTTTCTCATTTTATGTTTAAGAAAATCTTTGAAAATTTATTTTAAGATTAATCTAGATAAGGAAGATTTTTGATCTGTTTTCATTGATTATTCGTCGTATAAGCGCTATCTTGGTAAACTAAATCGTTTATGGTAAATTATAAGAGAGATTTGCACAAGTATGAAATAAAAATACTGGGTAGGGAAGTTTTTCTTGCATCAATTTTAGAGCTTGTATTTTCTATTTTTATTGTTTGGATGTTGTTTTGTCTAATTTGGTTTATCGTGTTCTAACGGCTTTCGTGTTTGGCGTTATTGCTTTGTATCTAACATGGTTGGGAGGGACCACCTTTTTTTTGTTTGCATGGTGTATTGGCAGTTTTATTCTTTATGAGTGGATAAATATTACTCAAGAGAAGTGGTGTGTTTTACAAAAGATATTAGCAGGTATTTTTTATTTTCTCTTTGGCTTTTTTTTAGTGTTGAATGTATCAGCTTCATTGATTTTTTGTGCTTTAATCGTATTGGCTGCAGTGTTGGCTATTATATCCATAAAAAACAGTGGTTGGGTTTTTTGTGGTTTTTTATATGCATCTTTTCCTGTTGTGGCTTTATGCTTTTTACGGGATCACGAGATGTTGGGGTTCCAAGTCGTTATTTTCTTATTTACGATAGTGTGGGGAACCGATATTGGTGGATATTTTATTGGACGTGCATTAGGGGGGCCTAAATTAGCACCACAATTTTCTCCTAATAAAACATGGTCAGGAGCACTTGGTGGTACATTTATCGGCGTTTTCGGTGGTATATGGGTTGCTTTTGGATTTTTTGATATAAATTCAGCAAGTTTTTTTGTGCCACTCCTTACACTTGTTTTGTCAATTGTTTCACAATTGAGTGATTTAGGACAATCATGGCTTAAAAGACGTTTTTCCGTTAAAGACTCCAGTTCTTTATTGCCTGGACATGGTGGTTTTATGGATCGTATGGATGGATTGGTAGGAGCAACTTGTATTCTTTATTTAATTGGTTCATTGATTTCTGACATGGATGCACCTTTTAATCTTTTTAGCATGATTTAATGGGGAGAAGATATTTTGGGACTTTTAAATTATATGATCACTATAGGTGATTTTCTTTTAAGAAGTTTGAATATTCTTTTCATCATTATGCTTATCATTTTTGTGCACGAACTTGGGCATTATCTCATTGGCCGCTGGTGTGGTATTAAGGCGTTAGTTTTTTCACTTGGATTTGGACCACAAATAGCCAGTTACACAGATAAGCATGGTACGAAATGGCGTTTAGCCCTTATCCCTTTAGGCGGGTATGTAAAATTTGTTGGGGAGGAGGATAAAGATGAGGTGCTATTATCACCATCATCTCCGATTATTGATGGTTCATTTGCCAGTGCACATGCTTGGAAAAAAGCAGCAACTGTTTTTGCTGGTCCCTTTTTCAATGCTCTTTTTACTATCGTTATTTTAACGTTTTTTTTCTTCACTTTTGGTCGTGTCGCCATTGAACCCGTTGTTGGTTCTTTGGTAAAAGAGAGCCCTGCCATTCAGTCCGGTTTGGAATTAGGGGACCGCTTTGTTGAAATGGATGGTCGACGGGTTGAAAGTTTTGAAGATTTGATGAATTATGTAGCTTTTCATGGAAGAGAACCGATAGAGTTTAAAATAGAACGCATGGGGCGCGTGTTTACCACTGTCATCACCCCCAAAATTATTGAGCGAGATGATGGATTTGGGAATCGAACACAAAGTGCTATGATCGGTGTAGGTGTTCCTGTTGATTTAAATAATCCTCCACGTTTAGATCCAACTTATATAAAACATATTCGCTATGATTTTGTAACAGCTATAGGAGAAGCCTTAAACCGTACAGAGTTTATTGCCACTCAAACTGTTCTTTTTATGAGTCGTTTAATCGGAGGCAAAGAAGATCGTTGTCGGCTAAGTGGACCTTCTAAAACCGTAAAAATTGCTTGGAAAGTGAGCGAGACAGGTTTTATTTCTTTATTGAATTTGGCCGCTTTTCTTTCAATAAGCGTTGGGCTTATTAATCTTTTTCCGATTCTACCGCTTGATGGTGGGCATCTTTTATTTCATGTCATTGAGGTCATTACTGGGAGAAAAATATCCACTAAAATTCAGGGAATTTTTTTTCGTTTAGGTTTTTCCCTTCTTCTGCTTTTTATGATTTTTGTCTTCTTTAATGATTATTTTTGTTGGTTTAGCTAATTAAATTATGGAAAACACTTTGTAAATTGGGTAATAATAGCAAAAACAAATTGAAGGTTGTTTACCATGTCTGCAAAATATTGTGGCGTCGTACATTATAATGAGTAATTAAGGGATGAAAAGTCTCGCTGTAAAAAGGTTGTTATGGCAGTTAGCTTTTTAAGGCATCATGTCCAAGGAACAAGAGTAAGGTAAAAAAGCCAATGACTACAAATTCAAAGTTTTTAAATGCAGCATCTGTGTTGGTGTTAAAGATGGGGATGATTGCCCCAGCAACGGTTTTTATGTCAATTGCTGCGGTTGGAGAAATACAAGCATCTGTAGTCCGTTCTATTGAGGTTCGTGGGAATAAGTTTGTAAGTTCTCAGGCGATTCGGGACAATATGGGTATTAAGGCTGGACAAGGGATTTCAAGTGGTGATGTTGATCATGCTGTGAAGAATCTTTTCGAGTTAGGTTTATTTTATGATGTTAAAATAAATCAAGTAGGTGATAAATTGATTGTATTCGTAAAAGAATATGAGGTTGTCAATCAAATATTATTTCAGGGAAATAAATCTTTTAAAGATCCAGATCTTAAACGGTTTATTTCTTTAAAGCCAAATGAACCTTTTAATTCTGCTAAGCTTTCTGCTGATATAAATACAATTCGTGAGGCTTATAAAACGCTAGGTCGTAATAATATCACTGTTAACGTTCAAACGATAAACCTTGGAAAAGGGCGTGTTAATGTGGTATTTAATGTTGTTGAAGGACAAAAAACAAAGATTGGTGATATCTCGTTTAAGGGAAATAGTGTCTTTGCAAGCCGCCGGTTGCGTGATGTGATTTCAACAAAGTCTTCAGGAATTTTTTCAAAGTTGTTGGGAGGCGATGTTTACAGTGAAGAGCGTCTTGCTGCTGATGAAGAAGCTTTACGGCGCTTTTATTATAATCGTGGTTATGCGGATTTTCGTGTTGTCTCTTCTAAAGCGACTTTTGATGCCGCAAGCAATACGTATAAAATTTCTTTCGTGCTTGATGAAGGGCCACGTTATAAAATTAGTGATATTCAGGTTGAAAGTGATGTTGATGGAATTGATGTTCAATCTGTGAAAGGCAAGCTTAAAACCCAGCCAGGGAATGTTTATAGTGCAGAAGATATTGAACAGTCTGTTGCTATTATTAATAATAAGGTTGCTGATTCAGGATATGCTTTTGCTAAAGTTGAACCACGGGGAAACCGTGATTTATCAAATCATACAATTTCAATTTTATATAATATTGAACAAGGTACACGTGCTTATATTCAGCGTATTGATATCCGTGGCAATGAGAAAACGCGTGATTACGTCATTCGTCGTGAGCTTGATTTAAACGAAGGAGATGCTTACAATCAAACTTTATTACAGCGGGCGAAACGTCGTCTAGAAAATTTAGGTTTTTTCAAAGCTGTTAATATTTCAATGGTTCCTACTGAGCAATCTGACCAAGTTGTTTTGGTGATAGATGTCGTTGAAGCTTCAACAGGGGATCTCTCTCTTTCTGGAGGTTATACAACGGGGGGAACAAGCCCTGGTATGTCGCTTGAAGTCTCTGTTACTGAGCGTAATCTTGGGGGCCGTGGTCAGTATGTTCGTTTAGGGTTAGGAGCAGGGCAAGAAAAATCTCGTAATTATAATTTAACATTTGTTGATCCTTATTTCTTAGGGTACCGTTTATCGGCTGGCGTTGATGTTTTTCGCAGCACTTATCGTGCTGATAAAGCCTATGATGTACGGCAGACAGGGGGATCACTACGGTTTTCGTTGCCTATTAATAATCAATTATCTGCGAATGTTGCTTATTCTTATGTACAAGAAGAATATGATTTTGGTGGAGAGTATGATTTTAACAAAGAGAGTGATATAATAGAATTATATGGGAAATATTCTGGTGCGATTGTTCAAGCAGCTAAGCAAAGCCCATGGAAACGTTCATCAATTAGTTATGGTTTAACCTATAATACGATTGACGATATGAGAAACCCCCATGATGGATGGTACGTGCATCTTCTGCAGGAATATGCCGGACTTGGTGGGAGAGCCAAGTTCTTGAAGACCACGGGTAAGGCGATGATGTACAAGACTCTCTCTGATCAAAGGGATATTGTTGGTTTACTTTCCTTTGGCGGTGGTTATATCCACGAAATAGGCAAAGAGGGTGTTCGTATTTTCGATATGTTTAAAGCGAATACGGATATGCTCCGAGGTTTCAAATACAATGGAATAGGTCCACGACAGGTTTCCAGTAAAGGTGAAGTTTATTTCTTAGGGGGAACGACATATATGAATGCGACTGCTGAAGTACAGTTTCCTATCCCTATTGTACCTGAAGGATTTGGATTGCGCGGTGCTTTATTTGCCGATGTTGCTACGCTCTATGGCAATAATTATAAAGCCGTTTTTAAGGGTGAGCCGCCTGTTACCCATACCAAAAGTGCTTGGCGCTCATCTGCAGGTGTGAGTTTGATGTGGGAATCTCCGTTTGGTCCTTTGCGTTTTGATTATGCTTGGCCAATAACAAAGCAGGAGGGAGATCGTTTACAGCAATTGAACTTTGGTATTTCTACGAAATTCTGATTTGAGTGGTTTTAAGAAGGAAAAACTTGAAGAGAATAGCTTAAGCTGGGAGAGAAAGTGTTTTGATGGCGGATACATTTTTTTTTACGCCGTCCCAGCAATTGACAGTTGCAAATGTTGCTGAGTTGACGGGTGCAAAGCTTCTTAATCCAGAGTTTTCTCATAAAGTTATCAATACTCTTTCTTCGCTTGAGAGTGCTGTAGAAGGTTCTCTTGTTTTTGTGGAGCATCGGAAGTTTTCTGATGCTCTACGAGATAGTTCTGCTGTTGCTGTTTTTTGTACGAATGATATCGTTTTTAAAGTTCCTGAAACGATGGCAATTTTGGTGACATCCACGCCGCAGCGTGATTTTGCTCAGATTGGTCGTATTTTATTTCCTGATTCTGTCAAGCCAATGCCTTGGTTAGGACAAAAAGAGATTTCACTGCATGCGCATATTCATCCAACGGCTAAGTTTGCCCATGATGTGTGTATTGAAGCGGGAGCTGTTATTGGTAGAAATGTTGAGATTGGTGCAGGCACTCTTATTTCATCTACAGCTGTTATCGGTGAAAATTGCCGTATTGGGCGTGACTGCTATATTGCTCCTAAAGTAACCGTTCAGTGTTCTTTAATAGGTAATAGGGTTCAGCTTTATCCTGGAGTTTGCATTGGGCAAGATGGTTTTGGTTATGTTGGGGGGGAAGATGGAATCGAGAAAGTTCCACAACTTGGTCGCGTTATTATTGAGGATGGTGTGGAAATTGGTGCGAATACCACGATTGATCGAGGAACATTTCAAGATACTGTTATTGGAGAAGGGAGCAAGATTGATAATCTTGTACAAATTGCACACAATGTAAAAATTGGTCGTTATTGCCTTATTGCCGCTCAATGTGGAATTGCTGGGAGTACATCGATAGGCGATATGTCTCAGCTTGGCGGAGGGGTTGGAGTAGCGGATCATATCGTGATAGGAAAATGTGTTCAGATTGCTGCTCGTAGTGGCGTTATGAATGACATTCCGGATGGTGAAAAATGGGGAGGGAGCCCAGCACGACCATTTAAACAATGGTTTCGTGAAGTAGCGGCATTGCGCAGTATGGGAAAAGTTAAAAAGGAGAAAAGCTGAGATGATCAGCACTGAAGAAACTAGAGATTTAGAGGCTGTTGATATTGAAAAATTGCTCTCAATATTACCGCACCGTTATCCATTTTTATTGATTGATCGTATTGTTGATATTGATGGTGAACAAGAAGCGATTGGGATTAAAAATATAACGATTAACGAGCCGCATTTTACAGGACACTTTCCTGCAAAGCCTGTTATGCCTGGGGTTTTAATTTTAGAAGCTATGGCACAAACGGCTGGAGCAATAGCACTTTTAAATTTAGGCAATAAACAAACAAATTTAGTCTACCTTATGACGGTTGATAATGCGAAATTTCGTAAGCCTGTTATGCCTGGTGATCAGCTTAAAATTCACGTTCAGCTTTTGAAAAAGAGATCTGGTATGAGGCGTTTTTCATGTGTTGCAAAAGTAGAAGATGTCCGCGTCGCTGAAGCAGAAATTGCTGCGATGATTGTTGAAGAAGAATAAACGATATTTGATGGGAATTTAAAAATGTCCGGTACGAAAATCCACCCAACTGCTCTTGTGGAGAAGGGAGCGCAGCTTGGTGAGAATGTACGCGTTGGGCCATTTTGCCATATTAGTTCAGAGGCTGTTATTGGTGATGAATGTAGTTTGACAAGTCATGTTGTAATAATGGGAAAAACAACATTAGGAGCCAAGAGTAAAGTATTTTCTCATGCAGTTTTGGGGGCAGATCCGCAAAATAATAAACATAAAGGGGGAGCTACGACCCTTTCTATTGGTAAGAATTGTACGATTCGTGAAGGCGTAACAATGCATAGAGGCTCCGATTCGAGTGTAGGAATGACAGTTGTTGGTGATAATTGTCAATTTTTTTGTTATGCGCATATCGCTCATGATTGTCATGTGGGCAATCATGTAACATTTGCTAATAATGCGATGATTGCTGGTCATGTTACTGTTGGTGATTATGTGATTATCGGTGGTGGTGCTGCTGTTCACCAATTTGTTCGTGTTGGACATCATGCATTTATCGGTGGTGTATCTGCACTGGTGGGTGATCTGATTCCTTATGGAACAGCTGTTGGTGTGCAGGCAAAACTTGCCGGACTCAATATTATTGGCATGAAGCGTGCAGGGCTTGAGCGTCAAGATATTCACGCACTCCGTCATGCGGTTGCCATGCTTTTTGATCATAGCAAGCCATTTAAAGAGCGTGTTAATGATGTTGCTTCTTTCTATTCTTCTTCTCAGTCGGTTGCTGACGTTGTTAATTTTATTAAAGAAGAAGGAAAGCGTTTTTATTGTACACCAAAATTTGAAGGTGATAGAATAAAAGAACATAAGGATTAAAAATGCCTATGTGGGGTGCCAGAAATTTTCTTTCCGGCCGTACTGCTATTATAGCAGGAAGTGGTGTTCTACCGATTACTGTTGCACAGGCTCTTGAGAAGAATGGAGAAAATCCTTTTCTTGTGCTTTTGCATGGTGAGGCAGATTCTGTTCTTTATCGTTATGAGCACTGCGAGCTATCAATTGTAGAGTTAGCGCGACTCGTTAAAATCTTAAAAGAAGCCGGAGTTTATAATGTTGTTTTGGCAGGTGGTGTGAAAAAGCGACCACTTCTTACACAATTGCGATTGGACTGGACAACATTTTTAGCTCTTCCTAAGTTAATTGGGGCTTTGAGGAGGGGGGACGATGCATTATTAAAAGCTTTTATACGGGTTATTGAAGCACACGGTTTTTCTGTTATCGGTGCTCACGAAATAGTTCCAGATCTTTTAGCTCCTATAGAATTTAATTTAACAGTACGGCGTGCTACACAGAAAGAGAAGAAGGATATTTTTTTAGCAGCACAAGCAGCAAAGCTTTTAGGTCAATTGGATATAGGACAAGCCGTTGTCGTTGTTCAAGGAAGGGTGGTTGCTCTGGAGGGGGCTGAGGGAACTGATAATATGTTGTGGCGTGTTTGTGAAATGCGAGAAAGAGGGCAAATTCCCCCTAAAGGTGGTGTTCTTGTAAAATGTGCAAAGCCACAACAGGATCATCGTGTTGATTTGCCATCAATTGGGCCTGCAACAATAATGAATATTGCAAAGAGTGGTCTATCTGGTATTGCGGTGGAGGCAAATAGAAGTCTCATATTATCGGTGAAAACAACAATAGAAAAAGCTAACAAATATTCTCTATTTATAGAAACTTTTGAAAAGTTTGGTCATGAATGATTGTTTCTTAAAAGTTGCTGTGGTTGCAGGTGAGGAATCTGGTGATTTGCTCGGAGCGGATTTAATTTCTTGTTTATCACAACAAATAGGAGGCAACATTCATTTGATAGGTGTTGGGGGACAGCATTTAAAGGCATTAGGTTTAAAAAGCTTTTTTGATTCTCATGATATTGCTTTAATAGGTTTAAAGGAGGTATTAAAAAAATTACCGTTGCTACTGCTGCATATTCGTAATTTATCCAAATTTATCGCACAAGAGCAACCTGATTGTTTAATTATTATTGATAGTCCTGATTTCACGCATCGTGTTGCAAAAAAGGTACGTACTTTAGCGCCTTCTATTCCGATTATTAAATATATTGCACCAACCGTTTGGGCATGGAGGCCAGAGCGTGCAAAAGCTATGTGCGGATTTGTTGATCATGTTTTAGCGGTTTTTCCTTTTGAAGAAAAGGTTATGCAGGATTTGGGAGGTCCTTCTACCACCTATGTTGGACATCGTCTTTTGACATATCCTCCTCTGTTGAGAGTTCAGTCAGAAAAAAAGCGCCAAGAAGAACAAAGAAATTTGTGTGGTCACCAAACATCATCGCCTACATTGGTTATTTTGCCAGGATCACGCAATTTAGAGATTCGATCTCTAATGCCTATTTTTCGAGAAACAGTAGAGATTCTCGTACAACGTATCCCTCATTTACAGATTATCTTACCCACTTTACCCCATTTGGTGGATAGAATCCGTGATTTTGTGCAGGGCTGGAAAAGCAAAGTAAAAATTGTTGTGGGTGAAGATGAAAAATGGCGTGCTTTTGCGCAAGCAGATGTTGCTCTTGCAGCCCATGGAACAGTTTCTCTTGAACTAGCTTTAGCAAAAATTCCTATGGCTCTTTGCTATAAACTTGATCATTTTTCTAAATTATTTATTTTTCCTAAAATGATGTTATGGAGTGCTGCTCTTCCAAATATTATTGCTGATAAGCCGATTATTCCAGAATATTTGAATGAATTGATCCGTCCTGGCATGTTAGCAAGACAGGTAGAACAACTTTTATCTAATCCTTTATTGCGCCAGGCTCAACTCGATGCTTTTGAGATGGTGGAAAAGAAAATGAAAACAAAAGTCCCATCGGGGATTGTCGGTGCGCAAAAGATTATCAATCTTTTAAGAAGTAGGGGTAAAATTATATAAATAAAGTAATATGTTGATGACTAATGTTTAATTTTAGCAAGAAATTCACGGGCACGTTGGCTTTTAGGGTTGGTAAAAAATTTGTCAGAGGCTGTATCTTCAACAATTTTTCCATTTTCTAGAAAGAGTATTCTTTCTGAGACTTTTTTTGCGAAGCCCATTTCATGGGTAACACAAAGCATTGTAATTCCAGTATCGGCCAATTGAGCGATTACTTCTAAAACTTCTCCCACACTTTCTGGATCAAGAGCAGAAGTGGGTTCATCAAAAAGCATGACTTCAGGTTCCATACAAAGCGCACGAGCAATTGCAACACGCTGTTGTTGTCCACCAGAAAGTTGTAAAGGATATTTTTCACAGTGTTTTTCAATACCGACATGCGTTAAGTAACGAATTGCCCGTTCTTTTGCTTGTTGTTTGGAAAGTCCTTGAACTGTCATAGGGGCTAAAATACAATTTTGTAGAACGCTCATATGGGGAAATAAATTAAAGTTTTGAAAAACCATTCCTATCTTTCGCAGAACATTTTTTTGCTGTTGTACAGGAGCGGTATTGATATCAACGTTATGAATACAGATTGAACCTTTTTGTGCTTGTTCTAATTGGTTAATACAACGAATTAACGTTGATTTTCCTGATCCGGATGGTCCACAAATAACGATATGTTCACCAGCTTGAACATCAAAGTTGATATCGTGTAAGACCTGAAAGTCTCCATACCATTTATTGAGGTTTTGAATGGAGATCACAGGGGTTTGATTTGGAGAGATTGATTGATTATTTTTAAAATTCATCTTGTTTTATTCTTTCATTGATGAATAAATTGATTAGTTCAACATTTTAGTTTGATAAAGTTTTTTATGATCATTTTATTTTACCGTAAATATCGCGTGAGGTGGCGTTCGATAAAAACAATAAAACGATGAATGAGTTCAACAATAAAAAGATAGATAAGTGCGGCCCAAACGTAAACTTGGAAGTCGAATGTACGTGAATAAGTGAGCTTAGCAATTCCCATTAAATCATAAACAGTAACAAGTGAGGCAATAGCACTCGATTTAATCATTAAAATCAACTCATTTCCCAAGGGGCGTAATGCCACGATCATTGCTTGTGGAAGAATAACTCTAAAAAATGTGATAGAATTGCTCAGACCTAAAGCTTTTGATGCTTCACGTTGTCCAGTGGTTACGGATAGAAAACTTCCTTTAAAGATTTCAGATTGATAGGCAGCAGAATTGAGTGTGAAAATAAAAAGGCAACAATACCACGCGTTTTGAAAAAACCACCATAAACCAACCTGTTGCCAAAAATTGTTCATTGAACCAAGTCCATAATAAAAAAGGAAGAGTTGGGCTAACAAAGGAGAGCCGCGGAAAAAATAGACATAAGCATTTGCAAAATATTGTAAAAGCATATTTTTTGATAAACGTGCAAAAGCAATAAGCATACCAAGAAAAAAACCAAGAGAACAAGAAATAGAAACAAGCTCAACAGTAACAATAAAGCCATCAATAAATTTTGGCCCATAACGGCTTAAAAGATCAGGATTAAAAAGGAAATAAAGCCATTCAGGAATCATTGACTTGGTACCTTTTTATAGCCTATTTGAGTGTATGTTTCCAAATGGCGTAAGATTGCGGCAAAAAACGCTGAAAATAATAAATAGAGTAAGCAGGCGACAAGGTAAAATAGCATGGGTTTATTGGTTGCAGCGACAGCTAAATTTGTTTGTCGCATGAGGTCAACAAGCGCGATAGTTGAAACGAGAGATGTATCTTTCAGTAAAGTAAGCCAATTATTGGAAAGTCCTGGCAAGGCGTTTTGGATGAGCTGAGGGAGGACAATACGAAAGAATGTGGTTGATCGTGAAAGGCCTAAAGCTTTTGCCGCTTCATATTGCCCTTTATCAAAAATATTGAATGCTCCAAGCCAAACTTCACAAGAAAAAGCGGCAAGAACCATACTTAGTGCAAGAACACCAGCAACAAAAGCATTGATACTGAACATGACTTCAAGATTAAAATAGTCAAAGACATTTTGGATAAGGCTTTGTAATCCGTAGTACACTAAAAACAAGGTTAAAAGCTCTGGGAGCCCACGAAACACCGTTGAAAAAAGACGTGCAATAGCTTTTGCCATCTTAATATCAGATCGAATCATCACAGCATTTAAAAGTCCTAGAGGAAGTCCAAGAAGGCCACAACATAAAGCCAATGACAGTGTCATTCCTGCGCTAGAAAGTATAACCATTCCCCATCCACCATTGCTAAATGATAGCAATGCTAAATTTTCAATCATTCTTGTGTTCCTCATGAAAGAGTTAGATAATGTTTTTAGAAGTAAACAGCAGGTTTCATTTAAACATCATAGCGATATTTAATAAACATCGCTTGTAAAATATTTTCTCATTATTTTCTCATAAGTTCCATCCAAACGGATTTCTTTTATTGCTTCATTGAACTTATTTTTAAGATCATTATTGTTTTGACGCAGCGCAATTGCAACAGGAAATTTTGTTTCTTCCAGAGTTCCTAAGAGGAGACAGCAATTTTTTCCTTCATTGTTAAGCCAATTTAATGCTTGTAATTTATCAACAATAATCACATCAAGTCGATGATTTAAAAGGTCACGATTCACTTCTATTGTAGAAGGATAGAGTTTAATGTTTACCTCTTCAGAGGTATAATGATCTTCAGCATAAACAGCTTGTGTTGTATTCGATTGTACACCGAGATTTTTGCCTCTCAAACTTTGTATCGAAATATCTTTAATTCCTGAAGCTTTGGTAACAATGACAGCCAGTGCTGTATCGTAGTAAGGGTCTGTAAAGTCAATTTTTTGTAAACGCTCTTGTGTATGGGAAAGAGAAGCAACAATAGCATCATATTTTTTTGCAATAAGTCCGGGAATCATTCCCTCGAAATCTTGCGTAACAATGGTACATTCAACATTCATTTTTTTACAAAGGGCATAAGATATATCAATATCAAACCCTTTAAGCTCATTATTTGAGTCAATATAACTAAACGGAGGATAAGTGCCTTCACTGGCGATTTTTAATGTTTTCGCATCAGCCAATGGGGTAAATAGCGCAGCGCTTATTATAAGAGCTCCTGCTAATAGTTTCATGATATTCTCCTATTGGATAAGCGGGTAAATATGAAATCGTCACGTTTTTATAATCTGTAAGCTTTTCTGGAGCAATGCAAAAATTTATCGATGTTTATTTTAGATTGCGATGCTGGACATTATTATCAAAAAATTATCTTTTTCATTAATTGAGAGAAGAAATAAATATCTCATCGTTATATGATGCTTAATTTCCATTGAAATGATGTGTTTACATCATTTCATAAGTAAAATCTGAGAGATTTTCTTTAAAAACAAGGCTATTCAATTTAAATATAACATTAGATTCAGATAAAATAAAAATACAACTTCATTGTTGTCATTGGATTTCATAAACATTTAACAATCAAGAAACAATTAAAAAATTAATTTTTTTGATAGATATAAATTCTTCTTATGAAAATGCTGAATTTTCACCTATTTTTTCATGCCTAACAAAAAGTTAAAAGACATTTCTTTAAAAGATTCAAATTTAATTGATATCGAATGTAAAATATTTTCTCATTATTTTCTCATAAGTTCCATCCGAACGGATTTCTTTTATTGCTTCATTGAACTTATTTTTAAGATCATTATTATTTTGATGGAGGGCAATTGAAACAGGAAATTTTGTTTCTTCCAAAGTTCCTAGAAGCTTACAGCAATCTTTTCCTTCATTTTCAAGCCAATTTAATGCCTTTACTTTATCAAAGATGATGATATCAAGCCGATGGCTTAAAAGATCACGATGAACTTCTATTGCTGTAGGATAAAATTTGATATTCACACCTTCAGAAGCATAGTGGTCTTCTGCATATGCAGCTTGTGTTGTATTCGATTGTACACCAAGATTTTTACCTCTAAAGGCTTGTGTTGAAATGTCTTTAATTCCCGAATTTTTGGTAACAATGATAGCCAGTACTGTGTTGTAGTAAGGATCTGTAAAATCAACTTTTTGTAAGCGTTCTTTTGTAGGAGAAAGGGAAGAAACAATCGCATCATATTTCTTGGCTAGAAGGCCAGGAATCATACCCTCAAAGTCTTGCGTGACAATGGTACATTCAACATTCATTTTTTTACAAAGGGCATAAGATATATCAATATCAAACCCTTTAAGCTCATTATTTGAGTCAATATAACTAAACGGAGGATAAGAAGCATCACTTGCAATTTTCAGCGTTTGAGAATTGGCTGATAAGGTAAACAGTGTTGCGCTTATTATAAGAGCTTTTGCTAATAACTTCATTATGTTCTCCTATTCAATAAGCTGACAAATATGAAACCATGAGGCATTTTTATAATCTGTAAGCTCTTTAGGAGCAACGTAAAAATTTATCTGTCTTCATTTTGCTATCATTACGCTGGATAATAATCAAAAAAATGATTTATTCGTATCAAGATTAATGATGGAATGAATGATAATAATTTTGTTTAAAATTAATTAATTATCTTTGTAAAAAATTTTAAAGGATGTTGTTAATCATTTACAATAAAGCTCCAGTTTACTGAAGCTTTATTGATTTCTTTCTTTAATTGAAACGTTTATCTATAGGAACATAGTCACGCATAGTATAGCCTGTATAGAGTTGTCGAGGACGACCAATTTTTTGTGCAGGATCTTCAATCATTTCTTTCCACTGTGCCACCCATCCGACACTGCGTGCTAAAGCAAAAAGAACAGTAAACATTTCAGTTGGAAAGCCTAGAGCTTTTAATGTAATACCGGAATAGAAATCAACATTGGGATAAAGCTTTTTCTCAATAAAATATTCATCACTTAAAGCAATTTTTTCTAGTTCTATTGCAATATCAAGAAGCGGATCATCTTGAATATTAAGCTCTTTTAAAACCTCATGACAAGTTTTTTGCATGATTTTTGCACGTGGGTCATAATTTTTATAGACTCGGTGACCAAAGCCCATAAGGCGGAAAGGATCATTTTTATCTTTTGCACGAGCAATAAATTCAGGAATTCTTTTAATAGAACCTATCTCTTGTAGCATTTTTAGGCATGCTTCATTGGCACCACCATGGGCTGGTCCCCAAAGGCATGCAACACCTGCTGCAATACAGGCAAACGGATTAGCCCCTGATGATCCAGCAAGACGGACCGTAGATGTAGAAGCATTTTGTTCATGATCTGCATGAAGGATAAAGATTTGATCCATTGCTCGGGCAAGTACAGGGTTTATTTTATATTCTTCACAAGGAACAGCAAAACACATACGAAGGAAATTTGCAGCATAACTAAGATCATTACGAGGATAAACAAATGCTTGTCCAATACTATATTTATAGGCCATAGCAGCAAGTGTTGGAACTTTTGAGATAAGACGAACAGAAGCAATCATTCTCTGGTGAGGATCTGTAATATCAATAGAGTCGTGATAGAACGCAGACATAGCACCAAGACAGGCAACCATGACAGCCATGGGGTGGGAGTCACGACGAAAGCCATGGAAGAAGCGTGAAAACTGTTCGTGGACCATTGTATGCTGCATGATACATCGATCAAAGTCATTTTTTTCTTGCTGTGTTGGGAGTTCCCCATAAAGAAGAAGATAACAACTTTCGAGGAAGTCACCTTTTTCAGCCAATTGGTCGATAGGGTATCCACGATAAAGCAATATTCCTTTATCGCCATCAATGTAAGTAATTTTTGATTCACAAGAAGCTGTTGAAGTAAAACCAGGGTCATAAGTAAAAATATCAGTTTTTTTGTAGAGAGAAGCGATTTCGATAACCTCGGGTCCACTCGTGCCTTTACGCAGGGGAAGTTCTACTTTTTTATTGTTCACAATAATATGTGCGTTATTCTCAGACATTCGGTATTCCTTTCAGATCCTTCTCTTCTAAAAATTAAGACTCTGCTTCATGAGAGTGCGAGATATATAATAATTGAAGCTTTTCTTACTTGTATTGGGGTTAGATTGCCTCTAAAAATGAGGACATGCAATCTAAAAATATTTCATTATTGATCATTATTACTCAATAAAAACTGTATTTCAATGATATAAGATAAAAAAACCTTTTTAGATTGCGTTGAAGTATCTACATGATATACTCATGTAAGGAGATATACTCAGTACACATTATGAACCTATTGTTGTGATAAGTTGATCATTGATGCGATGAAGAGATTCATCGCGTCCCAATAAAGTCAAAATATCCACAACACCTAGCGATGTGGTACATCCTGTAAGAGCCGCACGAAGGGGTTGGGCGATAGATCCAAATTTAAGATTCTGTGTTTGGATATAAGAGCGAAGAATTTCATCGAGGGCTTTTGTATCCCAAGAGGGACAAGCTTTTAAGGCAAGATAAAGATCGTTTAAAATGGTTTGTCCATTTTTATCTAAAAGCATTTGTGCTTTTTCGTTAAGCTGTAATGGTCTTTGCGTAAAAATGAAGGAGGCATTGTCAATCAGTTCACACAGTGTTTTTGAACGCTCTTTCAAATGTGGGATTGCTTTGAAAAATTGAACACGACGTTGTTCATCAAGACTTTCAATGATTTGTGCTCCCCCATCAGTTTCTGGCAGAATATCAAGAGCGGCATCAAAAAGTTCTTGATCATTGCTCATGCGCATGTAGTGTCCGTTGATGGAATCAAGCTTTTTGAGGTCGAAACGAGCAGCGCCTTTGTTAATATCTTCAATATCAAACCAAGAAATCATATCTTTAAGTGACATGAGTTCGTCATCACCATGGCTCCACCCTAAACGGACAAGGTAATTGCGCAAAGCAGCAGGAAGGTATCCCATTGTTCGATAAGCATCAACACCGAGCGCACCATGCCGCTTTGATAATTTTGCACCGTTTTCACCATGGATAAGGGGAATATGAGCCATAACAGGAATATCCCAACCCATAGCTTTAAAGATGATCGTTTGTCGGGCTGCATTGGTTAGATGATCATCACCTCGTATGATATGTGTGACACCCATATCGTGATCATCAACGACAACAGCGTGCATATAGGTAGGCGAACCATCAGAACGCAAAATAATAAAGTCATCTAAATCTTTATTAGGAAAACGAACATCACCTTGAACACGGTCGTGTACAATCGTTTCTCCATCTTCAGGAGCTTTGATGCGAATAACAGGTTTGACACCTTGAGGCGCTTCAGAAATGTCTCGGTTACGCCAACGTCCATCATAACGTGGTGGGCGTCCTTCTGTACGGGCTTTTTCACGCATTTCAGCTAACTCTTCAGGTGAGGCATAACAATAATATGCTTTGCCATTTTTGACCAACTGTTCGGCGATTTGGCGGTGACGTTCTGCACGTTCGAATTGTGAAATAGGGGAACCATCATAACTAAGCCCCATCCAGTGTAAGCCATCTATAATGGCTTTTACAGCTGCTTCTGTTGAGCGTTCTCGGTCTGTATCTTCAATGCGTAGAAGCATTTTTCCACCGGTATGTTTTGCATAAAGCCAATTAAAAAGAGCAGTACGAGCACCACCAATATGAAGGAATCCTGTAGGAGAGGGGGCAAAACGAGTAATAACAGACACGAATATTTTCCTTTAAATTGAGATATTATTTATGGAACTTTATAGAAGGGTTATGTTAGCATAGGTGACGGGGTGTGCAATAGCCGCATTGCGCGTTAAAGTGGGGGGCGGATGTTTAATCAAAGTAAAGTTAAAGAGGATTTATCCGCAAAATCTGTTATAGAAAGAAAAAACACATGTCAAATAGGGCAGGGTGTTTTTTCTAGGTGTGATGATGCAAAGAATGGCAGTTATAACCAACAAAATCTTTTTTTATTGATTCTCTTAAAAGAAGCAATCATCGTTATTAGAAAATGGTTAGCGGATTGTATCGATAAAGAAGTTTCTTTTGGTATTCTTTTTTCGCTGATTTTAGTCTTTTTTTCCTTAGGAATCATTTTTTATTTTCATTTAGAACAGGAGCTAAGCTGGGAACAATTGGGGGTATTGGTTAGCATCTTTTTGGGAATATTCTATATTGCACGTTTTTATCGAAAAATATGGATTCTCGTGGGATTTTTGTTTTGTATCGTATTGGGGGCTTTAGCGGCAAAAATAGAAACGTGGCGTATTGCAACACCCATGTTAAGCAGTGACATTACCACCACATTGACGGGAAGAATTGTTTCCGTTGAGTCAGTTACCAAAGGGGGATTTCGTTTAGTTTTGGATGTTGTGAGTACAGAAAAGCCCATATTACACCATAGTCTTCATCGTGTTCGTTTATCGGCAAGATATTTGCCATCTGGATTAGTAATTGGTGATGGACTCTATGGGAAGGTTAAGCTTCGTGCATTCTCTGGACCGGTGCGTCCAGGAGGCTACGATTTTAGTTTTCATAATTATTTCAAAGGGATTGGGGCGCAAGGCGTTTATTTAGGAAAACCAAGAAAAATATCCATTTCGCAATCTGATGGAATATTCACTATCGTTTTGCAGAAAATTGAAAATTTACGCATGAAGATGACACAAAGAATCCGTCTAGCCCTTGATGGAGAAAAGGGAAGTGTTGCGGCAGCTCTCATAACAGGACAGCGTGCTGGTATTTCAAATGAGACAAATGAGGCACTGCGTGTGGCTGGATTAGCCCATATTTTATCCATATCAGGTTTACATATGGCTCTGTTGAGCGGACTAGTTCTTTTGACTATCCGTAGCTTTTTAGCATTTTTTCCAGTTTTTTCTTCCTATTATTCCAGTAAAAAATTGGCTGCTATCGTTGCATTTATGATAACAGCTTTTTATTTACTCTTGTCGGGCTTAGCAATATCAGCACAAAGAAGTTTTGTGATGATTGCTGTCATGTTGGTTGCTATATTATGTAATCGCTCAGCTATCACAATGCGTAATTTTTCTATTGCGGGGTTGATAACTCTAGCGATTAGACCCCATGAAATATTAGGTCCTAGCTTTCAAATGTCTTTTTCTGCGACGGCTGCTTTGATTGCTTTTTTTGATTGGTGGAGCAGAAGGTCACTTTTTCGTACAAGAAAAATAATCTCCTCTTATGTTGGAGAAAAAGTGATAAATTTCGCTTTTATATCAATATTTTCAACATGTGCATCTTCGCTTATAGCAGGGAGTGCAAGTGGAATTTATGCTGCTTATCATTTTTCTAATATGGCATCTTTAAGCATTATCAGTAATGCTTTTGCTTTGCCTATCATCTCAATTTTGGTTATCCCTTTCGGATTAATCGCAGTTCTTGCAATGTTAGGAGGATTCGAATGGCTTCCTCTTCAAATTATGGGATTTGGTGTTGATCTTGTGATAAAGATTGCACATGCTATCAAGACTATCTCTCCTGATTTGAATCCTGGTTTTATGCCGTTGTCTGCGTTAGTTTTATTGAGCATAGGCTTGGTTGGACTGACTTTTTGCAGAACACCTATCAGGCTCTTTTTTAATCTTTTTATTGTCGCTGGTATTTCTATTTGTATAATGCATTCACCTGTACAATTGATTATAGCAGATAATATGCGTCTTGTGGGTGTTATCCAGGATAAAAAATTATATATCGATCGTGATTATCATTCTAATTTCACGACATCCATCTGGAAAAAGTCATTTCATTTGAATGAAACAATTAAACCAACAAAGTATGGTCCTTCGTTTCTTGGACAATTTATTTGTGATCATTATATATGCACATCCTTATTAGAGAATGGATTAAAAATTATCATTTTACGTGAAAAAATAGATCACTGTATAGAGGCAGATATCCTCATTCAGACATTTGTAATGCAGAATCCAACATGTCATAAGAAGGCAAAAATAATCTTTACGCCTCAACAAGTATTATCACGAGGAAGCGTTATGGTGACTAAAGGCGGGGATATTATTTGGTCTTCACGAGGGGCTCATAGACCGTGGAATATGCACAGACAGCATTCACAAAAAATCCCATGATTTATCGCATTTTTTTCATATCTGGATACTTGACAAAACAAAAAATAACAGAAGATTTTTCTGATACATTTTTACGTTTTTTAAATTGATCAGTTTATCAACTGCATTGTGAATGAGGAAAATACCAACAAATTTTCTCGAAGAAATAAAAAAGATAATTGTTGATTATCCTATTTTATTCTTATCATATATTTCTATAACGAGTAACATCTCTTCAAGAGAAAGATGACGGTTAAGTTTAGATAGATTGAGTTTAAGAGGCTGCCTTTTATTATCATTGTTATTGGTGGCAAGAGTGGTGATAAATGTTGTTTGCGGATAAAAGGTAAAGTCATTCATGGATGTTCAGCAGTTAAAAAAAAGGGCCGCTGTTAAAGCGCTTGAATTTATTGAAGATGATATGCGGCTTGGTATCGGATCTGGTTCAACTGTTAATGAATTTATTCGTCTTCTTGGTGAGCGTGTTGCGGATGGTCTGCGTGTGACCGGTGTTGCGACTTCACAATATTCTGAACAACTCTGTCATAAGTTTGGGGTGCCTGTTAGCACTTTAGAACAGATCCCTGAATTGGATCTGGATATTGACGGAGCAGATGAAATTGGTCCTGAAATGATGCTCATTAAAGGGGGAGGGGGGGCATTGTTATATGAAAAAATTGTCGCATCGGCATCTCGTGCAATGCTTGTCATTGCTGATGAAACGAAGATGGTCAAAAGACTTGGTGCTTTTGCACTACCGATTGAAGTGAATCCATTTGGTATCCATACAACACGCAAAGCCATCGAAAAAGTCGCGGGTGATTTAGGACTTTCTGGAGAAATTGCATTGCGAATGAATGGAAAAAATCCTTTTAAAACAGATGGTGGTCATTTTATTCTTGATGCATTTTGGGGATGCATTTTGCAGCCCAAATTATTATCGGATGCGCTTCTTTCCATTCCTGGTGTTGTTGAGCATGGTCTTTTTTTGGGGTTGGCTTCACGTGCAATTGTCGCTATGGCGGATGGTCAAATAAAAGTTTTAGAACCATTTGATTTTTAGAAAAGACATTTACATGATGATATGTTAGCACAATAAAAAAAGATTTTGAGTAGAATAACAAATTTTAAATTATAATTAGCGATTGGGGTAATCATTAAATGAGGATAATATTTTCTTTTCAGCGTTTTTTTGTATATTTTGGTACAATTGCCATTTTTTTTGTGAATATTGGAATGGTTTATGCACAAGGTGTGAGTGATCAACATTTAGATTCAGCCCGAAAGGCGATTAGGGCCATTCATGCAACGGATCAATTTGATAGTTTTTTACCAAATGCAGTCCATGATTTCAAAAATGAACTGATCAGTGATGATCCAAATTTGGCAACAGCTATTTCTGATATCGTTGATAAGCAGGCGCTTGCTTTAATTAAAAGGCGCTCTGATCTGGAAAAAGAGATTGCTCATGTGTATGCAAAATATTTTACGCAAAAAGAGCTTGATGCAATCACAGCATTTTATAATTCTGATACCGGTAGAAAGTTTTTGACAGAAGTTCCTAATATTGCACGTGATTCCTATTCTGCATTTGATGTATGGCGTTCTGCTCTTATGCAGGATCTTGTAGAAAATGTGAAAAAAGAAATGTCTGAAACACTTAATTTGAATAATTCTACGATGCCTATAAAATCAGAAGCTCCAGAGAATAAAAAATAACTTGATTGATATCATGACAGCAATCAGCAATTTCTGATTTTTTTAAAGCGGCGGTTTTTCCGCCGTTTTTAATATTTTATTAAGAGTCTGCCCTTTTAGACTATTGCTTTATAGAAAAATATTCTTTTAAAAGAAAAAAGACTTTCATTTAATAATAAATGACTTTAGCCTATCGTTGCAAATATATGAGAAGGAATAGTTTGTGGGCTCTTTTGATTTTGATTTATTTGTTATTGGAAGTGGTTCTGGTGGGGTGCGTGCAGCACGACTTGCTGGAGGTCTTGGTAAACGTGTCGCTATAGCGGAAGAATATCGTATAGGGGGAACCTGTGTTATTCGTGGTTGCGTTCCCAAAAAGCTTTATGTTTATGCTTCACAATATGCCAAAGAATTTAAGAAAAGCGTGGGTTTTGGGTGGGAATATAGGGATCCAATTTTTAGCTGGAAAAAGTTGGTTGAAGCTAAAAATAAAGAAATATCAAGATTAGAGGGGCTGTATCGTCAGGGGTTAGAAAATAACAATGTACATATTTATGAAAGTCGTGCTACTTTCATCGATGATCACACATTAGAGCTTTCTGCTACGGGTGAGCGGGTAACTGCGGAAAAAATTTTGATTGCAACGGGGGCAAAAGTTACACCAAATACCACCATAGAAGGCGTTGACTTTTGTTTAACTTCTAATGAGATTTTTGATCTTGATGAACTTCCGAAATCAATAGTCATTGTTGGTGGAGGGTATATCGGCGTTGAATTTGCTAATATTTTTCATGAGTTAGGTGTAAAAACAACACTCCTTCATCGAGGTGATTTAATTCTTCGTGATTTTGATCACGATTTGCGACAATTGCTCAATGATGCAATGATTGAAAAAGGAATTTCTATTCTCTATGGAGTAACAATTTCTAAAGTGCAGGCGGCAGAAAATTGTTATAATGTTCTTTTATCAAATGGGCAAATGATCAACACTGATCAAGTTATGTTAGCCACAGGGCGTATGCCCAATACAGTGGGTTTAGGACTTGAAAGAGCAGGTATAGAAGTTAATGCGTTTGGTGGTGTTATTGTTGATGATACAATGACCACAAATATCCCTCATATTTGGGCTGTAGGGGATGTAACGGGTCATATTCAATTAACACCTGTTGCGATCCATGATGCAATGTGTTTCGTTAAGACAGCATTTGAAAATATTCCCACAAAACCTAATTATGATTTAATTACAACAGCCGTTTTTTCACAGCCTGAGATTGGAACGGTAGGTCTTTCAGAAGAAGAGGCTATACAGCGTTATAAGCGTCTTGAAATTTATCGTACAGTTTTTCGTCCTATGCGTAATATTCTCTCCGGTAGCTTAGAGAAAATGTTTATGAAGCTCATTGTTGATGGTGAAAGCCGTATTGTTGTAGGCGCTCATATTTTAGGAGAAAACGCTGGTGAGATGGCACAACTTATTGGAATATCTCTCAAGGGTAAGCTAACGAAAGATATTTTTGATGAAACGATGGCGGTGCATCCAACGATGGCAGAAGAATTAGTAACGATGTATAAACCAAGTTATATATATGAAAATGGGAAGAAAATAGAAAATTAAACAACACCCCATAGTATGGTAAAAAGTTTTTTATATGCTAAGCTGGAAGCTTAATTTTTTAGAGAGAGTGTAATGATAAAAGAATGGGCGCCTGACTCTTGGAGAAAAAGGCCAATTAAGCAAGTTCCGACTTATCCGGATAAGTCTATGTTAGAAGATGTCGAACGAAAGCTGAGAAGTTATCCACCTTTGGTTTTTGCCGGTGAAGCACGTGATTTAAAAAATGAATTAGCAGCTGTTGCAAAAGGCAGAGCTTTTTTATTGCAAGGTGGTGATTGTGCTGAAAGCTTTGCAGAACATGAAGCTGATAATATTCGTGACTTTTTTCGTGTATTTTTGCAAATGGCGATTGTTTTAACCTTTGGGAGTTCTAAACCCGTTGTTAAAATTGGTCGTATTGCGGGGCAATTTGCAAAGCCCCGCTCTTCTGATATTGAAAGCAGAGAAGACATTGAATTGCCTGTTTATCGGGGGGATATTATTAATGGTATTGAATTTGGAGCCGATTCTCGTATACCAGATCCGCAACGGATGTCTATGGCTTATCGCCAATCAGCGGCAACACTTAATCTGTTGCGTGCTTTTTCACAAGGGGGGTATGCTAATTTAGAAAATGTTCACACATGGATGTTGAGTTTTGTTTCTAACAGTCCACAGGGGGAGCGTTATGAATTATTGGCAGAGCGTATTTCTGAAGCAATTGATTTTATGCGTTCCATAGGGATTACATCTAAAACGCATTCTTCATTGCGAGAGACATCTTTTTATACCAGTCATGAAGCGCTTTTGCTTGGTTATGAAGAAGCTTTGACTCGGATTGATTCAACTTCAGGACATTGGTATGCAACATCTGGCCATATGTTATGGATTGGTGACCGCACACGTCAGATTGACCATGCTCACGTTGAATATTGTCGCGGCATTAAAAATCCTATAGGATTAAAGTGTGGTCCTTCCATGGAGCCTGATGAGCTTTTAAAATTAATTGATATTTTAAATCCTGAAAACGAACTGGGGCGGCTTACTCTTATTACGCGCTTTGGTTATGATAAGGTTGAAAGTTATCTACCTAAACTCATTCGTGCTGTTGAACGCGAGAAGCGTGAGGTTATATGGTCATGTGATCCAATGCATGGCAATACAATTACTGCCAATGGTTATAAGACGCGTCCCTTTGATTATGTTTTAAAAGAAGTAGAGAATTTTTTTGCAGTGCATCGTGGAGAGGGAACCTATCCAGGAGGCATTCATATTGAGATGACAGGTCGTGATGTAACGGAATGTACGGGCGGGGCGCATGCTATTTCTGTAGATGATTTATCTGATCGTTATCATACCCAATGTGATCCACGATTAAATGCAGATCAAGCGTTAGAGTTAGCTTTTCTTGTTGCTGAACTTCTTAAAAAAAATCGTGCGACTGATCCGTTAGCACTTGTTGCTGGAAGGTAAACAAAAACTTGTCTGACATTTTTTATTTTAGACTATTATGGACGAAAAGAAGTTTTAAAAAGTAATATTTCTGATGGTGAAGAATAAAGTTGTGGTTGCCAAACTGATGAAGTGATACAAAGACTTATGAAAGATAACTTTCGGGTAGCAGTTGCCCAATTAAATCCTATTGTCGGTGATATTGGGGGAAATTTTTCTCTAGCCGTTATGGCACATCAAAAGGCTAAAGAAGAGGGGGCTGATCTTGTTCTATTTACAGAGCTTTTTATAAGCGCTTATCCGCCGGAAGATCTTGTTTTAAAGCCTTCTTTTACAAAAACATGTGAAGAGGCTGTTGAGAAATTAGCAAAAATAACGCTAGGCGGGCCTGGAATTGTCATTGGTCTTCCTTTAAGGCGTAATGGCAATATTTATAACGGTGTCATGCTTCTTGATGAAGGACGAGTCATTGCCGAGAGCTTTAAGTTTGATTTACCTAATTACGCTGAGTTTGATGAAAAGCGTCTATTTTCTTCCGGATCACGACCTGAGCCTATTATTTATCATGGGATAAAATTGGGAATAGTCATTTGTGAAGATATTTGGAATGATTTCTCTCTTAGTACAGAGCTTAAAGATAAAGGCGCTGAAATTATTCTGGTCCTTAACGGATCTCCTTACTATCGTAATAAAACCTTAAAACGTATAGAAATTATTCATACGCAAGCTCTACAATCTGGAGTGCCGATTATTTATGCTAACCAAGTTGGTGGTCAAGATGAGCTGGTTTTTGATGGAGGATCTTTTGCTTTGAATGGACAAGGTCAAAAGGTGTTTCAAATGAAACACTTTGACAGCCATCTTGCTTTGAGTCATTGGCAACGAACAACGACAGGGTGGCACTGTGTTTCAGGTCCGAAAGAAAGTCTTTTCAATGGATTAGCGGCTGATTATCAAGCTTGTGTTTTAGGTTTGAAAGATTACGTTAATAAAAACGGTTTTAAGGATGTTATTCTTGGTCTTTCAGGAGGAATTGATTCAGCCCTGTGTACGGCAATGGCGGTGGATGCTCTTGGTGCTGAGAGGGTTCGTACCCTTATGATGCCCTATCATTATACTTCGCAAGAATCATTAAACGATGCCAAAGAATGTGTCGATCTTTTGGGATGTCACTATGAAATCATACCGATTGAGCAAGCTGTTGAGGCTTTTTTGAATATAGTATCGCCTCTTTTTTTAGGTTTACCCTCTGATGTAACAGAAGAAAATCTTCAAAGTCGTATACGCGGTACACTTTTAATGGCTCTTTCAAATAAATTTGGTTCAATGGTGGTGACAACAGGCAATAAGTCGGAAATGGCTGTAGGATACGCAACATTATATGGTGATATGAATGGAGGATTTAATCCTCTTAAAGATATTTATAAAATGCAAGTTTATGCATTAGCGGAGTGGCGCAATAAAAATCACTTGCATCATTTAAAGGGACCAGAAGGAATTGTCATACCACCCAATATTATAGAAAAAGCTCCTTCTGCAGAGCTGCGGGAAAATCAAAAAGATGAAGATTCTCTTCCCCCTTATCCTATTCTAGATGATATCTTGCAATCTCTTGTAGAAAATGACATGAGTATTTATGATATTGTTCAACGAGGGTATTTGCGGGAAACTGTTGAGAAAATTGAACAGCTTCTTTATGGTGCTGAATATAAAAGGCGACAATCTGCACCCGGTGTAAAAATTAGTTACAAGAATTTCGGACGCGATCGTCGTTATCCCATTGTCAATCATTTTCGCGATAAAAATTGAGTATTCTTTTATGGTTAAAGTTCGTTTTGCTCCCTCTCCAACAGGTTATATTCATATTGGCAATATCCGTATTGCGCTTTTTAATTGGCTTTATGCACGGGCGCATAAGGGAGAATTTATTTTGCGCTATGATGATACAGATATTGAGCGTTCTAAACAGGAATATATCGATGCTATTGCTGTTGATCTTGAATGGCTTGGTATTCAACCAGATGCAATTTATTACCAATCTAAACGATTTGATCGATATGATGAAGTGGCAGAAATCCTCAAACAACGTGGTTTACTTTATCCCTGTTATGAAACAGCGGAAGAATTAGAACGGCGTCGTAAAATAAAGCTTTCACGCAAACTGCCTCCCATTTATGATCGTGCAGCATTAAAGCTGACAGCAGAAGAGAAAAAAAACTTTGAATCACAAGGTCGTAAACCCCATTGGCGTTTTCTTCTCCCTAATTTTGAAAATAATCCTTTGCAAACAAAGCGAACAGAGGTTTGTTGGAATGATGCCGTAAAGGGAAAGCAAACGATTGATTTGGCTTCTCTTTCAGATCCTGTTCTTATTCGTGAAGATGGAACCTATCTTTATACATTACCGTCTGTTGTGGATGACGTCGATATGGCCATTACACATATTATTCGTGGCGATGATCATATTACAAATACAGGTGCTCAGATTGCTCTTTTTAAAGCTCTAGGTGCAGAATTACCAGTTTTTGGTCATATCAATTTATTGGCGACAATTTTAGGAAAAGGACTTTCAAAACGTAACAATGATCTTTCTATTCGCTCTCTACGGGAAGAAGGATTTGAATCGATAGCTGTTCAGTGTCTTGCTGTTTTAATTGGAACATCACAAAATGTGTATCCCTATCCCCATCAAGCAGCGCTTTTAGAACATTTCAATTTACAAGATACATCAAAGTCGGTTGCAAAATTTGATATTGCAGATCTTTGTACTTTGAATAGTCATCTTGTTCATGAATTAACTTATGAGGACGTTAAAATGCGCCTTCAAAATCTTTCTATTAAAGGAGAAAAGGCGGAATATTTCTGGAATGCGATAAGAAGCAATATTGATAAAGTCAATGATGCAGTCTTGTGGTGGAAAATCATTCATGATGAACAGAGTTTTGATACCGTGGCACGAGAGGACCGTGAATTCGTCCAGCAGTCACTCAATTTCTTACCTGAAGGTGTATTGAAGGATGAAAGTTGGCAAATTTGGACGACAGCATTAAAAGAAAAAACGGGGCGGAAAGGAAAGTCTTTATTTATGCCATTACGTCAAGCACTTACGGGCATGAATCATGGACCTGAAATGGGAAAGTTTTTACAGCTTTTAGGGCGCGAAAAGGTCATAGAAAGACTCTCTAAATAATAAGAGAAACTTTTTAAAAGCATTTTTTATTTATTGTACGCTTAGAGAGAATGAAGTAGAGGGCTACCTACGCGTTTTTATAAGCATGAATGCCGGAATATCATCACCGAATCCAAGAGGCGCGTAATTCTTATTTTTTCGTGAGTGTTGTTGCTCGGATGGATTTTCTTTACGCTTCACATTTTTGATATAATCTATTTTATTCTCTTTTACAGTTTTTTCAGGAGGGGTAAGAGAGTCTTTGACAGCAGTTTTCTTTGATGATTGTGAAGATTTTTTCTTTATAACAATATTTTCTGTTTGATCATCGGTTATTAAAGTCGAAAGATCTCCATTGAGCCATTCAATCTTTTCGTTGCTTATTTCTTCAATGGCGTTGATATATTTTTGGTCATCTTTTGTTACGATTGTAAAAGCTTTTCCACGACGATTTGCACGCCCTGTACGACCAATTCGATGAATATAGTCTTCAGCATGTGTAGGAACATCATAATTAAACACATGACTTACCGCTGGGATATCAAGTCCACGGGCCGCAACATCAGAAGCAACCAGAAGCGTAAGTTTATTACTTTTAAAGTCGGCTAAGGTATTCATGCGTGAATATTGGTCCATATCTCCATGAAGTGCCCCTACATTAAAGTTATGTTTGATGAGCGATCTAAAAAGTTCAGAGATGTCTCTCTTTCGATTACAGAAAATAATAGCATTTTGAAGCTTAGAACCTTCATTTTGGATAAGCTCTCGTAAAACCGCTCTTTTATCCCATGACTTATTTCCAGATTTGACAAGCCGTTGTGTAATTGTGGTCGCTGTTGAAGATGCTTTTGTCACTTCAACAGAAACAGGAGAATGCAAAAATTGTTTTGTTAACTTTGTAATTTCTGGCGCCATTGTAGCGGAAAAGAACAAAGTTTGACGCGTGAAAGGGGTTAGTTTACAGATGCGTTCAATATCAGGAATAAAGCCCATATCCAACATGCGATCAGCTTCATCAATAACAAGGATCTCAACGCCCATCAGGAGTAATTTACCACGCTCGAAATGATCAAGAAGACGCCCTGGTGTTGCAATAAGAACATCCGCTCCTCGTTCAAGTTTACGATCTTGGTGTTCAAAAGAAACACCACCAATCAAAAGAGCAACATTTAAACGGTGATTTATTCCGTATTTATCAAAATTTTCTTCAACTTGAGCTGCGATTTCCCGTGTTGGCTCTAAGATAAGCGTACGGGGCATTCGTGCTCTTGCACGACCTTTTTCAAGGAGAGTGAGCATAGGCAATACGAAAGAGGCGGTTTTACCCGTTCCTGTTTGAGCGATTCCTAGAACATCTTTTCTTTGAAGGACATGAGGAATTGTTTCACTTTGAATAGGTGTTGGAACTGTATATCCAGCTGATTTTACTGCATTAATAACCTTTGCGGAAAGACCTAAATCATCAAAACTATTCAAAGATGGTATCATTTTTTTATCAATTGCTCTGTGCTTTTAACTTCGCTATCTCAATAATAAGTACAACCAATACTCTCTACTCTTAAAGAGTATTAAGATGCTTTCAAAAAAAGCCAACTATAACAATCATATACACATCAAACGCATAATACAATCATTAATAGCGAAATTGTTCTGATAAAATGCGTTCATCCCATGAATGACTTGAGTCAAAAAGGATTGAAGCGGTTACTTCCGTTGCCATTGAAATAGTCACCGAATGGACAGATTTAACCTCAACATTATCTGCAGCAGCATTGACAGGGCGTTTGTCAGGTTCAAGCATATCAAAACGAACTGTTACTGTATTGGGGAGTAATGCGCCATGCCAACGTCTTGGGCGAAAAGGACTAACAGGGGTGAGAGCCATAAGGGGGGCCATAAGGGGGAGAATAGGTCCTTGTGCTGATAAATTATAGGCAGTTGATCCTGCGGGTGTCGCGACGAGGATACCATCACAACTTAACTGTTCCATGCGTATGTTGTTATCAATGGTAATGCGAATTTTTGCTGCTTGATAAGATTGCCGAAAGAGGGATACTTCATTAATTGCAAGTGCCTCAATAGATTCTTGATATTCAGCTTTTGCAATCATGCGTAAGGGATGAATTTCTTTTTTATGGGCGACAGCAATACGATTGGGCAATTTTTTTTCATGAAATTCATTCATAAGAAATCCTACAGAACCTTGATTCATACCGTAAATAGGTTTTCCAGTGTTCATAACATCTCGTACGGTTTGTAACATTGTTCCATCACCACCGATTGCAACAACAATATCAGTTTCTTCCAGAGAAGAATGACCGTAGAGGGAAATTAATTTCTGGGTAGCTTTGAGAGCTTCTTCAGTTTCTGCGGAAATAAAATGAAAGCGACTTGGTAATGTAGTCATTTAAGAATTATCCTGATACTTATAATTTATCTTGTAACTTATTTTTTGAGAGTTTTGAAGTTATCATCAAAGCTCTTTTTATAATAAAAAGAGTATTGAAGACAAAAAAAGAAGCTATTTCAAGATAAAGCATCATTGTAGACAAGAAAGAAGGTTGCGTTTTTAGATAATTTACAAATAAGTAATTTTTTTATGAGAATGATCATTTAAACATTGAAGCTGAGCGTATGATTAGTTAAAAGACCACAACTGATTTTGATAATCGGTGTGAAGCACCCGTAGCTCAGCTGGATAGAGCGCTGCCCTCCGAAGGCAGAGGTCACAGATTCGAATTCTGTCGGGTGCACCAAACTCTTCAATTTCATATCAGCCTCAATAACAATTTCCCCTAGAAGAAGCAGAATTCTTTTTTATGAAAATGAGTGGCAAATCAGTTGAGTTGTTTATTCAATTTTGCCGCAAATGAAAAAATGATTTTGAAAGAAGCAAAATTTATGACTGCATCTATAATTGTTTCAGTTAATCATTTAAAATATCGAGATAAAAAATAAAGATCGATGAATAACATAAAAACATATTTAATTCAATCTTTTATTATGTCATTGATTCAGCGATATTGACACTAGAACGTTAAATATATTGTAATGGTCATTAAAATAAAGAGATCTGCTTTTATTTTTTGAGCTAAAGGCTGTTATGATGAGATGAGACGCGGATGAGGAATATATAACCAGTTAAAGGAATAATAAGGAATGGGGGGAAAAAATAATCATCTAGATTTGAATTCTTTCAAAATCGCTTTATTCGGTATGGTTGTCATGACTTTGGGGATGGGTATTGGGCGATTCATCTATACACCGATATTGCCAGTTATGTTGGATGAGGGGTTGTTTACCTTTCATCAACTTTCTTATATAGCCAGTGCTAATTATGGTGGTTATTTAGTTGGGAGTATGTTCTTTACGTTTGGTAGAATTGGGAATATCTCTCTTGCTCCTCGCATGCTATCTGGTGCGGCCATAGTGACGAGTGCACTTATTATCTCCATGGCATTAACGGCAAGCTTTTACTTAGTTTTTTAATCCGTTTTATTGCTGGTGTTGCGAGTGCAGCAATGATGGTTTTTGGTTCTATTATGGTTATGCAGCATAGCCATAACGGGCGGATTGTTGCTTCGCTTTATGCAGGTGTAGGAGTTGGTATTCTACTGGGTAATGAATACGTTATCATTGGTTTGAATAAGGCGCTTGACGCGACAAATATTTGGTTGGGAGCCGGCTTAATATCTGTTGTATTGCTGCTTTTATTATTTATTCTGTTTCCACGGCGTATTGATGTGCCTCAATTTTCTGTTAAGGTACCGTTAGCGCATGAAAATATTGTTTGGTGGGAACTCGCTCTACTTTATGGGTTAGCCGGATTCGGTTACATTATTGTCGCAACATATCTTCCTTTGATGGCTAAAACATTTCATTTCCAACTCCTTGCGAGTCACTTATGGTCGCTTGTTGGAAGTACCATTGTTCCTAGTTGTTTTATCTGGTTGTGGGCTGCACATCGGTGGGGGATATTACGTTGTCTGATGTTTAATTTGCTTATCCAAGCAGGATGCGTCTTATTGACACTCTTCAACCAGTTTCCTATTTTGGTCATCTTCAGTTGCCTAGGTTTTGGATTCACTTTTATGGGGACGACCTGTTTGGTTATGCTGTTAGCCAAGCGTTTACGTGCACCATATGGTATAAATTTATTCGGATTTATTACATTAACTTACGGTTTCGGCCAAATACTGGGGCCTTTATTGACCGGTCTTATGCAATTTGGTTCATATACTATTATATTTTCGGTTATCTGTGGTGCCTTAGCACTTTTTGCCGCTGCCGGAATCTGTCAATATTGTCTTTGTAAAAAGATAGGTGGTGTTTGATAAATTTGTAACCTTCACTAAAGGCTGAGAAAATTTGTCAAGCCATTTTTTAAGTATTTTATGAAGGTTGAATTATTATAGGGGGATGATAATATGCTTTACTCTACAATTGCTATTTTAGGCGTTGGCCCTCGTGGAATCAGTATTCTTGAACGTTTGCTTACGCTTTATTGTCATTATCCACTTTCTGGGAATATTGATATTTTATTGATTGATCTCAACGAGATGGGAACTGGCGTGCATAGTATACACCAGCCAGATCATTTGTTGGTTAACACAGTAGCTTGTCAAATTACTTTGTTTGGTGATGATACAGTTAAGAATGTGGGTCCTATTCGTAAAGGTCCCAATTTTTATCAATGGGCTATTCAACAAGGATATCGTAATATTAACGGTGTTTTTTCTCGTACAAAATATGATGGGAGAGAGATCAAAGAAAATGATTATTTATCACGTCGCTTGTTAGGCGAATATCTATCCTGGGCTTACAGAGAGTTCACACAGAATTTACCTTCCGGTATTCGTATTAAGGAGATTCGACAAAGAGCTGAAAATCTCCATCTTTGCCCAGAGAACAATAAGATGGATATTGTTCTGGCAGACGGTCATCATTACAGTGCAGATTTCGTTTATATCACGACAGACCATGGTAAGAATATATATTCTCAGCATGATGAGAGTTTGCAACAGTTTGTGGCTGCTCATCAAATAAAAAATACGCTTTTAGACCATTATTCAACTCCTTATCCAATCGAACAGCTGAATTCTATAGCGCCTCGATCTCATGTTTTGATGCAAGGAATTGGATTAAGCGCCTATGATATTTTATCGTAATTGACTTATGGTCGCGGTGGTAATTTTACTGAAGATTCTGGTCAGTTGCACTACATACCAAGCGGAAAAAAGCCTACGATAGCTCTATTTTCTCGTCAAACATTGCCTTTTAGTAGCCGTGGAGTTAATCAGAAAGGTGATGGTGAACAATATGTACCTTCATTCCTTACTCTTGATGCGATACATCATCTACGTATGCAGAATAGCATTGCTACCGGTTCGCCACAGATAAACTTTAAAACGCAGATTTTACCATTGTTGCTTAAAGAAATGAGCTACGTTTATCGAAGTACGCAACTGGGGCGTTGGCTCTCCCCTGAATCTTAATTGTTACTCCTAAAGATAAGCAGTGTATTCAAGAGTTATTGTATCCTCATCAAAATAAAACATTCACATCTTTGGATGACTATACACAATTCTTTATTGAGTACTTGGAGGAGGATCTTCTTGCTTCTATTGCAGGTAAAGTTGATGGCCCAGTGAAGGGCTGCTACGGATGTGTTGCAAGATATTCGAGATATCTTACGCGCTGCAATCGATTTTGGTGGGTTAACGGATTCATCTCATAAATACTTTATTGAACATTTCAATCTGAATTTCAATCGTATTTCTGTAAGCCCCCGATGCAGCGGAACAAAGAACTGAAGGCATTGATGGAAGCTGGTATTGTAACTCTGGCTGGTGGCCCGTCACCCACATTGGTTCTCAATGCTAATACTGGTCGTTTCGAAATACATTCCATTTTTCAAGATGAGAGTAGTTTAGTTGAGGGAGATGTGCTGATAAAAGCTAAGATTGATAGTTTTTCTCTTTTTAATGACAATTCTTCTTTTATTCGCAATCTTGTTTCTCAGGGCATTATCAGGCCATTTATCAATCATGGATATCATCCCGGTGGTATTGACATTGATTGTCATCAGCATCCTATAAACACAGAAGGACAAGTACAAAACACACTATGGGTGTTGGGTAACCCCGTAGAGGGAATAAACTTTTATACATATATTTTGCCTAGACCGTTCGTTAATTCGCGAGCACTGCAGGATGCAGGGCGCTGTGTCATTGACATGTATGAGCAGCTTTTTCATCGCTACTCAGGCAAAGATTCGACAGTTAATGTACATTAATGATATGAAAGCTTTTTGGGTCTGCATGTCATCAGTATCCACTATAGCAATAATATTGATGCACTTCGTTTTTCTCACGTCTATTTCAATAAGAACTTGGCTATTTATTCTGTTGGATGAAGATACGGTTATAGGTTATTTGCTTTCGATGATGCTATACATGCCCTTTACTTTGATCTTTCCTTTACGAGGGGCGCCGATAGCCTATGAAGTCTCAGACTATTTAGTCTGGATTGATTTATTTATCTCTGCTCAATTTCTTTTCCTTGTATCAATAAACACTATTTTTCTGCTCGCAATCTGCATGTTATCGCCGATA
The DNA here is from genome assembly GCF_900185775.1 of Bartonella mastomydis. Classification (NCBI taxonomy): domain Bacteria; kingdom Pseudomonadati; phylum Pseudomonadota; class Alphaproteobacteria; order Hyphomicrobiales; family Bartonellaceae; genus Bartonella; species Bartonella mastomydis. The sequence goes on from NZ_LT883138.1 coordinate 648,505, forward strand.
AATACTAATTTTAAGATGCATATCTGTTATGTGTTAATCTTTTCATATTCGTTTATCTTAGCTACTTTATTCAATATTTATAAATTATGGAGATCCTATGCCTTACGTAAACATTAAAATTACTAATGAAGATGTTACCTCTGAACAAAAGCGACAGCTGATTGAAGGAGCCACTCAATTATTGGTTGATGTTCTTAATAAAAATCCGAGAACGACTGTTGTCGTAATTGATGAAGTGGACACGGATAATTGGGGAATTGGTGGTGTTCCAGTGACGGAATTAAGAAAACTTTAAATAGTGAATAACTTATGACAAATTAATCTGGTCAATCGGGGTGTATTCGCTATTCCATTAGCCTGTTGCCGTTTTTTGATGGAGGAAAACCACAAGGTTAATATCAAAGTAGGGCCATATCAAATAGGGCAATACCAAGGGGGGGCAAGAGGAGGATAGCCCATGAAGATCCCCGCAAAGCAGCTCGTGATCGAATTAGAGGATATGAGTTTAGACCTGATTTGTTATCATCATGCCTTGTCTGTTTTAGGAGACCGGAGGCAAGCGGGTTTACTGGAAGGTTATTTAGAAGCCACGCTGGAGGCTAATCCAGAGATTGCGGGGTATGATACTTTTTTGCCGCGGGGCTTAAAAGTCTTTCTGCCTGAATTTATTTCCCAAGAAAAAAACAGCGTGGTCAAACGGCTATGGGATTAATGTGCACACATCCCTTTATTGAGGTAAGGGTAGGGGATAAGCTTGTTCATGAGGTTTTTTACCAACGTCTTTTAACGGCAACCATCACAGACAATGCGGGTAATGAAGCCGATACATTCGAGGCGGAATTTGATGATAGCGGCAATGATTTAGAGATTCCTTCCAGTAACAGTGCACTCCATGTCACCTTTGGCTATCAGGACAGCATTCGTGCCTTTATGGGGCGTTTTGTTGTGGAGACGGTGATCAGTTGTGGGGGCAGTGATGGAGAGATTTTGCGCCTTTGTGGCAAAAGCGCTTCCATGCGTGCGGAGATCAAAGAACAGGACAGCGAACATTTTGACCACAAAACCATTGCTGAGATTGTTGAGAGCCTTGCCAAACGTCATGGTTATCAAGCAAAGGTCAGTCCTAAATTTACCAAACAAACCTTGCCTTATGTGGTGCGTACAGATCAATCGGCGATTGATTTTTTAACTAGGCTTGCTGATCGGATGCAGGCGCGTTTTTTGATCAAAGACAATAAGTTTTTATTTTTAAGCGGGGACAATCTCCCCCTCCAGACAATTCATCAACAGGAGTGTTCCCATTGGGAATTTAGTCTCGAGCCGCGCACCCAATATGGCATGATAGAAGCACGCTATTTTGATCGCGCAAAAGGGCAACAGCACATTGTTACGCATCGCACAGGGTATACGGGACCCATTCGCCGTCTGCGGACGTGCTACCCTTGTGAACAGCAAGCACAAGCTGCGGCTGCTTTTTGAGTCGGATAGGCTTTGTCGAGCCATGGGTAGTGGTTCTTTAAGCCTTGAGGGGCGCCCTGAAATCATGGCGGGGCAACCGCTTTTGCTTCAAGGGTTTCGAGGCGAAATCAATGGCACATGGCATGCTGCAACCGTGACCCATTGCTATGAAAAGCAAAGCGGATACACCACAGAAATCACCTTTGAGGCACCAGATAAGGGGAAAGAGGGATGAGAAAACTAAACGTGTTAGAAACAGAAAAACCAAGAGACAATTTTGCCCCTTCTTTTCGGCAACTTCCCCATAATATTGAAGCAGAACAAGCTTTGCTCGGGGCAATTATGATCAATAATGATGCTCTTGAGAGCGTTTCTGATTTTCTCAAACCAGAACATTTTTTTAAAGCCTTCCATCAAAGGCTTTTTGATATCATCTTAACAATTGTTCAAAAGAGAAAAGTTGCAGACCCGATTACCATGAAGCCCTTTATTGCAAATGATGAGAAAATTGGAGATATCACAGTCTTTAATTATGTTGTTCGTTTAGCCAAAGAAGCTGTCACAATCATCAATACTCGAGATTATGGACAGGTTATTTATGATCTGTTTATTCGGCGTTCTTTAATTAACCTTGGCACTCAAATTGTAAATAGCTCTTTTGATTCTCCCTTAGAACTTACCCCTTCGCAACAAATTGAAGCGCTTGAAAATCAGTTGTTTGCATTGGCAGAAAAAGGCAAATATGGAGGGGGTTTTGAAAACTTTGATAGAGCTATTGTAAAAGCCATTAACATGGCAAGTGCTGCAAAAAAGCGTTCCTCACAGCTCTCTGGCATGGCAACCCATATTAAAACTCTTGATGAAAAAATGGGCGGGTTGCAACCATCTGATTTGATTATCCTAGCAGGGCGCCCTGGGATGGGTAAAACGTCCCTTGCAACCAATATTGCCTTTAATATTGCCAATGCTTGCAAGAATCATGATGCCAGCCAAGCCAGTGAAGGGGGGATTGTCGGTTTCTTCTCCCTTGAAATGTCAACAGAACAGCTTGCAACCCGTATTATTTCTGAACAAACAAAGGTTTCTTCTTCTGATATACGACGGGGTAATCTTTCTGATGATCAGTTTATAAACATTGTTCATATGACGCGTTCCCTTCAAACCATTCCTCTTTATATCGATCAAACGGGAGCTGTATCTCTTGCACAACTAGCCGCGCGTGCAAGGCGTCTTAAACGACAACATGGTCTAGATGTTTTGATTATTGATTATATTCAACTGATGACAAGCGGTTCAAAGCGTTCTTCTGAAAACCGCGTTCAAGAGATTACAGCCATTACTATGGGGCTTAAAGCTTTAGCAAAGGAACTCAATATTCCCATCATTGCGCTTTCGCAATTATCGCGACAAGTTGAAAATAGAACAGATAAACGTCCCCAACTTTCCGATTTACGTGAATCAGGTTCAATCGAGCAAGATGCCGATATTGTGTTGTTTGTTTACCGTGAAGAATATTATCTCAAAAATGAAGAGCCCAAAGAAGGCAGTGCTGAATATCACAAATGGAAAGAAGCAATGGAGCAAGTTAAGGGCAAAGCTGAGGTTATCATAGCCAAGCAACGCCATGGACCAACAGGAATCGTCCCTCTGGCTTTCCAATCTGACTTTACATGCTTCTATGACCTAACGGATAACGACAACTTAGAAATATCCGCTTGAGCGCAAAATAATGATCCGATGATTGAGAAGCAAAAACCGATAGATTCTCACAAAAAATGACGAATCTAAAAACACCCTTTGAAAGGCCTTTGAAGACCCTTTGAGAACCCCTTAAAAATCATGTGAAAGAAAATAAATTGGTACAAAACCTGGTGTCAAAATATACAAAACCTGCTGGCAAGCTACACAAAACCTGCTGGCAAGCTACAACAACGATAAAAGTGCTGTGGCGGAGGGGGTGGGATTCGAACCCACGGTACAGTCTCCTGCACGCCGGTTTTCAAGACCGGTGCCTTAAACCGCTCGGCCACCCCTCCAAATTAGTTATGCTTTTTGACAAACTTCTTGCAAAAGGTCAATCATTTTAATGCGCATTCTAAAGCGTTTTTGTAAAATTATTTAAGTTTCAAGCAAAATAACTCTTCATAAGTCAATTCTTTGAGTGTGTTATCTGAATAGTTTTACTTTTAGACATAATAATTCTTTAAAAAAATTGAAAGGCAAATATGACATTTATCATTTCATTTTTCTGTCTAAAAGTTTTTCATAAAGCAATATTTTCAAAATTTCTGATAATCATTTTCTTAATGATAAGATATGTTCAGTTGGAGATGTTTTATAAATTACCTTAAATTCTTTTCGGACGTATATTTTTGAATTATTTTACCTTTTCAGATATTTATTTTATTTAGATCGTCTATATTATGCGAAAAGAAAATATCATTGTTCTGACAGTTTATGAGAGGTAAATTTGCAAGAATGACATATAATCAAGGGAAGTTTATATTGATTTTAAATAAATATTATTTAATAAAAAACTCTTTAAAATGTTTCAATTTTTTAATAAAAATATGTAGATGTCCCCTATAGTTAAAGATTCATTTGAAGAAAATAGCTGATTTACTCTCAGTAGAGAGAAAACTGAAAAAAATAACGAAGAATCATAGCAAAATTTTTATTGATTAACAGTGATTTTTTTTAAATTCTTACACTATTTGAATAAAATTTTTTGCAAGATTTGCATTGACAGTGTAAAACTTCTTCCCAGTATGACTGAAAATTAGATATATTTATAACGCTTTTTTCTGTAGGATTGGCAAGAAGTTAATTTGAATGGAAGAAAAAGCTTATTGAGAGGTACACTTAGATCAAGTGGAAGAAATCCTTTTATGAAAGAATCAAAGATTCCATAATAACGTCTTTTAATTTTTTTGATATAGAGGTAGAAGAAATAGAAAGTGACCTTGGAAATGCTAATTGCACATAGGCCAAAGCATAAAGCTTAACAGATAGGTTTCAAAAAACTACGCCCTTACCTTCTGTTCAAGCAACTCTCACATAAAAAAACGTATGTAAAGCCAATTAAGATTATTATATAAATTAAATGGTGGGCGATGAGAGACTCGAACTCCCGACATCCTCGGTGTAAACGAGGCGCTCTACCAGCTGAGCTAATCGCCCAATGCAATGATCAGCAACTGAATGGCTTCTCTTTAAGGAAAAAAATTTCTAAACGCAAGAATAAAGATGCTATTTGATAATTTTTTTAAAAAATGCATAATCCTTCTTGACATAAGCGAACGAACCCCTTACACGACCGCTTGTGCCAAGAATAAATTGGTGCAGAAAATGCGCGGGTGTAGCTCAGTTGGTTAGAGTGCTGGCCTGTCACGCCGGAGGTCGCGGGTTCGAGCCCCGTCACTCGCGCCATTTTATGTTTCCTTATGGGATTTCTTTTTAAGATATTCATGTGCTATGAATTAGGTAGTGAAGTGTCTGATTTGGGGGATATGTTTTTTTCTTCCTTTTTACATGGTTTATAAGAATAGGGCTTGCGTCTTTTGTTGCTCTGCGTTACCTATGCCGATAAGAAAAGTATCGCTCTGTATACTTCTCAAGCATTATGAGTAGAATGAATAGAGCGATTATTAAATTTGTCTGTTTGATCTCGCAATATCGGTCATTGTGTTAAATTTCAGACATTTCATTACGATGGAAGAGGGTTATGGCTTATTTATTGAGCTCTTATTTGCCAGTCTTGATTTTCATTATTGTCTCAGCGATTATTTCTGGGGTTTTGTTGATTACACCTTACATTGTAGCATATCGTTCTCCCGATCCTGAAAAGTTATCAGCTTATGAGTGTGGATTTAATTCATTTAGTGATGCACGTATGAAGTTTGATATTCGTTTCTATTTGGTTTCAATTTTGTTTATTATTTTTGATCTTGAGGTTGCTTTTCTTTTCCCTTGGGCTGTTTCATTCGAATCGATAGGTATGTTTGGCTTTTGGTCGATGATTGTGTTTTTAGCGATTTTGACTATTGGATTTATATATGAATGGAAAAAAGGAGCTCTTGAATGGAATTAAGATCTAATAATTCAACGATTACAGCTCCAAAACCAAAAGGAATCATTGATCCCAATACCGGTGAACTGATAGGATCAGATGATAAGTTTTTTCGTGATATTAACGCGGAATTATCAGACAAGGGTTTCTTAGTTACCTCAGCAGATGCTTTGATTACTTGGGCACGTACCGGTTCTTTAATGTGGATGAGTTTTGGTTTGGCTTGTTGTGCTATTGAAATGATGCAATGCTCAATGCCTCATTATGATAATGAGCGTTTTGGATATGCACCACGAGCTTCACCCCGTCAGTCCGATGTGATGGTGGTGGCAGGTACTCTAACAAATAAGATGGCACCTGCTTTAAGAAAAGTGTATGATCAGATGCCGGAGCCGCGTTATGTGATTTCTATGGGGTCATGTGCAAACGGTGGAGGTTATTATCATTATTCCTATTCGGTGGTGCGTGGATGTGATCGTATCGTGCCTGTTGATATATATGTTCCAGGGTGTCCGCCTACAGCAGAGGCATTATTATACGGCATATTGTTGTTACAGAAAAAAATCCGTCGTACCGGATCCATAGAGCGATAGAGAGTTTTCGTGTCATGATGGATGAAGCATTGGTTGAACTTGCGGTTTATTTGGAAAACAAGTTAGGCAATAAACTTGAAGAGACCGTTCTTGCTTTTGGTGAATTAACCATTGTGGCACGTCTTGATGCAATTACCGATGTTTTAATGTTTGTTCGTGATGATTCTCGTTGCCAATTTATTAATCTTACAGACATTAGTGGTGTGGATTACCCTTCTCGCGATAAGCGCTTTGATGTCTCTTACCAATTATTGTCTCCTCGCGAGAATTTACGCTTGCGTGTTAAAGTTCGTACGGATGAAAATACGCCTGTTGCTTCAGCTTGTGTGGTTTATCCCGGTGCAGAGTGGTATGAACGAGAAGCCTATGATATGTATGGGATTTTATTTTCAGGTCATCCAGATTTGAGACGGATTTTAACAGATTATGGATTTGAAGGTTATCCTTTACGCAAAGACTTTCCTGTGACAGGATTTGTTGAATGTCGTTATGATAATGAAGCAAAAAGGGTTATTTATGAGCCCGTTGTTTTGCGTCAAGAAATGCGTAATTTTGATTTTCTTTCTCCTTGGGAAGGAACAGAATATATTTTATCCTGTGATGGAAAAGCAGATGGAAAAAAATAATATTGGTTTTGATAAGGCGTTATACTAGAGTAGTGTGTTTCTTAAATAATTAAATGTTTTTAATACGATAGATTTTTTTTAAGATTTGATATGAAGTTTTTTAAAAAGCAAGGGGTTGGTTGTGGCTGAGGTCAATGTTCGAAACTTTAATATCAATTTTGGTCCGCAACATCCTGCAGCGCATGGCGTTTTGCGCATGGTTCTGGAGTTAGACGGTGAAGTTGTTGAGCGTGTAGATCCACATATTGGACTATTGCATCGCGGTACCGAAAAGTTAATGGAAACAAAGACTTATCTTCAAGCAGGGCCTTATCTGGACCGTTTAGATTACGTTGCTCCTATGAATCAGGAACATGCTTTTGTTCTTGCAATTGAAAAGTTATTAGATATTAAAGTTCCTAAAAGAGGGCAATTAATACGTGTTTTGTTTTCTGAAATTGGGCGTATTCTTAATCATTTGCTTAACGTAACAACACAGGCGATGGATGTTGGTGCTTTGACCCCACCTCTTTGGGGGTTTGAGCAACGTGAAAGATTGATGATTTTTTATGAGCGTGCTTGTGGTGCTCGTCTTCATGCAAATTATTTTCGTCCCGGTGGTGTGCATCAAGACTTACCCGAATCTTTAGTTGAGGATATTGGTAATTTTATTGATCCTTTTCTTGTTTCTCTTGGAAAACTTGATGCGCTTGTGACACCGAATCGGATTTTTAAGCAGCGTAATGTGGATATTGGTGTTGTCAGTATTGACGAAGCTTGGGCACGTGGTTTTTCTGGGGTTATGATCCGTGGAGCTGGTGTGCCATGGGATTTGCGTAAAAGTCAACCTTATGAATGTTATGATGAAATGGAGTTTGATGTTCCTATAGGTAAAAATAGTGATTGTTATGATCGCTATCTTATTCGTATGGAAGAAATGCGCCAATCAGCAAAAATTATGCGTCAATGCGTAGAACGATTATTGGGGACTGAAAAGAATGAACCCGTTTCGAGTTTGGATCGCAAAATTGTACCACCAAAGCGAAGCGAAATGAAAAGCTCAATGGAAGCACTGATTCATCATTTTAAACTCTATACGGAAGGTTTTCATACGCCTCCTGGAGAAGTATATGTTGCAGTGGAAGCGCCAAAGGGTGAGTTTGGTGTTTATCTTGTTTCTGATGGAAGCAATAAACCTTATCGTGTTAAGTTGCGTGCTCCTGGGTTTGCTCATCTCCAAGCTATGGATTTTTTAACCCGAGGCCATATGTTGGCGGATGCTACAGCTATTTTGGGTTCGATTGATATTGTTTTTGGGGAGGTTGATCGCTAATGTCCGTACGCCGTCTTGCAGATGATGTCTATCAGCCCGCAGAGTTTTCTTTTACAAAAGAAAATCAGATATGGGTGAAAAATACCATAGAAAAATATCCTGTAGGACGTGAACAGTCTGCTGTTATTCCATTATTAATGCGTGCACAAGAGCAAGATGGTTGGGTGACGCGTGCTGCAATTGAGCATATCGCTCAAATTCTTTCTATGGCGTATATCCGAGTCTTAGAGGTTGCTACTTTTTATACTCAGTTCCAGCTTAAGCCTGTAGGGACAAAAGCGCATATTCAAGTGTGCGGTACGACTCCTTGTATGTTACGTGGTTCTGATGAATTAATTAAAGTTTGTCAGAAAAAAATTCATCATGAACCTTTTACGACCAATCAGGATGGAACCTTATCATGGGAGGAAGTGGAGTGTCTTGGCGCTTGTGTGAATGCTCCTATGGTCATGATTTTTAAAGATACTTATGAAGATCTTACAGCAGAGCGTCTTGAAGAGATTATTGATGCATTTGAAGCAGGGAAGGGTTCTGAAATAACGGTTGGTCCACAAAACAGTCGTAAATCATCAGAACCGATTAGTGGTTTAACCTCTCTTCTTGAGGATGAAGAAAAAAGGAAATCTCTCAAGTCGTCAAAGAAAAAGGATCATAAGGGAATGGGGTCTGAGTGAGATATTTTTTTGAAAAGATATTTCATTATTTTATCCATATTATAGCGACGTTTAATTGAAAGTAGAAAGTTTTAAGAAGTTTTTTTTAAAAATTGCATTTGAGGAAAAGCTAAAAATGCTATGGCTAATAGAAAAAAAGGTGGGGTATGCTCGCTGATAAAGATCGTATCTTCACCAATATTTATGGTTTAAAAGACAAATCGTTAAAGGCTGCGATGTTGCGTGGGCATTGGAGTAGTCTGAAAGAGATTATTGATAAAGGCCGTGATTGGATCATTGATGAGGTGAAGGCGTCAGGTTTACGCGGTCGTGGTGGTGCTGGTTTTCCTACCGGAATGAAATGGTCCTTTATGCCAAAGCAGAATGATGGTCGTCCTCATTATTTGGTTGTTAATGCTGATGAATCAGAGCCTGGAACATGTAAAGACCGCGATATTTTACGCCATGATCCCCATACTTTGATTGAAGGATGTGCAATTGCTACTTTTGCAATGGGAGCAAATGTTGCTTTTATTTATATTCGTGGTGAATATATTCGTGAGCGTGAAGCGCTTCAAGCGGCTGTGGATGAATGTTATGAAGCAGGATTGCTTGGCAAAAAAACAAAATATGGTCATGCTTGTGATATTATTATTCATCATGGGGCCGGTGCTTATATTTGTGGTGAAGAGACAGCGCTTCTTGAAAGTCTTGAGGGGAAAAAAGGACAACCTCGTCTCAAACCGCCATTTCCTGCAAATATGGGAGTTTATGGCTGTCCAACAACAGTCAACAATGTCGAATCTATAGCGGTTGTTCCAACGATTTTGCGTCGTGGGGCTTCGTGGTTTTCGTCAATTGGGCGTGCAAATAATGTCGGAACGAAGTTGTTTATGGTTTCTGGACATGTGAATGCTCCTTGTACCTTTGAAGACGCTCTCGGTATTTCTTTCCGTGAATTGATTGAAAAACATACGGGAGGTATTCGTGGCGGATGGGATAATCTTTTAGCTGTTATTCCAGGAGGCGCTTCTTGTCCGGTAGTTCGTGGTGAAGATATGGTTGATGCGATCATGGATTTTGATGGCATGCGCGATGTCGGATCTTCTTTTGGTACAGGGGGGATGATTGTTATGGATAAATCGACCGATATTATCAAGGCAATTTGGCGTATAGCGGCTTTTTTTAAGCATGAAAGTTGTGGTCAATGTACACCATGTCGTGAAGGGACGGGATGGATGATGCGCCTTTTAGGACGTATGGTTGAGGGAAGAGCGCAAAAGCGTGAAATTGATCTGTTATTTGAGGTTTCTAAACAGGTTGAAGGGCATACGATTTGCGCACTTGGCGATGCTGCAGCATGGCCTGTGCAAGGGTTGATCCGCAATTTTCGCCCGGAAATCGAGCGTAGAATTGATGAATACACGCGAAATGTTGTTCAAAGAAAGAATATTGCTTTAAAAGCAGTGGGATAGAATATTTTTTAAGAGCAACCGAATGCAAATTTTAAGTGGATTGTCCGCAGGTTGGATGGGTGATGATAAATATCAAAGTTGATGGTAAAGAGATTGAAGTCCCTGATTACTACACGTTACTTCAGGCAGCGGAGGCGGCTGGTGCTGAAGTCCCGCGTTTTTGTTTTCATGAAACTTTATCAATTGCTGGAAATTGTCGTATGTGCTTGGTTGAGGTCAAGGGTGGACCTCCAAAACCTCAGGCTTCTTGTGCTATGGGGGTTCGCGATTTACGACTGGGTCCTAATGGTGAAGCACCAGAAATTTTTACCAATACCGAGATGGTAAAAAAAGCGCGTGAAGGTGTAATGGAGTTTCTTCTCATCAATCATCCTTTGGATTGTCCTGTTTGTGATCAGGGAGGGGAATGTGATCTTCAAGATCAAGCAATGCTTTATGGGCGTGATTGTTCTCGTTATACAGAAAATAAGCGTGCTGTAGAAGATAAATATATTGGACCTCTTGTCAAAACGGTTATGACACGGTGCATTCATTGCACACGGTGTGTTCGTTTTACAACGGAAGTAGCAGGTATTTCTGAGCTTGGGTTGATTGGTCGTGGTGAAGATGCTGAAATTACGACATATCTTGAAAAAGCAATGACATCTGAATTGCAGGGAAATGTTATTGATCTTTGTCCAGTAGGAGCTTTAACTTCAAAACCTTATGCCTTTCATGCGCGTCCTTGGGAATTGATTAAAACAGAATCGATTGACGTTATGGATGCGCTTGGCAGTGCGATCCGTATTGATAGCCGTGGCCGTGAAGTTATGCGAATTATGCCGCGTACGAATGAAGATGTAAATGAGGAATGGATTTCTGATAAAACCCGTTTTATTTGGGATGGATTACGAACTCAGCGGCTTGATAGACCCTATGTACGTAAAGACGGAAAGCTTCAACCTGTTAGTTGGACAGAAGCTTTTGCAAAAATTAAAATGATGCTCTCAAAAATCTCGCCAGAAAAAATTGGAGCTATTGCTGGGGATCTTGCTTCTGTTGAAGAAATGTATGCCCTTAAAGAATTATTGATCTCGTTGGGTTCAAAGTTCTTTGATTGTCGTCAACGAGGGGTTGCTTTATCGCCTGAGTTTGGGCGTTCGAGTTATATTTTTAATCCTACAATTGCAGGAATTGAACAAGCGGATGCCCTACTTATTGTGGGATCTAATCCACGCCATGAAGCTGCTGTTTTAAATGCGCGTATTTTAAAGCGCCAACGGATGGGAAATTTTCCTATCGCGCTCATTGGAGAGGAAGTCGATTTACGGTATCCTTATTCTTATCTTGGATCTGGGAGTGACGCATTAAAGACACTTATTCGGGGAGAGGATGCTTTTTTAAATGTTTTAAAAGAAGCAAAGAAGCCTCTTATTCTTATCGGAGAGGGGGCGATTTGCGGCAATGAAGGGTTATCTGTTTTAAAAAGCCTTGCTAAATTAGCGGATGATATTGGTGCTCTTAGTGAAGAATGGAATGGGTTTGGGGTTCTTCATAATGCAGCGTCGACCGTTGGAGGGTTGGACATAGGCTTTACGTCTCAGCTTGGGGTTGCAAATATTCTTAAAACCTGTGAAGTTTTATTTTTGCTTGGTGCTGATGAGGTGGAGTTGTCCAATATAAAAGCTTTTAAAATTTATATTGGTAGCCATGGTGATAATGGTGCACATGCTGCTGATGTTATTTTACCTGCGTCGGCTTACACTGAAAAATCAGGACTTTATGTGAATACAGAAGGGCGTGTTCAAATGACAAATCGAGCTGGTTTTGCTCCAGGTGAAGCAAAAGAAGATTGGGCTATTTTACGTGCCTTATCGGATGTTTTAGGACAAAGGCTCCCCTTTGATTCTCTTTCTCAATTAAGGCAGTGCTTGTTTAATGATTACCCACATCTTAATGCCATTGATGATATCATGCCTTCTGATATAAGTGATCTTAAGGCACTTGGTTTAAAAATGGTTTCCCTAGAAAGTCAAGCATTTACTTCTATGGTTAAGGATTTTTATTTGACAAATCCGATAGCACGTGCTTCTGCCGTTATGGCTGAATGTTCATCTCTTGCAAACAGCCGCGCTATGCAAGCTGTAAAGTAAGGGCAAAGGAAAAGGAATAATGATGTATGATTTCTTTATGACTTGGCTGTTGCCATTACTTATTATTGTTGGAAAAACACTTCTTCTTTTGGTTGTTCTGTTGGTTTTAGTTGCTTATCTTCTCTATGCAGATAGAAAGATTTGGGCCGCAGTACAATTGCGGCGTGGTCCTAATGTTGTTGGTCCGTGGGGATTGCTACAGTCTTTTGCAGATTTAATTAAATTTGTTGTAAAAGAACCTATTATTCCAGCAGGTGCAAATAAGGGGGTTTTTCTTTTAGCTCCTTTTGTTTCAGCAACACTTGCTTTATCAACTTGGGCTGTTATCCCTGTCAGTGAGGGCTGGGAAGTTGCGAAGATTAATGTTGGATTACTTTATATCTTAGCCATTTCATCTCTTGAAGTTTATGGTGTTATTATGGGGGGATGGGCATCAAATTCAAAATATCCTTTTTTAGGAGCTCTTCGTTCAGCAGCACAAATGGTTTCTTATGAGGTTTCTATTGGTTTTGTGCTTGTGACCGTTATTTTAGTAAGTGGTTCCTTGGATCTTACAACAATTGTTCAGAAACAAACAAATGGCCTTGGTACAACTCTAGGTCTTCCTTTTAACAGTTTTCTCGATTGGAATTGGCTTATTCTTTTTCCAATGTTTATTATATTTTTTATTTCTGCGCTTGCAGAAACAAACCGTCCTCCATTTGATTTGGTGGAAGCGGAGTCTGAGCTTGTTGCGGGTCATATGGTAGAATATTCTTCAACGCCTTACATGCTCTTCTTTCTTGGTGAATATGTTGCTATTGTTTTAATGTGCGCTTTGACAACCATTTTATTTTTAGGGGGGTGGCTTCCTCCTTTGGATGTTTGGTGGCTTAATTGGGTTCCTGGTGTTATTTGGTTTGTTTTAAAAGTTTGTTTTGTATTTTTTTGGTTTGCTATGGTCAAAGCGTTTGTTCCACGTTATCGCTATGATCAACTCATGCGGCTTGGTTGGAAGGTTTTTCTTCCTCTCTCACTGGCAATGGTTGTGATAACTGCGGCTTTTTTAAAGTTTACGAATTTCGTTTAAGAGGAGATTTTACAATGTCAGGTTTTATTCAGGCGGCAAAGTCACTCCTTTTATTGGAGTTTGTGAGTGCTTTTTTCTTAGCCATGCGTCAATTTTTTTCGCCAAAGCCTACGATTAATTATCCTTATGAAAAGGGTTTTGTTTCTCAACGTTTTCGTGGTGAGCATGCGTTGCGTCGCTATCCAAATGGTGAAGAACGGTGTATTGCTTGTAAATTATGTGAAGCAATTTGCCCTGCGCAAGCGATAACAATTGAAGCAGGTCCGCGACGTAATGATGGTACACGGAGAACCGTTCGTTATGATATTGATATGGTTAAGTGTATTTATTGTGGTTTTTGTCAAGAAGCTTGTCCGGTAGAGGCTATTGTTGAAGGGCCAAATTTTGAATTTGCAACAGAAACGCGTGAAGAACTCTATTATGATAAAGAAAAGCTTTTAATGAATGGTGATCGTTGGGAGCGAGAAATTGCTCGCAATATATTGATGGATGCACCTTATCGTTAAGTGTATCGCTCAATGAGGTGTCGGATAATTTTCCGATAAAGTGTAATCTGGTATGAAGTTTGTACCAATTGTTTGAATAATTAAGGAGAAGCCTGTGCTAACAGATCTAGCGGCGGCATTTTTCTATTTGTTTGCTTTTATTATGCTAACAAGTGCAGTAATTGTTATTACAGCACGCAATCCTGTGCATTCTGTTTTATTTTTGATCCTTGCATTTTTTAATGCAGCGGCTTTATTTTTGCTTGCAGGAGCAGAGTTTTTGGGGCTTATTCTGCTTGTTGTTTATGTTGGAGCTGTCGCTGTTTTATTTTTATTTGTCGTTATGATGCTGGATGTTGATTTTGCTGAGTTAAAGAGTGGCGCTCTCCGATATGCGCCTATAGGAGCTCTTATAGGCATTATTATCGCTGTAGAGTTGATTGTTGTTTTTGTGAGTAGCCATTTTTCTCCAATCTTGAGAATGCATATTACGCAACCAATGCCAGACTTAGGGCAGCGAACAAATACACAAGCATTAGGAGATATTCTCTATACGGATTATGTTTTCTATTTTCAAATTGCTGGAATAATTTTATTAGTTGCAATGATTGGTGCTATTGTTTTAACACTTCGTCATAAATCGGGAGTCAAACGACAATCCATTGCAGGGCAAGTTTCTAGAACGGTAGAAAGTGCCATTGAAATCAAGCAAGTTGAATCAGGTAAAGGTATTTAAGGGGGGCTATGGATATGTCTATCGATATTGTGCATTATCTCACTGTTTCTGCTTTGATGTTTACAATTGGTATTGCTGGAATTTTTCTCAATAGAAAAAATGTGATTATTATTTTGATGTCTATTGAGCTTATATTACTCTCCGTTAATATCAATTTTGTTGCATTTTCGGCATTTCTTCATGATCTCGTTGGTCAGATATTTGCTTTATTTGTCTTAACCGTCGCAGCTGCTGAAGCTGCCATTGGTTTAGCAATTCTTGTCGTTTTTTTCCGTAATCGTGGTTCCATTGCGGTTGAAGATGTTAACGTAATGAAAGGCTAACCCGTGATGTATTATACGATTGTCTTTCTTCCGCTTTTGGGTTTTTTAATTGCTGCATTAGGTGGAAAAACCATAGGAGATCGTGCAAGCGAATTGATAACATGTAGCTTTATGGTGATTGTTGCCATATTGTCGTGGATAGCATTTTTCAATCTTGCACTTGGTCATAATTCAGCGATTGATATATTAGTATTACATTGGCTCACCATTGGTGATTTAAGCTTTAATTGGGCTCTTCATATTGATACATTAACAGCTGTTATGCTTGTTGTGGTGAACAGTGTTTCAGCATTAGTGCATATTTATTCAATTGGTTATATGCACCATGACCCTTCAAGGTCTCGTTTTTTTTCTTATCTTTCTTTGTTTACATTTATGATGCTTATGTTGGTGACATCCAATAATTTGATTCAGATGTTTTTTGGCTGGGAAGGTGTGGGACTTGCTTCTTATCTTTTGATTGGTTTTTGGTTTCAGCGCGATTCTGCTAATAAGGCTGCAATGAAAGCTTTTGTAGTCAATCGTGTTGGAGACTTTGGTTTTCTCTTAGGAATATTTAGTATTTTCGTTTTATTCCAATCGGTTGATTTTGCCTCTATTTTTGCAAAAGCTGCAGACAATAGCTTTGTACAAAATATGACATTTCTCGGTTGGCAGCTTAATGGACAGGCTGCACTTACTATTACATGTCTTTTATTATTTATTGGTGCGATGGGAAAATCAGCACAATTTCTTTTACATACTTGGCTTCCTGATGCAATGGAGGGACCAACCCCTGTATCAGCACTTATTCATGCTGCCACAATGGTAACGGCGGGTGTTTTTATGGTTGCGCGTATGTCGCCAATTTTTGAACTTTCTTCGATTGCTTTGACCGTGATTATTATTGTTGGCGCAACAACAGCGTTTTTTGCAGCAACTGTGGGATTGGTGCAGAATGATATTAAGCGTGTTATTGCTTATTCTACATGTTCTCAACTCGGGTATATGTTTGTGGCATTAGGTGTTGGAGCTTATGGTGCTGCTGTCTTTCATCTTTTTACGCATGCTTTTTTTAAAGCCTTATTATTTCTTGGTGCAGGTTCTGTCATTCATGCTGTATCTGATGAACAAGATATGCGAAAAATGGGTGGCTTACGCAAGCATATAAAGATCACTTATTGGATGATGATGGTTGGAACCATTGCATTAACCGGTGTTGGAATCCCAGGAACAATTTTTGGGACGGCTGGCTTTTTTTCAAAGGATGCAATTATAGAATCTGCTTTTGTATCTCATAATATTGCTTCAGGATATGCTTTTTATCTCCTTGTTTTTGCGGCATTTTTAACAAGCTTTTATTCATGGCGGCTTATCTTTATGACATTTCATGGGAAGCCACGGGCAACGGCTGATGTTATGCATCATGTTCATGAATCACCTCCAGTTATGTTAATGCCACTGTTTATTTTATCTCTTGGGGCAATATTTGCAGGTGTTGTGTTTCAACCTCACTTTTTTGGTGACTTTTATGATGCTTTTTGGAAGGGAGCATTGTTTACAAGCAGCCACAATCATATTCTTCATGATGCCCACCACGTTTTTAATTGGGTAAAATGGTCACCCTTTATAGCAATGGTTCTTGGGTTTATGTTTGCCTATTTGTTCTATATTTCTTTTCCATTCTTGCCTAAGAAAATGGCTCGTCTTATGCCAGGATTATATCAATTTCTTTACCAAAAATGGTATTTTGATCAATTATATAACTTTTTGTTTGTTCGTCCTACCTTTAAGATTGGTTCTTTTCTTTGGAAAGTGGGAGATGGTAAAATTATTGATGGTCTAGGTCCTAATGGTATCGCAGCGCGTGTTGTTGATATCACAAATAGAGTTGTTCGGATGCAAACAGGCTATCTTTACCACTATGCATTTGCGATGCTTATAGGTGTTGCATTACTGATTACATGGATGATGATCGGGGGCGTAAACTAATGACCGATTGGCCTATTCTTTCTACGGTTACATTTTTGCCGCTTGTGGGTGTGCTTCTGATTTTGTTTATCAAAGATGATAGTGAAGCTGCACGCCATAATATACGCAATGTCGCATTTTTTACGACGATATTTGTTTTTGTTATTTCTTTAATTATTTGGATAGGATTTGATTCTAGCAACCCCAATTTTCAAATGGTTGAAAAATTCAGTTGGCTAGGGAATGGCATTAGCTATCATATGGGGGTTGATGGTATTTCTATTCTTTTTGTTGTTCTCTCGGCTTTTCTTTTACCTTTCTGTATTTTAGCAAGCTGGGAGAATGTTAAAGAGAGATTAAAAGCTTATATGATTGCTTTTCTTCTTCTTGAAGTTGCGATTATTGGGGTCTTTTGTGCTCTTGACGCAATATTATTTTATGTGTTTTTTGAAGGTAGCCTCATTCCAATGTTTATCATTATAGGGGTGTGGGGAGGTGCGCGTCGTGTTTATGCAAGTATCAAGTTTTTCTTATACACTTTACTTGGTTCAGTGCTGATGCTGGTTGCTCTTATGGCTATGTATTGGCAGGCAGGAACACTTGATATACCAACTTTACTCAATTATCAGTTTCCTGCCCATATGCAAATGTGGTTATGGCTCGCATTTTTTGCTTCTTTTGCTGTTAAAATGCCGATGTGGCCAGTTCATACTTGGCTCCCTGATGCTCACGTGGAAGCACCGACAGCAGGTTCTGTTATTTTAGCCGGTGTCTTACTCAAATTAGGTGGGTATGGTTTCCTTCGTTTTTCTTTACCTATGTTTCCTATCGCTTCAGCAGATTTTGCACCTTTTGTTTTCACATTATCGCTTATTGCAATTATTTATACTTCGTTGGTTGCACTTGTTCAAAGTGACATCAAAAAACTTATTGCATATTCCTCAATAGCGCATATGGGATATGTAACGATGGGTATTTTTGCTGCGAATGAGCAGGGAATACAAGGAGCTATTTATCAGATGCTGTCACACGGAATTGTTTCCGCAGCTTTATTTCTTTGTGTTGGGGTAATCTATGATCGTCTGCATACACGTGAAATCTCAGCGTTTGGTGGTTTGGTAAATAATATGCCCAAATATGCTGTTGTTTTCTTAATCTTTACGATGGCAAATGTAGGACTTCCTGGAACTTCAGGATTTTTGGGTGAGTTTTTAACCTTAATAGGTGTTTTTCAAGTGAATAAATTGGTTGTTACTTTAGCGACAACAGGTGTTATCTTATCAGCAGCTTATGCCCTTTATCTTTATCGGCGCGTGGTTTTTGGTTCCTTGGATAAAGAGAATTTGAAAGTACTGATAGATCTCTCCTCAAGGGAAAAATTTATTCTTTACCCGATGGTTATTCTTACAATATTCTTTGGTATCTATCCAACGCCACTTCTTAAAGCGACGGCGTTTTCCGTAGAAGCCCTCATCAATAAATTACACTAGATAAGGGAAGAATTCTCATGCAAAGTGAAATGATAACACAACTCGTATTAATTCTTCCAGAGATTTTAATTGCATTAGGGGGAATAGTGTTGCTTTTGGTTGGTGTTTATTCCAATGCACGTGCTTCTTTAACAGTAACAGGTTTAGCCATGGCTCTTCTCGTGGCAACCATTATTATTCTCATCGTTTTTCCGAAAAGTGGTGCATTTCAAACCAATGCGCTTATTATTGACTCTTTTGGTCGTTATATGAAAGTTTTAACGCTTATTGGTGCGCTTTTTGCTCTTATTATGTCTGTTGGTTTTGCGAATGCGCAAAAGTTCAATATATTTGAATTTCCAGTGCTTGTTCTTTTAGCAACCCTTGGCATGATGCTGATGATTTCAGCGGGGAATATGCTGTCACTTTATATGGGATTAGAACTACAGTCCTTAGCTTTATATGTTTTAGCAGCGATTAATCGTAATAATGTAAAATCTTCTGAAGCTGGTATAAAATATTTTGTTTTAGGAGCATTATCTTCAGGAATGCTGCTTTATGGCATTTCTTTGCTTTATGGTTTTTCCGGTCAAATTGGTTTTCACGAAATTGCTCTTGCTTTAAAAGGTGAAAATTTACAATTGGGCGTTATTTTTGGAATTGTATTTATTTTAGCTGGTTTGGCTTTCAAAATTTCTGCTGTTCCATTTCATATGTGGACACCTGATGTTTACGAAGGTGCCCCAACACCGATTACTGCATTTTTTGCTGGGGCGCCTAAAGTTGCTGCAATGGCTTTAATCATCCGTATTATTGTGATGACCTTTATTCCTCTTGGTAGTGCTGATAGCTCTATGCCTGCATGGCAACAAATTTTGGTCTTCATGGCACTTGCATCAATGATACTTGGTGCGTTTGCTGCAATTGGGCAAAGTAATATTAAGCGTTTAATGGCTTATTCGTCGATCAGCCATATGGGCTATGCACTTGTTGGTTTATCGGCTGGAGATATACTTGGGGTAAAAAGCGTTATTCTTTATATGACCATTTATCTTGGTGTTACTCTTGGCTCATTTGCTTTTATTCTTGGAATGCGATCCCAGAGTGGCAATGTTGAAAATATTTATGATCTTTCAGGATTAGCAAAGACAAATCCGTTTATGGCGATTGTCATGACAATACAGCTTTTCTCACTAGCCAGTATACCCCCTATGGCTGGTTTTTTTGGGAAGTGGTATACATTTTCTGCTGCTGTTCATGCTGGTCTGACACCACTTGCTATTGTTGGTATGATAGCCTCCGTCATTGGCGCTTTTTACTATTTACGGGTTATTAAAATTATGTGGTTTGATGATGCAAAAGCGCATTTTGTTATTTTATCAAAAGAGCTTCAGTTTTGTCTTGGTCTTTCTGCATTATTTATTTTATTTTATACCTTTTTTGGAATTTGGTTTGCTGAATTGGCAGAAAAAGCGGCCGCTGCATTATTTTAATGAATATGGTTTATATTTTATCAGATTTTGCAAAGAAACAAGGATACACTGTTGAATCGTACGAAAGTGTTGATTCAACCAATCTCATTGCGCAACGAAAAGCGCAAACTGGTCATCAAGGTTATCTTTGGATTGTTGCGCAAGAGCAATTACAAGGAAGGGCTAGAAGAGGGAGGGCATGGAATAGTCCAAAAGGGAACCTTTATTGTAGTCTATTGTTAATGGATGATATTGTTCATCAAACCGCTGCTCAACTTGGTTTTGTTGCTGGAGTCAGTGTGGCAGAGTCCATAAAACAATTTATAAAAGCTGAAAAGCAAACAGACAATGACAATATTGTAAGCTTAAAATGGCCAAACGATATTTTGCTTAGAGGTGCTAAAAGCTCTGGAATTTTGCTCGAAATTTTAAAATTGCCATCACAACAAGATGCATTGGTTATTGGTATTGGAATAAATGTGAAATATAATTATGAAGATGCACTCTATCCCACTTCAAGTTTACAGAGTATCGGTTTGCATATTGAAGCAGAGCAGTTATTTACGGTTTTGACGGAATCTTTTTCTAGAAATTACCTTCTTTGGAAACAACCAAAAGGGTGTGAAATAATCCGAAATAAATGGCTTTTATATTCTGCTCACCTCGGAAAATATGTCAAAGTAATGAATGATGAAAAAATCGTTGAGGGTATTTTTGAGGGACTTGATCATGATTTTAACGGTATCATAAAACAAAAAAATGGTCAGACAGCCATTATAACAGCGGGAGATGTTCATTTTGGTTCGGCTGCTTCTGTTCATGCAGTCGGTTATTAACGAAATTATTTTACCATCAGATTATCTGAATGATTTGGGAGATGTTAATGGTTGAAACCAATAAATGTGAATTTGTTTTTTTACCTCTGGGTGGTGTAGGTGAAATAGGAATGAATTTAGCTGCTTATGGATTTGGCTCCCAAAATCTTCGTGAATGGTTACTTGTTGATATGGGTGTTAGTTTTGCTGGCTCTGAATTACCGGGAGTCGATCTTATTCTCCCTGATATTCGTTTTCTAGAAAGTGAAAAACATAATATACGTGGTCTTGTTTTAACACATGCACATGAAGATCATTATGGAGCTGTTCTTGATTTATGGCCAAAGTTACAAGTTCCACTTTATTGTACAAATTTCACAGCAGGGTTATTGGAAAGTAAAAGGCAATCAGATTTTGAATCTCAAAAAATGTCATTCAATATTTTTCAAGCAGGGGATTGTTTTCAGGTTGGTTCCTTTACCATAGAGGCTATTGCTGTTAATCATTCGATACCAGAATCTGTATCTTTAGCCATTACAACGTCTTTGGGGACTGTAATCCATACGGGTGATTGGAAAATTGATCATACGCCTTCGCTTGGAGCTGTGACGGATGAAAAAAGATTTCGAGCGTTAGGCGATAAAGGTGTTTTAGCATTGCTTTGTGATTCCACAAACGCATGTCGGGATGGTATATCTCCATCAGAGCAGCAGGTCCAAACCAGTCTTTCTGAGATTATTTCGAAAGCTGAAGGGCGTGTTGCAATAGCAACTTTTGCTTCTAATATTGGTCGGATACGTTCTATTGCTCTTGCCGCTGAAGCTGTTGGGCGTAAGGTTCTTGTCATTGGGCGTTCCCTTAAACGAAGTATTATGGTTGCACAAGAGCTTGGTTATATGGATGGATTAGCGCCATTTATAACGGAAGATGATTATGGCTACATCCCACGAAAAGAACTTGTTTTAATTGTCACAGGGAGCCAAGGTGAGCCATGTGCAGCTTTGGCTAAACTTTCACGTGAGGGGATGAGGAATATTGCGCTTTCTACTGGAGATACTGTTATTTATTCATCGCGAAGTATTCCAGGAAATGAAAAAGCGATTCTTGAGATACAAAATCGTTTCATCGATTTGGGTATTAAAGTGATTACGAATGAAGATGCCCTTGTTCATGTTTCAGGTCATCCCCGTCGTTCAGAACTTTTACAGATGTATGATTGGATAAAACCACAGATACTTGTGCCTGTGCATGGTGAGGCAATACATCTTACTGCTCAAGCGGCTTTAGCACGTCAAGCAGGGATTAAAATTGTTAGGGATATTAGAAATGGTAATATGCTACGTCTTGCACCAACGCCTGTAGAAGTTATTGATCACGTGCCTGTTGGTCGTATTTATAAGGATGGCTGTCTTCTTGGAGATGAGTATGAGCTCGGGATTCGTGAGCGTAGAAAATTAAGTTATGCTGGTCATGTTGCGGTTTCTCTCCATATGAATAGCAAGCATGAGTTATTGGATGATATCGGTCTAAGCATATTGGGACTCCCTGAAAGTAATGGAGAGGGGGAAAAATTAAAAGATATTCTTTTAGAGGTTGTGGAAAATACAGTTTATAACATTCCACGCATGAAGCGGAAAAATAATGAAGTTATTCGAGAGGCAACACGACGTGCAGTGAGAGCGGCTGTTTATGAAATTTGGCAAAAAAAACCTCTCTGTACAGTTTTTTTACATCAGTCAAAATAAAGCATTTCCATGTTACGTTATAAAAAAAAGAAGAGCATTCTTATTTTATTGCTCAATAAAAAGTAGAGAATAAAGCACAACCAATTTTTAAACAATAAGATCGTTATATTTGCAAGTATTCAGAATGCGGCTATAGATGAATAGAGGGTATATTAAATTGTTCCAATATGATAAATCCTGAGTAGGAGTTAATTATTTCAATGCGTCTTTCTCAATATTTCCTTCCACTTTTAAAAGAGAATCCTAAAGAAGCGGAAATTGTTTCTCATCGTTTCATGTTGCGTGCTGGGATGATTCGACAACAAACATCTGGGATTTATTCTTGGCTTCCCTTGGGAAAAAAAGTGCTTGATAAAGTTTGTAAAATTATTCGTGAAGAGCAAGAACGAGCTGGTGCAATAGAAATATTGATGCCTACAATTCAATCTGCTGATCTTTGGCGTGAAAGTGGTCGTTATGATGATTACGGTCTGGAAATGCTCCGTATTAAAGATCGTCAAAAGCGTGATTTACTTTACGGCCCGACCAATGAAGAAATGGTGACAGATATTTTTCGCTCCTATGTTCGTTCTTATAAGGATCTTCCGCTTAATTTGTACCATATTCAATGGAAATTTCGTGATGAAATTCGCCCACGTTTTGGTGTGATGCGGGCACGAGAATTTTTAATGAAAGATGCTTATTCTTTTGATCTTGATTATGAAGGCTCTAAAACATCTTATAATCGTATGTTTGTGGCTTATTTACGCACTTTTTCTCGCCTTGGCTTAAAAGCAATTCCCATGCGTGCAGATACAGGTCCAATAGGGGGGGAACTCAGTCATGAATTTATCATTTTGGCAGAAACGGGAGAGAGTGCTATCTTCTGTGATAGACAATTTCTTGAACTAAGCGTTCCCCACAGTTCAATCGATTTTAGTGATAAAGCTGTTTTAGATGATACTGTTAGACAGTGGACATCTTTTTATGCAGCGACAGAAGAAATGCATAATGAAGAAGAGTGGGCTAAAATTTCTAAAGAAAATCGTCTTTCAGCGCGTGGTATTGAAGTCGGGCATATTTTCCACTTTGGGACGAAATATTCTGCTCCAATGGGAGCAAAAGTTATGGGACAAGATGGAAAAGAGCATGTGGTCTCGATGGGATCTTATGGGATTGGACCTTCACGTCTTGTTGCGGCTGCTATTGAGGCTTCTCACGATGAAAAGGGGATTATTTGGCCAAAGTCGATGGCACCGTTTGATTTTGGGATTATCAATATGAAACCCGATGATGAAAAATGTACAAAGGCATGTGAATTTCTCTATCAGGGATTAAAGGATGCTGGTTTTGATCCATTATTAGATGATAGAAATGAACGTCCTGGATCAAAATTTGCAACAATGGATTTGATTGGTTTGCCAACGCAAATAATTGTTGGTCCAAACAGCATTGCACAAAATGAAGTTGAAATTAAAGATCGAAAAACGGGTGTAAAAAAATCTCTAACGGTTGAAGATGCGCTCAGCCAACTTTCTATAATTTAATAGGAAATGTTATGAAGAGGCTGAAAAATAAATGCTTTTCATCTTATGAGTGGATGATCGCTTTTCGTTATATGATTCCCAATAAAAAGCATGCCGTCGCATCTGTTATCTCAATTATTTCTCTTATTGGGATTATGTTGGGAGTCTTTGCTCTGGTTGTTGTTATGGCGGTGATGAATGGCTTTCGCACAGAACTTCTTAACCGTATTCTTGGTATGAATGGGCATCTTATTGTTCAAACAATTGATTCTGGTTTTTCTGATTATAAGACTCTTATTTCTTCTCTAGAATCTAAAAATGGTGTGAAGTTTGCTTTGCCTGTTATTGAAGGTCAAGCGCTTGTTCAAGGTGAAGCCCAAGGTGGCTCTGGCGCGTTAGTTCGTGGTATGCGCAAACAAGATCTAGAAAAACTTAAAACGGTTTCTCAAAACATTAAATTAGGCTCGATTTCTCACTTTGATCAAGAAGAAGGTGTTGCAATTGGAAGTGGTTTAGCAGAAAAATTAGGGCTTACAGTTGGGAGGGATCTTCGTATTATTACCCCTGATGGTGATGAAACTCCTTTTGGTGTTACACCACGTGTAAAAGCTTATAAAGTCATTGCTATTTTTGAAGTTGGTATGTCTGAATATGATTCAATATTTGTTTTTATGCCTCTCCATGAAGCACAAATGTTTTTTAATTTAGGCGATAAGGTTCAGTCTTTAGAATTATTTCTAAACGATCCTGATTCTGTTGATCAAATAAAACCTGTTGTAGAAAAAACCGTTGATCAACAGGTCTATTTAATTGATTGGCGTACACGTAATCAGGCTTTTTTTTCAGCTTTACAGATTGAACGGAATGTCATGTTTTTCATTCTTTCTCTGATTGTTCTTGTTGCTGCTTTAAATATTATTTCAGGCCTTATTATGCTTGTAAAAGATAAAAGTCATGATATCGCAATTTTACGCACAATGGGTACTCAACAGAGTGCAATTTTGCGTATATTTATTATCACAGGAATGATGATTGGTTTTATTGGAACGATATTAGGCTTAATTTTGGGTGTTATCGCGACCGCGAATATTAATCATATTCAAGATTTTATCTCTTGGTTATTTAATGTCGATGTTTTTAATCCTCAACTTTATTTTTTAACAAAACTACCTGCACAAATTGAATGGAAACAAACTGTTTTGGTTGCTCTTATGGCTTTATTCTTGTCATTTCTTGCTGCTCTCATTCCGGCATGGCGTGCTGCTAAGCTAGATCCTGTACAAGCTTTGAGGTATGAATAATGACAGCGATTTTAGAGCTTGTAGAGATCGAAAGACGCTTTTATGAGAGTCATAAGCCGCTCATTGTTTTAGATAAAGCAAATTTTATTCTTAATCGTGGAGAGCTTGTTGCACTTGTTGCACCATCTGGTGCAGGAAAATCAACACTTCTTCATATTGCGGGGTTATTAGAAAAACCAACAGCTGGTGATGTGTTGTTACGGGGTGTTTCTTGTGCAAAGCGCTCTGATCGTGAGCGAACAGCTATCAGACGAAATGATATTGGTTTTGTCTATCAATTTCATCATTTACTTCCAGAGTTTACGGCTTTAGAAAATGTTATGATACCGCAAATGATAGCAGGATTAAACAAATCCATCGCAGAAGATCGTGCGCGTAAATTATTGACGTATCTGCGTATTTCTCATCGGGCGAATCATCGTCCCTCAGAGTTATCGGGAGGAGAGCAACAACGTGTTGCTATTGCACGTGCCGTAGCAAATGGCCCTTCGGTTCTTTTAGCAGATGAACCTACCGGAAATCTTGATCCTGTAACGTCAGCTTATGTCTTTCAAGCTTTATCTGTCCTTGTTCGTCAGTCTGGTCTTTCTGCTCTTATTGCAACACATAATTACGCTTTGGCAAAGCAAATGCATCGTCGAATTACACTTAAAGATCAGAAGATTATTGAACTTCCTTAAAGGCAAGGTATAAATTTTATACGAGTAATTGAATGGTTTATATTACTTTATTCAAGGAGACTTTTTATGACAGCTTTTGTCAACGACAAAAATCAATTGGATATGCGTCGTCGCCGATTGATTTTTCGCGCATGGCATCGCGGTATTCGTGAAATGGATCTCATTTTTGGACATTATGTTAATGCTCATATCACTGGAATGAATGATAAAACGCTCTCTGAACTTGAGTATATTATGTCTTTTGATGATCGCGACTTACTCACATGGATTACCGGAGAAATTTCACCACCCTCTGAAATTAATAGTCCTCTTTTTCGTGATATTGCCAATTATCGTACTTATTTAACTTATTGATTTAAATGCCTATATTTAAAAAAAATATCATCCCCCCCAATAGTCCTGCTCATATGATTTTTGATGGCATTACTGATGGATTTGAAGCCTTTGCCCTTGCTAAATTGAGTTCAGAAATTGCACAGGGTAAACCACTCATCTATGTTGTCCGAGACGGAACAAAAATTGCGCACTTAGAACAAGTTTTAAATTTTATTCAGCCCAATTTACCCGTCCTTCAATTTCCTGCATGGGATTGTTTGCCTTATGATCGCGTGTCACCAGGAATTGCTATTATGGCACGTCGACTATCAGCATTGGCACGCCTAGCCAATTTGCGTCAAAATCCACATCCTGCAATTATCCTAACAACAGCCAATGCAATTATGCAAAAGTTGCCTCCTCGTGAAATGATAGAAGCTCAGCTTATTCATGCACATGTTGGCCAGTCCCATAACATGGGGCATTTCATTCAATTCCTAGAAACTAATGGTTTTGAACGCGTTACGGTTGTCCGCGATGTTGGTGAGTTTGCTGTAAGAGGAGGGATACTTGATATCTTTTCTCCTATGGATACCCAGCCTTTACGTCTTGATTTTTTTGGAGATACCCTAGAAAGCATCCGTGTATTTGATCCAGAAAGTCAAAGAACAATACGCCAAAAAACTGAACTTTTATTACAGGCAATGAGCGAAGTTGTTTTGACAGATGAATGCATCAGCCGTTTTAAAAGCAATTATACCCGTACATTTGGTGTATCACAAAAAAATAACATGCTTTATGAAGCAATTGCTCAAGGTCGGCGTTTTGCTGGTATGGAACATTGGCTCCCATTTTTTTATGAAAGCCTTGATACTTTTTTTGATCATTGTGGCAATTTACCGCTTGTTTTTGAACATCTTATAGAAGAAGTTTTCGTTGAGCGTTATCGCCTTATTGAAGACTATTATAACGCGCGTAAAGAGCGCGAAAATGATAAAGAAAATACAACGTCTTATCATCCGATAGATCCTAGTCTTCTCTATTTAACGCCAGAGCGTGTTTTAGAGTGTGTGCAACAATCTTCACAGCGTATTGATTTTTCGCCTTTTAATATTCCACAAAGTTTGGAACAAACAGTTATTCACACACAAGTAAAACAGGGATATGATTTTGTAAAAGAGCGTAATGCGCAAGAAAAGAATGTTTTTTCAAGTGTTATTGATCACATCGCATCTTTACGTGCTTCTGGCAAAAAAGTACTTTTAGCGTGTTGGAGTGAAGGGTCTCTCAATCGTTTGGTACAAGTTCTTGATGAGCATGGATTGAAAAAAATAGACGTTGTAAAATCCTTGCAAACAGTCAAAGCAACACCACGAGATCGTATATTAGCAGCTGTTATCATGATAGAACATGGTTTTGAGGCTGAAGATCTAGCTATTATAGCAGAGCAAGATATCTTAGGTGATCGCTTTATTAGATCACCAAAGCGGCGTAAGAATAATACAAATTTTATTTCTGAGATTTCTGCTTTAAATTCTGGTGATCTTGTTGTGCATATTGATCATGGTATTGGCCAATTTGTTGGTTTAAAAACCATCATCACGACTGGAATTTTACGAGATTGCCTTGAAATTAAATATGCTGGAGGTGATTTACTCTTTTTACCTGTTGAAAATATTGAGCTTCTCTCACGTTATGGTTCAGAAGGAACAGAGGTAACTTTAGATAAATTAGGGGGTGTTGCTTGGCAAGCACGTAAAGCTCGGCTTAAAAAACATTTATTGGAAATGGCAGGGCAATTAATTCGTATAGCTGCGGAGCGTGCGACACGTGCTGCGCCTGCTTTACTTCCACCAGTTGGACCATTTGATGAGTTTGTTGCTGGTTTTCCCTATGAAGAGACAGAAGATCAAATGAACGCCATTGATGCCGTTTTAGACGATCTAGCCTCAGGAAAGCCGATGGATCGCTTGATATGTGGTGATGTTGGCTTTGGAAAAACAGAAGTAGCTATTCGAAGTGCTTTTATTGCAGCTTTAAATGGATATCAGGTGGCTGTTGTTGTACCGACAACTTTGCTTTCACGTCAACATTACAAGACATTTATTTCGCGTTTTCAAGGATTACCGGTTAAAATTGGTCATGTATCAAGGCTTGTGAGAGGGAAAGAACTCACACAAGTCAAAAAAGGGATTTCAGATGGTACGATTGATATTGCCATTGGAACCCATGCATTATTAAGTGGTGCAGTCGACTTTTTACGGTTAGGTCTTCTTATCATTGATGAAGAGCAACATTTTGGAGTAAAACACAAAGAACGTTTAAAAGAGCTTAAAAGTGATATTCATGTTCTTACACTTTCAGCAACCCCCATTCCACGAACTTTAGGATTGGCATTAT
The DNA here is from genome assembly GCF_900185775.1 of Bartonella mastomydis. NCBI lineage: Bacteria > Pseudomonadati > Pseudomonadota > Alphaproteobacteria > Hyphomicrobiales > Bartonellaceae > Bartonella > Bartonella mastomydis. The sequence goes on from NZ_LT883138.1 coordinate 677,088, forward strand.
CGGGGGTCCGTGAACTTTCATTAATCACCACTCCACCCATTGATAGAATGGCGGTTCGTACTTTTATTTCACCATTTGATGCACTTGTTATACGCGAAACATTGCTTCGAGAATACTACCGTGGTGGACAAAGTTTCTATGTTTGTCCTCGTATTTCTGATCTTTCCTTTGTAGAAGAATATCTCAAAACCCATGTACCAGAACTCAAATTCGTTGTGGCACATGGACAAATGCCGGCTGGACAACTTGATGATATTATGAATGCATTTTACGATGGACAATATGATGTTTTGCTATCAACAACCATTATTGAATCCGGTCTTGATATTCCAACAGCTAATACATTAATTGTGCATCGTGCTGAAATGTTTGGTCTTTCTGCGCTCTATCAATTACGAGGACGGGTAGGACGCTCAAAACAACGTGCTTATGCACTTTTTACCTTTCCATCTGGTAAAGTTTTAACATCTGCAGCTGATCGTCGTCTTAAAGTGTTACAATCTCTAGATACATTAGGGGCTGGATTTCAGTTGGCAAGTCACGATATGGATATTCGTGGTTCAGGCAATTTTTTAGGTGAAGAACAATCAGGACATATCAAAGAAGTTGGATTTGAACTCTATCAAAAAATGCTTGAAGAAGCTGTTGCTGAATTAAAAGATGGAGAGCTAAGTGAAGATAAGCAATGGTCCCCTCAAATTTCACTTGGTACAACTGTGATGATACCAGAAAGTTTTGTGCCGGACTTATCATTACGTATGGGGCTTTACCGACGCTTGACAGAACTTGAGAATTTAGACCAGATTGATGAGTTTGCAGCCGAGTTAATCGATCGTTTTGGTCCTTTACCCCTTGAAGTTCAGCACATCCTTAAAGTCTTTCATATCAAAACATTGTGTCGAAAAGCTCATGTAGAAAAATTGGATGCTGGACCAAAAGGGATTGTCATACAGTTTCGCAATAACTATTTCGCCAATAGTGTTGCTCTTGTTCAGTGGGTGGGAAAACAAGGTTCAATGGCAAAAATTCGTCCAGATCAAAGTATCGCTCTTATTCGGGATTGGGCTAGCGTTGATGAAAGACTTATTGGAGCAGCAAAGATTATGACTGAACTTGTGAAAATGGCAGAACAACATTCTGTTTAAAGCATTTTCTCTACTTTTCTGAACTATTCCTTATTTTTATAAAATTATTCTATGAATAATAACTACTTATTGATTTTTTATAAGAATAAAATTTAAGTTTATAATAAAAGAACTGTTTAACATATTAGTTTTTCCTTCTTTATTATAATACATATTGATAAAATGAAGAAAATAGCTGAAGCGGTGTAACCACAATAATAGCATTTGCATATAAATATTTTCTACAAGTTCTCTAAAAAGAAAAATTTAGGTTAAGATAACATGCTTTCTTCATTATACAGCTTTTACTACAAAAACGGTTTTATGAATAGAAGCATACCACTATTGTTTCATAAACAAGGATAGAAAATTACATACAGGAAAAAACTCCTTATAATTTTTAAAAGCTGCAGATTAGGAATGCATTTAGTTCATTAAATGTCCTTATAAGTTATAACTTTATCTTTTTCATTTATACTAGAGACATATAAAAGTATGAATTTATCTGACATTTTAGAGCCTCATGCATTGCAATATTTTGTTGCTAAAGCCCTATAGCTAACATAAAGAGCAATAAGCGTAAAAAATTTGAATTCGTAAGATTTTTAGAAGTGCATAGGAGTTTGTTTTAATTGATATTGCAATATTGATTCGTTTGTGTAATCTTAGCGCAAATGCACAGAGGTGTTTTATGGATAAATTGCATCAACTCCCTGTGCGATAAAGAGGGGAGAGCTATATGGGTGTATAAAAGTTTATATAGATCGTCGTAGTTTTTTCTCTAAATTTGACTTTTTTTTTTATATTGAAGTAAAAATAATAAAATTAAGTTTTATTTCATTATAATCTAATAAATTGAAACTATACTTAATATTTTTTTAAATTACTTAAAAGCGCGTTGAAAGGATTAACTTAATCATGTCGCATAAAAATTTTTATTCTGCTGTCTCAGTATTAGTTGGAGCAGCTGCCCTTTTTCTTATAACTGGTATTTCTGCAAATGCGCAGACTTTATCGCAAGGTTGGTACAAAGTTTGCAGTAAGCAGCATGATGTTGATATTTGTAATACAATGAATACTGTATTATCGAATACGGGACAACCTTTAACGGCTTTTAATCTAGTTGAAATAAAAGGGAAGCAAAATGAAAAGCGTATAGGTATTCAAGTGCCTACAGGTCGTTTTTTGCCAGAAGGTGTTCACATTCAAATAGGTGATGGTTTCTCTAAAAAAATTCCTTATATCATTTGTAATGGACCAAGTTGTATTGCCAATGATGTCTTAGATGATAAGCTTATTGCAGCGATGAAAAGTGGTACAAAAATGGTCGTAACCACTGTTAATTTCCGTGGTTCAGCTAATCCTATTGAATTTTCTCTTAATGGATTTACAGCGGCGTATACCGGCCCTGGTATGGAAGAAAAAGATTTCCAACAAGAGCAAATAAAGCTGCAGCAAGCTATTCAATCAAATCAAAAAGAAATTGAAGAGCGTATGCGCGCTGAGCAAGAGAAAGCAAAGCAAAAATAATACACACGTCATAGAAATTGGTTAAAACTTTTTCTATGATTGTTTATTTAGACCGCCACAATTTTTTTGTGGCGGTTTTTTTTTTTTTTTTTATTTTTTTATANAAAAAGAAATTGAAGAGCGTATGCGCGCTGAGCAAGAGAAAGCAAAGCAAAAATAATACACACGTCATAGAAATTGGTTAAAACTTTTTCTATGATTGTTTATTTAGACCGCCACAATTTTTTTGTGGCGGTTTCTTTTTATTAGTTAATTTTTTGAAAGAGTTCTGCGTTTCCACCAACCAATACGCGCAGTTTTAGGAGAATCATTAGACGTTGATGAAATAACAACAGGTTGGTTAATTGTTTCTTCAATTTTGGAAGGAGAAGGTTCGACAGCTTTCTCCATCTTCATATCAGTTTCTTTTTCTAATGTTTTTTGTATTTCTGTTGCCTCTTTAGAGGATGATCTTTTACGTGTTCTACGTGTTGATTTCTTAGTATTTTCAGGAGTTTTATCCTCACCTTCATGAAGAGATTTGTCTGCTTTTTTTGCTCTAATTTTACGTACCGAACTGCTTTTAGGCTTTTCTTCAAGAGATTTTTGTTCTGCTATATTTTGTTCATTCTCTAGAGAAAGATTATTTTCTACCGCCTTTGAAGAACGTGTTCTACGTTTTTTTAGTTTAACACTTGTATCATCAACTTTGGTTGCTTCATCTTGCTGTTGTACCTCGAGAGCTTGTACATCATTTTTTATTTCTTCAAGTTTAGAAGATTTAGCGGATGGACCACGACGTTTGCGATGCGCTGCTTTGATTTCTGCTAAAGCCTTCTTAGCAAAATCTCCTACTGGTTCTGCGTAAGGAATGCGAATTTGATGAAGATTATTATCTTGATTGCGCCGACCACCACGACGACCTCGACGGCGTCCTCGACGGTAAGAATCATCACTCAATGTCTCTTCTTTCTTATGAACGTCAGAGAGAGAATGATCAGCAATTTCATCGTGGCGATTTTTGCGTCGACGTTTTTGATTTGTTTCAATGGGAGGAGGGGTTTCAATAGATTCACTTTTTATGAAAACAGAATTCTCAATTTCTTGCTTATTGTCATCTTCCCATGAAGATTGAGAAATGCTTTCTGCTATTGTACCTTTAGAAATAACGAGATGTTGTGTTCCAATACTATCATCTGCTTCAATACTAATATTAAGTTTAAAGCGTGTTTCTAAATTAACAAGAATATTACGTTTATGATTTAATACATAAAGCGCTGTTGCTACGGGTGTGCGCACAATAATATTATATTGCGAATTATGAAGAAGATATTCTTCAATGGAGCGCATGACATGTAAAGCAATTGATGATTCAGAACGTATATTTCCTGTTCCTGCACAATGGGGACAGGGCTGTGTTGTACTTTCTAAAACTGATATGCGAATACGTTGACGGCTCATTTCTAAAAGGCCGAAGTGTGAGATATGGCCAACTTGAATACGAGCACGATCATTTTTTAAACAGTCTTTTAATTTTTTTTCAACCAGTCGCACATTACGTTCTTCAAGCATGTCAATAAAATCAATCACGATTAAACCAGCAAGGTCACGTAAACGTAATTGACGTGCTACTTCTTCTGCAGCTTCAAGGTTTGTTTGTAAAGCTGTCTTTTCAACAGAGAATTCTTTCGTAGAGCGTCCAGAATTAACGTCAATAGCAACAAGTGCTTCTGTTTGATTAATAACAAGATATCCCCCAGATTTTAAAGAAACCTGTGGTTGCAACATTTTATCAAGCTGAATTTCAATATTATTTCTTGCAAAAATAGGTGTAGGATCGCGATAAGGTTGCACAACTTTTGCATGACTTGGCATAAGCATACGCATAAAGTCTTTTGCTTCACGATATCCTTGGTCTCCAGAAACAAGAATTTCACTGATATTCTTATTGTAAAGATCTCGTATAGAACGCTTAATGAGATTACTTTCTTCATGAACAAGGCATGGTGCCGTTGATTTGAGTGTCAAAGTGCGAATAGTATCCCATAACCGCATAAGATATTCATAATCGCGTTTAATTTCAGCTTTTGTTCTATTAGCACCAGCAGTTCGCAAGATAACGCCCATACCTTTTGGAACGGCTAATTCTTTTACGATTTCTTTAAGACGCTTACGGTCTTGCACATTCGTAATTTTTCGTGAAATACCACCACCGCGTGCAGTGTTGGGCATGAGAACAGAATAACGACCTGCTAGAGAGAGATATGTTGTAAGTGCGGCACCTTTATTTCCACGTTCTTCCTTGATGACTTGCACTAACAAAATTTGACGACGTTTAATTACTTCTTGAATTTTATACTGGCGCCCTTGTTTCCTTTGATATGTTGGGAGCTCTTCACGGATGTCTTCAGCACCGACCATCTCGATTTCATCGTAAGAGACATCGGCATTTAATATCTCTTCTGTATGATTAATTGTTACAGCTTCGGATGTAATATCACTTTCAACATCGGCTGCTATGACATTATTTTTTGCATTCTTTTTTGTTTTTCTAGAGCGTTTTTTATTTTTAGTTGTTTCCTCAGTAAAAACATCTGCTGGATTTTCCCCTACAGCTGCTGCTTCCTCTTCTTCAAGAAGAGCAAGGCGATCTGCAATAGGAATTTGATAATAGTCAGGATGAATTTCAGAAAATGTTAGAAAACCATGTCGGTTTCCACCATATTCAACAAATGCTGCTTGGAGAGATGGTTCTACACGCGTAATACGTGCAAGATAAATATTCCCCTTGAGCTGTTTTTTATGTTCTGATTCAAAATCAAGTTCTTCAATTTTGTTGCCGTGAACCACAACAACACGTGTTTCCTCCGGATGAGAGGCATCTATAAGCATTTTGTTTGACATAAGTTAATATCCTGAAGGCGACATGCACAATTTTATTCAAACGAACGGTGTAATTATTCGTAGACGTAAAGGGCTGTCTGCCATAAAAGGGAAGTACCAGAAAAACAGGACGGAACACCACGTGTAGATGCATAACTGCATTTACACCATTTCTCATCATTATCTCCATCTGTTTTTTATGACTCATGTTTTGTAAAAGTCTCTGGTAAAATAATCTTTAAAACAGTTCGGATACCCGAACCAACGAATCTTAAATAATGCAATCCTAATTTTATAACATAGAAATTTTTCATCCATAACAAAGTCTCAACGCATAATATGCAACAACCCCTTTAAAGATAACTTACTATGAGTTACAGATAATTAGATCGATTATCAGCTAGGAAGCACCAATATTCTTTTATGTTGATATCATACGTTTGGCAAGTAACAATGTAAATCATGTATCATGATAATATTTTTGTGACCTTAATTTCGTTTTTGGGTGTTTATAATGGAGGAGTTTAGCGTTTATTGGAAAATAGACAATAAATTTAGTGTATTGTTTTTATATGACCAAGATAAATTATTACAAATATCGTTGTAGAATACTTTGCTTATGATAAGAGGGCTTATGATAAGAATTTTTTTTATCCAAAAGCTGAAAACAGCCTATTGGGATATTATTGCGCAATTCATATGCTTTTTATTGTTTTTTTTGCTATGTCAAACCAGTGTTCAAGCCGCAGATCCTTTAAGACTTATCAATTTTAGAACCATTGGTGATAGTGCTCATACGCGTATAATTGCGCTTTTCAATTCAAAACCAAATGTTCGCTTACAGATTTTAGATAGGCCTACACGTTTGGTTATCAATTTACCTACAATTGATTTTTCAATGCAAAATATGCCTTTAAAGAAACAGAATGCATTATCCGTTATGCTCTTAGATGTGCGTTATGCTTTCTCTGACATACAGACTTCACGCATTATTTTGACAAGCAAAACAGCTTTTGTTGTTGAAAAAACGATCATAAAAAAATTAGACAATGGGTTATGGCAGTTGCTGGTTGATATGCATAAAAGTACACAAGAAAAATTTGATAAAATATTGAAGAGCCAGCAAAGGATTAATTTTGATACAAAACCACCGTTGATTCCGGCGCAAAATTTTCGTGTTGTTCTTGATCCTGGTCATGGTGGTATTGATGGTGGTGCACGAGGGGTCACTGGAATTTTAGAAAAAGATGTAACTTTAGATTTTGCGCGTGCATTGCGCGATGAATTACAAAAAGACCCTCATATTAACGTTGCTTTAACGCGTGATTCTAATATTTTTTTAAGATTAAGCGAAAGAGTTAAAAAAGCGCAAGAATTTGATGCTGATCTTTTTATATCCATTCACGCAGATACAATAGATGTCCATTCCCTTCGCGGAGCCACAGTGTATACCATATCAGATAAAGCCTCTGATGCTATTGCTAAATCTTTAGCTGAAAGTGAAAATAAAGTTGATTTGCTTGATGGTTTGCCTGCAGATGAAACGCTTGAAGTTACAGATATCTTGATGGATCTTACACGACGTGAAACACATACATTTTCTGTTAATTTTGCAAATAGTGTTATTTCGAGTTTATCAAAGAGTCACATTAACTTGATCAATAATCCTCATCGCTATGCTAATTTTCAAGTTTTAAGAGCTTCAGATATACCCTCTGTCTTGATAGAGATCGGGTATCTATCCAATAAAGAGGATGAGAAGTTATTAAACGATCCTCATTGGAGAAAAAAAATGGCTCACTCAATTGCTCATTCTATTCGTCAATTCGCTGAATATAGACAGAAAATGGTACAGCCTCTTTAAATTTGTTAGAAAATAGAGTAATTAATATGGGATTTTAGTTTACCCTAGTATAAATATAAAGATAGAAAACAAATTTTCTTTTTCTCAATCTTGTGGTGATATCCACGTGGTGTGGTTGAAATAACATATTTTTTCTTTGATCAATTCTTAAGAAAGCGATAGCCGTTTTTATGATGATTTTTTTTAAATATCTTCTTCGTTTTTTTGTTGCTACTGGACTTTGTGGCGCAATAACATGGGGTGCTATGACCAGTGGTCAAGCCAATGCACTTCCTGATTATGAAGTTCTTTCACTTTATGAGCCACCGGTAATGACCCGTGTTCATGCTTCTGATGGCCGTCTTATGGCAGAGTTTGCAACAAAACATCGCCTCTATTTACCGATTCAATCAATCCCAAAGCTTGTTAAAGATGCTTTTATTTCGGCTGAAGACAAAAACTTTTATCATCATTTTGGTTTAGATCCTGAAGGACTTTCTCGCGCTTTGATCAATAATATTCGTAATATCGGTTCTGGAAGGCGTCCGGAAGGCGCATCAACCATAACGCAACAAGTCGCTAAAAACTTTCTTTTAAGTTCAGAAACAACATTAGAGCGTAAATTTAAGGAAGCTATTTTAGCAATGCGTATTGAGAAAACTTACTCAAAAGATCATATTCTCGAACTTTACCTCAATGAAATTTATTTGGGGCGTGGTACTTATGGTATAGCTGCTGCCTCTTTGACTTATTTTAATAAATCCGTCAATGATCTGACGTTAGAACAATGTGCTTATTTGGCGGCTCTTCCAAAAGGACCAGCAAATTATGATCCATTTAAGAATACACAGCGTGCTATTGATCGGCGCAATTGGGTTATAGACCGGATGGTTGCAAATGGGTATGTAACCCGTGAACAAGGTGAAAAAGCAAAAGCTAAGCCTTTGGGAGCGACAATACGTGGGAGCGATAGCTATGTTTTTGCGGCTGATTACTTTACTGAAGAAGTGCGTCGCCGTTTAATGCATCGTTATGGGGCTAAAACACTTTATGAAGGTGGGCTGTCTATTCGTACAACGCTTGATCCGCATTTACAAATGATTGCTCGGCGGGCTTTGCAAAATGGATTAATTAAATTTGATCATGCACACGGATGGCGTGGAGCTTATGCGCATATTGATAAAAAAGATGATGATTGGGGGGCTGAGCTTGCAAATATCACAGGGTTAAGTGATGTTCCTGAATGGCGTTTAGCGGTTGTTCTTTCTGCAAATCCCAATAAAATAGAGATTGGTTTACAACCGCAGCGTGAAGCTTCAGGTATGCTCTCAAAAAAACGCGAAATTGCTGTTTTATCTGAAGCTGATTCAAAATGGGCACTTCATATTGTGAAAGAAAATGGTTATCGAAGAACTGTTCAGAGCTTGTCTCATGTTCTGCAAGTTGGAGATGTCATTTTTGTTGAAAAACTCCCCAATACAAACAACACTTATCGTTTACAACAAATCCCTAAGGTTGAAGGTGCGATTGTTGCTATGGAACCGCACACAGGGCGTGTTCTTGCAATGGTGGGAGGTTTTTCTTTTGCTGCATCTGAATTTAATCGTGCAACACAAGCTTATCGTCAGGCTGGTTCTGCATTTAAGCCCATTGTGTACTCAGCGGCACTTGATAATGGGTATACACCAGCATCAGTTATTTTAGATGGTCCCATCGAAGTTCGCCAATATAATGGTGAGGTTTGGCAACCTAAAAATTATGGTGGTACTTTTGCAGGTCCTTCAACACTGCGTTATGGTATTGAGCATTCTCGCAATCTTATGACAGTACGGCTTGCCAATGATATGGGAATGCCTCTTGTCGCTGAATATGCAGAGCGTTTTGGTGTGGTCGATAAATTGCAACCTTATCTCCCTATGGCTTTAGGAGCGGCTGAAACAACAGTTTTAAGAATGGTTACAGCTTATTCTGTTATAGCTAATGGGGGACGCTCTATTAAACCTTCTCTGATAGACCGAATTCAAGATCGTTATGGGAAGACAATTTATCGTCATGATGATCGTATTTGCGAAAATTGTAATGCGAATTCATGGAATAATCAAAGGGAACCGACTTTAATTGATGAAAGAGATCAAGTTCTTGACCCTATGACAGCTTATCAGATTACATCGATGATGGAAGGGGTTGTTCAGCGTGGTACTGCAGCGCGTTTACGTTATCTCAATAGACATATTGCCGCTAAAACAGGAACCACCAATGATTCTAAAGATGTCTGGTTTATGGGATTTACCCCTGACCTCGTCGTTGGAGTTTTTGTTGGTTATGATCAACCAGCATCGTTGGGATATAACGGGACGGGAAGTTCATTGGCTGCCCCTATTTTTGGTGAATTTATGGAAGATGCTCTCAAAGGAAAGCCGGATGTTCCTTTTAAGATGCCGAAGGGTATGATTTTAATGCCAATTAATCGGAAAACAGGAATGCTTGCGGAAAGAGGAGATCAAGATGTCATTATAGAAGCATTTAAACCAGGGACTGGTCCTGCTGATATATATCAAGTCATTGGGGGGACGAATTCTTTTCAAGAAGGTGTTCCAGCAATAACGACTTCTCCACAAGTCAATAAAGCCCTTGAAAGTGGGACTGGTGGGTTGTATTAATCGGCCAAATCTCCTTTGCCATGAGTCTTAGTTTTTATCTGTTTTTTAATGGTGTTAGTCCTGTAAATAGAATGATGGATCCATTCCGTTCTTTGATAAAGGCTATTAAATTTATATAAAATGCTAGAGACATAACCTGAAAGAGTGTTAAAAGATACGGTGTTAAATTATGCGAGCAGAAATAGAGACATTAGTTGATGAAATCCAAAAAGCAATTCAGTTGCTAAGGGGGCATCTTTGACTGGGATCAATCACTAAAGCGTCTCGAATATCTTAATCAAAAAGCAGAAGATCCTACACTTTGGGATGATGCACAACGAGCACAAGATATGATGCGTGAGCGTCAACGTCTTGATGATTCAATCAATGGTCTTTTATCATTTACAAAAACACTTGAAGAATGCATTGAACTCATTGCGATGGGGGAAGAAGAAAGCGATGTTGAAGTTATCGCTGATGCAGAAAATTCAATACGTAATCTTAAAAGTGAGATCGATAAAAGGCAAATTGATGTGCTTCTTTCAGGAGAGGCTGATCCTAATGATACCTATTTAGAAGTTCATGCTGGGGCAGGGGGAACAGAAAGCCAAGATTGGGCTTCTATGTTGTTGCGTATGTATATGCGCTGGGCTGAACAGCATGAAATGAAGGTTGAAGTTCTAGAAATTCATGATGGAGAAGAAGCAGGAATAAAGTCAGCGACAATTCTTGTAAAAGGGCATAATGCTTATGGATTGTTAAAAACAGAATCAGGTGTTCATCGCTTGGTACGAATTTCTCCATTTGATTCAAATGCAAAGCGTCATACCTCTTTTGCAAGCATTTGGGTTTATCCGGTTATTGATGATGATATTGAAGTTGATGTTTCAGAAGCAGATGTGCGTATTGATACCTATCGTGCTTCGGGGGCAGGAGGACAGCATGTTAATACGACAGATTCTGCCGTTCGAATCACACATATAAAAACGGGTATTGTTGTTCAATGTCAAACTGAGCGCTCTCAGCATAAAAATCGCGCCACGGCTTGGTCGATGCTCCGAGCCCGCCTTTATGAAGAGGAGCTCAAAAAAAGAGAAGAAGAAACTAATGCTGTTGAATCTTCTAAAACAGAAATCGGATGGGGACATCAAATTAGATCTTATGTTCTTCAACCTTATCAACTTGTAAAAGACTTACGTACAGGGATTGAAAATACTGATCCACAATCCGTCCTTAATGGGAGCTTAGATGCATTTATAGAGGCCGCACTTTCGCAGCGTATTTATGGAAAAGACAAAGAAGTTGAGGATATTCGCTAATGATATATTCTACCTTCAACTGTGCAGATTTATTTCTTAAATTGCTCGTTTTATGGATGTCGTAATATATTAATAGCCCTTGATACGTAAAAGCTTCATATTTTATTGCCCTTTTTTCAAAGTCTTTTCTCATAAGTCAACCCTGCTTATGACAGGAACAAGTGAATTTTTTTGATTCATTTAAGATAAGAAAAATTTGAAAGGAGAAAATTTACGATATCAGGAGGATTAATTAAAAAAATAAATAATCAGTTATTCCTATAAATAAACATATTGTAAAAACTGAATCCGTTGGAAAAATAAAATCTATTGGGGAGGGATTCTGTTACTTCTAAAAATATACTATTTTATACACCATCATGACGGTGTAAAAGCGTTGCAGCTGCTAAGACATTTTCAGCATGTCCTGATACGCTCACTTTGCGCCATTCTTCTGCAATTGTTCCATTTGCATCAATTAAAAAAGTGCTTCGTTCGACACCCATATATTTGCGTCCGTACATGCTTTTTTCACCCCAAACACCATAAGCTTCGAGGGTTGTTTTTTCTTCATCGGAAGCCAAAATGACATCAAGTCCATGTTTTTCTTTAAATTTATCGTGTTTTTTTACATTATCTGGAGAGATTCCAATAACAGCAACACCGATTTCATCAAATTTCGTCTTTAATTGTGTGAAATCAAGTGCCTCGTTTGTGCATCCACTCGTATCATCTTTGGGATAAAAATATAAGACAACAGGTTTGCCTCTAAAGTCAGAAAGACGGACAGTCTCTCCTCCATCGCGTGGCAAGTTAAAATCAGGAGCAAGGGTACCTTTCATTGATTTTGTCATGTTTTATCTTTCTTTTTGAGTGAAAAGATCAATGAGTAGCATACAGAGAAGGAATAAAGTTTCAACTCTCTAGAATAAAATTTTCAAAGATTTTTCGCTATCATATAAAAATTATTCTGTCATAAAAGCTCAATGAAAAAATAAGCAAATAAAGCGCAAGAAATACTCCTATCACGGATATAAAATCTATAGAACAAATGAGACATCTATAGATTAAAGAGGTTTGATCAATACATGTTTTTTCTTACCAAAAGAAAGTTTAATGATTCCTTCTGCTGTGACATCTTTTTCAATAATAAGGTGTGTTTCATCCTCTATGATTTGATCATTAACGCGTATCCCTCCACCTTGAATATGACGGCGCGCTTCACTGTTTGATTTTGCAAGTCCTGCTTTGACTAAAAGAGAGAGCAATCCAGTGCCTGTTTTTAATTCTGTTGCGCTCATTTCAACCGTTGGAAGATTTTCTCCAAGTGTTTTTTCTTCAAATGTTTTGCGGGCAGTTTCTGCGGCTGCATTGGCAAGAGCACGCCCATGCAACATTGCAGTAATTTCTGTTGCAAGAATTTTTTTTGCTTCGTTAATTTCGGTCCCTTGTAAGAGAGAAAGTTTGAGAATCTCATCCATGGGTAATGTGGTATAGAGCTTTAAAAATCGCGTTACATCAGCGTCTTCTGTATTGCGCCAATATTGCCAAAATTGATAAGGTGAAAGCATATCGGCATTAAGCCACACAGCACCATTCAATGATTTACCCATTTTAGCACCGGAAGAGGTCGTCAGCAATGGTGATGTTAATGCGTATAATTGTGGTGTTCCCAAACGATGTCCCAATTCGATTCCGTTAATAATGTTGCCCCATTGATCAGAGCCCCCCATTTGCATACGCAAGCCGTAACGTTTATAAAGCTCAACAAAGTCATAAGCTTGTAGAATCATATAATTAAACTCTAAGAAGGACAAAGAGTGTTCACGTTCAAGTCTGAGTCTGACAGAATCAAATGACAACATACGGTTGACAGAAAAATGTTTTCCTACGTCACGCAAAAATTCTAAGTAGTTTAAATTGCACAACCATTCCGCATTATTCACAATACAAGCATCGGTTTCTTGATCACCGAACGTCAAATAGTTAGCAAATACCTTTTTAATACCATCAATATTGGCTGCAATATCTTCTTGTGTTAGTAGTCGTCGTGCTTCATCTTTAAAGGAAGGATCACCGATCAATCCTGTCCCTCCGCCCATCAAAGCAATGGGGCGATGCCCCGTTTTTTGTAGCCAATAAAGCATCATGATCTGAAGGAGACTTCCAGCATGTAAGCTTGATGCTGTTGGATCAAATCCAGTATAAGCACTGACAGTTTCTTTTGAAAAAAGATCATCTAAGCCTTTTTCATCCGAAATTTGGTGGATAAAGCCACGTTCGCTCATAATGTGTAAAAAATCAGATTTAAAGGCAAACACAGAGTCAATTTCCTAATTTTAAGAGAGCAATCATTTTATATAATAAATGATTATATAATGGATCATTCATGCTTTATCTACCATAAATGACATATATCACAAGAGAACCAGACATATTGGTAATGAAGATAATAATACAGACATTATTCCCTTTTTACGCTTAAAAAGGGAATTTAACGGAAATGAGTAAATAAAAAAGACACTCTTTTATCCTTATTTCTATCTTGAAATAAAATTTAGAAAAATCGCAAATACAGTCTAAAAAAATCACTTTGTTATGATCAGGGATGGTTTTTGCTGACTTTTTTATAAATCTTTTGTGTTTTCCTAAGTGAGTGAAAGTATTTCAGGAGGGGGAGCGAGAAATTCATTGGTAATATGATTATCCAAATAGTGGGCACATCGTTCAATAAGTTCTTCATGGCATCCACTAAAAAAGTGATTAGCCCCTTCCAGTATTTCTTGTGTGATGATGATACCTTTTTGTGTTTTTAATTTATCGACAAGCATTTGAACGTCTTTTGGGGGGGCAACTTTATCGATACCACCGTGAATGATAAGCCCAGAGGAGGGACAAGGAGCAAGAAATGAAAAGTCATAAACATTAGGCTGAGGGGCAACAGAGATAAATCCCTCAATTTCCGGTCGGCGCATTAAAAGCTGCATGCCAATCCATGCTCCAAATGAATATCCTGCTACCCAGCAATTTTTAGAGTCCGGATGTTGTGTTTGCACCCAATCGAGAGCCGCTGCCGCATCCGAAAGTTCTCCTATCCCATAATCAAACTCCCCCTGACTGCGACCAATACCACGAAAGTTAAAACGGAGAGTTGTAAAGCCACGTTGTTGGAACATGTAAAAGAGATCATAGACAATTTTATGATTCATCGTTCCACCAAATTGAGGATGAGGATGCAAAATGATCGCAATGGGCGCATTTTTTTGTTGTGAAGGTTGATAACGCCCTTCGAGCCGACCCGCGGGACCGTTAAAAATAATTTCTGGCATAAAATAAATGCTCCTTAAATGCTATTAAAAGGCTCTCATTGATCTTGGTCGACTTTTACCATAGAATCTCTTAAATAATCATTAGATATTCTTTTTTAAGTGCACTTTTCAAGAAAATTGCGCTATTTTTTTAATCAATTCATAAGATTAATGATTGCGATGTACAATGGTTATAAGACGCCGATATTTTGATCATAATGCAACAACACCGCTCAAAAAAATGGCGCGGATGGCATTACTGGAATCTTTAGAGATATTTGGTAATCCATCATCCGTTCATAAGGAAGGACGTGCTGCTAAAACTTTATTGCAAAAGGCGCGTCGACAAATCGCTGAAAATCTTAAGACAGATCCAGATAACGTTGTCTTTACCTCTGGTGCGAGTGAAGCAGCAATGACTTTGTTAACACCCTTTTACACGATGGGGAATGCAAAGGTTCAATTTTCCCATCTTTACCTTGGAGCGACTGAACACCCTTCTGTTGCAGAAGGAGGGCGTTTCTCTAAAGAATTGATAAGTGTCATTGCTGTTGATCAAGATGGGCTTATTCAACAAGATAAATTAACATCACTCTTAAGGGCTCACGATAAGACAAAAGGTTTACCTCTTGTTGCTATTCAAGCTGCAAATAGTGAAACGGGCGTTATTCAACCGTTAAAAGAAATAGCGGCTATTATTCGCGATTTAGGCGGTACTCTTATTGTTGATTTATCACAATATATCGATAAAAATTTTGTTGATATTAATCAGCTAGGAGGAGACTTTTTTATACTGTCTGCCCATAAAGTTGGTGGTCCTAAAGGAGTTGGTGCTTTTGTTTCATGTGGCAATCTCCTTATGCCACATCCTCTTATTATCGGAGGGGGACAAGAAAAAGGCTTACGTGGAGGAACAGAAGCATTGCCCCTTATTGCCGCTTTTGGAGCAGCAATGGCTGATTGTCTCACACAGGAAGAAATAAAACAGTTACTATATTTACGGAATAAATTAGAAGATGGACTCCAAAAAATAAGCCAAAATATTGAAATTTTTGGCAAAAGAGTTCAACGTTTGCCAAATACAACTTACTTTACCGTGAAAAATATAAAAGCTGAAACCATGCAAATTGCTTTTGATTTAGAAGGATTTTCTGTGTCAGCTGGTTCTGCTTGCTCTTCGGGAAAAGTAAAACAAAGCAAAGTATTGGAAGCAATGGGGTATCATATTCCAAATGGTGCCATTCGCATTTCGCTGGGACGTGAGACAACCTCTGAAGATATTGATGATTTTCTATTGTTTTTTTCTCAAATGATAAGCAGAAAAAAGAATGAAATTCTATCATGAGAAAATTATAAAAATTAGAATTATTTTAAAAATCAAATAACTTGGATTGAAATTTTAGCACTTTGCCTATAGCCTTAAGAAATAACTTGCTTAATTTTAATCTTGTAAAAACAAGACTTTTAGTTACCGGTTTTTGATGCCAAAAAATGGAGAAGATTTATGCCGGCAGTACAAGAAACGATACGCCAAGTCCGTGAAATAGATGTTGACCAATATAAATATGGCTTTGAAACGAAAATTAAAACGGATAAAGCGCCGAAAGGTTTAAATGAAGATATTATCAAATTTATTTCTGCTAAAAAAAATGAGCCTGAATGGATGCTAACATGGCGCTTACAAGCTTACCGTCGTTGGCTGACAATGCAAGAGCCTCATTGGGCGCGTCTTGAGTATCCTAAAATTGATTTTCAGGAGCTTTATTATTATGCTGCTCCTAAAAATCATACGGGGCCAAAATCTTTGGACGAAGTGGATCCTGAGTTATTAGCAACGTATGAAAAACTTGGTATTCCTCTTAAGGAACAAGAGATTTTAGCGGGGGTCAGAAAACAGTCTGATCCTTCTACCTTTGATGACAATGTGTCTGTATCGGGGCAGGTGGCTGTTGATGCGGTTTTTGATTCTGTTTCGGTTGTGACAACATTTAAAAAAGAATTGGCGCGTGCTGGTGTAATTTTTTGCTCTATTTCAGAGGCAATTATTGAACATCCTGAGCTTATTAAAGAATATTTGGGAACAGTTGTACCAGTAGGGGACAATTATTATGCAGCCTTAAATGCAGCTGTCTTTACTGATGGTTCATTTGTTTATATTCCCAAAGGGGTTCGTTGTCCTATGGAGCTTTCAACTTACTTTAGGATTAATGAACGCAATACAGGGCAATTTGAGCGAACATTGATTATTGCTGCTGAAGATTCCTATGTTTCTTATCTTGAAGGGTGTACAGCTCCCCAACGTGATGAAAACCAACTTCATGCTGCTGTCGTTGAGCTTATTGCCCTTGAAAATGCAGAAATTAAATATTCTACAGTACAAAACTGGTACCCTGGCGATAAAGAGGGAAAGGGCGGTATTTATAATTTTGTGACGAAGCGTGGAGATTGTCGAGGACATAACTCTAAAATTTCATGGACACAAGTTGAGACCGGTTCTGCGATTACTTGGAAATATCCATCCTGTTTACTCCGTGGTGATAATGCGCGTGGAGAATTTTATTCCATTGCTGTTGCAAACGGTTACCAACAAATTGATTCCGGTACAAAAATGATTCATCTAGGAAAAAATACCTCCAGTCGTATTATTTCCAAAGGCATTTCTGCTGGTTTTTCAAATAACACTTATCGAGGACAAGTCACAGCCCATCGAAAAGCGCAAAATGCACGTAACTTTACACAATGTGATAGTTTGTTAATCGGGAATGATTGTGGGGCACATACAGTGCCTTATATTGAAGCAAAAAACGCAACAGCTCAATTTGAACATGAAGCCACTACATCAAAAATTTCTGATGACCAACTTTTTTATGTTATGCAGAGAGGAATTCCCGAAGAAGAGGCAATAGCATTAATTGTCAATGGTTTTGTAAAAGAAGTTATTCAAAAACTTCCCATGGAATTTGCTGTTGAGGCACAAAAGCTTATTGGTATTAGCCTTGAGGGGAGTGTTGGATAATTTTATTGAATGAGAGAAATCGAAGACTTGATGCAAAACGGCTGTAACAGTGGAAAATAAGGTAAAAAAAATGATCTCTATGGTGATTACAAAAGAGATGGATGTTAAGGCAAAATAGTACGCATTGGTATCTGAAAAAAACAGCCAGAACAGGATTTAATGATGTTAGAGATAAAAAATTTGCGCGCCCGCATTGCTGGGACCGATACAGAAGTTATTCGTGGTTTAAACTTAACGGTTCAAGATGGAGAAATTGCTGCGATTATGGGGCAAAATGGAGCCGGAAAATCAACTTTGTCTTATTTGCTAGCTGGTCGTGATGATTATGAAGTAATAGAAGGCGATATTCTCTATAATGGCCAATCAATTTTAGAAATGGATCCAGCAGAACGTGCTGCATATGGTATTTTTCTTGCATTTCAATATCCAATGGAAATACCAGGAGTAGCAACGATGGAATTTTTAAAAGTCGCAATGAACTCTCAACGCAAAGCACGTGGGAGTGAAGAGCTTAAAATTCCTGAATTTATAAAATATGTTAAAGAGGTTTCAGCAAAACTTGAAATAGATATGGATATGCTAAAACGTCCATTAAATGTAGGTTTTTCAGGGGGAGAAAAAAAACGCGCTGAAATTTTACAAATGGCACTTCTTGAACCTAAACTGTGCATTTTAGATGAAACGGATTCTGGTTTAGATATTGATGCATTAAAAATTGTTGCAGATGGTGTTAATAAACTTCGGGATTCAAAACGTTCATTTTTGGTGATTACCCATTATCAACGGCTACTTAATTATATTATTCCTGATACGGTACATGTTCTCTATAAAGGACGAATTATTAAAAGCGGAGACAAATCCTTAGCGCTTTATTTAGAGCAAAATGGGTATGCTGACCTTATCAAGGAGGCGGTTTGAGGCTATTATGAAGATACAGCAAAACTTATTAGCGGTTGAAGAGGATATACTTAGTAAATTTAATCAGTATATCAATGACCTACCGGGTGATAAAGCTGTGAAAGCAATCCGCAAGAAAGCTATTGATCAGTTTCAAACGACACGTCTTCCTTCTCGTAAAATCGAAAATTGGCATTATACCAATCTGCGCACGTTACTGAAGTCTGTGAGCGATTTTTCAAAAGGCCAAGACAGTCAATCGGTTGATGCATTACTTTCAGAAAGCGCTGTTTTTTCCATGAACAATGGAAAAATAGCGGCGCAGTCAAGGGTCGACAAGATTACAGTAAAACGCCTTTCAGATGCATTAGAAGACAATTCTGTATCGATAGATCAAAATATTTCTGATGAGGATTTTATTGGGCAATTAAATACAGCTTTCGTTACAGAGGGTTGGCTTTTTCACATTCCTGAAAATACAAAGTTAAATAGGCCCATTGAATTACAAAATATACAAATGGGAGGACAATCTCATACTTTTTCAGACATAAAAGTTGATAAAAATAGTCAAGTTATGTTTATTGAACATCAGGTTGGCAATGATCAAGAGACCTTTGTCAGTTCAATATTTTCATTAAATATTACCGCTCATAGTGAAGTTACATGGATTCTTATTCGCAATCGTGGTTTTAATTCTACGCAGTTTGGTCGATTGCGTGCTGTTCTTGCTCAAGGAGCAAAATTATCACTTTATGTCATTAATATAGGGAGTCAACTCAATCGTCAGGAAGTCGATATTGAGTTACAGGGAGAAAAATCTGATTTTCAATTACGTGTTATAAATTTACTATCAGGACAAACCCATAGTGATCTTACAATGACTGTTCGTCATGTGGAAGAAAATTCAACATCAACTGAAATTATACGCAATGTAGTTACAGATAAGGCTGTGGGTGTTTTTCAAGGCATCATACGTGTTGCCCAAAAAGCGCAAAAAACCGATGCACGCATGGCTTGCAATAGCCTTATCCTTTCAGATAATGCAGAATTTAATGCAAAACCTGAACTGGAGATTTTTGCTGATGATGTCGCCTGTGGTCATGGCGCAACAGTTGCTAATATTAATCGTGATTATCTTTTCTATCTCATGGCACGCGGTATTCCCTTTAAAACGGCTCGTGCTCTTTTGATTAAAGGATTTATTGCCGAGCTTATTGATGACATCCAGCAAGAGAATATCCAGACTGTTTTGGAGAATATCATTGCTCAATGGCTTGAAAAAAATGTTTAAGAGAGAAAAAATGGAAAATGACGTACAAACATTCAATTATAATGTCGAAGAAATTCGACGTGATTTTCCTCTTTTGCATCATCAAGTTTATGGAAAGCGATTAGCCTATCTTGATAGTGGTGCTTCTGCTCAAAAACCACAATCAGTACTCAATGTAATGAATAATTATTATCACTATCGTTATGCTAATGTGCATAGGGGAATGTATTTTTTAGCCAATGCAGCAACACAATCCTATGAAAATTCTCGTGAAACTGTTCGTCTTTTTCTAAATGCTCAAAAAGCTGAAGAAATTGTTTTTACGAAAAATGCAACGGAAGCGATTAATACGGTTGCTTATGGTTGGGCGATGCCCAAACTCAAGGAGGGTGATGAGATTGTTTTAACGATCATGGAACATCATGCAAATATTATTCCTTGGCATTTTCTGCGTGAACAAAAAGGGGTTAAACTTATTTTTGTTCCTGTTGATGAAAATGGAGTTCTGCATATTGAGGATTTTCAAAAGGCTTTAAGCGAAAAAACGCGGCTTGTCGCTATAACGCATATGTCTAATATATTAGGGACTGTTCCTCCTGTTAAAGAGATGATTAAGCGAGCACATCAAAATTCTATTCCTGTTCTTGTTGATGGTTCTCAAGGAGCAATACATTTAACCGTTGATGTACAAGATCTCGATTGTGATTGGTATGTCTTTACAGGACATAAGCTTTATGGTCCCACAGGTATTGGTGTTCTTTATGGTAAGGAACATCGATTAGAGGAAATGCGTCCTTTTCAAGGAGGAGGTGAAATGATCGAGGAGGTAACAACCGATAAGGTTCTTTATAATGCTCCTCCTTACCGTTTTGAAGCAGGTACACCTCCTATCGTTGAAGCTATTGGATTAGCTGCGGCTATTGACTATATACAAGAGAAAGGTCTCCGTACAATTCATGCCCATGAAATGTCTCTTTCAGCTTATGCGCATGAGAAGCTTAAAACGGTTGAATCATTGCGTATTTATGGTCATTCTCCCAATAAAGGGGCGATTATATCATTTGCAATTGAAGGTATTCACGCCCATGACATCGCTATGTTTATTGATAGAAAAGGAGTTGCAATACGTGCGGGAACTCATTGTGCACAGCCTTTATTACAGCGCTTTGGTTTAACATCTATTTGTCGTGTATCGTTAGCCATGTATAATAATCAAGAAGATATAGATCAATTAGTCGAAGCATTGAAAGAAACAAGGACATTTTTTAATGGGTGAGTTAATAGAAGAGCGTCATTCTACAGAATCTGCTGAAACTGTAAGCGAAAATGAAAATTCTTACATATCAGCAATTCCCGCAGAAGAAATTGATCGTATGACGAATGATATTATTGCTGCTCTTAAAACAGTTTATGATCCAGAGATTCCTGCTGATATTTATGAGCTAGGACTGATTTATCGTATTGATATTGAAGATGATCGTTCAGTAAAAATTGAAATGACTCTTACAGCGCCAGGCTGTCCTGTTGCCGGTGAAATGCCAGGATGGGTAGAAAATGCTGTCAGTGCCGTTGAGGGGGTTTCTCATGTTGAAGTCACGATGACTTTTGATCCACCGTGGACACCTGAGTGTATGTCAGAAGAAGCGCAAATTGCTGTTGGATGGTATTAACAATACTGTTTGTAAGTGCATCATTTTCACAAACAGTTGGATTTCAAAACGATCACATGCATTATAATCAACAAAAATTAGAACTTACCTAGATTGGAAAAGAAAAACGCCCCAAATTAGAACTTTGTATCTTGTTAGAAAATTTTGCAAAGTCTTATCATGCTTTGCATCAAATATCATCTCAGGATATTTTTGATAAAAAACAATCTTACTTTTTTATATGAAAAAAACTTAAACAGTTTATGGTTCTTTCTTTTGAAAAATCTGAATAGAGTGGGATATTTAGAGGATAAAAGGGAACGATTCTACATATGACTTTGAATTTAACAAACACTGTTTTTAATTTTTTAAAGAAAAACCCAACAAAAAAATTTACTGCGCGAGAAATTGCTCAATGGATATTTGAAAATTATCCAGAAAAATGCCGCCAAAAACAAAAGCGTTCAACGGCAACAGTTACTCCTCTTAAAAATGATACAGCTCTTATCCAGCAAATTGTTGCAGAAATAGGATCTCAGAGACCTCAATTACAAAAGCATTATCCAGAAATTAAAACCACTGAAGGACGACCACGGCAGTATTATTTTACAGAACAATCAGATAGAGCTGAAATTGATGCAGTAGAAGACAATACAGAGAGTAGAATAGAAAATGCCTCTATTAAAGAGCATGATCTTTATCCATTATTATCTAAATTTTTATGGTCAGAACTTGCAGTTTACAGTAAGCGTATTGATGAGAAACGTTCTTGTAATAAACATGGTGCCGGCGGGAATAAATGGCTTTATCCAGATCTCGTTGGGATACAAGATTTAAGTAAAGAGTGGAACCGTGAAATCAAAGAGTGCGTTTTGCAATATTTTGATAAAAAGACAAAGCTTTGGTCTTTTGAAGTCAAAATTCTCATCAATCGTTCAAATTTACGAAAAGCATTTTTTCAAACAGTGAGTAATTCTTCGTGGGCTAATTTCAGTTATTTAGTTGCTAGTGAAGTTGAAGGTGTTGATACATTAAAAGAGCTTCGGATGCTTTCAAGTTTGCATGGAATTGGATTTATAAGGCTCGACAAGGAAAATGCTTCCGAGAGCGAGATCATAATTCCAGCTAAAGAACGGAGTGATATTGATTGGGATACCGCTAATAGACTAGTGGATGAAAATAAAGACTTTCTTCATTATATTAAGCTCATTCGTCAATTTTATCAAACTGGCGAGATGCGTCCATCCGATTGGGATCATATGTATCTATGAGGAGTATTAAAAAACTCTATTTTTTAAAAGCTCTTTTGTTCAGAGCAACAGAAAATGACTCTAATTATTTTTTTGACGGATGATATTGATTTATAAATGATAATTATCCTTTTAAAACTTAAATGAGAGATTAAAATATTGCAAAATTCAATTGTTTCAAACCATCTTATATTGATGTTGAATCAATTAAAACTTTTTCGTATACATTAAGTTCTGTTTGGAACATTCTATTTTTGTACGTTGGGCGTGATTTCATTAGATACTAGATTTAATGATTATAATTTATTACAAATTTTCTGTTGTAGAGAGTAAAATAAAGCCTTGTTGCTTTGTTTATATCGCGCATTAAAAATATTGCTTCCTCATATTGAACTCTTCTTACAGAGAAAACATACGGCTGTTTTTTAGATTTAATTGCTGTTCGTTTTGATTATATTAAGTTTTTTGCTATCCGCATTAAGTATCCCCAAAAATATCGATTTAAATATTCTCATAGGCTACTTAACTTATTAAAATGGATTTAAAAATAAATTTCTATCACATATTATAATAAGGGAGTGTGTACTGTTACAGTTTACTACAATTCTCTCTTTTATTTATTCAATAATACCGCATGCCATGCGTGCACCACCTCCACCAAGCGGTAATGGCTTATCTGATTGATTATCACCCCCTAAATGAATCATTAATGAGCGGCCTGTAATTTCAGAGATTTTTTTCAATCGTGGAGCAAGAACGCTCATCGTGGCACATCCTTGTTTATCAACATAAAGTGCAGGTAAATCACCAAGATGACCATCAATATTATAGGGGCCTAAATGTTTTCCGGTATGTTCAGGGTCATAATGTCCACCTGCGCTTCCACCAATTACGCCATCTTTTATATCACATGAAGGATTTACATGTACATGAAAACCATGCATCCCTTCTGGTAAATTAGATAAATTAGGGATAAAAATCAAACCGTATGTATTTTCTTCAATCTTAATGCTACCAATAGCTTTTTTGTAATTATTATCTTCTAGTTTATAAATATTTACTGTTGTTGATAGTGCTAAAGCAGAGTTTTTATGCATTAAAAACGCCATAAAAACGAATAATGATAGTAAATATTTTTTCATAAAATACCTTTATACTTACTTTAAATAAATTTTAACTATAAAAATAGTCTTAATTTAAATATTATAGTAGTAATATATATTATTAAATACACAAAAATAACCTAAATTTAATTTTTAAAAAATAAACCACATGGAAATATTAATTCTTATAAAGAATAAATAAATTAAAGTGTATTTTTAAACATAACTTTTATTTTTTTGAGCTATAAAAATATAGCTTTATAGATGGATAATTATATCTCGCTTACCTTTCTTCAAGGGATGCTTAAAAAAAATATATTTTTTGAGATATATTAAGAAATTAATCAAGCAATTTGAATAAGTTATCTCATAATATGATGATCATTTCAGCAAAAAACAGAGCATATAATTTGGTTAATGTTTTAATGTTCTGTTTATAGAAAAAATGACAATAGCTTCCTATTCATTGCGAAATTTATAAGAGAAAGGACTACTATGATTGCTATAAATTTCCCATAAAATACAGCATATACCAACACTCACGCCCATTCCGGATCCTATCAGCGCTCCTATTATTGTTCCGGCAGAAAGTGCTACTCCTATACCCATTGCGATAAATGGACCAAATCCTGGAAGGGCAATGTAACCATAAGTAGCAAGAGTTGCTGCGATTGCTCCTGATATGCTACCATTTAAACCGCCAATGAAAGCAAATTCTTTAATAGAATGATAGCACTTTTTGAAAAAATTTTTCTTACAACGATGAATAGAAACGTTGCTGTAAGTTTTAAACTCAATCATATTTTTTTCTTTCATTTTGAATGCTAACTGTTCCTGAATAGTCAACGGACACAAAAAAATGGGACTTTTTAAATTTTATTAAAGCACGCCAAATGCCTTTGTCATCTAAACGCAATCGTTTAATGTTTTCAAAACCGTTTTGCATAAGACAATTTTTAATTTGTGAAGCAGTAAATGAATTCTGACCTATTTTAGTGACATTTTGACTGGAGCTATAGGTAAAGGTTTGACAATAAGGAAGTTGAAAAACTTCACTGATTGAAGTAGTGACGATCAATGAAACACATACAATCATCATAAAAAAAACACTTAATTTCAAAATGTTATTTAGGTTCATCTTGTCACTCTCTGTTGAAACAACACTTCATTAACCGTTGTATTGCTAACAGGTTCCCAAGAAGATTTTATTTTTAATATTATACTTAACAAAAAAATGAAATTTTATTGATTAAATAAAACTATTTTTTATCTATAAATTTGCTATTCCATACAGGATATATAATAAATATATATTATATTTTTAATTATTTTATATTAATATACCAAATATATAGCGTAATTTTTTAGATAATATGAGATGTAGAAATATTAATTATACATATATTGTGATACAAACTCGAAGAATCTGGTGTATGAGTAAAAAGCTATAAGAGAATAAAATATCGCTTAGAAACGATCTCAAATATAAGAGAGTTCTAAAATATTAGAGGATGACAAACAGCTTTGATGTGCACAG
Source organism: Bartonella mastomydis (assembly GCF_900185775.1). NCBI lineage: Bacteria > Pseudomonadati > Pseudomonadota > Alphaproteobacteria > Hyphomicrobiales > Bartonellaceae > Bartonella > Bartonella mastomydis. Next base: position 702,414 of record NZ_LT883138.1, read on the forward strand.
CTTTGCAAGCGTCATAAGCATAAAATGATTGTGTTTAATAGTTTTCCGTTTATATTATTAATGCAGCGCTATTACGAGAAACGAGTTTAAGTGCGAGATGTTGCTTTAAAACAAGCACGTAAATCAATAGAATGAACATTCTAGTATGAATTTTTATAAAACTGGTAAAAAGGATTTGAGTTATATTTATCTCTTAAATCATGAAATAATTCTTTTTTATTATATGCTAGAATATTATATTTTTACTAAATAAATGTACTTACAAAATGCATTTTTAAAAATAACTATTTCTTTTGCTATTTATAGGTTAGTACTTATTATTTTTTTATTTTACATGGGTACATTAGATACAAAATTAACATTTATTTTCCGTTATTACTCTTATTTCTCAATAGAGTTGTTTCGGTGATTTTGTTGGAAATATTGACATCATTTCCTTGAAGCCGTAACCGGGATACATTCCCTCGCGCATAAATAAATTACGTAATGGCGAGCAATGATGTAATAGACTAAGTCCAAGACTGCGCATGATATGAACAGGTAACATATGAGAAAGTAAAGCAGAGTTGAGGGTATGAACAGCTCCACTGCGGATGAATATATCTGGTTTGCGGTATTGGTTATATTTTGTAACAATCATTTCAGAGTTAAAATCGGATATTTGATTGGGTAAAATATCAATCAAAGTTTGAACATCACGGAATCCTAAATTTAATCCCTGTGCTCCAATAGGGGGAAAAACATGAGCAGCTTCACCCACTAAGATCGTTCGATTCGCAGCAAAATAATGAGCGAGAAGTCCTGAAAGCGGCCATGCTTGAATTGATGTTTTTAAGGTTAGCGTTCCAAGCATTGATTGCATTTTATTTTCAATTATTTTTGCAATTTCTTTTGATTCTATATTCAATAATTCTTCAGCACGAGAAGGGTGAACAACCCATACAAGACTGGATATTCGCCCAGGGAGCGGAACCTGTGTAAATGGACCATGTTCTGTATGAAATTCAGTTGATGTATTTTGATGAGAAAATTCATGAGAAAAGTTAAGAACAAGTGCTTTTTGTGGATAGTTCCACTGTTTGACAGTTATTCCTGCTGCCGCACGCGTAAGAGAGTGGCGTCCATCAGCCGCAATAACAAGGGGTGCTTGAATGACTCGATCATCAGCAAGAGTGATAGATACATGGCTTTTTGTGTGATGAAAAGATTTAGCTTCAGAAACAAATCTTTTAATATTAGGCATCTGTGTAACAGCATCCACTAAAGCAGAGTTCAATTCTAGATTGGGTATATTATAGCCAAAAGCTTTTTCACCAATTTCAGCAGAAGAAAAATGCACCGTAGGTGCACGTACAATCCTAGAAGTTATATCGATAATTCTCATGGATGATAAAGCTGCAGCCTTTTTCTGAAGACTATTCCAAATATTAAGTTTTTGGAGCGTACGTATTGCAGGCATCATAAGAGCTGTTGTCCGTAACTCATCTGTAAGAGCAGGGGGGCCAACAAGAAAAACAGAAAACCCCTTATGCGCAAGCCTCAATGCGGCTAACATCCCGACAGGGCCCGCACCAATAACAGCAATAGCTTTATGTTCTTTCTTTTCAAGCATCACAACGAGTTGAGCCTTTCCTCAATAGAGCAAATATTTTAACATTTCCAAATGATTGCTCTCTTTTTATTGTATGAAGCTCTTCTATTATATTATGTAATAAATAATGCGATATAAAAAAGTAACCTTTTTATGATTTTTTTTTATGCTGAGTCATATCATGGGTAAAAATGGCGTATTGATAGTAGATGAAGACTGTAAAAACGAGGATAAGAAAACCTTGAAACGTAAACTAACAAAACAAATTAAAACAAATGCTAAATTATTACGCCATAAAAAAGTAACAATGCCACAAGCAAAAGCTTTTTCTGTTCATTTACTAACAGCTTCGGGATCATTTTTAGCATTTCTTTCTCTTATATCGGCTTCTCAAAAAGAATGGACAGCTATGTTCTGTTGGCTTGGACTTGCACTTCTCGTTGATGGTATAGATGGCCCCATTGCACGCAAACTTGATGTTAAATATGTACTTCCAACATGGTCTGGAGAGTTGTTAGATAATATCATTGATTATGTAACTTATGTTTTAATTCCTGCTTTTGCCCTCTATCAAAGTGGTTTTATGGGGGTAGGGGTATCATTTTCATTGAGTGCAGTCATTGTTATTTCATCGGCTATTTATTATGCCGATACGGGTATGAAAACCAAAGAAAACTTTTTTAAAGGATTTCCTGTTGTTTGGAATATGATGGTTTTTACACTTTTTGTCGTTAGACCAGAGGAGTGGGTTACCTTTATCATCATTATTTTATCGGCCATTATATCTTTCTTACCAATTTATTTCATCCATCCTGTAAGAGTCTGTCGTTTACGAAGAATTAATTTTCCAATTTTTCTCTTATGGTGTTTCTTTGGTGTTGCGGCCTTCTTTTATCAATTAGAGGCTCCATATTGGGTAAAAATAGGAATTTCAATAACAGGGATTTATATATATTGTATTGGCGCGATCATGCAAATATTTCCCCAACTTGGGGCAAAAAATATAAAAAAAACAATAGAGTAATTGTTTTAAGAAGGGTGTGAGATGCAAATTGATTTTGGAGCGGATAATGATATTTCTTTTACGAAAGAAGGGTGTGCTGGTATTATAAAACTCTCACGCCCTTTAGCATTAAATGCTCTTAATGGGCGAATGGTTTCCGCTTTAAAAAAAGCTCTCACAACATGGGAAACGGATAATGATGTTTCATGTGTCTTAATTGAAGGGGAGGGACGTGCTTTTTGTGCTGGTGGAGATGTTGTAGAAATCTATCATATGGGGAAAAGTGCCTCTGCTTATCAATATTTTAGAGAGGAGTATAGTTTAAATGCTTATATTAAACGTTTTCCAAAGCCTTATATTTCTTTCTTAAACGGTATTTGGATGGGAGGAGGGGTAGGTATTTCTTTGTATGGTTCCCATCGAATTGTTACAGAAAATACAGTTTTTGCTATGCCAGAAGCTGCGATTGGATTTTTTCCAGATGTTGGTGCAAGTTTTTTCTTACCATCTCTTCCCAATTATTTTGGTATTTATCTTGCATTGACTGGTACACAGTTAAAATGGGGAGATTGTTTAAATTTAGGATTAGCCACACATGCCGTTCCTGAAGCTAAATTCGATATGATTAGGAAAGCAGTTATTGAGCAGGGAGATCCTACTTTAGCTTTAAATGAGCACGCAATTACAAAAGACTATGAAACGAGTCATGAAATACGTTGTATTATTAACACTTGTTTTAGTGCCCAGACATTAGAAGAATGTCTTGAATTGCTTCATAAAAAAAGTAATGAAAGTAGTTTATTTGCTAAAGAATGTTATGATATTTTGCAGTCACGTTCTCCGATAAGTTTAAAAGTTATCTGGAAACAAATGAGACAAAATACAGCTCAAACTTTGGAAGATTGTATGAAAATTGAAAACCGCATTGCACATCATATGATTAATTCACACGATTTTTATGAAGGAATACGGGCTATGTTAATTGATAAGGACAAAATACCTCAATGGCAGCCTGATAAACTTTCAAATGTAACAGAAGAAATGGTAGATTCTTATTTCCAACCTGTTGAACAAGAGTTATTATTGTGAAAAATAGTTCTCACAAACGGATTTCAAAAATCAACTTAATTTATAACTGTTATTTACGGTTTTTGGCGCTTATTTGTTTAGGTTTGAGTATTTTTTATTGGATACGCCTTGTTGGTGTTTTTCCAGGTATTTTATGGCGTTTTGACCTTATGCCTTGGCAGTGGCAATTTGCATCAGCGATATTGGCTATTCTCTATCCTATTGCCTTGATTGGACTTTGGATGTACTCTTTATGGGGCATTATTTTATGGTGTCTTGCAGCATTGATTGAAACAATAACACTTTATTATTCCAATTTTGTTGATCGGCCATTTGTACCATTATCTCATGGAATATTATTCTTAGCTTTTGTGGTCTTACAAATTATAATGATTTTTTTAAAAAGAATAAAAAATAAAAAACAATTATAAATTAAAAAACGGGCCAGAATGACTAGCCCGTCTTTGAGTTTTTTAATCTTTTTTATAAGTTTTCTTTAAATAAAAGGTACCCACCATAATTGCCAAGGACTCTCTGCTTTTGTGCAGAATATCCATAGTAATGATGCTATTGTTCCCCAAAGTGCCATTGCCATAAAATAACTCCCTCTCCATAAAAGTTCCATAATATATATTATGCGATAAAACGATATAAAAATAAAAGTCTGCTCCCAATAGAAACAAGCGACTCCTCATTTTTGATGAATGCATCATATTTACGTCGCATGTTTCTCTTTTAAAACAAAATTATGGCAATAATTAGACAAAAAATAATATAATAAAGTATTTTATCTTTTTAATTTAAATAAACTATAAAAAAATAAGTTATCTTATCTTAAATATTAAAATAATTATAATAAATAAGAAAAATTATTGTGCTATTTTACAACGTTTTATACGTGCAAGATCACTCAAAACAGCATTACGATTATTTAAAGCTGCAATTTCATTACTTTCGCTTGATTTTACATCCATAAAAAACAAAGCAGGCACAAATATAACACCTGCAGCTGCTAAAGCTACATTTTTATTTCTTGCTTTAGAACGCTCTGCAATTGTATCATTAATCTGACGCTTATTAGCAGAAAATTCCCGTTGAATATCGGCACAACTCATTGTTCCATCATGGAGTGTTGTCGTTGAAATATTTTTTTCTAAACGCCCCCCACATGCTGTCAAGGAAACCGCTAAAGCCACAATACATATTCCCCGCTTAAAACACTTATGCATAAAAAAAACCTCACTTTTGACACAAAAAAGCACTCATTACGACAAAAATAAAACAAAATAAAGGATAATTTATTAGAAACTGTTTTTATTTACGTGGGATATTGCGTTAAGTGGGGTTATACCTTTGTTTCGAAAATAAGGCCTTGATGTGCCGGTTTTACATAAGCTGGAACGTAATTGATAACCTCGTTGTAATCTAGAGATCTATCCATATGTGTAAGTATGGCTTGTTTGGGCTTTAGATATTCTATCCATTGTAATGCTTGATCAACAGAAAAATGACTCGGATGAGGTTTAAATTGAAGTGCTTCAATAATAAGAACATCTAAATCCGTTAATTTGGATAATGTTTTTTTAGGAAATTCACTAACATCTGTACAATAGGCAACATTCCCAATACGAAAACCTAAGGAATGAATATTTCCGTGATATTGTAAATGCGTATTGACGCTTATTGCTCCCCCCTGCCCTTGAATAATAAATTGGCTATCTTCATCGATAAGATGTTCTTTTAAGATAGGTGAATAAGAAGAATCTTTTGGTGTTTGAAAACAATATCCAAAAGCATTTTTGAGATGTTCTAGTGTAAACCTGTCTGCATAGATATCAATTAAACATTTTTGTGCAAGAGCATAGCTGCGTAAATCATCAATACCGTGGATATGATCTGCATGAGAATGCGTGTAAAGAGCAGCATCAAGATGATTTACACGCGCATCGATCATTTGTGAACGAAAATCTGGACCTGTATCAATAACGACCGTTGTTTTTTTCCCTGATGGTTTAATGCGTTCAACTAATAAAGAACTTCTGTAGCGTTTATTTTTAGGGTTATTGGGATCACATGTTCCCCAATCACCATTGGGTCGTGGGACACCTGGAGAGGGACCACAGCCTAATATTGTAAATCGATACTGATCGCACATAGCTTTTGCCTTATTTCATTTTGCTAAATAAACGAAAAGCATTCCGCGTTGTTAATTGAGCTGTTTCTTCAATGCTTAAGCCAATTGTTTCAGCCAAAACGGCTGCTGTATAGCATACAAAAGATGGTTCATTGGTTTTTCCCCGATGAGGAGTGGGGGCTAAAAATGGTGCATCTGTTTCCACTAGCAACCGCTCATGGGGTACAATTTTTGCTATTTCACGGATTTCAAATGCATTTTTAAAAGTAAGAATCCCTGAAAAAGAAATATAACCCCCAAGTTCAATACCAGCACGAGCAAGCTGCATTCCAGATGAATAACAATGAAGAATAAAGGGGAAAGCCCCTTCCTTTATTTGTTCGCGTAAGATTTTCTCCATATCGATATCTGCATCGCGTGAATGTATAACGAGAGGAATCTGTGTTTCTCGAGAAGCAATGATATGTTCTTGGAATACTTTCTTTTGCTCTTCTGGTGTAGAATAATCATAATGGTAATCAAGCCCCCCTTCCCCAAACGCAACAATTTTAGGGTGTCTTGAAAGCTGTATAAGTTTTTCCGCTGTAATATCTTGTTCTTCATGCGCATGATTAGGGTGTGTTCCAACGGAACAAAAGACTTGCTCATAGCTTTGTGCAATAGCTAACAGCTTATCTAACTTACGAATATGGGTTGAAATTGTGATCATACGTCCAATGTCAGCATCGAAAGCCCGTTGGATAACATTATCCAAATCTTGTGAAAAATCTTCAAAATCAAGATGACAATGTGTATCAATGAGCATGATGAGAATCTTCTTTCTTCAAGACATAACGAGGGAAAATCGGTTCTGGTGGAGGAAGATCAATTCCTTCTTGAATTTTTGCATGGCTTATATGATACAACAACCGATCATTTTCAGCAACCGCAAGGCTATCAAGAAGTTTTGTTGCGGATTGGGGAATGAAAGGCAAAAGCATAATTCCTATTCGTCGTAAGATTTCGACAGTTATATAAAGAACTGTAGAAAATCGCTCTTGATCATTTTTCCGTAAACTCCAAGGTTGTTCGTTGGCAAAATAGCGATTGGCATCTGCTACAATTGAAAAAATAGCTGAAAGGGCTAAATGCATACTATGGGAAGACATTGCTTGGTGTACAGTTTCAAGCACTTGAAGAGATTGTTCTAAAAGCTGTTTATCTTGAACTAAAAATGCAGCGGGTGGAGGGACTTTTGCATCACAATTTTTGGCAATCATCGATAAAGAGCGCTGTGCTAAATTACCGAGATCATTAGCAAGATCGGCATTAATACGGTTCACAAGGCTTTCATGATTATAACTACCATCTTGTCCAAAGGGTACTTCACGAAGAAGAAAATAACGAACCTGATCAAGACCATAATGATCAACCATTTCAAAAGGATCAACGACATTTCCAACAGACTTTGACATTTTTGCACCACGATTAAGTAAAAAACCATGTGCAAAAATATTTTGGGGCAATTCAACTCCAGCAGACATTAAAAATGCTGGCCAATAGACGGCATGAAAACGAATAATATCCTTACCAATAATATGTGTGTTGGCTGGCCAAAAATCACGCTTTTTTGAATTTTCATTAAAAAAATCAATTGCAGATAGATAATTTGTAAGCGCGTCAACCCAAACATACATCACGTGTTTGGGATTATCAGGAACAGCAACTCCCCAATTAAAACTTGTGCGTGAAATAGAAATATCTTTTAAACCCGATTTGATAAAACTTATAATTTCATTACGCCGCTCAATGGGAGCAATAAAATCAGGATATTTTTCATAATATTCAAGAAGTGCCTTTTCATAACGAGAAAGTTTAAAAAAATAACTTTCTTCTTCATTCCATTCAACAGGAGAGCCTAATTCTTTTTCGCGACGAATATTATCTGGTCCAACTTCCGTATCTTTTTCTTCATAATAGGCCTCTTGGCGAACCGAATACCACCCCTTATAACGGCCGAGATAAATATCGCCATTTTTTTCCATCTTTTTCCATATTTTTTGACACGCTTGAGAATGGCGCTCTTCTGTCGTACGGATGAAATCATCATTAGAGCAATTTAATACCGCAAGCATTTTTTGAAACACAGCACTATTACGATCTGCAAGTTGCTGAGGTGTTATGCCTAATGTAGCTGCGGTTTGCTGCATCTTTAGACCATGCTCATCTGTACCAGAAAGAAAAAATACATTTTTTCCGTTTAATCGTTGAAAGCGGGCTAAAACATCGCTTGCAATGGCACTATAGGCATGCCCAATATGCGGATTACCATTGGGATAAAAAATGGGAGTTGTTATGTAATATGTGTCACGCATGTCATACTCGTTGTAAAACGCTATAAATAAAAGATATAATGACATAACGCCTGTTTATCATATTGTCACGGAAAAACTAATCTTCATGAATGAGCTTATGAATTCTAAAAAGTAAGTTAATAACAAACTGCTTCTTATCGAGATTAAATAGTTGTATTTCCTCTATTTCTTTATGAATCTCTTGCCATTTTTGCGCATATTTTTTTGAGAGAAATAAGTTTTCTTTTTCAACGAATGTGATAGCTTTTTGTTGAATTTTATCAAGAATTTCATCGCAAAATTGTTGAAATTGGAATGGGGAAGAAACAGATGAAAATGTTTGAGCAAGCGTGTGTACAATCGTTGCGTTACAAACAGGTTGTTTTAAAAGGGCATCAATTGTTTTAATAATTTCAAGACCGCCATGGCGAATAAGTAAAGCCGCTTTTCGAGGACTTCCTTTGGATTTTTTAATAATCATTTCAATCGTTTTTTCATCAGGTAAATCCTGATTGGTGAAAATATGTGTAATGACTTTTTGCATTTCATCACGATTGAGTGGGCGAAAAGAAATTTTTTGACACCGTGAATGAATGGTTGGAAGCAATTTTCCTGAAGAATGCGCGATAATAATAAAGAGCGCCTTTGCAGGGGGTTCTTCAAGTATTTTAAGAATTGCATTGGCGGCATTTCTATTCATATCGTCTGCAGAATCAATAATAACAATACGCCATCCATTATCTTGCGATGTTCGACTTAAAAAGTGTATAATATCACGGATATCATCAATGAGTATTCCTGTTTTAAACTTTTGTGTTTTGATATCAAATCGACGTGAAATATACAAAAGACCAGGATGACTCCCTTGTGTAATTTGACGCCATGTGATGGAATGAGGATCGGGTTCTAAGAAATTTTCCTTTTGAGAACTTAAAATATTCCAAGCAAGATGAAAGGCTAATGTCGCCTTTCCAATTCCGTATTCTCCTTCAAATAATAACGCATGATGCAAACGCCCTTCTTTAAGCATTTGTGTCAAAAAGTGACGAACATCCTCATGACCAAAAATAACATTATTCTGGGAGGGAGATAAAATTGTATCAATATCATCATATTGGCGTAAGATATTTATGACATCACTCATGAAAATTGATCCAACATCTGATGACAAATATTTTTTATTTGATGCGCAATGACTTTCACTGAGCCAGTCGCATCAATGACTCGAAATCTTTGTGGCTCTTGTTTGGCCAATTGAAGAAAAGCTTGACGCCTTTGTTCTTGAATTTCCAACCGATCTTTTTCAAAATAATCGATTGCTTCTGTTTTTTTTCTTCGCAAATTTGCACGCTTTATACCACACGCTGCTGGCATATCTAATAAAAATGTTAAATGAGGCATGATACCATTGAGCGCAATACACTCTAAAACAGAAAGAATAGAAGAATTGACAGTTTCATTAAGTCCTTGATAAACGCGTGTAGAATCAATAAAGCGATCACATAAAACGATTTTACCTTTTTGCAAAGAAGGGGCGATAATCTCTGCAACATGGTCGGTGCGTGCCGCTGTAAACAAAACAGCCTCAATCAACGGTCCATATTGTTGTGCCTGCCCTGACAATAAAATATGCCGGATTGCTTCTGCTCCTGGTGTTCCTCCTGGTTCTCGTGTTGTAACAACATCATAACCTTGGTGAGAGAGATATTCAGCAAGTAAAGAAATCTGCACCGTTTTTCCTACCCCGTCCCCTCCTTCGAATGTGATAAAATAACCTGACACGTATGAACCTTAACCTTATTAGCGCGTAACTATAAATATTTCCGTAACCATCCAATTGTTGTTTCATAGAATGCATCTTTTACTTTTGTAAAGAAACCTCCTTCCTGAACATTATCACCGGCAAAAACTGGTTTTTCCAAAAGAACCTTTTTACCTTCTAAAATTTGAATAACCCCAACTGATTGCCCTAAAACGATGGGCGCTTTTAAGGGACCATGATATTTAATTTTTGCTTTAACATTGATTTTTTTTTCATTTGAAAGCATAAAACTTATCGGTTTTTTAACAATAAGTGGAACAAAATTTTTCTTTCCACCATAAACAGAAGCACGACCAACCGTTTTTTCCTTTGTAAAAATCGTTTTGAGATCAAAAGCTGTCATTCCCCATTGAAGAATACGTTCTATTTCCTTTGTATGTTTTTTACCATCCTGCAAACCATTAATTGCTAAAAAAAGACGTCGATGATTTTTATAAATGGTGGCAACCATTGAAAACCCTTCTTTTTCACTGTAGCCAAAACCAAATCCTTCTACACCTATTTCTTTAGAAATAAGAGGATTTTTATTCCGCTGAAAAATATTATTCCATGTAAAATGAGGCTCACGATAAAGTGCATAATAATCTGGATATTCCTGAGCAATATAACGCGCTAATACAATCATATCGCGCACTGTTACAAATTGTCCCTCTTCGGGAAGCCCTGTTGCATTAACAAAATGGCTCTGAGATAATCCAATTATTTTAGCGCGCTGATTCATCAGCTTTGCAAAATGAGCCTCATCTCCTGATATTCCTTCAGCAAGAATAATAGCAGCATCATTTCCATTCATAATAATTAAACCACGTAAAAGATCAGAAACACTGATTTCTGTCTTTATTTTTGCAAACATCGTGGTTGTACCGGAAGGGGCCCCACCCTTGCGCCAAGCATTTTCACTGACCTTGAATTCTTGGGTACTTCTTAACAATCCCTCCTTTAATTGATGAAAGACGACTTCCGCCGTCATTAATTTCGCTAATGAAGCAGGAAAAAAAGGAATATCACTTTGTTTTTCATAAAGTATTGTTTCTGTATTGTCATCAAGTAACAACACTTGTGAGGCAGAAGTTTGAAAATCCTGTGCTCTCCCCCACGTATTAAATGCCAATACTCCCCATAAGATCAACAAGATCCTTAATATTGTACACACAACCGCTCCTCCCATCCCAAAGATCAATATAGAGAATCATTATATAGGAAAAAACTCTTTTATTTCTGTAAATTGAGAGATTATTGACAACTCAAAAAAGATTTTGTTCTTATTCAACATGAGCAAAAGTAAAATGATATACTTTTTATCTTCCACGCGAGAGTTAATTTTAAAACATGAAAGACAAAAAGACTTTTTATCTTTTTCATTGGTAGAGTATTGATTTATTAATGATAAATGCTCACTTTTTACTTTTCACAAACGTTGTCATAAAATAGGTTTGAGAGCCAGATATGCCTCCTTAAAATGAACGTGTGAGAATTGACAATGCAAAAGTATATTTCGTTTGAGGTGTCTCGTTTACGTGAAGGGAGTTACTCCATTAGGAAATCGGTAAAAAAACATGAGAAAATGCGCAATCTCTTCATAAGATATTATTACCTTGGATGTTTTAGAAGACTGCAAAGTCAAATCAAAAAGAAATATTTTTTCTTTTTAAGTTTTATATTCTTTCTCCATTAAATTTTACAGTCGTTTTTAGAGATTACACTAACAGACTCACACAATCCGCTTACCTTCACTTGACAAAAGCTTGTCACAGCAGAAGAAGCATGTGTTTTATAAGCAAATACTGTCATAAAACCAAAAAAAGACTGACAATGGATTGGAGAGATGTATTAAATTATTAATAATAACACTCTCCTCCTTTTTTAATACTTTTTATTTGAAAATGATATAGATTAAAATTCAATGCATTTTTTCTTAAAACAGTTGTAGCCAATTGACCTTTGTTTTTTTGTTGAGCTTATTTATAGAAGCAACTTGATCGAATGGCACCGGCTTATCAACCATGATAGGACCAATTTCTGGTAATTTCACTGCAACATTTTTATTGCGTTGTTCCTGTGAAACAGGATCTGCTTTAGCTAATTCTTCTTTGTTTTCTATATTGCGCTCCTTGAACAAAACAGTTTCTCTTTTTTTCGAAACGTTTTCTGACGCTAATGAGTATGAGGCAGTATTTCCAGGAGTATAAGAGGCCATTAAATATGCACCATCATAATAGCCAATGGGTGCTTCAGCAATATATTCTACTTTAACATCTGCGACGCCTCTATCTACATAACCAAGTATTGTTGCAGCTTGCTTTGATAAATCAATGATACGGTCTTTCATAAAAGGTCCGCGATCATTCACTCTAACAATGAGTGAAGATCCATTTTTCAAATTAGTAACACGAGCATAGCTAGGTAAAGGCATTGTAGGATGAGCAGCAGTCAGAAGATTCATGTCATAAATCTCACCGTTTGCCGTTAGACGCCCATGAAAATCTGAACCATACCATGATGCTTCACCAACACGTGTATACGTTGGATCATTCTCAGGGTAATACCACTTCCCTTTTATTTGATAAGGTTTACCAACAACCGCCCGCCCACGTTTTTTTGCTTCTGATTGATTTTTATTATTGGATATTTGTTTCGGTAGAACAGAAGTATTTACGTCAATTGGTTTATTATGATAGGAATCTTTTATTGAAAAATGTGCGGTTTCGCTTGCGCAACAAGACACCAATGATTGAGAAATAACGATCATAGAAAATAATTGAAATGTCTGTTTGATAATAGAAGTAAATTTCTTTTTACTATTTGAAGGCATCTATTCAGTCCACTTATTTTTGTTAAGTACTACTGCAAAAACCACATCACGCTTTCTATACGCGAGAGGAGTATTCACGTTTTTAAATGATATCCCTCGCGCATATACCATCCTTGAATTTGCTTCTTTTATCAAAAAATTAACACATTGTTAACCATTTTGTGATTGTCATAAGAAATAAATGCACTATATAAAAGTGTAAAAACAATAAAGAATAGATAAATCAATATGTTATAGAAAATTATCTTATAAGATAAGCTGTGAATAAATACAAACTGTGAATAAGTATGACGATTTTACCAGCTTGTTTTATGTAATAGAGCGGTATTAAAAAACAGCCTATAAATTACGAAGACGAGTAGCCATACCAGCTATCAACGCAAGTGTAATTGTATCACAAGCTTTAAAGCACACCTTTAGATTGGACAAAAGAGCACTCTAACATACAAATAGCTGATAAAAAATGATTGGCTATAGAATCAACCAAAAAACGCCCCCAAAAACTAGGGCAATCAAAAAAATAAAAAGAATCAAAATAGAAAAGCTCTCAAACTTCTGCATAGCTTATCGGTATCATATAAAGTTGGTGAGCGCGCAGGGATTCGAACCCTGGACCTACTGATTAAAAGTCAGTTGCTCTACCAGCTGAGCTACGCGCTCTCACACAAGCTATCTAGTTTGCAGAAAGTGAGGGGAACATACGGTTGACTTTTCATTTGGTCAACACCTTTTGAAAAAAATATTATTATTTTTTTTAGTTATCAATAATTTTCCGTTTTTTTCCTTTCTTCATCATTATAGAATTGCTCTGTGATCTTCTTTTTGAAATTTCGATAAAAAAATAATCTAACGATAAAAATATTTCATAGATTCGAAATGCTAAAATTACAAAAAACGCCCCCCTCTTCCTCCATACATAGGCTATGAAGCATCATGGGGTGAGCAGAAAAACACTTCCTACTCTATATCATTTTTATTTTATGTTTTAATTTTTAAATATGAATAGAGATTTATAAAATAACATATTGATTTATAATAATTTATTATTTTCTTACTCGAGTGAGAGATCTGAATACCGTAAGATTTTCTTATTTCTAATTCGTTTGTTTCTTTTATATTGAACTTATAAAACTCATTTGCTTGGCTCAACACAAAGAGAAAAATAAATCGATTAAAAAAATAAAACTGCCTCTTGTATTTTCTTTCAATAAACAAAAATTATCACAACATGAGGGGTGGGAAAAATAAGTATGGTGGTGTAGATTATTAAGATGTGAAGGTAGCGTTGCCTAAGAGATTTTATGTTATTTGCAAAATCATCTTGATGGAAGCGAGTACATTGAAAGATATCTTTTTTAAAATAAATATGTGAACGAGCAACAATGGCATTTTGAGGATGTGACTTTTATTCAAGCACGATGATTCTATAATAAAAGCCGATTATTTTATAGAATAAAGCAGCTGTGAAACAAAAAAATTCAGTCTCATTGAAAATATCAGGCACGACTATAAATTATGCTCATTATTGTTACTGTAGATAATTTGACTAAACAATAAAAAAATAGAAAAAATGTGCAAAATGATTCTAAATATACATAGAGTGATCCGTTGCGCTATTGAGAGAATGTATTTTATTTAATTTTATTATATGAGAAAATAATAAAAAACATAGATGTATAAAAAGTAGAAGGATAATACTGACCATAAAATTGAGTGTTAAATTATTCAGTCAGAGCTATAAAATATTTTTTATATATCATTTAATATTAGTGTAGTTTTATAATATATAAACAATATTATGATAAATTTATGAAAGTAAAATTTCATACTTATTATATATTAAATATGTCTATAAATAAACATATTGCCTAATTAACTTCACTTATAAGATCAAAAATAAAGCAAATAATTTTGATTTAGCAAAAAAAGTTGTATAATTATTTATATACACGTATTTTTTACTGTAATTTTTTTATTTTTTGATTGGAACATTGAATGCTGACATGTAAACAATATGAGCTCCTCTTGTTTATTCACAATCATATAAAAGAAACAGGTGTTCCTCCTTCTTTTGAAGAAATGAAAAATGCTTTAGAGCTTTCTTCAAAGTCTGGCATTCATAAGCTTATTATCGCCTTGGAACAACGGGGGTTTATACGTCGTTTACCCAATCGTGCTCGTGCAGTGGAGGTGATTCGACTCCCTGAAAAAATAACATTTAACCTTTCTCTAGCCCGTAAGATTTCTCCCAGTGTGATAGAAAAAAATAAAAGAGAAATATCAAAAAACTTGGCTAATCTTGGAAGTGTTGAGGAAGAAGAAAAAAAAAATATCACAATCCCCATTATGGGACGTATTTCTGCGAGTGTGCCCGCCTCTGCTATACTGCAACAAACAAGCACTCTTTCTCTCCCACACGATATGGTTAATACAGGTGAGCACTATGCATTAGAAGTTAAAGATAATTCTATGGTTGAGGCTGGGATCCTTGATAAAGATACGATTATTGTAAAACGTCAAAATACAGCAATATCAGGTGAAATTATTGTCGCATTTATTGATAAAAAAGAAGCAACATTAAAACGTTATCGACGCAAAGGAACATCTGTTGCATTAGAAGCTGCTAATCCTCACTACGAAGTACGTACATACAAATCTGAGCGTGTAGAAATACAAGGAAAACTTACCGGACTTATTCGCAAATATTAAAAATAAACTTATATATGGAGTATATATCGCAATAAAATACAGTAAAAAACTATTGAGTATTTTAAAATATTGTGCCACACGCAGTTGACTTTCTCCCCATAGCTAAAAGATGCCTCCAATTGGGTTTATAAATAAATCTAAATCCTTATGGGACTCGTTTCACTACCCCTCTGCTCTCATATATTGTTCACTCACGTAAGGCTCGACAAAAAAGCTTAAAAATATTCACCACCTACTCTAAAAGAGCTTGAATATTTTGAAGGAGTCTGTCTTATATCACCGCTCTCAATAATAGTATGTATAATAAGATAAAATTGTAAGCATACACAAAATATTGTAGAAAAAAATCAAATCGATTTATAACAAATTATTATCTGTAAAAATAAAGAACATTTTTTGATTTTTTAAGTCAATAAAAGCGGAACGCAATCTTCATAGTAATTATAGGATTATCATGGCAGCACCTCGTATTAGTTTTGTCTCCCTCGGATGCCCAAAAGCACTCGTAGATTCTGAGCGAATTATTACAAGTCTCCGCTCTGAAGGGTATGAAATTTCACGTCAACATCAAGGAGCTGATGTCGTTATTGTAAATACCTGTGGTTTTCTCGACTCTGCCAGAAAAGAATCGCTAGCCAATATTGATGAAGCTCTCAAAAAAAATGGAAAAGTTATTGTAACAGGGTGTCTTGGTTCTGATCCTGATGTTATTCGCCAAAAATACCCTAATGTATTGGCGATTACAGGACCACAAGCTTATGAAAGTGTTATACAAGCTGTTCATACGGCAATTCCCCCTGTTCATGATCCTTTTCTTGATTTAGTTCCTCCCCAAGGTATTCGTTTAACACCTCGCCATTATGCCTATTTAAAGATTTCTGAAGGATGTTCTAACAGGTGTAGTTTTTGTATCATCCCTACCCTGCGTGGTGATCTCACTTCACGTCCCATCAGTGATGTTCTTCGTGAGGCTGAAAAGTTGGTAAAAGCAGGTGTAAAAGAACTTTTAGTTATTTCACAAGATACGAGTGCTTATGGTATTGATCTTAAATATCTCGAAAATTCTTGGAAAGATCGCACAATTAAAACAAAATTCTTTGATCTTTGTCGCGAACTAGGTGATATGGGCATTTGGGTACGTATGCATTACGTTTATCCTTATCCCCATGTGGATGAAGTCATCGAACTTATGGCGGCAAAAAAAATTCTCCCTTATCTGGATATTCCTTTTCAGCATGCATCACCGACTGTTTTGCGTCATATGAAGCGTCCTGCTCTTATGGAAAAAACAAACCGTAGAATTGAAAAGTGGCGAAAAATATGTCCAGACCTTACTTTGCGATCAACATTTATTGTTGGATTTCCAGGCGAAACAAATGAGGATTTTAATATGCTTCTAGAATGGCTAGAAGAAGCAAAAATTGAACGCGCTGGATGCTTTAAATATGAAGAAGTAAAAGGAGCCGTTGCAAATGATTTGGGATTAGAAAATATTCCTGAAGATGTGAAAGAAAACCGCTGGCATCGTTTTATGGCAAAACAACAACAAATTTCTACACATCTTTTAAAGAAAAAAATTGGAAAAAGACTCCAAGTTCTTATCGATGAAAGTCAAGGAAAAGTCGCCAAAGGACGTAGTCAATACGATGCTCCAGAAATAGATGGTGTTGTCCATATATCATCACGACGCCCCTTGCGTGTTGGTGAGTTTGTCACCGTTAAAATCGAACAATCAGATGCTTATGACCTTTATGGTATAGCCGTTTAAAAAATTGAGCTTCTTCCCATCCCAATGATAAGGTTCTCCATCAGTGTTAGTTTATAAAAAAGCAACTGCTCACGATAGGGTTTGGTTACTTATGTGATTCACTTCATGAGAATTTATAGGCAATCCCTGTCTTGAATGTTCGCTGTACATTCTAAAAACAACTTATTTTTATCAAGAATTTTATATTCTCTTCATTTATCGCTCTAAATGACAATGTTTTATTGCACAACAGAATAAGATAAAATCTACAAGACTCTTTCATGTTTACTTTAAAAAAGAGCAAACCAATTTTAAAAGAATCTCTTTAAATTATGTTTTATATGTCCAAGAGTTCTGCTTGTGATATGGGGGGATATTTTTTATGGATACAATATAAGAAAATTCAAAATACAATATTTATGGTAGTTAAATTGCAAAACAGTGAATTATTATTATAAATAAGTGACTTAAATTGAAATTTTTAAACTTATTTTTTAACAATGCTTCATTTTTATTCACATGTTTTAAAATCAAAGAATTTCTTATCAAGTAAATGACTTGGGCGCACATTCGTTAAAGCGCGAATCATTGTATCTTTGCGTCCTGGCATTTGTCTTTCGATATTTTTCAGCATTTCTTTCATTGCATTACGTTGTAAACCATCTTGACTACCGCAAAGATTACAAGGAATAATCGGAAATTGCATTGCTTGAGCAAATTTTTCCATATCTTCCTCAGTGGCATAGACAAGAGGACGTAACACAAAAAGATCACCTTCATCATTTTTAAGTTTTCCAGGCATAGCGGCTAATCGGCCACCGTGAAACAAATTCATAAAAAATGTTTCCAAAACATCATCACGATGATGCCCTAAAATTAATGCCGAACACCCCTCCTCACGTGCAATACGATAGAGATTACCCCGTCGCAATCGAGAACAAAGTGAACAATATGTCTGTGTTTCTGACAATTTATCTGTAACAATGGAATAAGTATCTTGATATTCAATACGATAGGGAATTTTATAAGAACTCAAAAAGTCTGGAAGAATATGTTTAGGGAAACCTGGTTGACCTTGATCAAGATTACAAGCGAGAATTTCAACGGGTAAAAGACCACGCCACTTTAAATCTAAAAGAAGTGCTAATAAACCATAAGAGTCTTTTCCGCCCGATAAAGCAACAAGCCATTTTTTTCCAGTAGAGAGCATAGAAAAATCATCTAAAGCTTGCCTCATATGACGCAAAAGTCGTTTGCGCAATTTATTAAATTCCACACTTGAAGGAGCACGCCGAAATATTGGATGGCAATCATCTTCTTTGCTTGTTAAAAGATCATCTTTCTCTTCGTTTTCTTCTATTGCTTGATATTCAACGGAAACATCATTCATAAGATCATATCCTGCACAAGTAATAGCCCATTTTCAAAGATAAAAACAAATATAAAGCAAGCTTACATTTCAAGTTTTTTGAATTTATAAAAATAGATATGAAAAAAGAAATGGAACTATATAAGCTTATGACACTAAAATAGTGTAACAAACTTAATATAGAACCATTTGAAAATATTTGCTGACTTCAAAGATTATAAAAACAACACAATAGCTTGAAATTATAATAATAGAAGAGAGACCACTTTTCTCATAAAAATTATCGAGAATAGAATTCAACAACCAAATTAGGTTCCATTTGCACAGCATAAGGAACATCTGCAAAAGCAGGAATACGTGTAAAGGTCGCTTTCATATGTTTATGATCTGCTTCAATATAATCGGGGACATCACGTTCTGCTAATTGTACTGATTCTAAAACCAAAACAAGTTGTTTTGATTTTTCCCGAACCTCAATAACATCACCTGGCTTACAACGATACGATTGAATATTTGTACGCCGCCCATTTACATTCACATGACCATGATTAATGAATTGGCGAGAAGCAAAAATCGTAGGCACAAATTTTGCACGATAGACAACAGCATCCAAACGTGATTCTAACAGACCGATAAGATTTTCACCCGTATCACCCCGCCGACGAGCAGCTTCCACATAAGTCTTATGGAATTGCTTTTCTGAAATATCGCCATAAAACCCTTTCAACTTTTGTTTAGCGCGCAATTGCACCCCATAGTCAGAAAGTTTTCCTTTACGACGCTGTCCATGCTGACCTGGACCATAATCACGACGATTGACAGGAGATTTTGGACGCCCCCAAATATTTTCTCCCATACGTCGGTCAATTTTATATTTTGTTGTTTCGCGTTTACTCATCGCATTTCCTTTAAAATAAAACACGAGATCTTAAGATCCCAAGGAAACGCGCCCTCCTCTGCCTTTAAATACAAAAGACTGACAGAATAGCTTAACATACCAATGATACAAAACTATCCACGGGACACGTCAATGACAGCCATTTTCTTGAAAGAAAAAGCTAGAAGAGTATCTTTATTGATCCCGTATCTCAAAGTCAACTCCTTTCATCAGTTTTAAGCCAAATCCTTTTAATAAATGCTCTGTTGAAGAAGTAATATTTTTTGATGTCAGCAACGCAAAATCTTGATATTTCTTTATGGGGGGCTGATGTATCTTTTCCGACAAGGGCAATAATGATCTGATATGTTTGGCGATCGCTTTTGCTGGATCAATCCATTTAACGGACCATAAAGCTTGTTCACGAAAGAATTTAATCAAAAAAGGATAATGAGTGCAGGCTAAAACGATAACATCAGTATATTTGCCATTTTTTTCTACAAAACATGGCAGGATTTCTTTTTTTAACTCTTCTAAATCGATAGATTTTCCTCGTAAATAATCTTCAGCAAATCCAGCAAGCTTTTCACTTCCTACAAGTTGAACATGACACTGTCCAGCAAAAGAGTTAATTAATTCATTTGTATAGGCACGTTTAACTGTTCCAGGAGTCGCTAATACGGAAATAAAACCAGATTTCGTTTGTTCAGCAGCTGATTTAATTGCAGGAACCGTTCCCACAAAAAGGACATGAGGAAAATTCTGTCGTAGATCTGCCATCATCAATGTAGAAACAGTGTTGCAAGCAATCACACATAAGACGGGATTATAACGTATTAAAAGATTTGTAAAAATCTTTAAAATACGTTCTCTTAAAACATTTTCTTCCCAATTTCCATAAGGAAATCCAGCATCATCAGCCACATAAATAAATTGTATTTCAGGGATAAAAACGCGTGCTTCCCTTAACACTGTTAAACCACCAACACCACTATCAAAAAAAAGAACAGGTCGTAGATCCATCAGTTTTCACACTTGTTTTTAATTTTTTGACGATCACGCTCTTTAGGGGCTCTACTCCCCCGTGGATATTTTGGAGAAAAATGATCTAATGAAGATATAACGCCTCGCAATAAGCGAACCTCAGATTCACTAAAGTTAGCACGCGTAAAAACAGAGCGCAAATTTGTAAGCATAACCTCTTTTCGTTCTCGAGGTCTAAAATACCCACGAATATCCAAAGCCTCTTCTAATTGAGATAAAAAACCATGAAATACTGCTTTATTTGCAGGCTCCATCTCTACTGCACGAAATGCCGTATCGCTTATATGTTCTAGACCTGTTTTCATCCATTCGTAAGACATCAAAAGAACTGCTTGTGCAATATTAAGTGATGCAAAAGCAGGATTAACTGGAAAAGTGATGATTTCATCAACAAGGCTGATTTCATCATTTTCTAGTCCCCATCTCTCTCTTCCAAAGACAATACCTGTTTTATGTCCGATATTCTCACGCTGACGGAGTACATTTGCTGCTTCGACTGCACTTTTTACAGTTTTAAATCCACATCTTTCACGGGCTGTTGTAGCAAAGACATAATGTAAATCTGCAATTGAATCACACAATGTGTCAAAAATCACGGTGTTGTTAATGACATGATCAGCTTTACTTGCAGCAGCTCTAGCTTTTTCATTTGGAAATGTTTCTCGAGGTTTGACAAGCCGAAGCTTAGAAAGCCCAAAATTTGCCATTGCCCTTGCGACCATACCAATATTTTCCGGAAGCTGCGGTTCAACTAAAATAATAATGGGCCCCTTTGTTAAATTTTCACGATTCTTATTCGTTCCAGCCATCAACCTTACCTAGTTTCACTTAAATAATCTCCCTCTCCACTATTTTTTAATGCAACCTTCTTCACAGTACTCTAATGTTGCTTAATAATAAATTATAAACAATGTTATTTTTTCACTCAAAAGGTATAAATTCTCTCATAAAAATTTTAAAAGCCATTAAAGTAAACGATGAAGTTTATAACAATTTATATAAGATATCGTAGCGTTTTTTACATCAATTTTATCTTTTTTAATAGGGAAGAGCCTCTACAAATCATAACCTCAGTTGAATTATGAAATCATAAATCCTAAAAAAGAAATATGTACTTTATTCCCAAACTTTTTCCTGCAAAGCTTATCCGTCGTTATAAACGTTTCCTTGCAGATGTTAAACAGGATGACCAACATATCTTCACTGTGTCGGTACCAAACACAGGATCAATGCTTGGATTGACAACTTCCAACGCCAATATTTGGCTTTCATATCATAAAAATACCAAGAGAAAATATGCCTATCAATTAGAAATTGTTGAATCCGATAATACTTTAGTTGGTATTAATACTGCTTTACCTAATAAACTTGCATTAGAAGCAATTCAAAACGGATTACTACCAGAATTAAGTGGGTATAAAACAATTTTAAAAGAACAACGCTATGGGATACAATCACGCATTGACTTTCTTTTGCAGGATGACATTCTTCCTGATTGTTACCTAGAAGTCAAAAATGTTCATTTTATTCGTCAAAAAGGATTAGCAGAATTTCCTGATAGCGCAACAAAACGGGGCGCCCGTCACCTTGAAGAACTCATACAAGTCGTACAACAAGGAAAACGAGCTGCTATGCTTTATGTTATTCAACGGGAAGATTGTTCTGCTTTTACAATCTGTCGCGATCTTGATCCACTCTATGGACGTAAGTTTGATTTAGCATTAAAATCAGGAGTAGAATGTTATGCTGTAAAGTGTCATGTAAGTGTAGAAGGTATTTTTCCGATTCAGAGAGTAAAAATAGAAAACAGAAAAAACGATGATTGAGTATATTGAATATAATAAAACCCCTTTAAAATTTAACGGGAAAATTCGCATTTTCGATGACTATGCTTTTGCTAAAATGCGTGAAGTTGGTCGTATTGCGGCAGAATGCCTTGATGCTCTTATGGATATCATTAAACCTGGCGTCACTACGCAAGAAATTGATGATTTTGTATTTACTTTTGGTGCCCAAAAAGGGGCTCTTCCTGCTGACCTAAATTATCATGGATACAGCCATTCATGCTGTACATCTATCAATCACGTTGTCTGTCATGGTATTCCCAATAAAAGACCCTTGCAAGAAGGCGATATTGTGAATGTTGATGTAACCTTTATTCTTGATGGTTGGCATGGTGATTCAAGCCGCATGTATCCTGTTGGAAAAATCAGACGTGCTGCAGAACGCCTTTTAGAAATAACCTATGAAAGTCTTATGAGAGGAATCGCTGTGGTTAAACCTGGAGCAACGACAGGTGATATTGGTGCAGCCATTCAACAATATGCAGAATCTGAACGGTGCTCAATTGTGAGAGATTTTTGCGGACATGGTATCGGTCAGCTGTTTCATGATGCCCCCAATATTCTCCATTATGGAAATCCTGGAGAAGGAATCGAATTAAAACAAGGGATGATATTTACGATTGAACCTATGATTAATCTTGGTAAGCCACAAGTTAAGATTTTATCTGACGGTTGGACTGCTGTTACTCGTGACCGCTCTCTTACAGCACAATATGAGCATACAATTGGTGTTACAAATGAAGGGTATGAAATATTTACACAATCGCCTAAAAATATCTTTTATATTCCAAATTCTCAGACCTAATCCACTGTAGAGATGTTATGGCTAAAAAATTAAATCAAAAGGAAGATATTCAAAGTAATCACTTTGCATTAACATCAAGTTCTCCCCCCACCTCAGTATCAGAAAGAAAAAGTAAAGCTCCTAAGAAAAACACACAGCTTGATAAACATTATCAAGGACATCGTGAACGTCTTCGAAAGCGCTATTTAAAGTCAAAAGGAAATGCACTTGAAGATTATGAATATCTTGAATTATTGCTTTTTCGCACAATACCCCGCGCAAACACAAAACCTATAGCTAAAAATTTGATAGCACATTTTGGTTCACTCGCTGATGTGTTAGGAGCTGATATTCATCGACTTCAAGAGGTTCAAGGATGTGGCCCCGCAACAGCAATTGATTTAAAAATTATTTCAGATGTTGCTGGACGCCTTGCTCGTGCAGAGTTGTTTAAACGTGATATTTTTTCATCATGGGATAAAGTATTAGCGTATTGTAAAGCGGTTATGGCTCACGAAACACGTGAACAATTTCGTATTTTATTTCTCGATAAGAAAAACGGCTTACTTGCCGATGAAGTACAACAAACTGGAACCATTGATCATACCCCTGTTTATCCTCGTGAAGTTATTTCTCGAGCTTTAGAGTTATCCGCATCAGGACTTATCTTAGTCCACAATCATCCTTCTGGTGATTCTACCCCCTCTGATGCAGATATAACAATGACATACAGATTAAAAGACGCAGCAAATGCATTAGGCATTACGATCCATGATCACCTTATTATTGCACGCCATAACCATACAAGCTTTAAAGCATTAAAACTCATATAAACCTTATGGGAAAAAAGACTTCATTCAAGGATGAAAATAGTCAATCAATTTTCTAAATCAATATCCAATATAGCCATTGAGAAACTGTAGGATAGCTCATTTTCATCTTCATCTCGATAGATAACACCTAGAAACTCATCCCCCATATAAACCTCACAAGAATCATCCTTTTTAGGGCGTGCTCTGACTTGCAATGCTGAGTTTTGGAATGTATTTTTTAAATAATTATCAAGTTTTTTTATTTCATCAGCATTCACTATGCTCTCCTGTTTTTTGAAACGATTAAAATAATTGCATGTCGCGCGAATAAGACACTTATCTGATTCTGTAAAGCCAGTAAAAAAGCTTAATCTGAATATTGACTTAATATTACATATATTTACAGCTCTTTCTTTATATCTTCATAAAGAACTTTTATAAAAGGAGTCTATCATTATTAAATATACCCGTATAGATAAAAAAATGGCAGAAAACTGTGTATATTTAAAATAATTTTACTTTATCTCCAATTTTAGCATCTGCATTTATGAGGTTTGTTTAGAAGAAAAATTAATCAACGATTTATAATTTTGTTACTTCTATAAAAAATTAAAATAATAATAATTTTTTATTTAAAACTACATTTTTTAGCAAAAAATATTATTACATCATTCAAAAATAATTCTTTTCAATGAATTTTAAATATAGTTATCTAACCTTAAAAGAATTAAACAACTTCAAAAATATATAAAATAAGCGATCAGAGCTTATCTGTCTGCCTATTTTTTATAAAAATTTATGTCCAAATAGGAAAGTTTTTAAATAATCTTTTCAGTTTATACGCAAAAGTATTAGGTATTTTTGTAAATGCTAAGATCTATCAAAAATTTTTATCTTATAGGATAACGAGAGAGAAAATCGATAACACCTTTTTTATAAACTTTATCACCTACAGCAAGCATATGATCTCGACCAGGAATTGGTAAAGCTTCACCACAAGGCAACAAAGCTGCTAATGGCTCTGCAGCACCGCCAATCTCATCTAATGAACCAACGGCAACAAGTGCAGGTTGTTCAATTTTATAAATTTCAGATGCCGTTAACTCTTGTTTTGATGTGATAATACAAGCAGCCAGAGCACGTCTATCACTTTTCGTTTGATCAGCAAATTTACGGAACATTAAACCACGCGCATTGGTAATGGTAGAGGGATCTTCCGCTAAAAGAGCCTCAGCAACAGGCTCCCAATTTCCTGCTCCCGTTACCATACCAATACCTAAACCACCAAAAATAACGCTGTTCACATATGTTGGATGTAAAAGAGCCATAAAAGCACTAATACGAGCTCCCATAGAATATCCCATAACATGGGCTTTAGATAACTCTAAATGCTGTAAGAGTCTTACGGCATCGCCAGCCATAGCTTGAGGCGTATAAAAGCTAGGATCATAACTTTTAACTGAATCTCCATGCCCTCGGTTATCAAGAGCAATAACACGATACCCTGCTTCAGTGAGAATACGAAACCAACCCGTTGCAAACCAGTTCACCCGAGCAGAAGATCCAAAACCATGGATCAACAAAATAGGTGCACCTTCCCCTTCTTCTCGATAAGCAAATCGCAAACCATCATATTCAAAAAAACGAACGTCCTCAGCTGTCATTTTTTATTGCACTTTCCACAAATGACAGGATGAATAATACGTTGCCCTTTTTGTATCTGTTTTTCAGAAACTTCACCAGCGTTAATCTCAAGTGCAAAAGCTGCAGGAACGCCTGATGAAATGGTTTTTTTTGAAAATGGAGAAGTGTTTTCAATAATCGATACAATAATGCCTTCAGAGTTTAAAAAAATCATATCTAAGGGCAAAGGTGTATTAGCCATCCACATAAAAAACTTCTGTTCATCTCCCGATTGATAACTTTTTTGCTGTTTAAAAAGCATTGCACGATCGCGTGGAAAATCAGTCCGATACATTAAACCAGCTGCTGCTTGAGAGGGGGTAAAAGCAATCTCTACCTTATAAGAAATCGTGCCCTGGTTTGTGTGTATTTCTAAAGGAATCGGGTGAATAGGAAGCTCCATGGGCTCCTTCGCGACAACAACGCGCATCTCTAGCATAAAAAACACCGCCAATAAAACAATATACCCTCTTTTAAAAGGTTTTAACATTTTTGTCTCCACCACAAAAAAATCTTAAATTTTGTTTCTGAAATAAAAATAATCAGAGTTCAAAAGCCAAAAAAAAGAGAGTTGTTCTCTTTTTTCCTTATTTTTTTTATAGATACGCGCATTTTCTCATTTAATTTATAAATTCACGAGAGCTATAACAGAGATACTTCTATAGCTGTTTACGCAATAACCATCCTTTAAAAGGTTTTACTCGAAAGTTCAATGAGTAGCGGTTTAATGTGTAGCAAAAGGAAATCCTATATCTGGATAAATTTCTGCTGTCATCAAACCTTTTTCCCCTTTACCAAACCGGACAAGGACAACTTGTCCTGAACGAAGCTCTGCTAAACCAAAACGGCGCAAGGTTTCCATATGGATAAAAATATCTTCTGTCCCTTGCCCACGGCTAAGAAAACCGAAACCTTTGTCACGATTAAACCATTTAACAATTGCACGTTCTAGTCCACTTTCTGGAGTAACCACAACATGAGTACGGGCAGGAACTTCTGATGGATGAACCGCTGAAGAACAATCGATGGATTTCACCTGAACACATTTTAATCCTCGCTCAGTTTTTTCCACAGCACAAACAACTCTAGCGCCCTCTAAAGCTGTTTGGAAACCATCCCTTCGCATGACTGTAACATGCAATAATATGTCGGGAAAATGAGGTAAATCAGGTACAATAAATCCATAGCCCTTACTACCATCAAACCACTTAATGACACCACTGATTTCGATAATTTCCCCACAAGCACCTATACTATCCTCAGATAGGGAACAATCTTTGAATGCATCCTTACTCGTCATAATAACGTGATCCTGTAGCTTATAAATTGTACGATATTGATTCTCTAAGTTTAAGTAAACATTGCTATTGTATTAACACGCAAGCCCCAAGATAAGATTTCCCCATATTGTCGTATCTCTTACATATTAATATCAACATGAAATTTATAAAAAATATTTATAAAACTATTTGATTGTGCGCTTTACATATCCTACAAAGAGGGCTCTACAAAAAAGATCATATAAAAGTTTTTTTACATAATGATATTTTCATTAATGTGAAACTTGCATGATGAAGAAGTTCAATATAAGGTGCAAAAACGACAATTCAATTAAGGAAATGCGCAATGCAATTGAAGAAAATCCTTACGACAATCACCGCTTTTATGGCACTTACAGCGAATGTTTATGCGAGTGACCCCATCAAAATTGGTGTTTATCTTCCATTAAGTGGTCAAAATGCCTTTGGAGGTCAGCTTGAAATTCGAGGGATCGAATTAGCCCATAAACAAGTCCCAGAAATTTTGGGACGCAAAGTAGAACTTGTTATTATTGATAATAAGTCTGATAAAGTGGAAGCGGCGAATGCTGTTATGCGTTTAACAGCAAGTGAAAAGGTGAGTGGAATCATTGGTAGCTATGGTTCTTCACTCTCGCTAGCAGGTGGTGAAATATCTGAAAAAGCAAAGACTCCGACCATTGCAACTTCTTCAACGAACCCCCTTGTTACACAGGGTAAAAAATATTACTTTCGCGCTTGTTTTATTGATTCCTATCAAGGCGTAGGAATCGCAACTTATGTAAGCCAAGTTTTACAGGCAAAAAAGGCCGCTATCCTCAAAGATATTTCAAGCGATTATGCCATTGGGCTTGCAAGTTATTTTACGCGTGCTTTCAAAAAATTAGGTGGTGAAGTTATCTCAAATTTAAATTATAATTCCGGAGATCAGGATTTTTCAGCTGTTCTCACACAAATTATTGCGCAAAAACCTGATATTTTATTCATTCCATCTTACTTTTCTGAGGGAGCCATCATCATGAAACAGGCGCGTGAATTAGGGGCGAAGTTTCAAATTATGGGTGGAGATGCCATGGACAATCCAGAAACTATTACGATTGCAGGAAGTGCTGCAGAAGGTTTTTTACATACGACACTTCCCTATAGTGAGGATATGCCAAATATGTCAGCCGCTGCGCAAAAATTTACAGAGGAATGGAAAAAAGTTTATCCTGACAAAGAGCCAAATATCAATTCAGTTTTGGGATACACAAGTTATATGATGTTCATGAAAGCTATTGAAAATGCTGGCAGCGCTGATCGTGAGAAAATTACCATTGCACTAAGCAAGTTAAAAGATTTTCAGACGCCTTTTGGTGATATGTCGATGGATGAAAATCATAACCCTACGATTCCGATTGGTATCATTAAAATACAGGATGGAAAACGTGTTTATTTAGAAGAAGTTAAACCTGCTTTTTAATTTAAGAGTTGTACGTATTAAAATTGAAATGCAAAAATTGGTTGAGAAAAATATTCTCAACCAAAAAAGCTTAAAGATTTTCTTATTATCCTAGTAAATTAACAAATGTGGAAGGATGAGAGATGAGCACTGAAATGTTCATCCAGTATTTTTTTAATGCACTGGCATTGGGGTCTCTTTATGGGCTTATCGCTATTGGTTACACCATGGTTTATGGTATATTGAGACTGATTAACTTTGCTCACGGTGATATCTTTATGCTGGGAGCTTATTTTGTTTTCTTTTCCACAATTAGCTTTATGCCGGCTTGGGCAGCATTTCTTCTTTTATTCCTCGCTGCTCTTATTTACTATTCAGTATTTATAGGATTTAAAAGGCGCCCTCCAACTTATTGGATGGCGGTTTTTTTGATTCTTGCGTTAGGATTTATTTATTATTTTAAAATTTCTCCACAAAATTTTACCCCGATCTGGGTTTTAGCTCTTTGTTTTTCCATTTTTATTACAAGTGCAGTGGGGATTATTGTTGATCAATTTGCCTATAGACCTTTACGCCATGCACCACGTATTTCGGCACTTATCGGTGCAATCGGTGTTTCTTTTTTTATTGAAAATATTGCTACTGTACTCTTTAGTGGTGTTCCCAAAGGCGTAAAACAACCAGATTTTCTGGTAACACCATTTTTATGGCACCTAGGATCAGAAGCAGAAGGTGTCATTAGAATTGCTCCCATGTCTCTGATTGTTCCTATCGTATCATTGGTTCTTATTGCCTTATTGTTATGGATTATCCATAAAACAAAACCTGGTCTTGCTATGCGTGCAATTTCTCATGATATCGAAACAACGCGTTTGATGGGGGTTTCTGTCAATAAAGTTATTGCATTTACATTTGGGATAGGCTCAGCACTTGCTGCTATAGCTGGTATTATGTGGTCTTTACGTTATCCTCAAATTCAGCCTTATATGGGCGTTCTTCCTGGTCTTAAAGCCTTTATTGCCGCCGTTATCGGAGGTATTGGTTCGATACCAGGAGCAATGTTGGGAGGATTGTTATTAGGGTTTATTGAAATTATGATTATCGCATTTTTCCCCGCGCTATCTGGATATCGTGATGCCTTCGCTTTCATTTTATTGATTCTGATTTTATTGGTATTGCCCACGGGATTAATGGGTAAAAAAAGTCAGGAGAAAATCTAATGACAAAATCAGCGACAACCTTTTTATCGTGTATCAGTATTTTCGTTCTTATAGGTTTTTTATTCTATGCGGATAACCATTTTAATGACTATACACTCCGTATCATCAATCTGATTGCTATTAATGCAATCTTGGCAATTTCACTTAATTTGATTTACGGCTTTACAGGTATGTTTTCCCTTGGGCATGCCGGCTTTATGGCTATTGGTTCTTATGTCTGCGCAATTTTACTTCTTTCTCCTGAACAAAAAGAGATGATGTGGATTCTTGAGCCTATCGCTGAACCATTATCCCATCTACAATTCCCTTTTTTTGTCGCTGTTGTTATCAGTGGTTTGTGTGCAGCAATTATCGGTTTATTGATTGCTTTGCCAATATTACGTCTTGGTGGCGATTATCTCGGAATTGCAACATTGGGTTTTGCAGAAATTATCCGTATTGTCATTACCAATGCAACATCGCTTACAAATGGTTCTTTGGGAATTAAAGGAATACCTCAAAATGCAACGTTATGGTGGAACTATGGTTGGTTAGCATTTACAGTTCTTTTTATTGTCCTCTTACTGCGAAGCAATACGGGTAACGTATTACGGGCTATTCGTGATGATGAAATTGCTGCAAAAACGATGGGAATTAATGCTTTTTTCTACCGTAGTTTTTCTTTTACTGTTGGAGCATTTTTTGCAGGAATAGGTGGCGCATTAATGGCTGCTCTTATTTCAACCATTGATCCAAAAATGTTTAATTTTTTGCTCACGTTTAATATTTTGATGATTGTCGTTGCTGGTGGTCTTGGTTCAATTACAGGAAGCATTATTGGCAGCATTATTATTACAGTCATGCTCGAATGGCTTCGTATTATTGAAAGTCCATTTGACTTAGGTTTTATACATATTCCAGAAACACCAGGACTTCGCATGGTTGTTTTCTCTCTTTTATTGCTGGTAATTATTTTATTTTGGAGAAAGGGGTTGATGGGACAACGTGAATTTTCATGGAATGGAATTTATAACTTTTTGGCACGCAAAAAGTTTTCTAAGTCTGAGGGAAAGCTATGAACGACACTCTTCTTTCACTCAATGATATTGTAATGCGTTTTGGCGGGTTAATTGCTGTCAATAATGTTAATATGGCCATTAAACGAGGAAGCATAACAGGATTAATTGGTCCTAATGGTGCCGGAAAAACAACAGTTTTTAATATGATTTCTGGATTTTATGCTCCTACAAGTGGTACTATTCTTTTTGATGAACAAAAAATTTCTGGAGAGCCTCCTTATATTGTTTGCAGGCGTCATATTGCCCGAACATTTCAAAACATTCGTCTTTTCTCAGGGTTAACGGTTTTACAGAATGTTATGGTAGGCGCTCATGTCCGTCAAAAATATCCTTGGTTTTATTCAGCTCTCTTTTTTTCAAAAGCAATGAGAGAAAAAAGAGAAGTGTATAAAAGTTCCATGGAGCTTCTTGAACGGCTACAACTTGATCACCTTGCCAATCAATTAGCAACAGCTTTACCTTATGGTGTACAGCGACGTTTAGAAATCGCACGCGCATTAGCCACAAAGCCTAAATTGCTTCTTCTTGATGAACCTGTCGCTGGCATGAATCCTCAAGAAAGTGAAGATCTTAGAAAATTCATCGCAAAAGTGCAAAAAGACTTTGATCTTACAATTCTTCTTATTGAGCACGATATGAAAGTGGTTATGGGGCTTTGCCAACATATTTTGGTTATGGAATATGGCTGTTGCATTGCCAGTGGCACACCAGATGAAATTCGTAATGACCCTAAAGTTATTGAAGCTTATCTCGGCGGAGATGTTTATGGATATTCTTAAAATAAAAAATCTTCACGTTCATTATGGCGCCATTAAAGCTGTTCAAAATCTTTCTATGTCCATAAAAAAAGGCAGTATTGTTACTTTAATTGGGGCCAATGGTGCTGGGAAAAGCAGTATTGTACGCTCTATTACAGGACTTAATCGCTCTGTCTATGGAGAAATTACCTATAATGGCGAATCAATTATTAAAAAATCACCAGAAGAGATTTTGCGATTAGGGATTGCTCTCAGCCCTGAAGGGCGACGTATTATGCCCCATCTCACTGTTTTAGAAAATCTCCATCTGGGTGCTTATATTCGTCATGATAAACAGGGAATTTCTCGTGATATTGAATGGATATTTGATCTTTTCCCACGTCTACGTGAAAGATCAAGACAGTTGGGGGGAACAATGTCAGGTGGGGAACAACAAATGGTTGCTGTAGGGCGCGCACTTATGAGTAATCCTGATATGGTTATATTAGATGAACCCTCACTGGGGTTAGCCCCCCTTCTCGTTCGGGAGATTTTTTCGATTATCCGCAAAATTAATGATATGGGAAAAACTGTTCTTCTTATTGAACAAAATGCATTTGCTGCACTTTCTATCGCTGATTATGCTTATATTTTAGAAGTAGGGCATATTTTATTTCACGGTGAAGGAAAAGCTATGCTTTCTGATCCGCGCGTTAAAGAAGCCTATCTTGGTGGATAAAGACGAAAAATTAAGGAAATAGAATCTATTCCTCCTCACTTTTAAGAAAACATTTCTCATCACTGATGAGAAATGTTTTTCAGTTTGATGATTATATCCACCATTTTTCTGCACAAAATATTCCTGCGGCTTGTTCAATAATATGCGCTATTTGAAAAATAACTTCTTCAGCAAAGGGCTTACCAATCAGTTGTAATCCTAAGGGTAAACCACTTGATGACAAACCAGCAGGAACAGAAATTCCTGGTAAACCAGCCATATTAACCGGTACCGTAAAAATATCATTAAGATACATTGCGACAGCATCATTTTTTATTTTTTCATCAGCAATACCAAAGGCAGGTGTTGGTGTTGCTGGGGTAAGAATAGCATCAATGCCTGAATCAAAACATTGATCAAAATCACGTTTTACGAGTGTCCTTACTTTTTGAGCTCTAAGATAACAGGCATCATAATAGCCTGATGAAAGAACATAAGTCCCCACCAAAATACGCCGCTTGACTTCATCACCAAAACCAACAGAACGCGTATTTTCATACATCTCGATGATGTCTTTTCCAGGCACACGCAAACCAAAACGGACACCATCATAACGCGCTAAATTAGAAGAGGCTTCTGCAGGAGCTATAATATAATAAGAAGGTAGAGCATATTTTGTATGAGGTAAAGAAATATCGTGTATTTCAGCTCCCGCATCTTTTAACCAATTTATTCCCTTTTGCCAAAGTTCAATAACCTCAGAAGACATTCCATCCAGATAATATTCTTTTGGAATACCAATTTTCATTCCTTTAATTGATTGACCAAGATAACTTTCATAATCAGGAACTGGTAAATTCATGGAAGTAGAATCTTTTTCATCAAAAGAGGCCATTGATCTGAGTAAGATAGCACAGTCACGAACATCT
Source organism: Bartonella mastomydis (assembly GCF_900185775.1). Taxonomy (NCBI): domain Bacteria; kingdom Pseudomonadati; phylum Pseudomonadota; class Alphaproteobacteria; order Hyphomicrobiales; family Bartonellaceae; genus Bartonella; species Bartonella mastomydis. The sequence goes on from NZ_LT883138.1 coordinate 735,447, forward strand.
CTAGCAATAGGTCCAGCTTGATCGAGGGATGAAGCAAACGCGACAACGCCCCATCGTGAACAACGTCCATAAGTCGGCTTTATTCCTACAGTTCCAGTAAAAGCTGCTGGTTGACGTATTGAACCACCTGTATCTGTTGCTGTTGCACCCGCACAAATTTGTGCAGCAACAGCGGCAGATGATCCCCCCGAAGAACCACCGGGGACGAGTTTTTCATTCGAGCCTTTTTTTCTCCATGGATTAATAACAGGACCATAATATGACGTTTCATTAGAGGAGCCCATAGCAAACTCATCCATATTAAGTTTTCCGAGCATTACGGCACCATCTTGCCATAAATTAGCCGTAACGGTTGATTCATAGTGCGGTTTAAAACCATCAAGGATATTTGAACAGGCTTGAGTATGAACACCACGGGTTGCAAAAAGATCTTTAATTCCTAGAGGGATTCCTTCCAAAGTCCCCCCCTCTCCTCTCGCCAAACGGCCCTCTGATTCAGCAGCCATTTTTCTTGCTTGTTCTGCTGTTATTGTTACATAAGCATTCAAAGTTGGATTAGCCAGTTCAATTGCTTTTAAATAAGCTTCCGTTAATTCCGTTGCTTTGAGCTTTTTCTTTATGAGAGCATCACGAGCTTGTGCAATTGTGAGGTTTGTTAAATCAGTCATATTGGTTCTCAAATTTCAAAAATATAAAAAGTTACTCAACAATTTTTGAGACAAGAAAGAAATTTTCTTCTGTAACAGGTGCATTGGCGACAATATCTGCTGCTTTATTGCCATCTGTAACATGATCTTCACGCATTCGTAGAGTCATCGGTATCACAGATGTTAATGGCTCAACTTCACTGACATCAACTTCATTTAACTGCTCTACAAAACCGAGAACAGCATTGAATTTTTTTGTCATAGGTTCTATCTCATTATCGTGGATGGCAATCCGCGCTAAACGAGCAACCCGCTTGACGGTTTCTTGATCAACAGACATACTCTTTACGCCTTTCTGTTTTTTTTGTTTTATGCATTGATCTTTATTCTCGCTATACAAGGCTGCGCTTGCAAGCGCAAGAATATTAGATAACATGAATAAAGAATATAATTATAGATCTGTAACATAAAAAAACGTATTATAATTCTTATGACTGTTATTAATATCAATGAAGTTATGACGCATCTTTTGCCTGGACAAACAATAGCAGGCTTAGATTTAGGGACAAAAACGATTGGAATTGCGATTTCTGATATGGGGTTGACTGTTTCTAACCCGCGTCCTGTGCTGCAGCGAAAAAAATTTACAGAAGATGCCCAAACATTGATTAAAATTTTTGATCATGAAAATGTAGGTGTTATTATCATTGGCTTACCTCTTAATATGAATGGAAGCAGTGGCTCTCGTGTTCAAGCAACCAAAGCCTTTGTGAGCAATATGAAAGAACATACAAAAATTCCATTTGTTTTTTGGGATGAACGCTTATCAACCATTGCCGCAGAGCGCTCTTTGTTAGAAATGAATGTATCGCGCGCTAAAAGAGCAAGCAGAATTGATTCGGCAGCCGCTGCTTTTATATTACAAGGTGCTCTCAATAGAATTCAAAACTTTCATCATATGGAAGGATAGAGAACATTGAGCAAATGCCCTGCATTATAGCGTGCAATGAGCATCCCGTAAGAAGATCTCCATTGTCCCCCAAGGCGGCTTTCCATATAGGCATTTGCAACATGTTCTATATCCGTAGAACGTAATGATGCGGCAGCAGCTGCATAGGCTACTTGTTCAACAAAAAACCTTCCTGCTCCTTCATTTTCCGCGGCCATATCACCGGCGGACTTAATAATTTCAATGGCACGTGGTCCTGCTGGTCCAATATCAAGAGCAATTTTTTCTAACAATTTCTGAAACAATCCCGGTGCTTTTTCGGCAATAAGAATGGCATCCTTTACCAATTGATTAGCCGAACTATTTCTCACAATTCGCGCAGGTCCATTATGCAACATTTGTGATAATGGATTGTTCTCTATAAAGCTTTCAATACCAAGTTGTGCAATAATTTCGCCAATAATAGGCACAACCAATTGACTGACGTGGTAAGCAATAATAGGTGTCATAATGCGCGCGAAAGCTGCTTCAGAACGGTCATTTGCTGCATTGTCAAAGGCTCGCGCTAAACGCAAAACCAATGCTTGTGAAGCAGCAATATCTAATGCAATATCTGCAAAAATACGTTCTGTCAGCGGTGGTAAAGGCTGATTTGGCATTTTTTTGCGGAAAAAATCTATACCAAATTGAAGGGCAGCGCGCAAAACACCTGCCGATATGACAGATTGATCAAAACGCATCATCGTTTCGATATCTTTAATAACTTTAAGACCTTCTCCAGCATTTCCCAAAAGCCAGCCATAACTGCCTTGAAAATCAACAACCCCCTCTGGTGTTAAAAGTTCTCCAGAACGCTGAATTAAATGACGAATCGATATCAGTCCATTTAATGCACCATTTTCCTGTATACGTGGAACAAAAAAGCAACTTAAATGACCATTTAAATCTGCACTAACAAGATATCCATCAGCTGTAGGATTAATAACATTGGTTTTTACGACATTTAAACGATACAGATCTCGCTCCATATTTTCATCGAAAGAAATTTTCTTAACACTTGGAAAATTGAAAGCGTATTGTTCAATATCATCAAAGGCACACGTCAGAGAAGCGGATTTTTTATGATGAATAGGTCTTGATGAAGAATCATATTGGCGTGACAAAAGGACATTTTGCCATTTTTTGAAGAGCTCACTATCACTAATTAAGACAGCAATCGCTGCACTCGTTATAATAACCTCATTCAAATGCCCCGTTTCTAAACCAGCAGATAAAGCCAAACGAATCGCACGTGCTTGATAACGTACCCCATTTTCTGAAGAAGTATTTTCCCAAAGCGAAGTCACCAACCCCGCTTGTCTAGAATATTGTTGAAGGTCTTGATAAGAAGAATGTATTTCTAATTTTTCTGTCCGCTGTCCCCATTCATCGTTATAACATAATAAAGGCTTATAATGATTCGCTGAGCAAGAAAGCTTCCATGCTTCTCGACTCGCAGCAAAATCCCCTATTTCTTCAAAGCTTGCTAGTAAAAACTTAGGCAAAGTAGAAGCCATACGAAACATAAGCGTATCGCTAAGAAATGTATTTTTTCGACGAGCATTTTGCGCAGAGACAGCACTCATAGGTCTATTCCTATATTCAAATCATTCATATCATAGACTATTTGTCTTTTTAGAGTTAAGAAACATTTATCATATTCAACAAATGCTTGTTTAATCTGTTTTAAAGAGAGATAAAGAAGAATGCTATGATTCAAGATAATTTTTTTCCACCTTTCCCTCATGAACATCTTTTAGCTATTAAAGATCTGAGTGTACAAGATCTTAATACATTGCTTGATCGTGCAGAAGCAAACATTATTCTTTCTAACAAAATTGATAAAACAAAATCTATTTTGCGCGGACGGACTCAAATTAATCTCTTTTTTGAAGCTTCTACGCGAACACAATCTTCTTTTGAATTAGCCGGCAAAAGGTTGGGAGCAAACGTGATGAGTATCGCGATTGGCAACTCATCTGTAAAAAAAGGAGAAACGTTACTTGATACGGCTGCAACGCTTAATGCGATGAAGCCAGATATACTGGTTTTTCGCCATAGCAGTGCGGGAGCCGCAGCTTTATTAGCGCAAAAAGTTGATTGTTGTGTCATTAATGCAGGTGATGGTGCTCATGAACATCCAACCCAAGCTTTATTAGATGCTCTAACCATTAAAAGAGCAAAAGATCGTATTGAAGGATTAACGGTTGCCATTTGCGGAGATATTTTGCACTCGCGTGTTGCACGTTCTAATATTCTTAGTCTTAATGCTTTGGGTGCTCGTGTTCGTGCTGTTGCCCCTTCAACACTCTTACCCACCGAAATTAATCAGATGAGTGTTGAGGTTTTTAACAACATGAAAGAAGGCCTTAAAGATGCTGACGTTATCATGATGTTACGCTTACAGCATGAACGGATGACGGGCTCTTTTATTCCCTCCACGCGTGAATATTTTCATTATTTTGGTTTACATAAAGAAAATTTAGCCTATGCGAAAAGCGATTGCATTATTTTGCATCCTGGTCCCATAAACCGTGGTGTGGAGATTGCATCGGATATCGCCGATGGGCCACAAAGTATGATTCATACACAAGTAGAAATGGGAATTGCAGTGCGTATGGCGGTTATGGAAGCTTTATTAGATTCACGCTTGAAGATCAATGGAGAAAAAAAATGATAAAACCAATTGTTTTTCAACAGGCTCGTATTATTGATCCTTCACGCGCAATCGATGAAATTGGTACAGTTATTGTTGAAAATGGACGGATTACAGCCGCTGGAAAAGAAGCTTTGAATCAAGGAATCCCTGCAGAAGCAGAAGTTATTAATGCACAAAATAAAGCAATTCTTCCTGGACTTGTTGATGCGCGTGTTTTTGTTGGAGAACCAGGAAATGAAAATCGTGAAACAATTGCATCTGCAAGTCAAGCAGCTGCAGCAGGTGGTATTACTTCCTTTCTTATGATGCCAGACACGCATCCAGTTATTGATAATGTTGCCCTCGTTCAATTTATTAAGCGCACAGCAGGGGAAATGTCATCGGTCAATATTTATCCCGTTGCGGCAATCACACAAGGTTTCAACGGACAAGAAATAACTGAATTTGGTTTGCTCAAGGATGCAGGCGCCGTTGCTTTTAGTGAAGGAAAAAAAACACTCCAAAATTCATCTGTTATGCGACGTGCAATGACTTATGCACGCGATTTTGATGTCCCATTGATCCACGAAACGCAAGATAAAGATCTTACAGGACAAGGCGTGATGAATGAAGGACTGCTCGCCAGTTGGCTTGGTCTTTCTGGCATCCCCCGCGAAGCAGAAGTGATCTCACTTGAAAGGGACCTGCGCTTAGCAGCACTAACGCAAACACGCTATCATGCCGCTCAGATATCGACTGCGCTCTCTGCTGATTCCCTTCGCTTAAGCAAGCAACGCAGTGAGAAAATTTCAGCCGGTGTATCGATTAATCATTTATCTTTCAACGAAAATGACATTGGTCAATATCAAACTTCTTTCCGCCTCATGCCTCCATTGCGTACAGAAGAAGACCGGATAGCACTGATTGAAGCAATAAGAGATGGAACTATAGATGTTATTGTTTCTTCCCATGACCCTCAGAGTATCGACACAAAACATTTACCATTCAATGATGCAACAGCTGGTGCTGTTGGTATGGAGACCTTATTGAGTGCAACTTTGCGTTTTTATCATGATGAGAATCTATCTCTTCTCCGGATAACTGAACTTTTGTCAACGACGCCTGCAAAGCTCTTTGGACTCAATGCAGGAACACTCAAAAAAGGTGTTTATGCAGACCTTATTATGGTTGATCTTGAAGAACCATGGGTTGTTTCAACAGAGAAGCTCTATTCACGTTCAAAAAATACTCCTTTTAAGAATGCATGTTTTCAAGGACGTGTTCTCCAGACCTTTGTGAAAGGGAAATCCGTTTTTAAACTTGATCAACAAACTTAATGAGATTCTTTATGAATGAAACAGAAATATTTTTTCAGTCCACTCCATGGTTTATTTTCCTCGTATCGTATCTCATTGGCTCAATTCCATTTGGTCTTCTGTTGACGAGATTGGCCAAACTTGGCGATATAAGAGCAATCGGTTCCGGCAATATTGGAGCAACAAATGTTTTACGAACAGGAAATAAGAAAGTTGCTGCTCTAACACTTCTTTGTGATATGTTAAAAGGAGCTATCGTTATTTTCGTTATAAAGTTCTTTAGTGATCCACTCGACAATAGTATCTTTGTTTCTCTAGCGGGTTTTTTCGCTTTCTTAGGACATCTTTTTCCCGTATGGCTTAAATTTAAAGGTGGCAAAGGTGTTGCGACCTATCTAGGGGTTTGCTTAGGAGTCTATTGGCCCGCAGCAATTATTTTTATTATTGTATGGAGTGCGATTTTTCTTCTCATGCGTTATTCTTCATTATCTGCGCTTGCTGCCGTTACGATCACGCCGATATTTGTTTTTTATTTTTCCGATTCTTATTTCTGTTATATGCTAATTGCGATGAGCCTATTTGTGTTCATAAAACATTCTGCAAATATCCGTAGATTATTAATTGGGGAAGAAAATAAGATTGGTACGCAAAACAGAGATAAATAAAGGAATTCTGCTTACTGATCGTCAACGTCTAAGCTGGTTACGGTTATTGCGCAGTGAAAATATTGGAGCTGTCAGTTTTCGTAATCTCATTGATCATTATAAAACAGCAGAAAATGCTCTAGCAGCACTGCCAGAACTTAGTCAAAAAGGAGGTGGTTCTGCATCTATTAAAATAGCAAGCTTAGAAGATGCAGAAAAAGAAATACAAGAAGCTGAAAGATTAGGTATTCGGTTTATCGGTATGGGAGAACCGGATTATCCAGCTTTTCTGAAAGTTACAGAAGCCCCTCCGCCACTTATTGCTATCAAAGGTAATGTTTCGATTTTTCAAAAAACGTCTATTGGCATTATAGGCTCTCGAAATGCCTCAGCTGCGGGAAAAAAGCTTACAGCTCAATTTGCGCATTGTCTCGGAGAAGCAGATTTTGTAATAATTTCTGGGCTTGCTCGTGGAATTGATAGCGTTGCGCATCAAGCAAGTTTAAAAACAGGAACTGTTGCAGTCATGGCTGGAGGAATTGATCATATCTATCCTCCTGAAAATAAAAAGTTGCATGAAGACATCATCGCTAACGGTGGAGCTATCATCAGCGAAATGCCCATCTCTTGGAAGCCGCGTGCTATCGATTTTCCAAGAAGAAACCGTATTATTGCGGCTCTATCACTTGGTCTCTTGGTTGTAGAAGCAGCCCTGCGCTCAGGATCTTTAATTACTGCACGCCAAGCAGCTGAAATGGGACGGCTGATTTTTGCCATTCCCGGTTCTCCACTTGATCCAAGATCTGTTGGTACAAATAACCTTATCAAGGATGGAGCTCTCCTCACCACACATCCTTCTGACATCATCGAAACACTTACGCCATTAATTTCACCGCTTCCCAATTCCCAACTCAATTTTTTTGAGGAAGAATCCTCTTTACAACTTGAAAAGGAGAATTTTAATTCAGCAGATGAAAAAAACTCTCATTCCTCTTTAACAGATGACGATGCAGCACGCGCAGCAGTTCTCTGTGCCCTTTCAACAACGCCAATAGACATAGATACACTCAGTACCCACACAGGCATTCCACTCCCAACTCTCTACCTCTTATTGGTAGAACTCGAGCTTTCTGGAAAGCTTATTCGACACTCTGGTGGTTGTGTGTCATTGTCGAATCTTGATCTTCCCCAAGAGCCTCAGCACTATTAATAATACTTTGCCCTTCTTTGGCAACCATATCCAAAAGCAATGCTAAAAGCGGACTATGCGCCTGACGCGCCATCTGATTCATTTGCTTTGACATGTCTGTAATATATTGGATAACTTTCAAATGATTTATAAACATAATCCTCTATCCTTGAGCATTTCCCCTCCTACCTCTCAATAGACGTTATCTTAGTATTTCGCCGTATGTTTTTGTAATAACAGTGGAAAATAAATCGTGTAATTCTATATAGGGTGCACTTTAATAATAACAATCACAAGTTGTACAATATTCATGTTTTTTATATGGCTAATATTTTTTTTATGTGTTCTTAAGCAATTGCCATTAGCTATTCGCGTGAAAGGCGTTTATAAAAAAGTTTTTTATTTCAATATTCGGGTAAAATTATGAATATCGTTATCGTTGAATCTCCAGCAAAAGCAAAAACAATTAATAAATATCTTGGGTCTCAATACAAAGTTGTCGCATCATTTGGACATGTTCGTGATTTGCCTGCAAAAGATGGCTCCGTTTTACCGGATCAAGATTTTTCAATGAAATGGGATATAGATTCTGCGGCTGCTAAACGTTTAAATGAAATAGCAAAAGCCGTTAAAGAAGCCGATAGCCTTATCTTAGCAACAGACCCTGATCGTGAAGGGGAAGCTATTTCATGGCATATTCTGGATGTTCTTCATCAAAAAAAAGTTTTAAAAGATAAACCTATTAAAAGAGTTGTCTTCAATGCCATCACAAAAAAATCTGTGCTTGATGCTATGAACAATCCACGTGATATCGATACATCACTGGTCGATGCTTATCTTGCACGTCGTGCTCTCGATTATCTTGTTGGTTTTACACTTTCACCTGTTTTATGGCGTAAGCTGCCTGGTGCACGCTCGGCTGGGCGTGTTCAGTCGGTTGCTTTGCGGATTATTTGTGATCGTGAATCAGAAATAGAGCATTTTATCAAAGAAGATTATTGGACCATTACAACACAGTTAAAAACCATCAGAAATGATCATTTCCAAGCAAGATTGACAATGTTTAATCAAAGAAAGATTAGCAAACTTGATATTCAATCTCAAGAACAAGCAGATCAAATTCGCCTTATGTTGGAGAAGGCCCAATATCACACACTCAGTGTTGAAGCAAAACCTACAAAAAGAAATCCTTTTCCTCCCTTTACAACCTCTACACTACAACAAGCGGCTTCTTCAAAATTAGGTTTTTCAGCTTCTCGCACGATGCAAATTGCCCAAAAGCTTTATGAAGGGATTGAAATTAACGGCGAAATGGCGGGACTTATTACTTATATGCGTACCGATGGTGTGCAAATGGCGCCAGAAGCCATTGATACAGCAAGAAAAGTCATTCATGAATCTTTTGGAAAAGACTATGTTCCTGAAAAACCGCGTTTTTATTCAACAAAGGCAAAAAATGCACAAGAAGCACATGAAGCAATCCGTCCAACAGATTTTCAAAGATCCCCCGACCAAGTCCGCAATTTTCTAGACAGTGATCAGGCAAAGCTCTACGAACTGATATGGAAACGCGCTATTGCCAGCCAAATGCGTTCTGCTGAAATTGAACGTACAACCGTTGAAATTGAAGCCCAGCAGGGAGACAATCATGCAAATCTTCGTGCAACAGGATCTGTTATTCGTTTTGACGGATTTATTTCCGTCTATACGGATCAACGAGATGAAGAAAATAATGAAGAAAATGAAACAACACGTTTACCACAAATCAATACGGGTGAAGCACTTACAAAAGAAAAAGTTGAATCTGTACAACATACCACAGAACCTCCTTCCCGATATTCTGAAGCCTCATTAATTAAAAAGCTTGAAGAGTTAGGGATTGGTCGTCCTTCCACTTACGCTTCTACATTAGCAACATTGTGTGATCGTGGATATATTGTCATTGATAAGCGGAAGCTGATTCCTGATGCTAAGGGGCGTATTGTTACAGCCTTTCTAGAAAATTTCTTTAATCGCTATGTAGAATATGGTTTTACAGCAGATCTTGAAGAAAAGCTGGATCTTATCTCTGATGGCAAACTTTCTTGGAAAGACGTATTGCGTGATTTTTGGGATGGATTTAATGCGTCTATTAGCAATATCCAAGAACTTCGTATCGCCAATGTCCTTGATGTTTTAAATGTAACATTAGCACCTCTCGCCTTTCCTGAACGCGAAGATGGAAGTGATGTACGTTCCTGTCCTCTGTGTAAAAATGGTCAATTATCCTTAAAACTCGGTCGTTATGGTGCCTTTGTTGGCTGTTCCAATTATCCTGAATGTAAATACACACGCCAACTTGGAACAGAGACAGAAGAAGAAAATAAAGTTGTGCACAATGACGAACCTGTTATGCTTGGTATTGATCCTGAAACAGGAAAAGATATCTCTCTTCGAAATGGACGCTTTGGCCCCTATATCCAATTGGGTGAAAGTAAAGATGTTAAGCGTGCAGGACTACCAAAAGAATGGCAGGCAGAAAATATAACCCTTGAAAAAGCCTTGGCTTTACTCTCCCTTCCCCGTGAAATTGGCATTCATCCTGAAACTGGCAAAATGATCACAGCGACAATTGGACGTTATGGTCCCTACCTTAGTCATAATGGAAAATCTGCACGCCTTCTTCATGCAGATGAAGTGTTTGATATTGGTATCAATCGTGCTGTTACAGTATTGGCAGAACAACAAGAAAATAAAACCAAGCAAAGCAGAACAACATCTGCAGCATTGGCAACATTAGGGGAACACCCCGAAGGAGGAACTGTCACTGTACGCAATGGACGTTATGGTCCTTATGTCAATTGGGGTAAAATTAATGCAACATTGCCAAAAGATAAAGATCCCATTAGTGTAACCCTTTCAGAGGCATTAGAATTTATATCAGCTAAAGCATCGAGTAAAAAGACAACATCAAAAAAAGCTTCTTCCAAAACAAAAGCAAAAACAAAAGAGACATAAAATTTGGCTAAAGGTGAAAAAAACGTAAAATTCCTCTCCTCAATCAGGGGAGGAAAATTACCCAATAGGCAAGAAATTCTTTCCTTTATCAATGAAAACCCTGATCGATCAAGTAAACGAGAAATAGCCAAAGCTTTTAATTTAAAAGGCGATTCTCGTATCTGGCTTAGAGATATATTACGGGCATTAAAGAATCAAAATCTTATATCTAAACAGCGCAAAAGAGCAATAAACAAAGGAAAATTACCCCCTGTTGCTTTAGTAAAAATTAGCGGCCGTGATAAAGATGGTGGTTTTATTGCACAACCTTTTGAATGGGAAGATACGCCAAAGCCCAATATCGAAATACACTCTTTTCGTCATATAAAGGGAGAGAGCATTGGCGTTGGAGATCATGTTCTTATAAAAGTTTTTCGAAATAAAAATTCTCAAAATCCTGCTTATACGGGAAAAATTATTCGTAAAATTGATGTATCCCCAAAGAGCATATTTGGTGTTGTACGAAAGCTAGAAAATAATCAATGGCGCCTTGATCCTATAGACCGTAAAACCAATGAGCTCATCATTGAAATGTCTCCAGAAATAAAGATTGAAACAGGTGATCTCGTTGAAGTTGAAATAAAAAAAAATACGGGTTATGGACTAAAAAGTGCGCAAATAAAAAATGTTTTAGGGCATATAAAAAGTGAGAAAACACTCTCAATGATTGCTCTTCTTTCAAAAGGAATTCCTTATATTTTTCCTGAAAGCGTTCTTGAGCAAGTCAAACATATCAAAGCCGCCAATATGGATAATCGCGAAGATTGGCGACAAATACCATTTATTACGATTGATCCACCAGACGCAAAAGACCATGATGATGCAGTTTATGCAAGCCAAGATAAGGACCCAAGCAATAATGGTGGTTGGATTATTATTGTGGCCATTGCAGATGTTTCTTACTATATCAAAACAGGAAGTGCTTTAGATAAAGAAGCATTAAAACGCGGAAATTCTATTTATTTTCCTGATACTGTTGTACCAATGCTGCCTGAACGCCTTTCTCATGATTTATGTTCTCTGCATGAAGGGAAAGAAAGGCCAGCTTTAGCCGTTCGTATGATTTTTGATGCAAACGGTAATAAACAAAAACATAGTTTTCATCGTATTATGATACGTGTAAGAGCCAAACTCTCCTATCAAGAAGTACAATTGGCAAGAAAAGGACATATCCATAAAAAAAATGCTCCCCTGCTTGAGAATATCTTGCAGCCCTTATGGGAAGCTTATGCGTGCCTTAAAATCGCGCGGGATCGTCGACAGCCCCTAGAATTAGAAATAGCAGAAAAAAAGATTATTCTTGATCAAAATGGATGCATCCAAGATGTTGTAAGTGAAGAACATTTAGAAGCGCATCGTTTGATTGAAGAGTTTATGATACAAGCCAATATTGCAGCTTCTGAAACATTAAAAAAACATCATCAGCCCCTCATCTATCGTATTCATGACAAACCCTCTCTTGCCAAACAAGAAATATTGCGAAATTTTCTTCAAAGTTTAGGGATATCACTCTCAAAAAGTGCAGAATTAACATCAATACGCCTTAATAGAATTTTAGAAAAGGTTGCTCATACCGAACAACAAGAGCTGGTCAATCAAGTTATTTTGCGTTCACAATCACAAGCGGAATACAATCCTAAAAATAGTGGCCATTTTGGTTTGAATTTGCAGAATTATACACATTTTACATCACCAATTCGCCGTTATGCTGATCTCATTATTCATCGAGCACTCATTAAAGCTCTCAAACTAGGAAATGATCAATTAACGGATACACAAGAACAAAATCTTGCAGAAATTGCTACGCAAATTTCTTTATATGAGCGTCGTGCAATGATCGCTGAAAGAGAAACGATTGATCGGCTTGTTGCGCACTATTTAACGAATAAAATTGGCCGTGTTTTTACAGGCCGCATTTCTGGAGTCACAAAAGCAGGTCTTTTTATTTCACTTGATAAACTCAATACAGATGGTTTTGTCCATATTTCTACACTTAAAAATGATTATTATCATTTTGATGAAGTGCAACATGTTCTTATAGGACAACAGAGCCATAAAGGCTATCAGCTCAGTGATATTGTAGAAGTAAAACTTATAACAGTACAACCCTTTGCTGGTGCTTTAAGCTTTGAGCTTTTAACAGAGCCTCGTCCCATCAAATTTTCACCGACATCCTACCATAAAAACAAATTAAAAAAACAAAAGCATCGTTTTTATGGAAGAAGAAAATATTAGTTAAAAATAAAAAAATAGTGCTTAAATTTTCACGATCACCTTTTGTATTTTAAATGCTAAAAAGTTTTATTAAAAAATAATTAAGCTTTTTACTCTCTTTTCAATATTTAATAATAAATAAGATTATAATGCTCTAAACTAAGAAACTGTCTATAATATTGAGTACTATATTATTTTATGTATACAATATGCTTTCTTTAGCATATAAAGGCATAAGTTTTATTTTATATTAAAAGTATTTCAGAGTTTTTTATACTCAATGAAGTGAGAGAATCTGCAAAAATTAGTTTGATTTTTCTTTCATTTCAGCTCACCTTTTCGTTGTTTTAATAAACAAAAGTACCTTAAGCCATTCTCATGAAAAAAAAATTTGACTCTCAAAATAATTCTTTGCGTGCAATTATTGCCGCTATTGCAACCATTGGCACTGTTGGAACAGCATTGGCAATGGGAACACAACTTGTCTCTCTTCTTATGGCAGAGAAAGGACTTTCCAACAGTACGATCGGCTATAGTGGAACAGTTGGTGGAATCGCCACAATTATTGCAGCTATTTTTACGTCTCGAATTGCCTTATGTTTAGGCATCGCTCAAACAATATTGCTTATGATGGCGATAGGATCTTTAAGTTTTTTAGGATTCTATTTTTTTGAATTTATATGGGTTTGGTTTATTTTAAAGTTTATATTACATTTCACGATGACAGTTATGTTTATCCTATCAGAGTTTTGGATCAACAGTTATGCTTCCCCTAAAAAACGCGGTTTGATTCTTTCTATTTATGCTATTGTCTTAGGATTAGGGTTTGTGATAGGCCTGACACTGCTAGCAAAAGTGGGAACACAGGGATTTATTCCTTTTGCGGTTGGCTATAGCCTTATTATACTTGCTACTATACCAATTCTTGCAGCTTGGAAGTTAAGTCCAAAATTTCAAAAAAATCAATATACGCCATTTTTTCGTTATCTTTTTCACGTTCCAAGCGCGATGATGGCCGCCCTTGTTTACGGGGCTATTCAAATGGGCGCATTAACGCTTATAATCCCCTTTAGTTTATCCATTGGTTATCATGAGAATGAAGCAGCACACTTTATGGCAACCCTTGCACTCGGGAATATTGTCCTCTTAATTCCTATCAGCATGTTAAGCGACTACGTCAAAGATAGGCGCTATCCGCTGATAGGTTGTGCTATCTTAGGTTTTGTGGGAACTTTTATAGTACCATGGATTATTCAATATCTATGGATTCTGATGTTTGATCTATTTATTCTAGGTGGTGTATCAGCAAGCCTTTATACAATTGGTCTTGCACATCTAGGAGCACGTCTTACGGGGCAAAAACTTGCTGCTGCTAATTCTGCTTTTATTTTTTGCTATGGAATTGGTATGCTCATAGGACCAACCTTTATCGGAAAATCCATGGATATCTTTGATCTTTTTGGTTTTTCAATAGCCATGGCTGTTTTTTTCGGTTTATATGTCATTTTGCTATTTATCCAACTGATGAGAAAATTAATCAGCTCTTGACTTTTTTGAGAACATCCGTACTGTTGCCAGAAAATTTGGTGATGTCAGAAATACGTTCTGACAGCGATAATATTTTTTTCAGTATAAATAGGGTTTTTACATTATGGCTAAAGCAGCAACCATTAAGATCAAGCTTTTATCAACTGCAGATACTGGTTTTTTCTATGTAACAAAGAAAAACAGCCGTACAATGACAGATAAAATGAGCAAACGTAAATATGATCCAGTTGTAAAAAAGCACGTTGAATTTAAAGAAACAAAAATTAAATAAATCAGCCAATCCTTATTGGTAGGTTTTATACTTCAAAAGAAATGTGGGATTATTGCTCTTCAAAGTTATTTTCTGAGGAGTGTTTTTTGTTTTTTTAATTTTATTTTAAAATCTGTATAACTTTAAATTTGTTTTGTATGGTCTATACAGATTCAGCTAAGTTGATTTATTGTTTAAGTTTCTTACATATTATACTGCGCGCGTATTTGATTTTTGTAATATCTAACAGAAATTTTATCATTAAAACGGAATGTTTTTTCGTCATGTGAATAAAATTTTTGGAAAGAATTATAAACAATGCTCAATAGAATGCGTTATAATAATAGTGGCAGTTTCTTTATTTCATGAAAAAATTTCTTTCTCATTTCAATCTAAGAAGCTTAAAGAAAATTATCGGTTTTAGCATTTTTGTCACTGCTAGCATTCTTATCATTATGGCAATTTATTTTAAGCAGACTCAACCGTTTCCTCCAAAAGAAAAATTTTCTTCTAAAAATTCTATTGAAGGAAAGGCATTCATCATTGATGGCGATTCTATCATGATTTCTTCCATTAAGATTCGACTGCTTGGAATTGATGCTCCTGAACTCCACCAATTTTGTGGGAAAAAAGATGCACGATACCCTTGTGGGCTTGAGGCAAAAAAATATTTAGAACAATTGGTCGAAAATCAATCTGTTACATGTCACTGGCATAAAACAGATAAATATCACCGTATCCTTGCAACATGTCAAACAAAACAAGTTAGCAATATTAACGCCACACTTGTACAGAATGGTTGGGCTGTAAGCTATTATGATTACCCCAAAGAAGAGAAAGAAGCCAGAAGAAAAAAAAGAGGAATATGGGCATCAAATTTTCAACGTCCCAAAGAATGGCGCAAAGCAAATCCTCGCACAGAATAAGAAAAATATTTTTAAATTTTATTGACCAATGAAACAATGTAGCCCAATTATCAAACTTGAAAAAGAAATTTATTCCTGTCGGGTTTGTATCCAACAGCCACGTTATTTCCCTCCTCTTCCTCATGAACCAAATCCCGTTGTTTATTTATCCCATACAGCTTCGATTGCAATTGCAGGACAAGCCCCTGGATTGCGTGTTCATGAAACATCTATCCCTTTTAATGATCGCTCTGGCGAAAGATTACGTGATTGGCTTAATGTCAGAAAAGAAGAATTTTATAATAGATCACTTTTTGCGATTGTTCCTATGGGATTTTGTTTTCCAGGTTATGATAAAAATAAAGCTGATTTGCCACCAAGACGTGAATGTAGAGAAATATGGCATGAAAAGATATTTCAAGCGATGCCTCAAATAAAGCTTGTTCTCGCTATTGGCAGTTATGCGCAAAAATGGCATATTACAGAATTAAAACATAAAACTGTTTCAGCAACCGTTCGTGATTGGAGAAATATACTTTCCATCTCTCAACCTCGAGGCTATAATGTTATGCCTTTACCTCATCCATCATGGCGAAATACTTCTTGGTTACAGAAAAATCCATGGTTTAACGATGAGCTTATTGTATATCTGCGTCGTTTAGTGCGTAAATTTTTATAAATTAAAATATTGAGAAAAAATATGGATCGTCTTGACCGAAAAATTTTACATCTTTTGCAGGAAAATGCGACACTTTCTGTCGCTGATATTGCTAAAAAAGTAGGACTTTCGACCACTCCCTGCTGGCGTAGAATTCAAAAACTTGAAGAAGATGGTGTTATTCAGCGTCGCGTTGCCGTTCTTTCTCCAGAAAAAGTCAATGCGCACGTTACTGTTTTCGTTTCTATTCGTACAAACACCCACAGCCATGAATGGTTTAAGCGCTTTTCAAAAATTGTACAAGAATTCCGTGAAGTCATTGAGTTTTATCGAATGAGTGGGGATATTGACTATTTATTGCGTGTTGTTGTTCCCGATATTGAAGCGTATGATCTTTTTTATAAAAAATTAATTTCTAAAATTGATATCCGTGATGTTTCATCTTCTTTTGCAATGGAACAGATCAAATATACAACAGAACTTCCACTCAATTATATTAAATTACATGAAAAAGCGAATGAACAAACTTAAAAGTTTTTTACATCCTTCTCATCATTCTTTTTTAGGTATTTAAACTTTCTTGTTCCAAAACCGCCATTTGTGCATGTGTTAAAACAGCAGCTTTGACGATACCAGCAGCCATAGCGGCCCCCGCTCCTTCACCAAGGCGCATTCCCAAATCCAGAAGTGGCTCTTTGCCAATTTTTTTTAAAAGTGTACGATGAGCTTTCTCAGAAGAAACATGTCCAACAAGTGTATGTTCAAGAGCTCTTGGGTGCATTTTATAAAGGATAGCAGCAGCTGCTGTTGCCACAAAACCATCTAAAATAACGGGTATTTTTTCCATTCTTGCTGCTAAAATAGCACCAACCATAGCAGCAATTTCACGTCCTCCCAAGCGACGCATTATCTCAAAAGGATCATTAAAATGCTCCTTATGTAAAGCGACAGCTGTCTTAACCGCTGCTATTTTACGCTGATAAAAATCACCTTCCGATCCCATACCATTTCCTGTCCACTCTTCAACTTCTCCCCCAAATAATGCGAAACATAAAGCTGAAGCTATTGTTGTATTTCCAATCCCCATTTCACCGATACATAAAAGATCTGTCCCCCCAGCAATGGATTCCATGCCAAATGCCATTGTAGCAGCTGCACTCCGCTCGTCCATTGCAGCATCCTTTGTAATA
The DNA here is from genome assembly GCF_900185775.1 of Bartonella mastomydis. NCBI lineage: Bacteria > Pseudomonadati > Pseudomonadota > Alphaproteobacteria > Hyphomicrobiales > Bartonellaceae > Bartonella > Bartonella mastomydis. The sequence goes on from NZ_LT883138.1 coordinate 752,670, forward strand.
TTCATTGTTGGATATTCCAGTGCTAAATCAAATATTTTTAATCCAAGATCATAAGCTATACAAATTTGGTTAATAGCAGCTCCCCCAGATGCAAAATTTTCTACCATCTTTTGTGTCATAGATTGTGGAAATGGCGTAACATTCTCTTCTACGATACCATGATTTCCAGAAAAAATAGCAACCAAAGGCCGCGTTACGATGGGTTTTTCTGTTCCCCTCCACCCCGCATACCAAACAGCAATATCTCCCAGTTTTCCTAATGCTCCTCGTGCTTTTGTTAAGTTTTCTTGCCGTTTTTTAGCCAAAATCATAGAAAACTCATCAGCAACAGGTAAATTTGTAAGCAAAGCACGAAAATCATCAAATGGACGAGCGGTCATGAGGATACCTTTTTAAATCTGCAATGTTTAATGAAAATCCCTCATATAGATAGGGTATGAATAATTTATTGCTTTTTTTAACAGTGTTTTAAAAATATTAAATATTATCGTGAAGATTTTTATATTCTATTTTCTATCCCAATAACAAACATGCAAGATTCAAAATATTATCAATATCTTATGATGAACTTTATAGAATACCCTTAACTTATTTTTCTATCTAATAGACGTCATCGACATACCGTTTAATATATAAATTCTAACATTCCTTTCATAATAAAAGTTATAAGCTTTCAAAAATTATAAAATTGAAGTAAGAAAAATCATCGTGAAAAAATGCAAATTGCGTCAATGATCTAACTTTTAACATATATTAATAGTCTCGCTTTTATCCCATGAGAGCGGAAAAAGCTTCTTTCAAAATATATATATCTGCATTTGGTTTTGTCGCCTCATTGGATAATATTTGCCGCCATCGACGTGCCCCTCCCCGCCCATGAAATAAACCAATCATATGACGCGTCACATGAGAAAGCCGCCCTCCCGATGCAATATGTCGAGCCGCATAATCACACATGATTTCAATAAGATCACTTTCACTCAAATTATTCTCCAACTCACCATAGAGTTCAAAATCAATATGTTTTAACAAAGTTGGATCATGATAAACTTGGCGACCAACCATGGTAGCATCACAGAAAATCAAGTGTTCTTTTATCTCATCAATTGATTTAATTCCACCATTTATCCCGATGAATTTATGAGGATATTTACGTTTTAATTTATAAACTCTTTCATAATTAAGAGGCGGAATATTGCGATTTTCTTTTGGACTCAATCCTTTTAGCCACGCTTTACGCGCGTGAACCCAAAGGGCATCACATCCTGCATTCCAAACTTTCTCCGCTAAAAGATCTAAAGCGAATTCTTCATCCTGCTCGTCGACCCCAAGACGACATTTAATCGTTACAGGTATCGTAACTGCTTTTTTCATCGCTTCCACAGCATTTGCCACAGTATCAGGATCTAACATCAAACAAGCTCCAAATACACCTGCTTGAACACGATTTGATGGGCAACCAACATTGAGATTTATCTCATTATAACCAAAATCTTCAGCAATCCGCGCAGCCTCTGCTAACTTTTTCGGATCTACTCCCCCCAATTGTAATGCAACTGGACACTCTTTATGATTAAAAGCTAACAATTGTTCGCGAACACCATGAATGACAGCATCTGCTACTATCATTTCCGTATAAAGGAGTGCTTTTTTTGTTAAAAGACGATAAAAAAATCTGCAATGTCGATCTGTCCAGTCCAACATTGGTGCTACTGCAAATTTTATGGGCGATGGAAGATTGTAAAATATCATGAGGGCACTGCTCTTATATCCCCGTAACTCTCTCTTTATACAGAGAAAAATACTTACCTTTTAGTTTACAGAAAGCTTTATTCTCTAAGACCATTATGAGCATACGAACAGTCCCTTTATTCAATTGATATAAAGGTTGACGATAATCAAGCATGCCACACCACAAGTTTCATAGAGTAACGCTAAAGTATATAAACATGAAAAAAGAAGATTTTTATCTGTAATGTAAAAAACTCATTTGCAAGCTTTCTTTATGCCATTAACTTTTCACCCTTACAGATTTTACCACAGAGTTTAAAATAATAAACTAAAACATTCCATAACTTCCCATGATAGGCTTAATTTTCTTTAGCCTTTTTCAATTCATTGTAAAACAAACGCGATAGAAAGTACTTTTATTTTTTTCTCCAATAAAAAACAAAAAATTTTTTTCCATACGAATCCGATTATAAATTATTTTTTCATAATGCGTTTTTCTTGGTGATATTTATTAAATTTCCCTTATAGAATAGACAAACTTCATTCTAAATATTCCATCCAATTTCGCCATTTTATGGCTATTGCAAAAAGAACTAAATTAAGAACATAGACAAATAGTATTCTTTCAATGTGTATGGCTCGTATCAAGATTTCCTGAAGAAAAATATTTTACAACATTGCAGATAAAATCTGTAAAACTAAATGACTATAAACGTTTTTCAATTTCTTTTTGGCTTTGCATATAGGAAGAAAGAGTCTCAATCTCTTGCTCATTAAAGAAAAGGCCGAGTTTTGAACGGCGCCATAACACATCTTCACATGTTTTAGCCCATTCCTTTTTCATCAACCATTTTACTTCTACTTCATAAAGACCATGTCCAAAACTTTTTCCTCTATCCGCCTTACCGTCTGCAAATATCACCAATGCTTCTGTACCATAGGAACGTGCAAGCCTGCGGTGTGTAAAAGCATCTAAATCTGGTGTCAGAAGAGCAATCCTATTTTCGATTATATCTAATTGGTTATAAAGAAAATCACCACCAGGAAGGACTGCATTAGCCGTCCATGGTGTTCCCTTTTTACCAAGTGCTTTTTCAACGAATTTCATCGCATCTTCAGCTAATTTACGATAAGTTGTAATTTTTCCACCATAAAGATTAAGAATCTTTGGTGTATTTCCTGTTCCCATTTCTTTTAAAACATAATCGCGGGTAATTTCTTGTGCCTTTGAAGATCCATCATCATAGAGTGGACGAACTCCAGAGTAAGACCAAACAATCGCTTTAGGCGACACTGGTTGTATGAAATATTCACTGGCTGCTGCACAAATATAATCGATCTCTGTATCAGTAATATGAACATTGGCTGGATTTCCCTGATAATTACAGTCCGTAGTTCCAAGCAAGGTAAAATCTTCTTGATACGGAATAGCAAATATAATACGCCCGTCACCATTTTGAAAAATATAAGCACGATCATGCGTATAAAGCTTGGGAACCAAAATATGAGAACCTCTAACAAGCCGTACGGGTGGATGTTCTTTACAATCTAATACGCTTGTCAAAACATGATCAATCCACGGTCCTGTCATATTTGCGACATAAGAAGCTGTGACACTGTATTCTTTACCACTTAACTTATCTTGTAGAACAATACGCCATTTTTTGCCTTCTTTTTTTAAAGAAAGAACTTCTGTCCGTACTTTTATATCTGCTCCGCACTTTTCTGCATCACGCGCATTGGCAATGACTAAACGGGCATCATCGACTCTGGCATCAGAATATTCAAAACCTCTCTGATATTCTTTCTTAAGTGTAGAGCAAAACTTTTTTGAAAAATTAATCGTTTTACTGCGCCACAATGTTTGATTCCATTTCCCTAAATAATCATAAATAAAAAGTCCAAAACGTAACATCCAAGCAGGGCGCAATTTTTTATGATAAGGAAGAAGAAAACGCAAAGGACGCACAATATGTGGAGCCATACGTAAAATGATCTCTCGTTCTTTTAACGCTTCACGAACAAGTTTAAACTCATAGTGTTCAAGATAGCGAAGCCCCCCATGAATAAGCTTTGTTGATGCACTCGATGTTCCCGATGCAAGATCATTCATTTCAGCTAATCCTACTTTAAAACCGCGGCCAGCTGCATCTCTTGCCAATCCACACCCGTTTATCCCTCCCCCAATGATAAACAGCTCATAATGCGTTGTGGTTTTCATAATTTTACTTTTCATGATTTAATTTTGTTTCACACTACTCAATAAAGTAACAGTAAAAAATCAATACAAGTGCACTTCATTGTATTATCAACCTGTTTTTTTCCACAATAAATATGCCTAAAATACGCATAAAAAGCTTTTTGACACCCTTTTATCAAAACAACATTTGACAAATTAAAGAGAGTTTTTTTATCTTTTGAAGGACATAATCTTTGCAAATGTGCATCATATAAAGTTTTTTAGAAAAAAATTGATGTTTTTGCTCATTCGTGAATAACACTATAGCTAATGCTTTATTGCACAGAGATAACGCTTTTCATATAGTTCACTTAAATAACACGATAGAAAATATGAAGGGATACAGATGACTCATCAAATTCACAACTCAAAAGTAACACTTGTTTCAAAAGTTTTGGCTTCTGTTATGTTGAGTATTTTAATTTTTTCCCCTTCTTTATCAAATGCAACATCCCCTCCCAAAACAGAAAATCATTTAAACTTAGAAAATATTAAAATACAACTTCTGGAAGATTCTAATTTTTTATCTAAGCTTAAAGAAAAAGTTACACCCCATATTGATCCTCATCATATTCAACAAATCGTGAGAGAATATCTTCTTACTCATCCAGAAATTATGATTGAAATGCAGCTTATCCTTCAAGACAAGCTAGAAAAACAGAATGAATATGAAAGTGAAAGACAAGCCTCTATCATCCATTTATTAGAAAAGGAGATTTTTCACTCTCCTCATGACGCTGTTTTGGGCAATCCAAATGGCAAAAAAGTGCTTGTTGATTTTTTTGATTACAACTGTCAACATTGTAAAAGTTCCTATTCAGATATAGAAGACTTGATAAGAAAGTACCCAGATCTACGAGTCATTATCAAGGATTTGCCAATTTTAGGACCCGATTCTATGGCGGTCCATACTATTGCCTATGCATTTCGAAGAAATTTTCCAGAAAAATATCCACAGTTTCACAAAGCGCTTTTAATGCATCAGGGGCGTGTAAATGAAGCTAAAGCTATAAAAATGGCTGTTTCATTAGGAGCAGATGAAAAAAAACTCCGTAATGCAATAAAAGATCCTAATCTAGAAAAAGCCTTTAGAGAAAATATTCATATTGCCACTCAGCTTCATATTACGGGAACACCTTCTTACATTATCGGTAATAAAGTACTTATCGGTGCAGCTAGTCAAGATGTTCTAAAACAAGCGATAGACAATACACAGTGAATAGCTATTCTATACCTGATCAGTTTTAGGAAGAATACTGTAAATGAAGTGATTTTATGCTTTCTCTTTTTTGACAACAGGCTTATAAATGCAATTTTGCGTAAAACAGATACGAGTTTAAAATTGCAAAGTATAGTGACTTAAATAAATATCTTTAAAGCCTTAAAAGATATCATCCCTAATCTAGAGATGTTCGGTCATAAAATGAGATAATGACGATCTTCATTGATCAAGGAGTTAGAAATAAAATGTCAACAAAAAAAATAGATTCGGCAAAATATACCGCAATTGATACGAAAATTATTCGCGATCTTGCTGAAATTTTGAATGACACAAATTTAACGAATATTGAAGTTGAGCAAGGGGAACTTCGTATTTGTGTTTCACGCCAAAATACCTCTACTTCTTCCGAACAAGCAATTTATTCACCTGTTGCTACTCCGAGCTTTTCTATAGCATCTTCTCCAGTCCCAACAATCGAATCTCCTATACAATCCCCCCAAGAAGATAAATCAAAAAATGCCATAACCTCTCCAATGGTTGGCACAGCTTATCTTGCCCCTTCACCAGGTGCTCAACCATTTGTAGAAGTAGGGCAAAATGTTTCTGAAGGAGAAACGTTACTGATCATTGAAGCCATGAAAACAATGAATCAAATTTCGTCACCACGCTCAGGCAAAGTAACCACTGTTCTTGTCAAAGATGGACAACCTGTTGAGTTTGGTGAACCACTTATTATTGTTGAATAAAGCGAGAGGCAACTATGATTCGAAAAATCCTCATTGCTAATCGGGGAGAAATTGCTCTTCGCGTTTTACGTGCATGTAAAGAACTTGGCATAAAAACCGTAGCTGTTCACTCTACTGCTGATGCAGATGCAATGCATGTTCGTCTTGCTGACGAAAGTGTCTGTATTGGCCCTCCTCCCGCTCGCGATTCCTATTTGAGTATTCAGCAAATTATAGCTGCTTGTGAAATTACAGGAGCTGACGCAGTTCATCCAGGTTATGGCTTTCTTTCTGAAAATGCAAAATTTGCAGATGTTTTAGAAGCTCATGATATTACATTCATTGGTCCAACAGCTGCTCATATTCGAATTATGGGCGATAAAATTGAGGCCAAAAAAACTGCCAAAAAACTTGGTATTCCTGTTGTTCCTGGTTCAGATGGAGCTGTCACAGAAGAATCAGATGCTTTACGCACTGCTCGTGAAATTGGTTATCCCGTTATTATCAAAGCCTCTGCCGGTGGTGGTGGGCGTGGTATGAAAGTTGTTCATTCTGAACAAGAATTTTCGATAGCGCTTAAAACAACGCGTTCAGAAGCGAAAGCAGCTTTTGGTGATGACGCTGTTTATATAGAAAAATATTTAGAAAAACCCCGTCATATTGAAATTCAAATCATAGGTGATGGTGCAGGAAATGCTATTCATTTAGGAGAACGTGATTGTTCACTTCAACGACGGCATCAAAAAGTATGGGAAGAAGCAACGTCACCTGCACTTAATGAAACTGAAAGAAAAAAGATTGGTAGTATTGTTGCAAATGCCTGTGCTCAACTTGGATACCGTGGAGCTGGTACTGTCGAATTTCTTTATGAAAATGGTGAATTTTATTTTATTGAAATGAATACGCGTTTACAAGTTGAACATCCTGTAACTGAAGCAATTACAGGTATAGATTTAGTTCATGAACAAATTCATATTGCATCAGGCTGTAAACTTTCAGTGACACAGGATGATGTTTGTTTCTTTGGTCACGCCATTGAATGCCGTATTAATGCAGAGGATCCTCTTACCTTTACCCCATCGCCTGGAACCATTACACACTTTCATACCCCTGGCGGTCTAGGAATTCGTGTTGATTCAGGTGCTTATTCAGGTTATCGGATTCCTCCTTATTATGATAGCATGATTGGAAAGCTGATTGTTCATGGACGTACCCGTTTAGAGTGTATGATGCGTTTACGGCGTGCTTTAGATGAGTTTGTCGTCGATGGGATAAAAACGACACTCCCCCTCTTTCGTGATCTCATTAATAATCAAGATGTTGCAAACGGTAACTATAATATTCACTGGCTAGAAAAATACCTTTCTCAGCAACAAACTTCTTCAGACTTTTAATTCAAGAACGAAAATATTAGATTATCATCAGATTCTATAAGTGAGGATAATTTCAACGCTGCTGTAAACATTCTTTAAAAAAAAATAGGCTAATTATTTTTTGTTTGTTGTATAATTTTCTTTTAATATGTACGAAAATTGATAATTTTCTGTTTTCCTTTTTGTAAGTTTGTGCTAACTCCTACGTGGTTACGCCCTTATAGCTCAGTTGGTAGAGCACCTGATTTGTAATCAGGGGGTCGGGAGTTCGAGTCTCTCTGGGGGCACCATGCTCTTTTTCTTATCCTATAATTTACTGATTTCATATATGTTTTAAGAGGTAAGGGATACCCGAATAAAAGTAAGGGAATAGGATTTTGTGACGTGCCTCTATAAGACCCCTGTTTTTTTATCAAATTTCTCTAACAATTTTTTAAATCTTGTTAAGTCTTGTTGTGAAAGATTCTCTAAGTTTTTAACGAACGTACCAATAGTTTCATGTTGCAATGAATTCGAAGATTTCATTGTGAAATTCTTGCGACAAACATCAGCTTCCTTTCTTAACAAAGAAGCTGTCTCTTGATCTAAGGCATACAACTCTATAATCTTGCCTTCCATACCAACGGGTACGGATTTTTTGCCAATCTCAACTGAAGATAAAAATGCTACAGATATACCTAATTTATCAGCCATATCTAAGAGTCGTTCAAAATGATCAACGCGAATTTTGCGTAAAATTTTACCAAAAGATGTAAGCATATAAAAAGTCCTGTTAGAGAAGAAATATTTCCTCTGATTCTAACAAATCTTTTTCAAACTTTCCTCAATTATTGCTAATGCGAATCAGAATTTTTTTGAGAATTCACTATCGATTTCTTACTTAAATAAATCTGAATGCGTACCTGTCCTATCAAAATGGACTCGCTCTTCATCAACTATATAAATTAATAACCAATCTGCCTCTATATGAAGATCTCGACGAGGCTTCCAATTGCCTTGTAATGCGTGATCATTTAAAATAGCAGGCAATTGCTGCTTATGAATTAGAAGTTGCATAACTTCTGTAAGCTTTCGCATATCTTTCCCACGTTTTTTTGCCCGTTTTACATCTCTTTTAAACTTTCCTGAATAACTCACTGAACGCATAATTAGATGTCCAGTTGCTTCATCAAATCAGCAATATTTTTAGCATAAAAAACATCTTCATTTCTGTCGGTTTTATAAAAAGTTTCAAGCGTTTCCTTATTAGGTATTTTATTATTTTCAACGTAAATACGAATAAGATCACGTAAAATTTGAGATGCTGGACGGTGTTTTCTTTCAGCTATAGCCATAAATGCATTTTTTAAATTTACATCTACTTTAGCTGCTATAAGTTCACTTTTTATACTCATAATACCTCCTCTTTAAAATTTTAGTGATTATACATTGTATAACATAGTTAAACATAGTTTAACTTATAATTAATATCAATCTCTTTTTTACAGAAGAAATATCTAACTCTTGGTTATCCATTTTTTAAAGTGTGAGAAGTGATTCTCTAGCGCGTCTATAAAACGAAAGAAATCGATTACAAACATAAAAACAATGAAGGCAATCCACTTCATGATGCGTGACATCATCTTTAAGCCTTGGTACGTCTCTATCATCTCATGAAGAAGCTGTTGTTCTGTCTCTGAGAGATCTTGTTCCTTCTCATTTCGCTTGCTTCTCATTTTGCCAACCACATAAGCGTGCTCCCTGTTGATTATGCTTCAATATATCTCTTGCTAAATTGGGACTAATCGCGTTGAGATCTTGTTTATCCAAATAAATTGGCAACCAACCAACACAAGAAACTGTCCTATTTGCCCCGCATCCAACGAGACAAAGCAGAACGCACACCAGCATCAGTTTTTTGATTAACTTCATTTTCCACCTCAAAACGGGTTGTTGCTATTTTAAAAGTATGCTCTTTTTGCTTCTGCCGTTCGCTCTTCTTTCCAAGATGAAAAGCCTTGGCTAATGCCATAAAAAAAACGGCTAAAGCCGCTAACAAAAAAGACAGATTTCTTTTGAACCAAAAAATCATAAGCGCTGTTCCTTAAACCGCTTGGCAACAATCACCAGTCCTGTACAAGCCGCTAGAACCATAATCCCTGCTAACGCCCACTGAATTGGTCCATTACCAACCAAAAAGCCTCCAAACCCTGAACAAGACCCTATAATCGGGGCTAGCGCTTCTACCTTTAAAAGTCCTCTTGCCTCACGTGTTTCTACCCTGTGATAGTTCGAAGCAATGTAAGATCCTTTCGCCCACAAACCGGATTCGGCTGCTCGACGGTTGGATAATCCCACAAAAGGCTTGCCACCCACTTTATTCCATTTCTGTAATTCACTAGGAACAGCTTCATAATCCCCTTGATTAAGCTTCTTCAACAATGTTGACTTGCAAAAAGCTTTCGTTCCTACGTTATAGCAAAACGACACCAATGCCGCGAATTGATTATCCGTTAACGAAACCCTCACCGATTCCTCAACCGTCTTCTCAAATTGCTTTAAGTCTTCACAAAGGATTTCTTCTGCTTGCTCTTGTGTGATACGCAGGCCTTTTTTGACAAACGGTTGACCAGCATTGTTGGTGTGACCATAACCAATGGTCCAAATGCATGCCACATCTCTATATGCCTCTAAACGCAACCCTTCCCATTGTTTGATAAGCTCTAATCCTTCCTTTGATATCTTTCTCATCTGATCCTCCATAAAAAAAGCCCCACAAACGCGGGGCTGGATTAAATAATGTTATAATCAATTTAGCACTAATTATAATAAAAGGGCTCACTACATCCGCGAGCGCCTATTTTTTCATCTTTGTCATAACGAGAATACGCAAAATTCCGCGCAAGATGATGATTGTTAGAGCCACCAGACCAATCGCCTCCCCCCAACATAACATTTATGTCTACACGTAAACTGCTTCCTTGTTCCGCTGTATGCCATTTAGTCACCGGATAACAACCAGACAAAAATTGCCACACATAACCGCATCCATCCTCACAACCAATATCAGATATCATGCGTCTATTGTCTGTATCAACGTGTCCTCCAGACGTCTTAGGAGAAGGCGGTTGATTGCCTGTGATACTGGTTTGTGCATTGCTTCCAGCCATGCATGACGAGAACTCATCACTCGTCAAAAATCTCTTATTAACAGACAAAAAATCAGCTAAATGCTCCGCATAGCTATAATTAGTCGTAATCGGAACACCATATGCCGATTTCGTATTTTTACCTATCCCTGATTGAAGATAAATATCAACCCAAATATTCTTCCACGAATCGTAAACCATTCCCTCTGGATCACTCCTCGGACGGTGATTTAAACTCCAAACAGACTCAGGGAGAATATCCCCCGCTTGATAACCCGATAACGGATGATCTTCAATCTCACCAACATCTGCACAAAGCGTATGAAATCCACCGATTTTTTCAGAATTATGCTCTGTATAGCCATCAGGAGCTGTCGGGTTAGTCGAAAATTCATAGGATAGATCATTATCCCCAGATTTTAGGATAAGATATATATAATAATCTTTTCCAGCTTCAAGAGTTTCTGAAAAAGTCATAGTCCCACGCCCTGGAACACGGTGCACAAGGTACCTACCCCCATGCTCGCCACCATGATAAAAGCGAAAAAATGCGCCGTTGTTGATCACAAGACCTTTTCTATTTGCCGGATCCGCTTCCAGAATTTTGTGGGGCTGTACAAAACGTACATTCTCTAAAAAATAAGTGGAAAGAGAATTCACATTGACCTGAAGTTTAGAAATACTATCACTGTTACTCTCTGCCTTCTCTTGCACTTGTGTCAATGCATTTTTCGCTTCTTCCGCAGCTGTCTTCGCAAGATTTGCCTCTTGTTTGGCTTCTTCTGATAAATTTTTAGAGCTAGAGGCGGTTTGGTTTGCCTGATCACTCGTAGATTTTGCTTCATCAACTATTGTTTCTAAGCCTTCCGCTTTAGATTTCGCATCATTAGCTTCTTTTAGCGCTTGCTCTACTTTCTCTGTTACACTATCTGCTGCACTTTTCGCAGATTCCGCCAAACCCTTAGCTTCTGAAGCTGTTTGCAATGCTTGTTCGCCTGTGCCTTTTGCTTCTTCTAATTTCTCCTTGGCTTCTCTTGCTTCTGTTAAAGCTGTCTCTACTGACTTTTCTACTTGGGATACTGTTTTCGTTAGTTCTGTAACTGAAGAAGTTGCCTGTTCCGATAATCCTTTTGCCCCTTCCGCCATATCCTTAGCATCATCAGCTGTCTGTTTGGCGCCATCCGCCTTAAGACTGGCTTGAGTCGCTATTGTCTTTACTTCATGACTCGTCGCTACCGCTGTTGCGGCTACTTGGGTCGTCTCTGTTGCTGTTTGAGAAGCATCTCTTGCTGTTTGTTCTGCACGTTCAGCAATCGTTTTCGATTCATCGGCTAACTTCTTAGCTTCTTCTGAAACCTGTTGCGCACCGTTCGCACGCGCCATCGCTTTTTCTGCCTCTTGCCTTGCATTGACAACCTGTTCTAACGGTGCAAAAGTTTCATACGAATACAACAAGGTATTGATTTATAATGATAATCTAGCGTTATTCATATTGAATGAGAACACCGAATAACGTAAGATTCTCTCATTTCAAATCTGTTTATCTTGCATCAATCAAAACCACTCATTTGCACATAACAAGCGGGATGAGTGTGTGGATCAAATTTGTATAAGAAAGGAGTAAAAATGGTCCTTATGAACCGTCTTAATGCAAGGTCTGTCGCAACATTGGGGGCTGGCAAATATAATGATGGTGCCGGCTTGTTACTCCATAAGCGTAAAGATGGGGGTGCTCAATGGATTTATCGTTATACCATTCACGGGCGCCGTCGCGAAATGGGATTGGGTGCTTTAAGAGATGTCTCTTTAAAACAAGCGCGTGAGTTGGCAACGGGGTGGCGCTCTGTTCTTCGTGAAGGGCGTGACCCCATTAAAGAACGCGATAAACAAAAGCGTGAGGCAATAAGCAATCTCCATTATTTAAAAGATATTGCTTTAGATACTTTTGAAAGCCGTAAAGCTGAATTAAAAAATGATGGAAAAGATGGAAATTGGTTTGCACCTTTGCGGCTTTACATTCTCCCTAAATTAGGCTGTCTGCCCGTTTCAGAGATTACCCAAACAGAAATACGCAATACCCTTGCCCCTATCTGGCATACAAAAGCTGGAGCAGCCCAAGCAGCATTAATACGTCTTAATCTGTGTCTTAAACATGCTGCTGCCTTAGGTTTGGATGTTGATTTACAAGCAACAGAAAAAGCCCGCGCGCTCTTAGGGAAACAACGTCATAAAACGCAAAATAGACCAGCAATGGATTGGAAAGATGTACCGGCTTTTTATAAAACACTTTGTCAAAAAACAACTATGACACAACTAGCCTTGCGTTTACTTATTCTTACAGGCGTTCGTACACGCCCTTTACGTTATATTCATAAGGATCAAGTTGATGGAGATATATGGACAATCCCTGCTGAGAATATGAAAGGAAGGCGTGATGCTACAACAGAATTTCGTGTCCCTTTATCTTCTGAAGCATTAGACATTTTGAAACAAGCGCGCCTGCTTTCTCGCAACGATTTCTTTTTTTCTGCTAGAGGTCGTGGTGCCCTTGATGAGAAGTGTATGGCTACGTATATGAGAAAAAATAAACTTGAAGCCTGCCCGCATGGATTTCGTTCTAGTTTACGCAATTGGCTTGCTGAAACAACCGATGCCCCCTATGAGGTCGCTGAAACCATTCTAAGTCACACTGTAGGTGGCAAAGTAGAGCGTGCCTATCGTCGTACTGATTATTTGGAACAGCGCCGTATTTATATGGATAAATGGGCGGCTTATGTCACCGGTCAATCTTAAGATATGGGGTGCATAACCCCATTATCTGTGGATAACTTGCTCTCTCTCTTCTCTCATTCTTTCTCAATAAGACTCATAAATTATCACATGAGAAAATGTATGATAAAATACTGTTTTCTATGAATAAAATACCTTCAAAAATGAACAAAAATGTGCTTAATAAATGCCTATGATTTGTTGTCATTTTTTACTTTTGAAAGGATTTTACTATGATAGAAAATGATATTCTTTTAACAGACCGTGAAAGTGCAAAATTGCTTCATATGAGTGTTTCAACATTCCGCCGTCATGTCACCAATGGCTCTCTTCCAAAACCTTTAAAATTTGGTTTCTTATCGCGTTGGTTACAATCGGATCTTTTAAATGTCATAGAGCAAGCAAAACAGCAACGTTATAACGACGTCGCATAAAAGAAAACCTTGTCACGTAAGGACGGACAAGGCTTTCCATTTTCACTCAAATAATGAATAGCAAAATCCGTTCTGTGACGCAAGTAACAGGACAATAATATGTTTTATGAAAATTCTCAGGGCATCACAAATGCCTTGCGGGGGATTTGGCATGGGCGTTATGGAAGTGCCCGCTGTCCAGCCCATGATGATCAATTGCCTAGCTTATCCCTTGCTAATGGACATGATGGGCGTCTCTTACTCACTTGTTATGCTGGCTGCTCTTTTAAAGAGATCATACAAGCGCTTAGAAGAATTGGCTTGCTGGGGAAACAAGCCTTTTTTGATAAAGCTTATGATCACACGCTTTCTTTCTCAAAACAGGTGTGTGCTGATCTTAAACGAGCAAAACAGAAAGCAGAAAGAGCAAAAGCGATTTGGCAACAAAGCCAACCGATTAAAAATACTTTAGCAGAAACCTATTTACGCATGCGGGGGATCACATGTGAATTGCCTGCTGATTTACGATTTCACGATAAATGTCCACACCCCTTAGGAATGACACTGCCCGCGTTGGTAGCTCTTGTTAAGGGGGCTGGTTCCTTTGCCATTCATAGAACCTTTTTACAAACCAATGGCTGCAAAACAGATCAGAAACCAGCCAAAGCCATGTTGGGGTCTGTCATGGGTGGTGCTGTGCATTTAAGTCAAGGCAATCCAAAACATCTGGTTATTTGTGAAGGCATTGAAACGGGTCTATCTCTTCTGTCTGGGTTGTTATCAGAGCCCGTGAATGTATGGGCGTCTCTTTCAACCAATGGCATGATGCGTGTGAATTTACCCCCGATAAAAGGACATTTGACAATCGCAATGGATGGCGATGATGCGGGTCGTAAAGCAGGTTTCAACCTCGCTGCACGTGCTTATAGGCAAAGCTTTGAGGTCTTTATCATGCAAGCTCCAAAAGGAATGGACTTTAATAACGTATTGCTTTCTCAAAAGAGGGAACTATGAAAGAGTGTAATTTACAAAACAACAATGAAAATACCCCCGTCAATGATAACGATAACACTTGTTTAAAAGCTATTCCTTATGAAGTCGCCTTGCAACAAAATGGTTGGGGGGAATTAAAACCCATTGCTACGGCTCTTTTACCCGTCGAACCTTTTCATGTTGCACAAGTGCCTTTAACCTTAAGTCGCTATATTTATGATATTGCTGACCGTCAACAAGCCCCTCTCGATTTTATTGCTGTCTCTGCTTTGTGTGGTTTCGCGGCTCTCATTGGAAATGGCGTACATATTGCGCCAAAACAGTATGATGATTGGAAAATTGTTCCTAATCTTTGGGGTGCTCTTATTGGACAGCCTTCAACCATGAAAACACCTACCATGCAAGCCGCTTTAGCCCCTATCACGCGCCTTCAAAAGCAATGGTATAAAGAGTGGTTAAAACAAAAAGAAAACCAAGAAATTGAAGAGATACTTGAAACTTTAGACAAATCGGAAAAGAAAAAACAAGCCCATAAAGCGATCAAAAAAGGCGATCTTGAAACAGCCCGTGCTCTTTTGTCTGAAGCCCCCTCTAAAGACAATATCCATGATGATAGCTCTCGTTTTATTGTCAATGATACGAGTGTAGAAAAGCTTGGGGAATTGTTAAAAGAAAACCCCCGTGGTCTCTTAATGGTTCGTGATGAATTATCTGGTTTCTTAACCAATCTAGAGAGAAAGGAATATCAAACAGACCGTGCTTTTTATCTCGAAGCTTTTAATGGAGATGGTCAATTTACTTATGACCGTATCGGGCGTGGAACCATTTTTATTCCCAATGCAACTCTTTCCATTATAGGGGGCATTCAACCCTCTCGCATTCTACCCTTTTACGCAATGCTTTATATGGCAAAGGCAATGATGGTTTTTTACAACGGTTTCAAATGCTGGTGTGGCCCGATGATACAAAAGATTGGCAATGGGTTGATAGACACCCTAATCAAGAAGCATGGAAAGCTTATGAAGGGGTGTTTCATGCTCTTTATGATAAACCCCTTGGTTCTCCAGAACACCCGCTTGTCATGCGTTTTTCTGCTGATGCTCAAGAGATTTTTCGTGAATGGATGCAAAAGATTTTTAAAGAAGCTAAAGGGAATAACCTTTCTGAAAGCTTACAATCGCATCTTTTAAAAATGCCTAAGACCATAGCAAGCCTTGCCTTGATTTTTGAATTGACCGAAGGGGGGCGTTTTGAAATCAATAAAGATGCTCTTCAAACAGCCTTGCGTTGGAAAAAATATCTGTTAAGTTATGTTAAAAGGCTTTATGCGGCGGGGAATGCCTCTATAGAAGATTGTGCAAAGTTGATTATCGAGCGTTGTGATCATTTACCCGATATTTTTACTTTACGTGATATTCATCAAAAAAGTTGGACGCATTTAAAAGATCATGCCATTCTAAAACAATCTTTAGAAATTTTATGCCGTTCCAATCATATTCGTCAAATAGCAAGTGAAAATAGCTCTAAAGGCGGTCGACCTACCATACATTATGAATGGAATCCTTTTGTCAAAAGCAACAGCATAAAACAATGAAACGCTGATAATTTTATTTGTTATCCTTAAAACCTTCAAAGATCTTATCGTAGCAACATATCACGAATGATCTTTGAGGTTTTTGTTTTATAAAGTAACGTTTAAACCTTGTGTCAATAATAACCAAAATTAATCTCTATAAGTTTTGAAGGGGTTTTGAGTTTTGACGGTTGCTGCTTTTGTATAAAAAAATAGCAAAAAATAAAAACGATATATTTCAATGTGTTAGTATTTTACAGATCTCTAAAAAACAACCCATATTAACAATACAACCTATGAATTCAACTAATGATATAGGTTTCGAGGGGGTTTTGACAATTTTTATACCTTCAAAACCTCTCTGTAAAATTTGTGATAAAACCTATCAAAATAATCATTCTGATGTTTTTAAACACGTAGTGCATTTGTCTTGAATGATGTGTGAAACGAACAGCAAATTCCACTATTTTGCTGCTTATAAGCAGCATTTATAAAATTTAATTTTAAGCAATTTATGAATTTTCGTGTGTTTTTCTCTCATTTTGTTATCGATATTTCTTTTGAATCAATTTAATAGACTTCATTCCGTTTCTTTGTGATCTTTGATCATACCATACGCCAATGGAGTTTATCTTAATATGCTTCAATCTGTTAAGTCTGATAACAAACAAGTCACTTTACGCTCTCTCTTAGAATTCTACCGTCAACAAGCAAAATCACCCCGTGAATTAGGAACGCTGTTTGAAAATCTTGTGAAGGATTATCTGTCTGAAGACCCTTTACAAAAGCAGGAATACGAAAAGGTTCAAACTTATTCGGAATGGGCTGAGGAACATGATGAAGATAGGCGTGATATCGGTATTGATCTGGTCGCTACAATCCGTGATCAAGGAGGCTATGCGGCTATTCAATGTAAATGCTATGATGCTGCTCACATCATTAAAAAAGAAGATATTGATAGTTTTATCGCTGCCTCTGGGAAGAAAATATTCACGCGTCGCATTCTAGTTGATAGCACCGAAAGCAATTGGAGTGATAATGCGAACAACACTTGTGATGGTCAAGAAGTTCGTATTCAACAGATTAATCTGTTTGATTTAGAAAACAGTCAAATTGATTGGGGCGCTTATAAAGAAAGAGGACAAGCCGTCCTTAAAGAACAACCGAAAAAAAAGCTTTTAGATCATCAAAAAGAAGCACTTGAGAAAGTTTGTGAAGGTTTACAAGAAGCAGACCGTGGCAAGCTTATTATGGCATGTGGGACGGGTAAAACATTCACAAGTCTTAAGATAGCAGAAACTATAGCAGGTCAAGGCAAGCATGTATTGTTCTTGGTGCCCTCTCTTGCTTTGATGTCACAAACAATCCGTGAATGGACACTGGATACAGAAATCCCCTTGCGTTCCTTTGCCGTGTGTTCAGATACACAAGTGGGCAAGCGTCGTAAAGGCAAACATGATGATGAATCTGGTCTTGATGCATCAGATCTTGTCTTACCGGCAACAACGGATGCAAAAGAACTTGCCCGTAAAGCCAATAAGACCTCTCTTGATGTGATGACCGTGATCTTTTCGACCTATCATTCTATTCAAGTGATTTCCGATGCGCAAAAGGAATATGATTTACCCGAATTTGATCTGATTATTTGTGATGAAGCACACCGTACAACTGGGGTTGTATTGGGAACAGACAAGCATGAATCTGAGTTTGTGAAGGTTCACGATAACAGCATCATTTTGGGTAAAAAACGTTTATATATGACGGCAACCCCGAAGATCTTTGCTGATAGTGCTAAAAAACAAGCCCATGAGATGAATGGCATTCTAGCCTCTATGGATGATGAAACACTCTATGGAAAAGAGCTTTATACCTATACATTCTCTAAAGCCGTTAATAATGAACTCTTAGTTCCTTATAAGATTATTGTCTTAGGCGTTAATGAAGAGGAAGTGAGTGAATCCATTCAACATCTGATGACCGATGAGAATTATGAACTTACCCTTGATGATAAAACCAAGATCATAGGCTGTTATCAAGCCCTTAGCAAAATAGATCTGAAGATTGACTTAAGTGATGACCCCAACCCTATGCGGCGGGCTTTGGCTTTTTGTAGAGATATAAAGACCTCTGAACGTATCTGTGACACATTCAATTCTAAAGGCATGCAGGAAGAATTATTAGATCTTCATAAGCTCTATAAAGAGACGCCGCCTCTTCAATGTACCTTTGCGCATATTGATGGAACACAAAGTGCCAAGAAGCGCAATGAAGCCCTTGATTGGTTAAAGGAAGATGCGGGGGAAAATACTTGCCGTGTGCTCACCAATGTAAGATGTCTTTCTGAAGGTGTTGATGTCCCTGCTCTTGATGCCATTATGTTTTTACACCCGCGTAAAAGCCAAGTGGATGTGATACAAGCGGTGGGGCGTATTATGCGCCGTGCCAAGGGCAAGAAAAGAGGCTATATCATTTTACCCGTTGGGGTACCGGCTGGGATTTCTGCTGAAGAGGCTTTAAAATACAACAAGAGATACAGTGTTGTGTGGCAAGTGATCAATGCTTTGCTTTCCCATGATGAGAACTTTGAGGTAACCCTTAACCAGATGATTTTAGGTCAAGACGTTAGTCATACTTTAGAGATTGTAGCCTTAAAGAGTATGACGACGGTTGAAGATAAAATCCATGTTTATGAGAAACCAGAAAGCGCGGGGCTTGATATTGGAAAAGCAGCCTATGAACCAAAAAAATACATTCATAGCGTAACAGGAAGATTACCCTTTTATAAAGAGTTTCCCAATGCCCTTAAAACCCTTTTGGCTAAGAAATTTACCCTTGCGGATTATTGGGGCATCTGGGCTGGGAATGTCGCTGAAATTGCACAAAACCATATCAATCGTCTTAAAGATATACTTTCTGATAAAACCAGTGAAGCTTATCATGCTTTTGATGGGTTTTGTAAAGAACTAAAAAACAACTTAAACAGCGAAATCAAGCAAGAGGAAGCGCTTGAGATGTTAGGACAACATCTTGTAACGCGTCCCGTGTTTGAAGCTTTGTTTGACGGCAATGAATTTGTGCAAAACAATGCCATTTCGCAAGCGATGGAAAAGATCTTAGCTGAATTGGATAAAACCAATATCAAGCAAGTCTCGAAAGAATTACAAGAGTTTTATGACAGCGTAAAATTCCGTGCCTCTGGAATTACCTCCCCCCAAGCAAGACAAAATCTTATTATCAAGCTTTATGAAGATTTTTTTACCAAAGCATTTAAGAAAACCACGGATAGGCTTGGGATTGTTTATACCCCCGTTGAGGTTGTTGATTTTATCATTCACTCTGTTGATGATGTTTTACGCAATGAATTTGGCAAAAGCTTAGGATCACGAGGTGTTTCTATTCTCGACCCCTTTACAGGGACAGGTACCTTTATCACACGATTGTTACAATCAAATCTCATAAAACCAGAGGATATGGAATATAAATTCCGTCATGATATTCATGCTAATGAGATTGTTTTACTCGCCTATTACATAGCAGCCATTAACATTGAATCGACCTATCATAGTCTCATGAAAGGTGAGTATATTCCCTTCAAGCATATTGGTTTAACCGATACGTTTCAGATGCTTGAAAGGAAAGACTTGTTGCAAGAATTATTTAAAGAAAACAGTGAATATTTAGAACACCAGAAAAATCTCAATATCGAAGTTATCTTGGGTAATCCTCCTTATTCAGTGGGACAAAAAAGTGAAAATGATAATGCAAAGAATATTCCCTATCCCCTATTGAATGACCGTATTGGAGAAACTTATGCTGCTCAATCAAAAGCAACTTGTGTACAAGCACTTTATGATAGTTATATTCGTGCCATTCGTTGGGCAAGTGACCGTATAAAAGACCGTGGTATTATTGGTTTTGTTACTAATGCGAGTTTTATTACTGGACATTCTATGGATGGTTTAAGAAAATGCCTCGTTGAGGAATTTAGCAGCCTTTATATTTTCCATTTGCGGGGGAATGCACGAACGTCTGGAGAACAACGCAAAAAAGAAAGTGATGGAATTTTTGGTGAAGGTTCTCGGGCGCCTATTGCTATTTCTATTCTCGTCAAAAATTCAGAATCTCAACAGCGTGGTAAAATATATTTTCATGATATTGGGGATTATCTCAAGATAAAAGAGAAACTTACGATAATAGAGTCTCTTGGTAGCATTGATGGCATTACACGGAGTAAACAAGGTTGGAAAATAATTACACCAGATAAACATAGCGATTGGCTTGATCAACGTGATGATAGTTTTAAAGAATTTTTAGCTATGGGTGTAAAAAAAGGTCGTGATAAAAAGCTCTTTGAAACATTTTCTTGTGGTCTAAAAACCAATCGTGATGCTTGGGCATATAACTCAGATCGTGAAGCTTTATCCAAGAATATGAATAATATGATTGTTTTCTACAATAGTGAAGTGAAACGCTTTAATGATGTTTATGCACATGCTGACCGTAAAACACATACCAATATTGTAGATGATTTCGTAAATTCTGATGCTAAAAAAATAAGCTGGAGCCTTAATCTTAAACAATATTTAACAAAAAAAAAGATGTTTGAGTTTGAAGAGACATGCCTTGCTGAAAGTTTGTACCGTCCTTTTACACGGCAATGGCTCTATTATAATCGTATTTTCAATGAATCTCTCTATCAAATACCATGTATGTTTCCTATGAGGAACATTGTTGAAAACAAAGTAATACAAGTTACAGGTATAGGGGCAATGAAAGATTTTTCTGTTTTGATGTCTAAAGTTTTGCCTAATCATGACGCAATGGATAAAGGTCAATGCTTTCCACGGTATATTTACGAAGACACCATAGTCTCAAAAAGTAAAAATGAGAAACAATCCCATTTATTTGCAAATGCTACAGAAAATAGCAAAACAGCTGATTTACAACGGCGTGATGCCATTACAGATGAAGGACTAGCCCATTTTAAAGCTGCTTATCCTAATGAAACCATAACTAAAGATGATCTATTCTATTATGTTTACGGTCTTTTACATTCGGAAGATTATCGTACCCGTTATGCTGATAACCTCTCTAAAGAACTCCCTCGTATCCCTTGTGTAAAAACTGCTGAAGATTTTTGGGAATTTGTTACAGCAGGGCGTGAATTGGGTCATTTACACGTCAACTATGAAGATGTGAAACCTTATCCAGTGACCTTTAAAAAAGGCAATCCAAAACAAACGGATATCTCTAATCCTGAGGAATTTTATTACGTTACTGAAATGAAATTCTTTGGAAATAGTAAGAAAAAGGATAAATCGACGGTTATTTACAACAGCAATATAACGATGACGGATATACCTCTTGAAGCTTATGAGTATATTGTTAATGGCAAGCCGGCTCTTGAATGGGTTATGGGGCGTCAATGTGTAAAGACTGATAAAAAGAGTGGTATTGTGAATGATGCCAATCGCTATGCTGTTGAAACCGTTGGAAACCCTGCCTATCCTCTAGAATTGTTTCAAAGAGTTATTACTGTAAGTTTAGAGACAATGAAAATCGTTAAAAACCTACCAAAATTAGAAATTAGAGAAACTGAATAAGCTTAATAAAGCATACTCACATCATGGGTATGCTAATCATAAGGGGTATAGAGCCTTATAATCATAACCTATACCTCTCTTGTAAGTTAATTATCTACAATCTTAAAAAGAATAATTTATCATGCGTTATTCTAAAAAAAGAACATTTGCACTTTTAAACACCCTTATTTGGATTGCTCTAAGACTTATAAGAAATCCCCTCTTAAACAAGATAAGATTTATTTGGATTGCCTTTAAAAGATTATATCGCAATCTCAAATGATAGCTTTATTGTTTTCAAAAGCTTTGTTTAAAGAGAGTTATGTATATTCATTTTGCTTATAGGTTTTGACGGTGCAAAAATTGTCAAAACCCCTACAAAACGTATATTATTAGTTGAATTCATAGGTTGTATTATCAATATTGGTTGTTTTTTAAAGATCTGTAAAATATTAACATATTGAAATATAATGTTTTTATTTTTTGCTATTTTTTTATATAAAAGCAGCAACCGTCAAAACTCAAAACTCCTCCAAAACTCATAACCATAATGATTTTGATAGCATTTTTATCATTATAAACTGTCTTTTGAAGGCTTTAAAAGATCACATGCTTTTCATAAAGCACGTTTTAATCACTCACTACAATCATAAAAATTGTCTATTAAGTGAATTGATAAAAATACACTAAAGGTATTTTGCTAATCTCTATAATGATCAATCTCTCTTTAGATGTTTTCATAACAGGCTATAAATCGCAATTATCCTATTTATCACTTTTCTTATGAAAATGAAAAATGATGCGCTGGCTATAAAGCAGATAATAGCTATAAAGCACGCGTGAAAAAAGCAAGCTTTCATAATCATAATGCAAATGAATGCATTGGTTATAAAGACAGTTCTTATAAAAGGCTGTTAAGTTGCAAATGTATTATTAAAAGAAATTAACAGAAATCTTAAAAACCATTTAGTAAAAAACAAGATACGTTATAAAGATAAAAATACGCATAATGAGAGCGTTTATAAATATTATAAATGTATAATAGATTAAAAAAAGAACGCAATCGTTTAAGAATGACCATAATATAGCTTTAAAAGCATATAATACAAAAGAAGCAATTAATAAGCATATGATAAATATATACACACAATGCATTTAAAAAAATCATAAAAAATATCAAAAAAGTGCATAAATTAATTGACAATAAATACGTATTTTGTTATATAAATAATCAAGTGATAGAAACACTCAAACATGTAGCGAAGAGGTTGCGATAAACCTAATCCTATTATAAAAACTGACTTTCTTTTATGCTATAAAAAGCATATATAGTGATTTTGTCGGGTGTTGTTACACCATAAAATACCCTTTTATGGGGAAAGTGTACAACGGTCTACATGCCGTGTTTCTAGCGCCCGGCGCCCTTATAGGGTCGTCAATAGAAACTTTTAAACATGTAGGATTTTAGTTATGAAAACTATATCAAAAAACACCCCCGTTATCTCTAAAATTGCTAATAAAACTGTACCTGCTAACAAACAAGAGCCTGCAAAAAAATACGAATTTATTGATGACTGTGAATATATAGATGGTCATTTCTTAACGCGAATTAGAGCATTAAGAGATTTTGATGATGTCAAAAAAGGTGACCTCGGGGGGTATATTGAAAAGGAAGATAACCTATCACATGATGGCAATTGCTGGGTGTATAATAAAGCCCGTGTCTTTCAAAATGCACGCGTCTTTGGAAATGCAAAAGTAAAAAGCTTTTTTGTAGACGTTTATGGCAATGCACAAATTTATGGCAATGCTATTTTTGAAGGGATGACATTAAAGGACAATGCAAAACTTTCTGGAAATGCACATGCTAGCAACGCCGTTGTGATTGAAGGCAATGCACAAATTTATGATAACGCCCGCGTCACTGATCATGCTCATATTTCCGATAATGCTGTCATTTGTGATGATGCTCATGTCGGTGGCAATGCGAAAATAAGTGGCTCTGCTTATATCTGTGATGAATCCCGTGTTTTTGATGATGCCGTTATTTGTGATGCTCTTATCTCTGGAAATTCTTATATACATAGCAATGCTTTTTTAGAAGCGAATGAAGATATCTGTGATAATGAATATCCTGAATTTGGTAGCGAAGATGATTATTATCGTGATGAATATTATGCTGATTTTGAAGGCTATTATGATGATAATGATAGCGAATATGAAAATGATGCTGCTTAAATAAAGCACGGGCGCGGCGGGGGCGCCCCTTTTAAACATTTCATTCAAAAATTTAACAAATATGAACTTAGGGAGCTACCTATGACCAGTACAATTGTATCTAAAAAATATGAATTAACCAATGAAATTAAACAAATAAAACATGCTCTTACTCGAAATATTATAAATCTTTATCGCATTCGGGCTTTAAAAGATTTTGATGATGTCAAAAAAGGCAACCTTGGTGGCTTTATTGAAAAGGAAGTTAACCTATCCCATGATGGCAATTGCTGGGTGTATGATGAGGCTTGTGTTTATGGTCATGCCCGTGTTTATGAAAACGCAAAAATACGGCATTATTCTCAAGTCTGTGGTCAAGTTTATGGGAATTGTGAGGTTTATGGTAAGGCTTTTATCTCTCAATATGCAAAAATTTATGACCATGCTTTTGTTTATGGTAGTGCTCATGTTTATGGGAATATTTATGGCAATGCAAAAATAACCAAAAAAAGCAAAGAAAAGTTAGTACCAAAAAATTGTGAAGTTTATGAAAGCGATCATGTTATCAAGATTATTGATAAAACAGAATAAGGAAGGGCATGGGGGGTGCCTTCTTTATAGCTATAAAAGCATCATAATATACATTGTTTAAAACCTATCATATTGCAAGCGCTCTATTGTTTTTATAAAAATTTATCAAAAGAACCGTAAATGATGGGTATGATCTTGATAGCATGCATTTAAATGAGAGAGTGAATTTAGAACCTATAAACTCTCATATGGCTTCAAACGTATTAATCGTGATGCCCTTTTTTTAAGAGATTCATTTGAAACGAAGCACATTATCAAAATACCTCTTTCAAATGTTTAAAATACTGACTTCGAAATTGAGTTGAGTGAATTCCAAATAACCATTTTCTAAAATCAAAACCTATCAAATAAATCAAAACGCTTTTATCAAACCTAAGGCTTTTAAGATTGGCTCTGCTGTGAAATCTAGATCTTTGTTTTTTGATAAATGAAACGTTCTTAAGAGAAAATAATAACTAAGTTATAATTGTTATAAAAAGAGGTTTTAAGCGTTTCTTATAATCATCTCATTTTATGTTTCAAACGTTTAAACGTTCCCTTAAAGAGGTTCTTATAAGCGTATTTTTACTTTTCATTAAAACCTAATTCTTTGCAAATTAACCAGATAAATTTGAGTTCGTTATCTTTAGAATTAAGCATTTTTTAAACAGCATTGTTTTTTCTAAAAATGAGTAAAATCCCATGCCTTATAGGTTAAAACGGTTTTGAATTTTGCTTGCTTATCTTTGTTTCAATAGCTGCCCCCAATTTTGGGGTGACCTTATTTGGCTTCGTATTTTTAAATTATAACCTTTAAAACGTTTTTGATACCATGTCTAAGGTATATAGTATTCTACTTTTATGGCATTATGCGCCTCCATTTTTTTATGGAAGCGAATATAGTTCTGTTCTTTAAAACTTAACCATGCACTATATTCATTAAAAGGTTTTCGCATCATAAGACATACATTGTGAATTCCATTATCTTTATTTTCTACCTCGGTAAAAAAATACTGTGGCTATAAAACCGATCTTACCTTTAAATCCTTTTATGCATTAAAAACCTATAAGCTTATAAAATTATTCCTTTTAAGGTTTCGCTCAAAAAAGAGCAAAACTCATACATTCTTTAAACGCATGCGATTTACGTTATCGATAATTTAAAACGACTAAATTTTAAAACAATGCGATTTGTGAGTGATAAAAACGTATCATAAAACTTATGAACTGTTATGAATGATAACAGCTTTTCATTTCATTTGAATGCACACATGCGTTATAATATTTACATCATGATTTGCTTTTTATGATCTATTCATACGTGACAATCCTATATCAAAAATGGTCAATTTAAATACGTATAAAAGTGTGGATTCTTAAGTGGATTCATATAAAATAATTACACTCAACATATTGACTTTATTCTTTTTTTTGATATTATGCCGCATCATCCGCATATTCGGCTTGTGCCATATCCCGAAACCATTCTGCCGCCCCTGTAAGCAATTCACTTGGCAACGCTTTCCCTATTTGACGGGGGATAAACTGCACTTCACGTTTATTATTACGCTCTGACCCCACAACCGCATTGACCAGCGGGGCAATACGATTAAATGTCATCACGGGGCGGCGTTGCTCTTTTAATGCCTTTAAATCATCCTCATTCCACTGATCGCCATTGTAAAAACGAAAATCCTCCCTTGCATGCTCGCGCCATTTGTTCACATGCTCAACATCTTCTTTGTACCAACTGACAAGTTTACGAAACAAACCTTCTGTCGACAAATCTGAAATGTTGCTATCTTTGTCTAAATGCTCTTCATCATGCATCATTCTGCCATCCATGACGTGCTACCATAGGCTTCTCTGCCGCTATAAGCTTTCCGTTTTTGTATTTCTTGGGGTGGTTTATATGAAATGCACATAAGACCAAAGGCATCAGCACCATGACTGGACCAATCATGCTCTGCCCCTAACCCAATACCGCGCTTCTCATCCCATTTCTCATGATACCAGTTTAGTGCCTTGCGTCCTGCTACGGTTGTCTTCTCATTAAACCATACAGAAGGCAAAACACGACGAACTGTTTCTATACGTATCTTGACAGCTCCAGAACCTTGATTAGCAACAACTTTTGTTTGAAAGCCTGCCTGTTTAAGAGCACTTTCAAAACTCACATTGTGCACACGATCTCTGGTCGCACCATCATGCGGCAAAACCATCAGTGCCTTCTCATAACCATTTTGCCGTAACCAGCCGATATGTTCCGATAATGGCTGCCCTTGTGCCTCGTAATAATCCAGCACTCTAATCTCTCTGCCAACAAACTGTGCTATCCAAATCGCTGTGGCATCTGCCTTAGCACCCGTTCCCCCAATATCCCAAAAGGCGCGTATCTGCATCAATGGATCACGCGCAACACGCCCTATCCGCCCCTCTTGCTCGGCTGCTAACATCTCCTTTTGGTAGTAAGCCCCTTGAACTGCTGTAAGATAAGCCCCCTCCCATATATGTTTATAGGTCTCGGGGCGGGATCTCAAATCATCAAGTCGCGCTTCATTCAAGATCTTGGGAAACTTCGGATTATCGGACCAGTTGATCTCAACACGTTTAATGGCTTCATTATCCGAAAAGCGAAATCGTTTCTCAACTGGTGCATTATCCCGTAATGGGTTCCATGTTACCCATAACTCGGCTCTCCAGCCCTCTCCCTCTTCACGCAATGTTGGAATAAGCGTCTGCCAAGCTGTCTCTGTAACTGGTTCTGCCTCGTCAACCCAACAGAGTAAAATACGCCCCATGGACTTGATACTTGCAATATTACGGTCTAGTCCACAAAACTGAAAGGCTATACGCCCATCATTCGACTTAATTGAAGCCTCTCCTACCTTGTAATAACCCTTTAAAAAGTCATGGGCTTCAATGGCGCGCTTAATTTCCTCCAATGAACTTTCTGCCAACGAATTTTGAAACTGACGCGCACAAAGGATAGTCCCTGATATCCCTTGCATGCCAAATTGATAGCCTTTTAAAGCCGCCATCAAAGCAAATGATCTTGTCTTTCCTGACCCTCTCCCTCCCCAAGCTGCTCGAACCAAAGCATCCCCTGCAAAAAGTCGAATAAGCTTCGGTACGATCTTAATCTGTCTTGTCGTCATTCATTAAAGGCGCTATTTCCACACGCCCTATCATTTTAATTGCTTCGCCATCCTCCCCCGTCACTTGCAAAGGCAACACCTTACCAAGCAACGCTAAATAAGCCGCAGGGCATTTGACTGCTTGCTTTTTTAGATAAGAGATCAGCCCTTCCTTGCCATACTTATTGCCTGCCAATTCAGCTGCTTTAATAATTGCCTCTTTAAGAAGACGTGTATTCTTGTTTTGAACCCCTTTCACACGCCCTTTTCCAGCATTAGGAGGCATAGGCTTTTTTGTCGCTTGTAAAACCTGTTCTGTATTTTCGCATGTCATAAAATACGCCCTCCAGATAATAAAAAACCCCGCATTTGCGGGGATTTAAACTGTACCAAACCCTCATTTAGATACAATACACCTAAGTACAGCAATGTCATTAAATACGATTTGCTACACTTTGTCAACACAAAAATAACACATATTGATAATTTAAAAGGGAATCGATATTAGATGAAAATGTAATTAATAAAAAAAGATAAAATCTAATGTTAATGCCATATTTAAAGAAAATTGTCTTATTCGGGATAATAAGTATCTTATTCACTGGTCATGTAAGTAGTCAACCGTCAACAAAAAATGCTTCTTCGGAACATCTATGTCTAGATGGCAAAATTCCTGTTTTCCGTGACATACAAAATCGATCATCTTTTGTTACTTGTGCTTCAGAAGAAATTCTTGATTATATTTATTCTAATGAATTAAACGAGCTCCCTAGAGATAAATTTACAATAACTGCTATAGAGGAAAAAACATATAATGAATTCTTAAAACATTATTTTAATAGAAATAAGATAATAGAATGGTTCGTAATAGGCTTCGTAATCGTTACCATAATGTCTCTCCCAATTAACATACTCTGGCGATTTAGACTAAAGATTCCTGCATGTTTATTCGCAATAATGACGGCATTATCTGTTATTGCCATTCCCTATATATTGGGTTGATAGTATCTACTTTTGTAAAAAGTGCTTCTGAAGCGTATTAAGAGCCACCCGTAGTGAACTCACAAGATGTGGTAATTCTTGATCTTCTATAACAAGGTACTGTAGCGCAGCATAAAGATTGTACTGTCTATAAAGATGTTGCGCTTCTTTTATTGCCTCTTGCGTGTTTAAAAACTTCTCTGTTGCAAATTTTACCCATTTATCCCTTGCCTTATCATCAGCAGATGACGGCATTTCGTCATAAATCGCGCTTGGCAATCCTTTTGCACATAGATAATCGTTCCTTATCTGTAGGTACTGTTGCGCGGTGTCATATTGCTCTTGTGTGAGTACACCTTGCAAACAAAGCCGCCCTATGTAAGTCCCTACAATTGGATTTTTTGCGTCATATAAGCTTAAACCGAAGCGCTTTGCACGCATTTCTATAGCTAATTTATCGACAGCCTCACGCGGTTCTTTTGCACGTGATATACGACCATTAGCTTCTCTTATCTGCCCTGTGATTTTAGGGCGTCCCCTTTTTTTGTTTTTTTTCACAACACCGCCTTCTATTTAAAAAGGAACATCATCATTTAAAGAGTTTGTAGGCATATCAAGAGGTCTGTGAATGCTTGCATAAGCAGATGACGGCTCTTGATCATCATTATTTTTGCTGTCTAAAAGCTGTAATTCGCCTTTGTAAGGAGGCAATACGATTTCTGTTACATACCGTTCACTACCGTTTTTATCTTGCCATTTACGGGTTTGTAAGCGTCCCTCGATATAAACTTTGCTACCCTTCTTAAGATACTGAAGAGCTACTTTTGCAAGATGTGGATTAAAGACTACAATGGAATGCCACTCTGTTTTGTCTATTCTCTTATTGGTTGCCTTGTCTGTATAGCTTTCAGACGTTGCCATTCGAAAATTGACCACCTCACCACCGGAGGGCATTGTTTTGCTTTCAGGATTTGCACCTAAATGACCAATTAACATCACTTTATTAAGCATTTGCTTTGCTGTCCTTTTTATGGGAAATGGTACTTAGAAACGAAAATAACTGATACATAACAACAATATAACACATTATGCTATATTATTACAAGCAAAAATGGTTTTAATAAACTGAATCTAAAGAATGAATCATGTTTTTATTTTACTTATTTGCTTGTGTTTTGATACGTAATGTGTAATAAAAGAGGTGTTCGTAAACTTACGAATAACGATAACAGAAACGCATCGCAAAACAGAAGCCGCGTTCATAAAGAGCGCGGCTTTATCATATGAACAATCATCATCAAATATTTGAAATAAACTTGTGTTTATACACAAAGTATGTATTTTAGTAGTGAAAAGATTTTTCAGTTCCCCTTATTCTTTTCAATTTTATTTTATTTGATTCATTAGCTATAAAAGCCGTATCAATTCATTTTGATGCGGTTTTTATGTATTAAGGCTTGCGATTTTGCACGTTTTGTGTAATAAGAAGGTATTTTCCTCTTTTTGTTTGTATCTATCAAAAAGTAGTTTTGGATTGGTTTTGGAATCAAAAGCCGTGTCTTCAAAGGACGCGGCTTTCTTTTAATGGCTAATTAGAAAATAATTGTAATAAATTAGCAATTTTTTGAATAGAGTCAGCAGCAACACCTGTTTCTTTAGTAAAATTATAAATTTTTTGAATTCTTTCTTTCCAGTTTTTACCAAAATACTTAATTTGAGTTGTTATAACATTATGTAAAATGGGTTCAACTGATCTCAGTAATTCTTCCCCCCCTTTGTCTAACTGAGTAATTTTGCTACATAGAATTTTAGGGTCATCGCAATCAGATGCTTCATTGCGGACAATAAATAAGTTATCTACTTGATTTCCTTCAATTAAATAAGGAGAATGTGTAGAATAAATCACACTATTCTTCTCAAAAGATGATAATTTCTGTAAAGATTGTAATATTTTTTCTTGAGGGTGGATATGTAGGTTGCTTGCTGGTTCATCTAATAAGAAAATTATTCCATTTTTGCTTCTATTGGTACGAATATCTGTAAGCACTTTAAAGCAAAAAAACCAACGGCATCCTTTGCTTCTTTCATGTAAAGAAAAAGTGCGATCTTTAGCTTTGACTTTTAAACAAAAATCTGCAAAGTTAGGATTGTATCCTATCACTTTTTCTATGCTAAATCGATCGAATACGGTTTTTCCTCCCGTTATGTCTTCCCAATCTTTTGTAATAACAGTGTTAAGATAATCATTTATAGAAGACAGACGTTGTTCGACCGCATCTTCATCACTACAATCAACGATATCACGTTGAAAATTAATATCGTTTTTGAATTCTTTACCAGATTGCTGTTTACGGCTACCAATTAGTAGATCATTAAAAATATCATGCCATAAAAGATTTTTTTTATCACTTAAAAAACTATCTTCCTTTGATTCTTGAGCTGCACTTTTTAAAAATCTAATTTTATCAGGCACATCAAACATAAAATCATCATAATAGACAATTTCAGGAATATAATCTTTTAAGTAATTTAAAAACGCTACTACTATTTCATCTCCATATTCTTTATCGTTGATCTTTACAAATTTTTTCATGCAAATACTATTAGCAAATGAATATACAAAAGATAAATGTAATATCTGATTGTTTTCAAAGACATCATCTTTGATTTTTTTTAGCGCTTTAATCTTAGCTAATTCTTCAATTTCCGCTTCTTCCAATGAAATTGTGGTAGCTAAAACAATATCTTCATCAAAAAAAGCTATTTTAGGACGTATAGAAGCAAAATCTTCGTTTGTTAATTCCTTTCCTAAACATAGCTGTGACAAGAGATGAATCCCCTGCAAAGTTGTTGTTTTACCAGATTCATTATTTCCCACCAGAATAAAAGGAAAACTTCTATTTCCTCCTGACAAGTCTATTTTTAGAGGCTCTCCTATCCCTTTAAAATTTTCTAATTCAAATGAAGTGAATATCATAATAATCTCCGTTGATATCCTAAAAACAGCGCCTTATAATTGTGTCTTGTATATTATAATAAAAGCCGTGTTCTTTAAAGGACGCGGCTTTCTTTTTTGCTATAAACCAGCCCCCCGCCCTGTTTTTTAATTATTGCATATTTCCATGGATTTGCTCTCTTAATAAAGCCAATCCTTTTGTTGTTATTTTTGTTGACGGTACTGTTTTTTCTGTACCATCATTTTTTTGAATAGTAATGGTCGTGCAATCCATTAAACCTTTTTGGATTTTATCTTGATATGGTAATAATGGACCAGTTGATACTCTTTTGTAAACCCAACCATATCTTCTTAGGTAATCTGATAAATCCTTAGGTCTTACTTCTAATATTTTCGCAGCATCTATAATACCAAACAAGCCATCGGATCGCGTTAGACCATCAAGAGCTATTGCTTTTGGTTTTAATTCTGCAATGACATGATCTTTTTGCTCTATTTGACCTTGCAAGTAATTCAAAAAGCCAATCATAGCTTGTGGGCTTGAATAATCGATTTGTTGTGATGTTACTGCTTGCTTTGCACGCCGTTCGCATTCGATAAAGTATTCTCTTGCTTCATGCCCTTTATCATTACGCTCTATCATTGAAAGGTGTTTTGCCATGTCTAGGGTAATGTGGTATTCTTTCATTTGTGCACCCCGGTAAAAATTTACCGCGGTTACAAAATCTATATTTTCACGAAATTTACACTCTTTAATGCGATTTTTTATCCAATTTCTAAATTCAGATTTTATCTCTAAAAACGCATGCAAATCACGTGCGTTCACTGTTTGAACTAATTCATCGTTAATTTCAGTTTGATCAATATCTATTAAATATTGCGACATTTTTCTTTTCCCTACAAAAGTTAAAAAGCAGGCGCCCCCCACGCCGTTATTTATGCTGCTTTTAATGACTGATGATATTTTTCATTCAAAATAGGAGTATAAGCTTCCAATAATGGAGCTATTGATTTAATTGGTTCAGATTGACCAAACTCTGTAATGATTGCTAAGATTTTTGCAATATTAGGCATTTCGTTTTGTAATTTTAAAACCAAAACCTTTTCTAAATCTGCCATAAGCTCTACTAAAGAAACATGATATTCACCCTCAGTATAGTCAGTGTTAACTTCTTTAAACACTGCCATCCACAAATCACATAAGAAATCGGTAGTGATGCTAATTTCGTTTTTTGTCATGATAAATTCTTTCTTATCAAAAAAAGGTTTCTATTGACGACCCTATAAGGGCGCCGGGCGCTAGAAACACGGTGATAAGTCCGCTGTATGCTTTTCCCTCGAAAGGGTCTTGTATGGCATAACCACACCCGGCAAAATCGTTATACGCTATCTAAAGCATAAAAAACAGCCAGTATTTTAAAAAATGGGAAAAACCTTATCGTGGTTTATCCGCTTATCACTAAGTGTTTCTACACACTTGACGCTTTTCTAAACGAACCCTCTCTTAAAGTCAATACGTATTTTTATTTTTTTAACTTTTTTCATTTTGATGCTTACCTAATTGAATATCGAGCGCTTTTTCTAGCTCTCTGTCCATCTCATCACAAGACAATGGATAACCTCTCTTCAAATCATTCGTTATCTCACTAATCAACTGATCATCTTTTGTACGTTTTTTGATTTGCACATTTACCTCGTCTATTAATGCTTCAAAATTCAATACGCTTTTTGGTAACTTACCACCGTATATCCACGCTTTCACTTGCGCCTTTGTGCTGTAATCTACATTCGCAGGCGTCTCATGATACTGACCACCTTCAAATTCTTCATATTCCCTCATACCATCACCATATTCGTAAAGGTTATAAAAATACTCTGCTACCCCCAATCCCCATGGTGCATATCCAACCGCCGTTGCAATAAATTTCTTTTGCTGTCTTGATTTACGATTTCTTAAAAACATTTGATTTAATATCCCCTAGTCTAAATCCATAACTTTACCTATGGGTTTATTTGCCTCATATTGGACCGTACAGTAGCGTTTTTATTTTCAATGTGGTTTTTAATCATAAAAATCTAAAATCGCTCTGTACGGTACTTTTTTAGCTGTTTAAACCCATATCTATTCTCAAAACAATCAGCACTTTTCACTATTTTGCTGTTTTTCACTCAATGCCCTTTAAAACTTCTTCAAGTTCTTTTGAACGCTTTTCAATGCGTTCTGATGATATCGTCACCTCTTGATTTTTGCTCTTGATTTCTGGCTTTTGAAGGTTCTTAAGAATGCGATTAGCTTGCAAACGAATACCATTTTCAAGCTTTTCGCAGTAACGATAAAAATCTGCTGTTGAGGGCATAAAGGTCGCATTTAAACCCTCTGCTTTGCCTTTCAAAGCGTTCTTTGTCGCTGTTTGCAATATCCAACTGCTTATGCCGTTAAGAGCGTAAAAATACGCAAGTGCTGTTGCTTTCTCATCTGATCCCATGGGGCTTTTGAGACCATTTGAAAGGACAAGATACGCTGTTTGGATTTCTTCTTCCGTCGCTTTTTTTTCAAGCTTTTGCAACGCATCAGTAACCAATGCTGTAACTCTCTCCGCTTCTGCACTCAATGGCTTTTGCTCCGTTTTCCAATGGAATGGTGGTTGTGTTGTCATCCTCGAATAAAAATCTGTAAGCACTATCTGAATTTTTGATATTGGACATGAGCTGTGCAACTCGATAACTCCGGCCGCGCTGTTGTTCTGTTTGAAAATTGGTTTGTTTTCCATATTGTTTTTCCCTTTCTAATTTTTCCTTTTTCTTGGCTAAAAATCCATATTCTGGGTGTGTAATCCACTTGTACCAAGCCTTTTGCCAATCACTTTTTTTAGCATTTCGATTTGGATTATCTTGCCAATGAAGTTTAAATCTTTTGAACTCTAATAACGCTTCCTCATGCGTTAACCCTTGATCGATTGCGTATTGCAAATTAGGTTCGAAATCAGCAGGCAATCGACACTCTCGATTAGTTTTCGCTTTTTTTGCTTTTTTCGGAACGCTTTCTTGCTCGTGAATGGGTGGTTGGTTTGTTTCTATCGTTTCGATTAGCTCTGATTGGCTATCAACATCATCACACTCGATTGGCTCGTCAACCAAATCGTTTGTTTCTAAATCTTCAAACTCAGTTTCTTTTTTTGATAAAACGATAGTTTTATTTTTTTTATATATATTATTCTTATTCTTTATAGCTTGATTTTGCTTGTCGTTTGCTTCAGCAAAAAAAACGTTTTGCTTAATTTTTGCTTCAGCAAAATCATTATTTTGCTTAACGTTTGCTTCAGCAAAATTATCAACGTGTTGTTTTATATTACTTTTCGCTTGTGCACCTTTTTTACCAGCTTCACTACGAACTTGTGATATGTGATCCTTTTTATCCGAAAAATCTTTTAGCTCTTCTTCAACACGCGTATTCCATAATCCATCATCTGTCTCAATAAGTTTATCATTCCTTATGAGATACTCGACAGTCGTTGAGAATTTTTTTTGTGAACAATGACAAACGCGTGCAAGCGTTTGAAAGTCTGTTTTAAGTGGTGCTTTTTTTTCATACATAAGAACAAGAAGGGTTATATAAATCCCCCGTTGTTCAGATGTCATTCCATTTGTACCACTTATCCAGTCATACAAGTGGAATCTTATCCATGGCATCCCATTAGACATGCCTACTCTCCCTTTCTTTAACTAAATGTAAAATCGCTAATGTTACCTGCTGTATGCTTTATCTCTGTAAGCCATCTCTTAAAGCGTAAATAACGCATCCCACCGCCTTCAAAACGGCGTGATTTAAAATCAACGGTGCCACTAAATATGTCACCTCTCCCTCCACACATCGCCCACCCCGTCTTCGTCCCTAGATCAAAACAAAGAATCGTGTTATTCACCGCACCACTCCGTACATAACGTGTTTTATAAAAAGAACTCAGCAGTAATTATTTCAGAAATAGGAGAATAAATGCCTCTTAATCTTGTTCGCACAATTTTTTCGGTTTATATTAAGTATAAAGAGCGAGAAGAACGAATATTAGGAGCCAAATTGGAACTGAGACCTATTCCTCAACCAGAATATCATAGCGTTATTCCGTCAAAAAAAAGCGTTCTAAGAGTAACCTCACGACGGCTGGTTCATTTACAAGTTACCTTCTATAATCCTACAAAACAGATGATTAAACTGAACCATATATGGATAGATAAAAAGACCTCCTTTGAATTTGTTCATGTTTCATATCTTAAATCCAACCTAGAATTGCACAAACAAACAGAAGACATCTTCATTAAAACCCAAGAAAAACACATCAACTTGATAACTCCTGAACTAAACCCAATCCAAAATGAGTGGTATGATCTATTTAGTATCAAGGGTGAAAGTGAACTAACATTTTTACTCATTTTTGCAATGTGCAATCCATCTAAAATACAGCCTATAAATATCATTGTAGAACATACTTCTCCAAATTACCCGACCAAAACACTCAAAGCTAATTTTTATCTTGGTTCCTATTGTAATAATGTATAGAACCAAAAATAAAACAATTAGAGCTTCTTTTTGGACCTATTTCTTATCTCCCTAAGTCCATCTTCTTTCTTCCTAAGTTTATCCTCTAGATCCCATATTATCCTTTTTTGTTTAATTACCTCATCTGTAAGCTCTCCTGACTGTTTAAAATAGCGGTAAACCTCAAAGAGTAAAAACAGATTGGTCGTTATAGAAAGGACTGTTGCTGCTGTACTCATCTCTCTCACCTCACTTACTTTTCTTCTTATTCTTCTGAGACTTTTCTTTTACAGATGCATCACGCTGCTTAAGCTCTTGTGTAAGCTTTTCAATCATTTTATTAAGAGATATATTTTCTTCAAATTGATAGCGTAGAGCTATGTCTTTCTGTTCAAGCGCTTCTTTATGCTCATCTTTAAGCGTCTCTATTTCTTTCTTAAGGGATTTAACTTCTTCGAATTTCCGGTATAGAGCTATATGTTTCCGTTTAAGCGCTTCTTTATGCTCTTCTTTAAGCTTCTCAATTTCCTCATCACGCGATTGAATTTTTGCTTTTAAGTCATCTATAATTTCGTTTTTCTGTTGAAACGTTTCGTCATACTCTTCTATTTTTTGTTCCAATCTCGCAATGTATGCATCATACTTTCGTATATCCCCATCACACTCATAAATTATATTCCTATCCCCTAATATAAAATCAGTATTTATTTTTTTAATTCTTTCCCTAAGAGATTGAATCTCCTCTTTAAGCGCCTTAACTTGGTTGCGATAATACAAAGCAAAACCCAACATCACGACATCGATAAGTAACATTGCAAAAATTGCTATTGATAAAATTTCATTTAAACTCATTTTGATCTCCTAAGGCTGCAAAGTCTCGCCGGTGTTCTCAACACCGCTGCTTTTAGAAATTGAAGGAAAATTCTCTTGATACCAATCGCTAAGACTTATGTAATTATCGGTAACTTCTGCTATCTTTTGTATTATCTTAGGATGCGGAAATCGCTTCTTATTTACATAGCGTGCTACAGATGCTTGCGTAACACCTACCAAAATCGCAAACTCGGCATAAGTAATATTATTCTTTGATAAATATAGTTTTAGCTTAGACATTCTCTTTTTGTACCATATCGGTATTTTTAACACAAGCAATTTTTACCATATTGGAATTTGAAAGGATATTTTTTTTTAATTAGGATAAGAATCATGAATAATTTGAAATTTTTCAGACAAAAAGTAGGCTTAACTTCAAAAGAATTAGCCGAGCTAGTAGGAACTAGTCAGCCGCAAATTTTTCGTTTAGAAAATGGGCAACGAAAATTAACAAAAGAATGGGCTATACGTTTAGCACCACACTTAAAAATTACCCCTAAACAACTGTTATTTTCGGGAAGCAAGCTTAATAGCTTAGATGAACAAATTGAAGATATGTTAGAGCATCTAAGCTACGATAATAAGGTTAAACTTCTTGATCTCCTTTCTTCATTTTATCAAGATAAAAAAGAATAAACTCTCTTTTTTCATCTTCTGTCAATTTATTCCATAGTTCTAATATTTGCGTATTAATTGACCGTTTTTCATCCATTTTTTCTACTCATAAAAATATAAAATAAAAAAATAACCATTTTGGTATTGACTTTATATTACCATTTTGGTATCAAAATATCCCATATCTTAAAAACCAACCGTTGCCAATAGGCTCTATGGAGGTAGTTGTGAACAAACCAGTGCTTATAAATTCTCATGAAATTTTATTAGTTGTCTGTGAAGATGAAGAGCAAAATCTCGCGAAATATGGACCTTTCTTTGAAGAAAAGGAAATCATCAACTTTATCGACCAAGCCGATAATGCGGTGCAAATCTTCCGTATAGAACCAACAAATAACCGGTGCGAAGATATCTCTGAAGATACCGCTGAATTATACCTTAAAAAGTATGAAGAAGAGCTTTTTGAAGAAGATATCACCCATGATTTTGTTCTACATAGCTCCGCATACGGTTTTTTCTTAGATGATATCAAACGGCGTGAATGTGAAGATAAAAGGTACGGTACTTATGAAGAACAGCACCGTTATCCTTGAGATGTGCTTTAAAAACTATGAAGGGCGTTTCTAAGAGCCCCCCTTTTTCAAAAAAATTACAACACAAACCAATGCCGTTCTTTTCAAGAGCGACAAAGGAATACTCTAACTTAAAGGAAATAAATCATGGAAAAAAAATACGAACTTACTGATGAGAAAATTCAACCTAGCTTTAAGAAACTTCATAGAATTAGAGCATTGAGAGATTTTGGAGATGTTAAAGCTGGTGATATCGGCGGTTTTATAGAAAAAGAAGATAACCTATCCCATGAAGGCAATTGCTGGATTGGTGATAATGCTCGTGTTTATGGTCATGCACAGATTTTTGGTGATGCCTTGGTTTATGAAAATGCATGGGTTTATAGCAATGCCAAAGTTTTTGGCAATGCCAATATTTATGGCAATGCGCGAGTTTTCGGTAAAGCAAATGTTTCCGGTAATACGAAGATTTACGACAAAGCTAGTATTTTGGGGAATGCCGAAGTTTATGGCAACAACTGTATTTATGGTGATGCACAAGTAACTGGAAATACAGAAGAATCCGAAAACGACACTGTTTAAGGTAGGGGGTAATCATGGAAAAGAAGTACGAACTTATTGATGAGACAATCAAAGTTGGTAGAAAAACACTTCACCGAATTAGAGCATTGAGAGACTTTGGAGATGTTAAAAAAGGTGATCTAGGTGGATTTATTGAAAATGAAGACAACCTAAGCCATGAGGGCAATTGTTGGGTAGCGGGTTCGCATAGACCCTTTGACAGTGGATATGTTTTTGGAAATGCTAAGGTTTTTGGTGACGCAAGGATTTTTGGTGACGCCGAAATAACTGGAAATACAAAAATATCCATAATGGACCCTCTTTTAATGGAGGAGGAATAATCATGGAAAAGAAATACGAACTTACTGATGAGATAATCGAGGTTTATGGTCACACTTTACACCGTATACGCGCCTTAAGAGACTTTGGATATGTCAAAAAAGGTGATCTTGGCGGTTTCATAGAAGATGAAGATAATTTAAGCCATGAAAACGATTGTTGGATTTATAATGATGCCAAAGCGTATTGCTGTGCCAAGATTTACGATAGTGCTAAGGTTTATGATAACGCACAAGTTCGTTATTCTGCCGAGGTTTTTGGCAATGCCAAAATTTATAATAACGCCAAAATAGATGGTGGTGATATTTTTGGACACACACAAATTTATGGAGATGTCATTATTTATGCCGATTCAAGAATTTATGGCAATACAAAAATTTATGATAATTCAAAAGCTTGTAAAAAAACTATGACAGCCCAAAACGGCGGTTCTTCAAAAAAGGATATCATTCCTTTCTAGCAAACCAAACAACTTTAACACATGCGTGATTCACGCCACGGGTGAGTTGCACGTAAATGTAAGNCGCACAAATGCAATTCCAAATGGCTTGTACGGGGCGCAAATGGTGTGATTTTATCAGTTATGACCCACGTTTTACGGGCGATTCATCTCTCTTTCGTATGAAAATCAAACGCATCCACCGTGATGAAAAGAAAATTGAAGAGATTAATCAAGCGGTTGAAAGCTTTTTAGCAGAAATAGAACGAGAGATACAAAGAATCTCAACTAAAGCCGCCTGAACTTTTGGGGGGCTTTGTTTTAGGTTCTAGCATATTTTATAGCCCCCCACCCATATAAGGAAATTAAACATGTGTAATACCAAAGATGAGAAGCCTTGTTTTTTTACCATTGGTTATGAAGGAAAATCATTAGACCATTATCTGAATTGTCTTATAGAAAATAATATCAAAGTTTTGTGTGATGTTCGTAAAAATCCAATAAGTAGAAAACATGGTTTTTCAAAAAGACAATTAGATAAAGCTGTAAGCAACATTGGCATTGAATATATACACTTGCCTGAACTTGGAATCGCCTCTGAAAAAAGACGCAATCTGAAAACACGAGAAGATTATGAACATCTTTTTAAAAATTACCAAAATACAACTCTTAGGGATAATCTTCATGCAATAGAAAAATTATACCAGCTTTTTTTAGATAAAAAATATGTTGCAATTACTTGCTTTGAATCTGATGTGTGCATGTGTCATCGGGGAGAAATTACGAAGGCTCTTACACAACTAACAAATTGGAAATATGAAATTAAACACATCTAATAAATAACTTACAACTTTAAAAAATGAAGGTGTTCTATAACACCTCTATCTCCACCCTTTCCTAACAATTTTTAATCAATTCGTGATTCACGACACGAGTGAATTGCATCTTAAATGTAAGGAGAAAAAATGGCGCCTCGTCCTGCTACCATAACACAACCAGCTATTGCGCGCGCTTTAAGAGAAGCAAAAAAACAAGGGTGTGAACTCATAGAAATAAAGCCCACCGGTGAACTGCTTATCTATCTTAAATCCAATATCCCAATACCAAAATCAACAACACACCCAGACAAACTTTTAGATTTGTCAAAGAATGAATATTACGAAGAGAAGCTCTCGAAGATGTAAAATACCATGCCTAAACCACGCCCTCCTCATCTTGTCAAAGAAGTCACACGTCATGGTAGAGTTATATGGTATGTACGCATTGGTCATGGACCACGTCGTAGAGTGCATGGAACCTATGGAACACAAGAATTTGTTGATAACTACAAAAGCGCACTTGCTGAATTACAAGGCATAATCCCTCCAAAACCTAAAACCGGCAAACTAATTGAAGGTTCATTCGCATGGCTGCTTAAACAGTATTTTAACAGCATCAATTGGTGTAGCCTTGCTAAAGCCACGAAAAAACAAAGAGAACTCATTCTTATGAAGGTATGCGATACAATAGGAAACATTCCATACCAAGCAATTGATAAGAAACATATTATAGCCGGTGTGGAACGGCGTAAAGATACACCAGCAACAGCTAGGAATTTTTTGAAAGCCCTTAATGGACTTTTTAATTGGGCGATTGAACAAGGTCTTTTGGAAAGTAATCCAACAGTAGGTGTTAAGAGACCTCCTCTCAAAAACAAAGAAGGCTTTCCTGCTTGGACAGAAGAAGATGTTGAGAAATATTATCAAAAATGGCATCATGGTACCCATGAACGCGTCTGGATTGATATTCTCTTATATACGGGATTACGTCGTGGTGATGCGGTTCGTATTGGCTGGAAAGATGTAAGAGATAATATTATTCATCTCAAAACAGAGAAAAGCAAATTTCAAACAGATGTTTTTCTTCCTATTTTACCAGAACTAGCCAAAACCCTTGAAGCTGGTCCTATTGGTGATGAAACATTCATCTGTAGTAAAATTAATCAAAAGTTCACAAAAGAAAGCTTTGGCAATACATTTCGAGACGCTTGTAATGCGGCTGGAATTAAAAAATCAGCACACGGTTTGAGAAAATTAGCAGCAACACGCGCAGCTAACTCTGGTGCAACTGTCTCACAACTCAAGGCAATTTTTGGCTGGACAGAAGACCAAATGGCATCTCTTTATACCAAGAGCGCAGACCGTAAAAGACTAGCTCTTGAAGCCATAAAAAAGCTCCAAAAAAGTTAGGGATAGAAGCAAAAAAACATAATAGAATCAAGACTCAATTATTCCCTTACTATTACAGTAAC
Source organism: Bartonella mastomydis (assembly GCF_900185775.1). NCBI lineage: Bacteria > Pseudomonadati > Pseudomonadota > Alphaproteobacteria > Hyphomicrobiales > Bartonellaceae > Bartonella > Bartonella mastomydis. Next base: position 794,502 of record NZ_LT883138.1, read on the forward strand.
ATATTGATTTTATTTGTGTTCTGTCTAATCTCTGGGGCACCATTTTATGTTTTTAGCACTTTGAAATATATAGATTTTTTCTTTAAACAATCATTTTAAGACCACCTTCTACGGTTTATACAATTTACCCTAATTTGTTGTTATTTGCTCCGTATTTTTCTTTGGAATAAAGGCTAGAATCTCTTTTCTTCTTCACCTTACGGCTCTCCCTAGTTTATATGGCTCTGGAAATACTCCTTGAAGCCGCCCAATTGCGAGTCTTTATTATGAATACACCAAAGAACTGTGCAGATTCACGGGGTGTTACATATCTATCTGCTTATTAGATTTTTACGAACGACACATAAAGTTTTGATATTATTTCCCATGAGACAATCAAGATAATTCTCGAGGGGTTTTTCTTTATATTCAAAAATAAAAAAGCAAAATTTTTTATCTTTAGCAGGATATATCATAGTATGTCTGATGTTAGATGCGTTTAATTTTCTTATAAGAAAGAGCGCAGGTTCTGGGAGGAGAAAGCACCCCATAACTTCATGTTGTTTTTGTCGAAACCTTCTTCATAGCTTGCTCTATTTCCTCTAAAAAGACTTCAACAACTTGATTAATTTGTTCAATTTGTTTTCCATTACGGTGGATGTTTTTGATTTTTATACATAAATAATACGCTTTTCTCGCAAACACAGATCATAACTGATAAAATTACACCATTTATGCCCTGTACAAGCCATTTGGAATTGCATTTTGCCCGACGCTATATCCAGACTTAATATTGCTATCTATAAAGAAGCGTAGATGGTGTGGGATTAATTTGCGGACATTTGACTCCAACTAAACCGCCTTCACCAACAAATGCATCAAGGGTTGCACTAATTATTTCCATTGTGGGATATTAGATGAAATCGCACTTCTTGACCTCTATATCATAAATGAATGTATACTCTCTCAAGACATTCTCTTCATGTTCAATACTCCATTGCATAGTGGGCGTTATATATATGGGGTCGTTTTTCCTGTTAAACGCTCTGTCATAAGCTTAATTGAGTATATTCCTCATATTTGTAAGCATTCCCTTTTCTGTTTTACTAATTACGTTAAATGCTTGATGCAGTGAATTTGTCTAAACGGTCTTGAAAACATTCTGTATTCTTTGTTCCATCTCACACCGCCGCTTGTTATTTGATTGATATTGGATATGAACATATTCGGTATCTTGTATAAGTGCGTTTATTTGCTCTTATCCATAAAAATGAAAATCTTATCATAAATGCAACCAAAGCCTTACAATTTTAGTGGGAAGAGGTGGATATAGTACCTATTCTTTTAAAACTTTGAGGAAATAATACAACAGGAAGTTGTTAAAAAAGATTTGTCAGTAAGAGTTTTTTTAATACAAGTTCCTTTTATTTAAAATAAAGGAAAATGCAGAAGGTATACATACAAATATATCAATTGTACGAAGACTCTTACGTACAATTGATAATTGTGTATAAGAAAGAAATTTGAAAAGATCTTTTTTTGGGCAACAGCAATCTGTCATGAGCTTAATACTTAGTTGGAACACTGCTCACATTAGATTTTTTTCAAAAATGTGTAATTGCATATGATCCATAAACTATTAATAAAAATCAAAAAGCAGCTGGTAAACAAAACGCTACAGTTAAGAGAGATATAACTATCATTGATATCACATACACGGCATCTAATATTTCTGAACCTGTCATTTCTCTTCCCTCCTATAATAAGTTCTTAATTAATTTATAACATCTAAAATATTTTGATAGTTTTTTAATCTTTCGACTTTTTTATTATATGATTAAATCTTTTGCTAATACGAAGGCATACTAGTTTTCTATTTATCAATGTTAATTTAATTACTGCGGTTTTCTTTATTCCTTCTTTCATAGCGTATTTATCTTTAAAAAAACAGCTTTTGTTATTTTATCTCAGTCAACCGAAGACAGAGTTTTTTTGATACACATAATTTCAGAAATTTTGTTGCTATTTCACATTTTCACAGATTTGGCATTCTTGTTTTTATAAGTTTAGAATTTTTAATAGACTTGGTCTGCATCTCGGTTAAAAGGCTCATTTTTTACACACTATTCAGGAAAGATGGACGGTTTAGCATTATATTTCAAAAGCAAAACCGCTATAAAAGACTATTCTCCCGTATATTCCTTAATTCTTTTGTAGAGGAATTCATAAAAATTACTTGCGTAATACTGGTAATCTTCAGAAGAAAACCTGAGATAGAGTGGGCATTCGCCATCTTGAAATTGAGTATAATCAAAATAAAACATTTCACCAAAATCAGTTGTGCAAACAATAAGCTGATTTGGCTTTATAAATCCATCTCTTCTATCGAGTAAATTTCGGTAAACAATATCACCAGAAGGAATACCCGCACAGTTCTCATAAATACTGAATATTTCTTCACCCCCAATTTCTCCTCCTCCATAATTTTTCAAAAAACTCTTATAGGAGGATGTGAATTGCAGACCAAGAATTTCTTCAGCTTTTTTAATCATCATATCATCAACCGCATTATCCGCAGTACCAAAATTGATAACATGACTATGCACCTCAACGAATTGTGCAACGTCAAATAATGTGAAATTGTCCATAAATTATGCTCCCTAAATTGTAGAAAGTCCTTGCTTATTAATGTTTCTATTAATCAAATACTAATTACTGATATCGAATAGTATTGGATTTAGATTAATAAAATAAAAGAGCTCTAATTTTCACACCTGCAGCATATGATAAAAAACAACAGCTTGATTATCAGCTACAATAGAAAGTTATCTTGATGCCATGCTTTCAATATTGGCATTAATCACTTTTTTCTTCTTGCTTTTTAGAAAGAATTTTTTGAGAAACCCAACAGAACACTTTTCGGATAAAATTTGTATTTGGATGAATATAAGTAACAGAGTTCTTCTCTTGATAGAAGGAGTAAAGAACCTCCACTATAGAGTCATTTTGTTCTTGTGTTACAGGATACAACATTATAGGCCTGCAATCGACGCCAATAGGGGCTCTTCCTGACGCCATTCTCTCAACATTTGTACCATTTACTATTTGTCCTTTTTCTTTCCAAGAAGAAATCGCTTCAGGCTCAAAAAGCTTATCTTCCTGATAAACCTTTTTACCTTTAAATTCAAAAAGCTCAGTCAACTCACGCTTTCTTTTCTTCATCCATTTCATAATCTATAATCCCCTCAGTTCAACCCAAATAATTATGGATTTTTTTAATAGACTTAAGTTTTTTGAAAGAACACCACAACTTTCCACTAAAATATTTTAATTGAGTGTCCCCCTCCCCCTTCTCAATCAAAGTGGTGTTGATTTATTTAGTTTTATCACTTCTTTAGCTAAAGTAAGTGCGCTTTCAAGATAAATCTGTTGGATACTGTTATTAAAATCTAGATAACTCCCCGCTTCAAAGAAGTTATGATAAAATTTTAAGGTTTCAAAATAGCCTAATAAAACTAGTGTAGGAACACGAAATAAAGCATAACTCTACTTATGCAAAATCAATCTTTTTGACTGCTTATTCTGAAACATCATCAAGAACCTATTTAAAGCACTTTTTCCCCACTTCTGATTCAAACATTTCTAAACTATTTGCCTAAAAATTAAGTTCCTAATCGGATAAATATTCAAAATGCGCAAGATCAATCACTTTACAAGCAGCAGTAAAAATAGATACTAATTAAAAAGTAGTTATTACATTGTAAGCAATTTTTGGCAACTTCACTGTTATTCAACCAATTAATAGCGTGCCATATACTCACCCCCAATCAATTTTATTAACCGACCAGCTTAAAAGTGCTGTTATATTCTCCATAGTCAATATTATAATCCGTTTCATCCCGCCTGTCACATCAACAGATACTGTTTTAGGAGTGATAAATATTGTTGGAGAAACAATGAAAAAAATTGAAGCGTTTTGAAAAAAACAGTTCGATAATGCCAAGCGAAAGTAAAAGCATCTTTATTATGTATTCCACGATACCTTCCATAAAACCTAGGCAGTTCTTGTTAAAGCACTCTTTGTAAAATTTAAGCTTTTCAACATCCAAATTAGAATAAGAGAAACAAGATGATGCATTACAAGATCAAGTTCACTGTCTGTGTAAACAAATAAGCATAATCATATGATTTGATTTATATTTTGGCTATGAGTTCACTCAAAAATATCTGAACAAATCTGTTTGCATCCATCCATTTCAGCAAGAGAATCTGTGTAAATCTCTTCTACCGCTTTGAGCGTTATATAGTTGAAATAATCGAGGGAAAATACCACAATGAGCAATGAAGAAAACAAGTATCGAGAGCAAAGATTTGAAGGTAATTATTTGATTTTTTCTTTTGTATCAAAGCGTTAACACCATAATGATGAAACACTATTTACTTATGAAATAAAACAGCGCGATTGCAGTTTCTGTCATGATAAATCGCCTAGCTAATCAATTTTGAATTTTTCAGAAACTGAATTAAGGAGAGCCAAATCTTGTAAACTAACACGTATCTCGTCTGCCTCTCACTCCTTTAAAATCATCAGATATTCTTCTACATCCGATAGTTCATATATTTTTTCTCTTTAGTATAGCACTTGGAATACTCTATGAGCTGATATTGTAAAAACGAAAGAAAGAGAAAAACAACAGCAATTTAAATGCACTGTTTACGATTAAAGGAAAAATGTTTTTTTCACTTTAACATTCTTTTTTAAAAAGATGTGGGCTTTCAACAATAAGCTTTTCTCGCGCTTTTTGTAGTTGTTTAATGACTTCATCAATTTTTGATGGAGAACAAAGAGATTCTTCACTATTCAACAAATGCAGCTTTTCCTTCCCCTCATATAAAGATTGCATTTGAGACTGAAGTATTCTAACTTCTTGAAAGAAAAGACGTCCAGTTTCCTTAAAGCCATTATTAAGTGAAAAAAGTTGGTCGGAAATAGAGAGCAAAATTTGTTTTAAAAAACGCTCATTTTCTTGGCGTTTACGATATTCCAAAATAAGAGCATGGCTTATTTCATCTAATTGTTTTTTTGTAGAATCAATTTGACGCAATAAATTTGGTTTTTCCCCCATATCACCTTTTCTCACCTTCACAAGCATAGCATGAATTTCTAACAACTTAATTGCGGAATGAGATAAATAATCAACAACCGTAGGTGTATTGGCATAGCTTTTCCACGTAATCATCACAAACCCACCTAATAACAGTTTTTTACACCTCATCGCGCTATTTATTTTTATTTTACAAAGCCATTCTAAAGAAAGTGCTAAAAAATATTTCTCCAATACATTATTCGATAGTCTCTGCTCCTCTTTTTTGACTATCGACCTGAAATCCGTGGAGAGAGAAAACGTAAAGGTGTATAAAGGATAAGATGTGTTGTTTTTTCTAACACACTACTACCATCTGCAAGAAGAGCTTGGCTAGGTGACAATTCCGTACCTTGCATAATTGTTGAAGCCAAAGAACCTTCTCGAGAAAGAGCCATTAATGTTGGTGAAGAGGCAAAGACATTGTGTGCTCCCCCATCCACATGAGAGAAATCAAGAACAGCTATTCCATTTTTACGCAACATCTCAATGTCTGAACCATCACCCACACGATGATGTCCCCCCGTAAGACGTCCTGAAACAGCGAGAGCTTTATCTGCTCTAGATACTAAAATTGCTGTTGGCTGTGGAAGTTTTTTTATATCATTAAGTTGGCGCTCAAATACATCAATATCAATATCTGGTGCAGCCATTAATAAACTTGTAATACGACGAATAGGCTTATATTTTCCCTGTAGAGCTAAGGTTCTAAATGCCTCCATTATAACAAAATTGCCCATAGAATGTGCAATAACCGAAATCTGATCAGCATTGGTTTCACTAATAAGTGTCAAGAGCTCTATTAATCCATCACGGGCAAAATTAGCACTGTCACGGTCATAAATGTAAAGAGGAACTGATCCAGCAGAAGGCCAAGAATAATGCACAGCAACAACATTTAAAGAATAATCATGTGTGAACTGCGCCGTACGAAATGTACCATCTGCAAAATTATTATTATATCCATGGATAAAAAGAAAAATCTCTCTTTTTCCTTTTGGCTTTTTTGCTAAAGCAGCATTTAATTGTTGTTTGAACTGTTCCTTATTATCGTATTTTTGCAATGAGACTGCTGCAAAATATTTATCATGCGTAGGTTTATAGGGATTTATTTCAACAACTCCTTTTACATGTTGCTGAGGAATTCCTACATCAACGCGATTATAATGTACTTTATTTGATCGCTCTGAGCCATAAGGTTGAGCGTAATTATTTTGCATCATACGACTTGTTGCAACATACACAGGAACGATGGCTTTTGGAGAAATTGGTTTTCCCTCAACTTCTCTTTCTACTGCAGTCATAGAAGGCGTTGCATGCACCCCATGCCAAAGGACAGCACGCGAATCACTACATGCTGATAATAAAGAAATACAAATAAGAAGCGTTAAATACTTTAGAACCACTCTACTTCTCACTGCAACTTCACCCCATCCGATAAAAAAATATAACATTTCAAATACACAGATAAAGGAATAAAAAATGAAACATTATGAGGAACACGCCCAAAAATAACACACAAAGAAAGATTTTTCTATAATGGGAAAGATTTTTCTATAGTTCGCATAAATCCCCTCTCTCTGCAAAGATTCTTCTCTTTACAGAGAAATTAATTGCCAATGGTGCGGTCGAGAAGACTCGAACTTCCACGGGTTGCCCCACAGCGACCTCAACGCTGCGCGTCTACCAATTCCGCCACGACCGCACGTGGTTAAGCAAAACACTTTGGTTTTCAGCCTTTAACAAATCATAAAGAAAGGTACAAGCCAATTTTCTCTTTCCCATAATTTATTTTATCCAGATGATTTATAACTTAATAAAGATTACTAAAAATATGGGCTTTACGATGATCTTTGAACCATCATCATAAAATGAGCTTGTGCAGCGTGATCTTTTTCATAATAACCATGAAATTTCTTCGTAATTGTTGTAGATCCCTGTTTTTGGATTCCTCTCATAGCCATACACATGTGCTCAGCCTCGATCAATACGGCTACACCACGAGGTTTTAAGTGCATTTCTAAAGCATGAGCCACTTGTGCTGTCATCGCTTCTTGTGTTTGTAAACGACGAGAAAAAATATCTACAATACGCGCAATTTTTGAAAGGCCAACAATTTTTGCATCAGGAAGATAGGCTATGTGCGCTTTTCCAATAATCGGGATCATATGATGTTCACAGTGCGAATAAAAAGGAATATTTTTTACGGTTACCGACTCATTGTATCCTGAAACCTCTTCAAAAACTGTTCCTAAGGTTTCTTCAACTGATTGACGATAACCATTAAAAAGCTCGCGATATGCCTTGGCTATACGTTTTGGAGTCTCTAAAAGCCCTTCTCTCCTTGGATTTTCCCCTACCCATAAGAGTAATGTACGAATCGCTTCTTCCACCTCTTCAAGACTCGGACGCTTTTCTTCAGATAAAAAAGAATCCTCTGCGCCTTCTTTAACAACATTACGCATTCAAAAACTCCAACCTTACTCTATACAAAACATTTGCTATAGACCTATTTCATTTTGTATAATCTCTATATAAGCGAATTAAAAGTTTAAACAATCACGTCTCTCAAAATTTCGGGCAATAGCGCATGAGTGACAATATCTATAGTGATAAAATACTTGAATATGCTGCGCATATAGACAGAATTGGGCGTCTTAATAATCCTGATGCAACATCAAAAAAACAGGCACATCCTTGCGGCTCAATAATCACTGTGGATTTAAAAGTGGAAGATCATATCGTGATAGATTTTGCTCATGAAATACACGCATGTGTATTAGGGCAAGCCTCAGCATCACTTTTAGCATCTCATATCATCGGACAAACAACACAAGATCTTAAAATATTACGTAAAGTTATCTATCAAATGCTAACCCAAGATGGCCCTTCTCCTCAAGCTCCCTTTGAGGATTTTTCTTGCTTACAGCCCCTTAAAAATTATAAAGTACGCCATGCTGCAACACTACTACCCTTTGATGCGACGATAGATTGCATTCAACAAATTGAAGAAAATAAATGCTCAAATCACAGTTTCGACAAAAAAAAGTAACTCGAAATTACACAGGGACTTGGCAAAAAACACCTGGACGATTACTGGGCATTTTCTTAATACGTTTCTATCAAATAACACTTTCGAGTCTTATAGGCAACCAGTGTCGCCATGCCCCAACTTGTTCAGAATATATATATGAAGCAATCGCACGCCATGGGCTTTGGGCTGGTGCATGGATGGGTCTCTTTCGTATCATACGTTGTGGTCCCTTTGGAACAGATGGCTTTGATCCAGTACCTCCTTCACTCGGAAATTCTTGCTGTTTTTATAAACCTTGGCGTTACTGGAAAATTTCTGAAAAACACAACAAATAATCCTTTTCTTTTTTTATATGTATTGATAGAAGAGTTGATCTATAAGCTTTTTACTCAGTTTTCACGAAACCATCCGCAATCGTTGGCGGAATTGGATTAAAAGGGTGTTTTTATGTCTTGCTCTATTTCTCTTTCTTTTCCCGATGGTTCAAAACGTAATTACCCCGCCGAAATGACAGGCTTGGAATTAGCAGAATCCATTTCTAAATCACTCGCAAAAAAAGCCGTCGCTTATAGTCTTGATGGCATCATGCGAGATCTATCAGATCCATTAGCAGAGTCTGGTCAAATAGAGATTATTACCCGAGAAGATGCACAGGCTCTTGAACTCATAAGACATGATTGCGCCCATGTTCTTGCTGAAGCAGTGCAAGAACTTTTTCCTGAAACGCAAGTAACAATAGGTCCTGTGATTGAGAATGGATTCTATTATGATTTTGCACGCCAACAACCTTTCACGTTAGATGATCTCACTGTCATTGAAAAGAAAATGCGTGAAATTATCCAACGCAATAAGCCTTTTAGAAAAGAAATTTGGTCTCGTGAAAAAGCAAAAAGAGTTTTTTCTGAGAAAAAGGAATTTTATAAAGTTGAACTTATTGAGAGCATTCCAGAAAATCAAGATTTAAAAATCTATTATCAAGGGGAATGGTTTGATCTTTGTCGCGGACCGCATATGCAATCTACAGGGCAAATTGGAAATGCTTTCAAATTAATGAAAGTCGCTGGAGCTTACTGGCGTGGCGATGCCAATAATCCAATGCTCACGAGAATTTATGGAACAGCATTTGCAAATGAAAATGACTTAAAAGCCTATCTCCATATGCTAGAAGAAGCTGAAAAACGTGATCATCGCCGCTTGGGACGTGAAATGGACTTATTTCATTTCCAAGAAGAAGGGCCAGGAATGATTTTTTGGCATCAAAAAGGCTGGAAAATGTTCCAAAATTTGATCAATTATATGCGCAGACGCCTTGATGATCATCAATATGCCGAAGTAAATGCACCACAAGTTCTCGATAGATCACTTTGGGAAATATCGGGGCATTGGGGCTGGTATAAGGAAAACATGTTCAAAGCAATTCCAGCCGCAGAAGATTCAGACCATGGGAATGTTTATGCCCTTAAACCAATGAATTGTCCTGGTCATGTGCAAATTTTTAAACATGGTTTAAAATCTTATCGTGATTTGCCTATTAGACTTGCTGAATTTGGTCTTGTTCATCGTTATGAGCCTTCAGGCTCTTTGCATGGTCTTATGCGTGTACGTGGTTTTACACAAGACGATGCACATATTTTTTGTACTGATGAACAATTAGCCGATGAATGTCTCAGTATTAATGATCTTATTTTATCAACTTATGCAGATTTTGGTTTTAAAGAAATTAGTCTTAAGCTTTCAACACGTCCAGAAAAACGAGTTGGATCTGATGCTTTATGGGATCATGCAGAAAATATTATGGAATCTGTCCTTAAAACAATTGAAACAAAATTTGCGGGACAAATCAAAACAAGTATCCTCCCAGGTGAAGGAGCCTTTTATGGTCCAAAATTTGAATATACATTAAAGGATGCTATCGGTCGTGAATGGCAATGTGGAACAACGCAAATAGATTTTAACCTTCCTGAACGTTTTGGTGCATTCTATATTGATAAAGATTCAGAAAAACGCCAGCCTGTTATGATCCATCGCGCCATTTTTGGATCAATGGAGCGTTTTCTTGGTATATTAATCGAAAATTTTGCTGGACATATGCCACTTTGGCTTTCTCCTGAACAAATTGTTGTCGCAACAATTACATCTGAAGCAAATGAATATGCCCAAAAAATAACGGCAAGACTTAAAGCTGCTGGGCTTTCAGCAACGACAGATCTCCGCAATGAAAAAATTAACTATAAAATAAGAGAACATTCTTTACAAAAAATTCCCGTCATTTTGGTCTGTGGCAAACGTGAAGCTGAAACAAACAGCGTCAATATGCGTCGCTTAGGAAGCCCAAATCAAACCCTTTTATCTGTAGAAGATGCAATTAAGCAGCTCTCAAATGAAGCCACGCCTCCAGATTTACAGCGTGTAATAAATGCATAACATCATACAGATGGTAAGACTTAATTTTTCACCGTAAATCGTGAATTTTTGTACAAAATCAAACGATTTGACAGTGTTCTGTTTGTTCAGTTTCATACATGATGACCAATCAGCCGTAAAAATCTCGTGACCACACTTTACGAGGCAAGTTGGTAAAAAATTGAATGTAAAAGCTGTAAGTTATTAAATACAAAAATTATAGATATAAAAAGATAACGTCATGATCATGGATAGATCATTACAATAATTGCATCAATATCAAGAAAAAAACTAAAGATAAGATTATCATAAATACGTAAATTAGTCGAATAATGATGTATTCTCTTCTTAAGATATGATTTCATAAAAAAGACATAATAATTTGATTTATAATGATAATATATCGTCATTTATATTAAAAAATATCTCAAATATCATATTTACACTGCAGCAATCAAAATCATTCGTTTGCACGTTACAAGTGAGAAGGTACGTGTGAATGAAAAATTTAGAAAAGACTAAAAATGCTTAAACCGTTTCAAGTATCCAAGAGCTTATTGCAATATTGGGTGCTGATAAAATGTGTGTTCCTCCTTCACAAACATAAAAATAGTTGAATTTGGCATTATAGTATTTATTCATGGGAGGCTGTCGCGAAATGGGCTTGAGAATCTTAAGAAATGATCTCTTTTAACAAGGACGTAAATGACAACCCAATAGCATTCTACAAAAACTTCCCGCAATCTACACTGATAAGATATCGCTTTAATTTCCCTTAAGAGTTATAAAGCTAAATCAAAGGAGAATGATAAAATTCGCTGTTCATTCTTTCCTCTCTTCACATTTGAGCAAATTAAAAACTCTTCCTAAAAAAATAGTAAACTATGCACACGGGTATATGAGTTGCTCGTTAACATAGTAAATCTCGAGCTACATTTATAAAGCGTCTAAATATCTACACACAATACCTTGCGACGCTAAACGCCTAGATATTGATTTATAAAAAACCTTTAAAACACGTGTTTTTCTAAAAAAGAAGCACAATATAAAGATAAAAAACATTATTGTTATCGTGCTCTATCAAGAACACGCTTACATTCAATAAGTTCAAACAGGATTTCTTGCAACAATGCTTTATCGGTTTTATCCTTGTAAAGGTTCACAGAACCAACAGAGGTTTCTCCCTCATTTCTCATAAAACTCAAAAGCCCAAAAGAAGACTTCTTAGGTTTATTGCTCATATTTTCAAAAGTTTGTCCTGTGTGTTTTTTCTCTATGACAACATTCATAGCATCAAGATCGCCATTACCAAATGCAGTCACAAAAGCAACACCATTTTCTTTCAAAAGGCGCTGCACACCTTTTATCGTATAACCCTGATCGTACAATAACTGCTTAATACCATTGAGCAAATCAACATCGACTGGACGATAGTAACGCCTTCCTCCCCCACGTTTCATTGGTTTAATCTGCCTAAAACGTGTTTCCCAGAATCTTAAGACATGCTGCGGAAGCTCCAATAATTCGGCTACTTCGCTAATTGTGCGAAAAGCATCAGAGCTTTTATCCATTTTGCAACACCTTATCTAAAACACGACAAATGGTTTGATAATGATTCATTACGTTTCAATTTCTCAACAAGATTAGTCAAAAATAGGACCTTAACGACTTACTAAACAGCTTTTTTTAAAAAAAGCATAGGTCTTTATTTTATACATTTCTTAACAAATACCAAACATTATTACAGCGTTTATTTATGAGATATCATTTTTCTGTCTAGCACGATGCGAATCTAAAATTCTCTGTTTAAGGATATTTGCAGCTTTAAACGTCACAACACGTCGCGGCGGAATAGGTGCTTCAACACCTGTTTTGGGATTGCGTCCAACACGTTCATTCTTACTGCGAACCTGAAAAGTTGCAAAAGAAGATAATTTAACCGCTTCACCTCTTACAAGTGAGTTGCAAATCTCATCCAAAACCAATTCGACCAAAGCTGCTGATTCAGTATGTGACAAGCCCACTTTTTTACAAACTACGCTCGCTAAATCTGCACGCGTTACTGTCTTACTTGTCATTATAACCACCTATTAAAATATTAAAAATTACAAAATGACTTATACGTTTTATTCAAATATGGTCAAGTAACCATCATTTACCAACGAATAAGAATTGCTCCCCATGTAAATCCACCTCCCATGGCTTCTAACATGATAAGATCTCCTTTTTTTATTCTTCCATCGCAAAGAGCTGTTGTTAAAGCCAATGGAACTGATGCTGCAGACGTGTTACCATGTTGATTAATGGTAATCACAACTTTATCTGGTGAAATTTTCAGCTTTTTAGCAGATGCTTCAATAATGCGCTTATTAGCCTGATGAGGGACAAACCAATCGAGTTGTGAAGAATCCATACCTGCAGCTGCAAAACAATCATCAACCACATCCGTTATCATACCAACAGCATATTTAAAAACTTCTCGTCCTTCCATACGCAAATAACCTGTCGTTTGTGTTGTTGAAGGTCCACCATCAACATACAATTTATCGATATAAGCACCATCAGAACGCAATTTTGCAGACAATATACCACGCTCAAAAGCACCTTGCCCTTCAACTTCTTGCGCTTCCAAAACAGCAGCCCCCGCACCATCACCAAACAAAACACATGTTGTACGATCTTCCCAATCTAAAATTCGAGAAAATGTATCAGACCCAATCACTAAAATTCTTTTAGCGGCTCCACAGCGTAAATAAGAATCTCCTGTTGTTAAAGCAAAAATAAAACCAGAGCAAACAGCTTGAATATCAAAAGCAAATCCATGGCTCATTCCCAAAGCATACTGAATTTCAACAGCAGAAGCAGGAAACGTACGATTTGGCGTTGAGGTTGCTAAAATAATACAATCAATATCCTTTATTGTAAGACCAGCATTTATAAGAGCTGCTTGCGCAGCTTCAACGCCTAAGGAAACCGTTGTTTCATTTTCATTGGCAATATAACGTTGATGTATTCCTGTACGTTGAACAATCCATGAATCTGACGTTTCAACAAACTTTGCAATCTCATCATTTGATAAACTTTTTTTCGGCAAAGCACTTCCTACACCACGTATAATTGATCGAATCATTCAGCTCTCACCTTTTCTTCAAACTTTTTATTTCCATTATAAGAGCTCATCATAAGGATTCTCCACTCATCACCACTTCATCTTCCTGATCAAAAAGTGTATCTTTATTCTCATGAAACCGCCGTAAATCAGCCGTTATTTTTTGTAAAAGTCCATTATTGACCATTTCATAACCAACACGAATAGCAGAAGCAAAGCCATTAGCATTAGCGCTTCCATGACTTTTTATGACCACACCATTCAAACCTAAAAGAACGCCTCCATTCACCCTATCGGGATCCATTTTATTTTTCAGTGTACGAAAAGCCCCCCGCGATAAAAAATAACCAAGAGATGTTAAAAAAGAACTGCGCAAGGCAGAATTTAAAATTTCTGCTATCTGTCGCGCGGTTCCTTCTGCAGTTTTTAAAGCAATATTACCAGAAAAACCTTCTGTTACAACAACATCGACTGTCCCTTTTCCAATATCATTGCCCTCAACAAATCCTTTATATTCCAATCCTTCTAATTGCACTTCACGCAATATCATGCCTGCTTTTTTTATTTCATAAAGTCCTTTAACCTCTTCCACCCCCACATTTAAAAGTCCAACACTTGGTTTTTCAATATGATATAAAGCGCGAAACATCCCTGCTCCCATAACCGCCAAATCAACCAATTGACGAGCGGATGCACCAATCGTTGCTCCAATATCTAAAACGATACTCTCCCTGCGAAGGGTTGGCCAGATACCTGCAATACCAGGACGTTCAGCCTCTGCCAACATTTTTAAACAAAAATAAGACATGGCCATAAGCGCCCCCGTATTACCAGCAGAAACGCAAGCATCAGCTTCACCATTTTTTACCGCTTCAATGGCATACCACATTGATGATTTACCACGTCCATTGCGAAGGGCTTGGCTTGGTTTTTCATCCATGCGTGTATAGCTTTCTGTAGGATAAAAGTGCGATACAGAATCCAAACGGGGATATTTTTTTAAAACCGGCCGAACGACCTCCTCTATCCCATAAAACAGAAAATAAACATCTGATAAATATTTTTGGACAATTGCTGCTCCTGCAATAGCTGCTTCTGGACCGTAATCACCACCCATGACATCCACAGAAATTCTAATCACGCTTTCATATCCCACATCTTTTCATTTACATTTTTAAATGCATATTATGATTTTGGGTGACTAAACACTCATAAAACATACCTTGCGAAAACAGTTCCGCAGAAAATACCGTTTTTATCATAGCATACAATAGATAATTTTTTTATGTTTTTACAATCACTTCCAACTTTTCAAAACAGAAAATGGCGAAAACTTTTGCTCTGCTTCTTCTAAATTTTTAACCACATGCATTTTTATCCCCTCTTTACGTGGATAATGATTAATAGACAACTCAAAAAACTCTTCCATGATTGCACCAATATCAATTCGATCATTATAAAATACTTCCGGTGTATCAAGCCCTTCCACATCTAAAAACAATTCTCGTGTATCTTCAGATATTTTGGGCTTCGTTAAATTTGAATCTTCGGGAACAAAAACAACCTCAATATTTTCACGAAGAACATTTTCTAATGGTTCTAATGTAACAACACATAACTGTATTATATGCGCTTTCAACAAACCTTTTATACGCACACCGCGTTTTTTCCACGGAAGAATATGGAATTTTCCCTCACAAGATTTTACCTCAACTAAATCATGGTTTTGAGCTAAATGTGTACATTCTTTTTTGTTTGCACAAAGATGAACTCTTATCCCTTTAGCAGGAAGAGAACGGACGGATATTGGATAGGCCAAAGCAAATGCCATCTGAGAAATATTTTGAACATTCATTGACAACTCCCAAACATGAAAATCTATAAAGCACAGTACTTTTATTTAGCTCAAGTATATTTCATTCATTTTTTTCTTTTCTAAAGAAATTCTATATGGCATAATTCGTCTTATAACAGGGAAACTCAATGTAAGCTACGGTAGATTAAACTAAAATTAGAAAAAACTTGAGGTTGCCTTCTTGTCGCGCATCTCAGTATAAAGGAGATATCATTGTTTCAAATGCCTCACATAATAGCCTTAATCAAACGCAAATTATTGGTTGGTTTATCAATAGCAAGCATCGTAACACTTGCGGGTTGTAGTCTTCTTGATTCTTCAGGATCAAGCCAAATTTATAGAGAGGGTTATATTCTTGATAAAAATGCTCTGAGTTCTATTTCTATTGGCTCAAGTCAGGAGCAAGTTCTTTTAACTTTAGGAACCCCTTCATTAAAAACAAAATATGATAATGAGGTCTTTTATTACATCTCACAAACACGCTATCGTGGGATGCAATTTATGAAAACAAAGATTATTGATCGCAAAGTTTTAGCTATTTATTTCAATGGAAACAATCAGGTTACAAAAGTTGCTAACTATGGTCTACAAGACGGTCAAGTATTTGATTTCATTACGCAAACAACACCAACATTAACAAAAGAACATCCCTTCTTAATTCAAATTATAAAAGGCCCTGCAAATCTACCAGCTCCTAACTAAAGTATATTGTCTACTTACCTTTTCAATTTTATTAGGTCTGATATTATCAGGCCTAATAAAGAAAGAAGTCTTAACTCTTAAAGACGGACTTTTTTTGCCATACTGTCGAGAACTGCATTAACAAGTTTTGGCTCATCACCTTCAAAAAATGCTTTGGCTATATCAACATATTCATTCATGACAACCGCAATAGGAACATCTTTACGGTTGATGAGCTCCCATAAAGCTGCTCGTAAAATTGCTCGCAATATAGAATCAAGACGCGAAAGAGACCATTCTGCAGAAAGCTGTTGATGAAGCAGAGGATCAAGCTGCTTTTGGTCTTTTACAACACCCGTTATAATCGCCAAAAACCACTGAAAATCAGCTTCAAGATACTGGTCTCCATCAATATCTTTTCCCAAACGATAAGCCTCATACTCCGCGGCCGTTTCCATCACTCCCGAACCCACAATATCCATTTGATAGAGAGCCTGAACCGCAGCCAGTCTTGCTGCTCCACGTTTATTGGCTGAACGCGGAAAATGTCTGCTTTTTATATCAGCCATATTTAACGATTATCTCCAAATCTCTTTTTTAGAGCGATCATACATAAAGCAGCTTCAGCTGCAAAACCACCTTTATTTTTGCTATCTTGTTTTGCGCGTACCCATGCTTGCTCTTTATTTTCAACAGTTAAAATACCATTTCCAATAGCTAAATGCTTATGAACGGTTAAATCCATCAAGGCCCGACAAGAATCGTTGGCAACAATTTCAAAGTGATATGTCTCCCCCCGAATAACACAACCCAGTGCAACATAACCATCATAAGATATTTTATTTTGTTCAGCAAAAGCTATTGCAGCTGGTATTTCTAAGGCTCCTGGAACTGTTATAATATCATAACGTGCTTCAGCTTTTTGCAAAGCACTCACAGCACCTTTTAAAAGCGCATCAGAAATCTCTTCATAAAAACGTGCTTCAACAATCAATACGTGAGGCTTTTTACGTATCTCTTTCATCATAATGAAATTCCATAAAAAACGAATCAAAAAAATCAAAAATATAGAGCATAAAATTCTAAAAACGATCAATAGAATTGTAGCTTATTCATCGTCTCTTTTAAAAGCAAAAAGCTTAGCAGCATAACGAGCAAGTTGGTCAATTTCCAAATTGACCCGATCTCCAATTTCAGCTTCTCCCCATGTTGTCACTTCAAGTGTATGGCGAATAATAAGGACATCAAAAATACAATCCTCAACACCATTAACAGTCAAAGATGTCCCATTAAGTGCAAGTGATCCCTTAGGTACAATGAAAGGCATAAATTGTCTTGAAACTTTTAAATAAAAACGAATTGCATCTCCTTCATTTTTTTGTTCAATGATTTCAGCTAAACCATCAATATGACCAGAAACCAAATGCCCTCCCATCTCATCACCCAATCGAAGCGAACGCTCTAAATTAACAAAAGTTCCTTTTTTCCATTGGGCAAGATTTGTTAAACGTAATGTTTCTTCCCACGCCTCAACAACAAACCAATTGGAATGTCCTTGTTTAAAACCTCGTTCCACAACTGTCAGACAAATTCCTGAACACGCAATTGAGGCACCAATTTCTAAGCTTTCTATAGCATAGCGTGTAGAAATCTTTACACGCATCCCCTGCTTTAAAGATTGAACTTCTTCAACACAACCGATATCGGTTATAATTCCTGTGAACATAATGTCTTACGTCTCCATTTATAAAAACGGTCATTTCCAAACATTTTTGTCTCAACCTCATGAAATTGCGAGAGATAATTTTCAAAATGAGGGGCTCTAATCCCTTTTTCTCCTAAAACAACGGGACTATAAAAACATATCAAATGATCAACACAACCAGCATTCAAAAACTTTTCTCCTGTCTTTACGCCCCCTTCCAGTAAAACACTATTAATCCCCTGTTTATAAAGCATCTGTAAAAGAACAAAAGGTTCTACAAAACCATTATTCATCTCTACGGAATAAACAGACACACCATAGTGCTCCAATGCATTTTTTTTGCTTTTTTTTGAAAGATCCCCATTACAAATAACCCACGTAGGAGTTTTTATGGCTGTTTGGACAACTTTTGCATCAAGGGGGATAGATAAATCTGCATCCAAAATAATACGAATTGGCGAGCGCATTTCCATTCCTGGCAAGCGGCAATTAAGTTGTGGATCATCGGCTAATATAGTCCCAATACCAACGAGAATAGCGTTATTTTGAGCCCGTAGAATATGCGTATAGGTATGGGAAAGCGTTCCACTAATTTTTATTCCCCTCTCCTCTCTTTTTCCCACGCTATTATCGGCAGAAATTGCCATTTTAAAAGTGACAGCACAACGTTGCAACTTTCTTATACACCAATGCGTCCATAAAGCTTCAAAAGCCTCTTCAGCTAAAATACCCTCAACGACTTCAACACCCGCCGCACGCAAAAGAGCAAGACCACGACCATCCACACGCTTGTCACAATCGGTCAGAGCAACAACAACGCGGGAAATACCCGAATCAATAAGTGCATTAACACACGGAGAAGTTTTTCCATAATGTGCGCAAGGTTCTAAAGTAACATAAGCAGTTGCTCCCTGAGCCAAAGAGCCAGCCATGCGTAGAGCTTGCACTTCCGCATGAGGCCTCCCATGAAGAGCTGTTACACCATAGCCCACAATAAATGGCCCCGTACCGCCATCATTTTGCACAATTAGCGTACCCACGGAAGGATTCTCACCTGTAAGTCCCACATGACGCTCTGCTAAACGGATAGCGACAGCCATAAACCGTTCATCTTGCACTTTTTTATTCATCAAAACGAGATTCTGTATCCGCTACAGCCTTTGACAACTCATCGATAATATCGTGAAAATCGCTTGCATTACGAAAATCTCGATATACAGAAGCAAAACGAATATAAGCAATATCATCAATTCTTTTTAACGCTTCCATTACAAGATGCCCAATTTTTTCTGAAGCAACCTCTGGTTCCCCCGAACTCTCAAGCTGGCGTACAATGCCAGAGATTGCTCGTTCAATACGATCAGGATCAATATTGCGCTTTCGTACAGCCACATCAACTGATCGCATTAATTTATCACGATCAAATGGCTCACATCGTCCACTTTTTTTAGTAACCAAAAGCTCACGCAATTGAACACGTTCAAAAGTTGTAAAACGACCACCGCAAACGGGACACACACGGCGGCGGCGAATCACCGCCCCCTCTTCTGCTGGACGTGAGTCTTTTACTTGTGTATCCTCATATTGACAGTAAGGACAGCGCATTTTTTTATCCTTACCGCATGCTAAGGTAAGAATAAAGAGGAAATTGATTCGTTATATCTTCCACCTTTTTCTTAACAGCCATTTCAACGGCATGATTATCTTCATCACTTTTTGCATTTCGAAGGCCATCAAGGACTTCTGAAATCAGATGACCAACTTGTGTAAACTCTTTTTCTAAAAAACCACGGGTTGTGGCAGCAGGTGATCCCAAACGAATTCCCGATGTTATAGATGGTGTTTCAGGGTCAAAAGGAACGCCATTTTTATTGCAGGTCATATGAGCGCGTCCCAAAGCCAATTCAGCACGTTTTCCTGTTAGATTTTTCGAACGTAAATCAACCAACAATAAATGATTGTCTGTACCGCCAGAAACGATATTAAAACCATTATTCTGTAATGTTTTTGCTAAAGTTTTCGCATTAGCAACAACATTGGCACTGTAGCTCTTGAAAGAAGGGTGCAAAGCCTCCTTAAATGCAATAGCCTTTGCTGCAATCACATGCATTAAAGGCCCCCCTTGAAGACCAGGGAAAATAGCAGAATTAATTTTTCTGGATAAAGCCTCATCATTTGTCAATATCAAACCACCCCGAGGACCTCGAAGTGATTTATGTGTTGTTGTCGTTACAATATGCGCATGGGGAACAGGGGAAGGATGCACACCACCAGCAACAAGACCAGCAATATGGGACATATCAACAAGGAGATGAGCACCGATCTCATCTGCAATTTCACGGAATCGTTCCCAATCCCAGAATCGAGGATAAGATGACCCGCCAGCTATAATAAGTTTTGGCTTACGTTCTTTTGCAAGCCGCTCAACCTCATCCATATCAATAATCTGATCTTCCAGACGCACACCATAGGAAACAACATCAAACCATTTTCCTGACATATTGACAGATGAACCATGCGTAAGATGACCACCAGCATTTAAATCCAATCCCATAAATGTGTCACCAGGCTGGAGTAGCGCCAGAAAGACAGCTTGATTCATTTGGCTACCAGAATTGGGTTGTACATTGGCAAAAGCAGCACCAAAAAGCTGTTTTGCTCTTTCAATAGCTAAATCCTCAACAACATCGACAAATTGACACCCGCCATAGTAACGCTTTCTTGGATAACCTTCTGCATATTTATTGGTTAGAACAGACCCCTGTGCTTCAAGAACTGCTCTTGAAACAATATTCTCTGAGGCAATCAGCTCAATTTCATGTTGTTGCCGCTCAAATTCCCCTCTAATGGCATTAAAAATTGCACCATCAACTGTCTGTAAATTATCATTAAAAAAGCGCTTTTGTGCGTCATTTTCTTGCTGAGTCATAAAACACATTCCTAACATTAAAAAATAAAGTCACTAAACGATAACACAGCAAACCACGCAAACCAAACATTTTAAACCACTTACACTCAAAAATACTGATACAAATATCTATCTTATTCCTCGCGTAGAAACAGTAAAAAACTTCGCTCATAAGAAGAGTAAAAAATGAAGTTAAGTTTTTTCTTTTACGCCCTTATTGATAGCTTTTATAAAAAATATCTATAACCTAAAGAAATTCAATAAGTTAATGATTATGATTTAAGTTGGTAATGATTTAAAATAAATTATAATGAGAAAAGCTGGATATCGTAGGGAAATTAATACAAGGCAAGTTAAGAATGGTAACCAAAGTTTTTATTGATGGTGAACACGGCACAACTGGGCTACAAATACAAAAGCGTTTAGAGAAACGTACAGATTTAAAACTGCTCTCTCTTGCTCATAAGGATCGCCATAATGTTCATCTGCGACAAGACTATCTTACTCAAACGGATATTGCCATTTTATGTCTTCCAGATGATGCAGCACGTAAAACTGTTCATTGGCTAAAAAAAAATAAAAACATTAGGGTTATTGATAGCTCAACAGCTCACCGTGTTGCGCCAAACTGGGTCTACGGTTTTCCTGAAATGACAGAAGGTCAAAGAAAACGCATTCAAGCAGCCCATTACGTCTCTAATCCTGGATGTTATCCCACAGGGGCCATTAGCTTGATTCGCCCCCTTCGCGAAGCAGGATTGTTAGACGCCGATTATCCCATCTCGATTCATGCAATCTCCGGCTATACCGGTGGTGGAAAACAACTGATTGCACAAATGGAAAATCAATCTCAACACAATATTCAGGAAAATTATTTTATCTATGGACTCAATCTTGAACACAAACATGTGCCAGAAATTAAACTCCATGGACAAATTAATCAAACGCCGCTTTTTATGCCTAGTGTTGGTCGTTTTCCTCAAGGAATGATTGTGAATCTTCCACTACACCGCCATTTATTCACAAAATCAGCAAACTGTTCTGATCTGCGTGAAATTCTTGCAAACCATTACGATGGACAAAACATCATTTCAGTGGCATCACAAGATGAAACGGCTTCTCTTCAAAGACTGAATCCAGAATGTTTTGCTCATAAAGATGGTATGAAACTGTTCGTTTTTGGAAATGATCGCGAAGGAATTTTTAATCTCTGTGCCCTCTTCGATAACTTAGGAAAAGGCGCATCAGCTGCTGCTATCCAAAACCTCGATTTAATGCTCTCAAGCAATTAAACGCCACCTAGACACCAACGTTCATTCAGCAACGCGATATGCCCCTTTTGTTGCTCGCCAGTGTGCAACCGCAAAACATAACACGGCTAATGCCATACTTTGATGAATGAGCCCTAAACTTATCGGAACCTCATGTAACAGTGTCAAAATACCTAAAAATGCTTGGATAATGATCATAACGCAGATAAGAAATGCTCGACGAGAGTGCGTTGAATGCGGAACATTTTTTTGCACATAGAAAGCATGAAGAGCCGAGACAATAAATAAAAAATAAGCAAAAAACCGATGAATAAATTGAACCGTCAAGGGATTTTCGAATAAATTAAGCCAAACAGGACGATGCTGCAACAATCCATCAGGAATAATCTGACCATCCATAAGGGGCCATGTATTATAGACTTTTCCAGCGTGAAGCCCTGCAACCAAAGCGCCCAAATAAATCTCTATCAAGACGAAAATAACGAGCCAAGCCGCAAAATATTGCACCTTTTGATTGGTTGGTTTTTCTGAATATTCTGCAAGTCCGCGAGATAAATAAGTAACAAAAATAATAACCAAACATGCCGTTATAAGATGAAAAGCCAAACGATATTGGCTCACACTTGTTAGATTACTTTGCCCAATCCCTGAAGCGACCATCCACCAACCAATAAAGCCTTGAAAAGCGATAAGGATCGGCACAACAATAAGCGGAAGTAAAATATTTTTTTCAATACGTTTCGTCGCCCAAAACCAAATTATCCCTAATAAAGCGACAAGGCCAACAAGACGCCCGAGAATACGGTGCGCCCATTCCCACCAAAAAATGACCTTAAAAGAACTTAAAGTCATATCAGGATTAAGCAACTTATACTGCGCTATTTGTTGATACTTTAAAAATTCCTCTTGCCATTGATCCACACCGATCGGTGGAATAATACCATGAATTGGCTTCCATTCCGTTATTGATAATCCTGATCCCGTCAAACGGGTTGCGCCCCCTACCAAAACAATTGCTAAGCAAAGCAATAAAATAGAGTAAAGCCACACCTGAATTTGCTTTCGATTTCTCTTTTGCACAGGTGTTAAAAAGTTATTGTTTAATCTTTTTATTGCCATCTCTGATTGCCCCACGCTTCTCTCCAACTACAATGCATTTTAAATTTAAACACAAAATCTTCGCATGCTAGTATGTACTATAACTTTAGCAAAAAACAAGCGTACCACTATAACATGCGATACATATTTCTTTTTTTACGAAATTCATAATGCAACAACACGATACACAGTCTTTGGAAAGTGACTAACCATCCGTACCATCCAATTCTGTTCATTAAGAGCAGTATTACAAATATAATAGTCCGTTAGCTCTGCAAATTGCTCAAACCCATATTTAGGTTCGCTTGCCATCTCTAAAATGATAAAATCATACTCTTTTTTAAATTCTTGTAATATATGAGAAATGTTATCTGAAAAATCTTGTGCAGAAACAGCGCTTGTTAAGCCCTGAGGGAGAATATCAACCCCCGTATCATAATCACGGTAAATAACGTCATGTAACTGAGCATTACCCGTTAAAATATCACTCAATCCCCGATGTGGTCCAATGACTTTCTCGATTTGTTGACCAGAGATATCAACCAACAAAATTGTTTTGTGCTCTTTTGTAAGATGAAGTGAAAGTTTTGCCGCTGTCCTTGCAGCTTCTTGTCCAATGATTGCAATAACCGTTGAAGCACGCCATTTTAAAACATCAGATAATCCCTCTATCGTAATAAAAGCTTCAAGATTTTTTATTTCTTGAGAAACTAAAATACTCTCATTCTTCTTAAGAGCTTTTTCTTTTGATCTCAAATCCTCTTCTGAGAGTTGATCTTTTTTGCTTCTAAAGTATAGAGAAAATAACATTATTCCAAACAAAAGGGTAAGGAAGCTCGCCAATGCACTCACAAGAACATTTTTTCCATAAAGAGCCATAAAAGAAATTGGCGCTAACTTTGTTGGTGTAACCACGTGGATCTTCATATTTTTCAAGAGAAGAGAATCATCACTCAATCCCTGTGAACCCATAACTTTTTTGCTCCCTTGAGCAGACTTACTCATCGCTTTATTTTGTGCATCGATCTCTGCTTTTATTTTATTTTCAAACACATTAAAGATTTGATTTAAAGATTGTGATTGATCTTTTACAAAAAAGCTCATCTTTTTTTTGAGCTGTTTTTCCAATTCCGTTGCAATAACTTCATCTGAATGAACTTGGTCAGCGATCTGTGAAATTTTATTTTTTAATTGATAAGAAACCGCCTCTAATTCCGCAGTCATGGCCTTAATTTGAGGATGTGTCCATCCCAATTGCACAGCCATATGTGCTCTTTGTGCTTCCAAGAGATCACGTTTAGATTCCAGAGATACAATTGCTGAATTGCCTGCAATAAGTGATAAAGACAGTAAAGACTGCCCCTTTTCACGCATCATGTTAATTGTTGAATTCAAACTTGTTAAATGAATACGCTTTAAAGTTGCTTGCGTTAATTGCGTCGAAAGATCATGAAGCTCTGTTTGTTTTACACCATGCTGAATAAAAGAATCAACAGAGGCACGAAATCCTTGCATGATATTAACGATTGCAGCATTATCGTATTGTTTGTCTTTTAATTTCTCATTTAACAAAGATTGTTTTTGTTTTATGATTGCTTGTGAAAATGCAGAAAACCAAGTTTCCACACCCTGTTGCGCTGCTTCAAGTGTTTCAGCGTGAAAAGTAAGATTGATAAGATCACCATGACGCGATAAACGAATATTTTCTCGTTTTTGTTTCTTATAAGAAGCACTTAAAGAAGAAGACGAATCATCTAAAAATATGGGCTGTGAAAACAAAAAGGCGATAATATTATCTTGTTTTTCAATTGTGAGTGGCTTTCCTACAGAATCAGATATTGAAAAGGTTAAAGTTGCTTGGTAACCACGAGGTTGAATAAAATAATACAACCAAATCAAAGAGATACACATCATTTGTAACAGCAAAACAATCAAAATGTTTCGCCATATTGTGCGTACAAACAGTCTTTTATTGCATTTAAGACTCATCTTTATTTTAACCAGCAAAATACTTCTTCATATTGTTTTATTAAGAGAAAGTAGTAACTATCCTCTTAACTTGCTGTCATATTATTTTGAGATAAGAAAAACATAAAATTTTGAGCAAAAAAGTTCAACAATAGTTTAAAAAACTTAATTCATATTTTTTTTGATATTTTCTAGTTGTTTTTTTGCTTCAGAAGTAAGAACGGCTCTAATGGTAACAGAGCCATCATCATGCCCTTCCTGCTTTATTTCTGCAGAGTTTTCATAAAACCAATCAATAAGTGACATTTCATGAGGTTTTAAAAGATATTCAATGCTTTGCACCTCTCCAAAAATTCGCTTTTCAATAGTTCTTAATAATTGATCAAGTCCATCCCCTTTAAGGGCTGATACCATGAGAGCAGGATTTAATCGTGTTTTTGCACTCGTTTGTAAAACATTCAAAGCTTGCTCATCTAATATATCAATCTTATTCCAAACTTCTATGATATGCTCTGTATCATTAATATCGATATCAAGACTTGAAAGCACTTCTAAGACATCTTGGGCATGGACACGGTGATCAAGGTCTGACATATCTCTTACATGCAGAATGAGATCCGCTTCAACCACTTCTTCAAGGGTTGCTCTAAAAGCTGCAATCAAATTTGTTGGCAAGTTAGAGATAAAACCTACAGTATCAGACAAAAGAATCGTTTTTCCATGGGGAAGAACAACTTTGCGCAAAGTCGGATCAAGCGTTGCAAATAACATATTCTTTGCTAAAACGTCAGCACCGCTTAAACGGTTAAAAAGAGTTGATTTTCCTGTGTTTGTGTATCCAACCAAAGCAACAACAGGATAGGATGTTTTTTTTCTTTTTGCTCTATGAAGTGTACGTGTTTTAATAACCGTTTCCAATTCGTGGCGAATACGAATGATTTTTTCTTGTAAAAGACGCCTGTCTGCTTCAATTTGCGTTTCACCAGGTCCACCTAGGAACCCACGCCCCCCCCGTTGCCGTTCCAAGTGCGTCCAACTCCGCACAAGCCGCCCTTTTTGATAGGACAAATGCGCCAATTCTACTTGCAAAACCCCTTCTTTTGTTCGTGCACGATCACCAAAAATTTCAAGAATCAAAGCTGTTCTATCAATAACTTTACAATTCCATAATTTTTCTAAATTACGCTGCTGTACTGGTGTTAAAAAGTGATCTATAATCGCAAGCTCGATAGAATATTCATCGATATAATCGGCGAGCACATCTGCTTTACCTTTTCCAAAGAGAGTCGCAGGGCGAGGTGTTGTAATATTAATTGTTTCATAATGAACAACTTCTAACCTTATAGCACGCGCTAACCCCAATGCCTCCTGAACGCGAGAAGATACAGAACACTCTCTCAAAGAATTTTCAGTTCTATTCTCCTGAAAAATCGGTATCAAAACAAGTGCGCGCACTTGTTTTATAATTTGCGAAAATACCCCTCCTAATCTCTCATTTTCATTTATCATAGCAATCTAAGTACTTTAAAAATGGGATAAGAGGTTTATCTTAAAATGATATGTTTACTCAGGACTTTCTCCTTCAAACATCTGTACAGGCTGTCCGGGCATAATTGTAGAAATAGCATGCTTATAAACCAATTGCGCGTGTCCATCTCGGCGCAAAAGGACACAAAAATTATCAAATGAAGTTACAATACCCGTGAGTTTAACGCCATTAACAAGAAAAATGGTAAGGGAAATTTTTTGCTTACGCACCGTATTTAAAAACACATCTTGCAGGTGTTGTGATCGCTCTGCCATTATTCTTACACCTTCATCTCGATTGCATAAAATATTCGTGCATGCATATCGACTGAAAAATATTCAATTGTCAACGTAGAAGCTTCAAATTTTAGCAACAAACAACTGAAATATTAGAAAAAACTGCTCTTTAAAGCAATAATAAAGTACAACTTATGAAAATCTATCATTAAATTTAAAATTTTTTTCGCATTTACTTTTTTATGGACTTACAGTTAAGAAACAAATTTTTATACATCCTAATCTATTACAGACGATGTACGAGATAATGAATCCTCTTCCTTTAGAATCAATAAAAGTAAAGGGACCACAACATTTATTATCGAGCATTGAAACTCAAGAATGCATTCGCACTGCACTATTTTTTCAACATTAATATATAACTGCCATTAAATTGTCTTTATCTCAAAGAAAATAGGTTAATAAAGTTTTTTATAAACACAAGTTGTAAACAGTATTTTTGTTTTTTTGAGAATTAAATAATAAATTGTTTTTATTACATTTTATAACCTTCTTAAGCAGAGTATAAGATACCGCGTTAACTTTATTTTGATAAGTTTTTAAATTTTTTTCCTCGGCATATTCCTTTCTAAATAATTAACAGCTACTATGCGGAAATTATGTGGAAGAGGATGTATCCCTTTTTCCGTCTGTAAGAGTACGAGGCGAGTATGGCACGCAGAACCAAATTGCAAACATTTGAAGTTGAAGTTGAAGAAGCCCTCACAAAAGCGATGAACTTTGATTTCGATGACACAGCATTTGAAACAATATCATCCAATAATTCTGAAAATATTGTTAATGTTGATGATTTGATTCAAAAAATTGCAATGGCAGAAGAAGAGTTTTTTGCTGAAAATGGTCCTTCAACTTTTGTCTCTAATATTCATGATGATGCTGTTATTGACAAATCCGTTGTTGGGCAGCTTTTTGCTCCAAAGCCTTCACCTGATATTTCAGGAGGAACGGTTCACAATACACTATTGTCAACGAAACTTCTTCCTGCAAATGATGATATAACAAGCCCTGTAAATTTTGGACACTTAAGGCAACGTTCTTCCTCTCGAATCTATTGGTATACAACAGCGCTTAGTGCCTTATGGGCAACTGGGGGAGCTTTTATTGCCCATAAGCTCGCCCCTGCTGGTCTAAGCTCCTTGTCTAATATCAGTACTTTTGTGACATCCCCAACAGGACTCGCTGTAGCGGCCGGAACAGCAATTCCTATCCTTATATCTTGGGGTGTTGCTCAATTAACAAAACGTTCGAACGAATTGCATAATATTGCTCTTCTTATGACAAATGCTGCACAACGCCTTAGTGAGCCACAACAATTATCTGAAAAACAAGCTATTGCTATAGGGCAAACCATTCGTGAAGAAGTCGCAGCAATGAATGAAGGTATTGAACGTACCCTCGGACGTGCTGTTGAACTTGAAGCAATCATACAAGGTGAAGTTCACAACCTAGAACAAGCCTATGCTGAAAACGAATCACGCATTCATACACTCATCAAAGAATTGAGTAATGAACGCATAGCCATTTTGAATCACGCCGATCGTGTACAATCAACGATTAAAGGAACCCAAGAACAACTGAGCGATGAATTTGGCTTGGTTACCTCTAAAATTGTCACCAATGTTGAAAAGCTTGCACAAACTCTTTCTCAAACTTTACAAAAGCAAGGTGAAGACCTTGTTGAAAAACTTTCCTATGCCGGTGATGGTGTAACAAATCAGCTTGTTGAAAAATTTAACGAAACAACAACACAAATTCAGCAGAAAAACACAGAATTTTTCGATGAATTAGGAAAAAACTTTGATGGTTTTGCAAAACGATTTGATCATAATGAAAAACAAATAGAAAAAACCTTCAATGAAACAGCAGCAAAAGCAGAAGTGCATGCGGCTAAAATTGCAACACATATACAAGCAGTCACAGATCAAACTTTGCACGTTGTCGATGAAAAGTTTAAAGCCTTAGATAAAGCTCTTCTTGATCGCAATAATCAATCTCTCCAGAATTTTGATGAGAAGATCTTAAAGCTTGACGACCAAGCACATAAACTCTCTTCTAAATTTGATAACGTAACCTCACAAGCCATTGGAGCCTTTGAACAACGTTTAGCAACTGTTGATCTCTCTCTTAAAGAACACAGTAACTCCATTATCGATTCCTTTATAGAACGCAGTCAAGCTTTAGAGGATAATGCTGAAAAACTTGGGAACTTCTTGGAAGCTCATGTCTTGAAAATAAATGAAAACCTCCAAGAAAAAACAGCAGACATTACCCATGCATTTACAAATGGACGTGAAGCTATTCTGTCTGCAATTGATAAAAGTAAAGAAAATTTGAGAGAAGAAATTCAACATGTCGACAATGCCATTGTTGATATTATACAAGAACGTTCACAAGATTTTAAATTGCAGCTTTCTGATCAACGAGCTCTCATGGCGGACATGCTTGATAACGAGAAGAATAAAATCACTGATGCATTAAGAAATCAGATTGATATCTTGGTCCAAAATACTTCTCATATTGAAAAAGTTTTAACTGATAATGCTCAAGGCGTTGATAAACAAGCTGAAAATCATATTGCAAACATCATTCAATGCACTGATAAACTACAAGAAGTCATTGTACAAAGCTGCAATACAGCGCAAGATGCTTTAGAAGCACAAGCGCGAAATATTGACATCCGCGCTGATGCTCTGCGTGACTCTTTAGCAATTAATAGCTTTTCTCTCAATGAAGTTCTTGCTGATCAAGCACGTACACTCGAGCAACGCATGGAAACAATCCATAACCTTATCGCAAAAAGTGATATACGTGTCGATGTTGCATTAAAACAACAAATAGATTTAGTTGAGAGTGCAATCGCCGCCAATAATAAAAACATTACTGAAACGGTTCAAGATCATATCAAAAACCTTGAGAGCCACGCTGAAATTTTAAAGAATACTCTCTCTCAATCGAGTGGTGTTTTCTTTGAAACCCTTGAAACACGCATGGAATCATTTGATACAAATTTAGAAGATCGTGCACACCAAATTTTTGAACGGACAACAACGCTAGAGGAAACATTATCTGAAAAATTTAGCCAAGTCTGTGAAGCTATTGATATGCAAACATCTGTTATTGAGGAACGTTCTGACACGTTAAAAACGTCTCTCATGCTGAGTAATGAGCAAAGTCAGATAATTCAACAAGCGCTGGAAAACAGTGTTGGTAATCTGCGTGTTAGCTTAGAGGATTCTGTTAATACAGTCACAGATAATCTGCATAATAACATTATAAAAGCTTCTGATATTCTTTCTTCTACAGGTGAAAAAATTCTCTCATCTGTTACGAATGTTACCGCACAAGCTGAAAGTATTCTTTCAGAGTCAGGCAATCGCATTGTATCAAACGTTAAAAAAACAGTTTATGATACCAGTGAAAAAGTTCTATCCGTTTTGTCTGAACAAACAGCGCATACTGTCGAAGCTTTCGCAACAGCCAGTCATAATGCACAAGCATTATTGAATGAAACAATTCACACATCAACAACAGCAATAGAGCAAGTTCTTAACGAACGTTGTGATGTTCTTCATCACTCTATACAAAATCTTAAAAATAATTTAGGCCATCAGCTCTCTGATGTAACAAGCCGTCTGGAAGATGCGAAGAATCAGACAGCAACACAAATTTCAGAACATGTTGGAAAAATAACAGAGCTAACAAATCACTTAAATCAAGCAGCACAAAGTACAACAGAATCAATTGATTCTTTAACACAGCATATCGGTGAACAACTCTCTCTCTCCACACAAGATGCTGAACAAAGAATTTATGCACATAATGAATCTTTAGTGAATAGCTTAAACAAAGCGAACTCTGAAACACTTCAAACAGTAACGGCTATGAAGGAAGAGCTTGTTGATAATGTCTCATCCATCTTACAGCAGTTGAATCAATCAATTTACAACTTCCACGAAAATAGTAATGTTTTATTATCAGCTGTTCAAAATATTGATGGTCAGCTTAATGAAACGACGAACAATTTCTTCCGCAATACAAACCAAGTAGCGGAGCGTTTATCAGCCTCAAATCAAGCACTTAATAATAATGTTGAAATTCTACAAGGACTGTCAAACAACACCTTTGAACAAATTAATCATATAACGAGCAGTTTTGGTGAACATGCAAAAACACTTTCCCAAACTATTCACGTTCTTGAACAGTCAGAAAATTCATTGAGTTCAACGCTTGAAGAAAAACATAATACGCTTTCTGCATTAAGCGATGCTCTTGTCTCCAAGTCTCATGAAATTAATCAAATGATTGAGCATTATGAAAAAATCTTCAACTTAGCCCTTGAACGCTCTGATAAGAATGCGCGTAACGCCACAGATTCATTTCAACAATCCCTCAATAAGCTTATTAGTGAAGCATCAACGCGTTTTTCAGGAGCAGCAGAAGATATACGCCGCTCCGCGGATGAAGTTCGTTTAGAGCTTTCAAAGATTAATAATGATATTCATGAAAATGCTAAAAAGCTTCCTGAAAAAACAAAAGAAACAACACAAACAATTCGTACAGCTTTGAATGAGCAAATTACAGCATTAAAAGATCTTGTCAGTGTTATACAACATGATCAAAAGGGTGCAAAAGAACAGTTAATATCGGCATTTCCTACATCTTCAATACTTAATAAGAGAAGTGAAAATTCCCCTGAATCCATTAAAAAGATCATTCCCCCTAAGCCTGTTTTGCAACAAGACCAAAGCAAAAAAAGACCAAATAAATGGGTATCAAACCTCTTAGAAAGAGCTTCACGTGAAGAAACATTTTATGATGAAACCCCAAATGATGCTGTTTTAACATCTGTGCAAACAAAACCACGTCCTGCAAACAGTTCTCTTAACGCGTTAGCATCAGGTATTGTGCAAGCGATTAATCACAATGCCATTGTTGAGCTATGGGATCATTATCAACGTGGACAAAAAAATATCGTAACAGAACGCCTTTATACCTTGAATGGAAAAACAATATTTGAAATGATTAAGAAAAAATATATGAGCGATTCTGAGTTTAAACGTTCAGTGAATCAATATGTTGCGGATTTCGAAAAGCTCTTACGTGATATATCGCGCAGTTCTGGTTCTTCCAACTCAGTTCGCAAATACCTGATATCAGATACAGGGAAAGTTTATACCATGCTTGCTCATGCAAGTGGACGAATCCAATAGACAATAAGAAAAGTGGAGGAAATGTTTTTCCACTTTTCTTTTTCTAAATATCTTAATTGCTCATCATAAAGTGCTTTGCGATCAACTGGAGCTTTTACTTCAAAGGCTGATAATTGGCATACATTTCTCTTTGAGAACCTAAGCGATAACCCTAAAGAAAGCATAACAACTCATCAAATAGCCTAACATTTTAAAAACGATCAAGCATATTTTCTACTTCCTTATCCTCCCCTTAATCATTTCATTTTTTATAAGCACAAAACCAATAATATTATTTTATTTTCTAACTCTCAAAATTTTTCATTCTTTTTATTAAAACAGCTCATTTGAAATATATAAGTAAATATTTTTTATTATATAGACGAATTTAAAATGGATGAATCTTAGTGTATTCAAATTTCCCATTTAACATACGAATATTTCATTCTAAATTATAAAGTAACGCGTTAGACGGAATATATGAATTCGTGTATAAAATGCACAATGATAACTTTTTCAGTGACATCTTCGTTTATTAAAACACATGGCTACCAGTATATAAAAAATACAGCTCTAAACGATTAACAATTTAAATGCTCCCATCTTCTTATAACGAGCTGAATAAACAGTTTATAACGTTCAAATTTCTGTTTTAAAATTTCCTCTACTTCCGTATAAAACTTTAAATAAAATATATATTTATAAAAATCGGATGAAATAAACAGTAAACTCTCTTATGTTATTTCCTTATTTTGTAAGAATTGTAAAAACAATAATGGCTTTATAATGTAATCATTATTAAATATTTTACTTGTTTGTAGACTAATCAATTTTTACACGTTTTTATTAAGGAAAGAAAACCAAACGTGCTACATTCAATGAAATTATTCATGGGCACAAATAAAAGGAACATCAAACTGGTTTCACGATCCAAAAAAATTTGCTCATGCTCATGCATTTTGATATTCAGAGAAATGAGGATCTATTAGTGGACAAAACCTTATCGTAGATGAAACACTTATATAAACACACACTAACTTGGATATCATGAATATGTCTAAAGAACGAAAGAGTAATTTCAGTTCACCAATAGCTGAACTTGACAGTGCTGCACTTTTTTATCACGAACACCCCAAACCTGGAAAATTGGAAATACAAGCAACAAAACCTCTTGATAATCAACGTGATTTAGCTCTTGCTTATTCCCCAGGCGTTGCCGCACCATGTCTTGCAATTCATGAAGATCCCAATCTTGCTGCTCAATATACGTCTCGTTCTAATTTAGTCGCTGTTATATCAAATGGAACGGCTGTTCTTGGTTTAGGAAACATTGGCCCCCTCGCTTCAAAGCCAGTTATGGAAGGCAAAGCTGTTTTATTCAAAAAATTTGCCAATATTGATGTTTTTGATATTGAAATTGATGCATCCGATATAGAACAAATGATACAAACAGTAGCGACCTTAGAACCTACATTTGGTGGTATTAATCTTGAAGATATTAAGGCTCCTGAATGTTTTGAAATCGAAGAAAAGCTGCGCGCTAAGATGAATATTCCAGTTTTTCATGATGATCAACATGGAACGGCCATTATTGTTTCTGCGGCTGTATTAAATGCTTTAAATCTTTCAGGAAAAAAAATTGAAAATGCAAAAATAGTTACTTCAGGTGCCGGTGCTGCCGCCCTCGCTTGTCTTAATCTTTTGGTCCGTCTTGGAGCAAAAGTTGAAAATATTTGGCTTAGTGATTTAGAGGGCGTTGTTTATGAAGGTCGCCAAACCCTTATGGATCGTTGGAAAGTCAATTACGCACAAAAAACTGACGCACGAACTTTATCTGATATTATTGATGATGCAGATATTTTTCTAGGTCTATCGGCGGGGGGGGGGTTTTAGACNTTATGGATCGTTGGAAAGTCAATTACGCACAAAAAACTGACGCACGAACTTTATCTGATATTATTGATGATGCAGATATTTTTCTAGGTCTATCGGCGGGGGGGGTTTTAAAGCCTGAATATCTTAAAAGAATGGCTCAAAATCCACTCATTTTAGCGCTGGCTAATCCAATACCAGAAATTATGCCCGAAGAAGCACATTCTATACGCCCCGATGCAATGATCTGCACAGGGCGCTCTGATTATCCCAATCAAGTTAATAATGTCCTTTGTTTTCCCTATATTTTTCGTGGTGCATTAGACGTAGGTGCGACTGCCATTAATGAAGAAATGAAAATGGCTGCTGTTCATGCGATAGCTGGCCTTGCTCGTGAAGAAACTTCAGATGTTGTCGCACGTGCATACGCAAAAGAACCACCCAATTTTGGACCTAACTATCTAATCCCCTCTCCTTTCGATCCGCGTTTAATCCTACGTATTGCTCCCGCTGTTGCTAAAGCAGCAATGGCAACGGGTGTCGCTCTTCGTCCCATTGACGATATGGAAGCCTACCATGATATCCTCAATCGATTTGTTTTTCTTTCTGGTTTAACAATGAAGCCTGTTTTTGCTGCCGCAAAAACAGCAAAACGTAAACGTGTCATCTATGCCAATGGTGAAGATGAACGCGTCCTTCGCGCAGCGCAAGTTGTTATTGAGGAACAAACAGCAACACCTCTCCTTATTGGCCGTCCACATGTTGTAGAAGCAAGATTAAAACGCTTTGGTTTGAAAATTCGTCCTAATATAGATTTTGAATTAACAAACCCTGAAGATGATCCACGTTTTCGTGATTATGTTAATTTATTTTTTCATTATACAGGAAGGCGTGGTGTTACGCCTGAAATGGCAAAAACAATCGTGAGAACATCCACAACCGCTATTGCTGCCCTTGCCGTCATGCGTGAAGAAGCAGATGCGATGATTTGCGGCTTAGAGGGACGTTTTGAACGTCAACTTGAATTGATCGAACAAATTATCGGACTTGATCCTCATGTTCATCGTTTTTCTGCTATGAGTTTGCTTATCTCTCAACAGCGTACTCTTTTTCTCACAGATACTTATGTTAATGAAAATCCTTCTGCAGAAGAAATTGCTGAAATGACTGTATTAGCAGCTCAAGAAGTTGAAGCATTTGGAATAACCCCCAAAGCAGCCTTATTATCACACTCAAACTTTGGTTCTAAAAACACAGAAAGTGCGCGTAAAATGCGCCGAGCAACGGAAATTCTTGCAAAATTACACCCTCATTTAGAAGCAGATGGTGAAATGCATGGTGATGCAGCTCTTTCCAAAGTTTTTCGTGATCGTGTTTTTCCTGATTCTCGTCTCAAAAGTGAAGCAAATTTGCTTGTCTTTCCAACACTTGATTCAGCCAACATCACGCTCAATACTGTTAAAAGCCTCACAAATGCACTTCATGTTGGTCCTATCTTAATAGGGGCAGCACGTCCCGCCCATATACTAACACCTTCAGTAACTTCACGAGGCGTTGTTAATATCACAGCCCTTGCCGTCCTTGCAGCAAATAGAAAAAATAAATCCGTAAAATAAATGTACAATAAAACTTCAAAGTTTTTTAAATATTGAGATATAGTATTTCACATACTGTAAAGCTCTTTTCTCTCTAGAAAAGACAGTTATATTCTGGATTAAGGCTTTTTTTTAAAGAGAAAAAAGGCTAGAAAATAATATTAAATATATTTTGAATTTGCTAACTCTATAATAAGGAATCCATACATTGCCTTCCACGTTTGATAAAGTTGCTGATATTATTGCAGAAATCAGTGAAATTGATCGCAATACAATCACACCTGAAAGTCATACAATTGATGATTTGGGAATCGACAGTCTTGATTTTCTTGATATTGTCTTCGCTATTGATAAAGCTTTTGGAATAAAAGTTCCCCTAGAGCAATGGACGCAAGAAGTCAATGAAGGTACAGTTGCTACAGAAGAGTACTTTGTTCTCAAAAACCTTTGTGCAAAAATTGATGATCTCGTTGCCTTAAAACAGGCGGAGTAATTTTTTCATTATGCATGATCAATCTGTATTCATCACTGGTATAGGTCTCATAAGCTCTCTGGGGGAAGGAACTGATCAACATTGGAGCCTCTTAAATGATCCAATCTGTACACCAAACCTAGACTGTACAACTTTTTCGCCCTACACAGTTCATAAATTGCCTGAAATTGATTGGAACCTACAAATTCCCAAAAAAAGTGATCAACGGCAAATGGGAACATGGCAGCGTCTTGGTACCTATGCGGCTGGTCTTGCTCTTGATGATGCCGGCATGAAAAATAATGAACAATTCACGTCAACAATGGACATGATCGTAGCTGCAAGTGGAGGAGAACGTGATATTACTGTTGATACACAAATTCTTTCTAAGGCACGTACAGTCACCGATCCTGCCTCTATATTAAATGTTGCACTTTCGTCTGAGCTTCGTCCAACATTATTTTTGGCACAACTTTCAAATCTTCTAGCGGGAAACATTTCAATCGTTCATAAAGTCACTGGATCATCTCGCACATTTATGGGAGAAGAAGGCAGTGGACTTTCTTCACTTCAAATTGCTGTCGCCCGTATTAAATCAGGACAAAGTACCCATGCTCTTGTGGGAAGTTCCTATAATGCGCAAAGTTATGATATGTTGTTGGCTCATGAACTTGGTGGTCTTTTAAGCCACAATGGATGGAGCCCTGTGTGGAATCGTGGAGCTCACCCTGGTGGTGGTATTATCACCGGTTCTGGTGGTGTCTTTCTTGTTCTTGAAAGTGGAGAACATGCAAAAAAACGAAATGCACGTGCTTATGCTGAAATTAGCCAAATTCTTACAGACCAAACAGATAGAACCAAAACGCCGCTTAAGGAATCAATTGCAACAATGTTGAAAACAATAGGCGCTAAAGACTCCTTAACCATTTCAGCGGCATCAGGTGCTCATGAAGCAACAAAAGCAGAACAAAATGCTCTTGATGACGCTAATCTATCTTACCGAGGTATTACAACATTATTCGGTTATATGCGAGAAGCACAATTTCCCTTAGCTCTTGCCCTTGCAGCACTTTCAATTGAAAAAAAACACTGTTTTCCAGCGTTAAGCCCTCATGAAAGACCTTTTTCTAAAGAAGTCCATGAAATATTTGTTACCACTATTGGTATAAAAAGAGCTGAAGGTGTTGTGCGTCTTACGGCTGTTTGAAGGGGAATTTCTATCGTGAAATATCATGATCATTTTGGACGTCCACTTGTGGCCATCACTGGAGCTGGCGTTGTTACATCACTAGGACAAGGGAAACATGAAAATTGGCAAAAACTAACAAGCGGTGTAAGCGGCATCCACAAAATAACGCGTTTTCCCGTTGAAGGATTAAATACATATATTGCTGGGACAATTGATTTTCTTAAAGAAAGTACGCTTGGTGCTTCAGCTCTTTCTGAAAAGCTTGCCCATCTTTCTGCTGAAGAGGCTTTAGAACAAGCTGCTCTTGATAAAACAAATTTTAATGGACCACTCTTTTTAGCTGCGCCTCCTGTTGAACTTGAATGGCAAGCACGTTTTAGTCTTGACCAAGAAGAAGAATTCAATAATGAGCCTTCTTATGCACATCTTCTTAGAATCTGTAAGCATAAACGCCATGAGGCACTTTTTGAAACCACACAATTTGGTGCCATTGCAGAAAAACTGCAAAAAACGTTTGGCACAAAGGGTCTTCCCGTTACACTTTCTACGGCTTGTGCATCTGGGGCAACAGCAATTCAATTAGGTGTTGAAGCTATTCGACGAGGTGAAACAAATCGCGCTCTTACCATTGCGACAGATGGATCCGTTTCAGCAGAATCTCTCATTCGCTTTTCATTACTCTCTGCTCTTTCCACTCAAAATGAACCTGCAGAAAAAGCAGCAAAACCCTTTAGTCGAGATCGAGATGGATTTGTTATGGCAGAAGGCTCAGGCGCTCTTGTTCTTGAATCTCTTCAAAGCGCATTAAACCGTAATGCTACAATTTTAGGAATTTTAGCGGGCTGTGGAGAAACAGCCGATGATTTTCACCGTACACGTTCAAAACCCGATGCATCACCAGCCATTGGATCCGTTCGCAAAGCCTTAAATGATGCACAAATAACCATCCATGAAATTGACTATATTAATGCCCATGGCACTTCAACGCCTGAAAATGAGAAAATGGAATATCTTGCGTTATCGACAGTCTTCGGTGACATTCTAGAGCATATTCCAGTTTCTTCTAATAAATCAATGATTGGGCATACCTTAACGGCTGCTGGTGCCATAGAAGCTGTTTTTTCGCTTTTAACTATTCAATCGGGGATACTTCCACCTACAATAAATTACGATAATCCTGACCCTGCTATCCCTTTAGATGTTGTTCCTCATCATAGCCGTAAAGCCAATGTCAATGCAGTTTTGTCAAACTCATTTGGATTTGGTGGTCAAAACACGAGTCTTGTTCTCACAGCCTATAAAGGATAATCTTTTCCATACTAACCAAAATTAATCATACTGAAGCAATAGCAATTATGAATTGAAGGGGAAGAATAATGCGTGCGCTACAATTGCTAAATGAACGTCGGCTTGAAATCACCAATATTGCACCACCACCTTCACCTGGCCCTAATGAAGTAACAGTGCGGATCAAAGCTGTTGCTCTTAATCATATTGATGTATGGGGCTGGCGTGGAATGGCTTTCGCGAAAAGAAAAATGCCCCTTATCATTGGTGCAGAAGCTTCCGGTGAGGTTATACAAATAGGAGATAGCGTTGAAAATCTCCAACTTGGACAGATTGTCTCAATTTATGGAGCACAAACCTGTGGGGTGTGCCAAGCTTGTCAAGAAGGAAGGGATAATCTTTGTACAGATGTAAAGGGAGTCTACGGTTTTCATCTTGATGGATTTGCTTGTGAGCTTGTCAATTTACCAGCACGTTTATTGATTCCAGCTCCTCCCCAATGTGATGAACTTCAAGCCGCTGTTGCTCCAATTACTTTTGGTACCGTAGAACATATGCTTTTCGATAACGCAAAACTACAGGCAGGAGAAACAATCCTGATACAAGCTGGTGGTTCCGGTATTGGTTCTGCTGCCATTCAACTTGCAAAACATATGGGATGTACCGTTATAACGACAGTAGGTTCAGATGAAAAAGTTGCAAAAGCACAGTCTCTTGGAGCAGATCATGTGATTAATTATCGTAAAGATCGTTTTGAAGGTGTGGTGCGTAAATTAACCCAAAAAAAAG
Organism: Bartonella mastomydis; assembly: GCF_900185775.1. Lineage (NCBI taxonomy): Bacteria > Pseudomonadati > Pseudomonadota > Alphaproteobacteria > Hyphomicrobiales > Bartonellaceae > Bartonella > Bartonella mastomydis. The sequence continues at coordinate 833,874 of NZ_LT883138.1, forward strand.
GTGTTGATGTTGTTTTCGAGCATGTTGGGGTCGATACATGGAACGGTTCTTTGTTGTGTATGAAAAAAGGAGCACGCTTAGTAACTTGCGGTTCTACTTCTGGTGTTTCAGCATCAATAAATCTCATGCAATTATTTCAGCAACAACTTAAGATATTTGGTTCATTTGGCTGCCGTATGGAAAATATGAAAAATGCCATGCAAAAAATGGCACAAAAAGTCGTACACCCTGTCATTGATACAATTGTTGGACTTGATGAAATGGATACAGCTTTAAAACGAATGGAGAGCCGTGATGTTTTTGGTAAAATTATTCTTAAAATCAATTGAATCATGATGAAGCTTTCTCTTAAAAATCTCATCTATCGTATTAAAGTTATAGCTAAAAAAATCTCCTACTTGTTATGGGCATATCTGCTTTTTGGTTCTTTATTTATTCTAAAATGCTTTCCAGCCAAAATGGGAATTTCTTTTTTTTCTTGGTTGGCAAAAAAAATCGGTCCCCTCGTACATCGTCATCAAATAACCCTTGCAAACCTCAAGAATGCATATCCTGAAAAAACAGAGCAAGAACGCTATGCGATTGCAATAGAAATGTGGGAAAATATAGGACGCTTCCTAGCCGAATATATTTTTCTTGATAAAATTTTTGATTTTGATCCTCATGCAGATGAGCCAGGTTTTATTGAAGTTAAAGGAGTTGAAATCTTTGAACGATTAAAAGAAGAAAAAAAGCCCCATATTTTTTTCACAGCGCATACTGGAAATTTTGAACTTCTGCCTATTTGCGCACAAAGTTTTGATCTAAATGTTACGGTCTTATTTAGACCACCCAATAATCCTTATGTTGCCAAACGAGTCCTTAAAGCACGACAAACTTCTATGGGGCATCTTGTTCCCTCAAAAGCCGGTGCAGCATGGGCATTAGCAGGTAAATTAGCAGAAGGTGAAAATGTTGGTATGCTCGTTGATCAAAAATTTCGCCGCGGTATTATGGGAACATTTTTTAACAGACCCCTTAAAACAAATCCCTTAATTATAAAGCTTGCACGACAATATAACTGTGATATTTATCCAGCACGTTGTATTCGTCTGCCTGGAGGACGTCATCGTTTAGAATTATATGAACGTGTAGAACTTCCACGAGATGAAAAAAATGATATCGATATCGCTGCTTCTACGCAAAAACTAAATGATATTGTTGAGACTTGGGTTCGTGAATACCCCGGACAATGGATGTGGTTACATAGACGTTGGGACATTTAACATAAGCTCTATTGCTTACAGAGGAAGTACAAATGTTAGCCTCAAAAAATATCAAAGATCTCACCGCAATTATCACTGCTTTACGCAATCCTGATAATGGTTGTCTCTGGCATAAAAAACAAACTTTTGAATCCCTCATACCCTATCTTCTCGAAGAAGCTTACGAAGTCATCGACGCCATTGAACGAAGAAACCAAAAAGATCTCTGTGAGGAACTTGGTGACCTTCTTTTACAGGTTGTTTATCATGCTACCATTGCACAAGAAGAAGGTAGCTTTACTTTTGAAGATGTCGTTTATGCAATTACGGAAAAAATGATTCGTCGCCATCCTCACGTTTTTGGAAATGCCGAACAAAAAAAACGAGGTTTTATAAGAGAAGAGTGGGAATATATAAAAAAAGAAGAACAGGCTACACAAGAGAAACTGCACAAAGAAAACAACAATCCAAGCATTCTTGCAAAAATAAAACCAATCCAGCCAGCAAATCAAGAAGCTCTTTCTTTACAAGAAGCTGCGGCTAAAGTGGGTTTTGATTGGCAAGAAAGTGATAAAATTTTTGCAAAAATAGAAGAAGAACTCGAAGAGCTCAAAGAAGCCATCAAAAATAAAAAAAATTCAGAAATAGAAGCAGAGTTTGGAGATCTCTACTTTATTCTTCTTAATCTCGCGCGCCACTTAGCAATTGATTCACAAAAAGCACTCAAAAAAACAAATATAAAATTTCGAAGTCGTTTTGCCTATATTGAAGAAAAGCTCTCCACTCAATCTAAAAGACTCACTGACGCATCCTTAAGTGAAATGGAAGCACTTTGGAAGAAAGCTAAAAAAGAACAATAAAAAATATCAGATTTTTCCTACCCAAAAGAATAAATATCCCAGAATCTACTTAATGATAATTTCTCTAAACTTGGATAATTTTACGAAGCTTGATTTGTTTTATATTGATCTTGGGAAACAGGACGAAGTTCTACCGACTCGCCACACCCACATGCTGAAACTTGATTAGGATTTTTAAAAACAAAACCCGAACGAAGCGTTGTTACTTCATAATCCATCTGCGTTCCTAATAAAAATAACACCGCATCATGCGCGATAAAAACACGAGCACCATTCACTTCAACAACATCCGCATCTATCCCCTCTTCTTTGACGAGAGTAATTGTATATTCCATCCCTGCACAGCCGCCTTTTTTAATCCCAACAAGAATACCTCGTGCATCTTTAGCATCCATAATCGCTTTAACACGATTCACAGCGGCGTGTGTTAAACTTATTACCGAAAAACGACTCATTGTTTACTCTTTTCTTAGCTCAATAGACACTTTAAACGTTTTTTCTCTACCATATTTACTATCTGGTATTTTAGAAGAAAAACAACAAGACATAAATTAAAACATCCTAACCTTTTTATTGGGATAAAAATGTATCCTGATAGAATAAGATTTTTGATTGTATAATCTAGAATTTACAATTTTTTCCCCATAAGAAGTAAAATACCTCTGCTATAAACACTCTAAATGAAAGAAAACGTTTCAATGCCATACATTCAATTTCAACGTTTTAAAAACATTCATTTTTATGACCTGTGAGATAAAGAAAATAGATCTTCCATACTTATGGTCGTTCCCCTTCTTCCCCAATACCCCTAAAATCACAAATCTTCTCTCTTCACAATCTGCAAAAGAATTAAATGCATAAATCTATTGGTGGGCAGAATTTTTCACTTTCAAAAGTTGTCAGTGTAAGAGCATTTTAGATTTTGTTCTGTTTATTTTTTCTCTTGCCTTTAAAGAAACAGTCATTTAATCGTTTCACACGGGAATCGGAGCGTAGCGCAGCTTGGTAGCGCACTTGACTGGGGGTCAAGGGGTCGTGGGTTCAAATCCCGCCGCTCCGACCATTTTCTAAATACTGTAAAATAAGCTTATTTTAGAATTTTTTATTTCACTTGCACATCCATGATTTTTTTCTTCAACATAGAACAATGTGCGATAATATTTTTATCATCAATTTTAGAGAGGACGTTTTTGTGAGAATCATCTTTATTCTCACAATAACACACAGAAAACGCGAGACCTCTGCCTCGCGTTAGACTATTCTTTAAAAAATTTATAATTATTTACTTTTCATATTTTTTAAATTTTCTTTATGCGACAATGCTGCTGTTATCATTTTTTGTAATGGATGGTGACATTTGCACAGTTATTTTTTTGGGTTTTAATTCAGCTGGCATTTCCCTTTTTAGCTGAATATGAAGAAGCCCATCTCCAAGCTCTGCCCCAATAACCTTCACATGATCAGCTAAATGAAAACGTCGTTCAAAAGCACGCGAAGCAATACCTCGATAAAGAAATTCTCGTTCTTCATCATCCTTTTCAGGCTTTCTGTCTCCCTTAACGATCAGCTGATTACAATGCGTTTCAATATCAATTTCATCTTGAGAAAAACCAGCAACAGCCATAGAGATTCTATAAGAATCTTCGGTTAAACGTTCAATATTATAAGGGGGATAAGAAGAAACTTCTTCCGGTTGTGTTCTTGAATCAAACCAGTTAAAAAGATGATCAAAACCTACTGTGGAACGATAAAATGGTGAAAAGTCTACTTGACGCATAATACTGCCCTCCTCTAGAGCGACTACAATTTATAATTGATTCACAAAGTTCCCAAATGGCAAACTTACTTGTGAAGCTGTGGTCCCATCATGGCAACCACACCGTATTATTTGGTAATCGTTTTCTCTTATTTCAACTCTTTTATACCTAAATTGACAAAAACTATCTAAAAAACAACTTACCCCTTTCTTAATCCTTCTTCATCATTACATAAATATCAAAGTCCTCTCATTATCTCACGTTGAACTCAGCGGAAAATACACTTAAAAGGATTTCAATTGAAAACACCTCTTTATCCCATAGACTGGGGTTCCACTCCTCCTCATATCCATCATGGTATCCTTAAAATAGCAATAGATCGCGAAATTCGTTTTGCAATAACATGTCCTGAAGCGGAAAAATCTAAGGGAACAATTGTTATTCTTGAAAACGACGCAAATACTTTAGAAACATATTTTTTACCTATCAATGAAATTTCTAAACGCGGTTTTCACACAGCAATATTTGACTGGTTTGATCAAAAAAAAATGTCCTTCAAGACAAGAAAAAAAAGCCGACATTATTATTTTGATATAAATAATGATATTAATGACTTATATGAATTTCTTAAAAATATTGTTTATCCTAATTGCCCCCCCCCTTACTCTATGCTCGCCTATGGTATGGGGGGATTGATCGCCCTTAGCGGCTTAGATCTCATTAATCATCAGTTTAACAGATTGCTCTGTGTTTCTCCCCTTTTTGCTCCACTCGGCAATAAAACGAACAGTTTTCAACATAAATTAACACAATTTCTTTCTGATATAGGCCTTGGCTTTATCCCAGCAAAAAACGGGAAAAAATTAAAAAAAACAAACCTAAAAAATATACAGTTAGAGCACATGCATCAAGGGCTATTCCCTTCCATTAAGTCCCCAACATCTCGATGGATGGCATCGGTATTTAATGCGATTGATTCTATGAAGAAAAATATAGGCCACGGACATTTACAAATCCCAACACTCTTTATTCTCGCCAATCAAAACAATCTTGCCAACAGCATTGAAGTACGGAAATTATGCCAACACACACGTCTGACAGAAAGTATTACTATTACAGGTGCTGAACTTGATACAATCATGTATAACAAAGATTATAAAAAGCAATTTTGGGCGGCATTTGATGCATTTATCTCCGATAACGCATCTATAAAATAATACAAAACCTTAACTTTCATTTTGCTCCACCAAAAGCAAAAACTTCCATGAGCAACATCATTCTATAATGGATTCTATTTTTAACCACTTATATGATTCGTTTTATAGACCCTACAGGCAAGCCATGAAATAAATATTCATCACAACTCATAACAAAAATAACGAATATAAAAAGTATATTCTTATATTCAAAGGATAATATTATGATTTTTATAATAAGATAAGTTAACAAAACAAATATAATGAGTATATATTAATACACCATGATACATAATGCATCAAAATAATATTTATGATATCTTATTAACCCTGATTTTATAGTATATCTAAAAAGTAATAGATTTATTCATTTAAAGAAAAACTCTTTAAAAAACATTGTTGTAATATTCATTTACACTATAAAAAACTATTTTTAAAAACAATCTTTAAAAAACAATAAATTAACATAATATTCTTCTAATTTTTCGATATAAAGAATCCCTACAATAACGGTTTTCATAATTTTTTTAATGGAGCTCTGATAGGAATCAGACAATTTAAAAGAAAAAATAGCAATGAATCATTTTAAAAGTTTTAGATCGTCCCTCCTTTTTTTAATCACATATATTTCGAATTTAACCAACTCACAACGAATATGTTGTATTTTGCATAAAAATATAAGAATTAACCATTTTGCCATTCATTTCAATTATGAGTATTTTTCCATCTTTTTTATAAATACTCTGTATTGTATAATTGATGTGGCGAAAACTGTGACAAATGGAGCCATTGGAACACAATCATGAAAAGAATCCTGCTCGCAGAAGATGATAACGATATGCGTCGCTTTCTTGTAAAAGCCCTAGAACGTGCAGGCTACGAAGTTGCCGATTTCGATAATGGTATTAGCGCATATGAACGTTTACAAGAAGAACCATTTTCTCTTCTCCTGACTGACATTGTGATGCCAGAAATGGATGGAATCGAACTGGCACGACGCGCTACTGAGATTGACCCTGATTTACGAGTCATGTTCATTACAGGTTTTGCAGCGGTTGCACTTAATTCAAATAGTGATGCTCCTCCCGATGCAAAAGTTCTCTCTAAGCCATTTCACTTACGTGAACTTGTCAATGAAGTTGAAAAGATCCTTATTGCTGCTTAAAGGGACGTTTTTCTCAGTTATTTGCATCTGTTGTAAGAGAAAATGAAATTAAGCATTGACGTTTGTCATTCTATATGGTGTATGCAACATCGATGAATGGGCGTGTAGCTCAGCGGGAGAGCACTACGTTGACATCGTAGGGGTCACAGGTTCAATCCCTGTCACGCCCACCATTCAGCCTTTATAACATCAATAACTCAGTGATTTGTCATATTCTCTTCAGGGTATAGGGGGCGGAAATAAAGGTTATGGGATTTTACAACACGCCTCTCCAAAGAGCATGCTTTGCGGTGTATTTTTTAATACTTTTTGAGTTCTTACAATGCCTCAGATAAGCTCTTTAAAAGAATCATAAACGCCACAACAGTTTCAGTTTCAACGGATTAGAAGTTTTTATTGTAAAATTCTTCCGAAAAAATTCGACTGCTTTTCTAAAAAAATATTGTTTAGCTGCTGATCGATCTTCTATTTTTTTGATTCTTTCTTCTCTATTGACGGAACATCTATTGTTTAAATAATAGCTAGAGACATAATAACAACCTCTTCAGTACGTGAAACACTTGCTTTTAAAGCAGTATTTTAAGCCTGCAATGACAGATCATCATGAAATATTCAAAAGAGTAAGAAATCCAAATTTTGTAAAGCTCTCTCATTTCAAACTGTTCCCATATTAAATCAATCAAAACCATCCCTCTTGCACGTCACAAAGAAGATTGCCATATAGATAAACATTATACAAAAAAGCACTAAAATACCTATAACAATCTAAAAAGCTAAGGTTTATCGCAATATTGGCGGCTAACAAATGGGCAAAATGTACGATGTGCTAGCTTATTCTTTCATCAGCGTAGAAAATGATGATGCTTAATGAATTTCAGCCACCCATTATATCATTCACGAGCTCCAGCCTGAAATGAGGCTTTTGAGAGCTTTAAAGGCTATTTCTTTAAAACAAGCGCATAAATATACAATACAGTAGCACTCTATTCTTTGCACAATCTTTTATTGAAGTATCTTATCTGTGCAAAACACACAGCCTCTTTTTATACAAGAAAGAACTCTAAAATAGTAACAGATTATAAGGTACAGCTTTCAAGACAAAAAGACACCCTTTATCCCCAAAGGGATGTTTTTGAACTCTTATCATAAACAGATACCATTTTCATGCTTCAGTGTTTCATAAGACGTTTCTAAACGGAATCTATCATGCCTTGAAAACCAATCATTTTACCAAAGATCATACTGAAAAACCTAGTAATATTATTCATATAAAAAATTTAAAGTAGGCATTTTTGTGTAATTGTACCGGCATTAGTCGCAATGCTTAAACCTCATCTAAGAAATAGCACATTCATTTTCATAAAAATGGAAAGAAGTGCCTAAAAGGAAGTTTTGGCAATCTGTTTTCTAAAGCATGGAATGCGGCTTCATTAAAAAAATCAGCAATGGGTAAAAAATGACCAGCAATACGTGGTAAGCAAATACAGGAGCTACTATATCACAACTTAAAGTACTTTTGGCTGTCCATAAAATAGCATGTCATCACTTTATACTCAAACAACCAACAAAACAGGCAATAGCATTAATAAAAAACATGAAAAAGGTTCAAGGTGTACAGAAAAATAAATTAAGAGAATTAGAGGAAAACTCCCGAACTTTTTTTATCTATTAATTTTCTTAAACATGGTGATCCCGACAGGATTCGAACCTGTGACCCACGGCTTAGAAGGCCGTTGCTCTATCCAGCTGAGCTACGGGACCCAACTGATTATTTTCTCAATTCAAAATAGCACCTTTAACTCAATGTGTCCAAGATTGCTGCCGATCACTGCGAAAATTATCAGAATAAGAAACAGCACGCCGAATCGACATATGTGTCTTTTCCACACGATAAGGGATAGCATTCTTGCGTGCAAAAGCAATCGCTTCTTCCTTTCTATTAAATCGGATTCTTACCTGACTATTTATATCAGATGTTGCCGTGTAACCCATAAGAGGCTCCAGCATTTTTGCTTTTATCGGCTCATACTGCAGAATCCAAAAGCCTGTATTCCCCTTCCCTGACTGCATAGCTGTTTTAGCAGGACTATAAATACGTGCGATCATGTCTTTTCCCTTCAGATTACATAATTCTTGAATGATCGTTTTCACCACACGTACCCAACTGGGCCATTTTCATACACCTTATCAAATATGGTCGGAGCGATAGGATTCGAACCTACGACCCCCTGATCCCAAATCAGGTGCGCTACCAGGCTGCGCTACGCTCCGCCATTTAACATCTATTTGATGCACATTTCCTAAAATTTTCACAACAGAAGTGCAAGAGAAAAACACACTTTTTTTCAATTTTGTTGCATTTCTTTACAAAAAAGAACGTTTTTAAATTTTTTCCTCCCCCCATAACATATTTATTGACAAAAATAGAAAATAGCATCCGCATCAAAATTCCATCAATATAAAAAATAATAAGCCTCTTTTTAGAAACATTTTCAAACACAAAAATATATAAGCTTGTAAAAGTGATGAAAAGAATACTCATCCAATAAAATCTCAAAGTCATTTCTGACACGCATAAAAAAGTAAAAATAATATCTTTCACTTTTAACAGATATTAAGAAAGCAGAAAATTTAAATGACGTGTCCTTCCTTATATTCAAACAATAATAAAAGGAAATATCATGTGACGTCATGATAAGAAGTGTTTACGTTTTTTTGTTATTCAAAACTTCAGCAATCACAGCACGCGTTATTTTTCTTTTTCTTTGTAACGCCAACTGATCAACAGAATCAATAACATGCTTCAATGAAAATAAAGAACGTTCACAACGGCTGATAAGATAATAAACTGTATCTGGATGTACAATAAGCTGTCTATCGGAAAAAAGCTTAAAGGCAACAGCTGTTAACAATGCATCATCAGGCTGATTAATTTCAACAAACATCACCGAATTAAGACGACTTTTTAGATCATTTAACTTTAAATTCCAAGTAGAAGGGAGTGTTCGAGCCGTCATCAATAAAGTAGCTTGTCGTGCATCAACATTTGCTTGCTTAACACTGTTAATTAGATGAAAAAGTTCTGTTTCACTAATTTCACCAGCATCAATATCTTCTATTAAAAATGATCTGCCCAAAGAAGCCATAGCAACAGCTTGATCAATTTTATTGCGCTGAATCCTGAATGCATTTGCTTTTTGCTGCCATATACTCGAAAAGTGCGTTTTTCCAGATCCTTCTTTTCCAACCAAAACTGCAATAGGCACACTCCAATTGGGCCAATGATCAATAAGCTGAAAAGCCATACGATTGCTATCGGTTACGACTAAATCATCAAATTGAAAAATTGGCTCATAAGGAAAATTTAAAGATAACTGCGTTTCTCGCCCATTCATTTTAGTGGCTCCGACTTTCCGCTTCGCGAATACATCTGAGAACTAAGATAAGTATGAAGGGCAAAACGAACTAAAACGCCCACAGCCGCCGCGGCAGGAACAGCAACAAGCATACCAGTAAAACCAAAAAGTGAAGAAAAAGCAAAAAGCGAAAACATCAACCACACGGGATGTAATCCCACTGATGAACCAACAAGTTTTGGTTGAAGAATATAGCCTTCAATAAATTGACCAATTAAAAAAAGTACCATCACAATAATGATTCCCCCCCAATTATTGGGATAAAATTGGACCCACGCAATTCCAACAGAAAGAACCAAACCACTCATTGTTCCAATATAAGGAATAAAGCTAATAAGGCCAATAAACATCCCCACCAAAAGACCAAAATTGAGCCCTGCAATCGTTAAACCAATCGCATAATAGCCCCCCAATATGAGGCAAACGGTTCCTTGTCCGCGAACAAAGCCTGCGATAGCTCTATCCATTTCATGAAAAATACTTCGAACGGTTTCAAGATGATCACGCGGTATTAACGAATCAATTGCTGTCACCATACGTGGCCAATCTAATAACATGTAAAATGTCACCACAGGCGCCACAACAAATAAGCTAACAATATTAACAATAGACTTTCCTGATTTCAAAAGTGAATTCAAAAGAGATGTAATAAAATCAGAACCTTCTCCCAAAAGCCCTTTAATATTACTCCGTAATTCATTTGGATCACTTCCAAAATAGTGACTTATCCAATCAAAATCATGCTCAACGAAAAAAGTTTGAATACGATTAATATAAACAGGTAAGCCATCACTCACAAATTGCTGTATTTGTGAACTAATAATAGGAATCAGAATAACTAAAGCAGCAACAAAGATAATAACAATAAATAAGGTAATAAGGACAGTACCAAAAACACGGCGAATACCAAACTTTTCAAGGAGTTGAACAATGGGATTAAGAAAATAAGCCAAAACAATTCCTGCCACAAAAGGCAGCAAAATTGATCCAAAAACAAACATAAAAAAAATGAAAAAAATCAGCGTCCCCAGCCAAAAAAAGATTTGTCTTTTCATATTATTTGGCAACGGTAATTGTGTATATGCTGGCGTATAAGTCTTATAACGGTCACGGGATGTACTCTCACTCCCTTTCTTTTTCATAAGTTTCCACGAAGACTGCCCATGATTATCTGATATCTTGCTCATAAAATATCCTAAAAAAATTCTTCACAAAAATTATAAACATCTTCAAAATAAGGTACAAGTAAAGTTGCTTATTTTGTTATCAATATCTCTTGCAGAGAAAACTCTATCATGGCATTGCATAACATCAAAACCTGATTTTCCATTAAAGGAAGGCTCCAATGAGCAATCAAGATCTTACAAATACAAAATCCAAAGCTGGTCTTACCTACGCAAAAGCCGGTGTAAACATCGATATGGGTAATGCTATGGTAGAAAAAATTAAACCCTTTATACGCGCGACAAAACGAGCCGGAGCAGATGCAGAAATTGGCGGTTTTGGTGGTCTTTTTGATTTAAAAGCAGCGGGCTTTACAGATCCCATCTTAGTCGCAGCCAATGATGGAGTGGGAACAAAACTAAAAATTGCCATTGAAAGTGGTCACCATAACACTGTAGGCATTGATCTGGTCGCTATGTGTGTCAATGATTTACTTGTACAAGGAGCGGAACCTCTTTTCTTTCTGGATTATTTTGCAACGGGTAAGCTTGACCCTGAACAAGGTGCTGCAATTGTTTCTGGCATTGCAGAAGGATGTAAACAAGCCGGCGCTGCTCTTATTGGGGGAGAAACTGCAGAAATGCCAGGAATCTATGCAGAAGGGGATTATGATCTAGCAGGTTTTGCGGTAGGCGCATGTGAACGCAGCGCGCTTCTCCCTTCAAAAGACTTGACAGAAGGCGATATTATCTTAGGTCTAAGCGCCTCTGGAATTCATTCCAACGGCTTTTCGCTTGTTCGCCGAATCATTCAAGAAAGTCATCTCAAATGGAATGACCCTGCCCCTTTTTCCCCCAAAAACAGCCTTGGTACAGCACTCCTAACACCAACACGCATCTACGTGAAATCGCTTCTTCCTACCATGCGAAAATACGAAGGAATTAAAGCTCTAGCACATATTACAGGTGGAGGCTTTCCTGAAAATATTCCACGTGTCATTCCTTCTTCTCTCTGTGCTGAAATCAATCTTTCTACCATCAAGGTTCCCTCCGTCTTTTCATGGATTGCCAAACAAGGTCAAATAGAAGAAACAGAAATGTTACGAACATTCAATTGTGGTATTGGCATGATCATTATCGTTGCACAGCATGCAGCTGGAACAATTACGCAAGCTCTTGAAAAAAATGGAGAAACTGTGACACCTCTTGGCATTTTAATAAAACGCCAAGATCAAAATAAAGGAATACTTTATAAAGGGGTATTGCATTTATGAAAAAACAAATCGTCGTTTTCATTTCTGGTAATGGGTCCAACATGGTTGCCCTTGTTCAAGCAAGCCAGCAAAAGGAATATCCTGCTGAAATCGCGGCAGTTATTTGCGATAATCCACGTGCAAACGGTATTGAAAAAGCACAAAATCACAACCTACCTATTCATATTGTTGATCGCAAAATTTACAAAACAAAAGAAGAGCATGAAGAAGATATTTTCAAGATTTTAGATCAATATAAACCGGATTTTATCTGCTTTGCAGGATATATGCGCCTTATCTCATCGCGTTTCGTCAAACGTTATGAGGGGCGAATTTTAAACATTCATCCTTCTCTTTTACCCTCATTTAAAGGCTTAAACACGCATGAAAGAGTTTTACAAGCAGGCGTAAAAATCACGGGTTGCACTGTTCATCTTGTTACAGAAGACATGGATGCTGGCAAAATCCTTGCCCAAGCAGCTGTTCCAGTCTATCCTGATGATACTGCTGAGTGCTTAGCACAAAGAGTTCTTAAAGCAGAGCATAAACTCTATCCCGAAGCCCTAAAAGTATTTATTGAAGGAAAGAGCAGAATAGCCGATACGCAACAACAGCTCTTATCCTTTTGAAGGTATCAGCAATCTTATAGCATTTTTTAACGTTGTAGATACAGTTTCTCTTTAGAATCTATGGTTAAAAAACTCTGAAGTTGACGGGGTTAAGTCTATTTCTTCATAATTTTTTACGTAGAATGTGCAATTGTTTTGAATTTTATTTAAATTTCCAAATCGTTCTTCTTCATTTCGTTTTCTGGACATTAATACGCAGTCTATTGATCAAAATACTTTCGTATTTCTTCCAAAAAAATCTTAAAATATGTAATTTTTCTATTGCATTAATTTTGGTGTCATGACGCAAGTGTTTCTTTAACTGTTAGAGCTAACTGTTTGAGTGTAAAAGGTTTAGATAAAAAACCAAAAACAGCATCTTGTGGAAGATTCTTAGCAAAAGCATCTTTTGCATATCCAGAAACAAAAAGAAATTTGATATCAGGATAGCTTTTACGGACTTCCTTCAATAAAGTAGGCCCATCCATTTCTGGCATCACCACATCGGAAACAATAATATCAACAACGCCTTTTTTTTCCTCAAGAATAGAAAGGGCTTCCACCCCACTAGCTGCCTCCAAAACCTTATATCCTCTCATTTGAAGAGCTCTTACCCCCCCCATTCTGACCGCATCCTCATCTTCAACCAATAAAACAGTCGCAGATCCTGTTAAGTCTATATTTTTATCTTTCTCTTCCTCTTTTTCAATTTTTTGAGAAATTTCTCCTTTTATATCTGGAATATAACGGGGCAGAAAAATATGAAATGTTGCTCCTTCTCCCTCTTTACTTTCACAATAAATATACCCACCACTCTGCTTGATAATTCCATAAACCATTGATAAACCAAGGCCTGTTCCTTTTCCAACTTCTTTAGTTGTAAAAAAAGGCTCAAACATTTTTTCTTGTATAGCAGTAGATATCCCAGTTCCTGTATCTGAAATAGTTAATTGCACATATTCACCAATTGCTAAACCAAGATGATTAAAGTCAGCACTTTGTTGTTTTGTAATATTATTTGTCGCAATCGTAACAATACCTCCATCAAACATGGCATCACGCGCATTAATAACCAAATTCATAATCACACGCTGAAAAGAGGCTTGATCGACCTCAACGCTCCACAAATCTCTTCCATGGATAATTTTTAACTGAATATTATTCCCTAAAAGTGGTAAAACAAGATTACGAATATCGGATAAAAATTCTGTGAAATCAACCTCTTCAGGTCGAAGGGTTTGCTTTCTAGAAAAAGCGAGTAATTGCTGGACAAGAGCAGCCGCACGATTAGCATTATTTTTAATATTGATCAGATCAGCATGCGCAGGATCAGAGCTCCGATGCGTATTTAAAAGAAGATCACATGACATTAAAATTGCTGTTAAAACATTATTAAAATCATGCGCAATGCCACCTGCCAATTGTCCAACAGCTTGCATTTTCTGACTATGCATCATTTTATCTTCAAGTGTTTTTTGTTCTGTTGTTTCAATGACAGAGATAATGATCAAATCTTGTAGCACATCACCATGATAGGGTGGTACAGACATCACATGGAGGCGCAAATGGCGTTCTTCATTCTTTTCTAAAACCGTCTCCAAAGAAACAAAATAATTTTTATTGGTCGCAATTTTCTGAAAAGCACGCTCTAACTGCACACAATCACGACGGGAAATAATATCATAAAAGTTGATAGTCTTATTCATACACGCCGTAAGTGATGAAAAAGCATTATTCATGTGAATCAATTGCCCTTCCTGATTTACCACGGCAATTGCAAAAGGACTCGCATCAAAATATTCTTCTAATATACTGGGTAATTTTGATTCATCAGCCTCTTCTTTTTGTATTTGTTGTGGAATGATCACAATACGATAAACGGCTTCCTCCTCTAAGAGAGGAGAAGCAGAAATAAAACAATGAAATATTTTCTCACCTATCGTCTGTGAATTTAAACACAATGAAAATCTATAAGGTAAAGAGTAACCTGAGTTTTGATATCTATTAGTTTGTAAACAAATATCACTCCATGAACTTTTAGCACCAACGCTCTCAAATAATGAATCAAAATGATATTGACCAACTGAGAAATTTGCTAAATCAATTGAAAACCATTCGGCAAAAACCGCATTGGCATAAAGAAGTGTACCTTGTGTATTAACGGATATAAAAGCAACAGGTGCTTGATCTAAGTGATTAATCGCCTCTTGAAGGTTAGAGAAAAAAACTTCTCGATTTTGTTGTAAATGCGAAATATCGCTAATACGCCAAAATAAAAGCTTTTTTTTCCGTTTTGTAATAGGTTGAACAGAGATATTATACCAAACAGATTTTTTTTGTGTAGAATCGGTAAAGATTGGTTGCTCTACTCTTAACTCTTCTTGCGCTGAGAGATTATTATAGGCAGCAGCTTTTAAGCGATAGGAAAGTGCACCAGCTCCTGGAAGATCAGCAATAACCCTATAACAAGATCCTTCAGGCTTATAGGTTAGAATTTTTTGATAATTTTGATTAGAATAATAAACAAAACCAGAAAGATCAGAGATTACAATTGCATCATCGCTCCTATTAAAGATGCTAAAATCAAAATCTTCATGCAACCACAATGCATGGTATCTTAACATTCCCATTCCACTTAAAATGAGTGTTGCAACACCGATAGTTGCTAGAATCAAAAAAGAGGCTACCACAGCCTTTTGCAAATAACTTTGTGGATAAAAAAAATCTAAAATGCCCACAGTGAAAAGGAAAACAAAGATAAAAATAACACCTAAAATCACAACTCTCCGACGAACAGAAGACGAAGACGCTGATCTTTCATTATTCTCAAAACCTTTATCCATCTCTCTTTGCCTTAGATTTAGCTGTCTCTTATGCTAAGAAACTTCCTTTATATTCCATTGTTATACAATATATACTATGATATTATCTTTCTAAGGAAGCTCACTTAATGTTAAAAAGTTTATTTCTTTATCTTTAAGTGAATCTTTTAAGGGTATGTTATAAATTTATCTCAATAAAAAACGATAATTTCCATACCACAATGGGAGAAAATCTATGGTTACTTGGTTATCAGACCAAATAGGTGTATCTGCTGCAAACGTAACAATAAGTTTTTTGTTTTTTATAATAACAGTCACAGCTCTTATCATAATTATCTTGTTTTTACGCCGTTTGAATACGGGAAGATACAACACGAATAGAAAAAAAAGTCTCTCACGATTAGCATTATGTGAAGCAATTTCTATAGATAAAACACGCCGCCTTGTTTTAGTCCGTTGTGATAATAAAGAACATTTACTTCTTATTGGCGGATTAACAGATGTTGTTGTAGAATCGGATATTACCAGCACACAGAAGAAAGAAATACATCCCCACCCCACATCTTCCCTTACAGAAAGAAACGAGACGACAGATAAAACCTCTTCTTCTTTTACGAATCAAACGGTAAAAGATTCAGCCATCACGGCAGAAATTGAAGGGAGACAAGAGCCATCTTTGTTTATTCCCACCCCTCCAAAATAAAATATACAATTTGATTACTTACAAACTTCATTTGTTTATCGTTCTCATGACTTTAATCATCACGATAAACTTTTTCACGTCGTTCGTGACGTTCTTGTGCTTCTAGCGACAAAACGGCAATTGGCCGAGCCTCAAGACGCTTTATACTAATAGGCTCACCGGTTTCTTCACAAAAACCATATGTCCCATTATCAATTCGCTCCAAGGCAGCATCTATTTTTGCAATAAGTTTCCTTTGACGATCACGAGCACGTAATTCAATTGTACGATCAGTTTCACAAGACGCCCGATCGGTCAAATCTGGTTGACCAACATTCTCTTCCTGCAAATTTTCCAAAGTCTCACGCGCTTCTTTTAAGATATCATTTTTCCAAGAAATCAATTTAGCACGAAAATATGCCTTTTGCCGTTCATTCATAAAAGGCTCATCTTCACTAGGGCGATATTGACCATCAATCTCTTCGCTCATGCAATAAAAAACCTCCACATCTGCTCTGTGGGGTCTATATATTGTGCAATACCCATCAACACAAGAGTAAAATGTTTTTTCATAACAATCTACAAATATGTCCAAATGCGCTATTTAGTCTTGATTGCTTTTTTGTCTAATTTTGGACTTTTGATCAAAGATCATCCAAAAATCATTTTTCTCATTTATTAAGAAACCTTTAAAAGAAGAAAATTTAAAATTCAAAGCCCCCCTCCTCCTTCATCAGTACGCTCACATTTAAATTGGAACACCAATAAATCATTTTACCAATACCAAAAAATAAAAATATTTATAAAGGCAAAGTGTGATATCCACGATTCAAATACATCAAAGCATCTTTTTCTTGACTACGGTTGATTGCAACAACTTCACCAATCAAGACACAATGGGTTGCGTGTTCATGCCAGCAAATCAAACGACAATCAAAAGAGGCTAAAGCATCTGAAAGACTAGGCGCCCCCGTCTGCAAAGTTCCCCATTGAGCCACATCAAAACGTTCATTTTGTGTAACGTTGCAACGCCTCGAAAAAACATCCGCTAATGGACGATGTTTTCCTGCCAAGCTATTAACACAAAAAATTCCATTCTCCATAAACACATGATTCTTCAGGTTGTGGCGCATGAGACAAACAAGAAGCGTTGGAGGATTATCTGATAAAGAACAACACGCCGAAACCGTCACCCCGCGCTTTCCTTTAATGCCATCTGTTGTCACAATATGCACAGCGCCTGCAAAATGACTCATAGCATCTCGATATTCTTGCGAAGAAACGGTAATATTATCTTGAAGTTCAGGCTTCAAACATGTTTTATGATTCGACATATCTTTCACTTATCAAACTTTAAAATTTCAAGCGATCTTTGTATAAAAAATCTATAATACGTATTTTTCTTTTTCGTCATAACACAAAAGATATTTGTGTATACAGAGCGACATGATAAAAACAGCCAATCAAGGAGATTTTTATGCCCCATTCTCATCTCATTTCACCTTCACTCTTGGCATCTGATTTTTCTAAACTTGGGCAAGAAATATTAGATGTTGTTGATGCTGGTGCAGATTGGCTCCATCTTGATATTATGGATGGGCACTTTGTTCCCAACATCACCTTTGGCCCTGAAATCGTCAAGGCTCTGCGTCCATTCACCAAAGCAATATTTGATGTCCACCTGATGATCAAACCAGTTGATCCTTATTTGGAAGCTTTTGCAAAAGCGGGTGCAGATATTATAACTATTCATGCTGAAGCAAGTCCCCATCTTCATCGTTCACTCCAAACAATCAAAGCAATGGGTAAAAAAGCAGGAATTGCACTCAATCCAAGCACCCCTGAACATGTCCTTGAATATTTGCTTGATCAATTAGATCTCATCCTCATCATGACGGTCAATCCCGGTTTTGGTGGACAAAATTTTATTCCAGAAATAAAAGATAAAATTAAGCGCGTTAAAAGTATGATTGCAAACCGCCCTATTGATCTTGAAGTTGATGGTGGTATCACCGTTGATACAATTGGAATAACTGCAAAAGCTGGTGCAAATGTATTTGTTGCAGGCTCTGCAATTTATAAAAACGGAAACAAAGAGCTTTACAAAGCACGCATGAATGCATTGCGCCAAGCAGCTCTCCTCTCACAACAAGGAAAAAAATGATGATCGCACGTTATTCCCGCCCTGAAATGGTAGCAATTTGGTCTCCCGAAACGAAATATCGTATTTGGTTTGAAATTGAAGCCCATGCCTGTGATGCTCTTGCTCAACTGGGAGTTATTCCGAAAGAAGCCGCCAAGGTTATTTGGGAAAAAGGGGCAGCCGCTGAATTTGATGTCAATCGTATTGATGAAATTGAAGCCATTACCAAACATGATGTTATTGCTTTTCTAACCCACCTCGCTGAGTTCATTGGACCAGAAGCACGTTTTATCCACCAAGGCATGACATCATCTGATGTTCTTGATACAACGCTGAGCATTCAATTGATGCGTGCGAGTGATATTTTGCTCAAAGATATAGACCAACTCCTTGAAGCCTTAAAAAGACGTGCTTTTGAACATAAAGAAACCATCACTATTGGGCGGAGTCACGGCATTCATGCTGAACCAACAACATTCGGCGTCAAATTTGCCCTTGCATATGCTGAATTTTCCCGTTGTCGCAAACGTCTTCTAGCTGCACGCGAAGAAATTTCTACTTGCGCAATTTCAGGTGCTGTAGGAACTTTTGCCAATATCGATCCACGCGTTGAAGAACACGTCGCAAAAGCCTTGAAAATGCGTGCTGAACCCGTTTCCACCCAAGTTATACCACGGGATCGTCATGCGATGTTTTTTGCAACACTTGGTGTTATTGCGTCCTCTATTGAAAGGCTCGCGATAGAAATACGCCATTTACAGCGAACGGAAGTTCTCGAAGCAGAGGAACATTTCTCACCAGGGCAAAAGGGCTCCTCGGCAATGCCTCATAAACGTAATCCAGTTTTAACAGAAAATTTAACGGGATTAGCCCGTATGGTTCGTGCATTTGTACTCCCTGCCATGGAAAATGTAGCACTTTGGCATGAACGCGATATTTCTCACTCATCTGTCGAGCGTTATATTGGCCCTGATGCAACGATTACACTTGATTTTGCTCTTTCTCGCCTCACATCTGTCATTGAAAATCTCATTGTCTATCCAGAAAATATGCAAAAAAATCTCAATAAATTCCGAGGTCTTGTTCACTCACAACGGGTACTTTTAGCACTCACACAAGCAGGAATCAGTCGCGAAGATGCGTATCGGATTGTACAACGAAATGCGATGAAGGTTTGGGAACAAGGAAAAGATTTTTTAGAAGAACTGCTCAACGACAAAGATGTTAGCAAAGCTTTAAGTGAAGCAGAGCTTCGAGAAAAATTTGATCTTTCTTATCACACCAAACATATCAATACGATTTTTAAACGTGTTTTTGAACAACAATAGAACAACATAGAAAGCCCAAATTCCAGTTATGATCAAAAAAAACTATTGTAACAAAGAAAACAATTTATGAAAGCAAATCAACTCGATATTCTTATTGTTCCAGGCTATAAAGGATCTGGTCCTGATCATTGGCAAACACGTTGGGAAAAAAAACTCTCGACAGCCCGCCGCATAGAACAAGCCCATTGGTCAAAACCTGTTTGTGATGAGTGGGTTAATGAAGTTAAAACCGCCATCGCACAAGCTCAAAAGCCTGTTATGATTATTGCTCACTCATTAGGCGTTCCTACCGCACTTCATGCAACGGTACAAAATGCAGAAAAAATTTGTGGCGCTTTCTTTGTTGCGCCTCCCGATGTCGCTAATGAGAAAATACGTCCCAAACATTTAATGACATTTGGCCCCTATCATCGTCAAAAGTTGCCTTTTCCTTCTGTTGTCATAGCTAGCCGCAACGATGAATTTTGTCAATTTTCAGTAGCAGAAAAAATCGCTCATGACTGGGGTTCACTCCTTGTTGATGCTGGGTATTCCGGCCATATTAACGCAGAATCTGGACACGGACCTTGGCCTGAAGGACTTATGGTTCTCTCTCATTTTCTTGCAAAAATTTGATCCAAAGAGAGGGCCTTTTTCTCATTACCTCTGTATCTTTGATGTATCATGACAAAAATTATAAAAGTATCATAGCAATATCATTGAGAATTTCGATCAACTAGGATAGTATCATTAACTAATGTTATTAAAAACCTCTCAAGATAAATAGAGAATTATAATGAATCGTCGCCACCGTATTTATGAAGGCAAGGCCAAAATTTTATATGAAGGTCCTGAACCAGGAACGTATATTCAATTTTTTAAAGATGATGCCACAGCCTTTAATGCAAAAAAACATGAAATTATCGACGGAAAAGGGGTTTTAAACAACCGAATTTCGGAACATATCTTTAGCCACCTTGGGCGTTTGGGTATCCCAACACATTTCATCAAACGCATAAATATGCGCGAACAGCTTATTAAAGCGGTAGAAATTATTCCATTGGAAGTTGTTGTTCGCAATATCGCGGCTGGCTCTCTTGCAAAACGTTTAGGACTAGAAGAAGGAACCCCACTTCCGCAATCCATCATAGAGTTCTACTATAAGAATGATTCTCTTGATGATCCGATGGTGACAGAAGAACATATCACTGCTTTTGGGTGGGCTGTCCCACAAGAGCTAGAAGATATCATGCAACTTTCAATTCGTATTAATGATTTTCTCTCTGGGCTTTTTGCCGGTGTCAATATTCAGTTAATTGATTTTAAAATGGAGTTTGGTCGCCTATGGGAAGATGAAACAATGCGTATTGTTCTTGCTGATGAAATTTCACCTGATTCTGCGCGACTATGGGATATGCAAACACGAGAAAAAATGGATAAAGATCGTTTTCGTCGTGATATGGGGGGACTTATTAATGCCTATCAAGAGGTTGCCAAACGCCTTGGTATTATGAATGAAAATGAACCAACTCGGCCAAGCGGTCCCGTCTTGGTAAAATAAAAACGCGTCAAGGTAAAATAATTACCACCTTCTATCAATACACCTCTTCAAAGGAGAGGTTCTTTTAAAAACAGGAAGCAAAAAATGAAAGCACGCATTACAGTTACTTTAAAAGAAAGTGTCCTTGATCCACAAGGAGAAGCAATTGTCGGTGCTTTTAAAAGTTTAGCTTTCGAAGATATTCACTCCATTCGTCAAGGAAAAGTTTTTGATATTGTTCTTGATGATCAACCCTCTGAAACAGCAAAGAAAAAACTTGAGAAGATGTGTGAAGAATTACTCGCAAATACTGTCATTGAAAATTATACTATCGAACTTCTTTAAGTGGGACACTTATGAAAACTGCCATCATTCAACTTCCTGGATTAAATCGCGACCGAGATATGGTTGCAGCATTGCATCATATAACAGGAGTTGAGCCTCTCAAAATTTGGCAAACAGAAACAACAATTCCCGATGTAGATGTTATTATTATTCCGGGTGGTTTTTCTTATGGCGACTATTTGCGATGTGGAGCTATTGGAGCACGAACCCCCGTCTTAAAAGCTATTCGTGAAAAAGCACAAAAAGGGGTTACAATAATAGGTGTTTGTAATGGATTTCAAATTTTGTTGGAAGCTGGATTGCTCCCTGGGACTTTAATGCGTAACGCCTCCTTAAAATTTGTTTGTCGTGAAGTCAAACTTGAAGTCGTTAACGCCAAAACAAAATTTTCTCGATATTATTCGAAAGGACAAATTATTCGTTGTCCTGTTGCTCACCACGATGGAAATTACTTTGCTGACAGCGAAACATTAAAACAGATGGAAGATAATGAACAAATTGTTTTTCGCTACGCAGAAAATACAAACCCTAACGGCTCAATAAAAGATATTGCTGGTATTGTTAATAAAGCTGGTAATATTCTTGGTATGATGCCCCATCCTGAAAACTTTATTGAAGCTGCTCATGGAGGAATTGACGGTCGTTTACTTTTTCAAAGCACTTTAGAATTAGTTAATAGGTGATGCTACAAAAATCCCTATACGCAATAACTTTAAAAACAAAAGTTTATATCATTTCTCACGTTGTAAATTTATAAACGGGAATTCTATACAAATAACAATGGATATTATTAAATACATAATTATTTAAGATTGTTTTTGGTCTTGAAATCCACCTAACCTAACAAACAAAATCTGCCACCTTACAGATGGATATTTTTTTATTAAACCACATAGTTTTCCATAATCTAAACTGCTAGATTAAAAAAAAATAAAATGCTGAATTTCGATTAATTTGACGGATAAGTACTCATGAATCCTTGCAATAACATCACAATTACACCAGAGCTCATTGCACAACACGGTCTAAAAGAGGATGAATATCAACGTATCCTAACATTAATCGGGAGAGAACCAACATTTACTGAATTGGGAATTTTTTCTGCAATGTGGAACGAACATTGTTCCTATAAATCCTCTAAAAAATGGCTCAAAACGCTTCCAACAGAAGGAAAATGTGTCATTCAAGGTCCTGGTGAAAATGCTGGTGTTGTTGATATTGGTGAAGGGCAATGTGTTGTTTTCAAAATGGAAAGTCATAACCATCCTTCTTATATTGAACCGTATCAAGGGGCCGCAACAGGTGTTGGTGGTATTTTACGTGATGTCTTTACAATGGGTGCCCGTCCTGTTGCAGCGATGAATGCATTGCGTTTTGGTGCCCCTCAACACCCCCGAACACGCCATCTTGTCTCTGGTGTCGTCTCTGGAATAGGTGGTTACAGCAATTCTTTTGGCGTTCCAACAGTTGGTGGGGAAGTCAATTTTGATGAGCGTTATAATGGCAATATCCTCGTTAACGCTTTTGTCGCCGGTATTGCAAAGACAGACGCCCTTTTTTATTCTAAAGCACAAGGCGTAGGGCTCCCTGTTGTTTATCTTGGTGCCAAAACAGGGCGAGATGGTGTTGGTGGAGCAACAATGGCTTCCGCTGAATTTGATGATTCAATCAGTGAAAAACGCCCAACTGTTCAAGTTGGTGATCCTTTTACAGAAAAATGTCTTCTTGAAGCGTGTTTAGAGCTCATGGAACTTGGAGCCGTGGTTGCTATTCAAGATATGGGGGCTGCAGGCCTCACCTCTTCTGCCGTTGAAATGGGTGCAAAAGGAAATCTAGGAATACAGCTTAATCTCGATAAAGTTCCCGTTCGTGAAGAAAACATGACAGCCTATGAAATGATGCTTTCTGAAAGTCAAGAGCGTATGCTCATGGTTCTTAAACCAGAGCTAGAAAAGCAAGCAGCAGCAATTTTTCATAAGTGGGGGCTCCATTTTTCCATTATTGGAAAAACAACCGATGATTTACGTTTTCGTGTCTTTCATCAGGGAGAAGAAGTTGTTAATCTTCCTATCAAAGAACTTGGTGATGAAGCGCCTGTTTATGATCGTCCTTGGAGTGAGCCTGCAAAAAAAACATTTCTGAAAGCAGAAGACGTCAAAAAAGTTGAAAATCTTGGTGATGTGCTTTTAACCTTATTGAATTCTGCTAATCAAAGTTCACGACGATGGGTTTATGAACAATATGATACGCTTATCCAAGGAAATAGCCTCATTTGTCCAGGAAGTGACGCAGGCGTCATCCGCGTCAACAATAAGAGTAGACGAGCTCTTGCTTTTTCTTCTGATGTAACCCCGCGCTATTGTGAAGCGGACCCTTATGAGGGAGGAAAACAAGCTGTCGCAGAATGCTGGAGAAATATTAGCACGACAGGTGCAACACCACTGGCTGCGACAGATAATCTCAATTTTGGAAACCCTGAAAAACCTGAAATCATGGGACAACTGGTTTTTGCAATTAAAGGCATCGGAGAAGCTTGCAGAATCCTCGACTTCCCTATCGTTTCAGGCAATGTTTCTCTTTACAACGAAACAAATGGGGAAGCTATTCTTCCTACCCCTACAATTGCTGGTGTAGGCCTTCTGAATGATTGGTCAAAAATGGTCACAATAAGTGGTATGCAAAATGGAGATAGTATCATTTTAGTGGGAAATTGTGGCTCTCATTTAGGACAATCAATCTATGCACGTGACATTTTAAATATTGATGCAGGGGCCCCTCCCCCTGTAGATTTGCAACTTGAAAAAAAGCATGGTCAATTTGTCCGTGATGTCATTCATAACGGTTTTGTTCATGCCGCTCATGACATTTCTGATGGGGGATTAGCGATTGCACTTGCCGAAATGGTCATTAAAGCAGAGAAGGGAATCAAGGTAAAATTAAGCAATAAATCTCCCCACCATGCAGAACTTTTTGGAGAAGACCAAGGACGTTATCTTTTAGCCGTCAAACCTGATGCTCTTAATAGTCTTAAAGAGCATGCGCAAACCCATGCCGTTTCTTTAATAGAGCTAGGACAAGTTGAGGGAGATTCCCTTCATATAGATGGGATATTCGCACTTTCAGTAGAAAGTCTCACACAAGCCTATGAGAACTGGTTTCCACAATTTATGGGTGAAAAATAAAAATTTATTCTTTCTCTTAAAACACTCTTACGAAAAAATGAACGATATAGGAGAATAATGATGGCAATGAGTGCCCATACAATTGAAAAGCTTATTCGTGAAGGTATTCCCGATGCGACTGTAACAATTCGTGATCTTGCTGGAGATGGGGAACATTATGCTGCAGAAGTTATCTCTGAAAGTTTTCGTGGTAAAACCCGTGTTCAGCAACATAAAATGGTCTATGATGCCCTTAAAGGTAATATGGGAAATGACCTTCACGCCTTAATGTTACAGACAAATATCCCAAAATAGTCTAAAATTTCTTCTTGCATTCATTCATTCAATACGATTAAAAATAATACGAACATTACACACTTATAAAAATCTGAGATATCGAGGAATAAAAATGACCACTGTTCATGATTTTATTGACAACGAGATTAAAACAAACGACGTCATTTTATTCATGAAAGGAACACCTGACGCTCCACAATGCGGTTTTTCAGGGCAAGTTGTTCAGATTCTCAACTATTTAGGATTGGACTATAAAGGGATTAATATTCTGATTTCTGACGAATTGCGTCAAGGGATTAAAGAATACTCAAATTGGCCAACAATTCCACAGCTTTATGTTAAAGGTGAATTTATTGGAGGGTGTGATATTGTTAAAGAAATGTTTCAAAACAATGAGTTACAGGAACTTTTAAAAGAAAAGAATATTCCGTGTAATCAATCATAGGTATCTTTTATTTTATTCAGACTCTTATAAAGAGAGCTGTTTTTAGACGAAATTTTTATTTCAAGGATGCCATATGTCATATTCAGTTGATGAACAAACGCATAGTGATGCGATTAGAAAAAAAATTGGCTATAAAGAATTTGTTATTCTAATTGCTTCACTCATGGCTATTAATGCTATAGCTGTAGATATTATGTTGCCAGCTATGCCCAATATTTTGGAAGGATTAAATGTTCTCAACGAGAATGATCAACATTATATCATTTCGAGTTATCTTATTAGCTATGGTATTGCTCAAATATTTTTTGGTCCAATCAGCGATCGATATGGGCGACGTAAACTTATGCTTATTGGGCTTGCTTTTTATTCATTTGCAGCGATTGGTTGTGCCTTTGTAACTGATTTTTCTCTCTTGCTTATTTTGCGTGTCTTGCAAGGGATTGGGGGAGCGTCTATGCGCGTTCTCACAGTTTCTGTCGTTCGTGATCTCTACAGTGGTCGAAAAATGGCAGAAGTCATGTCTATTGTTATGATGGTTTTTCTTGTTGCACCCATGGTTGGTCCCGCAACAGGACAGATCATTTTACTGCTCGGGCACTGGCAATTTATTTTCGTTTTCATGGCAATGGTTGGTTTTGGGCTCATGATTTGGATTCTATTTCGCTTGCCTGAAACACTTCATAAACAACGCCCTCTTTCCTTTTCTTCCATTAAACACAACTTATGGATTGTTGTGACAAATCGTACAACACTTTGCTACACACTCGCAACGTCCATCATTTTAGGCTGTATTTTTATTGCTGTTAATACATCACAACAAACCTATGAAGGAATTTATAACTTAGGCTTTTGGTTTCCGATAGCATTTGCCATCGGTGCTGCATTTCAGGCTTTCTCATCATTCATGAATTCTCAACTTGTTGGACGTCTTGGAATGCGGCGCATTGCTCATACGATGCTTTTGCTCTTTTGTACCACTTCATGTATTTGGTTTATTGGATCCATCTTAGCAGGTGGTGTTCTCCCTTTCCCTTTTTATATGACGTTATATTGTATATTAATGTTTACCTGCGGTGGTATAATGGCCAATTTCAATACACTCGCTCTCGAATCTCT
Source organism: Bartonella mastomydis (assembly GCF_900185775.1). Taxonomy (NCBI): domain Bacteria; kingdom Pseudomonadati; phylum Pseudomonadota; class Alphaproteobacteria; order Hyphomicrobiales; family Bartonellaceae; genus Bartonella; species Bartonella mastomydis. The sequence goes on from NZ_LT883138.1 coordinate 860,394, forward strand.
GGGAGAAATTGCTGGTACAGCCTCTTCTGTCTCCGGATTTCTCCAAACATCTATCGGTGCAGGGCTGAGCTTTTTTGTAGCACAACAATTTGATGAAACAACCATCCCAAACTCAGCAGGATTTTTCTTTCTCAGTCTCGTTGCCATCCTTCTTATCTTATGGGCTGAACGCGGTCATCTCTTTAGGCAATATCATCATAATCCTAACGAATAAACATACTTAAAAGAAGACTAATAACATCTCTCTTGAATAAGAAAAATAGGTCTTTCACACAAAACGGAATACCTCCAAATAGAACATTTTGTGTTAAACATTCACATATTTGTCTTAAAGATATACCTCTCAAAGCATCAAATTATTGCACGATAGCCCTTATACATGATATAAAACATTCTATCATCCCCACGCTTATGAAGCGTGTAAAGCTGTTACCTTTATATTTCTATCCCCAATGTTACAACAGCTCTTGGCTCTTAAAACAGCTCATAAAAGAAATTTTTAATTCTTTTCTTTATAAATCTCTATCTACAATACTAATCCACTTGTGATGTACAACAAGCAGATCATTTTGATTGCTTCAACATGAAGAAGATTGAAATAAGAAAACCTATGGATCTTAGAGCCTCTCATTGACCATGAATTTATATTGGATGATTGTTATAAATCAATACCTTATTCATATAATAAAAACCCATAAGCATTTCTTTTACGCTTTTATAGGCTTAAAATAAAAACGTTCTATTACTTAATTGGTAAATTTTCCTGATTTTGGAAATCCTTTTGGAACCAGACGCCCGACACCTGCACGTGTTCCCATCCATTCAATGAGATCATCAGCTTGACGGTTAAAAATTCGTTCAGCAGTATCTTGCCAACTTAAACCTTCTGATAAATTAAAAGTCTTGGCATCAACAATGCCACCCTCTTTGTAACGTTGTAAACGAACCCCTTTACCACGATTCATTTCTGGTATTTGTTCAATAGAAAAAATAAGCATTTTGCGGTTTTCACCAACCACGGCAACATGATCACCATTGACTGGAACACAAAGATTTACCTTATCAGGAGACTTCACATTCATCACTTGCTTTCCTTTTCGTGTATTGGCAATCACTTCTGTAGCAGGAACGATAAAGCCATTTCCATAAGATGAAACCAAGAGCAATTTTTCTTCTGCATGATGCACAAAAGCTGTAAGAACATCATGCTCATCATCCATATCAACTAAAAGACGGATGGGTTCACCCTGTCCCCGTCCTCCAGGCAAACTATTTGCACCAAGTGCAAAAAACTTTCCACCAGTAGTTATCAGCACAATCTTGTCGGTCGTAAATGCTGGAAATGCTAACTTTAAACGGTCTCCTTCTTTAAAAGAAAGTGCTTTATAATCGTTCAAATGCCCCTTCAAAGCACGCATCCACCCCTTTTCAGAAATAACAACAGTCACCGGTTCTTTTTCAATCATTGCTTGTTGAATATCGTCAAGATCATGTCTTGGCGCTTCTTCAAATGTCGTACGCCTTTTTCCTAAGAGCGTTTCAGGAGCAAAAGTATTGCGAACTTTTTTAATTTCTTCTGAAATTATTTTCCATTGTTTTATAGGAGAAGCTAATAAATTCTGTAGTTTTTCTTTTTCATCCTGAAGCGTTTCAAACTCCTTACGAATTTCAAATTCTTCAAGCTTGCGTAAAGAACGCAAGCGCATATTAAGAATAGCTTCAGCTTGATTTTCTGTTAATTCAAAACGCTTAATCAGCTTGCTTTTCGGTTCATCCTCTTCACGAATAATCTGAATAACCTCATCGAGATTCAAATAGGCAATAAGATAACCATGAAGAATTTCCAATCGGCCATCAATTTGATTAAGCCGATAGTGAGAGCGTCGAATAAGGACTTCTTGACGATGTTCAAGCCATTGTTGCAAACTTTCTCGCAGCGAGAGCACATTCGGTATTTTTCCCAACGATAAAACATTAAGATTAAGAGGAAACCTTACTTCAAAATCAGTCAATTTAAAAAGGGATTCCATAAGAAGTTCAGGATCAACCGACCGATTTTTAGGAACAAGCACAATGCGGATATCTTCTGCTGATTCATCTTGAATATCTTCAAGCATTGGTAAGCGCCGCGCAAGCAACAATTCCGCAGTTTTTTCAATAAGGCGTGACTTTTGAACTTGGTAGGGAATTTCAGTCACAACAATCACATAAGAACCACGGCTACCAGTTTCCTGATGCCAACGTGAACGTAATCGGAAAAAACCCCGCCCGATACGATAAGATTCCTCAATACTTTTTTTAGGCTCAACCAAAATGCCACCGGTTGGGAAATCAGGTCCCAGCACAAATTGGTTTAAATCCTCATCACGCGTATCAGGGTGTGCAATCAAATGCAGAGCTGCGTCACAGAGCTCAGCAACATTATGGGGAGGAATAGATGTTGCCATACCAACAGCAATACCTGAAGAACCATTAGCTAAAAGATTAGGAAAAGCGCCTGGAAGAACAACAGGCTCTTCATCCTCTTCATTATAGGTCAAACGAAAATCAATAGCATTTTCATTAATTCCCTCAAGTAACAACGCAGCCACTTCAGTCATGCGAGCTTCCGTATAACGCATAGCCGCAGCATTATCACCATCAATATTACCAAAATTGCCTTGTCCATCAACCAACGGATAACGAACCGCAAAACTTTGAGCCAAACGCACTAAAGCATCATAAATAGAGGCATCTCCATGAGGATGAAATTTTCCCATGACATCACCAACAATCCGCGCACATTTCGCATAAGATTGTCCAGGATTCAGTTTGAGAAGACGCATTGCATGAACAATCCGACGATGGACGGGTTTCAATCCATCACGCACATCAGGCAATGCACGATGCGTAATCGTAGAAAGTGCATAAGCCAAATAGCGTTCCTGTAAAGCGGAACGTAACTCTATTGGCTCAATATGTTCTTTATCAAAAGGTAAATTCATTTTATCAAACATACTATTAGAACAAAAACTCCCACAATAATAAGAAATTATTGTGTAGGATTTATTTAATGAAAACTTTTATGAGTAAACTTTTTTATTAAAAGTCAACGACATAAAAATAAACGTTGTGATTAGAACATGAACAGAAAATTATATCAATTTGAAAAATTTATACATGCCTCTTTCCTCTTGTCCTAAACAATATATGAAAATATTTAATACATTATCGAAAACTTCTTTTAATATCCTCTTTAAGAGGTAAAAAAATAAAATAAACTAAAAGAAGTAGAAAATATCTTCATTATTAAAGAAAGCGACAAACATTTTTAAATAAATAAAAATCTAAAAACAATGCTATTATTGGCCGATACATCTAAGCAAACTGGAGTTATGATATAACTTTTCAAAACGATGTAAAATCGATTTTTATAGTCTATCCAACAACAACAATTTTTCCCAAAATATATTGTGAGTGCAGATTATTCTAAACAAAAACCTTATTGAAAGCTTTTCTAAATCCGACAATATAATTTGAGGGCTCACAAAGAGTCATTTCATCCTTTTAGGAATGAAAAAAGCACCTTTCAAACATCATCTTTTAGTATAAAGGCAAGTTGTATAACAACTTCATCCCGTTTCTCTATGAAAAACTTAAAAAATATTTAAAGCTTATAGAGTTCCCCAAGGTTAAATCCATAGGAAGCAAAAATGCATTATTTTCATAAACGCGAAGAGAGATAATTATCTTTTACAATGTCGTAAAAACTTCAATAAAATATAAATAACAAATTGATATATAAAGATAATTTATTCATTTATAACTTAAATAAAGATCCCAAGTATTCTAAATTTTTCTCATTTCCAATTTATTCATGATAAATCAATCACAATCATTTTCCTGCTTATCAGAAAGGGAAGAGCGACTATCTAAGAAAGGAAAATGACAGCTTATTCTTTATTCAACAAAGATGGCAATAGTCTCATAGCACTCATGAGGTTTTAAGTTATATCCTTCATGAGTGAGTATTGTAGCATGAAATCGACTGCATTGAGAGATATTTCTTTAAAAACAATGCCTCTGGAAGGATTAATACAATAAGCATTCTTCACCTCTCTAAGTCCATAAACAACAGATACGCTCTTGAGAGACATCAAAAACTTCACACTACGGAGAAAGAGACGACAACAATCCATAAATCACTTTATGAACTATTTTTGTGCGTAGGAGCCATGCGGATTCCTAACTCACGTAATTGCGTAGAAGAAACATCAGATGGCGCACTCATCAAAAGATCAAGTGCCTGTTGATTCATAGGAAATAAAGCAACTTCACGTAAATTTTTAACACCTTGCAACAGCATAATAATGCGGTCAATTCCCGCAGCCATACCGCCATGGGGGGGAGCTCCATAATGGAATGCGCGATAAAGAGCACCAAAACGATCTTTCACAACTTCCTTAGAAAGTCCTACGAGTTCAAAAACTTTAAGCATCATTTCAGGCAAGTGATTACGAATTCCACCGGATGCAATCTCATAACCATTACAAACAAGATCATATTGAAAAGCTTTAAGCGTAAGAGGATCTTGAGATTCCAGAGCATTTTCTCCCCCTTGAGGCATAGAAAAAGGATTATGAGCAAAATCAATTTTTTTCTCATCTTCATTCCATTCAAAAAATGGAAAATCAACAATCCACGCTAAAGAGAAACTCTCTCTATCGACAAGGCCTAATTCTTCTCCTACCCGTATGCGGGCTGCTCCAGCAAAAGATGCGAATTTTTTTGGATCTCCAGCTACAAAAAAACAAGCATCCCCATTTTCAAGTCCAAGTTGCATACGAAGCGCTTCAGTTCGCTGCTCACCAATATTTTTGGCGATAGGCCCTGCTCCTTCAAATTTTCCTTCTTCTTCGCGCCAGAAAATATAACCGAGCCCTGGTTGTCCCTCACCTTGTGCCCATCCATTCATACGATCACAAAAAGCACGACTTCCACCCGTTTTAGCCGGAATAGCCCACACTTGTGCATTCTCATCATTCGCTAAAATTTGAGCAAACACTTTGAAACCAGAATTATAAAAATGCTGAGAAACATCTTCCATAATGATCGGATTACGCAGGTCAGGCTTATCAGAACCGTATTTCCGCATTGCTTCCTCATAAGAAATGCGAGGAAAGTTTTGTGTCACCGTTTTCCCATCTGCAAATTCTTCAAAAATAGAACGCATAATGGGTTCCATCGTTGCTAAAACATCTTCCTGCTCAACAAAACTCATTTCAATATCTAATTGATAAAATTCACCAGGAAGACGATCAGCCCGCGGATCTTCATCTCTAAAACATGGCGCAATTTGAAAATAACGATCAAAACCTGACATCATCAACAACTGCTTATATTGCTGTGGTGCTTGTGGTAGTGCATAAAATTTTCCCTGATGAACACGACTTGGAACCAAAAAATCACGTGCACCTTCCGGCGATGAGGCTGTCAAAAGCGGCGTTGTAAATTCCGTAAAGCCATTATTTTGCATAGCCTGTCTTATAGACGCAATAATTTCAGTCCGACGCATAATATTTTTATGCATCGTCTCCCGACGCAAATCGAGAAAACGATATTTTAATCGAATATCTTCTGGATAATCAGGCTCACCAAAAACCGGTAAAGGAAGCTCTTCAGATTTTGAAAGAATTTCTACCTCTTGTGCAAAAATTTCAATCTCACCTGTTGGAAGCGTTGCATTAATAACCTCATCAGAACGTGCACATACCTCCCCATCAACACGAATGACCCATTCAGAACGCACTTTTTCAATAACTTTAAAAGCTGGCGAAGCAGGATCCGCAACAATTTGTGTGATTCCAAAATGATCACGCAAATCCACAAAAAGAATTCCTCCATGATCACGAACACGATGGACCCAGCCCGAAAGACGAACTTGTGTTCCTACATCACATCTACGAAGAGCCGCACAATGATGACTGCGATAACGGTGCATGTTTTTTGCCTTTGATTATAATATTCACATGCGCTACAAACGCTTTTTAATAACCATTTGTCAAGATATGAGAATAAAAACGCGAAAATAAAGTCAATAAAAGACAAATTTAATGTATCGAATGATAATAAAATGATGAATCTTATTACACAAACAACAGATCTTGAAATTGCACTTAATGCTCTACGGACCTCTGATTTTGTAACAGTTGATACTGAGTTTATCCGCGAAACAACTTTTTGGCCTCAACTGTGTTTAATTCAGCTCGCATCACCAGATGTTACAGTTCTCATTGATCCCATAGCGCCAGATATTGATTTACAACCCTTTTTTGACCTTATGATCAATAAAAAAGTTATAAAAGTTTTTCATGCTGCTCGCCAAGATATTGAAACAATTTATCATCTTGGAGGTGTTATTCCTTCCCCTCTCTTCGATACACAAATAGCCGGATCGATTTGTGGATTTGGTGATTCGATCTCTTATGATCAAATTGTACAACGCTGCACAGGGCATCATCTTGATAAATCCTCCCGCTTTACAGACTGGAGTTGTCGTCCCCTATCTGAAAAACAACTACTCTATGCCCTTGCCGATGTCACCTACTTAAGAGATGTTTACCTCCTCTTAAAAAAAAGATTAGAAAAGAGTCAACGTGTTCACTGGATGGATGACGAAATAACGATTCTTTTAAATCCTAAAACCTATGATATGCCAGAAGATGAAGCATGGAAAAAAGTGAAAGGAAAAGTTAAAAAACCGCGTGAACTTGCTGTATTACAAAAGATAGCGGCTTGGCGTGAACGTAAAGCGCGAAAATACAATATGCCCCGTCGCCATATTATGAAAGATGAATGTCTTATAGAAATAGCAACCCAACAACCAAAAGATGAAACCGCATTAAAACGGTTGCGTAGTCTCAGTAAAAATTGGGATAAACACTCAATTGCGCAATCATTAATCAAAGCTGTCCATGAAGGCTTAGAGGTCGATCTTTCTACTTTACCTCCCATTCCTAAACATAATCCACTCAATGATACGACAGCCGCTGTTATCGATCTGCTTAAAGTCTTATTAAAACTTGTTGCAAACGAAAATAGCATTGCCCCTAAAATTATTGCAACATCCAATGATTTAGAAAAAATCGCCAATGGAGGAATAAAGAAAAATATCCCTGCTATGAATGGCTGGCGCTATGAAATATTTGGTCAAAAAGCCGAACAACTTCTAAAGGGTCAGATAGGTTTTTACTTTAATGATGGAAAAATAAGCACAAAACAGCTCTAAATGTACATTTCCCCCGCATTCTCAGATTTCCATAAAATCTCTAAAGGAAAGCTTATTCTATGTCACAATGAGTAGAAAATCAAAAGAGAAAAATTTTACAATCGCACCTTATTAAATCAATTTTATTTGAAATAATATAAAAGAACTTCTGAGTAAATTTTAAACATTCTCATTTTTAAAGATCCATTATGCTCCTTATATCTATACCAATTCGTACCGCTATAAGACAATACAAATAGGATAAATAAAGTCGGCTACTGACATTAAATAGTAAGCCCTTATTAAAGAGAACAGCTTAAGCTTTATCAGATCAACCAAATAACAATCCTGTTAAAAAAATCTAAAAAACAGAAAGCTTTTCATAAAAGTTAAAAAAAAATCTTATTCGAAATTGCAATCTAATAATTAAAAATGAGCGAGCATAAAACCTAAAATATCTAATATTTTAAGATCTAAAATGCGAATAAATGAGCAGGAAAAATCAAGAAACTTCAAAAGCAAGAGGTTGTTTTATTATTTTTGATAACTTCTTTAATCGCCCAAGAGGACGTTCTCCTAATAATCCAGCATAATTTTTTGGAATCTGCAAAACAATATGATCTTCTTTTTTAAGCCACAATAAATGAGGTAAAATCCCTGCAACAGAAGCGCTAAACAGGTGAGCAATACGCATGGTTTCACCAAGAATACGTGCTTTCTCAATGATACTTTGCGTTGCTAATTGAAAAATGGGAAGAGATTCTTTATCAACCAATAAACTCGTATTGCGAAAAAAAACAGCAAGTGCTGCATAAAGACGCCCCTCATGAGAAATTCCTGGATAAGACCCTAATGCTATCTGATTGGCCGCTTCATTGCCTCGATAATCTGGATGTATACGCCAACCAATATCAGCAAGAAGACAAGCCGCTTGACGATAACGGCTTTCATTTTCAGTTTCTGAAATTCCAAAAACATCAAAGGCATTCGTCGTAAAATCAATAAGTTCTTCTGCTTGTTTTGGTGAACGTGCCCGTAAAATAGCCATTTCTGTGCAAGCAGCAATGAGAGGGTCTGAAAGTCGAATCGCCTGCGGCAAGCGTGAATAAAGAAAACCTTCACGAACGCCAGCACCAGAAAAGATTATCTTTTCAAACCCCATACACTGAATGAGTTCAATAAGGACAATGGCCCCATATGATAAAAGTTTCCGACGATTCTGTGAAACCGCCGCAATTCCTCTCATATTATCAATATTACCGCTTGCTACAAGACGTAAAAAACTCTCCATTTCCATGGCATCAACTTCATAGCCATGCATAACAGGAAGTCGATAGTGTTTCATTGCCATATGGAGTTTTGCCAAGTTACGCCATGTTCCCCCTACAGCATAAAAATAACGTGCCATACCTTTACGCGTACGTGCAACAGAAGATTTATAAAATTGTTCATGTACAATTTTTGCAGCAACCGCACTATCATTATTTGACATATACTGTAGCCGCAACCCCCCTAATGGAAGCGTTATCCCTTCACCGACATCAGAATGATCAATATCAATGAGTTCTAGACTTCCACCCCCGAGATCTCCAGAAAGTCCCTTTGGTTGATAAAACGTAGAAACAACCCCATAGGCTGAATACATCGCTTCTTCACTTCCTGAAAGCAGATATATTTTATTTTGTAAAATATCTTCAGCACTTTGAATAAACGCGACGCCATTTTTTGCATCTCGTGCTGCTGCCGTTGCTAAAGTATAGACCTCATCAGCTCCAATCTGTCGACAAAGCGTACGAAATCGCTTGAGCGTTTGCAACGCCATTTTCATTGCTTTTTCTTCTAAAAATCCCGTTTTTGCCACACCATGACCGAGACCACAAAGAATCTTTTCATTAAACAAAACCGTTGGTGAGCGAACAAGCCCCTCATAAATAACCAACCGAACAGAATTTGATCCAATATCAATAACAGCAACAGGCTTACGCCCTTTTAATCGGCCTTGAGCATCTCTATATGTCATTGGATTTCAGTCTTTATGCACTTCAGCTTGTTGGCGATGCAACGCAACCAAGCGCGAAATAGAAGATTCAAAAGACTCACTTTCCCCCGCAAAACCTGTATTGGCCATAAAATACTCCTGCGCATTAAACGGACTTTCACCTCTCTGCGGTGCGATACGTTTTGATGTTCCATCTTTCAGTATATCAAAGCTTTGTTGATTATCAATGAGATTGGCAACCATAATTTGTAAAAGAATCTTCCGCCGCACCATTTTATTAAAAATTGGAACCAATATTTCAATACGGTAGTCTAGATTCCGAGGCATCATATCAGCAGAACCGAGGTAAACAAGTGCATTTTCGTTAGGTAAATCTTGACCATTCCCAAAACAAAAAATGCGACTATGTTCAAGAAAACGCCCTACGATCGATTTTACACGAATATTATCCGAAATTCCTAGAATACAAGGACGTAAACAACATATCCCCCGCACAACCAAATCAATCTGTACCCCAGCTTGACTAGCACGATATAAAGCATCAATAATTTCAGGATCAACCAATGCGTTCACTTTCATCCAAATAGCAGCAAACTTTCCTTGTTGTGCATGAGCAATTTCTCCTTCAATGTGTTGAAGAATACGACCACGCAATGTTAAAGGTGAAAACGCAATCTTCATTGTTTCATGTGGACGCTCATATTGCGCAATATAATTGAACAATAACACAACATCATGAGCGATATCATCGTCTGTGGAAAAAAAAGAAAGATCCGTATAAGTTTTAGCGTTAACGGGATGATAATTTCCTGTTCCAAGATGAACATAAGAACGAAGACGTTTTCCTTCACGTCTCACAACCAGAGACATCTTGGCGTGTGTTTTTAAGGTAATAAAACCAAAAATAACTTGAACACCAGCACATTCAAGATCCCTAGCCCAACGAATATTTGCTTCCTCATCAAAACGTGCTTTAAGTTCCACCAAAGCAGTCACAGACTTTCCCCGTTTAGCCGCTTCAATCAAAGCACTAACAATTGGGCTATCATTTGAAGTCCGATAAAGTGTTTGTTTGATTTCCACAACATCAGGATCGTGGGCAGCTTGACATAAAAATTGGACAACAGCATCAAACGTTTCATAAGGGTGATGAATCACAATATCATTTTCACGAATAGCCGCAAAACAATCCCCATTATGTTTACGAAGGGATTCGGGAACACGAGGAATATAAGGGATAAATTTGAGATCATCACGGGGAATAGAAACAATCTCTGAGACCATATTAAGTGCCAAAGGCCCATCAAGAACATGAATACAGTTATCAGGAACAGCAAGACAATTCGCTATAAATTGGCGTAAATTCTCTGGCATTTTTGCGTCAAATTCAACGCGAATAACCTGCCCACGCCTCCGCCTTTTAAGCGCCTTTTCAAAAAAATGAACAAGATCCTCAGCTTCTTCTTCTACTTCAATATCACTGTCCCGAATCACCCTAAATGTACCAATTTCATTAATCTCATAGTGAGGAAAAAGATATTTGATAAAAAGGTAAATAACATCTTCCAATGCAATAAAACGAAAATGATTGCCCTCTTGAGGAAGAAGAATAAAACGCCTTAAAAGCATTGAAATGGGCAATAACACTGTACGTGCGTGTTGACCGGTCCCCTCAGACAATTGAAACGCAAGAGAAAGCCCTAAATTAGGGATAAAGGGAAAAGGATATGTAGAATCAACAGACAAAGGTTTTAAAACAGGCAAAATTGTATCAAGAAAATATTTTTCAAGCCACGATTTTTCAATATCTGAAAGATCATCAGAACAAATAATTTCAATATCATTCTTTTTTAATTCGCCACGTAAAACATTCAATTCACGTAGTTGCTGAATCTGCAACTTTGAAATTTCAGCTAATACAATATCAAGTTGCTCCTGTGGAGTATACCCATCTGCACTGCGTGCTGTAACATGAGCACGAATTTGAGCCGCAAGACCAGCAACACGCACCATAAAAAATTCATCAAGATTTGTTGCTGAAATCGAAAGAAATTGTAACCGTTCTAATAAAGGATGTTTCGAATTAGCCGCTTCCATCAAAACACGATTATTAAATTGTAGCCATGAAAACTCTCGATTAATAAACCGCACCGGATTTTTCATTGTTATATCCGATAGAGAAATTTTATCTGCCACCCTCTGTTCCATATATATTCATTAAACTTCTTTTATACTATCTAAAATCCTTGATGAAATACCTCACATAACATTCTATAATACGTTATTTTTCTCATAATACATCAATGTCTCATTTTTATTATTATATTTCCATTTAATATTTAAAAATACTTAGAAAAAAGTTCCATATGAAAAGTGCTAAAACCATAACGATTATTCTATATAGCATAAAAGAAGAGCATTTTGTCTTAAAAAGCATCTTGCATTATTATAAGCATTATTACAAACTCATGCTTGTAAAATGGAAAAGCCTCATCATAGTGTGGATGAGACAATTTATTCTGGAGTTTATACACCATGGCTGATCATAACATTCCCCATTTCCAAAATGACCTTGGATATAAAACAATCGAAATTGGTGTGAAAGAATTTATGTGTGTAGGCGCAACGCAACCATTCGATCATCCTCATATCTTTATCGACATGGGAGCAGCCGATGAGAAAATCTGCCCTTATTGCTCAACTCTTTATCGTTATGTTCCCTCACTCTCCTACGATCAAACAAACCCAACAGGATGTTTATATCATCCAGAAGAGCGAGTATAATGCGTTATCCGGCTTTCTACCACTCTTTTAGTTCTGCTTATTTAATATGAAATCATTTGTGGAGCAATCACCCATTATCGTTGGAGGAGGAATTGCTGGTTTAAGCACCGCTTTAGCGCTCGCTCATAAAGGAATTGCAAGCACCATTATAGAAAAGTGTAAGCAACTTGAAGCGGTAGGTGCTGGTATTCAACTCACTCCAAATGCAACATCTATTCTTGCTCACTGGAAACTTCTTAACAAACTCACAGAAGTCGCGATAATCCCAGATTTTCTTGAGTTAAAAGATGGAATATCCTTAAAAACACGTCTACATACTCATCTTATCAATCTAACCGAAAAATATTGGAAAGCCCCTTATATGACCATTCATCGTGCGGCTTTACAAAAAATTTTATATAATGCAGTGATTGAAAATCCTCTGATTAAATACAAAGCAGGCGAAACAATCATATCTTCTACCCACTCCGCAACCAACATTAAAATAACGACAATAAAAACAGATACAGCAACAAAACAGCTTTATTCAACGCCCCTGCTGGTCGGATGTGATGGCGTTTGGTCAACATTAAGGCAACAAGCTCCTTTTCATGAAAAAGCAAATTTTAGTGGCTTTATTGCTTGGCGTGCAACAACGGCATGTGATAATCTTCCTCAAAACTTTTGTTCTTCGTTGCAGAATATGAAGACAATCACAGCGTGGATGGGACCAAACAATCATCTTGTTGTCTATCCCCTTCAGTCGTCAGAAAAAATTTTTAACTTTGTCGCTATTACGCATGGAGAAAATTCAAAAGAAGGATGGGCGCATAAAGGAGATAAAGAAAAACTCAGATCTCTTTTTAAGGATTGGAATTCAAAAATCTTACAAATCTTTGATCATATTGATGAATGGAGATATTGGCCGCTCTTTCACATGAGAAAAAATCGTTTTCTAGGCTTAGAGAGACAAGTATTTGTTGGCGATTGTGCGCATGCAGCTTTACCTTTTGCAGCACAAGGTGCCGCTATGGCAATCGAAGATGCTGCCACATTAGCAGAAGCACTTTCATTGAAAGATCTTTCATTAACAAAAGCACTTTCGCTTTACGAAACAACACGCATCCCCCGTCTTGAAAAAGTAAAAAAACGTGGAGAGTTCAACAGATTAGCTTATCATGCAACCGGCCCCATAGCCATTGCTCGTAATCTCATGATGAAAATTCGTACATCTGAGAGCATTATGACAAATCTCAATTGGCTTTATAGGTATGATGCGATGAATTCCATAAAAAATAATGATCAAAACTTATAAAGTTCTTCCAGTACTTTGAATATCACCAAGAAAAGAGATTTTTTTTGACTTTATGACACTAAAAGCCCGTCATAATTTACTCAAATATAAACAAGATTTTTCACAATCCCCTATCTGATTTTAAAGCTCAACTTTTAGCTTTTCCAAAAGCAAAAATCCCCCCCAAATAGCCTCTATCTTTAATCTCGTTTTAACTCAATTCCACTTCGACAATACCCTGAATTAATTTCATAGCATTTGCAACATGTGAATTGACCTTATATCGCTTGGGAAGTGCAATTTCGACTTCTCGCAATCCTTCTTCTTGAATTAAGATAAGCCCAACCTCTCCATTTCCCCCAAGCTTTAAATTTTGTTCAATTTGTGGAAGCATATCAACTGTTTTTATAAAAAGACGCATCATTTTATGCTGCTGTAATGCTTCCTTTTCCAAAGACTGAATTGTCTCAATTCGCAAACTAACCCCTTCAGAGCGATTTTCTGCGCTCACTGTAATAATAAAAGATTTTCCAGGTTCTAGCATCTCCTCATAATCCGAAAGTGCTTCAGAAAAGAGAACGGCCTCATATTGTCCGCTTGTATCAGAAAAATGAATAATTCCCATTTTTTTACCGGACTTTGTTTTACGTACACTTTTTGCTACAACGGTTCCAGCAAGACGCGCAGCTGTTGCTCCGCCTTTAACGGCATTGGCAAAATGACTCCAAGTCTGAACGCGTTTTTTGGCAAGAATAACCTGATACTCATCCAATGGATGAGCCGAAAAGTAAAAGCCTATTGCTTGAAATTCTCGATAAAGTTTCTCAGCTGGCAACCAAGGAGTCGTTTGGGATAAAATCAATGGTTCTTTTAATCCACCTTCCATTCCAAATATATCAACCTGCCCGCTAGAGTTGTCATCGAGAATACGAAGTGCCCGCGCATGAAGTGTTCCAAGATTGGCTAATAAAACCTCACGCGCAATATTAAAACAATCAAAAGCGCCAGCACAAACTAAACTTTCCATTGCACGCTTATTAACAATACGAAGATCAACGCGTGCACAAAAATCTTCTAGATCCTTAAAAATCTTATTTCCACGACAAGCGACGATATGATCGACAACTGTTTCTCCTACCCCTTTAATGGCAGCAAGAGAATAATAAATACAGTTATCACCAACTTCAAAAACACGATGAGATGTTTGTATAGAAGGTGCAATAACTTCAATACCCAGCCTTAATGCCTCACGCCGAAAATCATTGAGCTTATCCGTATTTGTCATATCATGCGTCATTGAAGCAGCTAAAAACTCAACGGGATAATTGGCTTTCATATAAGCTGTTTGATAAGAAACAATTGCATAAGCAGCAGCATGAGATTTATTAAATCCATAATCGGCAAATTTTGCTAAAAGATCAAAGATAATATCAGCCTGCTCTTTATCAACACCACCAGCAACGGCTCCATTGACAAAACGTGTACGCTGTTTTTGCATTTCTGCATGAATTTTTTTCCCCATAGCACGACGTAATAAATCAGCTTCTCCAAGCGAATAACCAGCCAGCACCTGAGCAATCTGCATCACCTGTTCTTGATAGACTATAACACCTTGTGTTTCTTTAATCAGATGATCTATTTTAGGATGAATAGAAGCTATTTCCTCTTCTCCGTGTTTGCGAGCATTATAGGTTGGAATATTCTCCATTGGACCAGGACGATAAAGCGCAACCAGCGCAATAATATCTTCAATACGGTCTGGCTTCATTCCAATCAGCGCCTTGCGCATACCAGAACTTTCCACCTGAAATACGCCAACCGTTTCACCACGTGCCATCATAGCGTAGGTTGCTTCATCATTCAGAGGAATATTTGACAAATCTATTTTGATCCCTTGTCTGGCAACAAAATCAACGGCCATTTTCAAAACAGTAAGCGTTTTTAACCCAAGAAAATCAAACTTTACCAGCCCAGCCTGTTCAACATATTTCATGTTAAATTGCGTAACAGGCATATCAGAACGAGGATCGCGATACATCGGGACAAGCTCCCAAAGCGGACGATCTCCAATAACAATCCCAGCAGCATGAGTGGAAGCGTGACGATAAAGTCCCTCTAACTGAAGTGCTATATCTAATGTGCGTCCAACAACGGGATCTTTTTTCTTTTCTTCTTCAAATTTGGGTTCATCCTTAATCGCATCCGCTAATTCTACCTGACTTCCTGGCGTGGCAGGAATTAATTTTGTAAGATAATCCACCTGACGATAAGGAACTTCTAAAACACGCCCTACATCACGCAAAACCGCACGAGCTTGTAACTTACCAAAGGTAATAATTTGAGCAACTTGATCACGTCCATATTTTTTTTGAACATATTGAATAACTTCTTCACGCCGCTCTTGACAAAAGTCGATATCAAAATCTGGCATCGAAACACGGTCTGGATTGAGAAAACGTTCAAAGAGAAGAGAAAAACGTAATGGATCAACATCGGTAATCGTCAATGCATAAGCAACAAGTGAACCAGCACCAGAACCCCGCCCTGGACCAACAGGAATATCATGAATTTTCGCCCATTTTATGAAATCTGAAACGATAAGAAAATATCCAGAAAATTGCATACGCGTAATAACGGAGACCTCATAATCAAGCCGCTGTTCATAATCTGTGATCGTATAGCCTTCAGCCAATCCAATCGTTTTAAGTCGCATCTCTAAACCAGCTTTAGCTTGATTTAACAATTCACTATCTTCTGCTTCTAAAGTAGTTTCTGAACTAACAGATTGTTCTATAAAACGAGGCAATATCGGTTTTCGAAGAGGCGTGGCAATATGACAACGCAATGCAATTTCAACACTATTTTCTAAAGCTTCTGGAAGATCAGAAAACAGTTCAACCATTTCATCTTGTGACTTCAAGTAATGATCTGGCGTCACCCTTTTGCGATCAGGATTAGAGACGATTTGCCCTTCTGAAACAGCCATTAATGCATCATGCGCTTCATACCCTTCTCTCTTCAGAAAAAAAGCTTCATTCGTTGCAACAAGAGGAACTTCATGCGCATAAGCCAATTCAATAAGATCTGCTTCTACCCCTCTGTCATAAGAGCCATGCCGTTGTAATTCCACATAAAGACGATCAGCAAAAATTTTTTTTAAATAAATTAAGCGTTCAAGGGCGCGTTCTTTTTTTTCTTCTGCCAAGGAAAGATTAATAGGTCCTCCCTTGCCGCCCGTTAAAGCAATGATGCCTTCACTGTGTGCCGACAACCAATCAGCTTTAATATGAGGAGGATCAGTATCACATTTATCAAGATAAGAACGGCTTACAAGACGAACCAAATGAGCATAACCGGTCTCATTAGCAGCCAACAGAACGATAGAACAAAAATCAGAAGTATTCCGTCCTTTAACCAAACGTGAATGATCATTTTCATCACAAAAATCAACAGTAAGCTGACAACCAATAATAGGTTGAACCCCATGAGAAAGACAATACTGAGAAAATTCCAAAGCCCCAAATAAATTATTGGTATCGGTAATAGCAACCGCTGGGGCATGATCTGAAATCGCCTGTTGAATAATTTGTGGGATTTTTAAAGCTCCTTCAAGCAAGGAATAAGCTGAATGCACTCTCAAATGAATAAAGCGAGGAAGAGAATTTTTGTTCTCTTGCAGTTTATTTTTATCTTTGACCACTCTCACAATTTCCCACTACAAACTAAATGCCAAACAGAACTCCTTAGAGCAAAAATTTCAGGCTAGCATAACCTTAAAACTATAAATTTATCATTCCACATAGGAAAATATCTCAATTTTATTGATCTTTATAAGAGAGTTCTATCAAGAAAATTCTTCTATTCACAGCAAATAAACGCCTAAAATAAAAAGAAGCAAAATATACCTCATATAAGCCCTTTAATTTTAGCATTCTTTTAGTATATCTCTTTAAATATTCATTTTTCTTCCTAAAATTCAATAAGTTAATAAAACAATTTCCTCTTTATGAATTTATCCCCAAAAAGCTCTTCTAAAGGTCTAGAAAAAACAAAAAGAGCAGGTTAAATTTTCTTATGCCTCCAAGTCTTCTTACCCCTCTTTTTAATTCTATTCGAACCCTTTCTGGTATTACACCTAAAGTCTATGGTTTACTGACAAAACTTTTAAATGTGAATCCTACACAACGTGAAGCAACCCTTATGGATCTTCTTCAATTAATGCCCCATTCTGTTATAGATCGCAGAATGCGTCCCAGCATTGCTTACGCAAAAGAAGGAGAGACTGTTACGCTGGAAATTGTCATCGATCAACATCAATCCCCCCCTCGTGGTCATAAGAAAATTCCCTATCGTGTTATTGCCCATGATCAAACAGGAAAAATAAATTTAGTCTTTTTTCATGCTCAGCCTCTTTGGCTCAAAAAACAACTCTCTGAGGGAAAAAAAGTCATTGTATCAGGAAAAGTTGAATGGTTTAACGGACAACTTTCAATGGCGCATCCCGACTATATTATCCCGAGTGAACAATCAAATCAGATTCCTCTCATCGAACCTGTTTATCCCTCTACCGCCGGACTCGCTTCAAAGACGTTAAGACGTGCTATACAAAACGCTCTCGATTTTATTCCTCTCCTCCCAGAATGGATAGATGAAAATATTAAAAAGCAGCAAAATTTTTCTTCCTTTTCTGTTGCTTTACGCCGTATCCATGCCCCCATTAACCCCGATGATCTATCCTTAGAAAGTACAGCACGTAAACGTCTTGCCTATGATGAACTGCTCGCTTGTCAATTGGCGCTAGGTCTTGTTCGTTTGAAAACAAAATCTCTTGTTGGGACTCCTCGACCATCAACGGAAACTTATACGAAAAAATTGCTTAATATTCTCCCCTTTCAGCTCACAAAAGGACAGATAAAAGCGGTAGAGGATATCGCCAATGATCTTGCTTCACCAGAACCGATGCTAAGACTGCTCCAAGGTGATGTAGGCGCAGGAAAAACAGTCGTGGCACTAATGGCAATGGCACAAATTGCTGAAAATTCAGGACAATCAGCTTTAATGGCCCCCACAGAAGTGCTTGCTCGGCAACATTTTGCAACCATCACTCCTCTTGCCGAAAAGATAGGCTTACAAACAACGCTTTTAACAGGACGAGAAAAAGGAAAATTGCGGACAAATATTTTGAATGATATTTTATCAGGCCAAGTTTCTATCGTCATTGGGACCCATGCTCTCATACAAGACAGCGTTACTTATAACAATCTCGCTTTAACCATTATCGATGAACAACACCGTTTTGGTGTGCATCAACGTATTGCCCTTACAGAAAAAGGCAATAAACCAGATATGCTGGTCATGACCGCGACACCCATTCCCCGCACACTTGTCTTAACAGCTTTTGGTGACATGGATGTATCCAAAATTACAGAAAAACCAATGGGACGACAACCCATTACAACAGCAATGCTTTCTTTGAAACGTATGCATGAGCTTATAGAACGAATTGCAATTGCACTCGAAAAAGGAGAAAAACTCTATTGGATTTGTCCTTTAGTGGAGGAATCGACAGCTCTTGATCTTACTTCAATTGAAAATCGTTTTGCGTTTCTTCATGAACGCTTTGGAGCTCGCGTTGGGATGATTCATGGCAAAATGTCTACAGCAGAAAAAGAAGCTGCTATGGCATCTTTTAAATGCGGAAATACACGTATTTTAGTTGCAACAACCGTCATTGAAGTCGGCGTGGATATCCCAGACGCTTCAATTATTATCATCGAACATGCAGAACATTTTGGTCTTTCACAATTACACCAATTGCGTGGACGTGTAGGACGAGGTGATAAAAAATCCTCCTGCATTTTGCTCTATAAAGATCCACTCACCAAAACAGCAGCAAAACGCCTAAATATTATCCGTAATACAGAAGACGGTTTTGAAATTGCCGAAGAAGATTGGCGCTTGCGAGGCGAAGGAGAACTTTTGGGCACAAAACAATCCGGCGTCCCTGAATTTCATATAGCAAATCTTGCTGTTCACAGTGATCTTTTATCAATAGCAAGAAAGGATGCACGCTTATTTTTACAACGCGATCCTCATCTTTCTTCTGAGCAAGGACAAGCTTTACGGTTGCTTCTTTATCTTTTCGGACACGATAATGCTACACGCCTCTTACGAGCAGGATAATGATAGAAAAGAACCTTTGATAAAAAATAAAAATATTTCCCATACAAATATATTTTTTTCTTGGAATCACTCATAAATGATTTAACACACTTCCTACGTCATTTATGCTTCATGAAAGTATAAACAAACCAACAGCAGCATCTTTTCTCTCGATCTGGATTACTCTTGCATTAAAAGAGGAGAAGCATAATGCGTTCTTTTGCCCCTTATCTTCATAGATCTGATCCATTTTTTGATCGCTTAAGAGAATATTTTTTATTCTTTCATTAAGGATTTGGAATGAAAAACCCTATCTTTGATATTCTCATTCAACAGAAAAAATGAAAAAATAAACTATCATTATAAATCAATTTGTTATACTTTATTATTCTCCAAAAATTCAGAAATATACAATTTATTTTTATTCAACGGTGACTGATTTTGCTAAATTACGCGGTTGATCAACATCTGTTCCTAATAAAACAGCCGTATGATAAGCGATTAACTGAATGGGAAGCGCATAAATAATAGGAGCAATAAATTCTGGAACAACGGGTAAAGTAATCGTTGATAAAGTCTTAAGACAAGCTGCTTCTGCTCCTTTTTTATCGGTTATCAAAATAATACGACCATTGCGCGCTCCTACTTCTTGCATATTAGACAAAGTTTTTTCAAACCACCGATCATAAGGAGCCACAACAATAACGGGAATTGTTTCATCTACCAGTGCAATTGGTCCATGCTTCAACTCCCCCGCCGCATAACCTTCAGCATGAATATAAGAAAGCTCTTTCAGTTTAAGAGCTCCCTCCAGAGCAATCGGATAAGAAGTTCCACGTCCCAGATAAAGAACACTTTTTGCATTCACCAAATCACGACAAAGAGATTCAATATTGCCTTCTAATTTTAAGACCTCATTTAAAATACGGGGAACTTCTGCCAACTGTTGAACCAATTGCTGTTCCATTTGAACCGTGAGATAACCACGTTGTTTAGCCGCACTAAGTGCGAGTGAAGCAAGTGTTGCCAATTGACAGGTAAAGGCTTTTGTTGAAGCAACACCAATTTCCGGTCCGGCAAGTGTTGGGAAAATAAAATCAGCCTCTCTTGCCATTGTTGATTGCTTAACATTCACAATTGTAGCTGTTTTTACACCCCGCTCACGACAATAACGCAAAGAAGCCAATGTATCAGCTGTTTCACCAGATTGAGAAACAAACAGGGATAATACATCAGAGGTTATAGGGGGTTCACGATAACGAAACTCGGACGCAACATCATTATCAACGCTCAAAGCGGCATATTTCTCAAACCAATAGCGCGCAACTAAGGTTGAATAATAAGCCGTTCCACAACTCGCAAAAAGGAGACGATGAATATTTTTCCAATCAATCAAATTCTCAAAAGATCGAACGGTATAATTGCCAAGATCAAGATAATGCGCCAAATTATGAGAAATCACTTCAGGTTGTTCAAACATTTCCTTGTGCATAAAATGACGATGATTTCCCTTAGAAATCAATAATGCTTCTTCAAGTAAGGTTGTCACAGAACGTTTTACCGGCTGATTGTCTCCATCATAAATTGTGACGCCTTCCCGTGTGAGAACAGCCCAATCCCCATCTTCCAAATAACTAATATGATCAACGAATGGGGCCAAAGCAATAGCATCTGATCCCACAAAAAATTCATCTTTTCCGTAACCAATTGCCAACGGTGGACCAGAGCGAGCCGCAATCATAAGGTTATCTTCACCTTCAAAAATAAGAGCAAGTGCAAAAGCCCCCTGCAACCTTTTCCAACTATTACGCATAGCTTCTTGCGGAGAAAGACCACTTTTTAATGCACGCGTTATTAAATGTGCAATAACTTCTGTATCCGTCTCTGTCTCAAAGATATAACCATCTTCGATGAGTTCTTTTTGCAATTCTACAAAATTTTCAATAATACCATTATGCACAACCGCAAGCTTTTCAGTTACATGAGGATGCGCATTGCGCTCAACAGCAACGCCATGTGTCGCCCAACGTGTATGTCCAATCCCTAAATTTCCTTCCAGAGGAGTTTTTTTTAATTTTTCTTCTAAATGAACAAGCTTCCCCTCAGCACGTACACGATAAAGATGCCCATTATAAACTGTTGCCACCCCAGATGAATCATACCCCCTATATTCAAGACGTTTTAATCCCTCAACCAAAGAGGATGTAACACACCTCTTTCCAAGAATTCCAATAATTCCACACATTAAAAAGCTCCAACCCACATATCTTTAAGATTTAAATATCATAAAACAATCTAACAGCCTTTATTTAAAACGATAAATAATAAAATAATTCAAACATGGAGTACGGCAATCTTTAAGAATTAACCTCCTCTCCATCGTTGAATCAGTACAAAACAAAGGAATAGATTGAAAATGATCATTTTTTCTGTTTTTTTTCTAACAAGCGTGCCCGAAATTTTGTTGCATAGCCTTCTTTTATAACCTGTCGTGCACGCCCAAAAGCCATACTGTTCATAGGAATATTTTCAGTAATAACGCTTCCTGAAGCAACATAAGAGCCATCCCCGATCACCAATGGGGAAACAAGCGCCGTATTAGACCCAACAAAAGCATGATCACCAATCGTGGTCTTATATTTGTTAAATCCATCATAATTACACGTAATCGTACCGGCTCCAATATTGGTATGTGCACCAATTTCGGCATCACCAATATAACTTAAATGATTTATTTTAGAAGATTCTCCTACCTTAGCTTGTTTGACTTCACAAAAATTTCCAACCTTTACGGATTTTGCCAACTCTGTTCCAGGACGCAAACGTGCATAGGGACCAATCTGCGCATCTTGACCCACCACAGCACCTTCGAGATAACTAAATGCACGAATAACAGCACCAGAGTGTACTTTCACGCCGAGTCCAAAATAAACATTTGGTTCTATCACCACACCTGGTTCAATTTCTGTATCATGAGAAAAATAGACTGTTTCTGGTTTTAAGAGTGTAACACCCGATAACATTAAATCGCGCGCTTTACGTTTTTGCCACAAAGAATCAGCCTCAGAAAGCTCAAGACAGTTGTTAATTCCTGCGATATTTTCAAAAGGGACTTCAACAACACGTACATCCAACCCTTCGCGTGTTGCCAGAGAAGCAATATCGGTTAAGTAGTATTCTTTTTTCACATTGTTATTATCAATTTTCTCTAAAAGAGAAAGGGCATGTTTTCCACGCATAGCGAGTATTCCCCCATTACAAAAAGAAATCTTTTTTTCTTCGTCGCTTGCGTCTTTTTCTTCCACAATTGCAATCAATTGACCATTTTTCTCGAGAAGACGTCCATAACCTGTTGGATCTTGGGTATGAAAGCCTGCAAAAACAACATCTGCTCCATCAGCAAGCTGTGTACGCATTTGCTGCAATGAATCTTGCTGAATGAGAGGCGTATCCCCAAAAACAATGAGAACATCATCCACTCGCCTTTGCAAAGCTAAACGAGCCGATAAAACAGCATGCGCCGTTCCTAAACGCTCTTTTTGCTCAAAAATCATCACATCTTTTACACATGACTGAACAACATGTGCAACCTCTTGAGCACCAAATCCCACAACAACAGCCAATTGTGAAGATCCTGCCAATTCTATTTGTTTTAGAACGTGGCATATAAGAGGCAATCCAGCAATTTTATGAAGAACTTTAGGCAGAGACGATTTCATGCGCGTCCCTTCACCTGCAGCAAGAACAATAGAAAGACAACTTCTAACCATAAAAACACATCAGACTAACGAGAAAATCCAAAAAAGTTTACAATATCGTGCCAACGAATATCTTCAACATAACTCAATGAAGGATAATGCTCTAAAAGCCAAAATGAAAGATCCTGCATAGAGCCTGTTAGAAACAAAATCCCTGTAAGAATAAGAAAAACACCAATAATTTTTTCAACTTTTCCTAAATGAATACGAAAAGCTGCTAAAAACCGCATAAAATGACTCGAAAATAAAGCTGCCAATACAAAAGGAACAGCAAGACCTAACGCATAAACTGCTAATAGAATAGCGCCCTCACCCACAGTTTCTTTTGTTCCAGCAAGCGTTATAATAGGTCCTAAAATGGGACCAATACACGGGGTCCAACCAAAGGCAAAAGCTAAACCAATAACATAAGCTCCTAAAGGACCAGCAGGTGTTTTATGAGTCTGAAAACGCGCTTCACGAAATAAAAACGAAATCTTGAAAAGCCCTAGAAAATTTAAACCAAAAATAATAATGATCACTCCAGCAGCAAGAGCAAACCAATCACGATAATAACCGATGAATTTACCAATTGTACTTGCACTAGCGCCTAAAGCAACAAAAACAGTGGTAAACCCGAGAACAAAAGCGATAACAGAAGACAATAAAGCCCACCGTATAAAGACTTTCTCATCACGCTTTTCTGATCGAAAGTCATCAATACCAATCCCTGCCATATAGCATAAATAAGGGGGAACTAATGGCAAAACACATGGCGACAGAAAAGACAGAGCCCCCGCAAAAAACACACTAATTGTTGAAATTTCAATCAAAACGCACACCCCATCTTTCATCACGGTTTAGTTCTATGAACAACGATCAATCCATATCTTCATCAATTCGTTGCATATTTTGTTCATTCGCCACCACACTTATATCTTCATCATGACCAGAAACGACAGAAAAAACCTTTTGATAAATTTTATCTTTATTTTTAGCAATGGCAATATACTCTCCCTCCGCTAACACGAGTGAAACATAAGCCCCAACTGTTTCATAAACAATATCACCAGAATCATTGGCAAGAGACCAACTTGTATCTGCAAGTGCTTCTCCTCCTTCTTGTCGTACCAGCTTTAACACAATTTGAGCAGCCTGATGTTCAAGAGTAACTTCCGTTATTTTACCAGCCTCTACTTGAATATCCGAACGAGCCGTCGCATTAATGGAACCATAATGGGAAGCAACATGGTAGCGACCAGCTTTTAAACGCACAACAGATTGAGGTTTAACATTTGATAAAATGATCCCCGTATCATCATTTTCTTTTTCATCCTCATAGATCGTAAAACGTAATTCCTTTTCATTGATTTCACCATTGAGCAGTGTTGCATTTAAAATAAGACCCCCTGCCTCAAGATAAAAGTTTTTCACAAGACTCTGCCCATTTTCTAAACGAATATGGCGCATAGCACTCATATGACCAAATGAGACATGAACAAGATAACTTCCTGGCTCTAAATCAAAACGCGCACTTCCCCCCTTATGGGTTGCCACTAATGGTAATTTATTATCAATTCCTAGAATAGGGGCATAAAGGCGCCAGACAAGCCCTTTCTCAATATCTTGACGGCTATTTGTTAATCGAGCATTCAAAATGAGTTGCGCCTGAGATGCTAAATTCTCTTTTTGCTGCTCTTGGGACTTTAGAATAAAACTCCGTGATTGTCCCTGCTGTTGATCTACTCCTTCTTCACAAAAAGCACAATGGCTCCAGATCAACAAAGTAAGCACCACGCATAACCGCACACATCGGTGCACTATTTTTATAAGACTAGCCATTTTTACATTGTTGACCAACATGATATTTTTTTCAAGAAACAATATCACAAAGTCCCCACTCTCAAATTGAAAAACTTACACCACAACCACATGATGAAACGGCATTGGGATTATGAATCTGAAAAGACTGTCCCATAAGATCATCAACAAAATCAATCTCAGCTCCTTCCATGAAAGGAATCGATAGTGAATCAATAAGCACAGTTGCCCCATCTTTTTTGAAAACGAGGTCATCTTTACACATTTCAGAAACCAAGTCATATTTATAAGAAAAACCAGAACATCCACCGCCTTCAACAGAAATACGTAAGGCTATTTTATCAGGTTCACGCAAAAGTATCTGTACAATTTGCTGAGCAGCAGCCTCTGAAATTTTCACATTCATTTTATATATCCTTGCATTAAACCATCAAGAAAGAGTATCCCACACTATTAAAGAGAAAATTTATTCACATAAACCACTCTTAATTTTAAGATGATAATGGACAGCTTGCAATGGATATAGGCACGATCAACTTCAATTACCAATCTCGAGCCGTCTACAGTGCTCACCCGCAAACAAGCCGCGGCCGATTATTCCATGAAACGATGAGCTCTACGCGCTCACCCTTTCAACGAGATAGAGATCGTATTATCCATTCTAATGCATTTCGACGTCTTAAACATAAAACGCAAGTGTTTATTGCTGATGAAAGCGATCATTATCGTACCCGCCTTACCCATTCCATAGAGGTTTCTCAAATTGCACGAACACTCGCTAGGGCTCTGTATCTTGATGAAGATCTTGCCGAAGCCATTGCCCTTGCTCATGACTTTGGGCACACGCCCTTTGGCCATGCAGGAGAAGAAGCTCTCAATGAAGCCATGGCGGATTATGGCGGCTTCGATCATAATGCACAAGCCTTACGCATTGTTACAAAACTAGAACAGCGCTATGCAAATTTTGATGGCCTCAACCTTACATGGGAAACCCTCGAAGGTCTTGTAAAGCATAACGGGCCTCTTCTAGGTCCTCACGCGAAAAATAAAGAAGTTCCCACCGATATTTTACAATACAATGCAAAGCAAGATCTTGCACTCGATTGTTTTGCAGGACTAGAAGCACAATGTGCTGCGATTGCAGATGATATCGCATACAATGCCCATGATATTGATGATGGTTTACGATCGCAATTTTTAACTCTCGATCAATTTGAACACGTTTCACTAACAGCAGCCATCTTAAAGGATATAACCGATGAGCATCCCCGCCTTGACCAAGCACGACGCGGTTACACACTGGTACGAAGACAAATCACAACCATGGTCGAAGATGTTATCAAACAATCACATGAAAATTTGGCACGCATCAAACCAACCAGCATAAGCGATATTTACCAAGCAAAACAAACTATTGTTACCTTTTCACCGTCAATGACCGTTTACGAAAAAGAACTAAAAAATTTTCTTTTTAAAAATCTTTATTATCACGAACAAGTTCTCAGTCGTCGCAATGCAGCAAAAGACATTGTACAAAAATTATTCAATTGTTATTATGAAAATCCAGAGACAATGCCTGAAAGTTGGTGCAAAAAAGCAGTGCACTTAAAAAATCAAGAGTTAGCACGTCTGATTGCTGACTTTCTTTCAGGGATGACTGATCACTATGCTTTACGTGAATATCACCGTTTATTTGACCATACAGATCATTTCGTTTAATGGCTTTTAGCATCATCATGGAAGCTCAATATGAATATCTTTAAAAACTTCGAAAAAAAAATTAAAAAATCAATTGAATTATCTGATATAAAAGGAAAAAATGGAGAAGATCTAGATTTATCAAAAATCACCGTTGATCCCCCACGTGATTCCTCCCATGGTCATTTATCAACCAATGCTGCTATGGTTCTTGCAAAATCTATTGGGATGGGTCCCCGTACACTTGCAGATAAAATCATAGAACTGCTTAAAAATGATTCCTCTATTGAGAATATTGATGTTGCCGGTCCTGGTTTTATCAACATCAAGCTTACAAAATTATTTTGGCAAAATGCTATAAAGTCCATGCTTGAATTAGGCCTTTCTTATGGTCGCATGCCGATGGGACAGGGAAAACGCGTCAATGTTGAATATGTCTCAGCAAATCCGACGGGCCCTATGCATGTAGGGCACTGTCGCGGAGCTGTGGTGGGAGATGTTCTCTCCAATTTGCTGCAATTTACGGGCTATAACATCACGAAAGAATATTATATCAATGATGCTGGCCAACAAATCGAAGTTCTCGCTCATTCTGTACTGTTGCGCTATCGTGAAGCGCTTGGACAAAAAATTAATGAAATTCCAGAGGGGCTCTATCCTGGAGAGTACTTGATACCATTGGGTCAATCGTTGGCTCAAGAGTTTGGTGACCAACTCCTCTCCATGGATAAAGATGAAGCCTTATCTATCGTGAAAGAACGAGCGATTCAGGCAATGATGTCCATGATTCGCGAAGATTTGGCAGCTCTTAATATTTATCATGATATCTTTTTCTCTGAGCGAATGCTTTACGCAGATAATGCCCGCGCTATTCGTAATACCATTAACGATCTCACTTTAAATGGTTATATTTACAAAGGAAAACTCCCCCCTCCCAAAGGACAAAATATAGAAGATTGGGAACCAAGCGAGCAAACTTTGTTTCGTTCAACAAATGTTGGTGATGACCAAGACCGTGTTTTGGTTAAATCTGACGGCTCTTACACTTATTTTGCTGCTGATGTTGCTTATTTTCGGGATAAATTTAATCGTCATTTTGATGAAATGATTTATATTCTAGGCGCAGACCATGCTGGCTATATAAAGCGGCTAGAAGCTATGGCAAAAGCAATTTCTGGGGATAAAGCCAAACTAAGTGTTTTCTTATGCCAATTGGTAAAACTCTTTCGCGATGGTCAACCTGTACGCATGTCAAAAAGAGCCGGATCATTTGTGACTCTAAGAGATGTTGTCGAAGAAGTTGGTCGTGATCCAGTACGTTTTATGATGCTCTACCGCAAATGCGAAGCACCTCTTGATTTTGATTTTGCAAAAGTAACGGAACAATCAAAAGATAACCCCATCTTTTACGTACAATATGCAAGCGCACGTTGTCACTCAGTCTTTCGTCAAGCACAAGAAGTACTTCATATTGAAAGCTTTTCAAAGGACACATTGATCTCCCATCTTCATCGACTAACAGATGACAATGAAATATTATTAATACGCAAACTTTCTGAATATCCGCGTATCATTGAACAAGCCGTCGTTCATAAAGAACCCCATCGATTAGCGTTTTATCTTTATGATCTTGCTTCCTGCTTTCACACCCATTGGAATAAAGGGAGTGAAAGTCTCAATTTACGTTTTATTCAGCCTAATGATAAAGAGTTATCCTTTGCAAGATTGGGCTTGATACAAGCTGTTATCAATATTTTATCATCAGGACTTAGCATCATAGGAGTCGAAGCCCCAATAGAAATGCGTTGAAAAAGTTCTATAAATACATACAATAGATACTTTATTGGTAAACTTTTTCATGTATCCTTGCATGAGAGGGGGAAAATTTATAATTTTAACATAACAAATCAAAATTAACCATTGATTGCACGTAAGTGCAAATCATTATGTGAGAAGAGCTATGAGCGATAACGATCGCAAGAATCCGCACGAAACAAAACAAGATCATGAACACCATGATCCTTTAGAAAGACTTACACGCATTTTTAATCCGACCAAACAAAGCGGAAACCAAAATGAGCACTCTTCTTTAGAGACAGATCACTCGACATCTCATTCTAAAACATCATCCCCTGATGACTTTGATTTGTCCTTCTTAGAAGAAGAACTTGAAAACAATTTAACACACGACTCAACCTTTGATGATCAAAAAAAGCAATGGAACTTACATGCAACCAGCAACGCAACAGCCTCAGATATTGCACAAACTGGTTCTTTCAACCATACAAAACAAAATAATTTATCTGGAGAAAAATATTCTTCACCGATCAGTCATGATGAAGAACAAATTTTAGACGCGCTTTCTCCATTACCAATCCAAAAGAATCAATTGTTTCAACAGAAAAAGACCGCAACAAGTGATAATCCTTTTACCTCAGAATCAGAAAAATTCTTTTTTAATGAATCTGAAAAGCGCGAAAACAAAAGAAATGAGACAGAAACTGTTGAACAAACCAATCGTTTTTCACAAACGACCTCACAACAGCCTAAAACTTCGAATATACAAAAAACTTATGATGACAATCAAAACTTCTATGATCCTTCTATAAACCATCCCTATAAAATTTCAGAGAACCAAGAAAGTTGGACCCAAGAAGATTATACGGATGTCTCCTCTTCTTCAAAAGCAAATCAGTCTTTTTCATCTTCTAACCTTGTGTCAGAAAGACAAAGCATGCCGAGAAATCAGACAACAAGTGGCTTCTCCTCTCCTTTGGATTCTACACACGTTGACAAACAATCTTATTTAGAGGGATCTTCACAAGAAGATCATACAACCGATTATCCCCATTTTTTTGAAGAAAATCCCTCACAACAAGAAACTTACAGTGAAAAAATCCCAACATATAATGAAGTTCAAACCCAATACCTTAATAAAGCTGAAAATGTCTCTAACCCAAACAGAGAAATTTCATATAACCAAAATAATTTAGATGAGTTTCTTTCCTCATCAAAACCCCTTAATACAAAACAAACTGATCGCTTTTTTGCCCATAACTATACACACAGAAATACGCCCCCTCCCAATGTTGATACTTATAAATTTTCAGAAGAAATCGTAGAAAAAACTGGCCCTATTATGGTTCCAGAAGTCCCATATGAGGCCCCAGAATATGATGTCCCAACAGGTGGTTTGGAAGAAGAATTTGCAGATGTACTCAATGTAGGACATATTCCAACGGATAATTTGTCTCAAAAACAACAGAAAAATGAAACTTTCAATGAAATTTTTCATCAAACTATGCAAAATTCAAAAGAAGGAGTTTATATAAACTCTAAAGAACAAAATGCCGACTATTTCTCTGCTGCCAATATGGAATATAATTCCCCCTCTTTGAGTGAGAATTCACCATATACAAGCTCAGATGAAATCTCTATGCCTCCCTCAGCGCCTCCTCTCCTTAAAAGTTCTATTTTGAGTAAAGTTTTATTCAAAGGTATTTTTCTTCTTATTTTAGTAGCCATTGGATTTGCTGGTTATTCTCATTTTTTCATGTCATCACAGAAAAATGAAGAAAGGGTCATTATCCACGCTGATAATACACCTTTTAAATTCAAACCAGAAACAACTGAAACGAAAAATGATGTTGCCCATAATTTAGATGTCTATAAACAAACGACTGGACAAAATGACAAACAAGAGCATACACAACAATTTCTTATTGACAGCTCTGAACAACCTAGTAACCTAGAGGGTCTAAATACAGAAGAATCTCCACACGTTTCACCATCTTCTTCAACTGAATCTGATGTTGAAGATGCAGTTACTGAAGCTATCAATCATACTATTCCAACGCGAGAAGTACAAACCGTTATTGTCAATCAAGATGGTACAATTACACTGTCTCCTGTGCATCAAACAGAGAAAAAAACTGCTCCTCAATCTACAGAATCCATTAATCAAATTCCTGACGAGCTTCAAGAATCATCCGTTGTTTTGTCGCATGATTCCGATAAAAATGACCAAGAAAGTGATTATGATCTCAAAAATAATATTGATAAAATAATCGCTGAAAATACCTCTAATACGAATATTGAAGAAAAATTTATCCCAATTCCTTCTCATGCAGAGAGAAATACAGAAGTTGAAACGCAGGCTGCATCTCGCCCCACAGCAGCAAATAGAGTTGCACCACAAAATTCAGAGAGTTATTATGTACAACTTTCCTCTCAACCAACGCATGAATTAGCGAGAGATTCTTTGAAAATTATGAAATCCAAATTTGGATTCATTATCGGGTCCCGTCCTTTAAATATTCAACCGGCTTTTATACCAGGAAAAGGAACCTATTACCGTGTTCGTATTCAAACGCAGAACCGTAATGAAGCCATAATCCTTTGTGAAACCATTAAAAATTCTGGTGGAAGTTGCTTCATCACACGTTAAAGGTTAACCATGTAACGGTTATTAAAACCGTTACATGGTTTATCTCAATGATTTATCGAAAATTCCAGAAATTAAAATCATCTCAAGCTTTTTGACTTATGTATTTACGCTGACTTTATTTTTTTAATCTGCGTCAGTTTTCGCTTTATTTAAAAGATTATGTTTACAAAAAAAATCACTGCGTACTCTTATAGGTATAAGGTACAGGAGGGGATGAATTTAAATCTTTTTGGGGCGTCGTTATGGTCTGGCTTGTTTCTGGAGTACTATAATGTGAACTATGTTCAGGAGATCTAGCAAAAAAAGATCCTAAAAAACCAAAAATAAACCAAATAATAGCCAGAGCAAGAAGAATAGCAAAAATACCCTTAGCGATTGAAACACGCTGTTCACGATCTTTTCTTTCTTCAGCCATACGTTCTTCATATGTGTGATAATTTTTATCAATCATAGTAGATTCCTTTTCTCAATCCCCTTAACCTTCAAATTTTTAGAAAACATGCATATATGAAATTATTCAGATACTTATTTTTAGAAAACGATAAAGAAAGATAAAGGTTCCAGATATCTTCATAAAGTAAGGAAAGAGAACCGAGAATAGAATTAAAATATCTACCATAACCTTTGAACTCTATAATAAAACCCTTTGAGTTCTACAATAAAACATTGACACAAAGGATTTGCTAATAATAGAGTTATGATCAAAATATCTTATTATTTTTATTAATAAAAAATAAAACAGTCTCAAAAGGTTTTTCTTATGAACTCTCCCCTATCGTCACTTCCCTTTAAAATAGAAAAGCACCCATCACCTCTGTCAGAAGAAAAACGTGAAGAAATTCTAAAAAATCCTGGTTTTGGTCAATTCTTTACAGACCATATGTGCACTATTCAATGGACAGAAGACAAAGGCTGGCATAACGCCGTTATTTCTCAATACAAAGCTTTAGAAATTAACCCCGCAAGTACCGTTTTGCATTATGGACAGGAAATTTTTGAGGGTTTAAAAGCATATCGCGCAAAAGATGGACGCATCTTACTCTTCCGTCCTGATGCCAATGCACAAAGGTTTATAGAGTCAGCAAAACGGTTAGCCATGCCAGAATTACCAAAAGATATTTTTCTGGATGCCGTTCATCAACTCGTAAAAATTGATCAAAAATGGGTTTCTAGTCATCCTAATGCGAGCCTCTATCTCCGCCCATTTATGTTTGGCAATGAAAACTTTTTGGGCGTTCGCCCTTCTCAAGAGTACCTTTTTTGTATCATAGCCTCTCCAGTTGAATCCTATTTTAAAGGAGAAGAAAAACCTGTCAGCGTCTGGATTGAAACAGAGTATAGTCGTGCTGGTCCAGGAGGGACAGGTGCTGCCAAATGTGGTGGAAACTATGCAGCCAGCTTACTTGCACAAAAAAGTGCAATTGAAAACAATTGTAGCCAAGTGCTCTTCCTTGATATGGTTGAACATACATGGATTGAAGAACTTGGCGGTATGAATGTCTGCTTTATTATGGACAATAATACACTCGTAACCCCTCCCCTTAATGGAACGATTCTTCCGGGAATAACACGTCATTCAATTTTGCAGTTGGCTCAACAAATGGGATTAAAGATAGAAGAGCGTCCTTATTCTTTTGCATCGCTTCAAGAAGATGCAAAGAGTGGACACCTTAAAGAAGTTTTTGCTTGTGGTACAGCTGCCGTTGTCACATCAATCGGCCGTTTTAGATATAAAGGGGGAGAATTTATTATCGGAAATGAAACAGTTGGAGAAGTCACAAAGCATCTTCGCACACAATTGGTTGATCTTCAAAAAGGGAATATAGAAGATAAAAATGGCTGGGTTTATTCTGTCCAGCTCTCATAATAAGTCGATGTTCTCATATCTATAAACACTTCCATGAAGATATATTAGACCTTCATGGAAGTGTACATACTAAAAATAATCTCTCTATTTTTCTAAGGATGACAAAAGAAAAAATATTTAATCAAATTTCGAATGGTCTCTATGCTGTGCTTTAATATTACGAACTGTCCCCGTATGGGAACGCATAACAAGAGTTTCTGTTTGAATGTAGCGAGGCGTGAATTTAACACCAGAAAGCATATTACCATCTGTCACCCCTGTCGCCGAGAACAAAACGTCACCCCTTGCCATTTCTTCCATTGTATAAACCTTATTGGGATCACTAATCCCCATTTTGGCTGCACGAGCAATTTTCTCTTCTGTATCAAGCAACAAACGACCTTGCATCTGTCCTCCAATGCAGCGTAAAGCAGCAGACGCTAAAACACCCTCTGGAGCTCCACCAATCCCCATATAAAGATCAATACCTGTGTCTTCTGGATCAGTTGTATCAATAACAGCAGCGACATCTCCATCACCAATCAAGCGAATCGATGCCCCTGTCGCTCGCACTTGATCAATCAAATTTTGATGACGAGGTCTATCCATAATACAAACAGTAATCTGATTAACAGCCACTCCTTTAGCCTTTGCAAGAGCATGAATATTATCGGTAGGACAAGCATCTATATCCACCACTCCCTTTGGGTACCCAGGACCAATAGCAATTTTGTTCATATAAACATCAGGGGCATAAAGGAGGTTCCCCTTTTCAGCAATGGCAACCACCGCCAAAGAATTGGCAAGATTTTTAGCACAAAGTGTAGTTCCTTCCAATGGATCAAGTGCAATATCGATTGCCAGTCCATTTTGAAGACCTACTTTTTCTCCAATATAAAGCATGGGCGCTTCATCCCGCTCACCTTCACCAATCACCACTGTACCCTCAATAGGCAATCGATTAAGTTCCCTCCGCATTGCATCTACAGCAGCTTGATCGGCAGCCTTTTCATCGCCACGTCCACGCCAGCGCGCAGCAGCAACAGCAGCACGTTCAGTGACACGCACCAATTCAAGTGTCAAAATACGGTCAAGTCCATTTAAAGTCTTCTGAGTTGTGGGCATGTGAAAAAATCCTACCGAATAAATACCAGAAAAATATGAGCCCTATTAAGCTCTAAAAGTAAAGCTTTTGGCAAAGATGAAAACTTTCCACAAGAGATAAAAGTATTCCAGCTTGTCAAATCAATATAAATTATCAATTCTCTGCCATACGTTCAATACGAATGAATTGAGATTTTGCAACAAGATGTCCATCTTTTTCAATTTCTGCAAGTGCCTGTCGTACATTTACTTCTGTTGTTTCATGCGTGATTAAAATAATCGTTTTTTCAATCTGGTTTTCTATAAAAGGTCTTTGAACAATCGACTCTAACGAAATATGATTATCAGCCATATGCCTTGCAACCGTGGCAAAAACACCAGCACGATCATGAACATTTAAACGTATAAAATAGCCCCCTGCATGATTTGAAATGCGTGCTTTTTTATGAGGAGTAAGCTCTAAAGCGGGACGTCTTAAAACAGGTGCATAGTGAAAATCAGAACGTGCTTTTGCTATATCAGCCAAATCACCAATAACAGCTGATGCTGTTGCCATTCCTCCAGCGCCAGGACCAGAAAACAGTAATTCACCTAATAAATCACTTTGAATAGAAAGAGCATTGGTTACACCATTGATCTGTGCAATCATTGAAGATGTTGGGACCATTGTCGGGTGAACGCGTTGCTCTATTCCAGAATCCGTTTTTAATGCAACCCCTAAAAGCTTAATTCGATACCCCAATTCATCAGCCGCCCGAATATCAATTTGTGAAATATTATGAATTCCTTCAACATAAACATCATCTAACGAAACAGCTGTTCCAAATGCTAAGCTTGTTAACAAAGCTAATTTATGAGCCGTATCATTTCCCTCAATATCAAAAGTTGGATCTGCTTCAGCATACCCCAGTCTTTGTGCATCTGCTAAACAATCTTTGAATGAAAGACCTTCTGTAAACATGCGTGTTAATATATAATTACAGGTTCCATTGAGAATACCATAAATCCGCGATATGTGATTACTGACAAGTGATTCTCTCATCGCTTTAATAACAGGGATTCCCCCTGCAACAGCTGCTTCAAAATGAAGAAAAACACCCTTTTGTTCTGCAATTATAGCTAGCTCTACTCCATGTCGAGCAAGAAGAGCTTTATTGGCTGTCACAACATGATGTCCTGCCTCAAGCGCCCTTTTAACAGCAGTATATACAATATCCAATTCACCACCAATTAACTCAACAAAAACATCAATCTCATCAAAGGCAGCCATCTCCACAGGTGAATCAAACCATCTTATATTACTGAGATCAATTCCACGATCACGGCCTTTATCGCGTGCACTAACAGCAACGACTTTGATGGATCGCCCACATTGACAAGCTAAACTATTCGCTTTTTCACATAGAGCTCGAACAACTGAAGTACCAACCGTACCAAGTCCCGCAACACCAACTTTTAAAGCTTCTGCCATTATCTAACCACTGATCCCTATCTTTATTGAAAAATCGTTTAAATGATGTGTCTTCGACACAAAGAATGCTTATATCCCTCAGAATAAAAGAAATCCCCTGCTCACTCCACTTTCTTTTTTTCTAATAGAATTATCCCCGCTTGTTCAATCAAAATTCCTAAAAATAAAAATATTTATTTTCTTTTATTTATTTTTTCAAAGATTTCATAACCTTTATAAAAAATTTAATTCAAAATGAAAATCTGCAAAACGGATAAATGCAAGTTTCCTTTTAAAATTTTCTTATTTTAAAATAAGCAAAAAACTTCCCATAAAAACTCAACTCTATCAACAACGGATAGAAAAAATCTCTCAAAAAACAATCAATAACAAACGAAAGAATACTGAAAACTTAGTAAGAAAACAAAAACATAACTCTTCTAAATCAACAAGTATTAAACAAAAAACATTCTCTTATGTGATACGTAAGGAGAATGGATAAAATAAAGCAGATGAGTAAATAATACCACATTCCTTCCTACCATTATATAGCTTAAACTCGTTCTTTAATGCAAAAATCTTAACGCTCTCCTATATAAAAACAGAACCTTACATTAAAGTAAAAAGCAAAAACTCATGTGTGTACAGCATAATTCTGAAATATTATAAATATGGAGAATAAATTTGCAAAATTCGAATATTTTATCTCAACTTATTGGCACTCTTTTGAAAAACGAACGAATTGAAATGACAAAAACCTCAATAAATCCTTTATCTGTGCTGCTTCACTTTCAAATAAAGAACTTTCTAAAGATGTGAGAGAACAAATAAAAAGCCTTTAATTTTCTTTACAGCCCTGTAAAAATAAAGTTAAGAAAAATAATTTTTAAAATATTTCGTAAAAATTTCCTCAATATTTTTTATTTTTATCATATATATTTTTTTATGAAATTAAAAGGAATCTACGGCTTATGCTTCAAAAGAAAACTTTTATGTGATTCGTACTCTTTGTTAACTTGCTCATAAATATTGGCTTTCTCCTTCATAAATTATATGGTTTTTCTTTATGATAAGCTCAAATAAACAGCTTTCTGTATCAAAGCTCTCTCAAACAAGTCACAGAATATTCACATGTAGAAGTATGAAACAAAGATGAATAAAATATGCAAAAATAAATATCTTTTAAATGCTGTTATGCTCATTTTATCTAAGCCTCAAACTGAAAATAAACAATAAATATTATTCACTTAATATGATGTTCGCAGTAAAATTTTCTATCCATCATGATAACTCTATATTTTTTCGAGAAAAAATCTTAGAAAATAAAACAATCCAAACAAAAGTCACATAAAAAATTATTCAATAAAACACACTTTTTTCAAAAAAAATGACACAGAGGGCTTGCGAAGTAAAAAGATCCTCTCTATAAGCCTGATCATTGGTTTGCGCCCATCGTCTAGCGGTTAGGACATCGCCCTTTCACGGCGGAAACAGGGGTTCGATTCCCCTTGGGCGTACCATTCTTCTTTTTCTTCTATATAAGATATTCATTTTACTTATGTTTTTAAACATGAGGAATCATAAATAAAAATGAAGAAATAGGCTTTTAAAGGAGTCTTTTCGTAAAAAAGGTGCAAAAATTACCGTGTGATACATTTTTGTTTCTTTTCAGAAAAAGCACTCTAATGTAGGTCTTAACAGCAATAAAATCTAAGTTGGAGAAAGAGCTTTCTCTCACGATAGGGTGGTTTATAAGCCT
This sequence comes from Bartonella mastomydis, assembly GCF_900185775.1. Classification (NCBI taxonomy): domain Bacteria; kingdom Pseudomonadati; phylum Pseudomonadota; class Alphaproteobacteria; order Hyphomicrobiales; family Bartonellaceae; genus Bartonella; species Bartonella mastomydis. Next base: position 897,720 of record NZ_LT883138.1, read on the forward strand.
ATTCATACGTATGATGTTAATTTTTGAATTAAAACCGCCACACCCTTTATGCATTTCTTTTAACTTTCAAAACTGAAATTGACTACTAAAAAGGCATTTTAGATGAATCATTCCTCACTACAGGGCTTTATATCACATTAAATTTTCTATAAACAAACAGGCCGTAATTTTTTAGATCAAATGCCGATATAAAAATAGATGCTTACTCACGCAAAAAACTCGGAAAACCATCACTGAGAATACAATCAACTTATCAAATCGTTAAATAGAAAATTTGATAATAAAAATGCATCTCCCTATTCCCCAGAAATATCCTTAATTTATTGATTAATTAGACTTTTTATCACTTACACAATGATGATAGGTTTGCAAACACATCACCTCTTTTCAAAAAATTAAACTCTTCAATAAAAGTTTACACTCTATTGATCATATATTCTAACACCCATATTTACTTGCCCTTTTTACTTTTCATTATAAACCTGAAAGTGCTATAAAGTAATATCACTTAAAAGAAAAAGGACTTCTAATGGCAAAGATCAAAGTAGAAAACCCCGTTGTTGAACTCGATGGGGATGAAATGACCCGTATCATCTGGAAATATATCAAAGATAAATTAATCCATCCCTATCTCGACATTGATCTCAAATATTATGATCTTTCCGTCGAAAACCGTGATGCAACCAATGATCAGGTAACGATTGATTCTGCCAATGCTATCAAGAAATATGGGGTTGGTATAAAATGTGCAACCATCACACCTGATGAAGCACGTGTCAAAGAATTTAACCTAAAAAAAATGTGGAAATCACCCAATGGTACTATCCGCAATATTTTAGGAGGAGTCATTTTTCGCGAACCCATTATCTGTAAAAATGTTCCTCGCCTTGTTCCTAACTGGACAAAGCCGATTATTATCGGACGTCACGCTTTTGGTGATCAGTATAAAGCAACAGATTTTAAATTTCCAAGCAAAGGAAAATTAAGCATTAAATTTGTCGGCGATGATAACCAAGTTATTGAGCATGATGTTTTTGATGCCCCAAGCGCAGGGGTTGCCATGGCAATGTATAACCTTGATGAGTCAATTCGTGATTTTGCCCGCGCATCTTTTAATTATGGACTACAGCGGAATGTTCCGGTTTATCTCTCAACAAAAAATACCATCTTAAAAACTTACGATGGTCGTTTTAAAGATATCTTTCAAGAAATATTTGATACGGAATTTAAAGATGAATTTGAAAACCGCCAATTATATTACGAACACCGTCTCATTGATGATATGGTAGCTTCTGCATTAAAGTGGTCCGGCGGATACGTATGGGCATGTAAAAACTATGATGGTGATGTTCAATCCGATATTGTTGCCCAAGGCTTTGGTTCTCTTGGTCTTATGACTTCCGTTCTCATGACACCAGATGGTAAAATTGTTGAAGCAGAGGCCGCACACGGCACCGTAACACGCCATTATCGTCAGCATCAAAAGAATGAAGAAACTTCAACAAATTCTATTGCATCTATTTTTGCATGGACTCGGGGATTAGCACACCGCGCCAAACTGGATAACAATGAGAAATTAAAAAACTTTGCCACAACATTGGAAGAAGTTTGTATTAAAACCGTTGAAGAAGGTTTTATGACGAAAGATCTTGCACTTTTGATTGGGCCTAAACAAAAATGGCTTTCTACGACAGGTTTTCTCGATAAAATTGATGAAAATCTCAAAAAAGCAATGGGCAATTAAGAGATAATTTAATTAAAATTCAAAGCTCTAAATAGAGCTTTGAATTTTTCTTGGAAAATTTAAAGAACTACCTTATAAGTAAAAAGAGAATGAACTTTTATTAAATAGCAAAAACAGTGAAAAAACAAAGCTGGTCTACGCTTTTATTGGGTAAAAATGGTCTTTGCTTTTTAACGTTTACAGGCGGAGTTATGTTGCACGCCACTAACGTTTACATTGTTATTACTATTTTACCTTCTCTCATGAATCATATTGGCAATGAGATATATTATTCTTGGGTAGCAACTGTCTTCATTACAGCTTCTCTCGTAGGAACTTCCCTTGCAACAAAAATATTAGGGAAATTAGGTCCTCGTAACGCTTATGTTATCTCTGGACTTATCTTTACCCTAGGAACTTTCCTGTGCAGCATTTCTTCATCTATGCCATTATTTTTAATAGGACGCTTTATTCAAGGTTTTGGAAGTGGTTCTTTGTTATCCTTATCTTATTCCATGGTACGTATTGTTTGCAGCCCATCTTTATGGTCACACGCATTAAGTGTTATCTCTGGGATGTGGGGAATATCAACCTTATTAGGGCCAGCGATCGGGGGACTTTCTGTATATTATGGCCTATGGCGAGCATCCTTTTGGATCATTGGTGTATTCGCTATATTCTTCTCAATCATCGCCTTTAAACTTTTACCAAAAAAGAATGAAAATGATATTCCAACATCCCCTCTCCCTCTTCTTCAGCTTTTCACACTCACCTTATTGATTTTTATCATTTCGGTTGGAGGAGCTATGGAGTCGACAATGGCAAAAATCTGCGGACTCATTATCGGACTTAGTCTTCTCTTTGTTCTAGCAAAAATCGAATCATCTAATTTTCACCCTATGTTGCCACACAAATCCTTTTCTTTTTCTTCTGAAATTTTTCCTGTTTACGCATTAATCCTCGTTATGACAACAGTCGTATACAGTATAGAACTTTATTTTCCGCTTTTTCTTCAAGAGCTTCATGGGCAAGCTCCACTTATTGCTGGTTATATAGCAGCACTCATGAGCCTAGGGTGGACATGCGGAGCCCTCTCAAGTGCTGGTATATCCGCAAGGAAAATTCGCAACATCATTGTATACTCCCCCTTATTAAAACTGTTAGGCATCACCATTCTTTTATGGCTTATTCCAACAGAAGTTTCCACACTTGAATATATTTTTATTATTTGCTTAGCACTATTTTCTATTGGAATAAGTGCAGGCATAGCATGGCCACATTTGCTCACAAGGATCTTACAATGTGTAAATGATGAAGATGCTCTGCGTGCAAGTGAATCCCTTACCTCTGTACAACTATTTTCAGCGGCCTTAAGTGCAACTCTAGCGGGAGTCATCACTAATCTTGCTGGCCTTTTTAATCCTGGAGGGAAAATAGGAATGATCTTAGCAGCAAAAACGCTTCTGATCGTGCTCATGGGGCTTTTATTTTGTTTTGCTATTCCATTAGCGCTGCGCATTTCCTACTGCATATTAAAAAATCCAATAGGACATTCCAATAATAACTAAAAATAAATATAGAAATTCTCTCTCCACTCAAAAAAGAACAATATTAAGCACGCTTCTCCATAAACCATGAGACGCAAAAAACCATTAATCCGCAAAAAGTTAGAATACTCCCTAAAACAGCTGTATATTCATAACTATAGCCTAATTTTAAAACCAATGCTCCAGATTCTGCACCAAGAGCGTTGGCAATATTAAAAGCAGACTGCATTAATGCTCCTGCCAAAATCTGTCCCTGTAGTGCAACATCCATAATTTTTGTTTGTATAGAAGGCATAGCCGCAAAAGAAGTCCCAACAAAAAAGCATCCTATTGCAGCTGTTAATGGAGCACAGGATAAAAAGAAAAAAAGAAAAAAAACAAATACGCTCCAAAGCATAGAAAAAAATATCATCGGCGAAATGCCTATTTTAACAGCCAGTTTAGGTCCCAAGAGATTTCCACCCACCATCCCCAATCCAACTAAGGGCATAATAAAGGGTATCCACTCAAGCGGCACACCAGAAATATGCATTAATGTTGACTTAATATAAGTGAAAACAGAAAATAATCCTGACGCTCCCACCGAAACCATTGTCAAAAGAAGCCACACCTGCTTTTGCTTTAATGCACTCATTTCACGTAAAGGGCTCGTTCTTTGGATCCTTGAATCGCAAGGCAAAAAATTCCAAATAAGCAAACAACACAATAAGGCAATCATACCTACAAGGATGAAAGCAATCTGCCAACCAATAAGTTGACCAATCCAAGTTGCACTTGGTGCTCCTAAAACGGTTGCAATGGTTAAGCCAAGCATAACATACCCAACAGCTTTAGAACGTTCATTCATTTCCACCATTGAAGAGGCAACCATAGCTGCAAGTCCAAAATAGATTCCATGGGGAAGACCACTGAGAAAGCGTAATGCGACTAATATGCTAAAATCAGAAAAAAAAGCACTCGCAATATTTGCTAAGGCATAAAAAAACATCAACCCTATCAAAACAGTTTTGCGTAAAAATTGAGCAGTTGTAATAGCCAAAAGAGGGGCTCCAATCACAACCCCTAAGGCATAAGCAGAAATATATTGACCCGCAGTAGGAATATCAACAGATGAACTTCGTGCCATTTCTGGTAGAAGCCCCATTGCAACAAACTCTGCCGTTCCAATAGCAAAACTCCCCACCGCAAGGGCTAAAATTGCTAAACATCGTATTTTCGCATCAATCTCCAATGCAAAAATGTTTTGTTTATGAGAATCCATCATATCATCACTTCTGGATAAGCGTTTTTGCTGTAGATATCTGTAATACGTAAAAATAAAAATTCAAAATATTGTTACATGCGTGCCAAATCGTCCCCAATAAAGTCTTAGAAACATTTTGATATATAAGAATTTTATGAAACTTTTAGTAAAATCCTTTAATGGAAGATCTTTAAAAAAGCTAACGATTATAGATGTATTCAACTATTTTTATAAGTCTTGCCAGAAAATAAACCTAAGATAATAAATTTCGTTTTTTTTCAGCAGTTTCAATTCTACCCTAAAATCTTTATAATACAATGTACTACACACGATAAACAACTCTAAAACTTATCGAAGAATACATTCCAAACAGCTAAACAATATCTCAATTATTTTGATATAAGTATAAAACTTCTTCCCAATTTATTATTTCTTCATTTTTATGACCTGAGTGCCCCTCCCCCAATCGATAAGCTATAATTTCAACGAATACACCATCCTTATGTGTTGTTGGAGAATCTTTTAAAAATTCTCATGATAAGAGTGTTTGATTTCTCCATTGATTAAATAATCCTATTCTAGAGACATTTACCCCTATCTCATCTCATAGAAAAACAGCATAAGATCGTTTTTGATCTAATTCACTATCTGTAAATTTGAAATATTAACGTAATATATTATGATTTTTATATAATATTCTATAAATAGAAAAGATAATAAATATGATAATTTTTGATTAAAGATATTTATGGATATTTTATAAGAGTATAATTATATTATAAATAATAATTATATAAAAATAATAAAAACATAAAATATAATTTTATAACTTTTAAAGATTATAATATTAATTTATTATTACTTTAATTTTCTAAGATTTTATTTCTTCTTCTGCATGTAACACATTCTTTACCTTAATTAATCAAAAACACAAAAGAACTCATAAAAATACAATTTTCATACTTCTTTAAGAGTTCGCTAACGCCTCATTAACATTGTTGTTTTAAACAGTCATCAGAAACAGAAATAAACTGTTTTTCTCCGGATCAGGTAGCGCGTACCGGAGTAACAGTTTCTGTTTTATATGATAATTGCAAAAAGAATATATGCCCCATAAAATAGCACCTTCAGATTTTAAAATAGTGCAATTTTATATTTTAAAAAGATATTTATAATTTTATTTTTTAGTAAAATTTGTAAGTAAAAAAATAAATTCAATAAAAAATAAAACGCTATATTAGATGAATAGTTTTTTAGCGTCCTTGTGCCCATAGAGCACGCGTTTCAGCGCAAAAATCAGCATAACAGCCCTCTTCAATGGCATCACGAATTCCTTGCATCAATTGTTGGTAATAAAAAAGATTATTCCAAGTCAACAACATCCCTCCCAGAGATTCACCAGATTTGATCAAATGATGTAAATAAGCACAACTATAATTATTTGCTGCTGGACAAAGTGACTGTGGATCAAGAGGATGGGGATCTTCTGCATAACGCGCATTGCGTAAATTAATTCTACCAAAGCGCGTAAAAGCTAAACCATGACGTCCTGCACGCGTTGGCATAACACAATCAAACATATCAATACCACGTGCAACACTTTGTAAAATATCATCAGGTGTCCCAACTCCCATAAGATAGCGCGGTTTACCCTCTGGCAAAATCGGACAAGTCGTATCCAACACTGCTGTCATAACACTCTGCGGCTCACCAACAGCAAGCCCTCCAATCGCATAACCTTTTAAATCCATTTCTTTTAATGCCTGAGCAGAACGTTCACGTAGTTTCATATTATCTCCCCCTTGAACAATCCCAAACAATGCTTTATCTGGCTGTTCTCCAAAAGCTGTTTTACAACGTTGTGCCCACCGTAATGAAAGCTCCATAGCTTCTTCCATCTCTTTTTCAGTGGCTGGTAATGCAATACATTGATCCAACTGCATCTGGATATCGGCATCAAGAAGTCCTTGAATTTCGATAGAACGCTCTGGACTCATTTCATAGTAGGCTCCATTAATGTAAGAGCGAAAAATCACACCTTGTTCGTTAATTTTACGGATGCTCGCCAATGACATAACCTGAAAACCACCAGAATCGGTTAAAATAGGTCCATTCCAGCGTGAAAATTCATGTAATCCTCCCAAACGAGCAACACGTTCAGCGCCTGGGCGTAACATTAAATGATAAGTATTCCCCAAAATAATATCCGCCCCAAGATCACGTATTTGATCCATATACATAGCCTTAATGGTTCCTGCCGTCCCCACAGGCATAAAAGCAGGTGTACGAACACACCCACGTCCGGTAATAATTTCGCCTCGACGCGCCCATCCATCTTGAGCAATTTTTCTATAATGAAACGTTTTTATCATCACTGTTATCTTCTTTGATTTGATTCCATCAATGCATACTTCTATAGAAAGAAAAAAGATATCTTCCTTACAAGCATTGCCATAAATTTTATGAATTAATTTTTGATTCACTCAAACCAGTATAAAAAGATAAACGAGATAAAAGAACATTTACTATCAAGAAATCACCATAATAAAGAAATAATCTAGCTTCAGAAAATAACAAAATATTATACCTCAAAATATCGATGTTTAACGCACCAAAGCCTTAAAATAGAACTGTTAAATTATTATCTCAATAATCTCCTCTTTACGCATTTTCATAAGCAATGTTTTTGTAGGAATAGAGGAAAATTTTAATCACATTCGCTTTCAATATTTCTCACTTTGAAAGATAAGTTTTTATTTATTGGACAATAGATTGATTTATAAAAATAATTTACTTTTTGCATATTGAATGAAAGACTCGTATAGCGTCAGATTCTCTCATTCCAAACTTATACCATATTAAATCACTCAAAATCACTTACTTACACGTTATAAACGACTAGGTCATGTGGAATGAATCTGTACAAAAAAAGACTAAAAAATGCTTCTTGTGAATGCTCTCAAGTGCCAAGAGCTTTGGATTGCAACCTTAGAAAATAGTAAAATGTGTGATGGTGCCAGCTTACTCTTTTATTAAGCTATTAAGCATAAAGATAATGCTGCTCAATAAGTTTTATATGATTCATAGCGGCTTTACCGTTAGATTATTCACGAAAGGGGCTTGAATGTGCTTAGCAGGTGTCTTTTTTAATAAGCGCGTAAATATGCAACACAAGTATATTCCTTTTAAGGCATTCCTCCATAAAAAACGAGAAGAACAAAAGCGTAAGGCCATACATAATCTTTGCTATTTAAAAATACTGCTTTAAATGATTTTGAAAAAAGTAAAGCTGAATTAAAAAGAAAATGGCAAAACTAACTTTTTATATTCACTTTTACGTCTTTATATTCTTCCCCAATTAGGCAATCTTTCTGTTTTCGAGATTATGCCAATAAGGATATACATTATACACTCGCGCTTCCACCTTGCATATGAACACTGAAACAGCCAAGCTCTTATCCATCTCAATATGTTTTTCGAATATGCTGCTGCATTAGGATTAGATGTTGATATACAAACAGCAACAAAAGCACGTTCTTTTTCAGGAAAGGAACAAAACCACTAGGAGACCAGCAATGGATCGGAGAGAAGTGCCGTTATAAAACACTTTGCTAAATAACACCCCTAACACAACTGGTTTTGCATTTTCTTATCCTGACAGCTGCTCGAATAAATCCTTGGCGTCAATTCTTAAAGATCAGATTGAAGAAAATAATGGCGAATTTTTGGCTCGAGAATATGAAAGATAAGTGCAATATTACAAAAGAGTTTTGTGCGCTTTTATTGATCAGAAAAGAACATTTTTTCCCAGAAATTTACAATTTAAATCAGTATAATCTATACTACTTTGCATCTGCAGCAATAACAGCTTTGGTAATTGCATCAGGATCGACAACAGGTTCACCGCGCTTAATTTTATCAACATTTTCCATACCCTCAACGACCTTCCCCCATATGGAATATTGACGATCAAGCCACGGAGCATCTGCAAAACAAATAAAAAACTGCGAATTAGCAGAATTCGGATTCTGACTCCGCGCCATAGAAACTGTACCACGCTTATGAGAAAGGTTTGAAAACTCTGCCGTTAAATCTGGTTTTTTCGAACCACCTGTCCCCGCACGTGATAAATTAAAATTTTCACCATCCTTCTTACCAAATTGCACATCACCAGTCTGCGCCATAAAACCATCAATAACGCGATGAAAAATAACATTATCATAAGCACCTTCACGAACAAGTTCTTTAATACGTGCAACATGACCAGGCGCTAAATCAGCATAAAGCTCAATAACAACTCTACCCTTCGTCGTTTCAAGAATTAAGATATTCTCTGGATTTTTATTCTCAGCCATATGAAAACTCCTTATGATTTATCTTTCAATTTGTAAAGTAGCAGCATAAATAACATCAGGATTTGTTACAGCCCCATTATTACTTGCAGTTCCTTTTTTAATTTTATCAACGATATCCATCCCCTTTATGACCTCTCCAACAACCGTATACTGACCATTTAAAAAAGGAGCATCATCAAAACAAATGAAGAATTGAGAATTCGCGGAATCTGGATCTTGTGAACGTGCCATCCCAACAGTACCGCGCTGAAACGGCTGCTTTGAAAACTCAGCCGGTATATTGGGATAATTTGAACCTCCCATACCAACGCGTTTCAGGTCAAAATCTCTACTGCCTTTTTTTCCAAACTTTACATCACCAGTTTGTGCCATAAAGCCAGGAATAACGCGATGAAACACAACATTATCATAAGCCCCCACCTCTGTTAGTTTTTTGATTTGCGCAACGTGTTTTGGCGCCAAATCAGGACGCAAACGAATAATAACATCACCGTCTTTGAGAGATAAAACAAGCAGGCTTGAATCACTTGCTGAGCTTGTTAGGTTAGGATTATCAGCAACAGCGGGCAATGAAAAAAAACAAAAAATACATATCAAAACAGCAAAGAATCTACGAGACACCATTATTCACCCCTATAAAGACTGGAATTTTGAACGTAAAGCTTGTGCAATATTGGTCGGCACAAATGGTGTCACATCCCCTCCCATAGAGGCAATTTGACGAACCAATGTAGATGTTATCGCACGTCCAGAAACGCTTGCCGGCAAAAAAACAGTTTGCAATTCAGGGGCCATAATAGCATTCATCCCTGCCATTTGCATTTCATAATCAAGATCAGTCCCATCACGCAATCCACGAATGAGAAATGAAGCACCAACTTCACGCGCCTTCTCAATGAGAAGGTTATCAAATGAAAGAACCTGCAACCGATCAGAATCTGCACCAAACAAGTCTTTCCCTACCTGCACAATCAAACCAACGCGCTCTTCAAAGCTAAAGAGTGTTTTCTTGCCCGCTTGTATACCTATAGCAATGACCACCTTATCAGCTAACACAAAACACCCTTTTAAAACATCAAGATGACCGTTTGTAAGAGGATCAAAGGAACCAGCATAAAAAGCAATTTTCATGATTTTATTCCATCCTTTTCAAAATTACTTTTCTTCGCTCATATCAACTGTATCAGAATGCTTCTCACCTTCATCCTCTAATGAACGCGTATCATCTTCAGGTTCAGAAATACGCTCAACCGATACGACTCTTTCACCTTCAGCTGTATTAAAAATGGTTACCCCCTTCGTTGAGCGCCCAGCCGTACGAATTCCCTCAACAGGGACGCGAATAAGCTGTCCCCCATCTGATACCAACATAATTTGATCTTGCGCCTTCACGGGGAAAGCCGCTACTAATTTACCAATTTCAGCCGTCTTAGATGGATCTGTTGCACGAATCCCTTTTCCCCCACGTCCCGAAATCCGGAACTCATAGGAAGAAGAGCGTTTGCCATAACCAAATTCACTCACGGTTAAAAGCATTTGTTCACGTGCATGAAGTTCTGCATAACGCTCATCCGTTAACTCTGTTGCAATACCCCCATCTTCCTCATCAAGCGTAACAATATCTTCAACATCAGCCTCTGCACCAGCAGCACGCCGTTCATTCATCACACGTTTAATATAAGCAGAACGCTCAACAGACGTCGCTTCAACATGCTCTAAGATTGTCATCGAAATAACTTTATCGCCTTTAGCCAAATTGATACCACGAACTCCTACAGAATTACGCCCTGCAAAGACACGAACATCCACAACAGGGAAACGAATACATTGTCCATTCGCTGTTGTGAGAACGACATCATCATATTCTGTACAAGTTTCAACCGAAAGAATTTCATCTTCTTCATCAAGTTTCATAGCAATTTTACCATTACGATTAACCTGAACGAAGTCTGATAACTTATTACGACGCACAGTTCCACGTGTTGTCGCAAACATGACATCCAATGCACTCCAGCTTGCTTCATCTTCAGGCAAAGGCATAATGGTTGTAATACGCTCGCCTTGTTGTAAGGGAAGCATATTGATCAAAGCCCGTCCGCGCGATTGCGGTGTCCCCAGAGGCAGTCGCCAAACTTTTTCCTTATAAACAATCCCCCGTGATGAAAAGAAAAGAACTGGAGTATGCGTATTAGCGACAAATAAACGCGTTACAAAATCCTCATCTTTCGTCGACATCCCAGAACGTCCCTTACCACCACGACGCTGTGCACGATAGGTATTAAGAGGGACGCGCTTAATATAGCCACTATGGCTCACCGTTACCACCATATCCTCTGGCGCGATCAGATCTTCACTCTCCATCTCAGCGCTACCAAAACCAAATACGCTCCGTCGCGGCGTTGCAAATTCCTCACGAAGAGTACTCAACTCGTCTTTAACAATACCCATAATGCGTATACGTGATGCCAAGATATCAAGATAATCAGCAATATCCACGCCAATTTTATTCAACTCATCAGCGATTTCATCACGTCCAAGGGCTGTCAACCTTTGTAAGCGCAATTCTAAAATAGCACGCGCCTGTTCTTCAGAAAGATTATAAGTACCATCCTCATGAATAATATGACGGGGATCATCAATAAGTTTAATCAAAGGCGCAACATCCATCGCTGGCCAGCGTCGCTCCATTAATTGTGTACGTGCTGTCTGCGGATCAGGAGCTTTGCGAATAAGCGCTATGATTTCATCAATATTGGCAACTGCAAGGGCAAGACCAACCAAAACATGGGCCCGCTCACGGGCTTTACGCAAAAGATATTTTGTTCGCCGACTAACAACCTCTTCCCGAAAATTAACAAATGCACGAAGCATATCAAGCAACGTCATTTGTTCGGGTTTTCCGCCGTTCAACGCAACCATATTACAACCAAAAGAAGTTTGCAGCGGCGTATAACGATATAATTGGTTTAAAACAACTTCCGCAACAACATCTTTCTTCAACTCAATAACGACACGATAGCCATCACGATCAGATTCGTCACGCAAATCAGAGATTCCCTCAATGCGTTTATCACGTACCAATTCCGCCATTTTCTCAATCATCGTTGCCTTATTAACCTGATAAGGAATCTCACTCACAATGATTGCCTGTCGACCACTGCGAATTTCTTCAATCTCAACTTTAGCACGCATAATAATTGAGCCACGCCCTGTCTCATAAGCTGAACGGACACCAGAATGGCCCAGAATAATCCCCCCTGTAGGAAAGTCTGGACCAGGAATAATTTCAATGATTTGATCGAGTGTGATACTTGGATTATCAATCAGAGCGATACAACCATCAACAACTTCACCAAGATTATGAGGTGGAATATTGGTTGCCATTCCCACAGCAATCCCCCCTGATCCATTAACCAAAAGATTAGGAAAACGCGCTGGTAAAACAACCGGTTCACGTTCACGCCCATCATAATTATCTTGAAAATCAACAGTATCTTTATCAATGTCAGCTAAAAGCGCTTCTGAAACTTTTTCTAAACGACACTCCGTATAGCGCATTGCCGCCGGTGGATCACCATCCACGGAACCAAAATTCCCCTGACCATCAATCAATGGATTTCTCAGAGAGAAATCCTGCGCCATACGCACCAAAGCATCATAAATCGAAGCATCACCATGGGGATGGAATTTTCCCATAACCTCCCCAACAACACCAGCAGATTTACGATACGGTTTATTAAAGACAAGCCCCATCTCATTCATAGCATGAAGGATACGTCGATGAACAGGTTTAAGACCATCACGGACATCAGGGAGTGCACGCGAAACAATGACGCTCATCGCATAATCGAGATAAGAGCGTTGCATTTCATCAATAATGCTGATTGGTTCAATACCGGTCAGCACATCACGTTCTAGCTGCGGAGTAAGATCGGTCACAATTTTTAAACTTTCAAAAAAGAATCATTTCACTTTGTTTATATCGAAAAATACACCAGAATGCTAATTTATCGCCCATAACAAAGGAGAAATTTAACAATATTTTTCAAGATGTTATTAATCTCTGTTAAAAATTATCAATAATAATAAACAATTTCCACTTCGCTAAACTTCAAAAATCTAAAACAAACAAACCATAAAGAAGTCGTAATACTGTAATTTTAAAGACTCTTAGAAAGGGACGTCATCATCTAATTTGTGAGCAAAGTCTTCTCCCATTTGGCTATTATTTTGACCAAAAGCATTTCTCTGATTTGAGCTACTATCCGCAAAGCCACCACTGTAACTTCCCCCTTGACTGGCTCCTTGCTCTCCACTAGCTCCCCCGCGCCCATCAAGCATTTGTAATTCACCACGGTATTTTTGCAAAACAACCTCCGTTGTATAACGATCATTTCCATTTTGATCTTGCCATTTCCGTGTCTGTAACTGTCCCTCAATATAAATTTTGCTGCCTTTTTTTAAATATTGCTCTGCAATTTTGACAAGGTTTTCATTAAAAATAACAATACTATGCCACTCGGTGCGTTCTTTTCGCTCATTTGTATTCCGATCACGCCAACTTTCCGAAGTAGCAATACGCAAATTTGCCACTTGATCCCCAGAATTCAAACGGCGGATTTCGGGATCTGACCCGAGATTACCAATCAAAATAACTTTATTAAGGCTACCAGCCATCGCATAAACTCCAAAATTTTAATTCGTAAAATACTGTTATAGAATAGTTATAACCATCTTGACCTTCAATTTACGCGTTTGTAATTGACCTTCAATATGGATATTGCTACCCTTTCCCAATATTGGATCCAATGTGATTATAACAAAATATGATAACAACGCATAGTTTATTCCATCAATAGAGAATAAAAAGCTGCTCATTTGTATTTTCTTTTCATAAAACTTATACCTTCTTTCTGCGTTAAAGCAGTTAAGCACGTTGTAATTCTAGAAAAACAGTTTTATTCCATTTTAGAGGCTCAGTTTTTGTCACATATGCTAAGGATAAAATATGACTCATCAAAAATATATCTCCATTCGCGGTGCACGTGAGCATAACCTTAAAAATATTGATCTCGATCTTCCTCGTGATCAACTCATTGTTATAACAGGTCTTTCTGGATCAGGAAAATCGTCTTTAGCTTTTGATACAATTTACGCTGAAGGACAACGCCGCTATGTCGAAAGCCTTTCAGCTTATGCACGACAATTTCTCGAAGTCATGCAAAAACCCGACGTTGATCGCATAGACGGCCTTTCTCCAGCCATCTCCATTGAACAAAAAACCACCAGCCGCAACCCGCGCTCAACAGTTGGTACCGTCACTGAAATCCACGACTATATGCGCCTCCTCTTTGCTCGTATTGGTATTCCTCATTCCCCTGCGACAGGACGCCCCATTGAAAGTCAAACGGTAAGCCAAATGGTTGATCAAATTATGGCCTTACCAGAAGGAACGCGAATTTTTATTATGGCTCCCTTAGTGCGCGGTCGCAAGGGAGAATATAAAAAAGAGCTCACAGAACTTTTAAAAAAAGGATTTCAACGCGCTAAAGTCGATGGAAAATTCTATGAAATCCCTGATATTCCACCTCTTGATAAAAAGTATAAACATGACATTGATGTCGTGGTAGACCGCATTGTTATCAATAAAGATATCACCTCTCGCTTGGCTGATAGTATAGAAACTTGTTTACAGCTAGCAAATGGACTTGCCATTGCTGAAATGGCTGACCAACCCTTGGCACAAAAAGAAACGACAAAGGAATCAGCTCATAAGTCAAAAAATGACACACATAAACGACTTCTTTTTTCAGAAAAGTTTTCCTGCCCTGTATCAGGTTTTTCTATCCCTGAAATTGAACCACGTCTTTTTTCGTTCAATAACCCTTTTGGAGCCTGTCCTCTCTGTGATGGACTTGGCATCAAAAAAAGAATGGACCCACTGAAAGTTGTACCCAATAAAAATCTTACCTTAAAAGGCGGAGCCATTGCACCTTGGGCTAAATCAGATTCACTTTATTATAGCCAAACCTTAGAAGCATTAGGAAAAACTTATGGTTTCAAACTCACAGATCAGTGGTGTGAACTCTCTCATGAAGCACAACAGGCTATTCTCTACGGTACAAAAAGAAATGAAATTTCTTTTATCTACAAAAATAATTCTGGTTCACATAAAATGACTCAACCTTTTGAAGGAGTCATCCCCAATATGGAGAGACGCTGGAAGGAAACTGATTCTGCTTGGTCCCGTGAAGAAATTGAGCGTTATATGTCTTCTTCCCCTTGCGAAGCCTGTCACGGTTATCGTTTAAAACCAGAGGCACTCGCTGTAAAAATCCATGGGATGCATATTGGGCAAATATCAAATCTTTCTATTCTCAAAGCAGATGATTGGTTTGCCAATATTCATCAATATCTCACGGAAAAACAACGCAATATCGCGGTACGTATTTTAAAAGAAATTCGCGAACGCTTAGCTTTTTTAAATCATGTAGGATTGGAATATCTCACCTTATCTCGAAATTCAGGGACGCTTTCAGGAGGAGAAAGTCAACGCATTCGATTAGCCTCTCAGATTGGTTCTGGTCTTACAGGAGTCCTTTATATTTTAGACGAACCATCTATCGGTTTACACCAACGTGATAATGAACGTCTTTTGGAAATGCTGCGCCATTTACGCGATCTTGGCAATACAGTCATTGTCGTGGAACATGATGAAGATGCCATTCGCACAGCAGACCATGTTGTTGATATGGGCCCTGCGGCAGGGGTTCATGGTGGTAAAATCATAGCACAAGGGACACCGCAAGAAGTTATAGAGAATCCATCCTCTCTCACAGGCCAATATCTTTCAGGAAAAATGGCTATTAGACTGCCGACAGAGCGACGCAAAATATCAAAATCGAAAACCCTTAAAATCATCGGCGCCAAAGGCAATAACCTTAAAAATATCAGTGCAAATATCCCTCTTGGAACCTTCACATGCATCACCGGTGTTTCTGGAGGAGGAAAATCAACATTTCTTATTGAAACGCTTTTTAAAGCAGCATCCCATCAGATCATGGGCAGTCATCACAGTCCTGCAAGCTATGATAAAATTGAAGGCTTAGAATTTCTTGATAAAGTCATTGATATCAACCAGTCTCCCATTGGGCGCACCCCACGCTCTAATCCCGCAACCTATACAGGTGCTTTTACACCGATTCGTGATTGGTTTGCCGAACTTCCAGAATCAAAAGCCCGTGGTTATAAAGCGGGGCGTTTTTCATTTAATGTTAAAGGAGGACGCTGCGAAGCCTGTCAAGGTGATGGAGTCATCAAAATTGAAATGCACTTTTTACCGGATGTCTATGTGACTTGTGATGTCTGTAAAGGAAAGCGCTATAATCGAGAAACACTAGAAATAAAATTCAAAGGGCAATCTATCGCCGATATTTTGGATATGACAATCGAAAAGGCAGAGGAATTTTTCCACGCTGTTCCAGCTATTCATCATAAAATGGAAACCCTCATTAAAGTAGGATTGGGTTACATAAAAGTAGGACAGCAAGCAACCACGCTTTCTGGTGGGGAAGCACAACGTGTCAAACTTGCAAAAGAACTTTCACGCAAAACAACGGGACGTACACTTTATATTTTGGATGAACCGACAACAGGTTTACATTTTCATGATATTGCTAAACTTCTTGAAGTACTCCATGAACTAGTCAATCAAGGCAACACCGTTATTGTCATTGAACATAACCTTGATGTTATCAAAACAGCCGACTGGATTATTGATTTAGGACCAGAAGGTGGAGATCGCGGTGGTGAAATCGTTGCAATTGGACGCCCTGAAGATATTATTAAAGTTCCTGCTTCCTATACGGGAAAATTTCTAAAAGATGTTTTACTGCGTCACTCTCTCTACAATTCCAACTCTTAAAAAGGCTTCCCCTTGAAAGGCTTACCTTGTAAAAGACAGTATACAAATAAAGCCTGTGTTGTTATTGTTGCCTCTAAATTAATATCTCATACCAGTACAGCAGCATATTTGAAACAAAGACTGAAACGTTTTTTAGCGCTTTATAAGCTGTTTCCGTTTTCGTATTACCAATAGGAACGCGCGCATAATGGCGTATCTTTTTCCCCTGTTTGTTTATATCTGAAACGATCAAACAGTCTAATTTGGGGAAAAATACAAAGTCTTGAGGATATAAAAAGTTTTCATCTTTTCCATCTCCTTTTCATTCATCTTGATCTTAACGATTTTCAAAAGCATCCACAGCAAAATCTTATAATGCAGATTGCACATCGCTTTACACTTTTGTTTATCACGTTCTTTAATAAGATCAGGATCCTCACGAAGGGATGGAACGCCCCAAATGGAATAATTTGCGTTGCCAATTCCAGACGCTTATTTAAAAAATATTTCCCAATGCTCTAAAGCTCATTTCACGACATCCCCTGAAATGGCATTTTGATACATCAATTATTGTATACCAACATCTTTATATTTATGGCAGGATAAATCGTCGCTATCATGATATTTACCAATATTTTCTACTCTCCATTACTACCTCAAAGCCCTTACATTTGAAATGTCATTCATTATCGGTATTTTATTTCTCTCTTAACCGTTTTTATCCACACCTCGTACGACTGAATAATATACAAAGATATTTTTTAAATTGATTGATGATAAAAAGATCTAAAGTGAAAAAAAATCACGCTATTAGAGTTTCTCATTCAATATGAGAAACGTTTAATTATCTTTATAAATCAATGTATTATTCAATAAAAAAGAAAAAACTCTCTTATTATATTATTATTTTAATTCTATACAAAGAATTGTAAGATTTTTTCCAAAACAACAGCATTGCGCTTTATTCTACAAAAAACTCTCCTTCAAGAGCATAGAGCGTCATTTTTTTCGAGTTTTTGTGCACAAAGTATCTGTTGGACATCTTAGAGTTGTCAATATAATGTGATGCAGTCTAAAAAGACAAAATAACGTTGGAGATAATTTCAGCATGAAAAAAATTGAAGCCATTATAAAACCTTTCAAACTTGATGAAGTAAAAGAAGCGCTTCAAAAAATTGGCCTACATGGTATTACAGTCACAGAAGCGAAAGGTTTTGGTCGTCAAAAGGAACATACAGAACTTTATCGTGGTACGAAATATGTTGTTGACTTTCTGCCTAAAGTAAAGATTGAAATTGTTGTATCCGATGAAAAACTGGAACAAACTGTTGATGCAATACGCAAAGCAGCACAAACAAAACATATAGGAGATGGAAAGATATTTGTTTTTTCCATTGATGATGCCATTCATATAGGCACTGACGAAACTGGGATCGATGCTCTTTAATCAACAACGAAAAATTCACCTTTTATCACCCTCAACGCCATATTAAGGAAATTGAATATGACAACCGCATCAGATATTATCAAACAGATTACAGACAACGAAATCCGTTTTGTTGATTTACGTTTTACTGATCCACGAGGAAAATTGCATCATATTACAATGGATATCGCAGAAATCAGCGAAGATACCTTTAGTGATGGTGTTATGTTTGATGGTTCCTCAATTGCTGGTTGGAAAACAATTAATGAATCTGACATGGTTTTAATGCCTGATCCCCAAACGGCGCATATTGATCCTTTTTTTGCTCAGTCTACTTTGGTCATATTTTGTGACATCCTTGATCCTGTCTCTGGTGAGTTTTATCGTAGAGATCCTCGTTCTATCGCCAAAAGAGCTGAGGTTTATATGAAATCTTTAGGTATTGGAGATACAATCAATATAGGCCCAGAAGCAGAGTTTTTTATTTTTGATGATGTGCGCTATAAAACGGACCCTTACAACACAGGGTTTAAACTCGATTCAAGTGAACTTCCTTCCAATGATGATACGGAATATGAAACAGGCAATCTAGGACATCGTCCACGAATGAAGGGAGGCTATCTTCCTGTCCCACCGATTGATTCCTGCCAAGATATGCGTTCTGAAATGCTCACAGCACTCAAAGATATGGGGGTGCAGGTTGAAAAACACCATCATGAAGTAGCTGCCGGTCAACATGAGTTGGGGATTCGTTTTGACACGCTTGTTCGCGAAGCTGATAAGATGCAAATTTTTAAATATGTTGTGCATCAAATAGCAAACAGCTATGGAAAAACAGCAACTTTTATGCCAAAGCCTATTTTTGGTGACAATGGCTCAGGAATGCATGTCCATATGTCCATTTGGAAAGATGGAAAACCCATTTTTGCGGGAAATGAATATGCCGGCCTCTCAGAAACATGTTTATTTTTTATTGGTGGTGTTATTAAGCACGCAAAAGCAATCAATGCCTTTACCAATCCATCCACAAACTCCTACAAGCGCTTAGTTCCTGGTTATGAAGCTCCTGTCCTTCTTGCCTATTCGGCACGTAATCGTTCTGCTTCTTGCCGTATTCCAATGAGTTCTTCGCCAAATTCAAAACGCGTAGAAGTTCGTTTTCCAGACCCAACAGCAAATCCCTATTTAGCATTTGCAGCCCTCTTAATGGCTGGTCTTGATGGCATCAAAAACAAAATTCACCCTGGACATGCTATGGATAAAGATCTTTATGATCTTCCCTTAAAAGAACTCAAAGATATCCCTACCGTTTCAGGAAGTCTGCGTGAAGCGCTTGAAGCGCTCGACAAAGATCGTAGCTTTCTAAAAATGGGCGATGTTTTTGATGATGATCAGATCAATTCCTTTATTCAAATAAAGATGCAAGAAGTCTTGCGTTACGAAACAACGCCTCATCCTGTTGAATTTGATATGTACTATTCTGTTTAAAAAATCAATACGTATTCTTTTGATTTTTAAAATGGGGGCGAAAGCCTCCATTTTTGTGGATATCTGTCTCATGCCAGAGCATGAGAAGCTTTTTTCTTATCTGCTTTTCCTTTATAATCATTTTGGATTTTTTTAAATTGACTAACGAGGTTTCTAATGCTGCGAATTTGTTTTCTCGTTCCCGTTTTTTTATACATGATCACTATCGCACCGATAACGCAAGCAAGTCCCATGAAAAACCCAATATTTCGTCTCTTTGAAGAAGAAATATTAGCTTACAGTGAAGCACTTCAAAACGCCAATGCGAATGCCATTTTAGATGCTATCCCTCCCCAAATTATCAACAGCTTCACAGCCAAAAAAAATCTTAGCCGATCACAATTTCGACTCATCATGAACAGCCAAATAGAACGGTTGACAGAACGTTATAAAATTGAAAGTGTACACATCAATCAAGAGCAAAGACGTGAAGGCGAACTTGATAATGGTGTTCTTTATTTTGTTATACCGGTAGAGTTTGTAACGACAACAAATTCTGGGCAAAAATGCTCTATCCAAACTGAGATTATCGCTCTACTTAACCATCCCCACCTTGGCTATCCTCAATGGTATTTTATTCATGGGAATGAAGAAGCGCTCTTAGACATAACAACTGAAGCATTTCCTGGACTTAAAAAAATTAAAATCAATCCTCTAAAAATTACAAAAATACAATAATTAAAGAGAATGTATATAAATAAAGGATTTAACTTTATAAACAATTATAAACAAGTTCTAACAATTGTAGCAGCAGCATTAAATTCAACTTTTTTATGAGCGCGACACACCATTGCTTCCTTATCCGTTCCCCATTGTTCCATCATCCAATCTTCATCTAAATGGGCAATAGACCAAGCATGATCCGCATCAATTTGTCCCGCAGCAACCGCAAGAGCAATAAGAGCAGATCCCGTTAAAGTTGTCATCACATGGAGTGCAGCAAGCATATAAGGGGACTCAACGCGACGCAAATAATGACTCACAGCTTGAAGTGCTTCTGGTGATTGTTCCACATGCATCAACCCTTCTGTCAAATAAAATCGTGCACCAAGTTTTTCTTCTGCCCAATCCAATAAAGGATCCCATTGCTCAGATTGCTTTTGCACCAACCCTCTAGGAGTTTGTGCACGATAAAAGATCATATCACAAGCAACAAAACGCAATAAATCCTCAAAAACAACTTGCATATCATCAGCGATACCATCAATAACAGTATTAACCAGACGCGTCATCGGCATTGTTGCTGGATCAATAACGTTCTTTTGGCTCTCAAATTCCTGAGCAATGAATTCAGCAAACACTTGCGTTGGTACAAGAAAATGACGCTTTGCTGGTGTCTTAACCGGACGTTCATCTAACAAGATCGTAAAGCCTCCCTCCTCACAAGCAATTTTCACTTCTCTATAAAACCGTTTAGGATGAGGTTGGCATGAAAGGTTTTGAGTCTTTTGGACAGAACTATCTTTATTTAAACTATTTTTATTCAAGGGCCTATCAAAATGATTCAAAATTTCACGCATATTGTTTTACCTCTGACATTTCAAAAAAATGACTTGTTTTCAAAGCTCTCTGTATCTGATTTAAGGTTTAAATTGATTTCTTTCTCTACCTTACAAGAAGGAAAAAATTCTATTAATCCAAACCGATTTTAAAATATATCCTTTATTGAACAAACAAGACAATGCCTTTCTCCATATATACAGCAACAGTTGTTAGAATAATTTTTTTAAAAAATTTGTTTTTCTTATATCTTGCTTTTAGAAATATTGATTCGAAACAAACATTGATTAAAACGATTCAAGATTATATTCAATTTGACTTAGAGCGTCTTAAGAAAGTAATATCACTGATAATTACAGATATAGAAGCACTTGAAACATTAGATGATGACGCTTATTTGGCAGGGGCTAAGGATTATATCCAAAATAATCTTGGAAAACCAAAAACCTCACAGTCACGATTTAATTTTTCAACATCACACTATGCACAGCGCGTTATTGGGGGATTAAATCGTTGAATTTCTTAAAAGGACGGTTATTCTTATTTACCTTTGCCATTCTCGCATTGTTTTCCATAAGTTGGTTATTATCTAAGAATTTGGTGAGCAATATACCTGTCATGCATGCGGTTGGACTGAGGTTGTGTGCGACTGCTGTAGCCTTATGGTTGATGGCACTTTTTCGTGAGAAAGCTATTTTCAGATCCCTTCCCTTGCTTTCCATGATACCTTCTTTTTTAATTCTATCGGTGTTAGGATTTTCGCTATATTTTATCTGCAGTTTTGGTGCATTAAAATCACTCAAAGCCAGTGATTTAACCATGGTTTTAGCCACTATTCCAGGCATTACCTATCTACTGGGGACTCTGACGAAGTGCCTTATGTTCTCATGGTTCAAGCTTATCGGTATGATCATTGTCAGTGTAGCAGCTATAGCATTTAATATAAACAGTGTAGAGGGTGAATCTTACAGCCTAATAGGAATAGCTCTTGCTTTAATAGCAGCGCTTTCTTACTCTACATATGGTTTATTGTCTAAACGTTATCTTAAAAATTTACCTTTGCTCACCTCATTGGCTTGGATCACGACAATTTCTGCAGCATCGTTTATGCTATTCTTCATTTTTGATCCCACCCCACTCTTCTATCTTAAGTTAGAAGATATATTGAAAATATTGATTTTAGCAACTGTTTGCTCAGCACCCGTTTACGTATTGTACCAAAAAGTTCTCGCTGAGGGAGGCGTATTATATGCCAACACTATTGGCGTATTATCTCCTTTTGCAGTGGTTGCATGTGAATGGATCATCGGCTCGAGCCCTTCTCTCAATATGATCAAAATAATTGCCATGATAATGGCTGTTATAGGGATGTCACTCTTATTTATAGATGCATCAAAGGTATCTAAATGGCAACAGAAACGCCATTCCCAAAATTCCAAATTTAATGAGGAAATAAAATGAAAAAACTCGCGTTAGTTTGCCAACGTAATGCAAAACTACCCTTTATATTTGAAGCAGCACAAGCCGCTAATATTGAATTAGTCATGATCTATGATACCGCTGAAAGCACTCCTATTCAGCTCCCTGCAGCAGTCACTTCAACTTGGCAACTTCCTATTTTTGATAATCCAGAGGCAGCTCTAGACGCTTTTGCAGCAGGCGTAAAAGAACGCAATATTTGTGGGGTTATGACCCTACGTGAAGAAGCCATTCTATGGACCGCTTTGGCTGCCAAAAAAATCAATGCTCCAAGTATTGAACCAGAAGTAGCAGCATTAACCCGAAATAAATATCTCATGCGTCAAGCTTTTGCTAAAGCAGGGCTTAGAACACCAAGATTTCTTTATATAGATAATCCAGAAGACCTATCACAAGTGCATACCTTAGACTATCCGCTCGTCATTAAACCCATCTCTGGATGGGCAAGTACAGGCGTAATGTTAGCTAAAAATTCCACCAAACTTCCTGATCTCATTAAAGCAGTATGGAATGTTCAGCATAAAGACATGGCACGTTTTAACGATGCAAATAAACCTTTAGGTTTAGTTGTTGAACAGTATTTGTCAGGAAAAGAATTTGTCGTAGAATGTTTTGTTGATACAGCAGGTGTACATGTTCTAGCCGTTGGCGACAAAGGACAACCTGAAGGGCCATGGTTTGAAGAAACAATTTATCGTCAACGCTGTGATCTAGATGATCCTCTCGTTATTGCTTTATGTGAGGTTGCATGCTCTGGGGTGAAAGCTCTTGGTATAAATATGGGTGCTGCCCATGTAGAGCTACGCCTAGATGCCAATAACTTGCCTTATATCATTGAGATCGGTGCTCGTATCGGTGGATCAGGTGTCTCCCATTTTATTGTAGAGCAAGGCACAGGAGTTTCATTTGCAAAACTTTGTATGAATGCCGCTTTAGCTGAACAAAACCCCGACCTTCCTGATATACTCCCAGCTAAAAAAGTGGCTGCAAATTACATTATTCCTCTTCATGGGTATGGACATTTTTCTGGATTTTTAGGTCTCGATAAGGTTGCACAACATCCTCAAACCGCCAGAACAATAATTTTCTTTGAAACTAATCATATCTCACCACCTCCACCAGCATTTGGTGGATATCCTGGTTTTATTTTCTCTGTTCATGCCTCAGATCAAGAAGCACGCGATTACCATAAATGGCTTGATGATACCTTAAGGATTATATGGAAAACCGATATTTAAACACCCTGATAGAGATATTTCTACGACTCTTAATGTTGATATGAATCTTATCAATACAGGCAAAATCACAATGCGATTACCTAAAATTTTGCAAAAGCCTTCTCCTTAAAGGAGATGTTGAGTTTGATAGTGATCATTGATTCATAACTTTGCATACGCTCCATCTAAAAGAAGAGGTATTTACACACACTCACATGCTTTTAAAATGCTTCTTATAGTCTATAAAGCGAAGTAAGAATATGAAGTTGTGCATTTTACGCATCACCCCTCTTTGCTTAACGGCAAAAGCCCCCAATCAAAAATCAATACTCCTTCCTGTTATAATTGATATTCACCTCCCTTAAATAACGGTGTTTTACAGCATAATAGGATAACAGTGTTGCTATTTTAAAAAGCTAATGACGGATGCATCTCATATATTCGTAGCCCCAAAAATACAAATAGATTTAGAGTTTCATTGATAAATTTTTTTAAAGTATCTGAGCCTCCTATCAACCAGATAAAAAAATTTAAATCAACGTGATCCTTTCACATCTACTAAAAATGATAACGCAATCCACCAGAAAAACGAACGCCAGAAAAGCCTGCCTTGGTTAGCTTATGCTGATAGCTAAGATTACTGTGAAGTGACACTTTAGAAGAAAATTGTGCGTTAATCCCCAAACCTGCTTCTAAAGAAGAACCAAAAGCCCCTAACTGGAAAACATCTTTTAGATGAACAAATTGTTTTTCACCAAAACGATGAGCAAGATGAATATTGCCATTTAAAGAAATAATACGATCCTTTTCATATGCCGTAAATGTTTTACTTAAATACCCTCCAATACGCATCAACCATTGATCTGCTTTTTTCATCTCAACATCAAATCCATCAATATCACGAAACTTATCAAATTGAAGATGTTGATAAATAAGCTGAATCTGCGGATCAAAAAGAAGACCACCCTGTCCTGTCATAAACGCTTTACCAACAGACAACGAAACGCTCAGAGGATTTGCTTTTAATGTCGCCGTCTTACCCCAAGCATGAGTAAGAACATCGCCTTTAACCAAACCATAAGATAAAAGACCATCTCCATAAAAACCCGTATTGTGTTTCACACGACCGTATGCCGTAAATGTCCATTTATTAAACGGACTTTTTTGACTTTGTTCCACGCCACAAGGTTGTAAGGAAAGCTTTCCATAGGTTCCCATAATCCCAAAAGATATCGTACTATATGCCCTCTCTATTGTTTTGAATAAAATATCTGTTTCTATAGCGTTATAATCAACATTCCCATCGTACCCATATTCAAGGAGAGATAAATCTGAGACATAACGATAACTCCCACCGTAACCGTAAACAGATAATGCAAAATTCTCTTTACCTTTTAATAACTTACGAGAAATAGACCGTGTAGCTTGCAATTGCTTTTGTTGATTACGGATATCCATGAATCCAACATGAAACAAAGCATTTTGTAACAGAAGATAGGTCGGAACTTGTGGAACAACTTCTCTGATCTTTAACTTAGAATGAGGAAGATTAGACTCCCCTAAAGCAGGCTGAATATATTTACTTTCAAGGCGAAAATCCCAAAAATCTCCCTCTCCCTCAACCAATCTTTGAGAAGTTTGTGCTTGTCCAAGAGAAGAATCTGGACCATAGGCATGAAGATAATATTGGTAAGGCGAACCCTCTAATGCAATATAAGCACGATTTAATTGAAAAGAATCCTCTGCTGCTTTTCCAGAAACCTGAATAAGTGAAATACTCTGAGCATTTTCACTGGTTACTGTCTCCTCCAGATTTTCCGCAATAAATTGCACATAAACTGTTGTTTTTCCAGAAACATCACCCTGTATTAAAAGTCGATCAGTCTTTTTATTATCAAGCAACCCATCACGCCTGAGATAGGTATTGAGATAAATATCCGCACGATCTTGCGCACTATAAACTTCTTTCTCTCCTTTTCCGATATAAAGTGTCTGATACATGTGAAACATTGGAGTTTCAAAAGCGATAAAACTATCAGAAAGTTTTACAAATGAAATAAATGAACTTGTACGATTTGCAACGTGCAAATCTATCTCTCTTCTTCTTGTCAAAAACCATTTTGATCCTTTTGTCAAATAAAGCTCAACAATAGAATCGTCGGCAACACGAGTCCCTCCTATCAATGAAGAAGAATCAGCCAAAATCGCGACAGTCCCCCCTTTTTCAGCTGTTAATAATAAATCACCAGAAATTTTAGTGCCTTCTGTTACAGCAATATAACTCTGACTGTTATGACTATGAATAGCTGTTCCAGCAGGAACCTCAAAAACCGTCCTTTTCAAAAAAACAAGTCCCTGTTCGTACGCACTAGTCTCCCCTCCCGTTTCAAAACGCATACCATGCTTGTTTCCCATTGCCTTAATGGTTGAATCTTCAATATTCACCCGCGAGATTAAAAGATTTCCGTCCCTGCCGACAGCAGATTGTGTGTTAAAATCTTTTCCAACTGTTAAAACATGAACATCCGTAGAAACAATATTCGCCTTTTTTAAATAAACAGAGCCCTGTTGTTTTAAATTGAAAACTGTATGCGCAATTTTTTCATTTGTATTTTTTCTATCTTCTGTTTTTTGACGTTTTGAAGTAATGGTAACACCATCTAGAGTTGCACTCCCTCCTCTCTCTACATAAAGCGCAGCGGCATCATTCACATCAATAAATCCACCCTTCATCTGAACACCCGCATCAGCCGTAACAAAAAGGGCACTCTCTTGACCAATCCCCTGACCTTCCACTTTAATTTTTGTATCCGTTAACGTAACAGATGCTCCTACCTTCTCTGCATAAGCAGCGACCTGAGTAGCTTCAATTGTTCCACGATTGACCTCAATTATTCCACGATCAGCTTTAAGACCTATTGACACATTTTTAAAAGCTGAATCGCTCAAGACAATTTTTCCTCCTCGTGATGCAACCGCACCATAAATATCTTCTATACTTTCAGTACCTTCAACTTCTATACGCATTGCCTGAATAACTGTATTGGGCTCCTGTACTGCTATAGCAAAAGGCAAGGACAGAGAACTCTCCTCCTCACTCTTTGGTTGAACAAGTGCCGTGATCTTATATATTTTATCGCTAATTGTATGCTTTGCACCATCACTGCATTCATAGGGCAATTTGTTTTCTTCACATGACAGTGACACAAATGGGCGAGAATGTACTTCAATATCCATATTGAATAAAAAAGAAAAAATAGCTGCTGTAAAAACGCACGAATACAAGCGATTATGAGATACCTTGATTACCATTGCTTTTCAAAACTTTCTTTTTACAACAAAAACAAAAAATGTGAGCAAAACAATAAACGACAAATTAAATACATTAAGAATAAAATAAACAAAGTTATTTTATTTTTTTTGATAAGTGACAGCGTTTCATAATACGTTTTGTATTTTGTGTAAAGAAAGAACAAAAAATTTAAAAATACCCTTGAGAATAACAATTTCTTTAAAGATTCATCCTAAAAATATTGAGAGTTTTGGCACAAAACACCATAAAATTAATCTCAAACAATGCGAAAAAACCTGAATTTTGAAGAGATATAATGTTTAACTTATCTCATTTCCCAAAAATAAAAATATAACAAAATGAGAATAATTTTTAAGATTCAAACGATCAAAATATACTAATACAAATATCACATAATAAGATACAGTAAAATTTATAACCGCATCATTTCTTCAATAACAACACAAATCCAATAAAACTTTGCACTGAAATGGAAGCGAATGTACACAATTTCTACATTAAATCAGTGCTATTGAAAAAAAACTATTTATTACCGTTAAAGTAGCTATGTTAGCAAAACCATTCTTTGCCACTCTTTATATCAAATAAATTTTCAAATATTCCCCACTATTATCATCTGATAATAACACTATTACACTATCAAAGCCAATGAATATCACTATATCAAGAGGTAAAGAACTATATTTTCTCTTTCTTCTCCATAATATTTCATTCAATTACTGCTTTAAAGATGAATATTTCACTTTTTCAGAGTTTTTTTATTTTCTGACGTTTTTTATATCATTCCCAAGTCGTAACATCAGATCTCGCTCTTGTTTTGTCGAGTTGGTTACAGCAAAAGTATCATTTTCCATAATCTGCTGATACCCTGCTACCATTAAATTGACTAAAAATGAATCACTCCGCGGCACTGATGAAAAATAAATTCCCTTTAAATCTTGCAATTTGTAGCGATAATCTGCTTTAATCATGCACTCTAAATTGCTGCAAATTCATTTACACGCGAATCCATATTTTCAGAAGAAGCATAAATTGGTTTCCAGCCGTATTTTGATAGTGCTTGTTGGACCACAGACTTATCGACACTGGGACTTTCCCATAATGCAAAAGTCGATGAGAGAAGTTTACTGATACATCCAGCAGAATTTTATAAAACTATAGCACTAATAACTTCAATATTTTTTTCATTTTCCCCCTCCTTTAATAATTACAATAAAAAGGCTGATAAGTCTGCCAATATTTTCTCGTACGTAAAACAACTTTAGAGAGCATAGAGATCGTACATCGAAAAAGTATCCCCGCTTCGCCCCCCCTGCGAGAATAAGAAATACGAGGATTTGATTATAGCGACCTCAACTTAAGGCTGACATTCGGGTTGTTCTTTGTTCTCTTCACAATGAGGACTATTTAAGCGCCTCTCCACACTTCGCTGAGGAATAACAGCATCAGGCTGACAAATTGGAAGATTTTCATATTTCTCACACCATTTCACCCTTCCCAATTTATCTTGGAAACCTGCTTGTATCATGCATGCATTCACAGACTCCTCTGCATTGAACTTTTCATCGGTACTTTTTTCTGTATCAAGACGCCCATCAAGATGCTGCATTCCGCACTCTAACAAAGCTTTTTTAACCTCAAGTTGATCTGCACCAGACTTTTCCCATACATCTACAGCCGTTTGCGAAGGCTGTTCTGGGTAACACCCAGCCATAATAAGTAAGGCTATCCCGCTTAATAATTTTAAAATCTGCTTCATTTTCCTATCCTTGAATAATTTTGATATCACGAAACAATCTATAAATTATTTTACATGCTGCGTTTTCATTTCCAAAACAATGATAGACATTCTCACTCTTTATTATCATTTATCTTTTTCCGATGATTATGCCATTGGGTATTATATCAAAAATACAGTAAAATTACTACTAAAATCATATTCTATCAACGTTATGCTTATAATTACTCTCAATATTTTGATTATAATTGAAATAGATATTTTTATAAATTGTTGTCCTATATTTGTAGACGCTATAGATAAATAGCGTCAGGACGGTTGGTTGAAGAAACAATCCCGCACTGCCAAGGGAATACATGAATGTGGGGATTGTTACTTTCCATTAACAGTAAAACTTAAGGTTGGCATTTACGGCTATTTTTATATTTTTTACAAAACGGGCTGTTTAAGCGCCTCTTGACACTTCGCTGTGGTATAACAGCGCCTGGACGACAAATCGGCAAGTTTTCGGCTTTATGATTTCCACACCACCCCCCCCCACATCATATTTATAGCGGAATCCTGCTTGGAGCATGCAAGCATCAATGGTTGCCATTTGATTGAAACTACGATTATCGTTTTCTGGATCGCGATCATAAGGAGTTGGCATGCCACATTCTAACAAGGCTTTTCCTATCTCTGTAAAGTCCGCTCCTGGCTTTTCCCATGCCCCTATAGAAGATACAGGAGGTTTATTAAATTGGCATCCAGTTATGATCAACAAAGTTATTGCACTTAATAGCTTTTGAATTTGTTTCATTTTTTACTCCATGATTTACTTAAAGGAAATTGTTCTAGATGAGATGTACCGTAAAGTGTGTTGCACATAGCATTTGCATTTCCAAGACATGTGTGAACACTGTTGGGATCTGTGAACATTCTCCATGCTTCTTTCCAAGCATTGCTGCCAGCAGGTATTGTCTCATACGTATAGTCATTGCCGCCAATCCATCGGCTTACAAAGTCATATTTATGCCCATCAAAACCAACAGTGGTTTGTTTGCCACCACTCACATAAGATAACAGACCCGCTGCAACAAATGCATTAAAGGCTGGCGCATAGAGGTTGACCCTTGTATTGCCTGCTATATCATTTACACCTTCTTGTTTTAAAGAATTCAGCGTATTTCCCACTGTCATGCCACCGCGGCTATGGCCGTTAAGCTCCAACCCTGTATTGCCATAGCCAGACACCAGATTTTTTGCTTCTTGTGTTGAATTGGTCAGACCCCAAAAGTTATTTTCAAAAATCTTCTGATAGCCTGCAACCAGAAGTTCTGAGATAGCAGAATCGGCTTCTGGGAACACAACAAAATAAAGCGGTGCATTTTTATCCTTGGCATGTTGCTCTGCATAAACAGCAGCTTCCTCTGGTGGTGTAAAGATGCCATTGAGGGGCACATGTACCTTACCGTCAGCCCCCTCCTGTAAATGCTGCTTCTCTTCCTCCGTTAAATAATGAAACTTAGGAATTTTTTGCCCGCGGGCGTCTTCTATAGGTTCTCCATTTTCATCTGTTTTATAGATTATATTGCCCTGTTCATCACGGTCGACCACAGCGAGAGGGTGTTCTTTAAGAAACATGGTTTTATAGGAGTCATCGCTATATTTAAATCCTTCTTCCAGCAATTGGGTGGCCATCTCACGGTTTTCATGAACGATTTGTTCCAGTTTGCCTACATCGATGGGTGAGACGCCCTTATGGGCGTTGACGGTATCGCGATTAAGGGAAGCAATGGCTTGGTCCCCATTTTGCCCTGTCATTGCCATTTGCCCGTCTTCATTGGTTATCACAGTGGTAGCATCACTGATGGCGGATTTGGTGTAACCTTCCTCTTCATCATAGGCTTTAGAATGATCGAAGACATTTTTAACAATGTTTTTTACAACGCCATATTTGCCTTGATGTATCGGACCACCTGCTGAAATGCTAAAACCTTGGCTGCTGGCTGTAGCATGAGCACTGTTGATAATATCACTCGTCGCAATGGTTCCGGTGGTCAGTTTGTTTTTGTCTGCCGAGGCAGTGCTGGCAATAATGCCGCCGGTCAGCGTTGTTTTATCTTTAACGTTGATCTCAAAGCCGTCTGCCCCTGCTTTGATGCCTGATTGCTCCCCAACATTGTGATAATCACTAGAGGATTTGTCTTTTTGGAAAGAGGCGTTCATTGAACCTCCTCCACCCGTTGTTTCTGCACCAAATACAACAGAAACAGAATTTTGCTTGCTAAAGGTTTTTCCTGTATCACTGAGGCTGGTAATAGTGAGAGCGCTACCAACACCCATCTCTATAAGATTTGCAAAAAGCACTGCCCCCGCCAATGTGGTGTTTTGCCTACTGTTAGTATGAATAGTGTTAGTGCCTATAATATGGCTGTTTTTGTGTTGCACCTGTTCACTCGAGCCATTTCCTTTACTAAAAGAAGCATTCCCCATCCCCCCTGACCCACTCGTGCCGTAGCTGTAGCCAACATTCATGGAGGCACTTTGCGAATGATTTTGCGTTGTTTGCGTATTTTTTCCACTTTCAAAGGTGATATCTTACCCCGCTGTCAGATTAATATTCCTGCTCTGTTCATCTTTGCTCAGAGGGTTTGTGCCAGCGATAATATCCGCTTCTTTAATAACAAAATTTAAAAACTCAATTTTAAAAAAGCCTATAAAATAATTTATTTGGTTCAGTTGAGTAACGATGAAAAAAATACAAATCAAAATATAGAAACAATTCTCACAATAACTTCTCTTATGAAAGAGAACTTCATTAATAAGTTTAGAAAAAGATATTTTTTATAGCCTTGTATCTAATAAAACCTATTAGTACTGTTAGGCATTTTAATATAAAAACGTTTTAACATGAAATACTTATCTTGATAGTAATGTCTGATATTCATATGATGAAATTATTATTAATAGCTTACCATTAAAATAAGCAATAGTTTACAAAATATTCCAAAGCAAAACGATAACGAGCAGATTGTTTTCAATTTAAATTATTCCAATCTTTAGAAGATAACAATCGAATACCCGTTCTTCTGAAGACATTCATTCTTTCTTTTTAGTTTATAATCTTTATTTTATTGCAGTTTCTTTTGCTTAAAATTGTAAAGCTTAAGGGCATAGAAACAAATAACAAGCCAAGCAATCCAAGCAACACCAACAATTAAAACTGGTCGCGTCTCATCAAAGTACCATAAGAGAATAAAAATAAAAACCATAAATAAAATAGAAAAAATTGACCCTATCGGCCAAAATGGAATGGGAAAGTTTAAAGCATTCTGTACTTCTTTAGGCATCTTAATTCGCATAAAAATTTGCGAAAGTAGAATCATCATCCAAACAAAAACTGTTGCAAATGTTGCCATTGCCGCAATAAGAAAAAAAAGCTTTTCATGATAAAAATAATTAAGGACAGCACCAAGAAGAAAAATAGTGAAGATCATCAAAATAACAAAAACTGGTATACCGTTTTTTGATAAATATTGAAACTTCTTTAAAGCATAACCCTCCTGCGATAAACCATGGATCATACGACAAGCACCATACATTCCACTATTCATTGCCGAAATAGCCGCTGTAACAACAACAATATTTAAAATATTTGCTGCATATGAAATCCCAAGATTTTCAAAAATGGATACAAAAGGACTATCCATAAGACCAATCTCATTCCAAGGATAAAGAGACATTAAAATAGCTAATGTCATGATGTAAAAAAGCAAAATACGAAATGGAGTAGAATTAATTGCCTTTGAAATCGTTTGATGAGGATTTTGAACTTCCATGACTGCCATGCCAATGATTTCTATACCACCAAAAGCAAAAACAACAACACTAAAGCAAGCTAAAAAACCAAACCAACCATTAGGGAAAATACCACCATTCTTCCATAAATTATGAACAGTAACAGTAGAAGAATGAGCATCTTCACCCCACCCCCAAAAAATAATTGCTATGCCTAAAATAATCATCGCAATGATAGCGATCACTTTAATAGAAGACAGCCAAAATTCTAGCTCACCATAGACTTCTACAGCAGCTAAATTAATACCTGTAATGATGAGTGTAATACTCAGTGCCCATACCCAAGGAGCAACTTCAGGGTACCAAAACCCCATATAAGTCGCAAAAGCTGTAATATCAGCCAAACCAACAAGAATCATCTCAAATACATATGTCCACCCCGTTAAAAAACCTGCCAATGGCGATATATAATTTGCCGCATAACGCGCAAAAGAACCAGGTAATGGATTATGAAGGATCATCTCTCCTAAAGCCCGCATAACCATAAAAATAGCTAAACCAGAAATACAATAGGCAATCAAAACACTGGGACCCGCAAGCTTAATTGCTTGGGCTGATCCATAAAAAAGACCTGTTCCAATAGCAGAGCCAAGAGCTAAAAAAATAACTTGGCGCTTACTCATCCCTCGTTTCAGTTCATTTCTTGCCATTACTTTCCTTCTTTATTAAAATGTTGGCGAAAATCCACACCACAATAAACAGCTTTATGATAAATAAAATCTCATGTTTCTTTCACGAATATATTTCAAAAAACATCAAAAACCAGCCAGTCCAACGCTTTGCTCTAAACAATAAAAAATACTTATATGGCAAATTATACAGTTTTTATAACCTGCAATTTCGTATTATTTTATTGAAATAAAGTGATAATGAATTTTTTTATAATTGTCATTTAATTCATTTCGTATTCCATGGCTTTTTACAAAGAAAATTAGTCTTAATGTAGTGTGAACTTTTAGGCTTCTATTTCAGTACACCGAAATAGAAGCCTAAAAGTTCATAACAAGCGCACTAACTATGCATACAATTAATTTTTGTGACTTTAAGCAAATTCTCTTTGAGCCCATAAAACAAACTTTTTACGCCAATTGAAAAACTCAATCAATGATAAAGCGAATCTCGCCAATTTTTAAAAGTATGAGAAAGTGAATCTACAGCCCATCTTCTAAGGGCTCCCACAGCCTTAACGACAAGCTTTCCAATGAAAAAAAAATATACGGTAAAAATAGCATCTTTAACTGTTGGTCCAATAATATCTCCCTCCTTTCCTCTGGGAATTTGCCCTGAGATATCACTAAAACCTTTGTTTTTAGCTAAAATAAGAGGCTCTTTCTCTTGAGACACCATCATAATAAAAATTCCCTCTGGAAAGCTACCTCTCCTAAAATTTGCATGAACCTCAAGAGTTTGTGAAAAACAAAAAAGAATTGTTGTTAAAATACCTAATCTAGTACTTTTAAACATTTATTTCTCCTTTTTTACTTAAAATACAAAAAAT
Organism: Bartonella mastomydis; assembly: GCF_900185775.1. NCBI lineage: Bacteria > Pseudomonadati > Pseudomonadota > Alphaproteobacteria > Hyphomicrobiales > Bartonellaceae > Bartonella > Bartonella mastomydis. Next base: position 932,029 of record NZ_LT883138.1, read on the forward strand.
GAACTATAAAACTCATAAAGTATTAACAAATAAGAAGAATATAAAATAAAATTTTTATTTAATATAATGCATATAATATAATTTATAATTATAAAAACATAATATCACAATATATAATTTTTGGATATTATTTAAATTAAATTAAAAATCTCTGATAGGAATTATAAAGTATACTTATTTCAATTTAATAGATTATAAACTTATGATGATAAATTCAGATCACTATAAAGTAAAATATATATAGTTGGTTACAAACAGAAGATATATACACAATTGATTCAATAATTCAAATATAGTATTGATTTTCTATATTTTTATATGAGGAAGTTTCAAAATCTAATATCCATCCTTCCTCATTAGCCTTAAAACAAATATCATTGAAAACTTAATGAAGGGAAAATTGTTTCTGGTAAAACAGATAATAAATGCCCCTCACGTACAAGTATATGTGCTTGATGAAGATCTGGAGCCAGATAGCGATCTTCCTTAAGAGAAGCAATATTTTTGCGTAAACATTCCATAACAGACTGCAAAAGAGTACTTGTTTTTAAAGGTGCGCGATATTCAATTCCTTGTGCTGCAATAAGCGTTTCAATGCCAATAATTGTAAAAAGGTTTTCGCTCATTACCAATAACCGACGAGCACCATGGCAAGCCATTGAAACATGATCTTCTTGATTGGCTGAAGTTGGTGTTGAATCAACGGAAGCAGGATGAGCCATTTGTTTATTTTCAGACATTAAAGCTGCTGCTGTTACTTCAGCAATCATAAAACCTGAATTAAGACCTGCATTATTGGCTAAAAAAGCTGGAAGACCATAAGAAACTGCTGGATCAACCATAAGAGCAATACGCCGTTGAGAAATAGCCCCTATTTCACACAAAGCAAGAGCAATCTGATCAGCAGCAAATGCTACAGGCTCAGCATGAAAATTTCCACCTGATACAACTTCACCATTCCTTAAAATTAATGGATTATCTGTAACAGCATTTGCTTCAATAATCAGTGTTTTGGCTGCTGCTCGCAAAATATCAAAACATGCCCCCATAACCTGTGGCTGACAACGTATACAATAAGGATCTTGTACACGCTCATCACCCCGTAAATGTGCTGCACGAATTTCTGAATCTTCTACAAGTTTTTCCAATGTTTTCGATACAGCAATCTGCCCATAATGGCCTCGTAAAATATGGATATCAGGGTGAAATGGCGCTGTTGACCCCATGGTAGCATCTGTCGTTAAAGCCCCAGCCAACAATCCACCACACAATGCCCGATAAGCTCGGAAAAGGTTAGCAAGTGCAAGTGCTGTTGATGTTTGAGTCCCATTAATAAGAGCTAAACCTTCCTTTGCCTCTAGAATAATAGGAGATAACCCTGCTTTTTCTAACGCAGTCGCTCCACTCATACGAACCTTTTGAAAAAACGCTTCTCCTTCTCCCATCATAACAGCAGCCATGTGAGCAAGTGGGGCAAGATCACCTGAAGCGCCAACAGATCCTTTTTCTGGGATGACAGGAATAACACCCCTTACCAGCATATTTTCCAGCAAATTGACCAATTCTAGACGAACCCCAGAAGCCCCTCTTCCCAAAGAGATAAGCTTTAAACTCATCATCAAACGCACAATATCTTCAGCAAGAGGATCTCCTACCCCACAACAATGGGACAAAATAAGATTTCTCTGTAAAACAGTGACTTTGTCTGCACCAATTTTAATGGAAGCCAATTTCCCAAAACCAGTATTAATCCCATATACAGGCTCGCTTCCAGCAGCAATTTCAGCAATGCGCTGCGCTCCTTTCTCGATAGCTAAATGCGTGTCATGATGAAGTTTACTCACTTCACCATTAAAATAAATAGCTTCAAGTTCGCTAAGTGTTACCTCACCCGGTTTTAGTATAATCGTCATAATTTTCTTTCTTTATTCAATTAAAGTATAATTCTTAACATTATTAACCCTTCTATAAAACCTATAAAATAAAAAAGATATAATCTCTCTTTGAATGAAAATGCTTTTTTAAAAGCCATTCCTTAGGATAAAAATAGCATGATATTGCTGCTATTCCCTAAAAATTTAACAATTCCCTCTCATGCAATGCCTATTCCAATCCCTACATCACGATGGACAAATGCTTTTTATTCTTAAAAGGGAGAAACATGATCTTAAATAAAGTGAGGACGGCAGCGAAGAGGATAGCGATCATAATCATCAGCTAATCCGTCAAACTTTTCATTTTGCCATTGAACATTTTGCAATGCAGGAATTTCCCCCCTTCTTCATAATTGTTGCTATCCATAATTTAAAAGCCTTTTTATCCAATAGGTTAAGCTTATCTTCTAAAGGAAGAAAAATGGGAACGGCCTCTTCTTTTTATAAGCTTGATACCGACATTCTCCCCTTCGTTAATTGTTATTTTCTACGTTCTAAAATAAAAAAGTCCTATGAAAATAATATAATTTTCTGTAAAGAATAATTGATATGAATAATGTTGATCTTTCATAAGCTGACATCTATACTCTCACTATTATTTTCATATCAACAAGTGACTTAAGCGTGCTAAAAACGCAGAGAGATGTCAATTTATTGATAACAATAGCTGTTTATAAAATTCAAAATACTTTCCACAAGTAAGATAAACCCTATATGATACATAAAATATCTGTGGAGACATCTTTATGTTAAATGTACAAACTTCTTCAATGTTTAAAATATTAAAACAATTTTCAATCATTATTTTTTTGGCAGGGTTAATACCATTTTTAAGTGGCTGCGGATTTAACACAATACCAACAAATGAAGAAAAAGCACACGCCGCATGGAGTGAAGTACTCAATCAATATCAACGCCGTACAGATCTCATCCCCAATCTTGTAGAAACAGTTAAAGCTTACGCCGCCCATGAACAAAGCGTTTTCACAAATGTCATTGAAGCACGTGCCAAAGCAACACAAGTCAACATTAATGCAGATATGTTGAATAATCCGGAAATTATGCAGCAATATCTCAAAAATCAAGCCAATTTATCAAGTGCACTTTCGCGACTTATGGCAGTTGTCGAAAACTATCCGGATCTTAAAGCAAACCAGAACTTTCTTGCTCTTCAATCACAACTAGAAGGAACTGAAAACCGTATCTCCGTTGCACGCCGCGATTATATTGAAACAGTTCGTGCCTACAACACGGCACTCAAAACAATGCCAACAATGATTTGGGCAAAATTATGGTTTCGTGACGCTAAACCGATGCCAACTTTTACCATCGATACGGATAGCCAACAAACTCCAAAGGTTAATTTTAATTAATGAAACCATTTCAACACTTTATACAACGTCGTTTTTTTCGACGTTTATGGGTTCCTTTAAGCATTCTATACTTAATCATTGCATTGGGGAATGTCTCTTACGCATACACTCAATTTCCTCCCTTAACCGGCTATATCAACGATATAGCTCATTTACTTGACCATGCAACAAAGAGAAATTTAACGGAAAAGCTTGCTACACTCGAAGAGAAAACGGGAGATCAAATTGTTCTTGTAACGCTCCCTACTCTTTCGGGAAATGATATAGAAACTTACAGCAATTCTCTTTTTCGCACATGGAAGTTAGGCCAAAAAGAAATCAATAATGGCGTATTAATCGTCATTGCACCCAATGAACGTGAAGCACGTATTGAGGTAGGCTATGGTCTGGAAGGAGAACTAACAGATGCTATTTCCTCTGTCATCATTAATAGCTTCATGATTCCTCATTTTCGTGAAGGAAATTATCAAAAAGGAATTGTTGAATCGGTTCATGCAATTATCAAAGTGATCACACAAAGTGATGCAGATTTTTCTTTTCGACTCAAACAAAAAGCTAAAGCTGTTGAAGAACAACGTAAACAAGCTGCAAAAGAAGAAATGATTATAAATACAGTCATGTTTTTCATTCTCTTTATAGCCATGGGTTTACCCATTCTTGCTATGATTTTTGGTCAGAAAATAGGTCCACGAAAGTATCTTTGGATGGGTATTGTCTTCACACCTTGGTTTTTAAACTTAAATACGAGGGGTAGAGGTTCTGGTGGAATTTTTGGTGGACATTCAGGAGGAGGAGGATTCAGAGGTGGTGGTGGATCATCAGGTGGTGGTGGTGCAACAGGAAGATGGTAAAACGAACATAACACGTTCTTTTTAATAAAACTTATTACATTTCTCATTAAAAATTCATTGCATTTCTCATAAAGTGTCTCTTAATCTTACGCTTTTGTTATTTTTCTGATTACAATACAAACTCAAACATTAAGATAAATATTGCCAATGACATTTGAATTGAAACATAGGGATCGTAGTCACTTATCACATCATTTTAATGCAATTCTAGGGAATCCACCCGTTGAATGGAAAATAAGTGATCATTTGGTTGAATATCCTGAAGCGCTGCGTTACATGCAGGAACGTGTGGAAAAAATTCTTGCAAAAACGGCCCATGAACAGGTTTGGCTTCTTGAGCACCCTTCCCTTTATACTGCGGGTACGAGTGCAGATAAAAAGGATCTCTTAGCGCCTCATTTATTTCCTGTTTACGAAGCAGGACGTGGAGGTGAATTTACCTATCATGGACCAGGACAGCGTATTGCTTATATTATGCTTGATCTTAAACGCCGAAAACAAGACATTCGTGCTTTCATTAGTGCATTAGAAGAATGGATCATACAGATGCTCGCAAGCTTTAATATTAAAGGCGAACGCAGAGAAGATCGCGTTGGTGTCTGGATTAAACAATCTCATAACCCATCAAAACAAAATGATCTTTCTTCTGAAGATAAAATTGCGGCGATTGGCATTCGAGTGCGCAAATGGATAAGTTTTCATGGCGTTTCTATCAATGTTAATCCTAATTTAGCCCATTACTCAGGAATTGTTCCTTGTGGAATTACAAACCACGGTGTAACAAGCTTTCTTGATTTAGGATGTCCTGTAACAATGCATGATATTGATATTGCTCTCAAACAGGCTTTTGAACAAATTTTTGGTCCAACAATTGATGTTTCCTAACTGCATTGATTTTTAAATAAAAAACAGGCATAAAATTTATTCTAATAAATATTTTTATTTTATGAGGTGGATAGTTAAACGCTATGAGCGATAACAACAAGGATCTTTTTAGTGTTTTAAATAAAGCCCAATCTAGGGTAAATACAAAAGAAAGCACTCTGCAGTCTCCAATGAAATCAAAAGCAATGGTTTCAAAAAAAAGTGCAAAAAATACGCAAGAAGACGACTATAATGCCCTCTCTATTCGAGTGCTTGAGGGTTTAGAGCCTGTACGTTTACGCCCTGGAATGTATATTGGTGGAACAGACAGTAAAGCGCTTCACCATTTATTTGCTGAAATTATTGATAATGCGATGGATGAAGCTGTTGCTGGTTATGCAGATTCCATTGAGGTCTCATTAGATAGGAACGGTTATATAACCGTTACAGATAATGGACGCGGTATTCCTGTCGAAAATCATCCTCAAATGCCTGATAAATCAACTCTAGAAGTTATTATGACACAACTCCACTCTGGAGGAAAGTTTGATGGAAAAGCTTATCAAACTGCGGGCGGGCTTCATGGAGTAGGAATTTCTGTCGTCAATGCTCTATCAGATGATATGGAAGTTGAAGTTGCACGAGAACGAAAACTTTACCGCCAACGTTTTTCACGTGGTATTCCTCAATCTGGATTAGAAGATTTGGGAGATGTTTATAATCGTCGTGGTACGCGTGTTCGTTTTCATCCTGATAGTGAAATTTTTGGTGAAAAAGCAGCTTTTGATCCAGAAAAAATTTATCAGATGGCGTGCTCTAAAGCCTATCTTTTTGGCGGCGTAAAAATTCGCTGGACTTGTGATCCCGCCATACTTGAAGGCGTAAAAAATATTCCTGAAAAAGCTATTTTTCATTTTCCCAATGGGCTTAAAGACTATTTACTCGCGTCATTAAAAGACGAATATCGCGTCACATCAGAAATTTTTTCTGGCAAAACACAACAAAATAATGGTCATGGCTGTGTTGAATGGGCCATCGCTTGGCATGGCGGTGATGCTCATGTGCAATCTTATTGCAATACTATTCCTACAGGAGAAGGTGGAACGCACGAAACAGGATTACGTCAAGCTCTTTTGCGTGGACTGAAATCCTATGCTGAGTTAATAGGAAACAAGCGTGCAGCGATCATTACATCAGACGATATTATGATTTCAACGGCTGCAATACTTTCAATTTTTATCAAAAATCCTGAATTTGTTGGACAAACAAAAGATCGACTAGCCACAATCGAAGCGCAACGTATTGTTGAGAATGCAATCCGTGATCCTTTTGACCATTGGTTAGCAAATTCCCCCCAAGAAGCAACAAAACTTCTTGATTGGGTTATTGAACGTGCTGAAGAACGCGTTAGACGACGCCAAGATAGAGAAATAAGTCGCAAAACAGCTGTCCGTAAATTACGTCTGCCCGGTAAACTTGCAGATTGTAGCCAAAACCATGCTACAGGTGCTGAATTATTCATTGTTGAAGGGGATTCTGCAGGGGGATCGGCTAAACAAGCAAGAAATAGAGCAAACCAAGCAATTTTACCTCTTCGTGGTAAAATCCTCAATGTTGCCAGTGCTGCCCATGAAAAAATGAACTCAAGCCAAACAATTAGCGATCTTATTCTTGCTCTTGGATGTGGAACACGCTCTAAATATCGTGAAAAAGATCTCAGATATGAACGTATTATCATCATGACAGATGCAGATGTTGATGGTGCTCATATTGCATCACTGCTCATTACCTTCTTTTTTCAAGAAATGCCAGATCTTATTCATCAGGGACATTTATATCTCGCCGTCCCTCCCCTTTATAGAATATCGCAAGGCGGAAAAGTTGCTTATGCACGCGATGACATCCATAAGGATGAATTGCTCAAAACTGAATTTACGGGAAAAGCGAAAATTGAAATTGGTCGTTTTAAAGGACTGGGTGAGATGCGCGCAGAACAACTTAAAGAAACGACGATGCATCCCCAAAAACGCACACTGCTGCGTGTTTCTATTGATGCTGTGGAAATGCAAGAAACAAAAAAGACTGTAGAAAGTCTCATGGGAACAAAACCAGAAGCACGATTTCGTTTTATACAAGAAAATTCTACTTTTGCTTCTAATTTAGACATCTAATGTAAAAAATATCTCTTTTAAACTACTGCAGCAGCGTCAATCACACGCAGTTGTGGATTGATCGTCCCATTCCAATAATTCAAACTAAGATGGCCAGCTAAATGAATCATTTCGCCAATATTTCTCGACAGAAAATCACCAAGCGCTGTCCCTACAGCACGAAAAGCTATTCCTTGTAGTTTTTTGCCCTCCACATTAGATACAATAAGGCGAAGATGTCCTTTACCAACTTCAGATAGGTTCATTAATCGATGAGAGGGAAGAACAAAAACAGGTGTTGCATTCCCTGTCCCAAAAGGCCCTGCCTTTTCAAGCAACTCAAATAGTGCTTGATTAACACCAGAAGCAGAAAGAGAGCCATCTATACTAAGAGACTTTTTGGCATGCAATTGCGAAACCATGACAGAAACTTTTTCTTCTAGCCATGTTCGAAAAATTTCAATTTTTGTCGATTGAATTGTAATGCCTGCTGCCATACTATGCCCCCCTCCTTTTTCTAATAAATTGAGTGTAACAGCCTCACGAACGAGTGCCCCTAGATCTATGCCGCTAATTGAGCGTCCTGACCCTACGCCATTTCCATCTTCTCTCAATGCAATAGCAAAAACAGGACAAAAAAAACGCTCTTTGAGGCGGGAAGCAAGAATACCAATAATCCCTGGATGCCATTCTTGATGAGAAATAACAAGTGACAATGGTGTTTCTTGATCTTGATAAAGAGAAGCAATATAAGATTCCGCTTGTGCTAATTGAATATTCTCCATTTCTTGGCGTTCTTGGTTAAGTTGATTTAATTGTTCTGCTATTCTGTTCGCCTCCTCTTTATCCTCACAGCTGAGCAAACGTGCCCCCAAAGCCTGGTCACCAATGCGTCCTCCCGCATTAATTCTAGGACCTAACAAAAAGCCTAAATGAAAACTATTAAGCGGTTCGCCTATCCTTGCAACTTTTGTTAAAGCAGCGACCCCAGGATTATGCATAGAACGAGCAACTTGAAGTCCTTTTACCACAAAAGCGCGGTTAACCCCCTGTAATGGAACAACATCACATATGGTTGCCAAGGCAACAAGATCAAGCATACTGAGAAGATCAGGCAATGGCCCTTCGAACTTTTTTTGCCGCAGTAAACGATGGACCCAAGCTAACGTAACAAAGACAACACCTGCTGCACATAAATGCCCTTGTCCAGAAAAATCATCAGGGCGATTAGGATTAACAAGAGCAACAGCTTCTTGATGAACTTCTGACATTTGATGATGATCTAAAATTACAACATCAGCACCTGCTAATCTTGCTGCTTTTACAGCATCTGGACTATTTGCTCCACAATCAACAGTAATAATTAAACGGGCACCTTCTTGCACAAGCATTTTCATAGCTTGTTCATTTGGCCCATAGCCTTCAACAATACGATCAGGAATATAAATTTTGACTTCAATCCCAAAATAACGAAAAAACCGCGCGATAAGTGCTGATGCGCAAGCGCCATCAACATCATAATCACCAAAAACAGCAACCTGTTCTTGATTAAGAAGAGCCTTAATAATACGCTCTGCTGCGCATTGCATATCAACAAAACTTTCTGGATCAGGCATGAGCATGCGCAATGTTGGATTAATAAAAGCAACAGCTTCAGTTTCATCCACATCTCTTGCTGAAAGAACTCGTGCTAACTGATCAGGAAAACCAAATTTCTGAGAAATCGCACGCGCATTACTTACCCCTTTAACATCAAGGGCATCTAACCAAGCCTGACCACAAGCAGAAGATTCAACATTGAGAAAATAACGAGACAGCTGCATTACTATTTATTTTATAATGGAGATTAATAAAATACAATCATGTGTTAAAGACAAAATAGCCTTTTGCAACATTCACCCCAAAAAATGTACATAAAACACCTCCTCATACGAGGTATCATAATACCTCTCTCGTAATGTATTGTTTTATAAAGTTTTTATTTTCTCTTGACGTCAATCAAAAGACATTATATCAGAGTGAAAAGTGTGCGTTAGATATTTCGCTATGAGAACAATTTTCAACACACAACAATAAAATTTCCCTCATGATAGAGGGCGTTAATTAAAGGATACTTCTATGGCAACTTTTTCACAAAAGCCAACTGAAGTGGTGAAAAAATGGGTTATTATTGACGCAGAAAACCTTGTTTTAGGGCGTCTTGCTACATTTGTTGCGAACCGCTTACGGGGCAAACATAAAGCTACATTTACGCCACATGTTGATGATGGAGACAACGTTATTGTCATCAATGCTGATAAAATAGCTCTTACCGGTAAAAAATATACAGATAAAAAATATTATTGGCATACCGGTTATATTGGTGGAATCAAAGAACGTACAGCGCGTCAGCTTCTTGAAGGACGTTTTCCTGAACGCGTTGTTGAAAAAGCTGTAGAACGTATGATTCCGCGTGGTCCCCTTGGTCGCCGTCAATTGAAGAATCTCCGTGTTTATGCTGGAAGCCAACATCCGCATGAAGCACAACAGCCCGAGTCTCTTGACGTTAGTGCTTTAAACCGCAAAAACAAAAGGATTGCTTGATTATGGCTGAAATTAATTCTCTTGCTGAGCTCAGTGTCGTAACAAATACTGTGGAAGCTCATGAAAACATCGCTCCTGTCCATGTGCAAAAGCTTGATTCACAAGGGCGTGCCTATGCAACAGGAAAACGTAAAGATGCTGTTGCTCGCGTATGGATTAAACCAGGTTCTGGAAAAATTATCATTAACAACAAAGAATTTGACAAATATTTTGCTCGTCCTGTTTTGAGAATGATTCTTCGTCAACCAATTGTTGCAACAAATAGGGATACCCAATTTGATATTATTGCAACCGTTGCAGGTGGAGGTCTTTCTGGACAAGCTGGTGCAGTACGTCATGGTATTTCCAAAGCTTTAACTTATTATGAACCAGAACTTCGCCCAATTTTGAAAAAAGGGGGATTTCTTACCCGCGATAGCCGTGTCGTTGAACGTAAAAAATACGGTAAAGCAAAAGCGCGTCGTTCTTTCCAATTTTCGAAACGTTAATTTCAATATTTGTGCAATATATAGATATAGAGCCCCGTTTTCATCGGGGCTTTTTTCGCCCTGCTAAAACAGACTTTGAGATGAATGCAGGAAAAAATCTTATACCACTTAGAAGAAAACAAGAGTACAAAAAACAACTTCTCTTAAAACAAAAACTAAAAAATCAAAATTTCCTTTCAATTTTTCAAGTCTGTTTTGGTAACTTAAATATATCCACCTGCTAAAATACAAAAATACTTGCACACTAACTTTAGCGATCTCATACGCTTTTCAACGTCTTTTTCTATCATCACGTAACAAATCTTTAGTCCACAAAATGCTTTACCATTGTGATAAAATGAGGGACAGAAATAGGCTTTGACATATATTCTTCACATCCACTTGCTCGAATTCGCTCCTCATCCCCCTTCATAGCAAAAGCTGTTACAGCCACAACAGGAATTGATCTTAGTTCCTCATCTTCTTTTAATTGTTTAATAACATCTATTCCAGAGACCTCTGGCAACTGAATATCCACAAGGATAAGAGATGGCATCGATGAACGCGCCAAATCTAATGCCATAAGACCATTCCGTGTTTCAACGGTTTCATAGCCACTCGCTTCTACAAGATCACGGAATAACTTCATATTAAGCTCATTATCTTCCACGATCATGACTTTCTTTGACATTCGTATAACTCCGCCCTTCTCAGATAAAATAAAGAAATAGAAATGAATCCCCATTCTCTTTGCTTAAGATAAAATGATAAAAAAAATTGTAAACTACAAAGAGACGAAAAGCTTCCAATAAAAAAATTTTTACGAATATTTGTAAAACGCTTCACTATGCTTTTTCAGTTCATCAGAATGCAAATCCACAATAACCATGATTGTATGACTCTGTGTTTTTTAAGTAAGTACACAAAGTTTATGGATATCTCAATTAAAGCAGATGATACCCCTGTTGCTTTTGCAAAAAGATATGTATTTTCATCATAGAAAAAATATCAACGACAAACTTAGTTCAAATGTGCATTTTAAAGAGAAAAAAACTTAAGTAACTTTGGTATACATAGATTTTTTGATCTGTAAGCAATCGGTAGTCTATATATCTAATCAAAAATTTATTCTTATAATCTTATGTTGTCTTAAACGCTTTTGGTATCAAACTACCATCTAACTCAAACAAACTTGATCTAAAATCAAGCCATTATCTCTGGCTTTTGTTCTTCCTTACTAACAGCTGTGAGAACATGCCAATATCACTCGTCAATATATCTAACAAAAAACACCCCTGTACAAATTTTACATGCCTTATAGCGTCAACATAAATAACAAAATATTTTACGGCAAAATAAAATTATTCGCTCAATTTTTTATTTACATCAGGCAGAATTTTACATTATCCCCCTAATCCATTAAATTTACGCATTGCTTTCTTATAACTTATGAAAGTCATAGCAATAGAAAGACAAGTGCTCAACAGAAGATATCCAATATTCCATTCATTTTTACCAAGCAGAAATGATACAGGGAGGGAAGCAGAAAAAGCTAGAGGCAGAAAAAACAGCAGCCATTTTACAAGATTTAAGGGATAGATAGCTATGGGAATAAAAGAAAGTTGGTAAAGCATTGCATGAAAATAAGCAACGGGCATCTTACGGCTGGTTATGAATGTTATAAAGTTGAACATCATGAAAAAACACATGTTTACGATAAAGACACAACCAATTGCAACGATAAAGGAAAACCATTTCAGCTTTATTTCTAACATATCTGGTAGCAAGACAAATGAATAAGCACTCACACAAACAATAAAAAGCTTAATCAAATAAAGAGGTTTACACCAGCCAAACAGAATTAACAGCCAAACTGAAACAGGCTTTGTCAGATATCCCTCAATTTTCCCTTCGGCTACTTTTTCAAAAAATGTTTCAATAGAGGTGGTAAAAATATTCAAAAATATCCCAAGTAAAAGGAAAACAACAAAGATAAGATGAATTTCATCTCTGCTATAGTTTCCAATATTTCCTGAAAAGCAAGAGATTTTATCAATAAAGATAAACTGAATAAAATAATAGCACAGAGAAAGAATAAATTCTCCAATGAAGTTTTTACCGTAAACAGTTTGTCGGCGCACATTCATGCTGATAAAATAAAGGATTGTTTTCACCTCATCCCCCTGCTCCATGATAGGCTTTCATTCCTTTTTTCCAAGCAATATGAATGAAGAATAAAAGACACAAAATATAAAAAACACACCCCACAATAAATTGCTCGAACACTTTCAGATCATGCGCTGAAAGAAATTCGGCAGGAGCTGAGATGGTAAAACGATAAGGATTAAACTGCATCACTGGAATGAGCCATGTTGGCCAAAAAGAGGGAGGCAGAAGAGTGCCACCAAGAAGCGCTGAACTGAGAATACTAAAAGAAAGCAAAATATTATATTCAATTACCCAAAAACTTAATAAGGCAATGGCAAAGGAGAGAAAAAAGCACAGCAGTTGTGAGAAAACAACAATGAGAAAAAATGACAGGAAAGCTATAAGCAATGCTAAAATATTCTCAGAGGATAAACTAAGCTTTACAGCAAAAATAGCAAGTAAAGGCATAACATAGAGCACACTTTCACCCAAAAAGGTAAACAGCATTTGCATCATGTAACTGAATGGTTTGGTGAGATAGACTTCTAACTTCCCTTCTTTAACATGCTGAGAGAAAGATTGAATAACACCATAACCATTATTTAAGCGTGAGAAAATTAAGGCAAAGGCATAATAATATATCATATCATGAAAACTAAAACCGTTTATGCTATTGCTTGTGTCAGAAAAAAGTGCATTCCACAACAAAAGTTGAATCACAAAGGGTGAGAGCGTCCCCATAACGATATCGGTAAAAAACATTGCTCTGTCACTAAGGATTGTGAGCAATCCATTCTTGGCAAAGAGAAAGAGAGCAAAAAAATAGTTAGAGAAATTCTTTAAATTTAACACGGAGCATCTCTTCAAGTGAGGGAGTAGATACAGAAAAGGGACAGTTAAGTTCTGTTGTGATTTCTCTGATAAAACGTGGCACATCTTCACGCGGGAGTGAAATCTCTAGTGTACATTTTTTATCATTAAAGTATTTCTCTTTTAAAGGAGTGGACAATTTTATTGCCAGTTCATCAATATCCTTTATAAGCGTTGAAACTGTTGGTAAATGTTCACAAAAAAGCGTTATTCTTACATTTGAGGGGATCATCTCTTTTAACGTATCAATAGCGCCATGAAACTGCTTTTTTCCTTTATGTAAAAGAAGAATATCATCAACGGTAACCATCGATATCTCCCATGTCATGACTGGTAATGATGTATCCCATAGCTTTCTCTTTTTTGAGTTTTTTAAGCAGCTCCCTGATTTCATGTTTGGAGGTAATATCAAGACCAATCGTTAGCTCATCGAGAAACAATAATTGAGGTCTAAAGGACAAATTAAACGCTAACTCACTTTTTACTCTCTCACCAAGGCTTAGCATACGCACTGGCTTATCCATGATATAATATTCAAGAGCTCGGTAATTTCTTTAAGATCACGGTGAAAAGAGCTTGGCTCAAGGTTATATAAGGGGCGCGCCATTTCCAAACTATAACGTAGGGGTAAATCCCACCATAAGCAATTTTTGTGACCAAAGACCACCCCCAGAGACTTGAACAGAATTTTTTTGGCATTATAGGGATTAACGCCTAAAACTTTAACATCTCCCTCATCAGCAACTTGTATGCCAGAAAGTATTTTAATCAATGTTGATTTTCCCGCTCCGTTAGGACCAACAATTGCGAGTGCTTGCCCTGAACACAAGGTAAAACTGATCTCTTTTAGCGCTTGATATTTTGCATAAGTAGGCTTGAAAAGAGAAAACACTTTATTGGTAAAACCCGTTGCATTGTTTATGCTGCGGTATATTTTTGAGACGCTCTTAACGTCAATCAATAATGATCCCATTAGTCATTCCTCATTTCAACTTATCCCCTCTTGGAACATTTCCACAATTTTTGAATATTTGTTTTTTCACTGGAAAAAACAAAAGTATTCATGCCATCCTTAGAACACTAAAACACACCTGATGCTTTCTCACCAATTTCTAATATGACACATATAATGAATTCACTTCAATGAAGCGCTAAGACTCTAAAAACTTGTTTTTCTTTTGTGAAAAATAATCTTTCAAAGAAACGAACAGAAGAATAATTAATCATTGTAAGGAATACTTTGCTGATAAGTTTCACTGTATAAGCAAAGGTAAAAAGCATAAATCTATAAATATATCAAATCACACTGCTAACAGGATAAACTTCCTTGAAAACAATAATTTGTTTAGAACCTGCTCTCCCTAAGAGTTCCTGTAAAAGTCCTCAATTATTCTCCATGAAAAAATCAAAAATTGCCCTTACTGTTTCAGTCAATATCCTTCAGATTTTATCTCATTCATCTTCCTTAACAAACATGCCTCCCCAATATATGACCTCTGTAGATAATGCAAAGGAACAGCTTTATAAGCCCAGATTATTAAAGATACATCTTATCTAGAAATAACAATACAATCAAATAAAAAAACTGTAGGAAAAAAATTTATGATATTTGAAAATTCATTACTCAAAAACACAATTTTCTTATAGCGATTACTAAAGCTCTTTATAAATGATACCCTATCCATCTTAATCAAATTTACAGACAAAATTTGCACCAACCAAAAAGAACAAATAAAGATAAATTATTCTGTTTCAACATCGCGCTCATTAAAAGACAAAAGATTAAAACTTTGGACCATATGAGGGGGTAAAGGTGCAACAATATCCAAGATGCCTCCTGAAGGATGAGGAATACGAATACGACGTGCATGAAGGTGAAGGCGATTTTGAATGCCTCCTGGTAATGTCCAATTACTATCAGAAAAAAAATACTTTGAATCGCCAATGATAGGATGATCCATATGGGCAGCATGCACACGAAGCTGATGTGTTCTTCCCGTATAAGGTTCCATTTCAAGCCACGAAAGAGCCCGCCCACGTGACTCTAAAACGCGGTAGTAGGAAACTGCATGATGTGAATCGGGTTCCCCATGGTCACAAACACGCATTTTGTCACCTTGTGCGGTCATTTCCTTAACCATCCATGTCGAAATTTTGTCCTGTTTTTTTTTAGGAACACCCCGAACCAACGCCCAATAAGTCTTTTTTGTTTCCCGTTCTCTAAAAGCAGCTGTTAAGGCCTGCGCAGCTCCCCTAGAGCGGGCAACAATAAGCACTCCTGATGTCTCGCGATCAAGGCGATGAACTAAACGCGGCTTTTCACCTTTTTTATTGCGCCATACCTCAAGCATACTGTCTATATGACGTGTTAAACCAGAGCCTCCTTGTACAGCAAGGCCTGCTGGTTTGTTAAAAACAAAGACCTTTGGGTCTTCATAAAGCAGCATTTTTTTCAAAACAGTTCCATCATCTTTCCCACGAAGTGTTTTATCCGTTATTGGAAGATTTATCGTATCATCAAGAGGGAGAGGTGGAACACGAACAGACTGTCCCATACAAAGACGCGTATCAGCTTTAACACGTCCACCATCAACCCGTATCTGACCAGAACGCAACAATTTTTGTAAAGCTCCAAACCCAAGTCCTGGATAATGCGCTTTAAACCAACGATCTAAACGCATTCCATTTTCGTCTGTCTCAACCTTTTTTATTTCGACACCTGCCATGAAAGTTCCCTTACCTGATAATTTTATTGATCTATTTTTGCGCCTTTATAAACACAAAAATTCATATTCTCGTTGGCTTTATCACACCATATTACAATGAGTATCCAAAATTGCCTTTTCTTAACGTTCAATTTTTATTAGTTAGAAATTCGATATAAAAATCAGTAGCCTTTACGCTTAACAGCGAATGGAGATCATTAATAGTGTCCTTATTCAAAACCTATGCACGTGTTCTCACTTACCTAAAGAGAGAAAAAAATGCATCTCTTTTAATCTGTAACGCTAATGTTATGTTAGCGATTATCACCATTGCAGAACCTATTTTATTTGGACACGTTATTGATTCCATTACAGAAAAATCAGGAATCATCCCTACCCTTGCCATTTGGGTTTGTTTTGGCCTTTCCCATATCATCGCTTATGTCCTTGTTGCTCGTGGTGCGGACCGCTTAGCCCATAGACTCCGTTTAACGGTTTTAACAGAATCTTTTGAACGTATCATTGCCATGCCTTTAATTTGGCATCAACAACGCGGAACGTCCAACGCACTCCATACACTTTTGCGTGCAATAGACGCCATGTCAACCATATGGCTTGATTTTATGCGTCAACATCTTTCAACACTTGTCGCCTTATTGGTTCTCATCCCCACAGCCTTTAACATGAATTGGCGTCTTTCAATAGTCTTAGTTGTACTTGCCATCATCTATGTCTTAATTGCCCGTTTAGTGATGCGAAAAACAAAAGACGGACAAGCCGCTGTAGAATGCTATCATCATAACCTTTTTAAACATGTTAGTGATTCAATCTCTAATGTTTCTATTGTACAAAGTTATAATCGAATAAAAGAAGAAACATCCATACTGTACCAACATACAAATGACCTTCTTAAAGCACAAAATCCTGTTCTCAATTGGTGGGCGCTCGCCAGTGGCTTAAATAGAATGGCTTCAACAGTTTCAATCGTTTGTGTTCTTCTCCTTGGAGCTTTTTTTGTTGCAAGAGATCAATTAAGGGTAGGTGAAGTCGTTGCTTTTGTCGGATTTGCACAACTCATGATTAGCCGTCTAGACCAAATGAGCAATTTTATTAATTGCGCGATATCCTCACAAGCAAAACTGCAAGAGTTTTTTGAAATGGAAGACTCAACCTTTAATATCAACGAACCACAAAATCTCCCTTCCCTCAAAAATGTTAAGGGCGCCATACAATTTCACCACGTTACCTATAAATTTCCAAATTCTTCTCAAGGTGTTTTTGACATTTCCTTTAAAGTGGAAGCAGGGAAAACTATTGCGATTGTAGGACCAACAGGAGCTGGGAAGACAACATTAATCAATTTATTGCAGCGCATATACGACCCTACCTTCGGACATATCTCCATTGATGGAATAAATATACGCTCAATCAATCGCGAATCTTTACGAAAATCTCTAGCGACAGTGTTTCAAGATGCGGGTCTTTTTAATCGCAGTATTCATGACAATATCTCAATAGGAAAAGCAAGTGCAACAAACGAAGAGCTTTATGAAGCAGCAAAAATAGCAGAAGCTCATGATTTTATTCTAAAAAAAGCTGATTGTTATAACACAATGGTGGGCGAACGAGGAACTCGATTATCAGGTGGAGAAAAACAACGGTTAGCAATTGCACGTGCTGTTTTAAAAAATGCCCCCATTCTCATTCTCGATGAAGCCACAAGCGCTCTTGATGTTGAAACAGAAGCACGTGTCAAAGATGCTCTTGAGGGCATAAGCCATAACCGCACCACTTTCATTATAGCACATCGCCTCTCAACAATACGCAATGCTGATGTGATCCTCTTTCTGGAACAGGGTTATTTAATTGAAAAAGGAAGCTTTCAAGAGTTGATCGATAAAGGGGGCCGTTTCTCTAAATTTTTAAAAGCAAGCGATTTAACAATCACGCCACCAGAAAGAGAAGGAGAAAATGAAAACGTCATCCCCTTACATGAAGCCATAGCATCATAAAAATAACACTCTTCACAAATCTTATGCAAAAAATCTCTCAATACAAAACATTGCAAAAATGCTTTGTTCGTGGGTAAGCAAAAATTTCTAAAAATGCCATAATCTATTTTAAATGCAGCAAATGCACAGAGAAAAACTTGAATTAATATAAATATTTAGTTTTGTGCAATATTTATCTGATTTATATGATTTATATGATTAATTTACGTTCCATAACTTGCAAGAAAAATCTGTTCTCTTACACATGAGCCGCAAAGGAAACCAATAAAACGGCTCTAAAAAACGAGCCTCTTATGAAGAGCGAGAAATAATTTAAGCAATTTGAAAGTGAAAAAGCGATACCTTACAACTTCATAAGCTTAAGAAGCTGTTTTGCAATAAATCTTGCGTTATCCTCTTCACAATTCCTATTGTAAAATAGGGTAGAGATGTTTCTTTTAAAATCAATATAATAGATACTTTCTTTTATGAAAGATATGGTTCGTCTACATCATAAACAAAAGCATGAAGCACAACACAATCTTGCTAACGCCCCCCCTTTTTTATCTTGATGATTTTATCTCTCTCAATAATACTGTATCTATATTTCAGCAATCCACTCGATAGATATTCGTGATTTTTATACGCCAATCTAACATACCAATGTAAAAAAACCGATAAGGAAATTTTTTACTTTTTAAATTTTTCTAGAAAATCTTTTAATACTGCAAATGCTTCATCAGCTTTGGTTCCCTCAGGACCACCAGCCTGCGCCATATCAGGACGCCCTCCACCGCCTTTCCCACCAAGAACAGATGAAAGAATACGAACGAGATCAACAGCGTTTAACTGATCCGTTAAATCATCCGTAATGCCAACAACAGCACTCCCCTTGCCATCCTCTGAAACACTAATAAAAGCAACCACTCCAGATCCAATTTGTTTTTTCCCAGAATCAACGAGTGCTTTAAGATCCCGTGGTGGAATATTATTTACAACACGTCCCATAAAAGAAAATCCATTGATGATAGTAATATCACTTTGACCACTTTCTGTTATTCCCCCACTCAACACCATTTTCTTACGCACATCATTCAACTCTTTTTCAAGTTTACGACGATCATCAAGCAAAACTCTCACCCGTTCTTCTAAATCAGAAGAAGAAGTTTTTAAAAGATCAGCAATTTCACGGATGCGTACATCTTGGCGGCTAAGATAAAGACGCGCTGCGGCACCTGTTAAAGCTTCAATACGGCGCACTCCAGCTGAAACAGAACTTTCAGAAACGATATGAATCAAACCAATATCCCCTGTTCTTTCCACATGTGTCCCTCCACAAAGCTCAAGTGACCAAGACCTTTTTAAATCTTCCTTTTCAAGCAACTCTCCCATAGAAACAACGCGAACTTCATCTCCATATTTTTCCCCAAAGAGTGCCATTGCTCCTTCAGAAATTGCATCATCAACAGCCATAAGGCGCGTTGTCACTTTATTATTTTGCAAAACAATCTCATTTGCTAAATCTTCTATTTTTTTCAATTCTTCTGCCGAAATAGCTTTTGGATGAGAAAAATCAAAACGTAACCGTTCTGGCGACACAAGAGAGCCCTTTTGAGTAACATGAGATCCCAATACTTGCCGTAAAGCTTGGTGTAATAGATGGGTAGCAGAATGGTTCGCACGAATTTTTTTACGACGAACACCATCAACGGTTAATTCTACACAATCAGAGATCTTAGCATGACCAGATTTAACTTCTCCAAGATGAATAAAAACACCATCAGCTCTTTTCTGCGTATCATGCACCTCAAAAATAAAACCTTCATTAGAAATGATACCGCTATCACCAATTTGTCCACCAGATTCACCATAAAAAGGAGTCTGATTTAACACAAGAATGGCTTTCTGCCCTGAAGAAACCTCATCAACAATTTTACCATCACACACAAGAGCTGTAAGAATACCTTTAGCTTTTTCTGTTTCATACCCTAAAAATTCTGTACCCCCAACCTGATCACGAACAGAAAACCAAATTGTCTCCGTAACAGCTTCACCTGAACCCGACCAATGAGCACGAGCTTCCTCTTTCTGGCGTTCCATTGCTTTGTCAAAGGCATCAACATCAACAGATATTCCACGACGCCGAAGAACATCTTGCGTCAAATCAAGTGGAAAACCATAGGTATCATAAAGCTTGAAAGCAACATCACCCTTTAAGTGATCCCCTTCTTTAAGCTTTGCACTTTCTTCATTTAACAAACCCAGTCCTCGTTCAAGCGTTTTACGAAAACGTATTTCTTCTAATTTTAAAGTTTCAGAAATCAAAGATTCAGCCCGCACCAATTCAGGATAAGCTTGTCCCATTTCACGAATGAGAGCAGGCAAAAGCTGCCACATTAAAGGTTCTTTAACACCAAGAAGATGTGCATGACGCATAGCACGACGCATAATGCGACGTAAAACATATCCTCTTCCCTCATTGGAAGGAAGAACACCATCGGCAATTAAAAATGCGCACGAGCGAAGATGATCAGCAATAACACGATGACTAGCAATAAAATCACCCTTTGCCTCAACCCCTGTAATTTCTTCTGATACTCCAATTAATGCACGAAAAAGATTAATGTCGTAATTATCATGAACACCCTGTAAAACAGCCGCAATACGCTCTAACCCCATACCGGTATCAATAGAAGGATGAGGCAAGTCAACACGGTCTTCCTTAGAAAGCTGCTCATACTGCATAAACACAAGGTTCCAAATCTCAATAAAGCGATCACCATCTTCATCCACACTTCCAGGAGGACCACCCCAAATTTCATCACCATGATCATAAAAAATCTCCGAACAGGGACCACAAGGGCCTGTTTCTCCCATTGACCAAAAATTATCAACTGTCGCAATACGAATGATTTTTTCATCGGGAAGGCCTGAAATTTTGCGCCATAATTTAGCAGCAACATCATCACTTTGATAAACGGTTACCAACAATTTATCTTTTGGTAGACAAAATTCTTTTGTTAAAAGATCCCATGATAAAAAAATGGCCTCTTCTTTGAAATAATCGCCGAAAGAAAAATTCCCCAACATTTCAAAAAATGTATGATGGCGTGCCGTATAGCCAACATTATCAAGATCATTATGCTTTCCACCCGCACGAACACATTTTTGTGCTGTTGTCGCCTTTTTATAAGGATGCTGTTCAAGTCCCGTAAAAACATTTTTAAACTGCACCATCCCTGCATTTGTAAACATGAGTGTAGGATCATTGCGTGGAACAAGTGGGCTAGAAGAAAGAACTTGATGCCCATGACGATGAAAATAATCCAAAAATGTTGACCGGATATTATTAACACTATTCATATCTACACCTGCAGAATACCGCAAAAAACCTTAAAAGAAAAATCCCCCCATTAAATATCCTCTTTGCCACGCATGGAGTCAATTTAATCAAAGAACGGAATATTTATTAAAAAAAATTGAGAAAAAAATAACTGTATATTTAAAAACTCAAACAAATAAAAACAGAAAACATCTTAAATAAAAAAAATTATAAACGAAAAAACGGTCTATTAAAGGACTTCATCACCTTCCGTATTTTCAGATCCTGCATTTTCTAACAACTCAATCGCAATCAAACCAGCATTTTGACGCAAAGCCGTTTCAATTTCTGCCGCTATTTCTGCATGTTCGCGTAAAAACTGTTTTGCATTTTCACGTCCCTGTCCTAAGCGTTGAGAATTATAAGAAAACCACGAGCCAGATTTTTCTACGATACCCACTTTGACTCCTAAATCAATCAATTCACCTAGCTTGGAAATCCCTTCCCCATAAATAATATCAAACTCAACCTGTTTGAAGGGAGGAGCCAACTTATTCTTCACCACTTTAACACGCGTCTGATTACCAACAATCATATCCCGATCTTTAATAGAGCCAATACGACGAATATCCAAACGAACAGAAGCATAAAACTTTAAAGCATTTCCCCCCGTTGTTGTTTCAGGCGAACCAAACATCACACCAATTTTCATGCGAATTTGATTAATAAAAATCACCATGCAGTTAGAGCGAAAAATAGAAGCTGTAAGTTTCCGCAAAGCTTTGCTCATCAATCGCGCCTGTAATCCTGGTAAAGCATCGCCCATTTCACCATCAATTTCCGCTCGCGGTGTTAAAGCTGCAACAGAATCCACAACAAGCACATCAACAGCACCAGAACGAACCAACGTCTCTGTAATTTCCAACGCCTGTTCACCAGTATCTGGCTGAGAAATGAATAAATTCTCTAAATCAACACCAAGTTTACGCGCATAGATAGGATCAAGCGCATGTTCAGCATCAATAAAAGCGCAAATTCCCCCTCCTTTCTGAGCCTCAGCAATAGCATGCAGCGCCAATGTTGTCTTCCCAGAACTTTCTGGTCCATAGATCTCCACAATACGCCCCTTGGGTAACCCACCAATCCCTAAAGCAATATCCAAGGATAATGATCCTGTTGGAACGGTTTCAATTTCAACAACTTGCTCTTTTTGCCCAAGACGCATAATCGAGCCTTTACCAAAAGAACGTTCAATTTGTGAGAGAGCAGCATCGAGAGCTTTTGTTTTATCCACGATTATATCCTTGACCGATTCATAATAATCTAACACTTAAAGTGTATATTGCCCTTTTAATTTAACTAAAGCCTTGAGTTTAGATTTTCACAGACTATTTTCACTTCTATCCCCACGTTATGTCTATAACATATCATGACCAGCAAAATAAAGAACTGACACTCCCTATCTTATGACACAACATAAACTCAAAATAAAATAATACTTTCTATAAGAGAGCAAATTAACACATTTATCTCTCTCTAGAAAAGTAACAATTTAAATTTCAACACAATGTTTAACCTTCCTGCTTACCCCTATGTCCCTAAGAAAAAACGCCCCCTTAATCACATAAAAACGCCTCATTAATCACCCCCCTACTGCATCAAAGAACAGAACACCTTTGTGTTTGCATATTCACGCACTTGTTTTTAAAAGGGATTTTTTAACGCTCGTTACACCCATTTTGCGACAGCACTCGTGAAATGGTGTATGCAAAATCTTGAGTACCAACCTCTTTACGCTTGGAACAACTCAGCACCACGATCATTACCTCACCACACGCTTTTCCAGCCCCCAATGTTGCAAAGGCTCTCGACCCTTGAAACTCTTCATAAGAGTCATTTTTAGTTTTTTCCTGTACAGTTTTTATCACATGTCAATCCAGCATGTAACATACAAGCGAATGGTTGTAATTAACGAGATTTAGAATGAGAGAATCGTACGGTATTTGGAGCTCTCATTCAACATACAAAACAGTTAATAATGATTATAATCAATATCTTAGTCAATTAAAACCACAAAAATAAAGTAATTTTAAGAGTTGAATAACATATTTCTTAAATTTGAATCCATAAAAAGATATGCCTTTGCAGGGATCAAAAAATTGTTCTACGAATAATGCAATAAGTGTTTAAAATATAAACTAAAGTTCATACAACGACATGAGGAATAAAAAATAAATTCAAAATCAATAAAAAATGTGTTCCAATCCCAATTTTATGGTTGATTTTTACGTTTTTTGCGCAATTGTTTCCACCATTCAAGACGTTTGACAATTTCACGCTCAAAACCACGCTCAACTGGTTTATAATAACTCTGGCGTCCAAGTTTTTCAGGAAAATATTCTTGTCCAGAGAAAGCATCTGGTTCATCATGGTCATAACAATAACCCTCTCCATACCCTTCCTCCTTCATTAATTTCGTCGGTGCATTAAGGATATGTTTAGGAGGTGGTAAAGAACCATTTTTTTGTGCACAACGCAATGCAGCTTTATATGCGAGATATGTCGCATTTGACTTTGGTGCAGTTGCAACATAGAGACATGCCTGCGCCAAAGCCAATTCTCCTTCTGGTGATCCTAAGTAATCATAGGCGTCTTTTGCCGCATTACAAATGACAAGAGCTTGAGGATCCGCCAAACCAACATCTTCAACAGCCATACGAACCAATCTTCGCCCAATATAGAGAGGATCTTCACCAGCATCCAACATACGTGCTAAATAATAAAGCGCCGCATCAGGATCAGAGCCGCGAACAGATTTATGCAACGCTGAAATGAGATTATAGTGCCCATCTCGTCCTTTATCATAAATGGGTGCACGACGCTGAATAACTTTTTGCAACGCACCAGCATCAAGAATCTCTGCGGAACGCACAACAGACCAAACTTCCTCTGCTAATGTCAATGCTACCCGCGCATCACCATCAGACATCCCTATCAAAACGTCTCTGGCCCCATCATCTAAAGGAAGCAACTTTCCTATCACTTTTTCAGCACGCTTCAAAAGCATGCCTAAACTTTCATGATCATGAGAAAGAAATGTTAAAACCCGCGCACGCGAAAGAAGAGCAGCATTAAGTTCAAAAGAAGGATTTTCAGTTGTTGCACCGATCAGGACCACCGTACCATCTTCCATCACAGGAAGAAAACTATCCTGCTGTGCACGATTAAACCGATGAATTTCATCAACAAAAAGAAGTGTTTTATCCCCAGACATAAAACGCCTCTGTGCAACTTCAAAAATCTTTTTAAGTTCAGAAACGCCTGTAAAAATAGCAGAAACTTGTTCAAACGCGAAATTTGTTTCAAGTGCTAACAAACGTGCAACCGTTGTTTTTCCCGTCCCTGGAGGCCCCCAAAAAATCATCGATCCAATTGAGCCCGATGCCACCATCCGTGAAAGCAAACCATCTTCTCCAATTAAATGCTTTTGTCCCACAACATCATTGAGAGAACAAGGACGCATTCTTTCCGCAAGTGGCTGATTTTTATTAATTTTAGGATCAATCGATGAAGTAAAAAAATCTTTCTTCAAAAAAAACCTCAACGAATAAATTGACGAATATACATACCATCACGTTCATATTCCAATTGCCAAGTACGCGAACGCATTTGCATAAGAATCTTTTTCAACTGATGAACTGTTTGAATCTTATAGCCATTGACAACACGTAAAATATCTCCGGGCCGAAAAATTCCCGCAGCATTGCTCATTTCATCAAGATTGGTAACCACAACACCCTTTGCCGATATAGGAAGATGAAAACGTCGACTATTTTGTGGTGTTAAATCTAACACTTCGGCACCAGCAAGAGGACTGTCACCTGTAATTTTTTCAGATTTTAAAAATGCAGTTTCCGATATCGATGCAACCTTTATCTGTGTTTTTAAAGTTTTTCCACCTCGCAAATATTCTAAAGCAAGACTATGGCCAACGTCCGCTGTCATCAAACGATAGCCAAGACTATCTGGACTATCAACGCGCATCCCCTGCACACTCAAAATAACATCACCTACTTTCAAACCGGCTTTTTCAGCAGGACTGTCTTTGATAACTTCAATAATAAGAGCACCATAGGGCCGTTCTAAACCTAAACCACTAGCAATATCAGGTGTAACATTTTGAAAGGATGCCCCAATATAAGGTGGCACAAAATATTTTCCACCACGTTTAACGGTATCAAGCATCACTTTTACAAGATTAACTGGAATAGCAAAACCAATCCCTACAGAACCACCAGAACGTGAATAAATAGCCGTATTAATTCCGATTAATTGACCTTTCATATCAATTAAAGCGCCACCAGAATTTCCTGGATTAATGGCAGCATCTGTTTGAATAAAAAAATCAAAATCAGAAATCCCAACACGTGTACGCGCTTGCGCTGAAACAATACCACTTGTAACCGTTTGACCAACACCAAAAGGATTACCAATAGCTAGAACAAGATCACCAACTTCAACAGTATCAGAATCCCCCAAAGGAAGAACAGGAAACTGAGTATCTTTTACATCA
Organism: Bartonella mastomydis; assembly: GCF_900185775.1. NCBI lineage: Bacteria > Pseudomonadati > Pseudomonadota > Alphaproteobacteria > Hyphomicrobiales > Bartonellaceae > Bartonella > Bartonella mastomydis. The sequence continues at coordinate 957,860 of NZ_LT883138.1, forward strand.
ACTTCCAAAATAGCAATATCCGTTGCTTCATCTTTGAGCACGACCTTACTCTCAAATTCTCGCCCATCAGAAAAAGCTACCTTAATTTCGCTTGCATCTTTAATGACATGGTAATTTGTAACAATCAAACCACGTGCATCAACAATCACTCCTGACCCTAATGATGATTGCTTCCGGACAGGAAAATTATTTTGCAAACGACCAAAAAATTGCTCAAAAAATGGATCACCCTCAAAAGGTGAGCGTGCTCTAATTTGTCGAGCTGCGTAAATATTGACAACAGATGGAACTGTCTTTTTAACTAAAGGAGAAAATGAAAGAGTGATTTCTTTTTGTGTTTGAGGAACATGAGCATAGATATGATCAAACGATATCAGCATCATAACCGCAAAAAAAAGCCGCACCCAAAAAGAATACCTCATAACCTACTCCTTATAAAATCAGCCCATTCTGTTGAAGATTCATAGAATTAAAAAAAACAACCCCGCAAATGAAGGATCTCTATTAATATTTCACAATAGAGAATAAAAACAAGCCATTTAAACAGTAAATATTATAAAAATCAAATAATTCAATATCCTATAATTTTCTCTCACCATCTATTTTTCAAGTAAAAAAAACTTCAAAAATACACATAAAAAAACCGCCTAAGAAAAGGCGGCCTTTTTAAATGCAATAGAATAAAAAACTTATGAGGACGTACCCTTCTCATTCTCTGAAGCCTCGATACGAGCACGATCCGCTGCCCCCTTTGCTTCGACATCACGATCAACAAATTCTATGACAGCCATGGGCGCATTATCACCGGTACGAAACCCCGCTTTCATAATACGCAAATACCCACCGTTGCGTGATGCATAACGCGGTGCCAGTGTATCAAATAACTTTGCAACTTTCTCTGTATCACGAAGTGCTGCAATCGCTTGTCGACGCGCATGCAAACCACCACGCTTACCGAGAGTAACAAGTTTTTCAACAATAGGGCGAATTTCTTTAGCCTTTGGAAGTGTTGTCACAATCTGCTCATGCTCGATCAACGAAGTCGCCATATTTGCAAACATCGCTTTACGGTGACTGGCAGTCCGGTTCAACTTGCGGCCTGAGTTACTATGGCGCATAAGCTCTCTCCTAAATTCTAATTTTAATACTGATCTTCATAGCGTTTAGCAAGATCATCAATGTTTTCAGGCGGCCATGCAGGAATTTCCATTCCAAGATGTAACCCCATACATGCCAAAACTTCCTTAATCTCATTCAAAGACTTACGACCAAAATTTGGTGTCCGAAGCATTTCAGATTCTGTTTTTTGAATAAGATCACCAATATAGACAATATTATCATTCTTAAGACAATTTGCCGAACGAACAGAAAGCTCTAATTCATCCACTTTTTTGAGAAGCGCTGGATTAAAGGAAAGCTCAGAATCCGCCTCTTCAACAGGCTCTTTCTGTGGTTCTTCAAAGTTAATAAATAACGATAATTGATCCTGAAGAATGCGCGCTGCAAAAGCAACAGCATCTTCTCCATTCACAGCACCATTTGTTTCAATCGTTAACGTCAATTTATCATAATCGAGAACTTGACCTTCACGCGTATTTTCCACTTTATAAGACACTTTGCGAATTGGCGAATAAAGACTATCAATTGGAATAAGCCCTATACGACCATCATCAACATAATTACGATCAGATGGAACATACCCCTTCCCTGTATTGACAATAAATTCCATACGAATTTCAGCCTCTTCATCAAGGGTACAGATAACATGATCTGGATTGAGAATTTCCATATCCCCAACGGTATTAATATCTCCTGCTTTCACCACACCAGGACCTTCTTTATAAACGACGAGACGTTTAGGCCCTTCTTCTTCCATACGAAGTGCAATTTCCTTTATATTCAGGATAATATCCGTCACATCTTCACGAACACCTGGAATGGATGAAAATTCATGTAAGACACCATCAATCTGTACAGCAGTAATAGCAGCCCCACGAAGCGAAGATAACAACACACGACGAAGTGCATTTCCTAATGTTAAACCAAATCCTCGCTCCAGAGGCTCAGCAATTACGCTTGTAATATTCGGATTATCATGCGCACATGATTCAACCTTATTGGGTTTAATAAGTTCCTGCCAGTTTTTCTGGATCATATTTTTATTCCCGTTCTTTAGTTCCGTTACCATTCAATCGTAACGACCAATGTGAACATCAGAGAAATCTCCGACAACAAAAAACAACACCCAATTAAACACGCCGCCGTTTCCGCGGACGACATCCATTATGAGGAATTGGTGTTACATCACGAATAGAAGTAATGACAAAACCAACAGATTGTAACGCACGTAAAGCAGATTCACGCCCTGCCCCAGGACCACAAACTTCAACTTCCAAAGAACGCATACCATGTTCTTGTGCTTTTCTCGCACAATCTTCCGCAGCAACTTGAGCGGCAAAAGGTGTAGATTTACGTGCCCCTTTAAAACCTTGAGCCCCTGCAGATGACCACGCAATCGCATTCCCCTGAGCATCAGTAATTGTAATCATTGTATTATTAAATGTTGAATTGATATGCACAACACCCGATGAAATATTTTTACGTTCGCGACGACGAACACGTGTGGCTTCCTTGGCCATAATTTTCCTTTCAACGATCTCAACACTGCCGTAATATCAGCAGCTCCACCCTCTTTTCCTTGTCAAACGAAGCTCAACAAGAAATAGAATATACAAAAAACCTCTCTCAAAGTTCTTTATTTCTTTTTACCAGCGATTGCCTTAGCAGGCCCCTTACGCGTACGAGCATTCGTATGTGTACGTTGTCCTCGGACAGGCAAAGACCGACGATGACGCAATCCACGATAACAACCAAGGTCCATCAAACGCTTAACATTCATAGCAACTTCACGACGAAGATCACCTTCAACTTGATATCCCTGATCGATCGCCTCACGAATCTGCAACACCTCAGCGTCTGAAAGCTCATGCACACGACGCCCTGTAGGAATGCCAACCTTTTCAATAATTTCTTGAGCAAATTTTGGTCCAATCCCGTGGATATATTGAAGCGCAATAATTACACGCTTATTTGTCGGGATATTGACGCCAGCAATACGAGCCACGCCTACTCTCCTTAGTTATGTTGACAAATTGTTATAAAATACCTGATGTACCTTACAGAAAAAAAATAGACTCAGAACAAAATTCTTCCGAATCCGCTTATTCAACTGAAATAAATTAAAGTTGTTTGTGATAGATTTTATCTCAAAAGTCAACTCTTTTCATTTCCTTCTAAAAAAAATCTCATGAAAGAAAACCTTTAATCATACGTGTTACTTCAGCAATACCAATCATTCCATCAATGACCTTCAACATTTCTCTTTCTGAATAAAATTTTGATAAAGGAGCCGTTTTTTCACGATATTCTACTAATCTTTTTGCAAAAGCAACAGGGTTATCATCTAAACGGATCTGTCCACCAGCCGCGACTGTCTCCTGAACACGCTTTTTCATACGCTCAATCAATGCATCTTCATCAACACGCAACTCAATAACGGCATCAAGACGCATATTTTTTGACTCAAGGATCTGTTGTAATGCTTCTGCCTGTCCTACAGTCCTTGGATATCCATCCAAAATAAAACCATTTATACAATCAGCTTCATCAATCCGATCTGACACGATTTGATTAACAAGACTATCGGGAACCAAAGAACCAGAACTTATAATAGCTTCAGCTTTTTTACCAACTTCCGTTTCTTTAGCAATAGCTTCACGCAACATATCTCCTGTTGATAAATGAGGAATATTATATTCCTCCGTCAACATTTTAGCTTGCGTGCCTTTTCCCGCTCCAGGAGGACCTAAAAGAACAACTCTCATCGATTTCTTCGACCTCCACGAAGTTTTGATTTTTTTATCAACCCTTCATATTGGTGCGCAACAAGATGCCCCTGGATTTGAGCAACCGTATCAAGAGTAACAGTCACAACAATCAACAAAGACGTCCCCCCAAGATAAAAAGGAACCTGGAATGCAGATATCATAAATTCAGGGAGCAAACAAACCAAAATAATATAAATAGCGCCCACAACAGTAATACGCGTCAAAACATAATCAATATATTCCGCTGTACGCTCACCTGGACGAATTCCTGGAATAAAACCAGAATGTTTCTTCAACTGATCCGCAGTATCACTCGGATTAAACACAATAGCTGTATAAAAAAAACAAAAAAACGCCATTAAAAATGCATAAACAATCATATACAGTGGCTGCCCATGACCAAGAGAATAAGAAATAGTTTGCATCCATTGTGGCATTTTATCAGAAAAATTATTAATAGTGGCGGGTAATAACAATAAAGATGAAGCAAAAATAGGCGGAATAACACCAGCAGTATTCAATTTTAAAGGAAGATGCGACATATCGCCTTGAAACATTTGATTACCAACCTGACGTTTCGGGTATTGAATAATAATTCGCCGTTGCGCACGCTCTATAAAAACAATAAGTCCGATAACCAAAACAGCAATAAAAACGATTGCAATTAAAAGAAAAGTTGATAGATCAGCTTGACTATGCGCGGTCAAAAGCTGAGCAAAAGTGGAAGGGAAATTGGCTACGATCCCTGTAAAAATGATGAGAGAAACTCCATTACCAACACCGCGTGAGGTAATTTGCTCACCAAGCCACATGAGAAACATTGTCCCCCCAACAAGTGTAATAACAGAAGAGACACGAAACATGAAACCTGGTTCTACAACAATTTGAAGCCCTGTTCCTATACCACTTTCAAGAGCAACCGCAATACCAAAAGCCTGCAGAATAGCCAATACGACTGTCACATAACGCGTATATTGATTAATAACCTTACGACCAACGTCTCCTTCTTTTTTAAGAGTTTCCAAAGAAGGAATAACAGACGTGAGTAATTGTACAATAATAGATGCCGATATATAGGGCATAATACCCAAGGCAAAAATTGCCATACGCCCAACAGCGCCTCCAGCAAACATATTAAAAAGTCCTAAGACACCGGATGCATGATGCTCAAATGTTTGCCGCAAAGCGTCGATATTAATACCTGGAAGAGAAATATAAGTACCGAAACGATAGACAAGAAGCGCTGCCAGAGTAAACCATATGCGTTTTTTTAATTCAGTTGCACGCGAAAAAGTACCGAAGTTTATATTGGAAGCAAATTGCTCTGCTGCTGATGCCATAAAACGTCTCCACTTCACACTCCAGTTCTTTAAATCACAGAACTATAACTCTAAAATTCATATCTTTATACATAAATAATTGCAGAACTTAAACTATTCTCCACAAAATATTCAAAAGAATAGATATACCTCTTCTTTAAATCACGACTTATATCAAAAAACTATTGAACAACATCAGGAAAAATAACCTGACCTCCCACTTTTTCGATCTTAACACGAGCAGCTTGTGAAGCACCAGAAACATGAAAGATAATCTTAGCTTTCAAATCACCATCAGAAAGAAGGCGAACTCCGTCTTTCTCGCGACGAATAATACCAGCCTCTTTCAAAGCAATCATATCAACAGGCTTTTCAATGTTCAACTTACCAGCATCAACGGCCAACTGAATACGTCCCAGTGAGACTTCATTATAAGCTTTAGAAAAGAAATTTTTAAATCCACGTTTTGGTAAACGCCGATAGATAGGCATTTGCCCACCTTCAAAACCATTAAGAGAGACGCCAGAACGGGATTTTTGCCCTTTTACACCACGACCACCAGTCTTACCAGTCCCCGAACCAATACCACGGCCAACACGCTTACGATTTTTTGTTGCGCCTTTGCAATCACGTAGTTCATTGAGTTTCATATCTAATACTCCCGCAACCTTTAATCTTCATCTATAATGCGAACAAGATGCCGAACCCGAGCAATCATACCCCGTACACAAAGTGTATCTTCCAAAACGCGCCGGCGACGCATTTTATTGAGCCCAAGCCCCTTCAAGGTTGCACGCTGAATCTGTGAATTTCGAATAGGGCTTCCAATTTGCTCTACTGTCACAGTTTTACCACTCTGAGATTTTTTCTGAACCATTTCCTAATTCCTTTTCTGACAATCTCAGAAACTACCCTTCTACGTCGACTAAATGGCGACGACGCGCCTGCAAAGTCGAATATTTTATACCACGCTGAGCAGCAATATCTCTCGGATGCATTTGATGTTTTAGTGCATCAAATGTTGCACGAACCATGTTATAAGGATTTGATGATCCTAGTGATTTTGCAACAACATCCTGCATACCAAGAGCTTCAAAAATAGCACGCATCGGTCCCCCAGCAATAATACCAGTACCAGCAGACGCTGAACGAAGCAAAACACGCCCAGCCCCGTGACGACCTTCAAGATCATGATGCAATGTACGTCCAGACCGAAGTGGGACATAAATCATTCCACGTTTTGCAGATTCCGTTGCTTTACGAACGGCTTCAGGAACTTCACGAGCCTTACCGTGTCCAAAGCCCACACGCCCTTTTTGATCTCCAACGACAACGAGAGCAGCAAAACCAAAACGCCTACCACCCTTTACAACTTTAGCAACACGATTAATATGAACGAGTCTATCGACAAACTCATTATCGCGATCGCGTTCTTCTCTTTCACCACGTTCTTTTTGTGCCATTCCTCATTCCTTTTTCTTTTCCGGAAGCACGATAACAAAGCCCTTCATCAAATCGGAAGAACTTAAACGAAATACTCTAAAGTATCCATCCCCATCCGTAAGGAGGAAACTTTAAAAATTCAAACCACCTTCACGAGCAGCCTCAGCCAAAGCTTTTACTCGACCATGGTACACATAAGCGCCACGATCAAAAACCACTTCATTAACACCAGCTTGCTTTGCACGCTCAGCAATTAACTTACCCACAGCAAAAGCGGCTTCTTTATCAGCCCCACTTTTTAATGATTTTTTCAAATCACTTTCAAGAGTAGAAGCTGAAACAAGTGTACATCCCCGTAAATCATCAATAACTTGCGCGTAGATGTTCTGATTTGAACGATAAACGCTAAGCCGTGGACGATCATGAGAAACCATCTTGATTCTACGACGAACACGTCTTGCACGACGCTGGATAATGTCCTTAGATGAAACCATAATACAAAATCCTTATTTCTTTTTACCTTCTTTACGGAAGATACGTTCATCTGCATGCTTAACACCTTTACCTTTATAAGGCTCAGGTCTACGATACTCGCGAATCTCCGCTGCAACTTGTCCAACTTGCTGTTTATCAATTCCAGAAATAACAATCTCTGTGGGCTTAGGAACAGTTACAGTAACACCTGATGGAACTTTATAAACCACATCATGTGAAAAGCCTAGAGAGAGTTGAATATCCTTACCCTGTAAAGCTGCACGATAACCAACCCCATTGATCTCTAACCTTTTTTCAAAACCATCTTTTACACCACAAAAAATGTTTTCAATCATTGAACGTGACATACCCCATTTAGAGCGCGCATCTTTTGACTGATCCCGCGGCATAACGGATATGACATTGTCCTCGAATTTAACTAAGACTTCATCATTAACGACGTAACTTAATTCACCTTTTGGACCTTTGGCCTTAACCAGCTGACCTTCAACAGTAGCAGTAACCCCAGAAGGAATTGAAATGGGTTTTTTTCCAATACGAGACATTGTTCTAACCTACTTTTTCTTCCGTTTTCTTGGACATAATTAGAAAACACGACAAAGGAGTTCTCCACCAACATTCTGTTCACGCGCTTCATGATCAGCCATAACGCCTTTAGGAGTCGATAAGATCGAAATACCTAAACCGTTTGCCACCTGTGGAAGTGACTTAGCAGAGACATACACACGACGACCAGGCTTTGACACACGTGAAATCTCACGAATAGCAGCCATCCCTTCAAAATACTTCAATTCGATTTCAAGTTCAGCTTTTCCATCACCCAAATCAACTCGATTATATCCGCGAATATAACCTTCCGACTGAAGGACATCAAGAACGTGGGCACGAAGCTTCGAAGCTGGAGTAACCACTTTGCCTTTTTTACGACCAAGTGCATTACGAATACGCGTTAACATATCACCAAGAGGATCTGACATAGACATTAAATAATCTCCTCTTACCAACTAGATTTTACAATACCAGGAATATGGCCAATAGAGCCAAGTTCACGCAATGCAATCCGTGACATTTTTAACTTACGATAATAAGCCCGAGGACGACCCGAAACCTCACAGCGATTACGAATACGAACTTTCGAAGAATTGCGCGGCAATTCTGCCAACTGAACAGAAGCTTTAAAACGTTCCTCAAGAGAAACCTTCTGATCCATAACGATTGCTTTCAAACGTGCACGACGTGCAGCATAACGCTTCACCATCACCTCACGACGCTTATTTTTTTCAACGGCACTTACTTTGGCCATAATTTCACCTCGCTACGTTTGCCGTTACGAACGAAAAGGAAAATTAAAAGCACGCAATAACTCACGCGCTTCATCATCCGTTTTTGCTGTCGTACAAACGATAATATCCATGCCCCAAATTTGATCAACTTTATCATAGTTGATTTCTGGAAACACAATGTGTTCTTTAATACCCATAGCAAAATTGCCACGACCATCAAAACTCTTTGGATTTAAACCACGAAAGTCACGAACGCGTGGAAGAGCAATCGTAACAAGACGATCCAAAAACTCAAACATACGATCCTTACGCAATGTCACTTTAGCCCCAAGAGGCATTCCTTCACGAACCTTAAAGGTCGCAATAGAATTACGCGCACGAGTAACAACAGCCTTCTGACCTGTTATGAGACCTAAATCCTCAGCAGCAAGGGAAGGCTTCTTTGAATCAGCAGTTGCTTCACCTATCCCCATATTAATTACAATTTTATCAATCCGCGGAATTTGCATCGCATTCTTGTAATTAAACTTCTCTTGAAGTGCTTTACGAATCACCTCAAAATAATACGCTTTCATACGCGGTATTTGTCTTTCCTCAGCCATTAATCAACTCTCCCGAACGCTTGGCAAAACGTACCTTATTACCATCTGCATTCACACGAAAGCCTACACGCGTAGGCTTACCATCTTTAGGATCAGCAATCGCCAAATTAGACAGATGAATCGGAGCTTCTTTAGAAATAATTCCAGCTTCTTGCTTCTGCGTTTGACGTTGATGACGTTTAATCATATTAATCCCACGAACAAAAGCCTTATTCTCTTTTGGACTAACCTTAATTACTTCACCACTCGAGCCTTTATCCTTACCGGATAAAACAACAACTCTATCACCTTTTCGAATCTTCTGCATAACATTAACTCCTTACAACACTTCAGGAGCGAGTGAGATGATCTTCATATGATTCCTCCCACGCAATTCACGGGGGACAGGTCCAAAGATACGCGTACCGATCGGCTCTTTTTTATTATCCACTAAAACCGCAGCATTACTATCAAAACGAATGACACTACCATCTGCGCGACGAATATCCTTAGCAGTACGCACCACAACAGCTTTCATAACATCACCTTTTTTAACACGGCCACGAGGAATAGCATCCTTAACCGAAACAACAATAATGTCACCGACCGAAGCATATTTCCGCTTTGAACCGCCTAACACCTTGATGCACATGACACGACGAGCACCAGAATTATCAGCAACGTCGAGGTTTGTTTGCATCTGAATCATGACTGGCCACCTTTTCTTAACATATATATCCGCTTGTATCTTTTATACACTCAGACTTGCCTGCCAAATATACACAAAGTCATCGTCTTCAAATTTATCAACGAAAAACCACTGTTAAATTCTAAAACAATAAACTTAGCTCATTATGCTACATTGTCTTTTACAACAATCCAACATTTATCTTTCGAAATTGGTCTAGATTCCTGAATAGAAACTTGATCCCCAATCTTGAATTGGTTGTTTTCGTCATGCGCTTTATAATTTTTAGACTGCCGAACAGTCTTTTTCAGAAGCGGATGAGAATAACGACGCTCAACTTTAACAACAACAGTTTTATCGCTTTTGTCGCTAATAACAACACCCTGCAAAACGCGTTTAGGCATCTCTTATTTCCTTAAACCTTACTTTCACTTAACTTTTGACGAAGAAAAGTCTTAATGCGCGCAATATCACGACGGACTTGTCTAACACGTGCAGTCTTTTCTAATTGACCTGTTGCTTTTTGAAAGCGCAAATTAAATTGCTCTTTCTTTAGTTTAGCCAATTCATCTTTCATTTGGTCGAGCGTTTGCGCCCGTAATTCTCTGGCTCTCATCGCTTAACCTCTTTATTCAGCAATCCGCTGGATGAAACGCGTTTTGATAGGCAACTTTGCAGCGCCCAACCTTAGTGCTTCACGTGCAACATCTTCAGGAACCCCATCAAGCTCAAACATGATGCGCCCAGGAGCAACACGTGCAGCCCAATAATCAACACTTCCCTTACCTTTACCCATACGAACTTCCGTTGGTTTAGATGTAACCGGAAGATCTGGAAAAATGCGAATCCATACACGACCAGAACGTTTCATATAACGTGTAATCGCACGACGTGCCGCTTCAATTTGACGAGCAGTAACCCGCTCCGGTTCAACAGCTTTCAAACCGTAGGCACCGAAATTCAAATCCGTACCACCCTTCGCAACACCGTGAATACGGCCCTTGAACTGCTTACGGAACTTTGTGCGCTTTGGCTGCAACATTGTTCTCTACTCCAAATTTTAGTTCAATTTCAAAAACTAAGCATTTTCGCGGCGACGATTCGATGAAGAACCAGATTGATCAGCTTCCGTAGCACGACGTTCCGAAGCCATCGGATCATGTTCAAGAATCTCACCCTTAAAGACCCAAACTTTAATACCACAAATACCGTAAGCGGTCTTAGCTTCTGCTGTACCGTAATCGACATCAGAACGCAAGGTATGAAGTGGAACACGACCTTCACGATACCATTCCATACGCGCAATTTCAGCACCACCAAGACGACCAGAACAATTGATACGAATACCTTCTGCACCAAGACGCATAGCAGACTGAACAGCACGCTTCATGGCGCGACGAAAAGCAACCCGACGCTCTAACTGTTGAGCAATTGATTGTGCAATAATCGTCGCATCAATCTCTGGTTTACGAATCTCCACAATATTCAACGAAGTCTCAGCATTAGTCATTTCTGAAAGCTTACGACGAAGCTTTTCGATATCAGCACCCTTTTTACCGATAATCAAACCAGGACGTGCAGAATGAATCGTAACACGACATTTTTTATGAGGACGCTCAATAACAACCTTAGATATCGCAGCCTGTTTAAGCTCTTCAAGCACATAAGAGCGAATTTTCAAATCTTCATGAAGAAGACGTCCATATTCACCACTATCAGCATACCAACGAGAATCCCAAGTCCGATTAACACCAAGACGAAGTCCTATTGGATTGATCTTCTGACCCATTACGCGGCCTCCACTTCGCTAACTTCACGAACAATAACAGTAAGATGTGAAAATGGACGCTCAATTCGACTAGCACGCCCGCGACCACGAACATGAAAGCGCTTCATCACGATCGACTTACCAACATAAGCCTCGGCGACAACAAGCGAATCAATATCAAGATCGTGATTATTTTCTGCGTTTGCAATCGCTGATTCAAGCGTTTTTTTCACAGTAGCAGCAATACGTTTACGCGAAAACATTAAATCAGCGAGCGCTACATTAACTCTTTTACCACGAATCATTGCAGCAACCAAATTAAGCTTTTGCGGACTAACACGAATCGTTCGTGTGACAGCCTTTGCTTCATTATCTTTAAGCTGGCGTGGAACCTTAGCTTTTCCCATTCCTACTTCCTCTTCGCTTTTTTATCGGCACCATGACCATAATAAGTCCGGGTAGGAGCGAACTCACCAAACTTATGTCCAACCATCTCTTCAGAAACAGAAACAGGAATATGCTTATTGCCGTTGTAAACACCAAAAGTCAAACCAACAAATTGCGGCAAAATAGTAGAGCGACGACTCCATATTTTTATAACTTCATTGCGCCCGCTTGCACGTACCTTCTCTGCTTTACCAAGAAGATAGCCGTCAACAAACGGACCTTTCCAAACTGAACGAACCACTTCAGACTACCTTTCTTATTTCTTGCGCTGATGACGCGTACGCATAATAAACTTATCAGTGGCTTTATTGGAGCGCGTACGCTTACCTTTCGTAGGTTTACCCCAAGGAGACACTGGGTGACGCCCCCCCGATGTACGACCTTCACCACCACCGTGTGGATGATCAACGGGGTTCATAGCAACACCACGAACATGTGGACGCTTACCACGCCAACGTGACCGACCTGCCTTACCATCATTAATATTCCCATGATCAGGATTTGAAACAGCACCAACCGTTGCAAAACAGCTGCTAGAGACCAAACGCTGTTCACCAGAATTCAAACGAAGAATAGCCATGCCATGATCTCGCCCGACCAACTGCGCATAAGTACCCGCTGAACGTGCAATCTGCCCCCCTTTTCCCGGCTTCATTTCAACATTATGAATAATTGTGCCTACCGGCATATTACCAAGGGGCATAGCATTTCCTGGTTTAACATCAACATTTAAACCAGCAACGACACAATCACCAACACCAAGGCGCTGTGGTGCAAGGATATAACTTAATTGTCCATCCTCATAGCGAATGAGTGCAATAAAAGCAGTGCGATTAGGATCATACTCTAAACGCTCAACTTTCGCTGAAACATCACGCTTAAGACGCTTAAAATCGACAAAACGGTAACTCCGTTTATGACCACCACCCTGAAAACGAGCAGTGACACGACCGCGATTATTACGTCCTCCCTTTGAAGACAAACCTTCTGTCAACATCTTTACAGGTTTTCCCTTATAAAGACAAGAACGTTCCACAATGACAAGCTGACGCTGCCCAGGTGTCGTTGGATTAAATTGCTTAAGTGCCATTATTCCTATCTCCGAGCCTCTTTAAAGACCTGTCGAAACGTCGATAGTCTGACCACTGGCCAGAGTTACGATCGCTTTTTTGACATCACTCTGCCGACCAACAATACCTTTAAAACGTTTCACTTTACCCTTACGGACGATCGTGTTAACTGCTTTTACTTTCACGCTAAAAAGCGCTTCAACAGCAGCCTTAATTTCAGGTTTCGTCGCTTTCGGCGCGACATTAAAAGCAACTTGATTATATTCAGAAATCATAGTCGACTTTTCAGTAATAACTGGACTAATAATTACATCATAATGGCGAAGATCTGTCATTTAAAACGCTCCTCAAGAGCCTCAACAGCTGCCTTTGATAAAACAAGTTTGCTGCGACGCAAAATATCATAAACATTAATTCCCTGGATGGGCAAAATATCGATATTAGGGATATTCGATGCTGCACGAAAAAAGTTAATATCAATCTCTTTACCACCAATCAACAGAGCATTATTAAAGCCAAGTTTAGAAAAATGAGAAACAAGCTTTTTCGTTTTAGCATCTTTAACAGTCAACTCATCCACAATAATTAAATCTTTTGCTTTTAATTTTGCAGATAAAGCAAGACGTAACCCAAGGGCACGAATCTTTTTAGGAAGATCATGCGCATGGCTACGAACCACCGGCCCATGTGCTTTACCCCCACCTCGAAACTGTGGTGCACGTGCAGATGAATGTCGAGCACGCCCAGTTCCCTTTTGTTTAAACATCTTTGCCCCCGTTCGTGACACATCAGACCGCCCTTGGGACTGATGCGTTCCCTGTTGACGACGAGCAAGCTGCCAACGAACAACACGTTGCAAAATGTCCTCACGTGGGACAAGATCAAAGATAGACTCAGAAACTTTTAATTTACCAGCTTCATTTCCATCAAGTGTTTTAATTACAAGATCCATTATTAGGCTCCCTCAACTTCAGAGGTTTCCATCACCGGAGTAACCATTTCTGTTTTCTCCTTCACAAGACGGCGAATACCAGCAGGCTTTGGAGCATTATCAGGAAGAGGTTTCTTCACGGCATCTCTTACCAAGATCCAAGACCCCTTCGAACCAGAAACAGCACCACGCACTAAAATTAAACCACGCTCAATATCAGTGGAAACAACTTCAATATTTTGTGTTGTTACACGCACCTGCCCCATATGGCCAGCCATTTTTTTCCCTTTAAACACTTTACCAGGATCTTGGCACTGCCCTGTAGAACCATGAGCACGATGTGTAATCGAATTACCATGGGAAGCACGATGCCCGCCAAAGTTATGCCGTTTCATAACACCAGCAAACCCCTTACCAATACTGGTACCAGTCACATCAACTCTCTGTCCTGGAACAAAATGTTCCACTGTAATCTCTGTACCGATATCAAGAAGATTATCGGGACTGACACGAAACTCTGCTATTTTCGCTTTAGGCTCAACAGAAGCCTTAGCAAAATGTCCACGAAGAGCTTGTGAAGTATTCTTAACCTTAGCAAAGCCTACACCTAATTGAACAGCAGTATAACCATTCTTTTCAACTGTACGCTGAGCAACGACTTGACAATTCTCCAAACGAAGTACTGTCACCGGCACATGCTCACCAGCATCATTATAAATACGGGTCATGCCCAGCTTCTGTGCTATTACACCTGAACGCATCGGGTCTGTTCCTTCTGTCCTCAAACCTCAGAGCTTAATTTCTACATCCACACCAGCAGAAAGATCGAGCTTCATAAGCGCATCCACTGTTTGTGGCGTTGGATCAACAATATCAAGAAGACGCTTATGGGTACGCATTTCAAATTGCTCACGGCTCTTCTTATCGATATGCGGTCCACGATTGACCGTAAATTTCTCAATCCGCGTCGGAAGCGGAATAGGACCACGGACATTTGCACCAGTCCGCTTAGCAGTCGATACAATCTCACGTGTCGATGTATCAAGAATTCTATGATCAAACGCTTTCAAGCGAATGCGAATATTTTGACTGTTCATGCTCTTTATTTCCCTGTCATATAAAGCGCCTTCAATAATTAAGGCGCTCAACAAGCATTATTTATTCAATGATCTTAGAGACGATACCGGCACCAACAGTACGACCACCTTCACGAATAGCAAAACGAAGCTTCTCTTCCATCGCTATCGGCACAATCAATGACACATCCATCGCAACATTATCACCGGGCATAACCATTTCTGTTCCTTCGGGAAGCGTAACAATACCCGTAACATCCGTCGTACGGAAGTAAAATTGTGGACGATAATTCGTGAAAAAAGGCGTATGACGACCTCCTTCATCTTTCGTCAAAATGTAAGCCTCGGCTTTAAAACGTGTATGAGGAGTAACCGACCCAGGCTTCGCTAAAACCTGACCACGCTCAATCCCTTCACGATCAACACCACGAAGCAACGCACCAATATTATCACCAGCTTGACCTTGATCTAAAAGCTTGCGGAACATTTCAACACCCGTCACCGTCGTCTTAGATGTTGGACGAATACCGATAATCTCAATTTCCTCGCCAACTTTAATAACACCACGCTCAACACGACCCGTAACAACCGTTCCACGTCCCGATATCGAAAACACATCTTCTATCGGCATCAAGAATGGTTGATCAACAGGACGCTCAGGGGTTGGAATATAATTATCAACCTCACTCATCAAAAGACGAACCGCATCTTCACCAATGCTCTTATCCTTATCCTCAAGGGCAGCCAACGCAGAACCCTTTACAATTGGAACATCATCTCCTGGGAAATCATATTTGGATAAAAGCTCCCGAACCTCAAGCTCTACAAGATCCAAAAGTTCGGTATCATCAACCTGATCAACTTTATTAAGAAAAACAACAATCGCTGGAACACCAACCTGACGAGCAAGCAAAATATGCTCACGTGTCTGAGGCATTGGACCATCAGCTGCAGAAACAACAAGAATAGCACCATCCATCTGCGCTGCCCCTGTGATCATGTTTTTCACATAATCTGCGTGTCCTGGACAATCAACGTGAGCATAGTGACGATTTTCCGTTTCATATTCAACGTGTGCTGTAGAAATGGTAATACCACGGGCACGCTCTTCTGGTGCTGCATCAATTTGATCATATGCTTTAAACTCACCAAAAAACTTCGTAATCGCTGCTGTCAATGAAGTCTTCCCATGATCAACGTGACCAATCGTACCAATATTAACATGCGGTTTCGTTCGTTCAAATTTGCTCTTTGCCATTTGAGCTCTCCATTTTCTGTCCAAGCCACGGACTAAGTTAAAAATTAATTTACCAACCTGAAATTACGCGTATTTCTTTTGAATCTCCAAAGCAACAGCCGAAGGGACAGGCTCGTAATGATCAAACTGCATCGTATACTGTGCACGCCCTTGGCTCATAGAGCGAAGGGTATTCACATAACCAAACATATTTGCCAATGGAACCATCGCATTCACAACCGTTGCAATACCGCGTGCTTCAGTTCCTGAAATCTGCCCCCGACGAGAATTGAGATCACCAATAACATCACCAACATAATCATCTGGTGTAACAACCTCCACCTTCATGATTGGTTCAAGAAGCTGTGCACCAGCCTTCTTTGCTCCATCACGAAAAGCAGCACGAGCAGCAATCTCAAAAGCCAACACAGACGAATCAACATCGTGATAAGCACCGTCAATGAGTGTTGCCTTTACACCGAGCATAGGGAATCCCGCAAGAGGACCCGACCCCATAACACTTTCAATCCCCTTTTGAACGCCCGGAATATATTCTTTAGGAACAGCACCACCAACAATCTTCGACTCAAAAATAAAATCATCACCTTCATGAGGCTCAAAAATAATCTTTACACGAGCAAATTGACCAGCGCCACCCGATTGTTTTTTATGGGTATAGTCAATTTCCGCCATTTTAGTAATTGACTCACGATAAGCAACTTGAGGCTGCCCTACATTTGCTTCAACCTTAAATTCACGCCGCATACGATCGACAATAATATCAAGATGAAGTTCACCCATTCCAGCGATAATAGTCTGACCTGATTCCTCATCCGACTTAACACGAAACGAAGGATCTTCCGCAGCTAAACGATTAAGAGCAATACCCATTTTTTCCTGATCTGCTTTTGTTTTCGGTTCAATTGCAATCTCAATAACAGGTTCTGGAAATTCCATCCGCTCCAAAATAACAGGTTTCAAAGGATCACAAAGCGTATCACCTGTTGTTGTCTCCTTAAGACCAGCAAGAGCAACAATATCACCAGCGAATGCCTCTTCAATATCCTCACGAGAATTTGAATGCATTTGAAGCATACGCCCCAAACGCTCTTTCTTCTTCTTCACAGTATTCTCAAGAGAAATACCTTTGTGAACCTTACCAGAGTAAATACGACAGAAAGTCAACGAACCAACAAAAGGGTCATTCATAATTTTAAAAGCAAGCATAGAGAGCGGAGCTTCATCAGAAGATTCACGCGTCGTCTCAGCTTCAGTCTTCACATCAACACCCTTAATCGCCGGAATATCAATCGGAGAAGGAAGATAAGAAACAACAGCATCCAAAAGCGGTTGTACACCCTTGTTTTTAAAAGCCGTACCACAAAGAACAGGATGAAACTGAACCTCTACGGTTCCCTTACGAATGAGAGCAACAAGTTGCTCATTGGTTGGCATAACACCTTCCAAATAAGCCTCCATAGCAGCCTCATCAACCTCCACAGCCATTTCAATAAGTTTTTCGCGATATTCTTCAGCTTTTTCCTTTAAGTCAGAAGGAATTTCACTTATCACTGCTGAGGCACCAATAGAACCATCCCACTTTAAAGCCTTCATCTCAACGAGATCAACAACACCTTCAAAGTCATTTTCAGCACCAATTGGCAGCTGCAAAACAAGTGCCTTAGCCCCCAACCGAGAACCAACCATTTCTACACTGCGATAGAAATCAGCACCTATTTTATCCATTTTATTAACAAAAACCATACGCGGCACGCGATATTTCTCAGCTTGCCGCCAAACAGTTTCCGTCTGAGGCTCAACACCAGCATTCGCATCCAATAACGCTATCGCCCCATCAAGAACACGCAAAGAACGCTCAACCTCAATAGTAAAATCAACGTGTCCTGGCGTATCAATGATATTAAAGCGACGCTTGCGACCATCACGCCCTTCCCAAAAAGTCGTCGTCGCAGCAGATGTGATGGTAATGCCGCGTTCTTGTTCCTGCTCCATCCAATCCATCGTAGAAGCACCATCATGGGTCTCACCGATTTTATGATTCTTACCCGTATAGAACAGAATACGTTCAGTCATCGTAGTCTTACCGGCATCAATATGCGCCATAATACCAAAATTACGATAATCTTCAATTTTATATTCGCGAGCCATTATATTTGCCTTAGTTTAAAACTTCTACCAGCGATAATGCGAGAATGCGCGGTTAGCCTCAGCCATACGATGAACATCTTCACGCTTTTTCACGGCAGAACCGCGATTATTAGCTGCATCCATGAGTTCACCAGATAAACGCTCAATCATCGTCGTCTCATTCCGCCCACGCGCTGCCGAAATCAACCAACGAATAGCAAGAGCCTGACGACGATCAGGACGAACATCAATCGGAACCTGATAAGTAGCCCCCCCAACACGACGAGAACGAACCTCAATATGAGGAGCAACGTTCTCTAAAGCCCGATGAAAGAGATCTACTGGATCTGTTTTTACTTTTTTCTCTACAGAATCAAGCGCACCATAAACAATACGCTCTGCAACTGACTTCTTACCATCAAACATAATGGCATTCATAAATTTTGTAATAACCAAATCACCAAACTTAGGATCTGGATTAATTTCACGCTTTTCTGCTCTATGACGACGGGACATTGGCTTTGTCTCTCAATATTATTTCGGACGCTTCGCGCCATACTTTGAACGACGCTGTTTACGATTCTTGACACCTTGAGTATCAAGCAAACCACGAATAATGTGATAACGAACCCCTGGCAAATCTTTCACACGACCACCACGGATCATCACAACAGAGTGCTCTTGAAGATTATGTCCCTCTCCGGGAATATAACCAATCACTTCAAATCCATTCGTCAAACGAATTTTAGCAACTTTACGAAGAGCAGAATTAGGCTTCTTCGGTGTTGTTGTATAAACACGCGTACAAACACCACGCTTCTGAGGATTCGACTGCAGAGCAGGAACCTTATTACGTTTAACTGGCGCCACACGCGGCTTGCGAATCAACTGGTTTACGGTAGGCATGTAACCTTCCTCTTTTCGATCTACATTCGTCTCACCCAATCGGGCATTTCTATTTCTATTTCCATCCACTCCAACAGAATAGGAACAGATGTCTAATTCTACACACAAAATCGGGCATAGCTGTTAAAAACAGTCTACCCGATCATAAGCAGAGAAGGCAATAGCCTTTTGCACTAGCATTTGCTTTTAATCTTCTTAACACCCGTTTAAATGACCTTTTGCTTCATATCCAAAATAAACGGTCATCTCCACATCAGTTATGTTCGCCTCTAATAGCGAGAACACAGACATTCGTCAAGAACTAAACAGCAGAAAGTTTTCAAAAATCAAAATAAATTAAATTTTAAAACTTTAAATTTGCCTTTATCAGGACTCTTGATAAATCAATTTACCATAGTAATATCGCCCTATAAATAAAAAAAAGCAATAATGTGACTGCAGTAAAACATTAATTCAGCAATTTAAATTGCATACTCGATATCGAATGATGAGCGCCATGAAAATAGCAACGTGGAATATTGCCGGAATAAAAGCACGACATGAGACATTATATCAATGGCTACAGAAGAGTCAGCCAGACATAGTCTGTCTACAGGAAATTAAAAGTATTGATGAAAATTTTCCACGTGATGCAATAGAAAATCTAGGCTATCATATAGAAACACACGGACAAAAAAGTTTTAATGGCGTTGCAATTCTTTCTAAAAAAACACCGGATGAAGTGATCCGTCGATTACCAGGCAACAATAATGATGAACAAACACGTTACATTGAAGCCGTTTATTCGACAAACAAAGGTGTTGTGCGTATTGCATCTCTCTATTTGCCAAATGGAAATCCTATTGAGAGTGAAAAATATTCCTATAAAATGGAATGGATGGAAAGGTTATATGAACATGCAAAATCACTGCTTGCCTATGAGGAGCCCCTTGTTCTAGCCGGTGATTATAATGTCATCCCTACCCCACTCGATGCAAAAAACCCTCAAGAATGGAATCAAGATGCCTTATTTCTTCAAAAAACAAGAAAAGCATTCCAGCGTATCCTTCATTTAGGTCTTTACGATGCTATCCGAAATGTCACCGATACACCTTCCTTTAGTTTTTGGGATTTCCAAGCTGGAGCATGGCCTAAAAATAATGGGATTCGCATTGATCATTTACTCTTATCACCAGAAGCAGTTGATCACCTTATTTGCGCTCATAGTCAAACAGAAGTAAGGGGATACCAAAAACCATCCGACCATGTTCCTGTCTGGATTCATCTTAATATCAATTAAGAAAGTATAACTCTCACCTCATAAGATAACAAAAAAATTCCACTCAGAAGAATAACTATGCTACACCGTTCAAACAGTATATCTTAAGTAACTAAAATAAAAATCAATGAATGGAGGACATAAATGAAGAAATCATTGTTAATGTTTATTGCAGCAGCAGCCATTGGGCTCACAAGCGTCGCGCATGCTGAAAATGATACGCTTGAAAAAATAAAACAAACAGGGGAAATCACTTTAGGTGTTCGTGAATCATCTGGTTTGGCCTACGCCCTTGGTAATAATAAATATGTAGGCTTTCATACAGAAATGGCAGAACGTATCATTGATGATATCTCAAAAAAAATTGGTAAACCGATTAAAATCCATTATCTTCCCATCACATCTCAAAATAGAATTCCCCTCTTAAAAAATAAGACCTATGATTTTGAGTGCGGTTCAACAACAAATGATATTGCACGCAGCAAAGAAGCGGCATTTGCTTATACAACATACGTTGAAGAAGTTCGGATTGCTGTAAAGAAAAACTCTAACATTAAATCTCTTGATGATTTAAATGGAAAAACAGTTGCAACGACCACCGGTACGACATCTGTTCAACTTATTCGTAAAAACAAACGTGCAAAAAACATTCACTTTAAGGTCATTAAAGGAAAAGACCACGGAGATAGCTTCTTATTACTCGAATCAGGTCGTGCCGATGCATTTGTTATGGATGCCTCAATTCTTGCAGGACATATTGCAAAATCAAAAAATCCATCGGATTACGTCATTCTTGACACCGTACTTTCAGTTGAACCCATCGCCTGCATGCTGAGATTACATGACAAACCATTTGAACAAGCAATCAATGATAGTATCCTACGTCAAATTAAAGACGAATCACTTGAAAAGCTTTATAATAAGTGGTTTATGAAACCGATTCCGCCTGCAAATACTGTTATGAACCTTCCCTTATCAAAACAAACAAGATATGCTTGGGATCACCCAAACAATAAGCCTCGGGAAAGCTACACAGAAAAAGATTTATAGAATTTGAAAAGAAGAACCACACTCTTTAAAAATTGAGTGTGGTTTATATTTTAGTTCACTTTTTAATAAATTCTGCTTATGTAGATACGCTTAATTTATTGTCCTATTTGTGAATGACTAATTTGAGGGAATATCAATTAATGGACTTTTCTTTCCTTTGTAGAGATGACCTTACTCAAACACTAGTAACGGGATGCTTGGGCACGCCCGGCGTAAGTCATACCTATTTAGATACACTTCTTGATGGCTTAAAAAATACGGTTATATTGTCCATCACTTCACTTATATTAGCTATATTTTGTGGTGTTATTATAGGAACAATGCGCACTTTACCTAAAACGTCCATCATCAATTGTGTTGTTCGCACGATCGGGACTATTTGGGTAGAAATTATGCGTAATATTCCCCTTCTTGTACAGGTATTTTTATGGTATTTTGTTGTTCCTAAGATTTATCCGCCAGCGATGAAATTTTCCCCTATTCTCTTAGTAACATGCGCGTTGGGGTTCTTTACATCGGCACGTATTGCAGAACAGGTTCGTTCAGGCATTGAAGCGATTTCTTCAGGACAACGCTATGCTGCTATGGCAATGGGGTTTACAACTTATCAAAGTTATCGCTATATCATATTACCACGTGCTATTCGGACAATTATGCCGCCGCTTACTTCAGAAGCAATGGGCATTGTAAAGAATTCGTCTATAGCATTCGCCGTTTCAATAAATGAGCTCATGCAATTTCAATACCAAGCAATTGAAGAAATAAGCCATGTTTACGAAAACTATTTGCTTGTTACGATTCTTTATATTCTTATAGCTTTATTCGTATTCATTGTAATGACAGTCATTGAACAAATGCTCAAAATTCCTAATTTTCAAACAAAGGGAAATTGAATATGATAAATTTCATAAGCTCTCAGTTTGGACTTTATTTTCCTTTCAATTTTTCCGACTTTGATTTTTCCTTTTTTACCTTTGATGTATTTCGTTCTTATATTTTATCAGGTTTACTCTTTAGCGTTTTTCTAACGCTTTTTGCAACGATATTGGGATTTGTTTTCGGCACACTTTTAGCAATGATGCGCCTTTCTTCCATAAAACTTCTTTCTTGGGTTGCAATCGTTTACATAACAGCGATGCGTTCGATACCACTTGTGATGGTTATCTTATGGTTTTTTGTGCTTCTGCCTTTTTTAACGGGGACATCTATCGGCGCCAATAAATCAGCACTTATTACCTTTACCGCATTTGAAACAGCTTATTTTGCTGAAATTATGCGTGCTGGTATCAATTCGGTTCCGCAAGGACAAAAATATGCAGGACAAGCTCTTGGGATGACGTATTGGCAAAGTATGTACATTGTCATTCTTCCTCAAGCCTTTAGAGATATGCTTCCAGTCTTTTTAACACAAGTTATTATCCTTTTTCAGGATACAACCCTTGTTTATGCTATCAGCGGTCATAGCCTTTTGAATGGTTTTGATATTGCTGCTAATAATTTTGGTGTAAAGCAAGAAGCTTATATTTTAGCAGCTATTTTCTATTTTGTTATCTGTTTTACACTGTCACAAATCGTTTTATATTTACAAAAAAAAGTATCCATTATTCGCTAATAGGAAAAAAAATGTCTACGCATATGATCGAAATAAAAAATGTTTCTAATTGGTATGGCGAAATTAAAGTTCTTAAAAACTGTACAACCAATATTAACAAAGGAGAAGTTGTTGTAGTTTGTGGGCCATCAGGCTCAGGAAAATCAACACTCATTAAAACAATTAATGCTCTTGTTCCTTTTCAAAAAGGTGAAATTTGGATTGATGGAACACCAGTTCATTCAAAAAAAACAAATCTGCCTAAATTGCGTAGCCATGTAGGAATGGTCTTTCAGCACTTCGAGCTTTTTCCTCACTTATCTGTCACAGAAAACTTGACAATTGCACAAATCAAAGTCTTAAAACGAAGCAAAAAAGAAGCACTTGAACGTGGGTTGTTGTATCTTGAACGCGTTGGACTCATTGAACATAAAGACAAATATCCGGGACAACTCTCTGGAGGGCAACAACAGCGTGTTGCTATTGCGCGTGCTTTAACCATGGATCCACTTGTTATGCTTTTTGATGAACCAACCTCTGCTCTAGATCCTGAAATGGTAGGTGAAGTACTTGACGTCATGATCAGCTTAGCCGAAGAAGGGATGACAATGATGTGTGTAACGCATGAAATGGGATTTGCACAAAAAGTCTCTGAGCGTGTTATTTTCATGGATCAAGGAACAATTCTTGAAGACTGTTCATCTAAAGAATTCTTTTCTAATCCACAATCTAGAACACCAAGAACGCAAGAGTTTTTGTCTAAAATCCTAAGTCATTAGCTTTATATCATCGAAAAAGCTCTCTCTACTATAAACTTGAACACAAAAAACAATAGAGTTTAATAACGAATAAGAGAATGTAAAAAATATTACAATTAGATAGTTAAAAGTTCTTATTTTTTAAAATATCAGCAACCAGTGAAATTGCTGTACGTCTCTCAAATTCATTACAAAGAGCAAAGGCCTTTTCTTGCAAAGGGTAAATCCAATTTTTATCTTTTACGTCAGCTTTTTCATAGGCTGCAGTTAACATTGCCGTCCCGCGAATGATTTTTCCTTCTTGAATCAGCATATTTCCGAGCATCGCTTGGGCAGAAGAATTTCCTTTTTTTGCTGAAAGTTGAAACCATCGTGCTGCTTGTATAAGATTCTTCTCCCTTCCCTCTCCCTTTAAAAATATTTTTCCTAATTGATACTGAGCTTTAGGATTTCCATAGTTCACCGCAGCCTGCATATAAAGACGAGTCGCATAAGAGAGATTAGGTTTCACAGGTGATTGAGGGATACCTTTTTTTATATACCCAGCAAGCCTAACCAATGCATCAGAGACATAACTTTGATCCTCTGAGCCAAGATCTGTACCTTTTTCAACGATGTATGCAAAAAAATGATAGGCCTTGTAATCATCTTTAGGGACACCATCACCGTTTGCGTAAATAGAGCCAAGTTTCCAATTCGCACCAATATGACCTCTCTTAGCGGCACAATGTAGCGCTGAAATAGCCTGATTTATCTGCCCATTTTTATAAGCAGACATGCCACGTTTCAAAAAATAAAACGAACCATCATGCACTTCCTGCAAGCTATTAGCTTCTATTATATAAACAGTCGAAAAAAATCCCCCTAACGTCACAATAATCGTAGCTTTCTTCCATATCTGAAATCGATTGACCATTTTCCCCCTCTCTTAATGTTAATTGTTCTATCTGTAACAAATTTCTTTGTAGATCTTTAAACGCTTCTTCTTCGTAAGAAATACGAGAGATTCTAAAGTAAAATTTTTAAAAGAAAAGACCAATAAATGAAAATTATCAAAAGTATTCAATAAAATTAAACATTTATTTTCATATACAATCAATTGATTTATAAAGATAAATTATCAATTTCAATTTGAATAAAACCCTCCAATACAGGAATCTTCCTTCTCCCTTTTATATTGAAGTAATTAAAATCACTTGTTCATAAGCGATGCGTGAGATTTGCAGATGAGCTTAAAAGAGAATTTAAAACGCCTCATATGAACAGTCACAAATTCCAAAGACTATTTTCGCGCAATATTGGGCGCTGACCAAAGTGTGTGCAATGGCACTGACTCGTTACTTCACAAGCGTAAAGATGAGGAGGTTCAATAGCTTTACCGTTATACCATTCATGAGTGCCGGCGCGAAATGAGCTTTGAGTGCCTTAAGAGATGTCTCTTTCATGATAAGCACAAAAACGTTGTGACTCCCCACAAAGATTTCATAATCGCATTCGCGAAAGACGAAAAAAAGAAAAGTTTTTCCTAAAAAAAATCGATACCAGCCATAATGCTATAAAATCATCCATTAAAAAAGTAAAAATCAGCCCAACCGCTCTAAAGCAATAGATATCTTCTTTTGCGCAGCACGCAGTTCTACAACCCTATTTTGTTCACTTTCAACAATTTCTGTTTTTGCATTTGCTATAAATTTGGGATTATTTAACTTAAGTGATATTTTTTCAATATCTTGTTCAATTTTACAAGCCTCCTTCCTCAAACGAACACGCTCAGCCTCCAAATCAATCAACTGTCCTAATGGCAAACAAAAAACAGCCTCTCCCAAAATCATTTGTGCCGATACTTCTGGAACCTTATCAGAGAAATCAATGACTTCGATACGCGCCAACTTTTTAAGAAGCGCCTCATAACGCTGCACACGCTCTCGCGTCACTTCCCCTGCTTCGACAACAACAAGAGGTGCTCGTGTAGCGGCTGGAATATTCATTTCAAAACGTACAGAACGAATCCCTGTGACCACATCAATAAGCCAATTAATATCAGCAGCAGCCTCTTCATCGATCAATATTTTCTCTGGCCATTTTGTCAATGCGAGCATATCTTCACGCTTTATCTCTTGCGTTTCTGTAAGAGACCACAACTCTTCTGTCATATGCGGCATAAAGGGATGAAGAAGTTTATAGACTTCATCTAACACCCAAGCAGTACAAGCTTGAGCCTCATTTTTAGCCTCTTCATTTTCGCCCTGAAAAATAGGTTTGAGAAGTTCTAAATACCAGTCACAAAATGTATTCCAAATGAAACGATAAAGTGCAGCTGCTGATTCATTAAACTTGTAGTGTTCAATACCCGTCGTCACTGCTGAAATTGTTTTAGAGAGCTCTGTTAAAATCCAACGATTAAGCGCTAGCTTTGTTTGTTCTGGCTTAAAAGCAGGATCATGTTTTACACCATTCATCTGTGCAAATCGGGTTGCATTCCACAACTTCGTAGCAAAATTACGATAACCAGCAATGCGAGAAGTATCAAGTTTTACATCACGACCTTGCGCTGCCATAATAGCCAAAGTAAAACGAAGAGCATCAGCGCTATACTGATCAATAAGCTCTAAGGGATCAATAATATTTCCCTTTGATTTTGACATCTTTGCACCCTTTTGATCTCGGACAAGAGCGTGCACATAAACCGTTGGGAAAGGAACTTCACCCATAAAGTGAAGTCCCATCATCATCATACGAGCAACCCAGAAAAAAATAATATCAAATCCTGTCACGGATAAAGATGTTGGATAAAAAGTAGATAATTCAGTTGTTTTATCGGGCCATCCTAATGTTGAAAAAGGCCAAAGAGCTGATGAAAACCAAGTATCTAAAACATCCGGATCACGGATTAAATCAACCATCTCACCATAATGAGCAAAAGCCGAATCTAAAGCCTCTTTTTCACTTTTTTCAACAAAAACTGTTCCATCAGGGCCATACCAAGCAGGAATCTGATGTCCCCACCATAATTGGCGAGAAATGCACCAAGGCTGAATATTTTGCATCCAATTGAAATAGGTCTTTTTCCAATTATCGGGAACAAACTGCGTTTTTCCTTGTTGCACAGCTTCTATCGCGGGCTTTGCTAATTCAGCAGCATGAACATACCATTGATCTGTCAAAAAAGGTTCAATAGGCACACCACTACGATCTCCATGAGGAACCATATGGGAATGTTCATCAACAGAAGCTAAATACCCTCGTTCTTCCATCAAAGAAATAATCTTCTGGCGCGCAACAAAACGATCGGATTTATCAAGATTTTCTACTAACATTTTTAATTCATCTGATAAAATCAAATCATCAAAAAATGCCTCATTCTCATGGAGAAAAATCTCGGCTTTTTGGGTAAAAATATTGATTAAGCGTAAACCATTACGCTGTCCTACTTCAAAGTCATTAAAATCATGAGCGGGTGTGATTTTTACCGCACCACTCCCAGCCTCAGGATCAGCGTGCGTATCACCAACAATCAATAACTTACGACCAACAAGCGGCAAAAGAGCATTTTTACCGATAAGATTTTTATAACGCTCATCTTCAGGATTAACGGCAATTCCTGTATCACCAAGCATTGTTTCTGGTCGTGTTGTCGCCACTGTTATAAAAGTTGTCGCATCATTTGGATCAAAAACTTTACCCTCAAGTGGATATCTAAAATGCCACAAATGTCCTTGAACTTCTTTTTGCTCAACTTCAAGATCGGAAATAGCGGTCAACAATTTAGGATCCCAATTGACGAGGCGTTTATCTCTATATATCAACCCTTGCTTATAAAGCGTAACAAAGACTTCACGAACAGCCTGCGACAACCCCTCATCCATTGTAAAGCGCTCACGTGACCAATCACATGAAACGCCAAGGCGACGCAATTGGTTTGCAATAATGCCTCCCGTTTCATGACGCCATTCCCAAATACGCTCAATAAACTTTTCTCTTCCCATTTCCTGACGCGTTGGCTCTTGGCGCTCTGCAAGCTGACGCTCTACAACCATTTGGGTAGCAATCCCAGCATGATCCATACCAGGCTGCCACAACACATTCCTGCCACGCATCCGCTGAAATCTAACCATTATATCTTGAATTGTCGTATTGAGCGCATGCCCCATATGAAGTGAGCCTGTAACATTAGGCGGTGGAAGCATAACGCAAAAAGGTTCTGCACCACTTTTAGAACCCGCTCCCGCTTTAAAAGCCCCACGAGTCTCCCATCTCTTTGCAACCCGTTGCTCTATGGAAGCAGCATCATAGTTTTTTTCTAACATTCTATCCATCCATAACGCCGCTGAAAAACACAATATATGATCAAAATCCCGCAAAGCCCATCCCTCACTAGAGAGCTCGCAAAACCTCAAACAAATTTTTCATAAAATAAAAAACATAAAAATAATTAAGACGATTTTTTTATCGCCTTCACAATCTCTTCACGTAAAATATCTTCCAGCAAAACAGGCAATTTAGACTGCAACCATTCTGCTATAGCCGGACGCAACACATCCTTTGCAATTTTTTCCGCGGAAGAAATACAATACGCAGACAATTCCACACGACCAGCCTTTTCAGTTTCTGATTGTGACTTCCTGATCTCATCTTCATATTCTTTTGCTTTATAAACAGAATTCCGTTCCTCAGAAGAAAGCTTCATCTTTTGCACATCCACACCAACTGTATTATTTTCTACCGCTGTATCCTCTTTCTCTTGTGCTATCCTTCCCCCTTGGTTTTCAGTAGAAAGACCAATGCGATCAGCTAAAGCCTTCATAGCATCATCAACCGATAGAGTTGTATCATAAACACCTTCTGATGCAATTTCTGAACGATCTTCCGAAGCATTTACTGCAACATCTTCATTTAAAAAGTGATCAGATTGAACCGCATTTTCTTCGATTATTTCACGAATAGATGTCAAAATTTCATCCATGCTTGGCTCACGTAACACGCTTGAACTCTGTACCATACTTTACAACCTCTCAAAGACGCAACAACAAATAGAATCATATTTTCAGTGTATGCAAAAGAATCATAAGATCAACATGCCTCTCGTGATATTTTCAAATATGCTTGTCATAAAGAGGGCCCTACACACAACTTTCTGCACTTTAAAAGAACATATTACTGCGCTATTTTTCGACATATCCAACGACAGATTAACCAATTTTTTAAAAACTAAAATGATTTGAAATCAAAGGGGCTATTTTTATGTGTTATCGAATATATTGAATTGTTTTTAAGCCGAGATAATTTGCTGTCAATTTACCAATAGATGATTGAACACTATAGCTTGCCACAACAGCATTACGCTCTGCCATTGCAAGCGCAATTTGAGCATTAATCAATTGAGTACGAGAATTTAAAACATCTAATGTCGTTGCCTGCCCTACACGATTTTCTTGAACACGACCTTTTAGAGCAATTTCAGCAGCACGAACACTTTCACGGTAAGCAATAACAGATGCGC
The DNA here is from genome assembly GCF_900185775.1 of Bartonella mastomydis. NCBI lineage: Bacteria > Pseudomonadati > Pseudomonadota > Alphaproteobacteria > Hyphomicrobiales > Bartonellaceae > Bartonella > Bartonella mastomydis. The sequence continues at coordinate 987,296 of NZ_LT883138.1, forward strand.
GTGCACCTTCCAACTGGAACCAAGCAGAAGTAAGGGCTTGTCTCGTATTACTATAGGCCAAATCGAGTTGAAGCTGCGCCTGCCCAAGCTGTTCCTTCGACTGGCGAATCTGCGCAGACGTACGTCCCCCTTCAAAGATCGGAACACTCACAGACAATCCTATCGATTTAGAAACGCCATCCTCTCCAGCACCACTGTAAATCCGATTATAAGAAGCTGTTGCAGAAAAATCAACTTTAGGGAGCAGTGCTCCTTCTTTCGCCTTTACATTATAACCACTCGCATCGACTAAATATTGAGCATAAAGGATTGCTGGATGCATCACAACGCTCATTTGGTAAGCCGTATCAAGATTGACGGGAAAATCTGTAGCAATGGGTGGGCGTTTTAACTTTTCAGGATCGGAACCAATAATTTGTCGATAAACTGCCTCTGCTGCTTTTACATCAGCACGAGCAAGACTCAATTCTGAAATAGCCACGGAACGTGCCGCTTGAGCTTGAGCAAGATCGACGCGCCCTCCCTCACCCACATCAAATTTTGCTTTATTAGAACGAACTTGCTCTTCAAGAGCTGCTAAATTTTCTCTCCGAAGATCAGCAACACGACGTGCTTGATAGACATTTGCATAAGCTGTCACAGTCTCCAGAAAGGTATTTTGTTCAGCATTACGAAGATATTCCCGTTGAGCTTGCAGCTTAACTTGAGCTGAAGAAAACATATTTTGCGTAATAAAACCGTCAAATAATCTTTGATTTAATCTCACGCCTATAGATCCAGAAGTAACATAAGGACCTGTAAAAGACTTATTCCGTCCATAGCTTCCAACCCCTTCAACTTGTGGTAAGAACCCTGATCGCGCAATGACAACATCATCACTGGCTATACGGACAGCCGCCCGTTCACTATTTAACTTAGCATTGTGTTTATAAGCTTTCGAAAAGGCATCCATCAATGTTTCAGCACAAACAGTCTCTGAGAGTAAAAGACTCAACACCAATAAAAAACACGCCTGAAACTTCTTGCTTAACTTAAACACAATACACACAATAACAAACCCCAAATAAATGACGAAATTATCTTTTATTCATAAAACGAACAAGCACTAAAACACAAAACTAGGTGTTTTTAAAAAACAAGGAAGAGGCTTTACGGCGAGATTAAAAGCTCGACGAGGAGAAATGATTCCATCTTCTTTTATATAGATTCGTGCTACAGCAGCATTTCCATCCCCTTCAACCACAACAAGACGTCCACTGTCTTTCATTTGATCAAAGATACCTTGTGGAATAAAATCGACAGATCCCTCTATAAAAATCACATCATAAGGCCCTTCAACAGCGTATCCCTGCTCTAAGGGACCATGAATGACAACCACATTATCACATTGATTACGTTCCAAAGCTTCAAGAGCATGTTCAAAAAGAGACTGATTACTTTCCAACGCAATCACAGACCCTGCAAGTTTTGAAAGCAAAGCTGCACAATAACCACTATTTGCACCAATATTTAAAACAACATCTGATGATTTTACAGCAGCAAGCTGTAACAATTTCGCGAGAGATGCAGGTTTCATCAAATAGCGTGCAGGAACCTCATCTCGTACTGAACATAAAACAATATCGGTATCAAGATAGCTTAATGCTTTCATATCTTCCGATACAAAGTCTTCACGAGATATCGTTAAAAACGCTTCAAGAACTGATAAATCCGTTACATCAACTGTACGAATTTGATTGTCAACCATTTTGCGACGAAGCTCAGCAAAATCTGCAACCATAACGACTATTTTCTCCTAACCTACAAAAAATAAACAAAATAGCAACAATGAGGGACTAAGCTCTCTTAAACTATAGGTGTTACAAAAAAAGATACGACAGTCAACAACTCGATTCTAACAGGAGAGTCTGTCATACAAAAGTGTCTTTACAACTGTAGAGGAAAATAATCTCTTAGCTTATACCTCCCCTAAAAGCCGTTTTGTTTAAAATCGGCTGGAGGCCTCGCCCGGAATCGAACCGGGATACAAGGATTTGCAGTCCTCTGCGTAACCATTCCGCCACAAGGCCTCATCAACAAATATAAAGGTCTCAATAAGGGAAGGTAAAGCATCCGTCAAGGTGTAGAAACCTTCTCTCGCCTTTTTTCCTCTTAACTCACACAATTTATCATATTTTTTTTAAAAAAAGTAATTTTATCCTTTGCAAATCAGTATTGCTTTGCTATAGCCTCTTCAGCTAAATGGTTGAGCATCGTTCCCCGGTAGCTCAGCGGTAGAGCAACCGGCTGTTAACCGGTTGGTCGCTGGTTCGAATCCGGCCCGGGGAGCCACTTCTTTTTTATCCTATATAGTTTATTGTTTTTTCTAACACTTTTTAAACATGAGAGATTTGTTAATAAAAGTTAGGAAAGAGGATTTTTGCAATAAAGTAGAAATGCAATGTCCTACGGGATGTATTTTTTGCAATGAACGCGAAAATGATTAACTCATTTTAAAGAGAAAACTGTTGTACAAGTATTTTTCTTATTGGTTAATTTGAAAGAATTACTTTTTTCAAACCACCGCATCTCTATCAAAAAACACCATAATTTTTTGCACATTACAAATGATGATTTCTTTCATGAGAAAAAATTATTAAACACCACCAGTAATGAAAAAGATTTCGTATAAACTTTGTTTTCCAATCCAAAAATGATTTTTACTCAATAAAACAATTAAACTCAAAAATCTGCTCTTGAAGCAATCATTTTGAAAAACGGGAAAACACAATCAAAATCATTTATATTATCTCCCTACACCTCATACTTCCTTCCTACCTTGAAAGCAGAAACTCCCAACCGAAAAGTCTGTAATAAAGTCTAGCTTCTTACTCTCACAGATTCCCCCTTCTCATCACTTCATAAATTCTAAAAACAGCCTTGTCTTGAATATTTCTTATACTGTCATAAAAACACTAAGTGCGTAAAAGTGTTATGGGCTTTATATAACATCCCTAAACGAGAGTGTTTTACAGCACAAACAATATAGCAATCTAAGTTGATGAAAATCCTGTGAAAACCTTCAACAAATCATGGGTACTTTCTCCATTGTATTGTGCATCTACACCATATTTAAAGAGACATCCCTTAAATCTGCCAAATCCGTTTTACAATAGCTCTCGTAAATAGTATAATAAAAACCATTGATGAGCACCATCTTTGACCTACCATAAAAGCCATACCTTCATGCTATTTTCTAACACTCAATGTTAAAAATATTCCTTTTTTGCAATAGGTTATAAGAATCATTTTATTGATTTCTTAAATGTTTTATCCATACGGCAATCTCGTTTGTAACACGCAAACAAATAGTTTTAAGGGATCAATATAAACAGATTCAAAATGAAAAAATTTTTACAATAGAGGTAGATTATTTAATATATAAAACAATCAGTTATTATCAGATAATAAAATTATTAAATTAAAAGTTATCATGAACAATAAAATGCATCTTTTATATAAATAAAATTGATCTTTATCCCTATTTTTAAAAATGGGAATAAAGCAAATGAATAATCATCTCTACAATAAAACTTTTTTTCAAAAGATTTTTAAATCAGTCCAAACATCCAAAGGTTCCCATTTCTAAAAAATGAAAACCTTTGAAGATCTCTCTTGTTTTAGCAAGAATGTTGTATGTCTCTTTTTAATTGAAAAGAAATCGATAAAAGTAAAAAAAACTCTCAAGACATAATTTCTTTTCAAGATTTTATTTAAGCCGCCTTCTTGACTGACTTGCGAAAACGAAAAGCCTTTGCACGCTTTGCCGCTGCTTTTGCTTTTTTATGTCTCTCATTTGGAGAGGAAGCATTCTTCCGCTGTAACTGTGCAGCATCATCTTTTCGATCTAAAAATCGTTTCTGACGTTTAGATTTTTTTAAACGGCGTTCTTTATTGTTTTCTCTTTCTTCACTTTTTGGCACAATCAGCTTTTCTGGAAATGCTGCAAATTGTTCTGGAACAGATTCAGGCACCAATTTCATACGAATCAAGCGCTCTATGGCACGCAACCGAGCCCTTTCTATTTTTTCATCAAAAAGCGTCAGTGCTTCACCCGATGCACCATTGCGTCCTGTACGACCAATACGATGCACATAACTTTCAGCTTCATCTGGTAAGTCGTAATTAATAACATGGCTTATTCCTGGTATATCAATACCGCGTGCAGCAATATCTGTTGCAACAAGGATCTGGACCGATCTTTCACGAAAAGCTTTTAAAGCAGATTGGCGAGCACCTTGTGATTTATTCCCATGAATTGTTGCAACTAAATAGCCTATCTTTGCTAAATGACGTGTGACAGCATCAGCCCCATGTTTCGTTCGCGTAAAAACAATAACCGAATTAAAAGCTGGATTTGTCAAAATTTTACTTAAAACATTCTTTTTTTCACTCGTAGGAACACAATATAATTTCTGGGTAATCTCTACAGCTGTAGTGCCTTGAGGAACAACTTCAATCTTCACCGGATCATTGAGTAAACACTTTGCGAGCGCAGCAATTTCTTTCGGCATTGTTGCAGAAAAAAGTGCTGTTTGACGCTCTTGATGCAAAAGCTTTGCAATTTGCTTAACATCATGAATAAATCCCATATCCAACATACGATCTGCTTCATCCAATATCAAAAAACGAGATTGAGAAAGATCAACACACTTTTCACGAACAAGATCTCTCAAACGCCCTGGAGTGGCTATCAAAACATCCACTCCTGCTTCCATACGTTTAATTTGTTTTAAACGTGATACTCCCCCAAAAATAAGACACGTCGAAAGATGCGTTCCTTTCGCTACAGTACGAATTGCTTCATCAATCTGAACAGCAAGTTCACGGGTTGGCGCTAAAATCAAAGCGCGTGCAGTTTTAGGACAGCGTTTATCACCCAAAGTTAAAACTCGACTTAAAATAGGTAAGCCAAATGCCAAAGTTTTTCCAGAACCTGTCTGTGCAATCCCTAAAATATCGTGTCCTTTCAACATCATTGGAATAGCTTGTTCTTGTATAGGTTTAGGTTTACTCATCCCAGAAATGCGTAAATTTTTAATCAAAAGAGTAGGCAAACCTAACTTCTTAAAAACATCTTCTTTTTTTATAGGCAAAATAAAATCTTCCCTCAGCTGAGCAACTTTTACGAAGTCATCAACTGAACTCTCCACTCAAGAATCCGCGCAAGAGAAATCCTTGACATTTTAAACGAAGCAACGCTTGAAAAGCGACCTGCGCAACTCATGAGTACCTTGAAGTCAAGGTAAAGGCATATAACTTCACTTTACAAAAAGCTAACAAACCAGCTTAAATACCCTTACCCTCATTATCATTGGATTATGATAAAAAAGCAAGGACTTTACGAAATACATTTATCACGACCCCCAAATATTGAAATCGTTTATTTCTTAATGATTGTCTCCATTGGTAAATGTACCTTGATAAAATCAGGATAAATCTCGAGAAAAACTGGATTTTGTAAAGTTTTTTGACCGCCATAAATTAAATACCATTGGGTTTTATCAAAAATCGCCAAAGTTTTATATTGAATAATGCGATCCTTCTTCTCCAGAATCGTTGGAATTAGAGCATATAAAGTACCGTTATCTGTTTGAAGATAATCAATATTTTCTTTGTCTAAACAATAAGCACCAGAAGGCAAGTTCTCAAATTGCTTCTGCAACTGTTGAAGAAAATTATCACGTAAAGCATCCTCTGTTGTATTCAATCGACGTGCCATCTCTTTATAAAGCCGCTCAGGCATATAATGAGATATAAGCGAAAAGTCCTCACTTTTTATAGCATTATTGACATCAACAACTATTTTGGACAGTTCAGTTTTTTGTAGTGCTGTTGGCTGAGATGCTAAACTCTGTTGATGAACAATCAAAAAGAAAAATAGACTCAGCACAAAATAAAAAATAGATTTCATTTTTACACTTCTCGTTTTAGTAAAATTTCAATTTTTCAAATAACAAAATCAAATAATGTTTGATCATCCGTAATATCACGATAGCGCCAACCTAACGCTTGAAATTTTTCTTCTAAGAGACGAAAATTGCCGTATTTTTTTGTTTCAATCGCCACCAATACAGAACCAAAATTTCTCGCTGATTTTTTAAAATATTCAAAGCGCACAATATCATCATCCGGTGATAATGTGGACAGAAAATGACGCAATGCACCAGGATGTTGCGGAAAACTAAAAATAAAATATTTTCTCAAGCCTTCAAAACGTAAAGAACGCTCTTTAATCTCTGGCAAACGCGCAAAATCAAAATTACCTCCTGAAATAACGAGAATAATTTTTTTACCCTTTAACTCTTGAGATGGAATGCTGTTAAGCGCATCAATCGATAAAGCACCAGCTGGTTCAAGAACCACACCTTCTACATTAAGCATTTCAACCATCGTAGAACAAACGCGATTTTCAGGAACCGTAATGACAGAATCAGGAGAAAAATGCTTTAAAATTGTATAGTTTAGTGCACCAATTTCAGCCACCGCAGCCCCATCTACAAAAGTATCAATATTTTCTAGTTTGACCCTTTTTCCACTCTCCAAACAAGCAAGCAAACTTGCAGCTCTTTGGGGCTCAACAAAACGAAGCTTTGTATTCCAACCATATTCGCGTAAGAACTTGCTTATCCCACTTGCCAAACCACCTCCCCCTACCGGCACAATCATTAAATCTGGCTCACTTTCTCCATTGAGTTTTTTCCATTGCAAAGCAGCTTCACAGAGCACTGTTGCTTGCCCCGTAATAATGCGAATATCATCAAACGGAGGAGCCATCACACCACCGTTCTCCACGACAAAAGATTGCGCAGCTTCATAACATTGATCAAATGTTTCACCAACCAAACGAATATCAATAAACTCTTCACCAAAAATACGTGTCTTCTCAATTTTCTGTTGTGGCGTTGTCATAGGCATAAAAATCACGCCTTTACGTTTAAAATAACGACAAACAAAAGAAACCCCTTGTGCGTGATTCCCTGCTGAAGCACACACAAATGCGGAATCTGACGATATACTGCTCAGCATTTCTGAAACAAAATTGAAAGCACCACGAATCTTATAAGACCGCACCGGTGTTAAATCTTCACGCTTCAAATAAATTTCTGCATCATATTTTTGGCTTAGAAAATCATTCCTTTGAAGGGGAGTTTCAGCAAACACGTGATGCAATCCCACCATAGCTTTTGTAACGTCTTGAATAAATTTACTCATAACACTGATCATTTCATACTTTGTTTATATTATTAAAGGCTTCTTCTAACGATAAAGAAAACCATTGTCAGTCAAAATTTCACGAAAAAAAAATGAAATTTTTTTCTTTTGTCATTAATTCTTGATTCAATAAAAGATATAGCTTATGAGAGAACCCTCATCGCGGACGTGATGAAAACGGTAAACATAGCAGACTTAAAATCTGCCGGTCGAAGACCTTGCGGGTTCAAGTCCCGCCGTCCGCACCACAACATGTGTATTTTCCTTTATTTTTGAATGGGTTATAGAAGGCAGAAAGAAATTAAACCACCTTTTAAAACCCTATCATCACGCTCTCAAATGGTACTGAGATAGTACAAAATACGAATCATTGCTGCTTTTTTGAGACACATTTTTGGCACTAAATCACCATACCCTATGAGTTTAAGAAAATTCATTCTTAATAATTAAGAATCTGAGTAAGGCTTCCTTACCTTCTCATCATCATTCAAAATCAACAATCTCTTTCTTTATTATGATATACTATTGATAATGCATAAAATTTCAAAAGATAAAGGCCCTATCAAAAATAGGACCTCTTAAACTTGAGCTTCTTTATTTCCACAAAATTAGAATTTGTAAGCTATTCCTGCACGAAAGTCATTCGTCTTATACTTAACTTCAATCTCGTCTTTAAATTTCTTTTTACCAAAATCCGAGTAACGATATTCCGCACGTACAACAAGATTATCTGTCATTGCAAAATCAATACCACCACCGAGAGTATAACCAATCATCGTTTTTGTAGCATCTTCTGTCTTATTGAAAGGCTCTTCTCCCGTAATGACTGTCGATAAAATATCTTCAAACTGTCCATAAGCAACACCACCAGCAATATAAGGCATCACCCGACCAGTAGAAAACCCAACACGTACCCGTGTGGCACCCGTCCATTTTTGCTTTAACGTATGATTAAAAGTTAAACTATTTTTCTCTTCTTTACTCTCTGGATCAGATCGAGAAAGACCTTGCCCCAATCCACGGACAAATTTAGCCTTTTTCTCCTTTCCATCTACTGTATCTTCAGAATCAGTGCCCGATCCATCAGATGCAGGTTCTTCAGTGCTCGATCCATCAGAACCGGATTTCTCAGCTTGAAATTTCGTTTTTGTATCCTTTTTTTCCGTTAAAATGATATCCGTATCAAGCCCAACAATCAAATTATTACCAAGATCAAAATTAACACCCGCATATAAACCACCTATAAACCCAGAAAGTTCAGGCTTATACTGTTTCTCAAGGGGCACCCATGGCTTAGTTTTACTCTCCTCATCAGGATAGAGAGGAATATCAACATCACGCGTTGTTCCAGAAACTTTACTTGAAAAGCCACCAATTTGACCTCCAAAATAAAAACCAGCCCAAGAAAAAGGTGAAGAAGCAACAACTTCTGAGACAACATGTATTGGCTCTTCCGGAGCCACCACATCGGCAGCCTGTACGATAGAAGGTGAAATAAAAGAAAAAATAGATGCTGTTAGAAATTTTGTATTCATAAAATTATACCCCATTGCTAAATTTAAATATAATCAAAAATCACATTTAGAAAAACAAAGTTTTATAAAATATTACACCAAAATAATTGCATTTACTCCTTGTATAGTTACATTTAAAACAATCACTATATAAATACATCATTACATCAAAATTGAAGTTTAGCAAATAAATTTTAATAAATTTAAAAATATTAGAATTTTAATACTTTAAATAATAAATATTTAACAAAAACATCTATTGTATATTTTGAAATGAGTAAATATAAAACATTTTGTATTAAAAATATCTCGCTAAAAACACAAAAAACAATATTTTTCGTTTTTTTTAATGAGATAAATTATTAAAATTGCTAAAAATGATGTAATTATTTTTATAAAATCAATATTTATTAAAAGTATTATAAATATAACTTAATATTTATATATCAAAAATATATACTATAGATTACTCTATATATAGAGTAAAACTATCATACACGAAAATCATCCGTTTTTTTCTATCAATTTTCACAAGGTAAGATGATAAACACGTGCAAGTTTATTATCCTTCTAAAACTTGTCTCTGAACAAAAGTTCTCAATCATTTTATTTAAAAATTGCCCTTCCCCTACTAATTTCTACAATATCATCTGCCTTTATTACAAAACGATCTTTATTAGGAAAAGTGATAAAGCATCCCTTCATACAAATTGTTATTGTTTGATGTGTATTTAAAGAAAACTTTGAAGGTATACTTCCTTCGACAACAATGAGAGGCTGTATCTTTAAATCAATATTTTTCACTGTTGCTGCAAAAGCCGTTATGGTAAAAATATTCAACAGAATACCTATCATCAAAGCATAAATATATTTTAGCATTCTAAGATTCCTTCCTCAGTAAAGCGCTTATATAAGACAAATCGAAGAGTATTGGTTACATGAGAAGGTGCGGTAATATTAGGGACATAAACAGCCAAATTAAAGGAAAAGCTCTTATTATCAAATGCTGTAAAACTCACCTGTGGGAGAGGATTTTTTAAAACACCTTCTGTCGAAGAAGCAATCTCTAGTAAAATTTCAACAACATGCTCTGGAGCAACCTTAGATGACACAGTCACCGGAATATCAATTCTTCCTACTTTATTGCGTCGTGTCCAATTACTAACGTTATTATTAATAAGACTTGAATTGGGAATAATAATCGTTTTGCGCTGAATGGTCTCAAGTTCTGTTGCTCGTACACTAATACGCTTAACAACCCCCCCGACTGATCCAGCTTCTATATAATCTCCTATTTTAAATGGTCTTCCAACTAAAATAATAAGTCCAGAAACAAAGTTTTGAACAATATTCTGTAAACCAAAACCTATACCAAGCGAAAGTCCTCCAGCAATAAGAGCAAAATTTCTAAGATCCAAACCTGCCATTGATAGTCCTGTCAAAGCAGACAGAACAACGCCTCCATAACTTATCACTGTTTTGATAGAATTACGGACACCAGAATCGAATTCTCCATGGTCTAACACCACATGATCTAACCAACCAATAAATCGGCGAATAAGGAACCAACAAACACAAAAGGAAATAATTCCTGTTAGAAGAGAGATCAAAGAAAGAGTCATATTTCCGATCTGAAAACCGCTCACCGATTGCCACAAAACTGCTTTAAAATCGGAATAGGAAAATCCAAACTGTGCAGCGATTGGCATTGCACAAAATACAACAACAAAAAAATTGAGAAAAACGCTTAAAACAATTCCCAATTGATTCATTGTTTTTTCTTCTAAATGAAACCTCTGCATCAAAAAATGACCAACAGTTGTCTTCATAAATTGTCCTTTAGTTCCAATTGCTTGAGCGCTTTTTATGCCTAAATACATGAGAACTAAAAATGCTCCACCAATCATAATTTGCTGCATAATAAAACGCGCGAGACCAACATAGCCTAAAAAATTCAACACAAAGAGCAATAATCCCAAGCCAATAAAAGGAATGCGTATATAAAATGGCCAAAAATATGCTTCTCTTTTCTCTCCTAGAAAAGACTGACGTCTAAAGCGCAAAGGGATAAATGCTATTATAAACAGCAATATCGCGACAAGAAAAACAGCAATAAAACTTTTAGCAATTGTCAAAGATAGAGGTGCTGAAATAATTTGATAAATACTATCAAAAACAGCATCAAATGCCAAAACACCCCCTAAAGAAGTGAGTAAAATCACCAATTGATAAGCCGATGATGGTGCAACATTGAAAAGACGTATATGGGGCATATTTGATGATAAAAGAACAACTGCTAAGCGATTGATTAAAAAGACTAAAATTATTTGACAACCGATCGTATTAAAAACAGTTGTAAGCTTACCTGGATCTAAATTAAAATTACGAAACAAAAACAACACAAGATAAACGCAAAGAACACAGATAAGCGAAGGGAGAAGAACTGAAATAAAGGCGATCAATAAGCGTTGTAAATAGGATATTTCCTCATTAGACTTGGTAAAATGGCAATATACATGGACAAGAATCTTACGAGAAAAATATGAAAGTCCCAAAGTGATGAAAAGTGGAATCAAAAAGCAAAGAAAAAGCTGTAAAGGCTTGAAATAAAAGATAAAACCACACCAAGAACTCAACAGCAAAAGAAAATCTGATGAAGCTTCTTTTGTTTTCTGGATAAGATGTTTAATCATCGGAATCGAAAATTCAAGCCTATCGGTCAGTGTGCGTTTAAAAAGCTCACGAGATTGAGAAATAGAAAGTTCAGCTATTCTATTTGTCGCCAAAAAAATTGCTTCAAAGCGAAGCATAATACGATTAATTTTAGCTTTTTGCTCTATCAAGTAAGCGTATTCTTTCACTGAACTTTTCAGTTTTTTTACATCATGATTAAGCTCGGTTAATTGATCAAGAAGTGCATTAATCTCATTAAGAGGAGAACGCAAAACAAATGCTGCCTCGAGCGCACGTTCACTGATATCTTGTGCACGTAAGCGCAATTCTTCCAGAGCATGCTCATCTTCTAATTTTCTGTCAAAATCTCTTTTTAAAGTTTCAGTATTTTCTTCAAGATTCTCAATAATCAACTGTTGTTTTTGAATAATTTCATCAACTGAATAAGAAGCTATTGTCTGTTCGACAATTGTACTGTGCGCCCCCTCATTTCCCCATGCACCAGAATTAAAAATAACGATAATCCCCAAAAGAAGGAAAAGTATATGGGTATTTTTTCTACAAAATGAATACATATCTACCTTAGGTATACAAAAAGGATTTTATCCGCTCTTTTTAAATATAGTATAAGACAAATATTTTCAACTTTTGTAGAATAATCTTATAAAAGCTTTCCCTTATCCTATAATACTGATAATAAGAGGGAATAATTGTAAGCTGAACTTAATAAGATTAAAGAAGACACTCTCGCATGATTTTTTTGTACCTCTATTGCAAAAAAGAAAATTTGCTCCCTTTGATGAGCTGGATTTTTCTATCCAGTTTGGGTATATTTTTGATGAGTAACCTAGGAGCGCGTGCCTCTTCAATCAAACAATCACACGCCGATAATATCATTAGGAATATTATTAAAACGAATAGATTTGATTTACAAAACATACACAACAAATGTGATCAGTTGAATGTTCTAACAACTGAAACCAAAAAAATTGTAACATTCCATGCAGAATCTATTTTTATGAGGACCTTTCAAAAGATTCTAACATTGGAACTCTTTTTAATAAAAATTCCAGCTAGTTATAAACAACTTCATAACGCAAAAGCACAATATTTCTCAAATAAACGGGCTCCTCCCAATGAATACACCTAATTTTCTTCCTTGAATTATAAAACAATCATCTTACTTTACTTGTGCTTTTAACTTTGAATCACTGTTAGATTGCCTATTAGCGGAATATATCATGCGTACACCTCGTTGGTTAACTACCCTTTATTGCTTTATCCTTTTAAGCAGCATTTATATTGCCTTACCCAATTTATTTTCACACGAACAAGTTAAAAATTCAAAATTCTTACCCGACACCCGTGTAGCCCTTGGTCTTGATCTTCAAGGAGGCTCTTCTCTCCTACTCGAGGTCGATAGCAAAACGTTAAAACGCGATCAATTACACATCGTTTTAAACAACGTGCGCAATACATTGCGTGAAAAGCAAATCCGTACCTCAAGTGTTCGTATCGTCGAAGATAGTGTTGTTGCCGTTATTTCTGATGCATCACAAACTGAAAAAGCTCTCGCAGCCTTAAAAACATTAATAACCCCCATACACAGCAGTTTTGGGACGACAGAACATAACATCACCATCAGTGCTCAAAATGAAATGCTTCGTGTCACATTAACACAAGCGGGAATAAAAGATCGTGTAAGCAATGCTATTGAACAAAGCTTAGAAATCATCCGTCGCCGTATCGATCAAGTTGGTGTTTCAGAACCAGCGATCCAAAAGGTTGGAAATGACCGTATTATGGTTCAATTGCCTGGCTTACAAGATCCAAAACAACTGCGAGATCTTTTAGGCACGACCGCTAAGATGAGTTTTCATCTTGTTCCCTCTAATGTGGACCCCAATAATCCCCCTATAGGTGTTTCTATTCTTCCTGGATATACTGATGAAACACAACATTATGCAATTTATGATCAAATTGCCTTAGATGGAAATGTCCTTAAAGACGCCCGCGCTGGTTTTGACCCGCAAATGCCAGGGCGTTCTATTATTTCATTTACGCTAGATTCTGCTGGTGCAAAAATATTTGCCGATATAACACGACAAAATATTAATCGTCCTTTTGCCATTGTTCTGGATCATAAGGTTTTAACCGCTCCTACCATCAATAGTGTCATACCCAATGGGCAAGGTCAAATTACAGGAAACTTTGACCCCAAAGAAGCCTCAACTCTGGCTGCTTTGCTCCGCGCTGGTTCTCTCCCTGCTCCACTCACAGTCATTGAAGAGAGGACGGTAGGACCAAATCTTGGTGCTGATGCTATCCAAATGGGACTTTACACTGGTATAATCGGTTTTATACTTGTTGCAATTTTTATTTTTCTTCTCTACCGAATTTGGGGGCTTATTGCCAATATAGCCCTAGCGCTCCACACGATTTTAACATTTGCAGCCCTCAGTCTTCTCGGTGCGACGCTGACCCTGCCTGGTATTGCAGGTATTATCTTAGGCATCGGTATTGCCGTTGATGCAAATATTCTCATCAATGAACGTATCCGTGAAGAAAGTCGAAAAGGTGTGAGTGCTTTTGCTGCTCTAGATCGTGGTTTTAAACAGGCTTTTGCAACCATTGTTGATGCAAATGTTACGGCAATTATAGCGACTGTTTTACTCTTTTGGTTTGGTACCGGTCCCGTTCGTGGTTTTGCCGTAACTATGTTGCTTGGGATTATCATCTCCATGTTCACAAATATCACCATTGTACGCATCATCATGATTTGGATTGTTCGTAAATGGAAAATTAAAAAATTGCATATTCACTCTGCTTTTAACATTCTCCCCCAACATACAACTTTTCACTTTATGAAAGCGCGGTTCATTGGGATTGGTGTCTCAATTATTTTATCAATAGCTTCAGTTTTTCTCTTTTTTAAGCCTGGCTTGAATTTTGGAATTGATTTTATTGGCGGCAGCCAAATGAGTATTACCACAAAAGCACCAGCAGACCTAGCAACCCTGCGTTCCAAGCTTTCTACCCTTAATATTGGGGAAATTAGCCTGCAAAATATCGATAACGAAAACACCGTACTCATTCGCATGCAGAAACAAAGTGGAAGCGAAGCACAACAAAGCATCGCCATTGATAAGGTCAAAACAGCTGTACAAAATATCTATCCTGATACCACATTTGATCAAATAGAAGTTGTTGGCCCTAAAATTTCAGGCGAACTTGCCACGGCTGCGTTTACAGCTGTTATTCTCGCAGCCATTGCCATGACTCTCTATATATGGTTACGCTTCGAATGGTTTTTTGCTATTGGAGCCATTGTCACACTCATTCTAGACACCACAAAAATGATCGGCTTTTTTGCTTTATTTCAATTTGATTTTAATTTAACAGCCATTGCTGCACTCTTAACAATTGTTGGATATTCTATAAATGATAAGGTTGTCGTCTACGATAGGATGCGCGAGAATATGCGTCTTTATAAAAAAATGCCATTGCGCGAACTGATTGATCTATCAATTAATCAGGTTCTTGTCCGTTGCTTTTTTACATCCGCCACAACAATTCTTGCTATGCTTCCTATGGCAATATGGGGTGGAAGTGCCGTCCATAATTTTGCATTGCCCATAGTCTTTGGGATTATTATTGCAACATCATCTTCTATCTTTATTGCTGCTCCTATTTTACTCCTACTAGGAAATTGGTGGCGTGAACGAAATAATCGTGTAAATACGAAAGCAAAATGAAAATGTTCTTTGATACATATGATACATCATTCCTCCCGTTTCAAAGAAATAAGAGGCATTTTCATTCATTCGCTTTTTGATCAAGAATAGTAAATAGTCCATGCTCCACGACACACCACTTATCACAACCATTGTTGCAGGTTTATGTTTAGCATTTCTTTTGGGAATGATTGCTAGCCGTTTGCGGATTTCACCCCTTGTGGGCTATTTGTTAGCTGGTGTTATTGTGGGCCCCAATACAGGTGGATTTAAAATAGATTCCGTTATTATCAATCAACTTGCTGAAATTGGTATTATTTTGCTCATGTTTGGTGTTGGGCTCCACTTTTCCTTAAAAGACCTTTTATCTGTCAAAGCGATTGCTGTCCCCGCTGCCATTGCGCAAATGGCATTTTCTACTTTTTTAGGCTTATGTCTTGGTCTGATTATGGGATGGGGCGTTAGCGGAAGTTTGATCTTCGGTCTTGCTTTATCCATAGCAAGTACTGTTATCCTGTTACGTGCTTTGCAAGAGCGTCATCTTATTGAAACAGAAAAAGGCCGTATTGCCGTTGGATGGTTGATTATTGAGGATTTAGCAATGGTCCTTATACTTGTCCTCATTCCATCCTTGGCAAGCACCCTCAACAATACAAAAAAAGAAGCATTAGACCCTCTCGTTCAATGGTTGGATTTAAGTATTTGGGGTGTTTTTGGTCTCACCATCCTGAAAGTCATTATATTTATCGCATTAATGCTCGTCATTGGGCGACGCGTCATCCCATGGCTCTTAAAAATGAGTGCACAATCGGGATCACGTGAATTATTTCGTCTCAGCGTCTTTGCCATTGCCCTAGGCGTAGCTTTCGGAGCCGCTCATTTATTTGGGGTTTCTCTTTCTCTTGGTGCTTTTTTTGCCGGTATGGTCATGAGCGAATCAGAATTAAGTCACCATGCTGCTGAAGAATCTTTACCCCTGCGCGATGCCTTTTCTGTTCTCTTTTTTGTTTCTGTAGGCATGTTATTTGATCCAGAAAAACTCTTGACTCATTTTTTTCCTCTCTTAGCAACCTTATTTATTATCGTCATTGGAAAATCTGCTGTCGCTTTTTTCATCGTTAAAGCTTTTCGCTATTCAAATGCAACGGCTTTGACGATTGCTGCAAGCCTTGCTCAAATCGGAGAATTTTCCTTTATCCTTGCTGGTTTAAGTCTAAGCTTAGGACTTTTAAACAATGACGCTCATGATTTAATTCTTGGAGGAGCAATTTTTTCTATTTTGCTCAATCCGCTTGTGTTCATTGCCTGTAATAAAATTAAAAAACGTTTAGAAAAAAATTCTGCCTCTTCAAAAAACACCCAAACAATTATTGATATTGATCCACAAGATCCTGACCAAGATTTTTTACCAATGACCATAAAAAACAACCATATTGTCATTATTGGCTATGGTCGTATTGGTCAGTGTGTTGCGTTATCTTTAATAAATAGAGATAAACCCATAGTGATTGTAGAAGAATCAAAACGCCTCGCTGATAAAGCGATTTCAGATGGTTTTGAGGCTATTTGTGGTAATATCATTCAACAAGAAATAATAAACGCAGCCAATATAAATAATGCACATAAAGTTGTTATTACAATGCGAAGTACCATTGAAGTCGGAGAATGTATCGTGAATATACGTGATATGCAGAAGGATATCCAGATAATCACACATGCATTATCCGACACAGAAACAGCTTATCTCATTGATTTAGGGGCTGATGTTGTAGTAACGGATGATGAAGAAATTGCCAATGGCATTATAGAGCATATAACAGAACAAAGGTCTGTCAAAAATATGCATAATCATGAAAATTTATAGAAAACTAAAAATGGATAAAGAAGCGTGAAAATAAAGCAATTTATATGGCCCTTAATTGGTATCTTAGCAATGCTGATATCTATTCGGATTCTTTATATAAAGCTCTCTGCCATTTCGTTCGAAGACGTGTTGGAACGCTTGAGCGATTTAAATGCACAGCACTGGTTATTAGCCTGTTTATGTTCCCTGCTTGCTTATGCTGCTCTTGCTGGCTACGATCGTATTGCCTTACAACACCTAGGCCATAAAATTTCTTGGATTTTCATCGCTATCTGTTCATTCACAACTTACGCTCTTTCACATAATATCGGTGCTTCAGTTTTTTCTGGTGCCGTCGTGCGTTATCGTGCCTATAAAATGAAAGGATTAAATGGAACAGAAATCGCCATATTAGTAGGTTTTTGTTCTTTTACTTTTGTCATCGGCACAATCTTACTGTTAGGGATCGTTTTGGTTCTGCAACCCGAACTTATCACCCTCATTCATGAAGGGCTTCCTGAATGGCTTGGAACGACAGTTGGAGTCATTTTACTCAGTTGCATAGCGCTTTATACGTTTGGGAGTTGGCTTCAATTGAAACCCTTACGCTTGGGCAAGAAAATTCAGCTTTCCTATCCACGGCTAAAAATTGTTATTCAACAGCTCCTCATTAGCCCCCTAGAGCTTTTAGGAGCAGCAGGAATTATATATGCTGTTCTCCCCTACAATGCAGATATTCATTTTATTTCTGTTCTTGGCGTTTTCTTAGCATCTTTTACGATAACGCTTCTCTCCAATGCACCAGCAGGAGGTGTCGGCGTTCTTGAAGCGCTCTTCATAACAGGTATGCCCCATATAAATCCAACCGATGTTATCGCAGCACTTATTGTTTTTAGAATACTTTATTTGATCATACCACTCATCATTTCATTATTCGTGGTCGCCATCTTTGAAGCGCAACAATATTGGAAAAGATCCCCTAAAACACCCCCTAAATAAAAGACTATCTATGTTTTTTATGTGCCTATCAATGATATAATCATTACCGCAGTCTAATTGCATCTGTAAATTAATACAATCATTATTTTCATTTATCTTTTTTACCTTCGAACTTGAAATGCCCCCTTTATAAGAAACTTATTCTGAATAAAAACAGAGAAATATTTATCTATTTTCCTTCAAAAAAATGCCCATAAACTTGAAAATAGTTATCCGTGTAAAAAACAATCGTTTCCAAAACATATAACATGTTGATTTATAAATATAATTTATTTTTATTCAACTTGAATGAAAACCTGAATACTGTAAATTTTTCTCATTTCCAATTTCTTCCACATTGAATCAATCAAAACTCTTCGCTTGCATGTTATAAACGGGAAGAGTCTTATGGCATAAAACTATACAAAAAGACTAAAAACGCCTTTCTTGCTTATCAAGAGACTCAAGTACCAAGAGCAGTTGGAATACCATTGGGAGCTGGCAAACAGTATGATGGTATCGGATTGTTCCTCCTCCCCAATTTTATTGAAGCTCTTATATCTTAAAAAATTTTACGCAATCAACAAATTATTTATAATGCAAAATAAATGGTGGGTGATGAGGGGATCGAACCCACGACCCGCTGATTAAGAGTCAGCTGCTCTACCGACTGAGCTAATCACCCATAAGCTTCCCAAAAGATGAGCCAAAAAATGAGAATGAGCGTTTCTATAACGCTCCTAAGGGTGGATGTCTAGATATTTTGTTGTTTTTTATATAGCCTCATTGTCTGTAGGGGTTAAAATATGCTATTGACCACTTGATCTTACATAAAAATAAACCCATTATAAGAAGCTCTATACATAAATATTCTGATTGTTATACAGAATCTATAACTGGAGGATTATCGAGCATAATGCCCGAGCAAAATTTAGAGGAACCTTCTTGTCGTTATCAGCGGAATGGGGCGTCGCTTTGTTTTATCAATAATCATATGCGTTTAGGAAATATTTTTCTGTTTTTCCCTTTGAATGTAAGTTTTTTACATTCAAAATTCATGATCCAATATACGAATAAAAGCCCATGATTTTTTTGTCAATCGCGCGCTTTTAAGCTTTTAAAAGGTGAGAAATGATGGAATGGATCACTGATCCCCATGCGTGGTTTGGTTTGGTCACGTTGGTTTTCCTCGAAATTGTTTTAGGAATAGATAACCTTATCTTTATTGCAATTTTAGCTGAAAAATTGCCACTACATTTGCGTGACCGAGCACGCTTGATAGGTCTTACTTTAGCATTAATCATGCGGCTTTTCCTTCTTACAGTTATTGGATGGGTCATGAGACTCGATATGGTCATTCTTTCACTTTCATCTTTTGTCTTTAGTTGGCATAGCTTTATTTTAATTGGTGGAGGAGCCTTTTTGCTGGCAAAAGGAACGTTAGAATTGCATGAAAGGTTAGAAGGAGTATCACATGAAAGGAAAACAGGCGTTGCTTATGCTGTTTTTTGGCAAGTAATTGTTCAAGTCGTGGTGCTAGATGCTGTTTTTTCACTCGATAGTATTATTACCGCAACAGGTATGATTGCAAAAGAACAAGCAACAGTTATGTATATCGCAGTCATTGCCGCTATGGGAGTCATGATGTGTGGCTCTGGCCCTCTTATGCGTTTTATTAATCGTCATCCCACCATTGTAATCCTTTGTCTTGGATTTTTGATGATGATTGGTTTCACGCTCATCGTTGAAGGATTTGGTTTTCATATTCCCAAAGGATATTTATATGCCGCTATTGGTTTTTCTGTTCTCATCGAAGCTTTTAATCAAATTGGACGTCGTAACCGTGAAAAGATGATTACAACGAATGATCTACGCAGTAGAACAGCTGATGCTGTTTTAAGGCTCTTAGGAGGAGGAAGTAAAGATAGTCATCTTGCTGAAACTGTAGATGTCATTGCTGAACAAGCCGCAGCTTCTGAGTTATTTAGACCTGAAGAAAAAGAGATGATTCGTGGTGTTCTCGATTTAGCAGATCGTCCTGTTCGCTCTATCATGTCGCCGCGCAATGAGATTGAGTGGTTAGATTTAAATGCTGATGAAAATGAAATGCGTGAAGAATTACAAAAAGTTAAACATAGCCGCTTAATTCTTGCGCGTGAAAAAGTGGATGAATTTGTTGGCGTCGCGTTAACAAAAGATCTTCTTTTGAATCTGGCTGAGGGTAAAAAGATTAATTGGAAAAAAGCGATGCGAGAACCGCTTGTTGTTCATGAAAACACAAGTGTTTTACGATTGATGGAGCAATTACGTCATTCTTCGATTCAGCTTGCAATTATTGTTGATGAGCATGGCTCTTTTGAAGGAATTGCAACACCAACTGATATTCTTGAAGCTATTGCAGGAGATTTTCCTGATGACGATGAAGAGCTCATGATCGCAGAACAACTTGAAAATGGCAGCCTTCTTGTAGAGGGATACGCTGATATTCGCCGTTTAAGTGGCTATCTTGGACGAAATCTTGTTGATGAGGCAGACCGTTATACGACTCTGGCAGGCTTTATGCTTTGGCAATTTGGTCATTTGCCGAATGAAGGGGAAAGTTTTGAAACCGATGGTTTACGCTTTAAAGTGGTTGAAATGGAACGGCGAAACATATCTAAAATCCTTATTTCTCCACTTGTATTACCAGAAAAAAGCTAATTTTTTTGATCCATAAGGTTAAGTAAAAAGATTTTTCTTCATGATGAGAAAGTGAAAAGAATAAGAAATTGATAACTTAATTGTATTGTCCTTATTTTATATTTTTAAGCGAAAAGAATGAATATACAAAAATTAAGTTATCAATAAATTTTCAGTACAAAAAAGTTTTCACTGATGATTTGCAAAGAGCACTAAAAGGAAAAATGGTGCATAATTACATTTATAAATGGTCATTAATCTCAAAAATGATAATTTTATACAACATATTGAGGCATAATAAATTATTTATCATTTTTTATTAAAATACTCCGCCATCTTCATATCAAGAAAGCTTTTTAAACATTAAATTACCATCACTGATGCGTTCACTTAACTGATGAAGACGGCTTTGAGCAACACTCTATTTTCTGTAAAATTTGAGATTTTTTTATATTTCTTAAGGAGCTATTTCTTATCTTATTTTCCGATTCAATCAAAAGATAGCTCAACAGCGTATCTTCATAATTATTCTATGAATCTTTATCACCAGAATATTCTCAAGCAAAACAATAAGCAGCAGTAGTTATATTTAACCTGTAACCGAAACCTTTCTTCTCCGCTCCATAATTTAATATATCATAACGAATGTCTATAATACGATCAATAAAATGATAACACGCAAAAGTGTCCTCCACTTCAATCACGATAAGGTTCTGGTGTTAAATTTTTTAATGTCTCTGCGATATCTTTAGTATACAATATGTTTTATTACAATGTATTGCGCGACATCGCTAAAGTATAAGTTATCATGAATCTTCCCCTCCATAGCCGTAAATCGCGCTAACATCTTAAATCATTTAAGCCTTATAAAAACTGTTGCTAAAAAATTACAAATATTTTACTATTTAAATACCTAATAATAAAACCATGATATAAAAAATTCATTAATATAGAAAAAAGGGGGGATATATGTTTGTAAATATAGATAAGGTCATTGAGGAACTAAAACAAAATAAATTTTCCCATATACCTTCTGAAAAAATCAATATCAAAGCAAATGAGATAACTGATTTAGCCTTACTAAAAAAGAGCTGGGACTATTTGCCAATCGATCCTTACATGAAAAAAGATGATACCTACAGGAGAAGATGCTTCGGCAAATTTATCGTAGATATAGTGAATAAAACAATAGACTTTGTAGATGATAATACTTTTTTTCAGAGCTCTGAAATCAATCGTTATGCAGGTGGGATTGAAAGAAAACTGCCTAAAATGTCAGACGTAATATCATCTAATATTGTATTACGGAAAATCATTGAAAATACGCTGAACGCTTTTTTAATGTATAAAAAGAAAGAAAGCAATGTATGGGATGTTTTTGTACACCAATTTCGTATTGAATCAAAAAAAGGAATGCAAGGAAATCCTACACCAGAGGGTATTCATAAAGATGGTCATACATTTATAAGTATGCACATGATCGGTAGATATAATATTGAAGGTGGTACATCCTATATCTATGATGAAAATAGAAACAAAATAAAAGAGATTGTTTTGAAAGGAAACTTAGAGAGTATACTGCTCGATGATATGGAAATGTACCATTCAGCATCTGTAATTTCATCAATAAATGATGAAGACGGCTTTAGAGATTTGATGGTTATCGATTATAGAGAAAAACGACAATGAAAATCGCTATAACCGATAGAATAACTGAAATCAGTGAATTTGAAAAACCCCTGGCTGATTTGGGCGCTCAATTTTATTTTTTCAACTCTTTAAATGAAGACGACTTTCCTGATGAAATTTTGGAAGAAATTGATGCCTTATTGATCTGGCATGCAAAAATAACAGAGAAAACAGCCAAGAAGTTGCGTAAATGTAAAATAGCAGTACGATTTGGTATTGGTTATGACCAAGTAGATTACGAAAAGCTCAGAAAACACGGCGTTGAATTTGCTAACAACCCTTCTTATTGTATAGATGAAGTAGCTGACACTGCATTAACAATGATTTTGGAAGGATGCAGGCAAGTGTCCAGACATAATGATTTAGCAAAAAAATATGATAAAACATGGCAAGAAAACAATCTTAAAACATTCCGTCCAAAACATAAAACTATTGGATTGATTGGCTTGGGTAAAATAGGAAAAGCAACGCTAGAACGCCTAAGGCCTTTTGGGTTTGAAATTTTGGTCTATGATCCATATATTGACGATGGGCTCGCTAAATCGCTTAACTTCAAACTTTTAGAAGATATGAATACCCTTCTAGGAAAGTCTGATGTGGTATCCCTACACTGTCCTCTTACACACAAAACAATAGGAATGATTAATTCAGAATTTCTCAACAGGATGAAAAAAAACGCTATCTTAGTGAATACCGCAAGAGGGAAAATCCTCAGCGATTTTGATTGCTTAGAAAAACATTTAAGAAAAAATCCTGAGTTTCATGTATTCCTTGACGTTCTTCCTATGGAGCCACCAAATAACCATCCTCTTATTAAAGCTTGGAGAAACAATGCGAAGTGGCTGTCGTCGCGGTTAGTTATTAACCCACACAACGCGTATTTTTCAGAAAGTTCACACATCGATATGAGAAAAGATATTGTTTCAACTGTTATATCTTGCCTATACAAAAAGAAAATGAAAAACTTGGTAGTTTCCTATGATTAATAATATTTACTGCGTTGGACGCAATTATGTGGAACATGCCCATGAACTAGGGAATGTTGTTCAAGATGAACCTGTTATCTTTAGCAAACCGAATAGTTCACTCATCTTAGGAAATCAAATTGATCTTCCTAGCTTTTCTGAAGAAATACATTTTGAAACTGAAATTGTGCTCAGAATCTCAAAGGATACCTTTATGGTCAATGAGAGAGAAGCTGAAGAATGTTATGATGCTGTAGCAATAGGTCTTGATCTAACCGCTAGAGATTTGCAAACGAAACTAAAAGAAAAAAAGCTTCCTTGGCTTTTATCTAAAGGCTTTAAAGGAGCTGCATACGTCTCTGACTTCATAAAAAAAGAAAAAATGAATGCCCCAATAGCCTTTACAATGAAGTTGAATGGTGAAACGAGGCAAGTTGACAATACGAAAAATATGATCTTTAGCTTTGAAAAAATAATATCATTTTTAAGTCACTACATTCAGCTAAGAGATGGTGATATCATATATACAGGCACTCCACAAGGCGTAGGAAAACTTTCCTCATTTGATGAAATAGAACTATATCTCGAAGATCAATTAATTTCAGAGCTAAAAGTAAAATGAATCATCAAATACTGACCTTTTTCATCGTTTCATTTTTTTTAGTCATCTCACCAGGGCCGAATATGGCCCTTATCATTGATAATGCAGCGAGACTGGGGAAAAAGAATGCATTTGCTAATGTTTTAGGATTGTGTACAGCAACATATGCACATGGTGCATTTTCCATACTAGGTGTATCAGCAATTGTTCTCAATAACAAAACGCTCTTTTTTTTGGTAAAGCTCATGGGGAGCTGCTATTTATTATATATGGGCATTAAATCGATTAAATCTGGAATTAACACCTTAAACTCAAAAGAAATAATACAAAAAAATGAAAAGAATACTGAAGCTAAAGTGAAGTTTTTAACCAGCTACGTAGATGGTTTTATGACACAAATACTCAATCCTAAAGTATCTATGTTCTATATAGCGGCCTTTCCTAAATTTTTGGCGTCTGGCGGCGGTCATAAAAAAGGTTTTGAACTTGTAACGATACATTCCTTTAATATCTTTGCATGGTTTACTTTAATGACCATTTTTATATCATTTGCTCGCACCACTTTAAAAAAGAAAAAAATAAAAGGATGCATTAATATAGCGACAGGAACAGTTTTGTCTCTATTTTCTTTTTTCATTTTCTTTGGATAATACTTCCTCTTTGATAAGAGATCGCAAAGCTAATTCCGTGATTCTATCTATCGTTATGAATATTTGAACCTCTAACAGAGCTGATCAACCACTAGTTGCTTCTCATGTTCTCTGTATAACTGAATGAAACCGCATTTCTTTATCATCGTCTAAAGAATTTTTGTATAAACAAGTAAAAATCTTACGCAAAATTTTATAAAATATTATCAATAGATAAGGGAAATTATTATTCACAACTTTAAAAGAGAAAAGTATAGCATTCCTCTTTTTCTTTGTGAAAAGGATAACTCCTTCTCACTTATGATAGCATCATAAAAATAAAAAAAGTGATTTTAGAAAGCACTTAAACTTTCGATCATTAAAGACTTTTCCCTAAACTAAAATGACAATTCTCTAACGCTCCTTGAGAAAAAATTAAAATGCTCTCTTATGAATAACAATATACTGATGATAAATGATAATTTATTATAAAGTCATAAAAAAGTCTAACAATTCTCAGAGATAATTTTAAAGGAGTACTCTATCGAATCCTTTTTATGAACCATATTTATTTGTTATTAATAACAATAATAAGCTCCTTCTTCAAATATCTGTTATGTTGTTTAAGAGAAAAACATT
This sequence comes from Bartonella mastomydis, assembly GCF_900185775.1. NCBI lineage: Bacteria > Pseudomonadati > Pseudomonadota > Alphaproteobacteria > Hyphomicrobiales > Bartonellaceae > Bartonella > Bartonella mastomydis. The sequence continues at coordinate 1,012,494 of NZ_LT883138.1, forward strand.
CTCTTTTTCAAAATCATATTCTTTTCTTTATCCACACAAAATCATAAAAAATGTTTTTTTCCTTTACACCTCATTTATATCATGCTTCGATACGAAATATACCTTTTTAGTGTCATTTAATTTCAAAATAATTCAAAGGGAACCCCCAAAAAATGAACCATAAACAAAATTTAAAAGATGATCCTCAAAAGAAACTACAACGTGGCCTCGATAATCGTCACGTACAACTTATAGCGCTGGGAGGAGCTATTGGAACAGGACTCTTCATGGGATCAGGAAAAACAATTAGTGTAGCAGGCCCTTCTATCATACTCGTTTATGCTATTATTGGATGTGCCCTATACTTTGTCATGCGTGCAATGGGAGAATTATTGCTTTCTAATTCACAATATCGATCTCTTGTTGATTTTTCAACCGATATGCTAGGGCCGGGAATCGCTTTTTTTGTTGGCTGGAACTATTGGTTAAGCTGGGTTGTGACTGGAGCAGCAGATATTATTGCTATCATTAACTATATGCATTTCTGGTGGCCAACACTTAATCCGTGGATTGTTGTTTTTGCTTGCATTGGTTTCTTTTTAATCCTTAACCTCCTTGCCGTAAAGTTTTTCGGTGAACTTGAATTCTGGTTTGGTCTTATCAAAGTTGTAGCAATTTTAGCATTAGTTATTGTTGGATTTTATATGATCGCTACAGGCTTTACCTCTCCAAATGGTACGGTTGCTTCTCTCAGTCACGTATGGAATGGTGGAGACATATTCCCCCGAGGAATTACAGGTTTTTTTGCTGGATTTCAAATTGCCATTTTTTCTTTTGTTGGTATAGAAATTGCTGGAACAACGGCAGCTGAAGTCAAAGAACCTAAAAAAGTTCTCCCTAAAGCAATTAATGCAATACCGGTGCGTATTGTCCTTTTTTACATCCTTTCTCTTGCTGTAATTATGTCCGTTACACCTTGGAATCAAATTGTTCCAGAAAAAAGCCCCTTTGTCTCCATGTTTTGGCTTGCAGGCATTCCAATAGCTGCGGGTTTGGTCAATTTTGTTGTTCTCACCTCAGCAGCTTCTTCAGCCAATAGTGGTATTTTTTCGACTAGCCGCATGATATACGGGCTTGCAACACAAAAAGGTGCCCCTCCAATTTTGGGCAAACTTTCTAAATACCGTGTTCCAGCCAATGCTCTTTTCTTTTCTTGTTTATGTATTTTAGTAGGATATACAATTGCATCATCATCTCCAAGCATCATAAGTGCTTTTACAATTGTGACCTGCATTTCAGCGATTGCATTTTTATTCGTATGGTCCGTTATTTTAATTAGCTATATTGTGTATCGTCGCAATCACCCTCATTTACATGCTGAATCCGTCTACAAAATGCCGGGAGGTCCCATTATGTGCGGGGTTGTGTTAGTTTTCTTTGCTTTTATGCTTTATTTGTTGACATTAGAACATGACACCCTAACAGCTTTAAAATACAGTATCTTTTGGTTTATTTTCTTAGGCATCATGTACTTTATGTTTATAAGAAAAAAAATTGCTCCAAAAAATAAATAAGATTATACAAAACATTTCAAAAAAGGGTAACTAAGGGTTACCCTTTTTCTACTTAACCTGTCTCCCAACACCTCAAAAAAAGAGAATTTCTCTCAGCACAAATTTGTAAATAATCTGACCTGTTAAAGGAAGTGTGCTGCTAACCACTCATATGGTTCTAGCCTACATAAGGCTCTAGCAAAGCCTCCCCTGAATACTGACCACACATTCTTAAAATACCTAAAATGTATAAAATTTTCTATGCTTTATCACTGCTCTCAACAAGGGTTGTTGTACGGCATAATAGGATAAGATACGAGCTATTCTGCAAAGAATTTTCTATAAAACTTCACCTACCTTGGTGACTAAAAATATTTAGATTGTACTTCCCCCCAAAAAAACTATAAAAATATTTTTTATTTTTAAATAAATTATAATTATTATTTTAAGTATATTTATATAAAAAATTATTTTATCAAAATAAATAATACTATATTTTTAATATTACCATGTATAAACAATAAAAAATTAAAATTTTATACTAAGATTTATATGACAATAATTTTATAAAAAATAATTATTTCATTAAATGGTAAAATTTTTTCTTTATTTATATAAAATCATAGAAAAAAATTCCTTTACTCATCAACCATATCGTGTTCCGATAGAAGGTATTACCTTTTTTAGGATAATTTTTATTTCAAAATAACTAAAGGGAACTTCCCAAAAATGAACAAGCAAAATTTAGAAAAAAAAACTAAGAAGAAATTGCAACGTGGACTCCATAACCGCCACATACAACTTATAGCCCTTGGTGGAGCGATTGGAACAGGTCTTTTTATGGGATCAGGAAAAACAATCAGTGTAGCAGGTCCCTCAATCCTCCTCGTTTATGCGATTATTGGTTGTGCTCTATACTTTGTCATGCGTGCTATGGGAGAATTATTGCTTTCTAATACGCAATATCGATCTTTTATTGACTTCTCGACCGATCTTCTAGGGCCATGTGCTGGATTCTTCATCGGCTGGACATATTGGTTGTGTTGGATTGTCACTGGAACTGCTGAAATTATTGCTATTGTCAGTTATGCACACTTTTGGTGGCCTGAACTCAATCCATGGATTCCTGTTATCATTGGTCTTATGTCCTTTTTAATCCTTAACCTCGTCGCCGTAAAACTCTTTGGCGAACTTGAGTTTTGGTTTGGTTTTATCAAAATCATAGCAATTTTAGTTTTAATTGTTGTGGGATTTTATATGATCTTCACCGGTTTTATTTCTCCAAACGGTACAGTTGCTTCCCTTAGCAATATATGGAATGGGGGAAACCTTTTCCCGCGAGGGATTACAGGCTTTTTTGCTGGATTTCAAATTGTTATTTTTGCTTTTGTTGGCATTGAGCTGGCAGGAACAGCGGCTGCTGAAGTAAAAGAGCCTCAAACAGCCCTACCACAAGCTGTCAATTCAATACCAATCCGCATTGTATTCTTTTATATTTTCTCTCTTCTTGTGATTATGTCTGTGACGCCTTGGAATCAAATCAGTCCAGATAAAAGCCCTTTTGTAACAATGTATGCCCTTATTGGTATCCCAACTGCTGCTGGTTTGATGAACTTTGTTGTCCTCACAGCAGCAGCTTCTTCCGCAAATAGTGGAATTTTTTCTACCAGCCGTATGGTATATGGGCTCGCAACACAAAAAGGAGCACCTAAATTTTTAGGAAAACTTTCTCGTAATCACGTTCCAGCCAACGCATTATTCTTTTCATGTTTATGCATCTTATTAGGTTATACGGTTGTAACGTTATCTCAAACTCTCATAGCTGCTTTTACAATTGTTACGACAATTGCCGCAACGTTGTTTATATTTGTATGGTCTATCATTTTGATCAGCTATATCGTCTATCGTCGCAACCGTCCTCTCCAGCATGCTGTCTCTCCCTATAAAATGCCAGGAGGTGTTATTATGTGTTGGATCCTTCTCGTTTTCTTTGCATTCATTATTTATTTATTGTCATTAGAAGCAGATACTGCCATAGCTTTAAAATATACTCCAGCATGGTTTATATTTTTAGGCATTGTATATTTTCTTTTTGGAAGAAAGAATTATGCGAAAACTTAAAAAATAAAGCCCTTTAAACAATAAAGCTTGTGTTGCAAGAAAACATATAAAAAGGGTAACTCAAGTTACCCTTTTTTGATATTTGTCTATAAAATTATAAAGCTGATAAAAGATCTCTGGAGAGACTTCAATTACGTTCTTTATCAACCAAAGCGTTAGATTTTATCCAAGGCATCATAGAACGAAGTTTTTTACCAACTTCTTCAATAGGATGATTATCATTTAAACGCCGCATAGTTTTAAAATGAGCCGCACCTGCCTTATATTCTTGAATCCAATTCGATGTAAATTTACCTGTTTGAATATCTTTCAATATACGCTTCATTTCTGCTCTGGTTTCATCCGTAATCACACGTGGACCAGACATATATTCACCCCACTCTGCTGTATTAGAAATCGAATAATTCATATTTGCAATGCCCCCTTCATACATGAGATCAACAATCAGTTTAACCTCATGTAAACATTCAAAATAAGCCATTTCTGGTGCATAACCTGCTTGTGTGAGTGTTTCATACCCTGCTCGAATCAGTTCAACAAGACCACCACACAGAACTGCTTGTTCACCAAAAAGATCCGTTTCACACTCTTCTTTAAATGTTGTTTCAATCACCCCAGCACGTCCACCACCAAGTCCACATGCATAAGATAATGCTACACTATGAGCATGCCCTGAAGCATCTTGCGCCACCGCTATTAAGCAAGGAACACCACAACCCCGTTGGTATTCATGACGAACTGTATGCCCTGGACCTTTAGGAGCAATCATCACAATATCAACGGTTTTTTTAGGTTCAATCAAGCCAAAATGAATGCTCAAACCATGAGCAAAAGCAATCGCCGCCCCATCACGTAAATGGTCATGAATATGCTCTTTATAAATATCAGCTTGCAACTCATCTGGTGTTGCCATCATGATAAGATCTGCCCATTTTGCTGCCTCAGCAACACTCACCACTTCAAACCCATCGGCCTTAGCCTTTTTAACTGTTTGCGACCCTGAACGCAAAGCTATCTGCACATTTTGTACACCGGAATCTTTCAAATTCAAAGCGTGTGCACGCCCTTGAGAACCATAACCAATAATGGCCACTTTTTTTCCTTTAATGAGATTAACATCCGCATCACGATCATAATAAACACGCATAAAAACACTTCCTTCCTTCTCTATTTAAACTGGATTTCAGATTATTTTTATTAAATAAGAAACACTATTATCTTCAGTGCATCACACACTCATAAAGATAAAAAACGCTGCTTATAAAAACACAGCAATTGAATAATTTTTTAAAGTTTACATATTGCATAGAAAAACTGTAGCCCCCAAACATTCCCAAAACATATATGAATCCCCAAATAAACTTCAACTGCTGTCCTACAAAGGCGATACTTACACAAAACAAGATTTCCAAAGAAAATATATTTGCTAAGATTCTATTCTTCTATCGCGCAACAAAACGTTATAGCCTAAAATTAAGATACAACATATAACTTCTAGCATGAACCAAATTAATATGGATAGCAAGAAAAATTACAAAATAACAAAGATTGTTTAATACAACCTTCAAAAGCATATAGACAGTAATATCTCTGAAATAACAGAGAATATGCATTCCCTTACAACTTTTACTTTTTACATTCTCTAATAGCCACGCCTGTCTCACAAAACAAAATGTCCCAAATAGAACACTCTTGTGTTATTCACCCATGCACTTTTTTTTAAATATCTCACTGTGCTCGAGCTCTTTTCAAGAAGCCCTAGCCTAAGATTTGTAAAAGTCTAAGATTTATGGTGCCCCCTCTTTCCTTCATAAAGCGATAAGTTGATATCATCACTCTATTTTTTGCTCCCAATATACAGCAACGCGTATTGCATGGATCTCATTTATAAAAAGTATTTTCTGATTTTAAATCCATTCCTGATGAAATCATTGAAATCCTCGCATTTCACAAGAAAAACCATGAAATGAGCCCAAGAAAATTCTGTATACTCATTCATTAAAAGTCCTAGAAATTTCCTCATAATGAAAAATACTTTCAAAATTCTATTTTTCATCCCCCTATATCTTATCCCTTTGAAGAAAGTATAGTAAGAAGGTCACTCATAATGACGATCTAAATAAAAAGTGTCTCAAGCACTCAAAAAAACAAAAAACGATCAATAAACAGAGAAATAATAGAATATTTATAACACGTGTTAACAGTGCTATTTATTTAAACAGATATAAAATTATTTTTTTAAGATAAACTGGACTTTATAAAAGTTTCTTTTCCAATTTTATAGAGAGAAAAGGATTACGATAATAACCGGAGAAAACGCTGAATAGTCTCATGCATTCCATACTCCAACGCATCAGCAATAAGCCCATGGCCAATAGAAACTTCATCAAGCCAAGGAATATTTTTGACTAGAGCAGAAAGATTCATAATCGTCAGATCATGCCCTGCATTCATACCTAACTGCAACTCTTTCGCTCTTTTTGCCGCTAGAACAAGTTTATCGAGCTCTTGATTTTGTTTTATTTTGTCCTGAAATGCACCACCGTAAGGTCCCGTGTAAAATTCTACACGATCAGCCCCTAGTGCTTTAGCAATATCAAGACCATCGATAGAAGGATTAGCAAACAATGATACACGAATCTTTCTTTTTTTTAAATTCTGAATAATAGGGGCTAAAAATTCTGCACTCTGAGCAAAATTCCACCCATGATCAGATGTTGATTGATCTGGATCATCAGGGACAAGAGTGATCTGGTCAGCATAGTTTTCAGCAATACCCAAAAACTGATCACTTGGATAACCTTCAATATTAAACTCAGCCGTAGGAAAAGTGTTTTTTATTAAACCATATATATCTGGCAAATCCGCAAAACGAATATGCCTTTCATCAGGGCGCGGATGAACCGTCACCCCTGCCGCTCCAGCGGCAAGCGCTATATGCCCAATATTCTTGATACTTGGCCACGGAAGATTACGTCGGTTGCGCAAAACAGCAACAGCATTAAGATTAACGGAAAGTTTTACCGCCATGCCCATATTTCCATTTTTTTACAGTGTATCACAAGATAGAAAAAAGGCATTTTCCATCTAAAACTCAGATGATATACATATTTTTTCTATCGGACAATCGTTAAACGCTCTGCTGCGCGGGTAATTCCCGTATAAAGCCAGCGTGCATACATATCACGAAAGGCAAAACTTTCATCAAACAAAACGACATTGTTCCATTGAGAACCTTGCGCTTTATGAACCGTCAAAGCATACCCATAATCAAAATCATCATATCGCTTTTTTAATGCCCACGAAATTTCCTGATCAGGATTTTCAAAAGCTGCTTTTAAAAGTTTAATTTTTGTTACCCCACGCTCACTCTCTTCTGGTTTTACCAGAAGATTAATACTTGGTTTAACCGTCTCTTTCTGTGAAGTCATCACCTTCCATAAAGAGCCATTTAATAAACCTTTAGGAGGATCATTTCGCAAACACACAAGCTTATCTCCCGCTTGCGGATAATCTGCTGTAAATCCCTTTAACATACGCAAACGCTGATTATAAAGGTGACGTGTACGATTAATTCCGACCAAGACCTGATCCGCATCCAAAACCAATTGTTGATTAACCTCTTTACGTGTCACAACGCGCGCTTCTCCATAGTCACCATAAGCAATATCGCGTCCTTCACGCACATCCATAGCAAGCCGGATAATCGGATTATCTCTCGCTTGCCGATGAATTTCTGAGAGAAGAAAATCTGGTTCCCCATTGGAAAAAAAGCCTCCACCTGAAATAGGAGGCAATTGACCTGGATCACCAAGAACAAGAATTGGCGTCCGAAAACTCATTAAATCACGCGCCAATTGTTCATCGACCATCGAGCATTCATCAACAATAATGAGTTTAGCTTGTGCAGCAGCACTTCTTCGATTTAATGTAAATGTTGGAGCAATAGACTTTTTTCCCGTAATTTCATCGGAAACTTCCTCTTCTCCACGTGGACAATAAATCAATGAATGAATTGTACAAGCATTGCTTGCACCTTTAGAACGCAAAACCTGCGCTGCCTTGCCCGTAAAAGCAGCAAACTGGACAGAACCATCAACTGTCTCTGCAAAATAGCGTGCGAGTGTCGTCTTACCCGTTCCCGCATAGCCAAAAAGGCGAAAAAGAGGAGAATGCCCTTCCCTCAACCACGCGGCAACAGCCTTCAATGCATTATTCTGTTCCGACGAAAATTGCATGATTTATCAAAATAAGATTCGCATAAAAAGAGCAAGCATTAAAAAACATGACCCAAAAAACTGTCATTAAGAATTTCTCATACACAGGCTATTGAATAACTTTCGTAGCACAATTATCAATTATTTACCCATTGCTTTTTCAAGATCTGGTAACAATCTAAATCCTACCTATACATCGATCCTCGATGTAACACCTTATACTTATCCAATAAAATATCATTTTTTACAACAGTAACACCAACAATGGAATATGCATATCTTAAATTTAAAATAACACCTATTGTACGCTTTTTCGAACCAAAGTTTAGAATGAGAAAAAGAGCATTGCAAGTGCAACACCCTCGCGAGAAAAAATGTCCGTAACAGGATAAGAAGTATGTAATTTTATGAATACTATTTTACACAATCAATCAGCTTTCTGGCACATAAAATAAAGTACATCCATTATTACGAAATAATAATTAAATATATCAAAAACCTTTTGGCAGAAATAGAAAGAGCTCTCAACAAAACTCCTTAATCCCATGAAGATATACCTATAAAGTTCCTATCTCCCTCTTATCATGATTTTAATAAATTTTACTCTTCATGCTACAAATAAGTTATATCTCAATGAATAAAGAGAGACATCACGCTTATATGAAGCACGCTTTATCTCGCACAAATATATGTAGCTTTTCCTGTTTCGACAATAAAATCTGGTTCGTAAAGATGGCCTTCTTGGTAGTCTATTATAAGACAACTGGGACATGGTTTCAGTCCAGCCTAGCACTTCAGATTCGTCCTCTAAAATATGAGAAAAGTGCAATTCTCCATCTACTCAGTCAAACTTTTTTGTCACAATGTTTTAAAGTTTATAAAAACTAACTGATTAATGCTATTCTTATTGCTAGAAATAATAATGAAATCAAGAAAGACAATTTGTTAATAAGGCTTGTTGTTATGTCAAAATATCAGCGGTGATATTGCTTTTTAATTGTTTTAGAAATGAAATAATAAGCTCAAATATTAATGAAACGAGAGGTTTAAATTGAAAATATTGATTCCAGACGATTATCAAAAAGCCACTCTAACATTACAGCCTATTACAAAATTAATGAAATCGCATGAAGTGCTGGTTATAAACAATTTAGCTAAAGAATGTAATTTAGAAGATAAGCTCAGAGAAATAGACATTCTTATCTTAATCAGAGAGCGGACTATTGTTGATAGAAATCTTCTCCTAAAACTGCCAAATTTAAAATTAATCTGCCAAACAGGTCCTATAGGTTCACATATTGATATAGAAGCTTGTAGAGAGTTCGGAATTGAAATATTAGACGGTGGTGGAGATCCAACTTCTGCTGCTGAATTTGCATGGCTCTTAATGATGTCTGCGCGTAGAAAACTCTATCAATCTGTGTCTGATATGAAAAAAGGACAATGGCAAACAACATTTGGCAACCAAATGAAAGGGGCTACTCTTGGAATATTCGGGTTTGGGCGTATCGGCAAAATGGTTGCTCAATATGCTCAAGCTTTTGGCATGTCCATTTTGGTTTATGGGAGCGAGCGTTCAACGCAAGAAGCAAAAAATTTAGGTTATCATTTTACGCATTCAAAAGATGAGTTTTTTACACGTCCTGACATTATATCTCTACATTTGCGTTTAAGCGATAAAACCAGAGAAATCATTAAACTAAATGATCTATTGAGTATGAAGCCTCATGCTATTTTTGTCAACACAGCGCGTTCAGCTTTGGTTGAAAAAGGGGCAATAGAAAAAATACTAACTTTGGAAAATTCAACTTACTTTGCACTGGATGTTTATGACAGCGAGCCAGTATATGAGAGCAAATTATTGCAATCAGACAGAGTTCTGTGCACACCGCATCTGGGCTATGTGACTAAAGAAAGTTTTGAGAATTATATTGAAAAAGCTTGTCAAAATATAGCGTCTTTTATGAAGAGCGCTTAATGCCGGTTGAGTCAATGTTTATAAAATTTATTCTTTATCGCTAGCATATCAAATTTGCACGACACATCATAGGTTATTTCCTTGAATTAAGCGTATTTCTTAGCTTTCATATGAATACCAATCGTATTGATAGATTTTTATGTAATCAGCATAAAATACTAATTTATTGTTGCAATCATTATTTAAAAAGGCAATTTTATTGGATTACTCTTTAATTGGAGGGAGGGCATAGTGGGCAATAATAAATTTATAGAAAAAAATTATTATCGATGGATTATATTACTTGTTGCCACGATCGCCCAAACATCAGCCTGCTTCTTTGTTCAAGGGATTGGTCCTTTAGCTGAATTTTTTAAGAAGGATTTTTCGCTCAGTGACTCTCAGATAGGTTTGCTGTCTTCAGCTGCGCAGTTCCTCCCTATTATTGGATTACTTGTAGCTGGCGAATTACTAGATAAGTTTAACGAGCGCTATATTGTTGGCGTTGGCGCGGTCGGTGTTTCTGCCACTCTTTTGTTGGGAACAATCGCAGATAACTATATTTCCCTTTTGCTTTGTTTGCTCATTGTCGGGGGATTTTATAGTTCTGTTCAACCCGGTGGTGCTAAATCTGTTTCTTCATGGTTTCCACAATCCCAGCGCGGATTTGCAATGGGAATAAGACAGGCAGGACTACCATTAGGTGGAGCTTTGGCTGGAATAGTTCTTCCTGCGAGTGCACGTATCTATGGTATACAAGGTGCGTTTTTGGTTGGTGCCATCGTTTCTTTTTTAGGTGGATGTCTATTTATTATTTTTTATCACTCACGAGCAAAAGTTATCGCTATCGTTCCAGAAAAAAGGGGAAGAGTTTCATTCTATACAAATGTAAGGTCTCGTCTTGCAATGTTGGCTGCGCCACATATGAAGAATATTATTTTTTCAGGCGTTTCACTTACGATAGTTCAATATGTTTTAACCATTTTTATAACGATTTATTTTCATAGAATCTATCACCTGTCTTTAGATAAAAGTGCTTATTTGTTTTTTGTATCACAAACTTCTGGTGCCTTAGGAAGAATTATCTTAGCAGCGTGGAGTGATCATTGTAGAAAAGGACGATTTTTTCCAGTCTTGTTTTGCATGATTGCAGTCGTTTTTGGATTATTAATATTAATTTTGAGCATTCATGGATCCATAATTTATTTAACGCTTTTATCTGCTTGGTTAGGTTTTTTTGGAATGGGATGGTATGGCCCTTGGGTTGCTTATATTGTAGACTCCTCGCCAAAAGAAAGCATTGGCTTTTCTCTGGGTTTAGCAATGTCTGTCAACCAAATCGCAATTATTACTGCCCCACCATTATTTGGATTAATCCAAGATTTTACAGACACTTATTTACTAACATGGCTGATTTTAATTTTAATGATTGTTTTTTCACTTTTCTTAATAAAAAAGTAGGCAAATATAATTGGAGAGAAAATTATAATGATAAATGAAAATACTTTTGAGTTGAGCAATGGCGAAAGAAACAAACTTTGGGAAACTTTAGACCATGCTATTTATGATCCATACGGTGGTATTGAATACTCGGTTGAGTTAAAAAAATCTATTATCTAAAAGATGCAACGAAATAGCTATTAATGTGAACGTATGAATTAAAAAAACAAACAGCGTGTACAAATAATAATATACCCCGTATCTTTAAATAAAGCCCCATGTCTTTAAACAAAGAATAAAAATCATAAAATGAGCTCTAAGGATAATACACAAAGAAGAGACAGAGATGAAGCCTCCAAAGACTTCATCATCACCATCCTTCACCATTTTGCGAACATATTCATTTTATACAAGAATTTTCCCCGCAGAAGAAACAGCATTTGCAACAGTTTCCTCGCTTGCTTCATCAGGTAATAACATCTCATTATGGGCACATCCCGATGGGATCATGGGAAAACAATTTTCTAAATGATAAACACGACAATCAAAAAGAACAGGCTTATCACTGTCAATCATTTGCTGAATTTTATCATCAAGTTCATCGGGTTTTGAACAATAAATTCCCACCGCTCCATAAGCTTGTGCCAATTTCACAAAGTCAGGCATCGATTCCGTATAAGAGTGAGAAAGACGATTACCATGCAGTAATTGCTGCCACTGACGAACCATTCCCATATATTGATTATTTAAAATAAAAATTTTCACAGGTGTGTCATGTTGAATGGCTGTTGCTAGCTCTTGAATATTCATCTGAATGGAAGCATCACCAGAAATACAAACAACAAGCGCATCAGGATGGGCTATTTGAACACCAATTGCCGCAGGAAGACCATACCCCATTGTTCCAAGACCACCAGAAGTCATCCAATGTTTTGGTTCATCAAAATGATAATATTGCGCCGCCCACATCTGATGCTGTCCAACATCCGTTGTAATATAAGCACGAGCATCTTTGGTCAGTGCATAAAGCCGTTCAAGAGCATATTGGGGCATGATAACATCTTTTTTTTCCATATATGCCAATGAATTACGAGCTTTCCAGCGATTAATTTGCGTCCACCATATTTTTCGACTTTCTTGATCAAACTTTGATTTCTGCTCATGCAAATGTTGCATTATATCTGCCAAAACATGCCCTACATCGCCAATAAGTGGAACTTCTGCTTTGACGATTTTATTGATGGAAGAAGGATCAATATCAATATGAATAATACGTGCATGAGGTGCAAATGCATCAAGGCGCCCTGTGATACGATCATCAAACCGAGCGCCAACAGCCAACATGACATCACAATCATGCATGGCCATATTAGCCTCATAGGTTCCATGCATTCCCAGCATTCCGAGCCAATTTTTTCCAGAAGCAGGATAAGCACCAAGTCCCATTAAAGTTGAGGTAATGGGAAAATCTCCCCATTGAACTAAATTACGCAAGAGCTGGATAGCCTCCCCTCCCGATGAAATAACACCACCACCAGAATAAATAACAGGGCGTTTTGCCTCAACTAAAAGAGAAACAGCCGTTTCAATAGCCTCACGATTATTCCCTTTCAACGGTAGAGAAGAACGCGAAGACTCTTGAACTTGAGGCGCCCTATAAAATCCTGAAGCAAATTGAACATCCTTGGGAATATCGATCAAAACCGGTCCTGGGCGTCCCGAACGCGCAAGAGAAAAAGCTTCATGAATAATATTCGCAAGATCATTGACATCTTTAACCAACCAATTACGCTTCGTACAAGGCTTTGTAATTCCAACTGTATCAGCCTCTTGAAAAGCATTTGTTCCAATTAGCGTTGTCGCTACCTGACCAGAAAAACAAACAAGAGGGATAGAATCCATGAGAGCATCTTGCAAAGGTGTCACAGCATTCGTTGCTCCTGGACCAGAAGTTACAAGCATAACACCGACCTTTCCAGTACTGCGTGCATAGCCTTCCGCAGCATGCCCCGCTGCTTGTTCATGGCGTACCAAAATATGCTGGAGTGTATCTTGGTGATAAAGAACGTCAAAAATAGGAAGAACAGCCCCACCAGGATAACCAAAAATATGTGTAACCCCTTGATCTATAAGAGCCTGAACCACTATTTCAGCCCCCGACATTACTTTTCCATCTGCACTCTCTTGCTGTCTTGGATCATTTCTCATTTTTCCCACTCACCTACTTGATAGGACAATAAAAAAGCCCCTAACGGAGCCCATAAAAAAAGACTCTCAAGGAGCCCTCTACACAACACATATTGTACGATCTCCCCCATTATTCCAACGCATAAAATATATAAAAAAACTCTTTATAGAGGAATTTCTAATTCCATTGAACCCATTCGTCAATAAAAAATTAATATTTTCTCAAAAATTTCTTCTTAAAGCTCCAGTTTTTTCATCAAGAAGTAAGAATCCATTCTTTATCAAATTGATGACGAAACCATGTCATTTGTCTTTTTGCGTATCTCCTCGTTTGTGTTTTCACCGCTTCCAGAGCATTTTCAAAGCTTCTATCTCCATCCAAATAAGCCATAAATTCAGGTATACCAATTGCTTTCATCGCTGGTAACGAAGGGGAAAGCATAAGTTTCTTTATGGCCACCACCTCTTCTAAAACCCCTCCTTCAATCATAGTGTCCAAACGTTTATGAATACGTTCATAAAGCAGAGGGCGAGGTGGCATGAGAAGAATTTTTTCAGCACAACTAGGCGCAATGAGAGGTGTTGTTTTTTGCTTCTGCCACCAACTGAGCTTCTCACCGGTTGCCTCATAAACTTCTAAAGCACGAACAATACGCTGTCCATCTTGCGAAGAAATCTTTTCAGCAACAACAGCATCAATCTGTAACAATTGGCGATAAAGACTTGCAACACCCTCTTTATCAAGCAGCAAGCGCCATTTCTGCCGCACAACATCTGGAACACGAGGGATTTGCGAAATCCCCTCCAAAAGAGCACGAAAATAAAGTCCTGTTCCACCAACAAAAATAACGGATCTCGATGAAAAAGTAACCAACAGCTTCTCAACATCACACAACCATTGTCCTACTGAATAATTCAAACGAGGACTCACATGACCGTAAAGATAATGGGGAACAATCGCGGTATCAGCTTCCCTCGGACGTGCCGTTAAAATATTTAAAACGTCATAAACCTGCATTGAATCAGTATTAATAATGAGAGCATTTCTTTCTTGAGCCATTTGCAAAGCAAGTTCTGATTTTCCACTCGCCGTGGGCCCTGCTATCAATGTAATTGTTCTCTCTGTCATGAAGAGCAATTCCTATCAATTAGCAACTTATTGCAACATGCATGACTGTCCGCAAAGCGCCTGTATTTTCCCTTCCATTATCATAAAGTAAAAACTTTAAAAAAAATACGAACAAGATTTCCCCTTCAAAATAAAGAAAACTTGTATGAAAACTATAAAAGAAAAGAATGGATTTAATAACAACATCAAAGGAATGTTCCAAGCATTTTGTGCGATCATACTTCAATAATAAACCATAAGCATAATCATTCTGTCTATTAGGCCTTTATCTTCATTTATGTCAATAATACTAAGTTAAAACTATACAATCAAACAGATTTATTTTTTCTATAAAAACAGCATATTGCTTTGAGTTATCATAAGAGCCTCTGAAATTTTCTTCTTCACACTTTCTTTTTTATCAGCACTTTTTTTCATTCATCATAAAGAAAGATGTCAATATATCCATAACTTGATTGAGCCTAATACGATTTTTCTACAGAATGGCTTTTTCAAACTGAAGAGAAAAAACGTTCTCTACAGTACAAAACGTATAATTACAAAGTGCTGAAAGTCTGCCTCTCTCATAAGATACGATATCAATACCATTCACCTAAGCGACAGAAATTATAAAAATCTCTTTAAAAAGACGGAA
The DNA here is from genome assembly GCF_900185775.1 of Bartonella mastomydis. Lineage (NCBI taxonomy): Bacteria > Pseudomonadati > Pseudomonadota > Alphaproteobacteria > Hyphomicrobiales > Bartonellaceae > Bartonella > Bartonella mastomydis. The sequence goes on from NZ_LT883138.1 coordinate 1,027,711, forward strand.
AATATGACTGCTAACTTGTACTTTTATTTAGCTCAAAAATGGAGCCGTCCAATGGACTTTATGTCATACAATCCACACTCTCCATCGTGAAATAGACTTAAAAAAACACGAGATAGATATAAGGTTGAGCTACTTAAATACCCATATATTAAAGCCAATAAAAACAAAAAAACGAGTTTTTCAAACATCAATCCTATAAGGCATCAATCCATTGGGATCGTTACGAACCGTAACTCTCCATCTGGACGCGCTACAATGAAGAGAGCATTTTTGCGTCCAGCTTCACGTAATTTATGAAAACGCTTTTTAGCCTCATCAATTGTTGTAATAGCGCTCTGATTGATATCAACAATCACTTCACCAACGCGAATACGCTTTTTATCCGCAGCACTATTTTGTGTAACAGATGTCACCACGAGTCCTCGAAGTTTATCTGAAATTGAATAACGATGACGCAAATCCTCTGTCAATTCAGATAACGTCATGCCCATCAATTGCATTGTTGCACTTTTCGGCAGATCATTACCTTTTTTATCTTCGACTTCTTCTTCTTCTGTATCTTCATCGTCATCGGTCTCAATCAAACGTCCAAGCTTAACTTTTACGGTTTTTTCTTTCCCATTCCGAAAAATAGTGACATCCACAACTCTTCCTTCTGGACTCTCCGCAACTAAACGGGGTAAATCATGTGCATGTTTAATTTTGGAATTCCCAAAGGAAAGAATAACATCTCCTGTTTGCAATTGGCTATTATCGACATTATTTTTTTCCGTCTGTTCTACTTTACCAGCCACCAACGCTCCTACAGCATTGTCTAGTTTTAAACTTTTTGCAATATCCTCTGTCACCGGCTGAATACGAATAGCCAACCACCCACGCCTTATTTCTCCAAAATCACGCAACTGGTTAATCACAGAAAGAGCCATATCCGATGGAATAGCAAACCCAATACCAATCGATCCTCCAGAAATAGAAACAATGGCTGTATTAATGCCAATGACTTCACCATTTCTATCAAATAACGGACCACCAGAATTGCCTCGATTAATCGCTGCATCTGTTTGAATAAAATTATCATAAGGACCAGCATTAAGATCACGGTTACGTGCAGAAATAATACCAACCGTTACACTCCCACCAAAACCATAAGGATTACCAATAGCCATAACCCAGTCACCAATACGCGCTTTTTCTGAGTCACCAAAACGCACAGCTTTTAATTTTTTACGTCCCGCATCCACTTGAAGCAACGCTAAATCCGTTTTGCTATCCTTACCAAGGAGCTTTGCCTTGAGTTTTGTACCATCCGTAAAATTCACTTCAATATCATCAGCATCAACGATAACATGATAATTTGTAACAATAAGCCCTTCTTGCGCATCAATTACAAAACCAGACCCCAAAGAACGCACCTTTTGAAATTGACTATTTTTTTCCCCTTCTTTGGGTGTAAAAAAATCATTAAAATATTCTTCCAGCAATGAATCTTTGGGAATAACGGGTATCGAAGTATTTTCATCCTGTTCTGTTCCTTCAACAGTCTGTGCCGTAGAAATATTCACAACCGTCTCCAAAAGCTCAGAAGCTAAATCAGGAACAGAAGGCAATGTCTTATTTGTCTCCGCGCTCCAAGACAAACGCATGGATCCTAATAAAAGCAAAATCACACAAAAAATAACTCTTGTGATAAAAGACTTCAAAAATATATTTCTACTCACGATACTTCTACCCATGACATGCCTTAAACCAAAGCTGTAAAGAGCCTTACTCAATATTTATTATGCAAAATCAGTATGGCTTAACATTCTTTTATATTCATCATAAAAACAAGGAGCTATAGAGGATACTGCTCAGACACGTACCCTCCATACATTGTTTCATCTATTCCCCATTGGACTTTGAATCAGTTTTATTCAAATTAGGACTCATTGTTGATGAAAGTTTTTTCTTTGCTTGCGGAGAATTTCGAAAATAAAAAAAGAAATCCTCATTTGATGAAATCACCATCGGTATTCTCTCTAAATTCTTATACTGCTCCATCGCTAACCAAAAATCGTAAAAAGATGGATTAACTTCTCGCGCTTTGAGTAAAATGCGAATACTTTCAGCCTGTCCTTCACCGCGGGTAATTTCAGCATCACGCTTTGCAGCCGCCACAATTTCTTCATATTCACGATTTGCCTCTGCAATGATACGATCTCGTTCTTGTTGACCACGAGCGCGAATATTTTCCGCAACCGCTTCCCGCTCCGCAGCCATTTGCCGATAAACATCTTCGGAAACAGCATCGGTTAAATCGGTTTTTCGAATACGCACATCAACAATCTTAATACCCAGCGAACCCGCATCTATAGAAAATTGCTTTTGAACCTCAGCCATCATCGCACCTCGTTCATCTGATAAGGCTGCTTTAAATTCTCGCTTACCATAAACAGCCCGCAAAGCGTCAATAAAGCGTGGTGCGAGATTTTCACGTGCTGCAATTTGCGGGCGCCCTGAAGCAATACGCTGTAAAAACAATTTAGGATCTGTAATACGATAAATAAAGAACGCATCCACTTCATAATAAGCCCCCCCACGAACTTGCACAGATTGTGTAGGAACATCGTAACGCAACAACCGATTATCCACCACAATCATCTTATCCACAAAAGGTATTTTTACATAAATTCCAGGATTAGATTCCACCTTAACAATCTGTCCAAAGCGCTTAATAGCAACTTGTTGACGAGGATAGACAATAAAAAATGACATCCACAACATGACCAAAAAAATTATTATGGTACTAAAAACAAACAAAAAACGAGACTGCTGCATGATTAACGTCCTCCAGAAATCTGAGTATCCAAGAGCGATGTAGAACGTGCTGATTTTATCTTTGCTTTTTCTGATAAATTATGACGCAGCAATTCATTCAAAGGAAGATAAGGCACCGCAGGAGAATTAATTTGATCGAGAAGCAATTTATTGGGTGAAGAAAAAATACGCCCCATCGTCTCCATATAAAGACGATAACGCGCAGCCTCTGGTGAAATTGCAGCCTCACGAGCTATGGCTTGGAAACGTTCAGCACGTCCTGTTGCCTCTTCAACCATTTGTGCTTTTTCACCTTTTGCGATTTCCCGTGTCCGTGAAGCTTCACCATTTGCTAAACCAATTTTTGTAAAACGCACACGATTTCCTTCTTCAATCATTCGTCCACGTTCTTGCTCAGCCTGCTGCACAGAATTAAACGCCGCAGCAACTTTGGTAGGAGGAGCAGCTTCACTAATCGATACACGGCTTATTTCAACCCCGAGTTGATATTTATCGACAGTCAACTGGGTAATCTTTCTCACATCGTTAGCAACTTCTTCTTTTTTATCACGTAAAACATCATCAACAGGTCTTGAGCCAATAACCTCTCGCATTGCACTTTCAGCGACCTGACGAACAGTTCCTTCTTGATCATTCACATTAAATAAAAATTGCCCTGGGTGTGAAATGCGATAGTAAACAGAAAAATTGACATTCACAATATTTTGATCACTCGACAGCATCAAACCTTCACTTTGTTGTCTCTGTCCAGGCTGTCCACCAATTGCAATTGTTTTTTCCGTTAAAGGAACTTTCATATAAGTCTCAATAGGCCAAAAATGAAAATGCAATCCATCACCGATAATTTCTTCCTTAGGCACACCGAAACGCAATTCTACGGCTTGCTCATTTTGTTGAACAATATAAAGTGACTGATAGAGGAAAAAAAACACAACAAGCAGAAAGAACAAGACAAAAACGCCCCCTCGACTAAATTGTTTAAACTGATCCTGTCCTTTACGCAAAATATCATCAAGATTGGGGCCATTTCCGCCACCATTATTGCCACCAGAACCAAAAAGATTCTTAGCCGATGTTTTTTTATCACCACTGTTCTTGTTTTTATCGCCACTCCACGGGCCACCACCATTTTGATTTGTCCAGGGCATTATCACCTCTTTAACTGACTACCATTCATTCAAATACCAACCCTTCACTTAAAGCCTATAGGGTTCCTCTTATCTCAATTACGCAACGGATAAACCCTTTCCACTTCATATGACAAAAAATTATTTCCGCTCATAAACAACAAAACGTGTCGGATGACTATCTTTATCCCCTTTTGGAATATCTTGTGTTTGCACAATAGTCCACTTTTCTTTATCAAAAATAGGAAAAAAACAATCACCATCTATAGAAGCTAAAACTTCTGTAAGGAATATTTTATCAGCAAGACTAAGCCCTTGTTGAAAAATTTCACCCCCACCAATAATAAAAATTTCCTCTACATTCTTTTGAGAAACAAAACTTGTTGCAAGAGAACAAGCTTGTGATAAAGAATGTGCAACAACAGCCCCTTCAGCGCTAAAGGTACCATCGCGCGTAATGACGATATTTGTGCGCCCTGGTAAAGGTCTTCCGATAGAGTCCCAAGTTTTTCGCCCCATTATAATAGGCTTACCCAACGTCAACGCCTTAAAGCGTTGCAAATCTGTTGATAAATGCCACGGCATTGCACCTTCACGACCGATAACACCATTTTCTGCAACAGCAGCAATTAAACAAATGGAAATCCTCATATTGCTACCGGCGCTTTAATATGGGGGTGAGCATCATAATTAAGCAATTCAAAATCCTCAAATTTAAAAGAAAAAAGATCTGTTACCGTTGGATTTATACGCATATAGGGCAAAGCATTTGGTATACGAGACAATTGATATTTTGCCTGTTCAAAATGATTAGAATAAAGATGCGCGTCCCCCAGCGTATGAATAAAATCACCAACTTTAAGGCCACTAACTTGTGCAATCATCATCGTTAACAATGCATAGGATGCAATATTAAATGGAACCCCTAAGAAAATATCCGCCGAACGCTGGTAAAGTTGACAGGATAATTTACCCTCAGCAATGTAAAATTGAAAAAAACAATGACACGGTGGCAGAGCCATCTCTTCTATCAATGCAGGATTCCATGCCGATACAATGAGACGACGAGAATGAGGCATCTCCTTAATCATCCTCAACAGATTACTGATTTGATCAATATGGCGTCCATCAGGAGCAGGCCAAGAGCGCCACTGATACCCATAAACAGGACCAAGATCACCCTTTTCATCAGCCCATTCATCCCAAATAGACACACCATGCTCTTTCAACCATGCGATATTTGTATCGCCTTTAAGAAACCACAAAAGCTCATAAATAATTGAACGTAAATGTAATTTCTTTGTTGTTAACAATGGAAATCCTGCTTGTAAATCAAAGCGCATCTGATAGCCAAAAATAGATCGCGTCCCCACCCCCGTTCGATCTGTGCGATCAATACCCTGATTTAAAACATGAGATAAAAGAGCAAGATATGATTTCATAGAGCTATTATGTCCGATTCTTTTCATTATAGAAAACAAAAACTATAAAATCCGTATAAACACAATTCAAATCTTTTTCCGAAAACATCTTACACAAGAAATTATCATGATCTGATTAAAATTTTGATGCAAAAGATAAAATACTATAGACAGCTTCTAAGAAAATAACATAGAGGGATAATGAACAAAGATGGATGAACGTAAAATGAAGGGATTGACTATGGAAAAACAAGAATCTTTAGCACCACATGATACAAGAAAACGTGTTCTTTCAATCATATCGAGTGCATCAGGGAATCTGGTGGAATGGTATGATTTTTATGTTTATTCTTTTACATCTATTTATTTTGCCTCACAGTTTTTTCCCTCCAATGGAGATGTTGTTACCGAACTTTTAAAATCTTCCTTCGTCTTTTTTATAGGCTTCCTCATGCGTCCAATTGGCGGTTGGCTCTTTGGATTTATTGCGGATCGTTATGGACGTAAACGCTCTTTGCTGATTTCTGTTTTTATGATGTGTGGTGGTTCATTTCTCATCGCTCTTCTTCCTACATATGAAACAATTGGAGCAGTAGCACCAATTCTTCTTATTTTACTCCGCATGCTTCAAGGGCTCTCAGTCGGCGGTGAATACGGAACAACAGCGACTTATATGAGTGAAGTTGCTCTTAAAAAACGTCGTGGTTTCTTTAGCTCGTTTCAATACGCCACGCTCATTGGAGGTCAACTCCTTGCAAGTTTGGTTATGTTTATTCTTGCCCTCTATCTCACAGAAGATCAGTTAAAAGCATGGGGCTGGCGTATTCCTTTTGCGATTGGTGGATTTGGCGCAATTGTTGCAATTTATCTGCGTCGTTCACTTCACGAAACAACCACTAAAGAAAGCCGCTCTAAAAAACAAGCTGGCAGTCTTAAAGAACTTCTACGCAATCACACAAAAGCGTTCCTTTTAGTTATCGGTTTTACAGCAGGAGGATCGCTGACATTTTATACCTGTACGACTTATATGCAAAAATATCTGATAACAACAACCGGATTTGATAAGCATACTGCGACAACAATAATGACTGCCGCACTATTTGTTTTTATGCTACTCCAACCGTTCTTTGGTTCTCTCGCAGATAAAATTGGCACAAAAGCTTCACTGCTTATTTGGAGTTCCTTATCTATCATCTTTACAATTCCTGCACTTAAAATTATTGGAAACACTAATGATATGTGGGTTGCTCTCTCTATTATTATTGGTATGCTTTGTATTATGAGCTTTTATACGTCCGTCTCTGGTATCGTAAAAGCAGAAATGTTTCCTGCTTCAATCCGAGCAATGGGAGTTGGTCTCTCTTATGCTATTGCTAATGCGCTATTTGGTGGTTCTGCTGAAGCTGTGGCGCTTGAATTTAAAAAAATCGGTTATGAATCTATATTCCACTTTTACATAGCCGGCATGATGATCATTGCCTTCATCGCAATTCTCTTAATGCCAGATGCTCGTAAAAAAGGGTATTTACAAGGAGATGATATCGATTAACTTTTGATCGTAACAAAAAAGCCCAGTATTCTGGGCTTTTTTTATATCTGCTCTACGGAAATTTAAAACTTACAATTTTTTATTTTTATCCCTCTAAACACGCTAAAGAAGAAATTTTCTCTCCTCCCGCATGGGTCATTTATAAAAAATCTATGACTCCACACTGTTATGAAGAGATACTTTTGGGGCTAAATTTCGTTTACTGAAGACAAAAAACATTTGATTTATTTTAATACTTCTATTCTTCATCAAAGTCGAAGCTAAACGATTACCCTCCAAGAGGTTTTATCAATAATATTATCAATAATAAATGACACATTGTCTCATGCTTTTGTTTAATACATTCTTTTATGGTCGCCTACATGCAAAACAAAGCTCCCATGAAAAATAGAAAATACCCGTTATGTTATGAACTTTCGCACTTTTTAAAGACACGTTTCTCAAATATACTCAAGTCCATTTCACGACACAACATCAAATCTATAAGCCCAAAACAGCATTAATCACTCTAGAAAAAATCTTACAGTGAGACCACTAAAATTTAAGTTGCAATATCATTCTTTTACCATTGTAAACTTTTAACCTCTCCATTAGCCTCTATAAAAGAATATAATTATGAAATAAAAGTAATAATTATAAACAGTATAAATTAAATTATAACTCATAATATAATTTAACTTTATTTTATTTGAGTTATTTATATTAATATAAATATTGTTTATTATTTTTAAGCTGCAAAGAAAAACTCTTAAAAAAATAAAAATACAACAAATGATCTTAAAGTGTTTTCCTAAGAAATTATCATGATACAATTAAGTTTTTATGATACAGATCATCAACAACTTTGACGAGTATAAAAATTATTAATGTAAAAGGGGAAAACATCATGAATCACCAAATAACTTTAGATCCACATGATACAAGAAAACGTATTTTTGCTATCATATCCAGTGCCTCAGGAAATCTGGTAGAATGGTACGACTTTTATGCTTACTCCTTTGCATCGGTTTATTTTGCATCACAATTTTTTCCTAAAGATAATGATAACGTTACACAGCTATTAAAAACTGCAGGAATATTTTTTATTGGCTTTCTTATGCGTCCTATTGGAGCATGGCTCTTTGGTTTCATTGCCGACCGTTATGGACGCAAACGCTCCATGCTGATTTCTGTTTTTATGATGTGTGGGGGATCTTTTCTCATTGCTATACTTCCCACTTACGAAACCTTGGGAATAACAGCAGCATTCCTGCTGCTTTTAATCCGCATGTTTCAAGGGCTCTCCGTTGGTGGTGAATACGGTACGGCAGCAACTTATATGAGCGAAGTGGCGCCCAAAAACAGACGAGGACTCTTTGCTTCTTTTCAATATGCAACAACGATATCAGGTCAACTTCTCGCGAGTTTTATAATATTTATCTTAGCCATTTACCTTACTGAAGATCAGTTAAAAGCGTGGGGATGGCGTATTCCTTTTGTCATTGGTGGCTTTGGAGCAATCGTTTCAATTTATCTGCGTAGCTTGCTTCATGAAACAACGACCCTCAAAAGCCGCTCTGAACAACATGCTGGTAGTCTTAAAGAACTTTTTCGCAATCATAAAAAAGCGTTCTTTTTGGTTGTTGGTTTTACAGCAGGCGGATCGCTCACATTTTACACGTACACCACTTATATGCAAAAATATCTCATTACAACCACCGGATTTGATAAACAAACCGCTACAACGATAATGACTGCTGCACTGTTTATTTTTGTCTTACTTCAACCGCTCTTTGGTGCGCTTGCTGATAAAATTGGAGCAAGAGCTTCGCTTATCAGTTGGGCAGGCTTATCTATTATCTGCACAATTCCTGTTCTTAAAATGATCGGGAATGCCCATAATGCATGGAGTGCACTATTAATCATTATTGGAATGCTCTGTATTATGAGTTTTTATACATCCATCGCTGGTATCATAAAAGCAGAATTGTTCCCTGCTTCAATCCGAGCAATCGGAGTCGGATTTGCCTTTGCCATTGGAAATGCACTGTTTGGTGGCTCTGCGGAATATGTAGCGCTTGGATTAAAAAATATGGGATACGAATCTGTTTTCTTTTTTTACATAATTGGTATGATGATTATTGCACTTATCTCAATTCTTTTAATGCCAGATATAGACAAGGGGGGATATCTGAAAGATGATGAGATCCATTAAATTTTTACACACAATAAAAAGCCCAAGAAATTGGGCTTTTTATGAATGTGATAAAATCTTAAAAAACAAACATAAAACAATTCATTTTCGACCGTTTACCATACAAGAAAAACCCTTATGCTTCTTGCACAAGGTGGGGAATCTATAAATCTATATTATTGAAATTTTTCAAAGATCTTTAATCACGAAGCGACAAAGTCATAAAAAGTTACACAACTTTTTTTGCACTTTTCAAATATCCTATAGGAAATTCTTAAACCAGTTATTTAAGCACTCTTTTTACCAACATTTCATCCCGTTTAAATCTCCTGTTCAATGCCCCCTTCCCTTACATACGCTGTGAAGCACTTTATCCTACAACGGCAATAATACCCTCAAAAGGCTCAAGCCTGTATACAAACAGACTCTCTTAAAGAGCTTTCATAAAAAATTACTATGATATAATTAAATTTTAGTGATACAAATTATAAAACAAACTTAATAATAAAAAAATAAATTATAAATCTAAAAGGGGAACATTTCATGAAAAATGGAACAACTTCAGCATCACAGGATGCAAGAAAACGTATTTTTGCTATTATAGCAAGCGCATCAGGAAATCTCGTAGAATGGTATGATTTTTACGTTTATTCATTTGCATCAATTTATTTTGCCTCACAATTTTTTCCTTCAGATGGTGATACGATTACGCCCCTATTGAAAACTGCAGGTGTCTTTTTTATTGGCTTTCTTATGCGCCCTATTGGAGCTTGGTTTTTGGGATTTATCGCTGATCGTTATGGACGTAAATTCTCGATGCTTGTCTCCATTTTTATGATGTGTGGAGGTTCTTTTTTCATTGCCATCCTTCCCACCTATAAAACCTTGGGAATAACATCAGCAATCCTTTTACTTTTAGCTCGGATGATGCAAGGACTTTCAGCAGGTGGCGAATATGGTACAGCCGCCACTTATATAAGCGAAGTTTCCCTCAAAAAACATCGTGGGCTTTTTGCTTCTTTCCAATCTGGCACCCTTATTACAGGTCAACTTCTCGCTAGTTTTACTATATTTATTTTAGCAATTTATCTCACTGAAGATCAGTTAAAAGCATGGGGATGGCGTATTCCTTTTGTGATTGGTGGATGTGGAGCAATCGTTGCGATTTATCTGCGCCGTTCACTCCATGAAACAACCACAAAAGAAAGTCGCTCTCAAAAACACTCTGGGAGTCTTAAGGAACTTCTCACCAAACATACAAAAGCCGTTGTCGTCATTGCCTGCTTTGCATCAGGAGGATCACTCACATTTTATACCTTTACAACTTATATGCAAAAATACCTGATCACCACCACCGGCTTTGATAAACATACCGCAACAACGATAATGACAGCTGTACTGTTTATTTTCATCCTGTTCCAACCCATAGCGGGAATCATCGCCGATAAAATTGGAACCAAAACTTTACTCATCATTTGGAGTATACTCTCTGTGCTCTTTACATTTCCTGGGCTATGGATCATCGGTAACACCCATAGTATATGGGTTGCCTTATCTGTTATTATTGGCTTGCTCTTCATTATGAGCATGTATACATCTATCTCTGGTGTCGTAAAATCAGCCATGTTTCCCTCTTCCATACGTGCATTAGGCGTTAGCATCTCTCATGCTATTGGCAATGCTTTATTTGGTGGTTCTGCTGAATACGTCGCGTTTGGATTAAAAAAGGTTGGATATGAATCACTCTTTTATTTTTACATAACCATCGTAATGATTATGGCTTTCATTGCGCTTCTCTTTGTCCCGAGTATGCGTAAAGGAGGATACCTCCAAGAGGATGAAAAACGTTAACACCTTCTATAAACGAAAAAGCCCAAAAAATTGGGCTTTTTTATCATTATCACAAATTTAATATTGTTTAAATTTTATCAAGTGCATTGAGTATCTTAGCGACTAAATAATAAAAAGTTACACGACTTTTTCTACGTTCTCCAGCCATCATCTGAGCAACTTTTGAAACAGCCATTTTAGCACTCTGCTCATCAGCTTCTAAAACATCTTGAACCCATTTTTCAACACGTTCTAATTCTTTTGGATCCGATGTTGCAACAAGCGCTGCATCCTGCTTTTTCATCACCAAAGCTAAACGCTGACTAAGTCGTTCGACTGCTGCTGCATCAGGGTTTGAATCATATACTTTAATATCTGCTAGATAATTTGTCATTTTACATCATCTCCTCTCCAAAAATGAGCGGCTATACTTTTATAGCTGCATCATATAGCTCCATAAATAATTAGAGGATTAAAAATATTAACAACCCCCCCTTTTCCTAAGGCTGTTCTTCATCTATATTTAGAGAGCTGGCTTTCCAGCTATGGTAATAAATGGACGGTGAAATAAACCTATTGGACCCGGGGGCGGTACCCGGCGCCTCCACCAAAATATAAACAACCAAAATTATATTTTGGTGGGGGCGAAATAGGATCGACAAGGGTGTAAAGATCGCTCTTTTACTCGGCATTGTACCACCGTTATCGGGCTAAATGAGTAGTTGCAAATGACAACTATGCGGAAGCACGTCTCGCCGCCTAAGGTGGTGTGAATGTTTCAAATTGACTCTTAAACCGTCGCAGGTTTAAGCGGGGTTGGAAGGCACCTGGCAACAGAAGCCTTCACTTTTTAAAATGTTATTGATTGATCTTTCAAACATTATCAGACATTATTTTTCTTATTTTTTTGATTCAATGAGGTACCTCGTAGACAAAATACTGCTAACTTTTAAATATATTCTATTACACAATATCAACACATCAATACGACCCATTCTGCTACGTGAAATAAAAGGAATAAACTTCGATGGTTAAAGATCAAATCCGTTACGATATTCTCGTTCAGGATGCGCTTCGTGGAGTTATCCGTAAAGTTTTATCGGAAGTTTCTAAAGCAGGACTTCCGGGAAATCATCATTTTTTTATAACTTTTTTTACAAATGCCCCAGGCGTTAAAATTTCTCCTCGGCTAAAAAATCGCTATCCTGAGCAAATGACGATTGTCTTGCAACATCAGTTTAGAGATCTCAGTGTTTCAGAAACAGCCTTCGAAGTAACCCTCTCTTTCAGGGAAATTACTGAAAAACTCGTAATTCCTTTTACTTCTATTCAAGTTTTTTACGATCCTGTAGCAACATTTGAAGCTGCATTTGATCTGCCTTCAAAACTTCCCTCTGTAGAAAGTGAAGATTCAGAAAATATCCCATCTACGCCCCTCGCTCCATCAAACAAACAAAAAAAGGACAATATGCTCACAAAAGAACAAAATCTCAGTACCAATAAAGAACTTTCAAATAACGATACAAAACAAAGTGCTGATGTTGTCTCTTTAGATTCTTTTCGGAAAAAATAAATTTTCTCATGACTGAACCGATAAATCTTCGCCAATTTCGAAAACAAAAAAAGCGTGCAGAAAAAGCTCTTCATGCTGCGGAAAATCGTTATCGTTTTGGACGGACAAAAACTGAAAAACTTTTCGAGCAACAAAAATCTTTCAAAACGCAAAAATTTCTTGATCAAAATCGTTTACGAAACGACGAGTAAAGGGGGAAAAATGAACGAAAGTAATTTTATTGATTGGTCAAAAGTCATTCCGCAAAAGATATCTGTTCGCGTTGATGGACATGCAACCAGCGTCTCTTTAGAACCGCCATTTTTAGATATTCTCAAAGATATAGCCCGCAAAAAAGGACAATCTTTAGCCTTTATTATCACTGATATTGATAGCCAAAGGCCACAACAAGTCAATCTTTCAGCTTCATTGCGCGTTTACGCCCTTCAAAGTATTCTTACTCAACGTCTTTAATACTTGCTTTTAACATCTCTCGTTCAATTTAAGACTGTTGTAGCTTTTAAAAGAAAAGTTTTTTAAACCTAGCACTTTAATGAAAAAAAGATTACAAAAAAGGTATAATGAATAATTTTTCCGATCACATACCTTTCTTTGAAGAAGATGCCCCCCTAACCCATGATGAGAAAAACTCTGGGATTTCTTCCCATGTTCTAAAGGAAAAAAAATCATATAACACAGACTATTTAGAACAGCTCAATCCAGAACAGCAACAAGCTGTTATGAATACTGAGGGGCCTCTTTTAGTCCTTGCAGGTGCTGGTACTGGAAAAACACGCGTTTTAACAACCCGTATTTCTCACATTCTGCGCTCTGGACTTGCCTCTCCTCAACAAATACTTGCTGTCACTTTCACCAACAAAGCAGCCCGTGAAATGAAAATACGTATTGGTGAACTCATTGGTGAAGTTGTTGAAGGGATGCCTTGGCTTGGAACTTTTCATTCTACTGGTGCTAAAATTTTACGCCGCCACGCAGAGCTTGTTGATTTAAAAAGAAACTTTACAATTCTCGATAGCGATGATGTTCTTCGGCTTTTAAAACAGCTTATTCAAGCTGAAGGATTAGACGACAAGCGCTGGCCCGCACGAAACCTTGCCATGATGATTGATTCTTGGAAAAATCAAGGGCTTTCACCAGAACATCTCTCAAAAAGTGATGCGCATTCCTTTGGCAATGGCATGGGACGCGATCTTTATCACAGTTATCAAAATCGATTAAAAGATCTTAATGCTTGTGATTTTGGCGATCTTCTGCTTCACTCTATCTCTATCTTCCAACACAATCCAGATATTCTTCGCGAATATCATTCTCAATTTCGCTATATTCTTGTCGATGAATATCAAGATACAAATACAGCACAATATCTTTGGCTCCGCCTTTTGGCGCAACATCCTCAAGGTCATCATGTTAATCTTTGTTGTGTTGGCGATGATGACCAATCCATTTATGGATGGCGTGGTGCAAAAGTCGAAAACATATTACGATTTGAAAAAGATTTTCCTTCTGCCCAAATTATTCGTCTAGAACGCAATTATCGCTCAACATCTCATATTCTTAAAGCCGCCTCGCATCTGATTGCTCATAATGAAGAAAGACTGGGCAAAGTTCTTTTTTCTGCTCAAATAAAGAGTGAGGAAGAAAAAGTAAAAATTCATTCAGCATGGGATTCTGCAGAAGAAGCGCGAGCCATCGGAGAAGAAATCGAACGCGCTAAACTAACCGGTCATGCCTTAAATCATATGGCTATTTTGGTACGCGCATCATTTCAAATGCGTGAATTTGAAGATCGCTTTGTAACGCTTGGTCTTAACTATCGCGTTATTGGTGGTCCGCGTTTTTATGAACGAATGGAAATACGTGATGCCATGGCTTATTTGCGCGTTGTTGTCCAACCGGCTGATGATTTAGCCTTTGAGCGTATTATCAATACCCCTAAACGCAGCATAGGCGATGCAACCTTGCGCATCCTTTATGAGAGTGCACGCGCACGTGCTGTTTCTCTTTTTTCTGCGGCCGCTGACATCATTGAAACAGACGAACTAAAACCTAAAGCACGCAGTGCTTTACGAAACCTTATTGAAAACTTCCGCCGCTGGCAAAATATGCTGCAAGACACCCCCCACAGAGAGCTTGCCGAGATCATTCTTGATGATTCTGGTTACACAACCATGTGGTTAGAAGACCGCTCACCAGAAGCGCCCACACGACTAGAGAACCTTAAAGAAATGATCCGTTCCATGGAACAATTTGAAAATCTTCAAAGCTTTTTAGAACATGTTGCACTGGTTATGGAAACAGAAAATAATGAAAACATGGATGCCGTCAACATCATGACACTTCATTCAGCCAAAGGACTTGAATTTGAAACCGTTTTTCTTCCAGGTTGGGAAGAAGGACTCTTTCCCCATCAGCGCTCATTAGATGAAGGTGGACGTTCAGGATTAGAAGAAGAACGGCGTCTTGCTTATGTGGGGCTTACAAGAGCAAAAAAATATCTGCATATATGGTTTGTATCCAACCGAAGAGTTCACGGACTTTGGCAATCAGCTCTTCCCTCCCGTTTTTTAGATGAACTACCAACAGAACATATAGAAGCCATAGCCATGGAAACATCTTATGGTGGTTATGGAAAACCCTCCTTTCAACATCACAATTGCTTCTATAATGACTATGCAACACCAAGACAAAAGCGTGTACAAAAAAACAAAAATATTGAAGGGAGCGTTATCGCTCAATCAATCCCTCACGCACCATCAGATTTTTCTATCAATGATCGCATTTTTCACATAAAATTTGGTTATGGTCGTATTACAGCGATAGATGATCATAAATTGACAATCATGTTTGAAAAAGCTGGAGAAAAGCGTGTTCTAGATAATTTTGTAGACAAAGCTTAACGAAAGAAAACCACAATCTATTTTTTCAAAAGACCTCTTTATTTTGAATGCCTTTGCCATTTGCGAACAAAAGCTTCAATGGAGAGGTTTTGCATATCAGGCAATGCGTTGTAAATTTTATCAAGTGGCCAATCCCACCAAGCCATATCTAAAAGATCTTCTATCACATGATCGGGAAAACGCATCCGCAATTGTTGAGCTGGAACCCCAGCAACAATCGTATAAGGCATAATATCTTTTGTTATAACAGCATTAGCTCCAATAATTGCACCATGTCCAACTGTTACCCCAGGCATAATAACCGCTCCATGCCCAATCCACACATCATGCCCAATGATAACACGTTTTGCATAACGCTTTTCGCGAAAAGAACAATCGAGTGTCCTATAACGAAAATATTCATTTGGACGATAGGTTATTTTATGCGTTGAAACGCGCTCCATGGGATGCTCCAACGCATTCATCCGTACATGAGATGCAATAGAACAAAAACGACCAATATCGCTATAAATAGCCTCACTGTTACGTTCTAAATAAGAAAAATCCCCAACAGTCACATCCCGCAAAATCACCCGCTCATTAATTTCCACATAGCGCCCTAATTTACAACCATGCAATCGTGCCGTTGTATGAATACGCGGTTTACTTTCATGGAATCGAAGATCATTCTCAATATTCATATTACCTTCCATCAATTGTTTCATCAAGAGATATGAAAAGACATACCAAGCAAACCCATAAAATCAACCGTGAAACAAACATTGCAAAACAAACCAACCAATGCTAGATTTTTTTGACACTTTTAAGAAAGACAAGCGATGAAAAATGTAATCCGCATCTTAGGACTAACAGTTATATTTCTTACGGGGATTTCTATTTATGATACATTGATCAATAAACCTTTAGGTGATGAGTTTACTCTCACCGATTCAAATGGACAAACTGTTACGCAAGCGGATGTTCGCAGTAAACCTTCAATTATTTTCTTCGGTTTTACGATGTGCCCTGAAATCTGTCCTACAACATTGATGAATCTTGATCGATGGTTAACAGCTCTTGGACCAAAGGCTGATAAATTAGGAATATGGTTTGTGACCGTTGATCCTGAACGAGATACACCGGAAGCTCTTCATGAATATCTCAGTAATTTTACCAATAAAATTATTGGCATTAGCGGAGAGCCTGAGAAAGTTCATAAAATGGTTAATTCATTTAATATTTTTGCTAAAAAAGTACCTGGAACAGATGGAAATTATACTTATGATCATACAGCAGCAATTTTTTTGCTTAAAAAAGGTGGCAAACTCGCTGGTATTATACCTTATGAACCCAAAGAAGATGATAATGAATTAAAAGACGAAATCGCCATTGAACGACTCAAAAAACTTGTCTCAAACTAAATAAAAAGCCAATTATAAAGAAAGAACAGGATGTCACAGCAAATTCGTCTGTATTATACTGCTTTTAAAAGTGAAGCAGAACGATTTTATACGCTTATAGAAGCAGCTTTTGACGAAGAAGGGTATCCTTTGGCTCTTACAGAGATAGATGAAAAAAATGCCATCTATGAGCTTTCACTCTATGTAGATCAAGACAATGAAGAGCGTGTTCTGCAACGTTTTGCACAGACCCTTTCTATAGATTCTGATAAAATTAATAGGGAAGTTTTACCTAATATTGATTGGGTGCAAAAAAGCCTAGAAGGACTACAACCTGTACATGCTGGCCCTTTTTTCCTTCATGGAAGCCATAACCGTAATGATATCCCACAAGGTGTTTTTCCCATTGAAATTGACGCAAATCAAGCTTTTGGCACTGGACATCATGGAACAACAGCCGGTTGTTTAGAAATGATTGCCAAAATCATGAAACACGAGAATCCACAAAATGCCCTTGATCTTGGAACTGGCAGTGGTGTCTTAGCCATTGGCATAGCAAAGCTCAAACCTATTGCTATACTTGCATCTGATATTGATCCCATTGCTATTAAAGTTGCACAACACAATATCGCACTCAATGGCGTAGAAAAATATATTAGGGCAATTACAGCAATAGGTTTTGCTCATGATGAAATTGCATCACGTGCGCCCTTTGATCTCATCATTGCCAATATCCTTGCCAATCCGCTTATTGAACTTGCTCCAGAAATGGTTCAAATCCTTCAAAAAGGTGGATCACTTGTACTTTCTGGAATCCTTGAAGAACAACATGATCTTGTATTGGAAGCTTATGTAAAACAGGGATTAAAACATCTTGAAACATACCACCGTCAAGGATGGGTTACGATACATCTTAAATAAATGAAAAGGACGTTGTTATGTATCAATCTTTTGAAGCAACAACAAATCCCCGCCATGCCCTCGGGCGTATTTCCTCTCTTCGTAAAGAACTCGATCGTCTTGGGCTCGATGGTTTTCTTGTTCCCCGGTGCGATGAACATCAAGGAGAATATGTTCCCCCCCATGCTCAACGCTTAAGCTGGCTCACTGGCTTTACGGGTTCAGCAGGGATCGCTCTCATTTTAAAAAATAAAGCTATTATCTTTACTGATGGACGCTATAAACTCCAAGTTCGCCAACAAACTAATCCTCATATTTTTGAATATGAAGATCTCGTAACGTGCCCCCCCTCACAATGGCTTGAAAAAAATGGAACACAACTTTCTATTGGCTTTGATCCATGGCTCCACACCATTGCCGCTACAGATACACTGAAAAAATCCTTAGAGATAAAAACAGGTGGAAAGCTTATAGCAGTCCAACAAAATCCTATTGATCTTATCTGGCATGATCAACCACCATCACCACAATCTGCCTTATCGATTCATCCTCTCCAATATGCAGGATGGGATAGCGATGAAAAGCTCTCCTTAGTTCGCAAAACCATACAACAAGCCAATGCAGATGCTTTTATTTTTACAGATCCCTCCTCTATTGCATGGATGTTCAATATACGTGGCAATGATGTTTCCAACACACCTTTTTCTCTTTGTTTTGCCCTAATACCTGTAAACGAAACACCAGCCTTATTCATTGATAGCAACAAGCTTGGTGAAGAACAAAAACAATATCTGGAACGTTATACAAAATTATATGAACCAGAACAGCTTATTGCAAAGATTCAAGATTATAGTCAAAAAGGCATGATTTTTGCTTTAGATCCACAGTTAACATGTGAAAAGTTACGCACTATCCTTGAAGAAAGTGGCAAATCTTTCATCACACTGACCGATCCTGCAGCTCTACCCCGAGCCATTAAAAATGCCACAGAACAAGAAGGAGCGCGGAAAGCACATCTGTGCGATGGTGTTGCTCTTACCCGTTTTTTTACTTGGTTAGACAAACAAACACCAAGCACAATAAATGAAATTTCTGCTGCTCAGAAATTAGAAGAATTTCGCATAAATACAGCAAAAGACATGGGAAAAAAACTTGAAGATCTCTCTTTTGATACAATCTCAGCAGCAGGTGCAAATGGAGCAATTATCCATTACCGTGTAACAAATGAAACCAATAAACAACTCAAGGTTGGTGAACTTTATCTTGTGGATTCAGGTGGACAATACAGGGATGGCACCACAGATGTCACACGCACAGTTGCAATTGGGGATATTGGAGAAGAAGAAAAACGCTGTTTTACTCTCGTCCTTAAAGGCATGATTGCTCTTTCAACAGCATGTTTTCCAAAAGGAACACGCGGACAAGACATTGATGTTCTAGCACGCATTGCCTTGTGGAAAGCCGGTTTTGATTATGCCCATGGTACGGGTCATGGCGTTGGTTCTTATCTCTCTGTTCATGAAGGACCACAAAATATTTCAAGCAAAGGATGCCAAGAATTGATTCCTGGAATGATTGTTTCTAATGAACCTGGATATTATCGTGAAGGTGCTTTTGGTATCCGTCTTGAAAATTTGCTTATTGTAAAGCCAGCACAAAAAATTGCTGGTGGAGAGAAAGAAATGCTCTCGTTTGAAACACTCACCCATTGCCCCATCGATCGAAAGCTCATTCTTCCAGAGCTTTTAACACAAGAAGAGCGACAATGGCTCAATAATTACCATGCACGTGTTTATCAAATGAATGAACCTTATTTAAATGAAGAAGAGAAAGAATGGGTAAAAGAGGCAACTATGCCTCTTTAAGTGAAGAAATACAATTTCTTTTACGCTTTCAACAAGAATGCTCTTGCTCTTTTTTCAAGCAAAAATGTAGACTAAACATAAGGAAATAATTAAAATGCCTCATTATTTTATCGTCTTGATAAGACTTTCACAGCATTAATAATTATAAATTGGCTTTCAATATCAGTAAATCTCATCTAATGAGAAAAAAAGATAAGCATATCCATCATGCTTGAGCGTCATTTTCCCTCTTAACCATAATGTCCCTCAATCAGCTGTAGCCAAGCCTCTTCATCGATAACCTCAACACCTAACTCCCCAGCTTTAGTCAATTTTGATCCTGCTCCAGGCCCTGCAACAAGAAGATCTGTTTTTTTAGAAAGTGAACCGGAAGTCTTTGCCCCTAATCGCTCTGCCAATGCTTTTGCTTCATCGCGAGACATATGCGCTAAAGTTCCTGTAAAAACTATGATCTTTCCCGCTAACGGTGAAGATTCTGTCAAAACAGGCTCCTCATCGAGAGGAGTCACTTCTTCAAGCAAAATAGCCAAAACCTCACGGTTATGGGCTTCTTGATAAAAATCAATAATTGCCTCCCCTACCTGTGGTCCAATTCCTTCAATATTGGTAAGCTCCAGCCAAGCTTCATTGCCTTCTTTATTTTCTTTCTCACATGGCATAAGTGCTTCCATCGCCGCAGTTTCAAAAGCTGTATAAGTTTGATAAGCCCGCGCAAGACGGCGTGCATTGACCTCTCCAACATGGCGAATGCCCAATGCAAACAAAAAACGACTGAGAGGAATTTTTCGACGTGCATTAATGGCATCATAAAGTTTGCGCACTGAAACAGCACCAAAACCCTCCATATTTTCCAAACGTACCAACGAGTTTTCTTGGCGCCGCTGTAAAGTAAAAATATCAGCAGGTGTATGAATCCGAAGCGTTTTTTCTTGAATATGAAAGAAAAACTCCACCTGTTTTTTTCCAAGCCCTTCAATATCAAAGGCATTGCGTGCAACAAAATGACGAATACGCTCAATCGCTTGTGCAGGACAGATAAGCCCACCGGTACACCGACGCACAGCTTCTCCTGCTTCACGAACAGCATGACTGCCACAAGCAGGACAAAGGTGAGGAAAAACAAAAGCAAAAGAATCTTTTTTACGTTTTTCCACAACGATATCAACAACTTGAGGAATTACATCGCCAGCACGTTGTATAATCACCGTATCGCCGATACGAATATCGCGCCCCTCACGAATGGGCTCTCCTTTATGACCAATTCCTTTAATATAATCCTCATTATGCAAACTTGCATTGGTCACCACCACCCCACCAACAGTAATAGGCGTAAGACGTGCAACAGGTGTTAATGCTCCAGTGCGCCCCACTTGAATATCAATGTCTTCCAAAAGTGCCGTAGCCTTTTCTGCTGGAAATTTATGCGCAATAGCCCAACGCGGCGAACGAGAAACAAATCCCAAACGCTTTTGGAGCATCAAATCATTAACCTTATAAACAATGCCATCAATATCATAGTTTAAAGAATAACGGCGTTCTTCGATATCATGATAATAGGAAATAATTTCTTCTACTGTCTTAAAAAATTTTGTTAATGGATTGATAATAAAGCCATATTTTTCGAGATTTTTTATCATCTCCATTTGGCTTTCTGCAAATATTTTGCTCACCTCACCACAACCATAAGCAAAAAATCGCAGCTTTCTGCTAGCAGTTATCCGTGAATCCAGTTGACGCAGTGATCCAGCCGCAGCATTTCGAGGGTTAGCAAAGGTTAACTTACCCTTCTCTTGCTGGCTGATATTAAGCGCTTGGAAATCCTCCCGTCCCATATAAACTTCACCACGAACCTCAAGAATATCAGGAAATTTGCCTTGCAAAACTTTTGGAATATCAGAAATTGTTCGTGCATTCGCTGTCACATTTTCACCAACTGCTCCATCACCCCGCGTTGCAGCACATACAAGCCGCCCTTTTTCATAGCGCAAAGACAACGATAAACCATCAATTTTTGGCTCCGCCGTTATTTCTAATATTTGTGTTTCTGAAAACCGTAAAAAACGACGCACACGTTCAACAAATTCAGTAACATCTTCAGAGCTAAACGCATTATCAAGGGAAAGCATCGGTTGTGTATGAACAGATTTTTCAAACTTTTCAGAAACCGGTGCTCCAATTTTATGTGAAGGAGAGTCTATACGAACGAGTTCGGGAAAGAGAGCTTCAATTTCTGCGTTACGCTGGCGAAGAGCATCATATTCAGCATCAGAAATTTCAGGTTGATCATCACGATTATAAAGCACATCATGACGTGCAATCTCTTTTGCTAACCACTCTAATTCACTTTCTGCTTCAAGAGCAGTGAGGTTTTTAATTCCGTCCTTGTTCATAAAATCTATTCCAAATGATGGTCTATAGTCATAAAAATCTCACTCTTTAAATTATAAAGTGAACTCAAATGAACACACGCTTGTCAGTAAAATAATTAATAAGCGATATTTTTATCGTTAAATCACTGAATCTTTATGCAAGAAGTTTTTGAGCAGCAGCTCGTGCTTCCTCGGTAATCTGTTCTCCTGCCAACATACGAGCAATTTCTTCTGCACGCTCCTCCTCTTCCATTTTATGAAGAACAGTCATAAAGCACCCCTTATCATCACTTTCAATCTTTGAAATAAGAAAATGACTATGCGCTTTCGATGCAACTTGGGGTGCATGCGTAATAGCAAAAACCTGAATCTTTTCCGACAAACGTTGCAACCGTTGCCCAATAGCGGCCGCAACAGCGCCCCCAGCACCTGTATCAATTTCATCAAAAATCAACGTGGGAGCTGATCCGCGATCAGATAACACAACCTTTAATGCCAATAAAAAGCGAGACAATTCACCACCAGAAGCAACACTCAGCATGGGGCCAGCCCGTGTTCCAGGATTGGTCCGCACCCAATATTCAATACGATCACACCCCTCTGCACTTCGCCTTTCAACATCAGTCTGCATTTCAACAATAAATTCTGCCTTTTCTAATTTTAATGCCGGCAACTCAGCCATAACACTTTCAGATAAATGCTTTGCTGTTTCTCGACGTTTTATTGTTAAGGTTTGTGCCAATGTATCATAATTTTTCTGTGCCTCTCTTGCCTCATCTTCAAAACGCATTAACGTGTTCTGAGCCTCTTCAAAATCAGTAAGTTCAGCATCCATTTTATCGCGTAACTGAACCAATTCATCCGCAGAAACTTGATATTTACGCGCAAAACCGCGAAGCGTAAAAAGACGCTCTTCTATCCGTTCCAATTCATCAGGTTCAAAATCCAATGCCCGTATTGCTGTCTCAATGCCTTCTTGTGCTGTTGCAAGTGCATGCAACGCATCGTCAAGTGATTTCACCACTGGTGTAATGAGCTCTTCTGCCTCAGGGATTTTTCGCTCCAAACGCCTCACCAAATTAGAAAGCACCGGAACTGGCGATTTTTGACCACTCAAAAGATCATCAGCTTCCTTAATATCCGTCGCTATTTTTTCTAACTTAAGCATATCCGCACGACGAAGAGAAAGAGCCTCCTCTTCACCAACTTGAAAATCAAGCTTTTCAAGCTCTTCCACACACGCCCGAAGATAATCCATCTCGCGCGTTGCATTTTCTACTTTAAGACGCTGTTGTTGCAAACGCTCTTCACATTCATGCCATACCCGATAACATTGACGTAAATTTTCCACGTCACCTTCAAGCCCCCCAAAGGCATCTAATAACTGGCGATGTGTCGCAACATCAACAAGCGCACGATCATCATGCTGTCCATGGATTTCAACCAAGTGACAACCAACACTCCGCATCAATGCAACACTCGCCACCTGATCATTGATAAAGACACGACTGCGTCCATCACTCGATTGCACACGTCGTAAAATAATATCCCCTTCATCATCAAGACCATTCTCACGAATAAGCTGACGTGCAGGATGTGAAAGAGGGACATCAAAAACAGCGGTGACCTGTCCGCGATCAGTACCATGACGCACAAGCAAAGCATCTCCCCGTCCCCCAAGAGCAAGCGACAAAGCATCAAGTAAAATAGATTTTCCCGCCCCTGTTTCTCCAGTTAAAACCGTCAACCCCGCCGTAAAATGAATATCGAGCGTTTCGATCAAAACAATATTATGAATCGAAAGCTGTACGAGCATGAGAGAATCAACGAGCCCTCTTCTTATCACCACCTAAAGCATTTGAGATCCAAGAAGATTTATGCTCATGTGGCACTATTTTATTCTTCTGCAAGAGATTATAAGAAAATTTATACCACTCACTTTTGGGATAATTCCGTCCTAAAATAGCTGCTGCCGTTTGTGCTTCCGCCGTTAAACCAAGAGCCAGATTAACTTCCGTTAAGCGGAAAAGCGCTTCTTCAATTTGATTTGTATCGGAATACTCTTCAACGACGGTACGAAACCTTCTACTTGCAGCAAGATAACGCCGCCCTTCTTCATAATAACGGCCAATCTGCATTTCTTTACCAGCCAATTGTTCACGCCCGAAACGTATTTTATCCTTAGCATCCTTGACATATTCAGAATTAGGATAACGCTCTATAAGGAGCTGCATCGCAGCAATAGCGCGTTTGGTATCACGTTGATCACGCGTAACATCAGGAATCCGACGAAAAGAAGAAAGACCAATAATATAGTACGCATAAGCCGAGTCACTAGACCCTGGATAAAGAGTAATATAGCGTTGAGCCATACTAATTGAATCATCATATTTTCCGAGACGATAATTTGTAAAGGCCCCCATGACTAAAGATTTACGGCCCCAATCTGTATAAGCATACTGTTTTTCAATCTTCAAAAACTTTTTCGCAGCATCTCCAAGCCGCCCACTCTCAAGGCTCGCAAGCCCCTGATTATAGAGAACATCTGGTGGATCCATTTTTAAAACATAAGCAGATGGATCAAGGGTATTTTTCTCTTTAAAGAGACATCCCGCTAACATACAGGTGCTTCCCAAAAGCACCACCCCTAATATCTTGCGTACAATGCTAGATTTTCTATATGCCATACTTCTAATGCACACATGAGATTTTTTCATAGTTTTTCCGGCCTCCACAGAATACCACTTTTGTAGCAAAAATAATTTATTAAAAGTTTTTATACCATATCACTTTAAAATGCACATAACCAATTTAGCAATTTAGGTCAATCATCCCCTTAAAAATCAAAAAAACAATAAAAAAATCTTTTCAATTTTCCTTTACTCTTTCTCTAAAGAGCTTTTTTCGTAATATGATTCGTCTGCCAAAATAGCTTTCACCAATTTTGCATTAATTCTATGGCCACTACAGTAAGAACGAAATAATCCAATAAAAGGCCCTCCAAGTAAAGCAGTATCACCAATCGCATCAAGCATTTTGTGCCGAACACATTCATTTTCCCAATAAGGACCATCAGAATTTAAAATTTTGTCATCAAAACCGATAACAAGAGAATTTTCCAAAGAAGCGCCTCTCGCCTTTCCAGAAAGCCGTAATTTTTCCACGTCTTTAATAAAACCAAAAGTACGTGCACGTGACAAATCATCTCGAAACCCTTGTGTGGTAAGATCAAAACTGAAATGTTGCCTACCAATGGCAGAAGAAGGAAAAGAAATCGTTATATCAAAACGACGCCCATCAAATGGCAAAAGCTCTGCAAAACCATGAGCGTCTTCAACCCGTAACGGCTTTTTTATCATGAAATAAGAACGGTATGCATTTTGCTGGACAATACCAACATCCTCAAAAGCTTGACAATATTGCCATGCAGAACCATCTAAAATAGGGATCTCATTATGCGACACTTCAATCACAAGATTATCTAAATTATAAGCAGCAATGGCTGCCATCAAATGTTCAATTGTTTCAACCCTTACTTCTCCACCTCCAAGCACCGTTGATAACTCAGTTTCTCCCATTTGCGATGCATGGGCTTGAAATATTTTCTCTGTTCCGTCTAATCCACGACGTTTAAAAAGAATACCACATCCAACATCGGCTGGACAAACCTTGACCTCTGACAAACAGCCACTATGAACGCCAATCCCCTTAAATGTTACTGCTTTTTTAAGAGTAGACTGATATCTTGGCACTAAATTCATCATATTATTTTATTGCATTTCTTTTACATCTTTTAACAAAATTTATAAAACTATAAAAAAAATATTCATAGTAAATAATAAAAAAACCGCTTGTTATAAGCGGTTTTTTTTAAAACAAAGTATTTTATCTAAAATAACAGTATATTTTACTTTATAAATTCTGACTCATCGCCAAAGAAGATATAAAATTTCTTACTTTGCCTCATTTTTTACCAATTAATTTGCCTGACGACGTAAAAACGCCGGTATTTCTAACTGATCTTCTTCACTGATAAAAGTACGCTGATCTTGTGGAACCTGAGGATGCAACTCACCAGAACGGCGTGGAATATAAACAGAAGCATCTTGAGAAAGCGCCTGAGATTTTTTATTGTAAAGAGAAGACTCTTGCTGCTGTGACGATCTCACAGCAGGTTCTAACCTTGCTTCTGGCTCTTCATCCTCACGATGTGTCAAGCTCTGTTTCAAACGCTGCCAAAGATTACGAGGACCTTGATCAGTCACAGATGTTCTTTGTCTCTGTCCATGAGCAACAGGAGGAAAATCCTTTAACTCAGGCATCCGCATTGGAGCGCGCGCTTGCATATGTTGTGTTTGTTTTGGTTGTACTAGCTTTTCTTTTTGCTTTACAACCCCTGTCATCTCATCAAGAACATGCGCTGTAGCCTCCATGCTCACAGGAACCGTCATAGTTTGTTGAGAAATACGACCTCCTTGCATACGTGGAGCATTTGATATCTGATCCTGCACAACATTTGAACCATAAGCAACAGCTTTTGTCGCATTTCGTGTCGCCATTGCTTCTGCAGGCTGTGCAAAAATTTGACTTTTGGGACGAAACTGTTCTCCCGTTGGCTTACCTTTTTCTATTTCAAGTGATTCGATAACTTCTACCATTGATTCAGAACGCAAAGGCGGTGACTGAACATGAAAAGAACTGTGTGGCGTTCCAGGATCATTCTTGCGTATTGAAGAAGTTTGCCTTTGGAGCTGAGGCTGAGAGGGCTGAACCACATCACTAACCTCACGATCAATACCGGTGGCAACCACAGAAACACGAATAACACCTTCTAAGGACTCATCATCAATGGCGCCAAAGATCACATTCGCATCAGCATCCACTTCTTCACGAATACGATTAGCAGCTTCATCAACCTCAAAGAGGGTCATATCACGCCCACCTGTAATAGAAATCAATAAACCACGTGCTCCACGCATAGAGGTATCATCCAACAATGGGTTTGCAATAGCCGCTTCAGCAGCAGCCAAAGCTCGTCCCTCACCAGATGCTTCACCTGTTCCCATCATGGCTCGGCCCATTTCGTGCATAACAGAACGAACATCAGCAAAATCGAGGTTAATCAAGCCCTCTTTAATCATCAAATCCGTAATGGAAGCAACACCAGAATAAAGCACTTGGTCAGCCATAGCAAAAGCATCAGCAAACGTTGTTTTATCATTCGCAATACGGAAAAGATTTTGATTGGGAATAACAATCAATGTATCGACAGACTTTTGTAATTCTTCAATACCAGCCTCTGCCGTTTTCATCCGACGCGCCCCTTCAAACTGAAATGGCTTTGTCACAACACCAACGGTCAAAATACCTTTTTCACGCGCTGCGCGCGCAACAACGGGAGCAGCCCCTGTTCCAGTTCCGCCCCCCATACCAGCAGTAATAAAAACCATATGAGAGTCTGCAAGATGATCGATAATTTCATCAATACATTCCTCTGCCGCGGCTTGTCCAACTTCTGGTAAAGCCCCAGCACCCAAACCTTCTGTCACAGCAGCACCAAGCTGGATAACACGTTCAGCCTTTGACATAGCCAAAGCCTGTGCATCCGTATTAGCAACAACAAAGTCAACTCCCTGAAGACCAGCATTTATCATATTATTCACGGCATTCCCGCCACCACCTCCAACACCAAAAACGGTAATGCGTGGCTTCAATTCCGCGATATCTGGCCGATGCAGATTAATCGTCATTTTCTTTTCCTTCTCATAAGACACCGCAAGCCAAAGCGATGAAATTTATCCAACTAGACTTAACTAAAAACTCTCACGCAACCACTGACCAACACGCTGAAAATACCCACGCGTGCCCATCGATAAATGATTTCCTGCCGCCTGCATTGTTTTTTCTTCAAAACCCACCAATTGCGGATAAATTAACAACCCAACAGCAGATGTAAACGCCGCCCCTTTTGCAAGAGTAGGAAGCCTTGAAATCCCTAAAGGCCGCCCGATACGAACATTTCTTCCTAATATAGTACGTGCCATTTCTGGCAATCCTGTTAACTGGCTTGCTCCCCCAGTTAAAATAACACGCTTACCAATGATGTGACCAAAACCAGAACGATTTAAACAATCACGCACCATTTCTAAAATTTCTTCAACACGCGCACGAATGATGCGACCAAGAACCGCGCGAGGATATTGCGTTTCACGCTGTTCACTGCCAATTTCTGCGACATTAATCATTTGCCGCTCATCGGCACTTGTTAAAAGTGCTGAACCATAAACAACTTTTAAACGTTCCGCTTCTGTTAGAGACATAGAAAATCCGCGCGCGACATCAAGAGTGACATGATGCCCGCCAACAGCAAGAGCATCCGCATGAACAAATTTTCCTTCAAAAAACACTGAAAACGTTGTTGTTCCACCACCAAAATCAATACATGCAGCTCCTAAATGAGCCTCATCATTCATCAAGACAGCAAGACCACTTGCAAAGGGAGTAGCAACCATTGCTTCAACACTCAAATGTGCACGATTAATACACGTTTCTAAATTACGCAAAGAGGCTGTTTCTGCGGTTACCACATGTACATCGACACCAAATATTTCCCCTGCCATGCCGACGGGGTCAGAAATTCCTTTATCTCCATCCAAGATATAAGAAACTGGAACTGAGTGCATAATATGACGTTCAGCATCAAAAGCTTTACGCGAAACATCTGAAAAGGCCATACGCATATCACGCTTAGTGACTTCACGACCATTCAAATCGACCTTTCCATGAATCAAAGCACTTTGTAATCGACTTGAGGAAAAATTCACAATTACTGAATCCACCACCAAACCAGCCATTTTTTCTGCCGCATCAACAGCCAAGCGTATGGATTGTTCTGCTGCAAACATATCCATGACAACACCAGATTTAATACCGCGTGAACGCTGTACTCCAAAGCCTAGAATTTCCATAGAATGCGTACGACCATGTAAATAGTGTGCATACTTCAAAGGACGCAAACAGGCAATCAGACAGACAATCTTACTTGAGCCAACATCAAGAACCGTTAAAAAACGTGTCTTACGCCCCCCCCGATGATGTGATCTGAACAACATCATGGGTTTCCTACCTTTCGCGCCTTTAAAATACGCTCTTCTTCTGCGACACGAGCTTGATAACGCTCCAACGTTTCATCTGATAAAGAAACAGTAATTCGATCAGCAAGACGTAAATCAACACTGAGAACATCGCGTGATAAAAGATCTTTCATTGTACCGGATGAAATAAGAGAGGAAAGCCTTTCAAGAGCACCATTTTCAGGCAGCATAACGCGCATTCCATTATCCAAAACAAGATCCCAACGCCGATCACCTACCCGTACAAAAGCACGAACACGATCATACACTTGCCGATAAACTGACAGCGCTTGAATAAATCCTTTAGCTGCATTTTGCGCACCCTGCCCAACCACAAGAGGCAAATCCCGAACAATTCCTCCTTTAAAGGGCACAATGACACGCCCCGTATGATCAACAATATCCATTATGCTATCATGTTGCCAAATAGCATAAGGCTCACGCTCCACGATGGAAATACGCATTCTATTGGGATAAATTTTTTGAACATTTGCCGATTGAACCCAAGCCTGTTTTTCCAAAAGAGAACGCGCTCTTTCAACATCAAAAGTGAATATAGAGGGCGCAACATCAAGTCCTAAAATTTTCAAAATATCTTGCTTTGCCAAGCGCTTATTACCACTGATATCGACTTGCGTGACCACAAAGCCACTATCCGATATGATCGTGTTTACAATCACAGCCATCTGACCACTTGATGAAAGTCCATAAAAAGCTGTCACAAAGAAAAACCATACAACAGCAAAAGAACCGAAATGGCGCGGAATATGAATATTGACAAAAACAAACTCAAACATAAAGCGAAGAAAACGACGATAAAGACGTGGTAAAGCCGGCACTAAAAGTACCTCCATCGGAACATTTGTTTTATTAACATTCAACGCATACATGATGCGTCCTCCACCATCCATTGAACAATATCGCCGTAAGTACGACCGCTCGCTTTTGCAATATCAGGAAGAAGAGACGTCGATGTCATACCGGGTTGCGTATTAATTTCAAGCCAAACCAATTCTCCCGTTTTCTCATCAAAACGAAAATCAGAACGGCTAACACCTCGACACCCTATCGCCTGATGGGCTGCTAAAGACATTCTTTGCACACTTTGGTAAATATTTAGTGAAAGTTGTGCAGGACAAATGTGAAGAGAACCACCCGTCTTATATTTTGAGTCATAATCGTAGAATGGAAAATGTTGGTTGGGGAGAATTTCACACACATCCAGCACTTCATTGCCTAAAACAGCGCAAGTCAATTCACGACCAGGAATATATTTTTCAACCATCACCTCATCGGCATATCCCCAATCAGCTCCCCCAATATTATTAGGTGGTGCTGCTTCATTTTCCTGGACAATGACAACACCAAAACTTGATCCTTCACACACAGGCTTAATGACATAAGGAGGCTCCATGGGATGCACTTGCCCAACAGCAAAGCGATTCATAATACGAGAAGGAGCAACACAAACCCCCACACTTTCAACAATAATTTTTGCACGCCCCTTATCCATGGCCAAAGCAGATGCCATCACACCAGAATGAGTATAAGGAATTTTTAAATATTCAAGAATCCCCTGAATCCGGCCGTCTTCACCAAATGGGCCATGCAATGCATTGAAAGCAATATCAGGCTGCAACTGTTCAAGAACAGAAGCAATATGAGCATCAACATCCACGCGGCTCACGCGATACCCTTGCATCTCAAGAACATCAGCACAAGCCGTTCCTGAAGATAAACTTACAGACCGTTCAGAAGAAAAACCTCCCATTAACACAGCTATATGTTTATCTCTCATAATCAATCACCCTCTTTCGCATACTATATGTAGTCTATACAGAAGACATCAGCACCACATACAGGAAAAACAAAGTTTATCCTTGCGAATCAATAACCTAGCATTTTGCATAATGAATCAGACTCAAAAGCCTGATGCAAGAGATTCTTTGTTAATTTATTGATTCTTAATAGAAATTTTTTATTATCTCTTTGAAATGACTCAATTTTTTATTGACACTTTTTTAGTGAACAATAAATCAATGAAATGGATCAAAAGGAGAAACACTTCGACCCTGCTCAAATTGACCGATACGCTCTATTTCCCATTGTAAAAGGTGGGCTGAATGTGCAAAAACACGCGCACGTACTGTTTCTCCCAATGCTTCAAGATCATAGCCTGTTGCTTGGCCTGTATTAATCATAAAATTACAGTGCATTTCACTCATTTGAGCACCACCAATCTGTAAACCACGACACCCTGCTTCATCAATAACGCGCCACGCGGATGTATTCTCAGGATTTTTGAAGGTTGAGCCTCCTGTCTTTTCACGAATAGGTTGCACTGTTTCTCTGTGGAGGGCAACTTCATCCATAGCAGCACGAATAGTATCTCTATGACCGGGCTCACCTTCCAATAAAGCAGCCGTAAAAATAAAATCTTTAGGAATATCACAATGGCGATAAGAATAATGCATATCTTTCAAATTTAAGATATGACGTTGTCCTTTACGATCCAGCGCATAGACCTCAACAACACGTGCGGCTGTTTCAACACCATTCGCCCCCGCATTCATTTTGAGAGCCCCTCCAAGACCACCAGGAATACCATGATAAAAATGAAAACCTGCAATTTCTGCCTTTAAAGCAGCGGCAGCTAAATGTTTATCCGCCGTACCAGCACCAACTAAAAAACCTTTTGAAGAAACTTGCTGCACTTGCCCAAAATTTTTAGGTGAAAGACGAATCACGACCCCCGGAACGCCCCCATCACGCACCAGAAGATTAGAACCGATACCTACAATTGTTACGGGAACAGTTTCAGGCAAATTTTGAAGAAAGAGAGCCAAATCTTCTTCATCAACAGGCTGATAAAAAAGCTCTGCTAACCCACCAGTGCGAAACCATGTCACCTTACGCATCTCAACATTCGGCGTAAGCTTGCCTCTGACATTACCCAACAGCGGTTGCAATTGCGCCAATAGCGCCTCACCATCAATGTTCTGAAAATTTATCATGACCACCAAGTCCCGACAACTGATGAGGCAACGCACAAGCCCATTGGGTGATATTGCCCGCACCAAGAAAAACAACATAATCCTCTGGCTGCGCAAATTTTGAGACAAGAGACACAACATCTTCCAGACCATGGATCAAACGCACATCACGATGACCAGCCATTTTAATATGCTCGACCAATTCTTGCGAACCAAAGCCTACAATAGGCTCTTCACCAGCCGCATATACGGGGGTAATCAACACTGTATCGGCATCATTAAAACAAGTAGCAAACTCATCAAATAAATGATGCAAACGTGAATAACGATGCGGTTGTGCAATGGCAATGACACGCCCTTTTGCACTCTCACGTGCGGCGCGCAAAACAGCCTTTATTTCAACAGGGTGATGTCCATAATCATCAAATATTTCAATACCACGCCAACTTCCTGTTCGGGTAAAACGTCGTTTTACGCCCCCAAATTCCGCTAAGCCCTTCTTTATCAATTCATTTGAAATGCCAAGTTCATGCGCAATGGCTATTGCCGCTGTTGCATTGGCAACATTATGTTCTCCTGCCATGGGCAGGAGCAAATTTTTCAACTCAATCTTTCTTCCTGTCTTGCGTGAACGAATAAGAACATCAAAATACGTTTTTTGACCATCCATCGAAAGATTAAGAAAACGAACATCCGCTTGTGGATTTGCACCATAAGTAATCACCCAACGATCATCAATACGACCCGCCAATGACTGAACCTCTGGATGATCAAGGCACAAAACAGCAAAACCATAAAAAGGAACATTTTCTACAAATTGTCGAAAAGCTGCGCGGACAGCATCAAAACTTCCATAATGATCCAAATGCTCAGCATCAATATTGGTAACGACAGCAATATCAGCAGGCAGTTTTAAAAATGTGCCATCGCTTTCATCGGCTTCAACAATCATCCAATCGCCCTCTCCTGTCCGAGAATTCGTACCATAAGCATTAATAATACCGCCATTAATCACCACCGGATCAAAATGACCAGCATCAAGAAGCGCTGCGACCATTGATGTGGTCGTTGTTTTACCATGTGTACCACCCACTGCAATTGCACGCCTAAACCGCATCAGCTCGGCAAGCATTTCTGCACGTCTGACAAGCGGCAAATGTCTTTCCTTTGCAGCAATATACTCAGGATTTGTTTTTTTAACGGCAGTAGAAAAAACAACAACCTCAGCATTTCCTAAATTTTCAGCACAATGACCGATATGAACGTTAATTCCTTTTCTCTTCAAACGTTCAACATTGGCACTCTCAACTTGATCAGACCCTTGAACTTTATAGCCAAGATTATAAAAAACCTCCGCAATTCCACTCATACCGATCCCCCCGATTCCAATAAAATGGATAACGCCTATATCAAGTGGCATTTTCATCAAAAAGCTCCTCTTTTATATCTGACAACAATCGCCCTGCAATTAAGGCTTCAGCCATATCAGCAAGGCAACACGTTGCACGAGGTTGCCCAACTTTTTTTGCAGCAAGCGCTTGTTTTTCCAATAAATGGGGTGCACAACAAGCTTGCGTTAGAAGAGTCGCAAGTTTTTGCGCATTTAAATCTTTTTCTAATATAATTTGCGCACCACCCACACGTGCAAGAAGGGCAGCATTGGCAGACTGATCATGATCCAAAGCATGAGGATAAGGAATAAGCAAAGCAGGTCTACCAATCACCGCTATCTCACAAACCGATGAAGCACCAGCACGCGACAAAATAAAATGGGCATGCGCCATACGTTCAGCCATATCATCAAAGAAAGGAGCAACCTCAGCTTGTACACCCATATCACGATAGGTTTTAATCAACTCTACTGCTTCACCTCGAATTTGCTGTACAATGCGCAAGCGTTTACGGTTCTGATCATCAAGCAAAGCAATCGCTTCTGGAACAATATGTGAAAAAAAAGAAGCCCCTTGGCTACCCCCAAAAATCAAAAAATAAAATGGCTCATCACCTGTAGAAGGCTGATAGGAAATTGCAGCCGCCTTCAACACAGCCTTACGCACTGGATTCCCCGTCAAAAGCGTTTTATGAGCATAAGGACCATGTGGGGACAACAAACCACCAGCGATTGCACGCACAAAAATTGCCAACATCCGGTTGGCACGCCCCATAACAGCATTTTGCTCATGAATAAATGTTACACGCCGCATTAAGGCCGCAATAAAAAGAGGAGGAAAACTCGGATACCCCCCAAAACCACCAACCAGAACAGGACGTAATTTATAAAACAGCCCCAACGATTGCCCCATACCTTTAAGCAAAGACCAAAACGTTTTTATCAAAGCAAAAGGATGACGTCGTGTAAATGTTGCCGATGAAACGATATGTATATGTTCTTTATCAAAGCTCCTTACAAAAGATCGCGCTCTTTCATCTGTTATTAAATGAACATCATATCCACGTCGCCTTAATTCAACAGCAAGTGCTTCAGCAGGAAAAAGATGTCCACCAGTACCCCCCGCCACTAAAACAATAACTTTTTTATCATTCATGAAGAGCTATCCAAGACAGAAGAAGAAAAAGCTGAAAGGCGTGCTTCTGGCCAACGACGTGTTAAACTGAGTAAAATTCCCATTGAAAACGCAATTGCCACCATTGATGAACCACCATAAGAAATAAACGGCAATGTCATGCCTTTGGGAGGGATTAAATGAAGATTAACAGCCATATTAATAGCTGATTGAAAGCCTATCATCATGGCTATACCCGTAATACCTAGACGTATAAAGGAATCACGCGTATTCATAGCTATATATAATGAACGCATAACGATAAAGCCAAAAAGCATCATAATTAACAAACAAAGAATAATACCATATTCTTCCGCAGCAACAGAAAATACAAAATCTGTATGGCTATCAGGAATGATCCGTTTTACTGTTCCCTCTCCGGGACCTTGCCCAAACCAACCACCATTTAAAATAGCCTCACGTCCTACATCCACTTGAAAGGTATCTCCTTCCCCTGTCAAAAAACCATTGATACGATCGCGCACATGGGGCAGAAAAAGATAAGCGAGAATAATTCCTACAACGCCGAAAATAAGAAAGAAAAAAATAACCGTAAGAGGCACACCAGCAATAAAAAACAGCCCTCCCCATGTTGCACTTATTAAAATTGTTTGTCCAATATCAGGCTGTAAAACCAGAAGAACACAACAAATGGCATAAAGGAGAGTTGCTAACATGTAACCTGGAATTCCCCTCCTGCGTATCTGCTCTGAAAAAAGCCAAGCGGACATCACCACAAAAGCTGGCTTCATAAACTCTGAAGCTTGTACAGAAAAACCAAAAAGCAAAATCCACCGTCGTGCTCCCTTTAATTCAGGGCCCCAAAATAGGGTCGCAATCATAAGAGCAAGCGTTACAATGAGCAAAAGAGCACATAAGCGACGAATATTAGGAAGCGAAAAAAAAGAAATGGTAACCATCGTAAAAAATGCTGAAATGCTAAAAATGATATGCCAGCGAACAAAATAAAAACTATCAGCAATTCCGATTTTTTTTGCAATAGTGGGGCTAGCAGCAAAAGACAGCATAATGCCAATCCCCATTAAAATTAAACAAGCCGCAAAGATAGAGCGATCAATCGTCCACCACCAATTCGCAATTGGGTCCCTATCTGCACGCGTAATCATTTATAGCCACCTTATCCGTTTTATAAATTGTCTTAAAGTGATAAGGTTCCCCAACCTATTCAACAAACACTTTAAAAACTAAATTACACAAAAAAAGATTCTGGAGTCTTAACGTAAAAATATTTTTTATAAGAGATGCTTCTTGTTATTGTAATTGCATCACCAAAGAGATAAATGCTTCGCCCCGCACTTCATAATTTTTAAATTGGTCATAACTTGCACAAGCAGGTGACAAAAGAACCACCACCTCCTTTGCCTTGCAATGCATTGCGTCAATGGTGGCTTCACGCACTGCACTTTCCAAAGTTAAGCTCATAGAAAAGGGAAAAGAAGATCCAATAATGCGCGCAAATTCTTCTGCTGCACTCCCAATCAAATAGGCTTTACGAATTTTAGGAAAAAATTCTCTAAGAGACTCAATTCCTCCCTTTTTTGCCTGCCCCCCAACAATCCAAAAAATATCATTAAAAGCGCAAAGTGCTGGCGCTGTTGCATCTGCATTCGTCGCCTTGCTATCATTAATAAATAAAACCGCCCCCATTTTACGAACTTGCTGCATACGATGAGGCAGTCCTTTATAGCTTGCTAAATGCTTGCTTATAGAGGGATCGGTTATTTTTAAAGCTTGCAAAGTTGCCAAGGCCATAAGAGCATTTTGTGCATTATGACCTCCGCGCAAAGCAGACATAGAAGCAAGATCTGCAAGCATATGTCGCTGTCCTTGACGGACAGAAAAGAGCTTGGTCCCCTCTGCATAAAAACCATTTTTAACAAAATGATCCTTGGAAATTGCCTTAATTGGATACCCCTCGTGAAGCAATTGTTGATACAACATCTCACAAGCTGCATCATCAACGGAAATAAAAGCCTGAGAAGCCTGAGCAACCAGATGCCTTTTGGTTTGCACATAACCAGCAAAACTCCCATGACGATCAATATGATCAGGTGACAAATTCAATAAAAGCCCAATGGTTGGCTGAAGAGAGGGTGTAAGATCAATTTGAAATGATGAACATTCAATCACATAGATACGTTGTTTAACAAAAGGCTTAAGCGTCAATATTGCATTTCCAATATTTCCCCCCATTTGCACATCATAACCCATTTTTTCCAACAAATGTGCAAGCAAAGCCGTTGTTGTCGACTTTCCATTCGTCCCCGTAATCGCAATGAAAGGAACATCCTCATCACAAAAACCATAACGCTGTAAAAAATGATGGCGCGCACGAACAAATAATTCAATATCACCGATAATTTCTATATTTGCTTGACGTGCTTTTTCAACAACCCAATGGGGTTTAGGATAATTTAAAGGAACGCCAGGTGCGAGAATCAATGCCACAAATTCTGACCAATCTTCACCGTGAAGATCTCTTGTTGGAATATTTTGCCGAAAAGCTGCTTGCACACTCGCAGGATGATCATCCCATGCCACCACTTCTGCACCGCCACGCATCAACGCTTGTGCCGTTGCTAATCCAGACTTCCCTAATCCAAACAGAGCAACTTTTTTCCCCTTATAACACGCAACAGAAATCAAAATCTCACCGCAATTTAAGTGTTGAAAGACCAATGAGAGCAAGAACAATTGAAATAATCCAGAAGCGTATCACCACTTGGCTTTCAGTCCAGCCTTTTTTCTCAAAATGATGATGGATTGGTGCCATAAGAAACACGCGTTTTCTTGTCAATTTGAAATAACCAACCTGAATAACGACTGAAAAAGCTTCCACAACAAACAGCCCACCAATAAGAGCCAAAACAATTTCGTGCTTCGTAGCAACCGCCACAGTCCCCAATAGACCTCCAAGAGCCAACGAGCCGGTATCCCCCATAAAAATAGCAGCAGGCGGTGCATTAAACCATAAAAAACCAAGCCCTGCCCCCACAACAGCTCCCAATAAAACAGCCAGTTCACCTGTTCCCGATACATAGTGTATTTGGAGATAATCAGCAAAGTTCATATTAACACAAAGATAAGCAATCAAAGCAAAAGATAAGGCCGCAACCATCACAGGAACAATCGCAAGACCATCAAGACCATCCGTCAAATTAACGGCATTCCCCGTGGCGACAATAACAAAAGCAGAAAAAGGAATGAAAAACCAACCTAAATCAATAAGATAATCTTTCAAAAAAGGCAAAGCGAATCCAGTTGAGCCAATTTGCAGGATGATAAAAGCAGCAATTGCTGCAACAACAAACTCCAAGCTGAGACGTGCTTTCCCAGAAAATCCTTTGTCTGTTTGTTTTGTAACCTTAAGATAATCATCATAAAATCCAATGGCTCCAAAAGAAAGCATAACCAAGAGCGACACCCAAAAATAAATATTCGATAAATTACACCACAAAAATGCCGATACAACAATGCCGGTTAAAATCATCAATCCACCCATTGTAGGTGTTCCAGCCTTTTTAAAATGTGTTTGAGGACCATCGGCACGAATTGGTTGCCCTTTGCCCTGCCGCAACTTAAGAGAAGCAATGATGCTAGGTCCAAACAAAAAAACAATGAGTCCCGAAGTCAGCATCGCTGCTATCGTGCGAAAAGTAATGTAGCGAAAAACATTCACACCTGGAAGCCAATCACTCAACGAAGAAAAAAACAGCATCATGGGACAAAAAACCTCTTAAAACTATGAAGAAACCGCTTTATAGCGCTCAAGCAATGCCGTCACAATATTTGATGAACAAAGGCTATTGGATGATTTAATCATCAAGAGATCCCCAGGAGAAATTTCTTCCAAAAGAAGCGGTAAAATTTTCTCAATATTTTCAGCATAATAAACCTCAACATCAGCAGATAAATCACTGACTAAAGATTTCATCGCCTCACCAAATAAAAAAACGGGATTAGCACCAGAAAGACGTATTGGCTCCCTTAAATCACGATGAAGCTTTTCACTATACCCCCCTAACTCTAGCATATCCCCTAAAACAGCAATTCGCCGCCCCCCTTCCCCAACGGGTCCTGTCGCAAGAAGCTCAAGAGCCGCACGCATAGATGCGGGATTAGCATTATAGCTTTCATCAATGAGATAAAATTCGCCTCCATTCGATAAAGACAACCGATAACGAACACCACGCCCTTTTTGAGAAGAAAAATGGCTCAAAGAAAGCACAATAGGATCCAAATCAACACCAATAGCATCACAAGTCGCAAGAACAGCTAAACTATTTTGCACAATATGGCGTCCAGGAGCACCAATTTTGACCTGCCTATCCTGTCCTTCAATGCGCACCATCATAGAAGAACAATCGGTTAAAAGACATATATCCCGCGCTTGATAATCAGCATTTTCAGCCTCACCAAAGCTTAAGATCTTTTTCACACCACATTGCTTTGCTTTTTGAACGAGATAAGAAAAAAAATTACTATCTGCATTTAAAATGGCAATGCCCTCTTCATCCAACCCTTCAAAAATTTCAGCTTTTGCCTCTGCTATTTCTTCAAGATCTTTGAAAAAACCCATATGTCCTGCACAAATATGCGTAATGAGAGCAACATGCGGACAAACCAGTTTAACCAGAGGGCGAATTTCATCTTTATGATTCATGCCAATTTCAAAGATACCATAATCACTCTCCATCGGCATCCGCGCTAAAGTAAGCGGAACCCCCCAGCAATTATTGAAAGAAGCGAGATTGGCATGAACCTTCCCAGCCGTTGCAAGGACTTGTTTTAAAGCTTCTTTTGTTGTTGTTTTTCCCACCGATCCTGTTATCGCGATAATTTTAGCTCTTGAACGTTTGCGTGCAGCTTTCCCAAGTTTTTCTAGGGCTTGCAAAACATCAGGAACAACAATCAATGGAGCCGATATCTTTTCCATATCCTTCAAACGGTGTTCTGCAACAATAAGAACGCCTGCACCTCGTGCATAAGCCTGCGCAGCAAAATCATGTCCATCAAGATGATGCCCCTTGATGCAGAAAAAAATATCGCCTTCTGCAAGAGTACGGCTATCAATGGAAACACCAGGAAAAGTTTCTGGCACGTTTCCCATTACAATACCATCAATAGCCGCAACAAGTGCTTGTTTATCCCATAAAGCTGTCATTTCCTCCGGTCCTCTAGAGCTTCTATCGCTTTCAAACGATCTGAAAAAGGATACGTTGTCTGCCCTATAATTTGGCCATCTTCATGACCTTTTCCAGCAATGATGAGTGTATCACCAGCTTTCAAAAGCCCCACCGCATAAGAAATAGCTTCACCACGATCTGCTATCTCTGTGGCTGTTGGGACCGCCAGTAAAATATCCTTGCGTATTTTTTCTGGTATTTCTGTACGCGGATTATCATCCGTTACAATAACAATATCCGCTTTATCCGCTGCAATTTTTCCCATCAAAGCTCTTTTTCCTTGATCTCGATCTCCTCCACAACCAAAAACAACAACCAAACGTCCTTGCGTAAAGGGACGAACAGAAAGCAAAACCTGCTCCAAAGCTTCTGGTTTATGCGCATAATCAATATAAACAGGCGCATTATTTTCTGTCTTTCCAACAAGCTCCAACCGACCAGGAGCACCCTGCAAAGTTTCAAGTGCAGAAAAAACCTTATCAGGAGAAAGGCCCGTTGCAATGGCTAGCCCAGCCGCCACAAGTGCATTGGTTACCTGAAAATCTCCAGCTAAAGGCAAATCAAATGTATAAATCTTATTTTCCACACGACATTCGATACACTGTTTTGAGCGTTGATGTTCAACGCGATTAATTGTGATAAATTGTCCCTTACGTCCAATTGTCAAGACACGGCGGCGCGCTTGTGTAACAGCATCAATAACTTTTTGTGAATAGACATCATCAGCAAAAATCAAAGCAGGAGCAGATACAGGCAAAAGTGTATCAAACAACCTCATTTTAGCCCGCAAATAATCCTCTACGCATTTGTGATAATCCATGTGATCTCGCCCTAAATTGGTAAAGGCACCAGCCGTTAAACGGACTCCATCAAGGCGTCCTTGATCAAGCCCATGTGAAGAAGCTTCAAGAGCGGCATGGGTTACACCTTCACGAGAAATTTCACAAAGAAGACGGTGCAAGACAACCGGATCAGGTGTTGTGAGAGAACCATAATCATTCCGGTGAGGTGAAACAACACCAACTGTTCCTATACTGGCAGCACACAATCCAACATGAGACCAAATTTGCCGAATAAAAGAAACAACAGATGTTTTACCACTTGTACCCGTTACAGCCACGACCGTTTCAGGCTGAGAACCGTAAAAACGGGCAGCGGCCAACGCGAGACTATGACGAACATTAGAAACACGTAAAATTGGAACAGATAAATCCTCAAGAACAGCCTCGCAATCCGTAACGATTGCGCATGCTCCCCGCTTTATCGCATCATTGATATAGTCTCTTCCATCCCCTTGTTTTCCTTGAACAGCAACAAAAACATAGCCCGGCAAGACTTGTCGAGAATCTGCACTGATCCCTGTTATTTCCATTGAAGAAAGCTTCTGATCTTCAAGACATTCTGTAAAAACTGTTCCAAACAACATAACGACGCACCTTTATATTCATTTTACCGCTGTTTAACGAAATTTGAATGGCTCTTTTGACCTAAAAGAGGCTCATATTCTTTTTTAAAATCGGGTTTTACACCAAGAAAACTGGCTGAGCGACGAACAATATTCGCAAGCATCGGTCCAGCATTCATCCCTGCTGTTGCGGAATGTTTTCCCTCCTCTGGCTTAGGTTCATCAATAATTGTTAAAACAACATAAGCAGGA
The DNA here is from genome assembly GCF_900185775.1 of Bartonella mastomydis. Taxonomy (NCBI): domain Bacteria; kingdom Pseudomonadati; phylum Pseudomonadota; class Alphaproteobacteria; order Hyphomicrobiales; family Bartonellaceae; genus Bartonella; species Bartonella mastomydis. The sequence goes on from NZ_LT883138.1 coordinate 1,069,165, forward strand.
TCATCAATCGGAAAAGCAGCCAGAAAACTATTGAAATTTTTTGTTTTAGAATATTTCCCATTTTCAACTTTCTCAGCTGTTCCTGTCTTCCCCCCCACCCGATAGCCTTCTACTTTTGCATTACGTCCAGAGCCAATATCACTATTTAATTTATAAAGGTAACGCATATTTTGACTTGTTTTAGCTTTCAAAACCTGTTTTGCATGGTGCAAAGTTTGTTCTTTTGTTCGTTTTAAAAATGTCGGTGTAATCAACCAACCACCATTCATTAAAGCAGCAGCCCCAACAGCTGTTTGCAAAGGTGTTGTCGCCATACCATGCCCAAAAGAAATTGTCATAGAATGGATATCCTTCCAATGATGGGGCACAATAGGATGGGCAACTTCAGGCAACTCTGTTGTAAGGCGATCTAAAAGCCCAAGTTTTTGTAAAAAATCGCGATGTTTATCAATCCCTATCGCCAATGCCTCTTTAGCAGAACCAATGTTGGAAGAATAAATAAAAACCTCCCATAACGTTAAAGGACGGTTTTTTCCGTGAAAATCATGGATCGTGTAGCCACTACTTGCTTTTATGGGCTTTGAGGCATCAATAATACTGTTTAAGTGAAAAATATCGGAATCAAGGGCCATGGCGGTTGTAAAACTTTTAATGATCGACCCCATTTCAAAGGTTCCAGCCGTCATCCGATTAAGACGATCACTTTTTAAAGCTTCAATAGGATTTCCAGGATCAAAATCTGGGAGTGATGCCAAAGCCAAAATTTCCCCCGTATGTATATTTAAAATAACAGCGCCTGCAGCAATTGCCTTATAACGCTTCATAGCCTGAATAAGTTCATCATGAACAATTGCCTGAAGTCGCACATCAATCGAAAGCTGAACTTGTTTTAACGATTCTTCCACGGCAAGACCAGCTGCACGCAGAGCACTCAACCCCGTATCATCAATATATTTTTCCATACCTGCAATGCCCTGATTATCAACATTGACCATGCCGAGAATATGGGAAGTTATGGGTCCATCGGGATAAAAACGACGAATTTCAGTCCGAAAACCAATTCCTGGAATACCAAGAGCCATAATTTGCGTTTTCTGCATGGGTGTTAACCCACGCTGTATCCAAGAAAAACCGGTTTTTCTTTTTAAACGCTTATAGGTTTCCTGCCAATTGAGATCAGGCAAAACTGTTGAAAGCAATTCAATTGTTTCATCCACATCAATAATACGTCGTGGCTCAGCAAAAAGTGAATAGGTTTTAATATCTGTTGCTAATAGCCGACCATTACGATCAACAATATCAGGTCGTGCCGTCAATTGCAGAATGCTTGGCCCTTTTGCTTCTTCAATCTGTCCACCTTCCAGCCCGTAAGAAATAAGGCAAGCTCCCATGATGCCATATAAAATTAAAAAGCAGAACAACGAAAAAAGTAAACGTGGACGACCAGAGTACGAACGACGAACAGAAACATGATGATGATTCAACGAATCCTTTAAGCGCTTTTTTTTCTTTGAGAATAAAAAGGACGATTTCATTGCTGTGCGCCTTTTTGAACAACGCGATTGACTTGAGAAGCCCGATTATTTGCCAAAATATCCTGATGATCTTCCAAGATATTTTGTTTAATTATTTCTTCAATTGGATCGTGTTCTCGTACCGGAATATCTTTAAGCTCCACGATTTGATGCGGCTCTATAACCTCTAATCCAAGTTCTTTTTGATAACGTTTCGCAAGTTTTTGCATGCGTGAAGGCTTTATCATGACAGCCCACTCAGCATGAAGCAAACTCACGGTATTTTTTGCTGCAGCAATTTCATGCTCTAGATGACGAACCTCGCTCATTCGTTTTTGAACATCATATTTTACTTTATAGGTAAGACCTGCCATACAAATCATAATCATCACTAAAATCATATCAAATGTACGGAAAACTGTCATTTCTTGCCGCCTTCAAAACTGACAATTTCTGCTAAACCAAATAATTTCATATCTTCTGAAAGAGCTTCTGCTTCAGTCCGCACCCCCATACGCAATCTCGCAGAACGTGAACGAGGATTTTGCTGTAATTCCTCTTTATTTGCCGTTATTCCTCCTTTAAACAAAGGGGAAAATGTTGCTGGAGAATGCTTTATTTCAGGCAAATAGCGTGATCTCATACCTTCTCCAGAACGAGAGACAAAAAATCTTTTGACCATACGATCTTCAAGAGAATGAAAACTGACAACCCCCAAACGGCCTCCAGCTTTTAAAACGCGTTCAGCAGCAAATAAACCACGCGCTAATTCACCAATTTCATCATTAACATAGATGCGAAGAGCCTGAAATACCCGTGTTGCAGGATGAATACGATCTCCAGGCTTTCGCCCTACCAACGCCTCAATGGCATGCGCAAGATCACCTGTCCGCAAAAAAGGCTGAACAACACGACGCTTTTCAATCATTCGTGCAATTCGCCCTGCATAACGCTCTTCTCCTAAGATCTTAAAAATACGCGCTAAATCTCTTGCTTGTAGATGGTTTACAACATCGCTCGCTGTAAAACCCGTCTGAGCCATTCGCATATCTAAGGGACCATCTTTTTGAAAAGAAAAGCCTCTTTCTGCTTCATCAAGCTGCATTGAAGAGACACCAATATCCAAAATAACCGCATCCACCTTTTCTTCAACGACACGATCGAGCTGTGAAAATTCCATATGGACCAAACGAAGTCGTGGAAAAAATTCATCAACAAGGGGTTGACCAGCACCAATAGCATGCGGATCACGATCAAGAGCAATCACTTGTGCCCCTGCCTTTAACAAGGCGCGCGTATAACCACCAGCTCCAAAGGTGCCATCAATCACTTTTGCTCCAACCAATGGCATAAGCCCAGCCAAAACTGGCTGCAACAACACTGGAATATGGCGTTCAGCTCTTTGATCCTGTTTTGTCAAAATAATCCGTCTTGAAGTTATGCTGTTTCAAATCAACAGCTCTCTCATAGCAACCAATATCAGAATAACCCAACCCTCAACTTTCATATGAATGACTATGAACGAAAAAAGCTAAAGCTATCCCAAGACACATCCTAACGTATTATACTTAAAGAAATGTTATAATTTTTTAAAACACTCTTTATTCAAGTGCCTATTTCAAACACAGACTTCATAAAATCCCCTACGTCATTGAACGTGTAAAATATTGCGGATCATCATGAAATATCAGTCGGCCTATAAGCCGGGTTCTGTATAGTAAAGCTCATACTTTACATGGCAACCATTCATCTTGGACGGATGTTACCATCCGCCTCGTGCAACCTACCCGAATGACTCGCCCGGAAATCGGCTGCAAATTAAATCTTGCACGTCATTTCTATTTGGTCTTGCTCCCGGTGGGGTTTACCTTGCCACATTCATTACTGAATGCGCGGTGGGCTCTTACTCCACCCTTTCACCCTTACCTATAAAAATAGGCGGTTTACTTTCTGTGGCACTTTCCCTAGGGTCACCCCCGCCGGGTGTTACCCGGCACCGTCTTTCCATGGAGCCCGGACTTTCCTCACCTGCCGCTTTTCAGCATTGGACAAGCGCGGCTGCCCAGCCGACTGACGTATTAACTTATAAAACATTTTCTGCTCCGTGAAAATAGCATCTTAAAATATTTTATAGCTAATCCCTTTCAAAAGACGTTGTTATTTTAATGAAGCCAAATACATTTTCACTTTTGCGCAATATTTGGCCGAAATGGAATTCATTTTTTTTGCAGCATGACCTGCGTTATATTTAAGAATTGTACCACACGTACTTCCACCACTGAGCTTATAGGCCCGCGCTAAATAACGCATACCATATTCAAGATTGGTCGCAGGATCGTACAAATCTTTTACAGAACCACTAAAGCCCAACCCTCGCGCCGTAGAGGGTTTTATTTGCATCAAACCTATTTCGCCCGCTGCTCCTTTTATGCTTGCCTTATAATTACTTTCAACTTTTACAACAGCATGAGCTAAATTAACGGGAACATTATGCTTCGTTGCAAGTTTCTGAATAAGAAACTCATAAGGACGCGCAGGTGTCTTAGAAGCAACAATCACTGAGCCTTCTTTTGATTCCGCAATATTTAAGGCACTATGAGTCCAGTTTATATCAAATATAAAAAATACAGCACACGCTGTACTTAACAAGATTTTTAAAAATTGCATTTTCTTTCTCTTCACAACATTCTCAAATTCTATCCGCAAATAGTTTGCAAGCGTATTGTACAAAAAAAGAAAGCAAAAGAACGGCTTGAAAAAGGAAATACTAAGACAATTTCAAAATAAAATTCTGTATCAAAAGAAAATCTCTTTATGCACAAATTATAGATTGTCCTATATCATAAAATAAAAAAAAATAAAGAGACTATAGTTAATCTTATAACACATTCAATAAAATGATATACTCGATCCATTTCTGTTATTGCTTTTGTACCACAAATTTTTAGAGTACAAAGATGGAAATTTAAATAGACATAATACTTTTTTACAGACGATGATTAAATTCTTTATTGAGATCAATTCCACAAAGCAATAGAGATAGAAGCATCTTTACTGGAGAACCTCGATATCGCAAAAGTTTCACAAAAAATAAAAACCGTTATCCATACTTCTCACACGCCAATGAATGACCACAACACTCTTTATCCTCAATAAACCATTAACCAAAACCAATCCCTCATTCCACCATCGTGCATAAAAAGCTCATAAATATACCAAAACCCTCATACTCTTTACCAATTCAAAATATGGCCACAGCCTTGGTCTTTGAGATAACTCAAAGAGCTTTTATCCACAAAAGCTCCCCACTTTGTGTTGTGTAAAAAACTGATTTTGATTTCTTAAAAGATTGAAAACAAGAGAATTCCAAAATATTCGAGATATTCACTTCACATGTAAAAGGATAAATAACAATTATAAAACGATATGCTAGAAAAAATTACAACACTCTTTGTTGCTATAACAGAGCGTAACGATCATTTTTATCTGTTTTTTACTTCTCGAAAATGCTACACTTTCAAAGAGTTATGAAGGAAAAGAGACCTCTCCCCCTCATCTAAATATTTTTTACTTAATTCCAGATTGGCATCTTATCAGTCTTGCGCCTTATCTTTACAAATTATACCAATGAATAAACACCTAAAATCGGCTTAACATGTTTTGTTATAACAATTCATATCTTTGCTTCTCTAAAAAATATAAGCTTTTTTTTATTCCTTTGTCATTGTCGCCATTGATAATGCAGTTAGCCTGAAGTGCCCTCAATAAACTTGCGATTACTCTTGTAATGACCGCAACCTTATCATTATGTTCTGATTATTTCCCTCGTGCTTTTCAAAACTTTACAAAAAGCCTCACCTCTAAAACAAAACTCAAAAGCGCAATTAAAAAACAGTTAAAAATAAGCATTTGCAATAGAAGGACGAGACATTGCCTTTGAGAGAGCCATAGCAACAGTTTCTCCAAACTTGTGAGCCTCTTCACGACTCTGACCGCTTGCAGAAGCAAATGAAACTGCATCGCGACGCACTTGCTCAATAAACAGCTCTTGCTGCTGAGGACTCATCTTAGAAAGCTGCACGATAATATCTGGAAAAGCCATCGCCCATCTCTCTAGCAATAACGCCTCTGTTACCTCAACCTGCTGAGAAGATGATGATGAAGAAGATATGTAGCCGGAAAGAAACTTCTGAACAACAGCACTGCGAGGAGCAAAAATGCCAACGCTCAAAATAAGAAACATAAATAAAATTAAAGCAATACGACCGGAGAAAAATCCCATTATCTCTTACCTAAAGATTACAGAATCAAACACAGATTCTTCTTATAGCATTCAACGATTTCTCAATAAAGAAAAACTCTCATTACTGAAAATGAATACGATAATACTAACCACTCAATGAACTCTTATCCCCCTAGTACTCCATGATACGCAATAATAAATCTTACACCTTTTAAGGCCCCTGATGACACCTTACAAAGCCCTAAAAACAAATCACAAAAAAACCTGACTGAGGAAATCCTCAGTCAGGCCAGACAATCTAGGGGATCCACGCGGGGGGGGGGAGGAGGTTCCCCGATCGTCCTCTCGCATCGACCACTAAGATAACCGATGCAATATTCTTGCTATGGAATAAAATGCTTTAAACAACAAGAAATTCTTATCATCTTCTACGCAAAAAAACAAAAAAGAATTATAAATTGTTTAAAAATGGTGAAATTTAGGCAAAAAAAATTTAAAATGACCCAATTTGAAGCAATTTTATTCCCCAAGATATCAATCAGAATCTACAACCATTATAATTTTTATAATAATTTCTTTCGCGACTTTGATGATCATCATTAAAAAACAAGTAATCTGTATATATTCATCCTATAAAAAATAGAATCAACAGAATCTCTTGTCCAACAGCGATCACCACAAAAGAAAAATATTGTCTTTAAACCTTATTATATAATACAATAACAGCAGAGACGTCTGTTCAAACGAACAAATGAATTATTTAAGTAAAAACAATAAATTAGAGAAAAATCTTATCTATCTTCATAAAAAAATCTGAAAATGATCATTAAAAAATATTGTCAAATCTCTTGACTGTTAGCATCAATGAAGAATTTGACCAGCTTACAAAAAACGAAAATTCTAAAGGTATTTATTTTGAATCATGCCCCATGATCATACCCAATAATGATAAACTATCTTACAATAGCCAACAAACCCCTCTATGCTATCATAACAAAAATGATGAATGTAGATATTTTCTTTTAATCTTTACCCCTTAAACTGCCTTGCAAAATGATCAATAAAACAATTTTTGTATTCAAAAATTGCTCTACTTTTTTCACATATCAAGATATTGATCTTAATAATTATTGATCATGTTCATATTAAATGGCTGTCCCCAACCTTATAAGCCCCCCCTATTTAACATCTTCTAATATTGAATCAATTACAGCTATATACTATCGCACATCATAAATAAGGTTGGCATAGGGATAAAAACAATAAAAAAGAGTCAAAATATTTCCTATGAGCTATTTTAAAACAAGGAAGACACAATATTGAAAACTGGAAATAGAATGATGATGCTGGCTTACAACTTTTATTTAAACGAAAAACGATGCTGCCCTATGAATTTTACGCTATATCACTCATGAAATGCGCCATAAGATGCGCGTGTAAGCAAAAAAGAAATTCACTTTTGGCAAGAAAAATGGGCTTATTTAATAACCTTCATGATTTTTCATGATCAGGAGATACAAAACTTTCATATAATATAACGCTTTTCCTTATTACTTTCAACCACGGCTTCCCCATAGACCACCGCCAATCTAATTTTTAATAAATATAACACAAAGCATATATATGAATGCTTGTAAGATAAGATTGAGAAGCAGCCTCTTTAACATGTATGAAGGCACAAACCACCACCTTATATTGTAGCTGCTTGAGAAATAAGCATAAAAGGTATATTTCCTTTTTCAAACGGTTTCATTGACATAAAAACCTCTTCTTGTAACAGGCAAACAGACACTTTTGGATTATAAAAACAAAAGGTTTGAAATAAAAATATTCTTGTATTCTAGACTGTTATTGGAATTTTAAAAGCTGAATGATCTTTTAAAATCAATTTATTGATTAATAAAAATATGATATCAAAACACCTTAAATGACAATTCTTATAGCCTTACCCTATAAGAATTCATGACACAGGCCTCCGCGCCGCTATGAAATAGCAATACCCTTATATAAAGACATAATAAAATACAAAAAAACAATAACTTTTCAATGATTTAATTAAAGCTTATCTCTGCGCTATATCCTTGAGAAAAATCCGAAAATACAGCACATTAACAAACGCAATTTATGCAAAATCGATTTGTTTATCTTTAATATCATCAACCAATAAGCGCGGATCACGAGCAAGCCAAATTGTCACCACACATGCCTCACTGTTTTTACTTTGTATAGGAGTAAGAGAAATAGTTTGTTCTAAAACAAGCCCCGCATTTTTAAGCCATTGTTCTATTTGTAAAGCCGAAAATCCAAGACGCATAGGCGCTTGATCAGAATATGAAGATTCAACTTTATGATCACAAAAATCCACAATCAATAAACGCCCATGAGGACGCAAAACACCTGATATCTTATGAAGAACCATTTCAGGGTTTTCAAGAAAATGTAAAACCCAATGGAGAATGACTAAATCAAAAGTTGTCTCTCCAACAGGCAAGTGCAAAACATCACGATCAAGCACAACTTCAACTGCATGCGTATAAAGATCAGAAAACAATTTTAAGACAGAATCTCCCCCCATCCCAATATTCAGCATCGTCTGAAATGGCCTATCACCCACGATTTTAAGTAAAGCACTTTCCACACCATGATCTGCCGTATAGGATGACCGTAAAACATCCCATTGCGACGTATTTTGTAAGAAATGTTTTTTTCTCGTTTTTTGACGCTGCGTTTTGATATCCTTCAAACGTTCTAAATCGTGTGCTAACAACATATCATGCTTTGGCAAAGCCGAAAGAATGCTCATTACAATATCTTTACCCCAAAAATCATGACAAAGCTTAAAATAAAGACAACCTCCCTTCTGATAACGCTCAATCAATCGTGCTTCGTACAATAAACATAAATGTCGTGATATACACGCTTGCGACTGATCAAGAATAAAAATAAAATCAGGAATTGTTAAGTCTTCATGATTTAAGAGCCTGAGAATACGTAAATGACTCACTTCTGCAACCGCTTTCAGCAGTACAATCATTGCATCTAAATTTGCACTTTTTTTCATAATTATTCCCTAAACTTTCCTATAAAGATTTGTTTATAGGAACAAAAGTCAAGCACACAATCGCATATTCTCATCTATTTCGTTCCCGCTATTTTATCACCCTACGAAAAAAACAGGCCACTGTAAAAGATGAACAGATCTTATCCAATTGCCAAAAATTATTCTAATACATTGATTTATAATAGTAATCCATAATTTATAACCTCAATAAAAAGCTAAAGTATCGTAATTTTTTCTCCTTTAAAACCTATTCATGGTAAATCAAACAACACCATTCTCTCGCACCTCAGAAACAGCGCCTATGAATAAAAAAACATAAAGGTAAATGAAATACTATCTCAAAACACAAACAATCCAACATGGGGAGAGAATAAATAATAGGATGATTTTACTTGTCGCTTTTTAAGAAAAGACGCCATGCTCAATGACCAGAGCATTTATAGAATAGCACTTTCCATAAAAAGATTTTCCCTCTTCATGGTAATTTTACAAGTAAGGATAGCTATATATCACGAGTAGAATGGCGTTATTGACAACATGGACTCATAAAGAGTCTCTCCTCTTTCCAATAAATAAAAACTTCCACGAAACACACACGACTCTATTGATAAATATCATCAACACAAAAACACACTATTTTCTCAATAAAGTTCCAATAAGATTAAGAAATTCTAGCGTGTAAGAGGCTTATAATTTGCGTGCTTAGGATTAAGGGATTCTGCCCCAAGACGGCGAACTTTATCAGCCTCATATTCAGCAAAATTTCCTTCAAACCATTCCACATGACCATCACCTTCAAAGGCTAAAATATGCGTTGCCAATCGATCAAGAAACATACGATCGTGCGATATAATCACTGCACAACCAGCAAAATTTTCTAATGCATCTTCCAATGCACCCAAGGTTTCAGTATCAAGATCATTTGTCGGTTCATCAAGAAGAAGCACATTGCCCCCCTCTTTTAGAAGTTTCGCCAAATGGACGCGATTACGCTGCCCTCCTGATAAATTTGCCACCTTCTGCTGCTGATCGCTCCCCTTGAAATTAAAAGCCCCACAATAAGCACGACTATTCATCTCATACTTGCCTAACTTAATAATGTCATTTCCACCAGAAATCTCCTCCCAAACAGTCTTATCTCCTGCTAAGGAATCGCGACTCTGATCGACATAACTCATGTGAACTGTTTCACCGATCCGTATTTGACCTGAATCGGGCTGTTCTTGTCCTGTCAACATTTTAAACAAAGTCGACTTTCCCATACCATTGGCCCCAATAACACCGACAATACCCCCAGCGGGAAGTTTAAAAGAAAGAGAATCAATCAACACACGTTCGCCATAAGCTTTAGAGAGGTGATCAACTTCAATGACAACCTGTCCTAATCTTTCTCCAATAGGAATAATGATTTGCGCCTCTCCTGGACGGCGCTCACGTGCCGCCTGAACCAACTCATCGTAAGCTTTAATCCGCGCTTTTGACTTTGCTTGTCGCCCTTTTGGACTAGAAGCAATCCACTCTTGCTCACGCGATAAAGCACGTTGACGCGCAGCCTCTTCACGCCCCTCTTGAGCCAAACGTTTAGCTTTAGCGCCCAAATAAGCAGAATAATTCCCCTCATAAGGGATACCTTTACCGCGATCTAACTCTAAAATCCACCCCGTAACATTGTCGAGAAAATAACGATCATGGGTTATCAAAAGCACAGCACCAAGATATTCACGCAGATGCCTTTCAAGCCAAGCCGTCGTTTCAGCATCTAAATGGTTTGTCGGCTCATCCAAAAGCAACAAATCAGGTTTTGACAAAAGCAATTTGCAAAGCGCCACACGCCGCTTTTCACCCCCCGAAAGTTTTGTTACATCTGCTTCAGCTGGCGGACAACCAAGAGCAGCCATCGCCATTTCCACTTGACTTTCTAAATCCCAAAGATTCTGACTGTCAATAATATCCTGAAGCTTTGCACTTTCATCAGCCGTTTCCTCACTATAATTCATCATCAATTCGTTATAACGCTCGACAATTGCCTGTTTATCTGCGACACCTTCCATCACATTGCCACGCACATCTTTGCTTGCATCAAGCACAGGTTCTTGTGGTAGATAGCCACAACGTGCCCCTTCAGAAAGCCATGCTTCTCCCGTATATTCCTTGTCTAACCCCGCCATAATCCGTAAAATAGTTGATTTACCTGCACCATTTGGTCCTAAAATGCCGATCTTCGCATCTGGATAAAAAGACAAATGAATATTTTCTAAAATTTTTTTATTGCCGTAAGACTTGTTGAGCCCAGCCATATGGTAGATAAATTGACGTGCCATAAATTTCTCTTTATATAAATTTCTTTTTATATTGTGCGATATTAAAGATTAGGATTTTGAAAAAACTGCTTTCGCTTTTTGAAACTGTACAGTAAATAGAGCTTACATCGTCTCAACAGCTTTTCACTTTAATATTGGTACATTTTTTCTCATCTCACAAGCCCCAGTATGGTTCTAAATGCAAAAAAACATCTCTTCAAGAAGCAAAAAAAAAATCTTTTTAGCGGTACCTGAAACGTGTTATCAAACATTACCTCTCTTTTCCATACCAGATATAACATTATATTTTTACCGTATTAAACCAACCTATCAATGTAATATGAGACCAGAAAGAAAAACAATTCTCTATGCGCCTTCTTTTTTTTCTTTATGGGCTTTATATTACGCAGTAAAAAATCCTTCCCTCTTTTCATCAATTGTTTGTTACGGAAAACAATGGACTTCACCTCTTGCCTTGATGTGGCTTAAATTACGTTTACAAAACGACCGTCGCCTTATGGGGTCTGACGTCCCAAGCCCAATGATCATGAAAGCTTTGCGTCAACATGTCGCAACAAATAACGACAGTGCACTTCCCATTGGTACGTGGTTACACTTTGTAAAAAATTATAAGATGAATTGTAAAAACTTATCTATTCCCCTCTTTTGGCTTGATAATTATAAAAATAAGATCAATATTCAACAAATCATTTCAAAACTTCAAGACGAAATATAGCTTTTTAAAAGTACGATAAAAGCTCATCTCCTATAGGAATATATTTATGGAAAAAAAAGCCTTACTCGTCATTGATGTTCAAAATGACTTCTTACCTGGTGGAGCGCTTGCAGTACCACAAGGTGATGCTATTTTACCCGCCGTCAATAATCTCATCAATCATTTTGACCACGTTATCTTAACCCAGGACTGGCACCCCAAAAACCATTGCAGCTTTGCTTCCTGCTATCCAGAAAAAAAGCCCTATGATACCATCAATCTTGACTATGGTCCGCAAATACTTTGGCCTGATCATTGCATACAAGGAACACACGGGGCAGAATTTCATCCATCTCTCAGAACGGAAAAGGCACAACTTATCCTTAGAAAAGGCTATAATCAAAAAATGGATAGTTATTCTGCTTTTCTTGAAAATGATCAAAAAACACCAACAGGTTTACAAGTTTATCTCAAAGAACTTGGTTTTACCAAGCTTGTTATGTGTGGCTTAGCAACGGACTTTTGTGTTGGATTTTCTGCTCTTCACGCCATACAATGTGGTTTTAAAGTCAGTGTTTCATTAAATGCTTGCGCGGGAATTGATGTAAACGAATCTCTGAACACGATACTTAAAACGATGAACGAAGCTGGTATCGAACTGTTAATGCTCTCCTAAATTATTGTTTTCTAATGATCTATTATAATGTACTGATTCATAAGAAATAAATTATTTTTTTTACATATTTAAGTGAGGGACCAGCATAGGATAAGATTCTCTCATTTCAAACCTCTTCATAATGAATAAACCATTCTCTTACACGTCACAAATCAATCAATATGGAAATAAAAACATTCAAAAAAGTGGCTAAAATGCCTCTTATGCATCGTTAAAGATAAGAGCTGTCTTCGACCTGAAAGCAGGTAAAAAGTATAATGCCCATTTGCACCTTGTATTTAGGTCAAAACTCTCCAAAAAATTTGACAGTATTTCCTCCACGGGAAGGATCATGCCATGGATTTAACTTTAAAATAAGGAAGCCAATAAGAAAGACAAGAGCATCTTGTTTTGCATGAAAGGTCTCTTCTATTAAGGATATGCGAAAAACAAAAGCGTGAAAAAATATGAAGTTTTAATAAATTAAGACGCAACATGTTTATCCAATTGACGACGCTTAAAACGAATCGAAGAATACAATGCCATTCCAATAATACAGACTCCCACAAGTCCTGTTAAAACTTCAGGAACCGATATAATTGTTTGCAGATACATAATCACGGCAAGAACTAAAATTGCATAAAAAGCACCATGCTCCAAATAACGATAATGCAGCAATGTCCCTGATTCGACTAACATAATTGTCATAGAACGAACGTAAAATGCACCGATCCCAAGACCAATTGCGATAATAAAAAGGTTGTGTGAAAAGGCAAAAGCACCAACCACACCATCAAAAGAAAAACTTGCATCAAGAACTTCTAAATAAAGGAATGCCCCGAGTCCCCCTTGAGCCACTGTCGTCAAAGTCCTCTGAGGAGCATCCAACAGATGACCGACAGCTTCAACCCCGATAAAAGTCAAAAGTCCATAAAGAGCTGCTAATAAAAAAGTGACTTTATCTTCCGCACCAATCTGGCCTGACACAAATAAGATCAAAATCAAAACAATTGCAATATCAATCCCCATAAGTGCCCCAAACTTTTGAGCAGGTCTCTCTATAGCATTAAGCCAATGGATCTCTTTTTCAGAATCAAAAAAATATTTTAAGCCAACCATCATCAGGAAAGTTCCTCCAAAAGCGGCAATTCCCATATGCGCATCAGTTAAGACTTCAGCATATCGATGTGGCTCCCCTATTGCTAATTGAACTGCCGCAATTGGATTAATTCCAACAGCCACGACAACCACCAACAACGGAAAAACAATCCGCATCCCAAATACAGCGATCAAAATACCCCATATAAGAAAACGACGACGCCATAACGGATTCATCCTACCAAGAACACGTGCATTGATAATAGAATTATCAAAGGATAAAGAAATTTCCAAAACCCCTAAAACACAGCAAATAAAAAAATATTTAAGAAAACCAATCATGCTCCCCGTTTCAAACCAACCAATAGCTCCTCCTAAAAAGACACCAATAATCGTGAAAAAAAAAGCAAACCCAAAATAGCGTAACAGGGCCATGATCGTTCCTCAAAATTTATTTTCTCATTCATTTACAACACACACATAGTGCAAATTGAAAGCTTATATTTCTTTAAAGTTGCATCTTCTAATGCAGGGGTGTATAGAATATATATGGTAAAGTTACATGAAAATTTTCTCAAAAAAAGCAAGAGACAAGTGCAATAAACAGGGAATTTTGTTTTGAACTGAATATTAATCGTCAATACAATAGAGTTGAAAGATTGTTTTCTACCCTTAAAATAAAAAAATAAAGAAAAATTAAAACGATAAATATTGACATTATGTCAGAGAATATTAATACATAGTGTGCTTTTATTATTTAATGATTTATACCATGATGATTTACTGAGGGAGATAATTCGTGGCACGTCCTGAAACTGAATCAAAAACCATATTTGGAAAACGTTTACGTTATGTACGCCTTGCTTTAGGCGATCCATCACGTGAGACCTTAGCTAAAAGTTTTAGCATGACAAAAAATTCTATTGCTTTTTATGAGCGTGGAGAAAGAGAACCCAATCTTAGTGTCTTACAAACATACCGCACATTATATGGCGTCAACATTAATTGGCTTTTAACCGGACAAGGAAAAATGTTTGACGCCGAATATACAAAAGGCGATTTTGACTGGAATTATTTTATAAAAAAAATTGAGGGACTAGAAGAAACGCTTGCCAATAGTGATCGTAATGAAAAACTCGATCAAGAAAAAATCGACAGCTCGTATGAAAAATTGCAGCAATATTTGTCAAGACAAGGTTTATCAAATGGCCTTAACCCTAAAACTGCAACATCTCTAATCGATATGAAAGCCAAAATGGCTAATTCTTATACGCTTAGCTTATTCATTGATTTACTCATTCGAAGCGTGTCGCAAAAAGAAGTTATCGCTAATCAATAAACGTCTATTTCAAAAGAAAAAACAAGAAATGATTAAGTGCCACCAGCATGGAAAGAGGTATTTTTTCTCTCTTCATGCTGGTGAGGGTTTGTATGCTTTATAAAATCTACTTCTGTAAAAGAAAAATATTTGTATTGTAAATAGACCTATAGTGTCATTAAATTAAAAAAAATGATTTTATAGTATAAAATTCTCATTCACATCTTATTGACAAGAATTTTTTTCTTGTTAAAAGGGTAATAGCTCTCATAGAAATTATTTTTTAGGTCAGAAAATTTAAGGGGAATATATTGACGACTTCCTATAGAGGCATACATTAGTATTCGTAAATGGGTTAGTTGAGTATTTATCCTGAAAATTATCAGCTATTTTATGAGGTGAGAAACATGTATTTTGAGGTGTTTCAAGGAGTTCACAATCAATGGTACTGGCGCTTAATCTCAGGAGATGCACAAAAAATTGCTTTTTCGAGTAAAGGATATCCAACAAAACAAGATATCTTAATGAATATTGAGCAAATAAAAGAAATTACCCACAAGGCTCTTATTAAAGAATTGCAATCTTAACTTTCTTTACCATTAAGATATAAGAGTTTAATTTGTGTATAATGAGTTTTTTGTTTACATTTTTGTAATCAATAAAAGATGACTGATTTTTTCTCAATGAGAGAAAATTTTTTGTATTATTTTTAACGCGTGTGCATCACAATTAAATTTTTGCAGGGTGTATGTTTATATTCAAACATAATTAGTTTTGATAGCATCTATCAGGAAGAACATCCCTCAAGCCTTGTGTCTCTTTATACAACAAAGCGTCTCTTCATAGAACAAACGCCTATGAAGAGAATAAATTATAAATTAGGAATGTGAGTGCTTTCCTAGCTATCAATGTCGTTTGCGTTCATCGTCCTATTTTATAGCGTATCATCATAACTGACTTATGCCTTTCGTCTTCATCAAAATCAAATATCTCTTTCTTTCTATTATGATGCAATTTTTTATGCCTATTCCTTGAAACTATCGCAATATTATACCTAAAATCTAAAAGGAACGCGCAAAATTATTTTCTAGAATAATATAAATCGCCACAACAATAGCTGAATCATATAGATTCTCTTTTTTTAATACTCTAGCATAGCGATAAACTGGGTCATTATCATAAACTTTATCTTGTCGCCAATGATTACCTTTCTATCAACTTTAACGATTTTATAAATTATAGATCAGAGTAAGCTTGAACATTCTCTTCCAAGACAACCTCTCCACAAGCACCGTCATGGACTTCATGAAAGTCTATCTCTTTCTCATTATTTCCAATCTTTCTAACATATCTCCAAATCCTTTAATGCATAAACTGGATGCAAAATATGAATACAACAATCACCCTTTATCATCTTCATATTGAAGCACTTTTTGATATTTTTTTTCGTTTTCTTGATATTGTCTAATTTGTTTTTTCAGTTTTTCAATTGCTTGATCGCGTCTTTTAATCACCATATTTTGCTCTCTAAGAGTTCTATCTCGTTCTTCAGTCATCTTCATAGAATCCTTTAAAAACTCATGCTTTATCCTTCTGGATTCCTCTTTTAGAGCTTTAATTTGACTGCGATAATATAAAGAAAACCGAAATATAACTCCACTGAACAACAAAACAACAATCATTGCTCCCAATAAAATTTCGTTTATACTCATTTTGATCTCCTCTCATTGCCGCTCAAGTGATCATCTTAAGCAATTTGTTTTGATTCATCCTCCATCAAAAAAGAAGGCAATAAACTACATATTCCAAGTGCGAATAATCCGCCCTCGGCATTCGTATTTTCTCCATTTAAACATTGACAAATGACGCAAAAACACTCTGAAAGCGTCTAAATCCACACGCTCACACTAATTATTTGCGACATATTTATTGATCCAAGATATAAAAAATAAGGAACTTCCAACAAAACAAACGACGTGATAAAATCAATACATGTCTTCTCTGAAACACTCCTATCTTCCTCTTTCACGCTATGTGGAATATGGCTGTATGTGGAAGTTTTTTTTATTACTACAAAAATCTTCGGTGTCACAAAACACAGCTTTTCTGTAAAGTTTTATCTTCCCATAAATCTTTACATCACCACAAACTAAAGCATTATTATCAACACAAATCTTTCTATAATCTCCAGTATCCCTAAAAACTCAATATATTGAGCATTCAAAATTTGGCTAAAAACAACTACACTAGTATAAACATATGCCTCTCCACTTATATTCAATGACAATAAAAGCTCCCCCCTCTCATAAACATGCAAATTCTTGGCCCCTAGACGACCCTATAGCGCATTGTCATAAATAAAAAATATCATCGTAAACAGACTTTATTATAAACCCTTGCATCATCAAAAGAACACCCAACCTCATAGGAACATTGGTATCATGTATCACATTCTAGCCAACGACGACCTTCGTGCTCCAAATTATTTTTATGTTCTATAAAAACACCAAAATCATTTTTTTGATATTTCCAAAGTTTTTTAACGCACACATACGACATACCATCTGATAGTGACCTAATTTATTACAATAAAAGAGAAATAGGCATTTAAAACCTATGAATTTATGTTTTTTTTCTCCAATCGCGATCTTATCTCTTAAGGCTGTAAAGCTTCGTTATATGCTCACATACCGACTTAACACAGAATTTTTTACAAATGCTGATGTTGGGGTATATCTTGATTTATAATGCTGCTACGTATACTATTACAGCGAAATCTTATGAACACACGCGTGCGCATCACCGTTTCTGGTATACGCGCTGATTTCTTCACAACCGTGGAACTAAGGAACCATTTTTATTGATTCGAATCTAAAAGTGTATGGGGACATTTTGTTATTAGTTAAAAACAACTCTATATGCTTCATTAGCGAAGAGCTACACATGGATATTTTCACGCTCCTTGTATCATGTATTCTGGATTCGCGATGCAATATTAACGCTATAGCGTAAATGTGTAAAGGTCTAAAAATGACAAAGACTGAAAAAGATTGGTTCCAACGCTTAATTGAATTAATAAAAAGTGACGGACGGACGATGATCGAAATAAGCAGAGCAGCAGGCTGTGGACAAAACTATGTCCAACAAATGATAAAAGGAGGAAAGAGACCTTCAGTTGATAAACTTATGGCGATTCTAAACACACTCGGAAATGCTAGTGCCATATATGTCATAACTGGCTTTAACATCTCTGATGAAGACTTAAAACTTATAGCTTTGATTTCGTCGGGAGATAAAAAGAAGATTGAAGCTTTAAATGTTCTGTTGAATGAGAAGCAGTTGTAGAATTTTCCACTCTATCCAATATCGCTTGCTTTTGAGACGTCGATAAAGACTCCCATTTCACAATAATATCCGATAAAGCCGCCTCAAACTTTTCACCATTCTTCATAGTCACACTCCATATTGTCAAACTATATAACGCTAAAGCGTTTAACATATCTCATACCTTAGAAAAAAATATTTGCAATAGGCAGTATGGAAGCAATTGTGTACAAACTTATTTTATAAAATCAGATAAAGTTCTATGAGTTATGTACTAGGGTGACAAAGAAAGCATCGCTCGATCCAAACCTTCTTATGAAAATTGATATGATCTATCAACAACGCAAATAATGTTACGCAAATCTTGTGATTCGAACCAATAACAAATTAATGTGAAAATATCTCTGAAAATACTTCTGAACTCTTTATAAGGGAACACGAAAAAGCTTATTTCAAAAGAAAAATATATCAAAGTTTTATTCTACCTAGCACCACCTATATGTTTTAAATAATATTACAAGGCAAGAATATAACAATGTTATTGGAATCAGTGCTTATAAACCGCCACATCCCCTAAAAACCTGTAACACATTGACAAGGCAACCTCCCCTCAAAAACACTGTTTAAATACTGATTCTCTATTATGAATAAAAATGGCGATGTTAAAAAAATAAAATGAATCATCACCGATGATCTCCATACGTAAATTGTATGTAGATTCACAACAAGGGAGAAATTCTCTCACGTCAATAAAAAATTATGATCTTTGAAGAAGAAGTGTATTTTTCCTAAAAAAATCACTTTCCTTGCCAGTTATTTTGCAGAAAAGAAAAAACTCTCTTCACAATCAATACGAGAAAATTTTAGAAATACAAAAAAGAGCAAAGCTCCCCCCAACATTACCAATACTTTATGAGTGTAAAACCAAAAAAGACCTCGTAACTTCAATAACAATAACAATAACAATTTGAATGACATAAAAACTGGAATTTGAGCATGAAGCAGAAAATGCACAATGGTAAAAATAAGAATGCAAACAGCAAAACCTATCGAATTAATCCAGATGCACTAACGTTGCAAATGCAAGCATTTTTTTGATGAGACTGAAAAGTATATCATCATTTTATATATTAAAATGGCTGATAAAAAACACCGCAACAAAAAACGACAAAACGATTTAGAACAAACAGGGAAATAAATCAAAAAAATGAAGGAAGGAGCATCTTCAAACTTTTACTAAGCTATCCATTTTTCTCTCGGACAACTTCCTATTGGTGGGCCCGGAGGGACTCGAACCCCCAACCAAGCGGTTATGAGCCGCTGGCTCTAACCAATTGAGCTACAGGCCCCATATAGGTGGTCTTTCTCTAAACTAAAATGCTCTATGATACAAGAGCTGACGTAGATTATAATCCATCTTTTTCTCTTTTCTATTGGTTTTTTTTCTAATGCCCTAATTTCTTTACAAGAACTCTCAAAAATGAGAGAGTCGTCATAATAAATGTAAAGGAGTAGATATGATAGAAGAGAGAATTCAACCACTGAAAAGTTCTTTGGTTAAAATAGCTATATTAACGTTCACACTCTTAGCCACTTCATTGACTGTTGTCCATGCTTATGCTGAAGAAAGTAAAAGAGATGCAACAATTACAGTGACTGCAGTCGGAGAAAGTCAAGCTGCACCAGATATGGCAATTATTAATCTCGCTGTTGTTACCCATGACAAAACAGCTCAGAAAGCATTAGCGTCCAATAATCAATCAATCAATGATATTATAAAAGCTTTTAAAAATAATGGCATCCAAGCAAATGATTTGCAAACATCAGGTTTATCTATTTACCAGTCATCCCACGAAAAAAAGAATAATGAAAAACTCTATCAAGTTTCAAATTCTTTAACTGTACGTATTCGTGATCTTAGCAATGCTGGTAAGATCTTTGATCAGGCGATGGCACTGGGAATTAATTCAGTGAATGGCATTACTTTTACCAATGCAGATACGAAGCCATTTTATCAAGAAGCACGTAAAAAAGCCATTACTGAAGCCATTGAAAAAGCGCAAACAATAGCACAAGCGGCTGATTTAAAATTAGGAAAAATTATTGAGATCAATGAAAAAGATGATTACTATCGTCCAACGCCACGTCTCATGAGTAGAGCAGCAGATGCAAGCTACGCAGATACAAATTTTGCAGGGGGTGAATTAAATTATAATGTGAGTGTCACTGTCGTCTTTGCGATCGATTAAATCACCAAGCATTATATAAAACGCTCATATCACTGGCCTTCACAGAGAAGACCAGTAATATGAGTGAGATAATCTTCTTCAGATGATAATTCATCTTCGTAGATCTCTATGGATCCACGTGCAGAAATGTGTGCTTTATGCACCGTCTGACAATCTCCTGATACCAATGGATGCCACCATGGGAGATCTTTTCCTTCATAAATTAATTTATAAGCACAACTTTCTGGAAGCCAACGCGCCGTTTTAACTGTTGTAATGTCTAATGATATACAATCTGGTACAATTGATTTACGATGAACATAGTCTCGACACTGACAAGTTTCCCCATCTAAAAGACGACAAGCAATACTGGTCGCATAGAGATCACCCGTATCATCATCCTCAACTTTGTGGAGACAACAACGACCACAGCCATCACAAAGGCTTTCCCACTCAGAGGAGGAAAGCTCTTCTAATTTTTTTACTTTCCAAAAAGGAAGTTCTCCACTCATAAACTTGAATATACCTTTTTTAATGACGACGATCGATAAAAAAGAAAAAATTTAATTTCTATAATTTCATCGATTTCTGTCTCTTAAAAAGCTTCAACTCAATGCATACTTCATACAATTTTCTAAAAATTGATCTGGAAAAAAGGGAGTATTGAAAAAATAGCCTATATCAATAAACATAACCTATTGAAAAATTCCTTCGTCAATTGAGAAAGAACAAATTACGTCTCCTAAAATAGTAGAATAATTTTACAAAGAATACACCTTTTTCATCAAAAAGACAGGAATCTGCACTATAGTTTATTCTTGAGATATTTAATCTTAAAAAAAACAAACCGCTCTAGGAAGAAGAATATTTTATCGTTCACTTCTTAAGAGAGCCTCCCTCACCTCTCTGTTTCATAACCACTCTTTACCCTATATCTGTTCTTTTGAGACAGAGAAGCACAAAGTCTCAAAGCTACGAAAACGTTAAATATCATAAATTTTCTAAACTATTCGAAGTCTTTCCATATTTTTCTCAAAAAAGCATCCAAGCATACAGTCCCCAAACGCTCCCCCTATGAAAAAGAAAGGGAGAATGATTAAAATACATCAATTCCTTCATTTAAGAATCAAGAAAACTGCGTAATTTTCGTGAGCGGCTAGGATGCTTCAATTTACGAAGTGCCTTTGCTTCAATCTGACGAATACGTTCTCTCGTCACTGAGAACTGTTGTCCTACTTCCTCTAGTGTGTGATCTGTATTCATCCCTATCCCAAAACGCATCCGCAAAACACGTTCTTCGCGTGGGGTTAATGAAGCAAGAACGCGTGTTGTCGTATCGCGTAAGTTCGCTTGGATAGCAGCATCAATAGGGAGTAATGCATTCCTATCCTCAATAAAATCGCCCAAATGGGAATCATCTTCATCACCAACAGGCGTCTCCAGTGAAATAGGTTCTTTTGCAATTTTAAGAACCTTTCGCACTTTTTCTAACGGCATAGAAAGCTTGCTAGAGAGTTCTTCTGGTGTTGGCTCTCGTCCAATTTCATGGAGAATCTGACGTGAGGTACGAACGATTTTATTAATTGTTTCAATCATATGAACAGGGATACGGATAGTACGTGCCTGATCCGCAATCGAACGCGTAATGGCCTGACGAATCCACCATGTTGCATAAGTTGAAAACTTGTAACCGCGCCGATATTCAAACTTATCCACAGCTTTCATCAAACCGATATTGCCCTCTTGAATAAGGTCAAGAAACTGCAAACCGCGATTCGTATATTTTTTTGCAATTGAAATGACAAGACGTAAATTAGATTCGACCATCTCTTTTTTTGCAATGGTTGATTCGCGTTCACCTTTCTGCACCTGCATAACAATCCGACGAAATTCACCAATCGAAATAGCCGTTTCTTGCGCAAGATTTTGTATTTCACTCCGCAATTTTTGAATTTCTTT
This sequence comes from Bartonella mastomydis, assembly GCF_900185775.1. NCBI lineage: Bacteria > Pseudomonadati > Pseudomonadota > Alphaproteobacteria > Hyphomicrobiales > Bartonellaceae > Bartonella > Bartonella mastomydis. Next base: position 1,091,580 of record NZ_LT883138.1, read on the forward strand.
TGCCTCACGCAATGAAAATTCTTTCCAACCCGGTGCAGGCAAAGTGGCAATATAATTCATCCAATCTGCATCCAATTCACGTCCTTGGTATTCTCTTAAAAAATCTTCATGGCCAATACCATAACTATTAGCGATTCGTTTCAGCTTACCTTCATTATGAATGAGTCTCTTATTGATGTCATAAAGCTGTTCAACCAAAGCTTCGATACGATTTTGATTTAAAGAGAGAGACTTTACGGCTTGAATCAACTCACCCTTTAGTTGAATGTATTTTTTCTTTTGAGAAGCTGTAAGAGCCCCCTCTTTACGCTCTGCCAAACTGCTTTCAACATGCTGATCTTGTAATTTGCGTAATTTTACATAGGTTTGAGCAATGAAATCCAATGTTTCCATAACTTGAGGACACAGTTCATTTTCCATTGCCGCAAGAGATAAGTTAACATCATCATCGTCTTCATCATCATCTTCTTCAATGCTTCTTTCTCCTACATTTTCCCCCATATTACGTATAGCAGAAGACATCTTTTCTTCTTTTATCTTATCAACTTCACTTCGCTCAATAACAGGAGCCTGTTTTGCTTCTGGACCAGCATAAGTCGTTTCAAGATCAATAATTTCACGAAGAAGAATACGCTGTTCTTTTAACTCATCACGCCAGATAATCAGGGCCTGAAAAGTCAAAGGACTTTCACAAAGTCCGGCAATCATTGTCTCACGCCCTGCCTCAATACGCTTGGCAATGGCAATTTCACCCTCCCGTGACAGAAGCTCAACAGCACCCATTTCACGTAAATACATACGCACCGGATCATCCGTACGATCTGTTACTTCGCGCTTATTTGTTGTCGTCGCAAGTGCGTGGCTAGAGGCCTCTACTAAGTCCCCTCCCTCTACCATAACTTCGTCTTCATAATTGTCAGACTCAACTTCATCCTCATCATCGACAACATTAACCCCCATCTCAGAAAACATTGCCAAGATATCTTCAATTTGTTCGGACGTAACCTCATCGGAAGGAAGAACAGCATTGAGTTCATCCATCGTTACGTAACCATTTTTTTTGGCAAGTTTAATCATTTTCTTGACGGCATCATCAGAAAAATCAAGAAGAGGACCATCCAAACTCGCTTGGCTTGTTACTTCCGCATTATCTTTCTGTTTAACCTTTGTTGCCATACCATAAACTCCACTCGATCACTTCATAGCTTCCATGTAACCATAGTCTTCATGTGACCAGCTTTTTTGTTCTCACTTAAATCGACCAACAGTTTCTCATATATACTTCCTTTTAAGAGATTACTATTGGAAAGAATACATTTTGTATACGCCTTGATATCCAGATAAACTTGTCATCCAAACAAAAACGCGGGAAAACTCCAGAAGTTTCCCCGACACCTCTCAGCCCTTCTGAGATAATCTCTGCACCCTATCGTAAGAACCAATTTCCCGCTTTTCCTAAAATTCATTCTAAAATTTCATTATCATCTTTATGAATTAACTGTCATCTTTATGAAAATATCACTCCACATACACTTCCTCATCTAAAACTTAAGTGACTGATTCGCATTAAAAAAGCGAATCATTTTATCGTATCTTGTATGTTCCCGTCTATTTTTTCATCCAACCAACTTCCAAACCCTTCAATTAACGCTTCTGTTGCCTGCATCTGCTCCAGTTCACTTTTTATCTCCCGAAGCAGATCAAAAACCTCACTCTTAGGATTTTCTACAAGTTGCTCTTCAATATCCTGTAACCTCTTATGTAGGTGGTGTTCCTGAAGATGCAAGTAGACAGCTTGTTTTAATATAGCACGTGCATCTTCTATAGGAGCTCCAGAAAAAATAATACGCATACCAATATTCTGCACAAGATGTTTCATACGCTCTAATAAAGCTTTTTGCCCTCTTTTTTCTAAGAACGCAACCATCGTTTCTTTATCATGAAGCGACTGATCCCCGAGAATTTCCAACATCGTTTGGTGAAAATATATCAATTGTGTATTTTTTAATTCTAACTCAGAGAGAATTTCAAAATTTTCATGCCATAACTCAGGATAGTAAGCTAAAGTAAGTAAAATCACAGCTTCACGTAAAGGAATAGCCTGTGAAGAATTGCGCACTATTTCAGAATTTTCTAACAGAGAAAAGGATTGATCTTTAAAGACCCTATTGGATGAAGTCTGTTCATAGCGTCCTCCCCCCTTCTTTTTTGAAAAAGAGGGACGAAAAAACTCAAAAAGGCGTTGTTTTATATCTTGCAAATAATAACGACGGACATCTTCATCCTTAATCATAAAAATTTGTTGTTTGAGTTGTTTTTCAAGCGCCGCACGTGTCTCTGGCGTTTCAAAACGCCTTCCATAGGTAGCACGCCACCATAAAAGCTCAATCAAAGGGATGGCTTTTTGCAAAAAAGAAGAAAAAAGGGGCGCACCACCAGCACCAACAATTTCATCAGGATCTTTTCCTTGTGGCAATAAAACAAAGTGGACACAAACCCCTACCTTTAAAAGAGGCAATACCCTATCAGCAACGCGAAAAGCAGCCTTTACACCAGCATCATCACCATCAAAGCACAAAATAGGCTCCTTGCCCATCTGCCATAACAGCTCAATTTGCGCTTCCGTTAATGCTGTCCCTAAGGGCGCTACAACTCCTTCAAAACCGGCCTTAGTCAATGCAATGACATCCATATACCCCTCGACAACCAGAAGTGAATGAATTTTTTCATCGCCAACAAAGCGACTATTTTTGCGCGCCGATGCTGCATTGTAAAGTATATTGCCTTTATGAAAGAGCACTGTTTCAGGGCTGTTAAGGTATTTTGCACGTGTTTCTTTCTCTAACGCACGCCCTCCAAAGGCCACCACACGACCGCGCAAATCTTCGATAGGAAACATAATGCGATTTCTAAATCGGTCATAAGAATCCGCCCTCTCCTCATGCGCTGTGAGAAGTCCACATTCTTCCATTTGCTTTATTGAGATACCCCGCGCCCTTAAAGCGTCTTTCAAAGCTGTACGCCTTACCGGTGCAAAACCAATTTTAAAACGCTCTATAAGCTTTTGCGTAACACCACGTTCCTCCAGATAACGACGTGCCTGCGCCCCTTCTTGACAGCGTAAATGATACTGAAAAAAATCTGTCGCAATTTTCATTACGTCATAAAGGTCAGCTTTTTCCATTTGACGTTGATGACTTTGTGGATCCAAAACAGGGAGTTTCATTCCTGCAAAATCAGCCAAACGCTCAACACTCTCTGAAAAATGCAATCCATCAAGCTCGCACAGGAAGGTAAAAATATCTCCGCTGACCCCACAACCAAAACAATAATAACGCCCTTTATGATCATCACAATGAAAACTGGGCGTTTTCTCACCATGAAATGGACAACAACACCAAAAATCTCCCCGTGAAGGCTTACTTTTTCGAGGATCAAAGTCTACCCGTTGACCAATCACTGTTGAAATTGGGAGTCTGCTACGCAGTTCATTAAGGAAATCAGGCGGAAAACGCATTATCTCTCACAGAGTTTAAAAATTCTTTTTTGCATATTTAACGACTTTAGAGCATAATTCCAAGACTTCCTCTTAAGCAGTTGTAAAATTTTAATCTCTTGAGAGCCTATAATTTTAGAAATGGAGAGTAAAAAAGTGATCGAATTTATTGTTCAATATCCGTGGTTAGAAGCTACTTCTTGGCTTGTTATTCTTACTATATTTGCCCTTTTAATCAACTTTGTAGGACGAAAATTACTGATTCACGGAGCAAAAAAACTTTCTTCTCTCCTCCCCAAGAATACAACAACCGATATTCAAAATGCTATTCAATACCTAGCGAATATCATTTCAGCTTTTATTCTTTCAGTCGGTGTTAATTTTATACCAACATTGCCCGATGCATTCAGCACTGTCATCAATAATGTTGCCAACGCCTTCATTATCTTTTTTGTTGTTCTAACAATTTCTGCCTGTCTCAATATCATTAATATCCTTTACGAACAACGACCAACAGCACGATTAAAACCAATAAAAGGGTATATTCAAATTGCTAAAATTGCACTTTTTGCTATTGCAGCCGTTTTAATGGTCGCCACCTTAATTGACCGTTCCCCTCTTATTCTTTTCTCCGGTCTTGGTGCAATGGCCGCAGTTCTCATGTTAATTTTTCAAGATACACTTCTTTCTCTTGTTGCCGGTATTCAAATTTCATCCACCGATATGGTTCGTGTTGGTGATTGGATTGAAATTCCCAATCTTGGTGCTGATGGTGATGTAATTGAAATTGCCCTTCATACTGTTAAAGTTCAAAATTTCGACAACACCATCACTTCAGTACCGATCCGCAAACTTGTAACCGACCCTTTTAAGAATTGGCGTGGAATGCAAGAATCAGGAGGCAGACGCATCAAACGCTCCCTTTTTATTGATCAATCTAGTATCCATTTTCTCACAGAAGAAGAACAAAAATATCTTTCTCGGTTTAATTTATTAGAAAATTATTTCACGCAAAAAAGAGCAGAAATTGATCAATGGAACGCTCAATTAGATAAAAATCATGATGTTGTCGCCAATACGCGCCGTTTAACCAACATTGGAACTTTTCGTGCTTATGTTTTTGCTTATCTACAACAGCATCTCAACATCAACCCCAATATGACCTTTATGGCCCGACAATTGCCCCCTACAGAAAATGGTTTACCCTTGGAAATCTATTGCTTTACGAACACCACCGTTTGGCTAGACTATGAACAAATTCAAGGTGATATTTTCGACCATCTTTATTCCATTCTTCACTGTTTTGGTCTAAAGGTTTTTCAAAATCCAAGCGGTTCTGATTTTAACCAAGTATTAAAAGTAAAAGCAAAGTAAAAACAATAAACTTCAAGTTATCAATTTTGAGTTAACCCTATTCATAAACAAAAGAGAAAGAAAAAGTATCATGAATGGTTCATTGGTACTCCTCCATCTTGCTGGCGCTGTTTCTTTACTTCTCTGGGCGACACGCATGGTGCGCACAGGAATTGAACGCGCCTATGGTGACAGGCTTAAATATAACCTACGCCATGTCATCTCGAAACCATTGTTTGCTGTAAGTTTTGGACTTTTTACAGCGATGATCTTACAGAGCTCTACAGCCATAACGCTCCTCGTTGGTTCTTTTGTTGAATCTGGTTTTGTCTCTGGAGTAGCGGGACTTATGGCTGTACGTGGAGGAGAATTAGGATCAGCACTCGTTGTTAAAATTCTCACCTACGATCTCACACTTGTTGTGCCCCTTTGTCTTTTAATTGGCACTTGTATCTTCATGACAACACAAAAACGTGAGTGGCGCCAAATAGGACGCATTGTCATCGGTATTGGTCTTTTGATTTTGTCTTTACAAATGATAAGTACAGCGACAGAACCTTTGCGGGATAGTGAAATTTTGCCAAGCATCATTCGTTACCTTTCAACTGATCCTGTTTCAACTTTTTTGTTGGCTGCGGCTTTAACCTATCTCTTACATTCATCCATTGCAGGAATCATTTTGCTGGTTAATTTTGCCAACTACGACCTTATCCATACACAACTTTGCGTTATCATGGTTCTTGGTGTCAACTTTGGCTCTTCTCTTATAGCACCGCTTTTAACACGCAACGCTTCTCCCAATACCCGTCTTGTTCCCTTAGGCAATTTACTCATGCGTGGAGCCGGTTCAATCCTTGTGCTGATCTTATTTTTGTCTTTTAAACCACCCATCACATGGCTTGGCAATGACGCTCCTACTCAAGTGATCAACGCCCATATTATTTTTAATATTTTCATTCTCCTCGCTGGAATACCGCTTTCAAAATGGGTTTTAAAATTGACCACTCAAATCGTTTATATGAGTACAAAAAAAACACACGCCGATAAAACGCTCAATTTATCGGATCAAACAGCTCTTGATGATAGCGTTCTTGAACGCCCAGCTCTAGCGCTCTCCAATGTCATGCGTGAAGTTATTCATATTTGTGATCTTGTCGACATCATGCTAGAAAAAATCATGGGACTTTATGAAGAGCCAAATCCCAATATTATTGCTGAGCTCAATCAACTAAATACCATATTGGACAAAAAACATATCGCCATCAAACTTTATCTTGCGCGATTAGCAGGACAAAAATTATCGGATGAAGAAGCTCTAAAAACACAAGAGCTTCTAGGCGCCTGTATAAAATTAGACCAAGCAGGCGATATCATTATTCACAATATGCTGATGCTGGTTAAAAAGAAACAACAAAAAAGTCTCAAGTTCAGCAGTGAAGGTTGGGATGATCTCCTTCGTTTCCATGCCATTGTGCTGGCCAACGCGCATATCGCATTTAATGTTCTCGTCTCCCGTGATACCCACACGGCCCATCTATTGGTGCAAAAAAAAGATCAACTACGAAACTTAGAAAAAGAGATGAGTTTAAAACATTTTAAACGCTTGCGTGAGGGAGATCTCAAAAATATAGAATCATCTAGTCTTCATCTTGATACTGTCCGTGACCTTAAACAAATTAACTCTCTGTTGACCTCAATGATCTACCCTATTTTAGAAGAACAAGGGCTTCTTCAAAGTTCACGCCTACGCAATCCTGCTGAAGAACAGATAGAAAAATCTTAAACTTATAAAATAAATCAAACAAGAAACACATCCCATCAATTATTCAATTTTGAACCTTCAAATATCTTGCTTAACCTATTGATGTAATAAGTTTTAAATGAGCTCTCTTCAATAGAGTAAATTTCTTTTACTGTTAATCTATTCATAATAAATTCCTTAAAATTATTCGTTTGCACTTCTACAAGTGATTCAACCATGTAGAATAAAGCTCTTGAAGAAAGAAGGTTTTCCTCCTCTCAAAGAAAAAACTGTGTGTCGTATAAAACAACAGATTGATTTATAATGATAATTTACTCATTTATATTGAATGATCACCCTGAATATCATAAGATTCTCTCATTCCCCAGCTGCCCCCTATTAAATCAATCAAAACCATCCGCTTACACAGTAAAAGTAGATAATCCTGCGTGGAATAATGAGACGATAAAAAATATACAAAAAGGACTTAACACGTCTCTTGTGAACTGCCTTAAGAACCAAGAACCATTCGGGACAAGTGTTGTGATACCACCGGCTTACTCTTTTATGAAGCCTAAAGGCGCGAGTGCTCAATGAATTTATCACCCTTTACGGGCACCATTGTAAAATGACGCTTGGAAGCTTTAAAAGAGGGTTCGTAAGGCAATGGCAAAAAGTATGATCGTGCCAGCCTAAATTCACCTTGTAAAAAAGCTTCCACTTCACAGGTCTAACAAAATAAAGAAATATCTAATAAGGAATGCAAAATGCCTCCTAATTGCAACGTTTATGTCCATAAATATTTATATCAATATTTGTAGAGATTGAATTTATACAGCATTTTATAACGCATTTAAAAAACAGTTTTAATCTCATTGCAAACAATGTTGATATCAATTGGCAAGTGCCAAAGCTTTAAATATCCATTTATCTTATTATTTTAATGTGAATTATTTTTCAAAAATTTTTAGAAAACAATAGTTTAAAAAAATGATAAATACACTTTATTTATTCTTAAAATATTTTTATAAATATTTTATTTTTAAATCATATTTTAAATTAAATAATTTCTTTATAAATTAAAATTTGTTATATATATTTATAATAATTAGATATTATACTGATATAAATATCAATATTATTTTAATATACAGGAAATTAATAAGTAAAATCTCTAACAAAAATATCCTTTCCACTGGGTAAAAAGGGAATAAACCTTGATCTTTACAAAGTTTACTCTAGTTACAATCTAAATGCAGGCAAAGGAGAGTATCATGGAAAATGCAAACCTCGGTTGGATTGCAGCTATTATTATCGGCGGAGTTGCTGGGTGGGCTGCACAATATATTATGAAAAGCCAAACAGGAATATTGTTAAATATTATCTTAGGGATTATTGGCGCTGCCTTAGCAAGCTTCCTTTTTAGTCTTTTAGGCGTAAGTTTTGCGGGTTGGCTCGGTTATCTTATTTCAGGTTTTATAGGAGCTTGTATTCTTATATGGATAGGACGAAAAATTCGATCATAGGGCATTTATTTATTCAATCACCTTTTGGTATTCAGTAAAACAATTGGAATATTTTGAAATATTTCCCCGTAATGCGTTGATATCATTTTTGTTATGATGGTGAAGTGCTTAAGTTACAATTTCTAGCATACACCATCATACATCTTTAAAAAAAACGGCAAAAACTTTTATAATGCACCCTTCCATATCTATATAAGCCTACGCATATCAGAAAGGGTATATGCATCATTTTAATGAAATACGAACTTATTTTTGTACCGTGTTTTTGCACCAAACGCGCAAATCCAGCTCATCGCCCTATCATCATAATCTACAAGGTTACAAGAACCAATAATAATGATGATTAAAGATCCTACCGCATAATATTTAACGCCTATACACTTCACCAATAAGACCATTTTTACTAAAAAAAACGAAGAGCTCTTTTGCATTTTTAAAAGATAAAGATAGGAAGTAAGCGCAAAATGATAAAAAGAATTTTTCTAGTATGAAAAATAAACGCGATAAAGTTTATATCTTTCTTTTTCTTTTCAGTATTTTTTATTGTTGATCAATTAAAGGGATCCAAAGTATTGAATATAAAAAATTTAAATAATGATATATTCTTTTACATTGATTTATAACAATGAAAATATATTAATACTTATACTTAAAATCTATCGAATTAATGCTCCCTGTATTATAAAAAATACGATCACCTTTCCACCTTAATTCAAAAGCTCTGAGTATCCCACTTTTAAAACGATAATATAAGGGTTTTGCTCCTTTTAAAGTTTCCTCTTTATATCGTCTTATATAGATGAATTCTTCCTCTCTTTTTCCTCAGCGTTACAAACGAATGCTAAAACACGAAATATCTACCCATTCCCCTCGTGTTATCAAAAAACTCTATAATCTATTTTCCACATATCTTCTTTTAAAGATCTTTTCTTTCGGTGTTCCCTTTGATATTTTTCTGTTAAAATCTTGCTGCTTTTATACGCCTGTACGACATAAAGCCATCTCTTTAGCGCACTCAGCATAACATATGGAATAGAATTTTAGATGTGGAGTAAAACGATGTCTGATCTTGAAGATTCCATCTTACCACCTCTGAAGTGGCTCTTTGATCAAAAGCCTCCCATACCAGAAAACATACGGGACTGGCTCATGGAATCGGGCTCGATGACGCTTCGATTAAAAAAATATTGCACCTGTTTCCAAGTTCAACAACAACGCGAATGTTTTATTACACGCGATAAATTAAAGGAAGAAGCAGAACATCTCCCCAAAAGTGCGCGTTATTGGCTACGCGAAGTCATCTTAATGGGCGATAATAAACCTTGGCTCCTCGGACGCACTGTCATTCCACAAGAAACCCTCCACCACAATCAAGCCTTGATGCATTTAGGAACGACCCCCTTAGGACACTATTTATTTAACAGTGACAAACTAACCCGCGATTACATTCATATTGGACAACAAGGCACGCTATGGGCACGCCGTTCCCGTTTGCGGCTAACGGGTAAGCCATTGTTGCTCACTGAACTGTTTTTAACCGATTCACCCCTGTATACCCATAAATAGAGGATATTCATTTTATTCTGCATAATGTATGGATTTTGCATAGCTTAAAAGGGGTATCAGAGCAAAAAAATTCAAAATCGTCTCAAAACAAATTACGAATCAAGACTTCTATTCGAAATATCTCTGTATCTCAGCTTTAAAATATTTCCCATAAAAAAGCGTTTTAAAGTTCTGCTTTCCTTATCACAATCATGAAAACCAGCGCTTGAATTAAGCAGATACGCACCATATTGATAAAACCATCTGCATTTAAACTTCTTGCCAAATAATCACCACTCTTGGGAAATAACAGCAACTCTTTCATCAAATAAGCGCTTTGAAACATCAAATAAAGACGACAATAAATCCTTTTAAAAGTAAAAAAACTATAATCTTTTTGTTTTGTAATGATGTAACAGCTTTGAAGAACAACGAAACATGAGACAGAAAAAATATTTTATTGCTCACTGAATCCAAAAAAACAAGCTTGTTCATTCCAAAGAAATATTTTTTATAAGAGTCTTATGTGTAAGATAATACCGTTGACCAATATTCTACTGACAGACAAAGTCCTTGCGTAATAAAAATTACTTTACAATTCCTTAGAATCAATAAGATCTATTGCAATTTTTTACGAAGACTATTGCACACTTTAGAAAAATTCATTTGCCCCGCATACCGTTCCTTAAGCCACGCCATCACCTTACCGATATCACGTAATTTTTCAGCTTTCGTTTGTACCAAGGCTTCACAAATAACCTGTTCTACTTCTATCTCCTTAAGCTGATAGGGAAGAAATTCACGGATAACTTCTATTTCTGCTTGTTCTTTCTCTGCTAACTCCAAGCAGCCAGACTCTTTATAGACACGCATTAATGCTTCACGCTGTTGAAGCATTTTCGTAAAAACAGACTGTATCTGCTGATCATCGACTTCTTGCTTCCCTTCATCGTAATAAAGAATATCACGATCCCTAACCGCAGCATTCATTAAACGAAGTGTAGCAAGACGCACACTATCCTGCGTTTTCAAAGCAATCTTAAGAGCCCCATCAATCTGATCACGCAACATAAATTTATCCAATTTTGTCCAAGCGGAAAACGCCTTTTAACCAATCTTTATCCATCTTGCAATGGAAGATAAAAAAATAATTGAGAACTCGATTTTAGAAAAGATAAAAACAAGACTTTACCTCTTCATGGAATGTCCTTATACTCTCTGCTTTAAGCAAAACATGACTAGAATAATAGACACAGCATCTGTTAGCGGTATAATTTTTGTGTAAAGTCAATCATTATACCTTTCAGAAAATAAATTGTGGATAGACATTATGATACAAACAATTTCATCGAGCAGCCCTTGGAGTGTTAGCAAACCTACAGCCCTCTTAGTTCTTGCTGATGGAACTGTCATTGAAGGCAAAGGAGCAGGTGCGACAGGTATTGCTGAAGCTGAAGTATGTTTTAATACCGCCATCACAGGCTATGAAGAGATCCTCACAGACCCATCATACACACAACAAATCGTTAATTTTACATTTCCTCATATAGGAAATGTAGGAGCAAATAATGAGGATATTGAAGCTCTCACGCCTCTCAACAACCACGGTGCTGTTGGCGCTATTTTCAAGGCAGATATTACACATCCTTCAAACTATCGTGCCAATGAAAACCTTCATCAATGGCTTAAAGCCCATAAAATTATTGCCCTTTGTGGTATTGATACACGCGCACTCACAATTCTTATTCGTGAAAAAGGTGCGCAAAATGCTGTCATTGTGCATGATCCTGATGGAAATTTTGATATTCCTTCTTTAAAAAAACGTGCACAAAAATGGCATGGTCTCGTCAATCTTGATCTTACGAAAGAAGTGACATCTCAATCGTCAATGCAATGGGATGAAGAACCATGGCGTTGGAATAAAGGATATGGCACAAATAATGTGCACAATCTTCATATTGTTGCCATTGACTATGGTATTAAACGCAATATTCTTCGCCTTATGGCAACACAAAAAGCACGCATTACTGTTGTGCCCGCCCACACGACGGCAAAAGAAATTCTGGCGATGAATCCTGATGGTGTTTTTCTTTCTAATGGTCCAGGAGATCCCGCAGCAACAGCTCAATATGCCATTCCAACAATCAACGCATTGATTGATCATCATTTACCAATTTTTGGAATATGTCTTGGTCATCAACTTCTCGCTCTGACAGTTGGCGCAAAAACTGTAAAAATGCACCAAGGACATCATGGTGCAAACCACCCCGTTAAAGACCTTAACAGTGGAAAAGTTGAAATTGTATCGATGAATCATGGCTTTGCTGTCGATGCCACCTCTTTACCAAAACATGTTCAAGAAACACATATCTCTCTCTTTGACGGTTCAAACTGTGGTATTCGAATCATTGGAAAACCCGTTTTTTCTGTTCAATATCACCCCGAAGCTTCCCCAGGACCACAAGATAGTCACTACCTCTTTCAGCATTTTTCTGATCTCATTATGAATTATAAAAAAATATCTTAAAATAAGATGCAAATAAACATACGCAGTATTTTACTTCCCATTTGAGTATAAAAACCTGAAATTGTTTGTACAACACTGATGCGGTTTTTCAACAGGTTGCTCTCTGAACACTAAATGGAGATAAGCAAAAAACGTAAGCTTTTACGATGCATCCCCATATTTGCAAAACAAACATCACAGAAAAATTTTGTCTTCTCTCGTAAAATATTCTGACCAGCTCCCTTCAACAAATTAACGTACGCGCAAAGTAAAAATGACCGTTGCTACGATAAGAAGCAAAAAGCCCCCAACAAAGGGAGCACCAGAAAAATAAAACAGTGCATTTTTATCTGTAAAACATTCAAAGAGAAACACATAAAAAACAGAACCAAATATTAAACTCAATGAAACAACGGATGTCATGACTCCTTGTAGTTCTCCTTGTACATTTGTCGGCACCTTCGCTGAAGCAATAGCACGAATAGGTGCATGAACAAGATATTCAAGCATTGTACACGCACAAACCATATAAACCATCCACCCCTTTGTTGCGAAGGTATAGCCTAGCATAGCAACGGATGCAAACAAAAGCCCCACTATTGTAATACGCCAATCGCTCCATCGTTTAGAAAAATAAGGCAAAATAAGAGCGACAACAATAAATTGGCCTATCCCAAAAACGCTATAGGATATTCCTATGGAAAACGAACTCCACTCATAGCGTTCTTTTGCAATGAACGCCCAAATGCTTAGCCATACAGATTCCGCAAACCAATAAAGAAAAAAGACCAACAATACCCAAAGAACCATCGGATATTGCTTCAATTGCCAAAAAGCACCTAAGGGATTTGCCCGCTTAATATCAAAAAAGCGCCGATTCCATAAAGAAAGAGTCTCAGGAAGCATAACCCAAGCAAAAATAAAATTAATGAGTGAAAAACCAGCAGCAAAATAAAACGGAATACGCGGACCAAACTGACCTAAAAAACCACCAATAAATGACCCCAAAATAAACCCTAATGCGGAGGCAACCCCTAATAGACCAAAATTGCGTGTACGGTTTTTTTCATCAGATATATCAGCAAGATAAGCTGTACACGTTGCAAAACTAGCACCACTTATTCCTGATAAAAGACGCCCGATAAATAACATAGAATAGCACCATGCTATAGCACATATCAGATTATCAAGAGCAAAACAGATAATAGAAACAAGTAAAACAGGACGACGACCATAACGATCAGAAAGATTGCCAATAACAGGAGCAAATAAAAACTGCATCACTGAATAAGCTGCAAGTAATTTTCCTCTTTCTACAAAAGATGTACTGACATCTTTTCCAGTTAACTGAGAAAAATATTCAGGCAAAACGGGACAAATAATTGCAATGCCAAGAATATCTAACAATAAAGTGATGAACACTAAAATGAGCCCACGCCGAACAAATTTCGGATTGAGCATGTGGTCTTGCATAACATACATACTATTTTACACTCAGTTACTCATTTTACACGTACAGTTACACCCCCGCTTTCTTTTACCCTCTTCTTTTTTAAGTATTCTATACCGTATAAATTTCACATGCAAAATAATAACAAAGTAAAAATTTTAAAAAGAGTCAAGATAAAAATATAAAATTATTTTTTACTTTATATATAATTATCGAGGTATGAAGTATATTTTTTTTACATTAAACGAACAAACATTCATGAGAGAAAATCATTAATAAGATCTCCGAAGAGATAGAACACCCTAATAATTTTAGAGACATTATATAGTTTTCAAGAAATCATAATTGACTTTATCAATCATTATTCCCCCCACTCATACCACACCTTTTAAAAATCGTAATTTTATTGAATAAATCAGAGAGCCGATAATCATTAAAACATTACAAAAGATAAGCTCTTAAGAATTTTCCTCATCCTCAGAATATACGATAAGATTAAAGAAGCATCATCAGAATAGCTTAATACTGTAAAAACAGATCATATTTATTAAGGCCATCAATGATTATATGCTATTATTAAATCCAATAATGGTCTAACGAATAAGCATGAGGCAATACCCCTTTTAGTGAAAGTTCTCCATGAGCTGTGAATTTTAAAATAGTGTATAAAATGCGAAAAATATCCCTATTAATTCTCACTTTAATATTCGTAACAGGATGTGATGTTCAAAACTCTGATTCACAAAAGGGTATTTTAGAAAATAAAAGAGACACCCAACAAACAACCAACATAGAGCTAGATCCCTACACTTTAAATAAGTTAAATGCTCTTCTCAAAAAACGTTCAGAAATAAATGATCCCGAAAAGGGAGCCCTGATTGATTTTTTTTCTAAAGCTTTTTTAGGGATACCTTACAAAGCAAATATGTTACAGGGCTCAGAAAAGATACCAGAAAAACTCATTATTGATTTTAGAGGCTTAGATTGCTTCACGTATCTAGATTATGTTGAAGCATTGCGCAACTCAACATCCCCAAAAGAATTCATTAATAACGTCATAAAAACGCGTTACATTAAGGGTAAAGTTCATTTTTTAAATCGAAAACATTTTTTTACAGACTGGGCTTATAGAGAATATAAACTCGCCGCTGATATTACCGCTGAAATAAGTCCTCATGCGGTGAGTATAGAAAAATATCTCAATAAAAAAGCTGATGATGGAAACTATCTTCCTGGACTTCCTGTTGTAAAACGCACAATAACGTATATTCCGAGTAACTTTATTAATGAAGAGGTTATAAGCCGTTTAAAATCAGGTGATTTCATTGGCATTTATACAACACTTGCTGGATTGGATGTGACACACGTGGGGTTCTTTATCATGACAGACAAAGGCCCAATGTTACGAAATGCCTCTTCACGAAAAGCAAATGAAAAAGTCGTTGATTCCCCTTTTATGGATTATGTTGCAAAAACACCAGGAATCATTGTTTTAAGGGCTCTTTAATAACATCATAGTGATATGAAAAACATATTTTTGGGAAAGAATAAATGAAGCGAGATATGTTATGATTGTTATCTCATAAAGTATTTTATACAAATTATCCCTTTTATATAAAAGGGATCATTGTGGTACCGGGAGGCAATTTGGCTTCATCTTCAGGTTCGACATGAATAGAGATACGCACATTATCAAATTCTTTTTGAAGAACACCTTCAATTTTATCGCAAATTTTATGGGCTTCTCCGACCTGCATGACAGCTGGTACAACCAAATGAAACTCTATAAAAGTAACTCTACCAGCAACACGCGTGCGTAAATCATGGATTTCAAGTGCGCCATCTGCATTGGCAGAAATCAGCTCCCGAATCCGCATGGTTTCATTCAATTCAACGCCAACATCCATTAATCCTTGAACAGCATTCCTAATCACCTTCCAACCCTGTAAGAGAATATTAACAGCAACGATTATCGCTAAAATAGGATCTAAAACGCCCCATCCCCCTACAAAACCAGCAATCAAACCAATTAAAATTGCAAGCGACGTAAAAACATCCGTTATAAAATGTACCCCATCAGCTTTAAGAGCCGGTGAGCGATGATGTTTTCCCTGCCAAAGCAGAACCATTCCCCACATGCAATTTATAACAGTTGCAACAAGATGAATAACAAGCCATATTCCAGGTTTCTGCAATAATTTAACGGTGGCAAGTGCTATCCACGCTTCTCTTAAAATAACAATTGCCGCAATAATAATGAGGATTCCTTCAAGAATCGCGGAAAAATATTCCGCTTTATGATGCCCAAAAGGATGATCATGATCCGCTGGCTTCAAACTCACTTTAACAGCCCACCATGCCGCCAATGATGCAAGGATATTGACAATTGATTCCAACGCGTCAGAATAAAGTGCAACCGACCCTGTGATGTGATATGCCCAATATTTCAAAGCAAAAACAATACACGCAATAAAAATGGAGTATAAAGTTAAGCTTTGTATATTGATTTTCACATTCATGAAACGCGTCCTTTTCTTCAGGAAACAAGGAATAATATTTTAAACCCTATAACGATATTTTTGACATATCACCAATATTTTCTCAATATTACAGAAGCTACCATACGCTAAACGCCTCAACGCACCCTTGTTATCGCAAAAGACTCCCCAGTTACCAGACATCAGCAATAAAGGATAAAGAAAACAAGGCATAAACAAACAGCTTTTCCCAAGAGGAAATAAACAAATTCCCTTCATGAATCATCTTCTGAACAACTTAAAACCATCTCACGTTTTATGAACGAAAAAACTTCTTTTGCTCAAATGTGTCATGATCACGCATTTTTTTTCACATTTTATGATATGCATAATGACGCCACCTATAAACATCTCTGTATCTTAGAAAAAATGACTGAGCACTCCCTTATCCCCCTACAGCTTAAGGAAATTTTAAAATAGGACTGCCAAAAGACTTAGAAAAAGATTCACGGACCCCAAAAAGAATCTGGGCATTGGGGACCCAGATTCTTTTCCCTTATAACTAAGGGCATACAGAACTTGGGAAATAGCGGGGACCCAAGACACTGCACCCGATACGAAAACAAAACTTATTATCCCGCATCAGTGTTTTTACGATACACTAAAATGTATATGTTGTCAACAAAAATTCTACCATAAGTTTTAAAATAATATTTTTTATCTCTTTATTTTAAAAATAAAGCAAATTCTAACAACTGGAAATTAAAAGAAAAAAGCATTAAGAATTTCGCATGCATTTAAATATTACAACAATTGACGAAACCAATGACCCACGCCTAAAAGACTATCATAATATCCGTGAAAAAGATCTTGTTGGACGACAACAGCAATTTATTGCTGAAGGTAAAATAACATTGTCCGCATTATTGCATTCAAAAGAATTTTCTCCTCTCTCGCTGCTTATCCTAGCAAAACGCCTCCCTGGACTTCTACCGCTTTTAGAAAAAACACAACCTCAATGTCCCATTTATTGCGTTTCACAAAAAGTCATGGATGGTATCACCGGTTTTCATGTTCATCGTGGTATTCTGGGTATCGGTAAACGCAAAACGCTCCCATCATTACAAAGTTTTTTACACAACCTACCAGAAAAAGCTTTGATTCTGGTTTTATGTGGTATCTCAAATCATGATAATATGGGATCAATTTTTCGTAATGCAGCAGCCTTTGCCAGTCACGGCATTATTGTCGACAAAACCTCTTGCGATCCGCTTTATCGCAAATCAATCAGAGTTTCTGCTGGTGCTGCCCTAAAAGTACCCTATACGCAAAACGCTCATATAAATGACATTATAGCTGCTCTAAACGATGAAAATTTTCATCTTTATGCACTCTCTCCCTCTGCCTCACACACGCTCAAGCAAGCAAACAAAACTAAAAGAATAGCCCTTATTTTTGGAACAGAAGGTGATGGCTTACCACCTCATATACTACAACAATCACAAGCCTTACGGATTCCCATGACTGATGGCTTTGATAGCCTCAATGTTGCCACAGCCTCAGGGATTGCTCTCGCCCATTTTACCGACTTTGACCATTCAAGATGATAAGATTTTAAGTTGTAACAAATATTCGATGATGTGTGTTCTTTACCAACCCCACAAGTTGCTATCTCCTAGCATTTGAAAACATTTAACAAAGACATTTTTTACATTTCTTTTATCAACTTCCCCACCATAAGCCCAGTTATCCACCATCCCCCTTGTAATGTGCAAAAGACACGGGTTGAATGGATTCAATCACAAAAACAAATTTGCAATGAGAAAGTTCTACACAAGTCTTTCATTCACATTGAAGGATAAAATTATCAATCAATTTATTATCTTTTTATGAAGCTGTTGTCTTAAGTTCAGAGGAAACAGAATCTTTTGTTTCAAGATTGCACAACACACGTTTCAACATCATTTCAATGTCAGCCGCACGCTCTGAATGCGTTACAAATCCTCCCCCAAGAATACGTGCCTCATGACCATTTCCATCATAAAGAACGCAAGCTTGCCCTGGTGCCACACCGTTTTCACATTCCAACAAATCAACGGAAAAAACACCTTCTTTATAATGCAAGCGCGCAAGATGAGGCGGACGCGTTGAACGGACCTTTACCGCCACTTCAATACCTTGAGAAGGAAAATTATCCAACGACTCATCACCAAGCCAATTCACATCCCGTAAAAAAAGCTTATGCGTTTCTAACATTTCACGCGGACCAACAATAACACGGGCATTTTCCACATCGAGATAAACCACATAAAGCGCTTCCCCCGTTGATACTCCAATACCACGACGTTGACCAACAGTATAATTAACAATCCCCGAGTGTTTGCCTAAAATCTTTCCATCAATATGGACAATAAAACCAGGATTAGCAGCTTCTGGACGTAGCTTTGCGATAACATCTGAATATTTTCCCTGTGGAACAAAACAAATATCCTGACTATCATGCTTATTGGCAACCACAAAGCCCATTTCTGCAGCCATTTCGCGAACGCGCGCTTTTGGAAGATCTCCAAGGGGGAAACGCAAATAATCAATCTGTTCTTGTGTTGTTGCAAAAAGAAAATAACTTTGATCACGATCATTATCAAGAGGACGAAAGAGTGCTCGATGTGCCCCATGAGAACGCGAACGAATATAATGTCCCGTTGCCAAAGCATCGGCTCCCAATTCACGAGCTGTTGCTAACAAATCAGCAAACTTAACTGTCTGATTGCATGCAATACATGGAACTGGAGTCTCTCCATGAGCATAGCTTTCTGCGAAAGGATCAATAACAGCTTCGCGAAAGCGTTTCTCATAATCAAGAACATAATGCGGTATTCCTAACGTTTCTGCAACACGACGCGCATCTTCAATATCTTGTCCCGCACAACACGCCCCTACCCGATGCGTTGCAGCCCCATGATCATAAAGCTGCAATGTAATGCCAATGACATTATACCCTTCCTTTTTTAGAAGACCTGCAACAACCGATGAATCAACCCCCCCCGACATTGCAACAACAATGCGAGAATCCTTAGGTTGTCCTGGTAAATCAAGACTGTTCAAAAACATGTATTCATTCTCTATTTAGTACTCTATTAATGGATAGCCATATGTTAACATTCTGATATGCGCTTCTTCTTTTATGC
Source organism: Bartonella mastomydis (assembly GCF_900185775.1). NCBI lineage: Bacteria > Pseudomonadati > Pseudomonadota > Alphaproteobacteria > Hyphomicrobiales > Bartonellaceae > Bartonella > Bartonella mastomydis. The sequence goes on from NZ_LT883138.1 coordinate 1,110,862, forward strand.
TTTTGCCACTTTTATGCTATTGATTGCCCTTATATTGTTTTTTTATCCTTTCTACAACCATAGCATCATTTTCTTAAAAGCAGCTGTAAATAAAAAAGAGTGATAGAAATAAGGCATAATAGTAATCATTTGGGAGAAATCAGTTAGAAAAATCATTGAGGAAAATTTTTTTCTCTTTTTTTCAATCTAGCAAAATAAAATCTGGTAAAATATTGCAAGAGGCGCTTCTACACAGTTTGCTTAAGCTTCCTTATTACCCGCTCAATCACTTTATTAATTTTTTCTTTCAGCGCGTTTAGCTCTTTTTTAAATTTCATGCCCTATAAACGAATCAAGTCCTTGACGAAAGGTAGAGGATACGAATGACCAATTTGATAAAAACACAAATGAAATATGTTATTGGGCCAGATGGAAGTCCACTGACAATTGCCGACCTACCGCCACAAACAACACGGCGCTGGGTGATTCGTCGCAAAGCTGAAGTTGTGGCGGCTGTCAGAGGTGGATTGTTAAGTCTTGACGAAGCGTGTCAACGCTATACTTTGACTGTAGAAGAATTTCTTTCATGGCAAAGTTTGATCGATGAACACGGTTTAGCGGGATTGCGAACGACCAAGATTCAAGATTACAGGCATTAAATTGCCACTGATCATGATTTGATAACATAAAGCACTTTATAAAAACAGCCAAACTTAATAAAAGTTTGGCTGTTTTTATATTATTCTCAACAGATAAATCTGAAAGAATTGCTTTTTTAAGAATTGTTTTGATTACTCATTCATTGAATTAGCCAACCATTGAATTAGATTGAATCAAAATATCTTCATCATCCACATCATCCGCAGCAGTCTTTTTTTCTCGTGCTTCCAAAAGTTGTGCATGTTGCAACTCGGTATGCGCTTCATGAAGAGCAATTTCAGCATTTGTTTTTTGAAGCTGTAAATCACGAATGGAATTGAGCAAATTATCACGTCTTTGCCGAGCCGCACGCGCAAAAGCAGAATAAGCAAAATGGTGAACATCACTGTTTCCAGATTTACGTTCTTCATGAGAAATCTGCGTTTCCAGTTCTAACACCATTCGTTCAAATTCTGCGATCATCATTTCAAGCTGTGCAATTTCACGGCGCTTTCCACGCACTTGAAACATCCTCAATCGCACCATATTTTCCCGTGGCTTCATACTCACTACTCCTTGATTGTGCCAACTCAAAACGCGCATTCATACTCAATTCATATCGTTTTAGTTATATGTCTAGCCGAAAAACAGTCTATTAATAAGACCATAACTCCGCCCTTCCTTAAAGCATCTGCAAACACAACCTTCTTTAAAGAGCCATAACTATTTCTTCACTTTTTCCCCCACTATAAAATGAAGAGGTTTAAAGCTCCGTAAATAAACACTGAAATTGTAAAAAAGTAATTTATAAAGCTTTTTTTAAAAGATTTTTTTAGATTACAGTTTATAAGAAAAGCCCTTCATTTTTTATTATGTTAAAAAGTACGCAATTTTTTTAAAATAATTTTGTAGCCTCTTTTAAAAATAACAATATTTTGTTAACCACTATCATGGATAGTGGGGAATTTAGTAGTGATTGTTACGCGTACTACTGAAATATTCATAAACGCTTTATTGCTAAGTGTTTGATTTCATGAATTGTTTTTATCAACAGTGGTTTTACCAACTGTTTATAAAATAGAAATGCTCCTTGTGATTCGTAAAGGAGCAAAGTGAGGGATCTAAAATGCGCGTATTATTAATTGAAGATGATAGAGCGGTTACTCAAAGCATTGAGTTGATGCTAAAGTCAGCCAATTTTAATGTTTATATCACTGATCTTGGTGAAGAAGGTATCGATTTAGGAAAACTCTATGATTATGATATCATTTTGCTTGATCTAAATTTACCCGATATGTCAGGGTACGATGTCTTGCGCACTCTAAGGTTGGCAAAAATAAAAACGCCTGTCCTTATCCTTTCTGGTATGAATGCCATTGAGGACAAGGTTCGTGGTTTTGGCTCTGGGGCAGACGATTATATGACAAAACCTTTTCATAAGGATGAGCTTATTGCGCGTATTCATGCAGTTGTTCGTCGTTCTAAAGGACATGCACAATCAGTTATTGTTACTGGTGATCTCACTGTTAACCTTGACGCAAAAACTGTCGAAGTTGCAGGACGCCCTGTTCACTTAACCGGTAAAGAGTACCAAATGCTAGAGCTTCTTTCTTTGCGCAAAGGCACAACACTTACCAAAGAAATGTTTCTCAATCATCTCTACGGTGGAATGGATGAACCAGAACTAAAAATTATTGATGTTTTTATCTGTAAACTACGGAAAAAATTGGAAGCAGTCTCTTCTAATGCAAATTATATTGATACCGTTTGGGGACGTGGTTATGTCTTGCGTGATCCAGTTGAAGAGAACGTACGAAAAACCGCTTAAGCAGTGAAAATACACATTGTAAAATCTCGGGGTGTAGCGGGCCGAGATTTTTCCCGAGATTTTTCTCTGTCACAAGTAAAAAAACTCGCACACAAAAAATCTGATATAGAAAGCGCTTAAAGCTTAAGAAATAATACACTCTATTCGCAAATATAATTTTATCGCTCATAAGTTTGATCGAAGTTTCTTTTTCCCCAATACGGCTTAAGCGCTTCTCTCTTATTCAAAGCTTTTTCACACTTTCTAAAACAATACAATGATCCCTTTTATCAATATTTATTTTCATCTCTGTCACTTCAGCAAGTAACATTGTGTAATAAAATTGGATGACATGTGCATCAATAAGCTCTTCTTGAGCTTCTCCATGATATAACGCAAGAAAATGTGGAGGAATACGAAGAATTTCACCCACAATCTCAAATCGAAAAGAACGTTTATTTTCCTCTTGCACAATCATAACAACAATTTCACCGCCACGAGAAACTGTTGCATTTGCAATCAATAACAAATTCAGCAAAAGTTTAACTTCATCTTTTTGTAACAAAAGAGAGGGAACCTGCCATTTTAAAGTTGCTTTTTCTTGCAGCATATATTGTTGCGCAACCTGCTCTGCAGCACGTGTCTCTATTTGTCCCCCACTTGCACCAGCAAAACCAAAAGCCAATCGCGCAAATTGTAGACGTGCAGAAGCACTCGCAACGGATAAACGCACCAATTGCAAAGCCTCTTCTTCTGCGCCTCCCTCGTCATAAAGCTCCATTGCATTTTGAATAGCCCCCACAGGTGAAATTAAATCATGGCAAAGTCGACTACAAAGCAAAGCAGCAAGATCCATAGGCTTCAAAGAAATAGCAAACGTCATACGATTGAAAACTCCTATATTCAAAAAATAAACTTCATTTTAAAGAAAAACTCTTAACATCTGATGCATAAGAGAAAACATTAACAGTCATGCTAAAAAATTTTTAGAAATAAATTCAAGAATTTAAATAACCTTACATCTTATTTTTTATTTGAATAGAATGAAAATCCTAATATTATCTTTTTGTTTGTCACTAATAAAAGGAGAAAACTCTATGGCTCTCTCTCTGCTAAAATACTGGTACAAAAATATTATATCTTTAATCTTCCTTTTATTCGTCACCATAAACACTGCATATGCTCAACTAAAACCGATAGAGCAAAGCGAGCCTCATTATTCACTTCAAGAAATTATTGATTCTGGTCATATTTTTTTTGGAAAAACAACCAGTGGTTTAGCGATCGCAATTCAAAATATTTTTTCACAATACGGTTATCCCAATGCCTATATTTTAGGAGAAGAGGCTTCGGGCGCCTTTTTTGCTGGATTAACCTATGGCGAAGGAAAAGTTTTTACCAAAAGTTATGGTCAGCATAAAGTTTTTTGGCAAGGTCCTTCAGTAGGCTGGGATTTTGGTGGCCAAGGTTCTCGTCTCATGATCTTGGTTTACAATCTTAAGAGCATAAATAATTTATGGGGACGCTATGGTGGTATTTCAGGTTCGGCCTATTTAATTGCAGGGGTTGGTTTTCATGTGCTCAAATACCATGATACCTTGTTAATCCCAATACGAACAGGAATCGGTGCACGTCTTGGTATCAACATAGGATATTTAAAATTAACACCGAAACCGACATGGAATCCGTTTTAAACGTCTTCTTATTTGAAAGGGGGTATTATGCTTATTCAATCGTTTCTTTTTTTTATTCTTGGGGTTGCCACCACTTCTTGGCTATTCGTTCTTTTATCCCCTCTTATTTGGCGTAAAGCCGTTCATTTTGCGCATAAAGATGTTTGTGCACAACTTCCATTATCACTCACAGAAATACAAGCAAACCACGATTTTATCTGTGCACAACATGCTGTAGAATTAGCAAAGAACCAACAAAAGTATGAATCTTTGCAAAAAAAATATGCCCATCAAAAAATACATCTGAGTCAAGTCATAGAACAACTTTATCGGCTATACCTCCCCGCACAAAACACTTCTCCCAAAGAATCGATCGCCATCAAACAAAATATTGTCAACACAAACACCTTCACAGGAAAGCAAACTGATGCATGAAAAAATCGCACAGTATCAGCAACGTTTACAAAAAATCCAAACTCATGAGCTTGATATAACGGCTAACCACCAGCTGCTAGAAGAATTCCGTGAAGAAACAAAAGATCTTGCCGCAACATTAGCGGCCCAAATAGCGCTACAGGAGGGGCACACATCACCCATCAACACACTGATTCAAAAATCCAAAAGCAAAAATGATTTAGCATCACGTATTCGCAAAAAAATAACTTATCTCTCCTCTAAAGGCCCTGTTAAATAAGTTATCTCTTAAAACACCTTCAATGAAGAGTAAAATCAATAAAGGTTCATTGTAGCTCTCATAATCCAAATGCCTTTTATTAAACGTGACTTTCTCGCTAAACTAAAGAAAAAATTTCTTACCCTACACCGCTTTAAAGGACAGCATTTCATGAATCCTAAAGGCAAATAACACTTAAAAAATATTCATCATACATTCTAACAAAAAATACCATCTAAGATAGATCACCCATAAAGCTTTTACCATAAGTTTTAAAGATAAAAGCACGCTCTCAAGAATGATAAAAATCTCTTATCTTTTGGATAATCATATCCTGATCCGCTTGCGCCAAGTAAGGATGCATTGGTAAACTTAACACACACTCTCCTAAAGACTCTGAAACAGAAAGGGAATCTTCTACATAAGGAAAGCGTTTATAAGCTAGCTGTTGGTGTAAAGGAGTTTTATAATAAATCATGGTAGGAATAGAATTTTTTTGTAAAAAATCTTTTAATTTATCACGCTCTCTTACCTTAATTGTATATTGTGCATAAGCAGAACGAATATTTTCTCCTATTTCTGGAACAGTAACAGTATCTCTTAACCCATTGGAATAGCGTTGAGCAATTTCTACACGCTTTTCCATTTCATCTTCAAAAATTACAAACTTTTCGAGTAAAATTGCAGCCTGAATACTATCAAGACGTGAATTCATACCAATCCGTACATTATCATATTGTGTTTCACCTTTCCCATGAAACAAAATAGAGCGTAAAAGTTCTGCCAAATCATCATCATTAGTCATCATAGCGCCTCCATCGCCATAACACCCTAATGGTTTTGCAGGATAAAAGCTTGTGGCCGCCACATCACCAAAAGCACCGCACATCGTCTTACCGCTTCTTCCCCCCATAGATTGAGCAGCATCTTCAATGACAAACAGATTTTCCTTTGCTGCCACTTGAGCAATTTGCACATAGTCAGCAGGAAGCCCAAATAAATCAACAGCAATAATAGCCTTTGGCTTTAGCCTTCCCTCTTTTTTAACCATTTCGATAGCGCGAGAAAGTTTTTCAACATCAATATTAAATGTATCGGGTAAAACATCCACAAAAACAGGCTCAGCCCCCACCAAAGCAACAACTTCAGCCGTCGCCGAAAAAGTAAAGCTAGGACAAAACACAGCATCCCCTGGACCGATATTTTTAGCCATAAGAGGCATCTTCAAAGCATCTGTTCCATTAGCACATGCAATGACATGTTTAACGCCAAGATACTCAGCCAATTTTTCTTCAAACTCTGTTACTTTTGGCCCCAAAATATACTGACCACTCGCAACCACATGCGCAATTGCAGAATTAATTTTATCTTCAATACGCGCCCGCTGCGCCCCAAGGTCGATGAATTGCATATTAACTCCATTGATCATCACAAGAATACAAAAGCACTACTTATCTCTTTTTATTTATCATAATTGACACCAGCAGCTGTTAAAATCCGTAAAACCGCAATAGCATCATCACCATTTGTACGAGGCAATTGACGTGTTTGAATACAATAAAGAAAATGCCGTAATTCGCAAGTAAGGGGCAAATCTTCACAAACATCAATGTAACTCAGCTCATCCATGCTAAAAGCCCACTCTTGCTTCTCTTTCCAAACGGCAAAATGGTGCATTGCCAATTTACGACTCCACGGTTCCATATCATCAAAAACGAGCATAGCCTTTGTCCCAACAACAGTTAAACGCCTCTCACGATAAGGGCTCAAACGTGAAGCAAAAAGATGACTACGTACACCATTTGGAAAAGTCATATGAACATGAGAAAAATCAGAAATCTGATCAACGACAGCAGCCCCCTCACCGCGAATTTCGGAAGGCTCACATCCTGTCAACGCTAAAATCATTGAGAGATCATGAGGGGCAAGATCCCATAAAGCATCACTGTGTGTGTGAAATTTTCCAAAGCCTAATCGATGAGAGTAAATATATCGCACCTCCCCCAATTCCCCGTTTTTCACCAATTCACACATTTTTTCAAAAGCCGGATGGAAACGTAAAATATGGCCCACCATAAAAACCCGCGCATAGTCCTCAGCCTCCTGAACTTGGCGTTTAGCATCAGCAACACTCAAGGCTATTGGTTTTTCCACCAAAACATCTTTGCCATTTTTAACAGCACGCAGCACATTTTGCGTATGAAATTGTGGCGGCAGCGCTAATACGAGCGCATCAATATTTTGATGAGTGAAAAGATCATCTGGTGGAATAACCTCTACACCATACATCGCTGCAAAACTGGCAGCACGATCAGCATTAATATCAGAAACTGCTGCTAAAGCCCCAAGAGAGTGGAGTGTCCGTATATGGTTTTCACCCCAATGACCGCAACCTAAAACCGCTACACGTGGCACCATTTTTATGCCTTACCTTACTTTATCTACAAAATTATACTTTTACATATCGAGGATAAAATAGAATGACAAGAGAAAAGCTTAAAAACGATGCTTGACATCTCCCTATTCTACCTCTTATATCCGCAGAAGATGTAATTATTTGCACTTATAATTTTATTTTGGCGGAGTAGCTCAGTAGGTTAGAGCAGAGGAATCATAATCCTTGTGTCGGGGGTTCAAATCCCTCCTCCGCTACCATTTTTTTCACAGTAGTTTTTATAGTTGTAGCTTGCCAGCAGGTTTTCTACCAATCTATTTTCTTTCAAATGATTTTTAAGGGGTTTTCAAAGGGGCTTCAAAGATCTTTCAGAGATCATTTAAAGCCTCTTTAATGAGTCTTTATTTTTCTTCTCTTAAAGATCTCAATTTCTGATGATCCGTCATGAGCAAGAATCGCATTAAAAGAATCGTATTATTTGAGAAGAAGCATGCATAAAATGGTATCTTTTCTTTAGCATAAACTGCGTGACAGTTTTTCGGTTTTCTGAGGTATTATTAAAAAACAAAAGAAGCTTGGAGAAATTTAGTCAACTTGACCGTATTGCGTACCATTAATGCAATTGTGCAATGTTTGCACTATTACTTGTTTGAGAAATTGGATAAACATTACCCTATTGCTATCCTCATGCAATTGGATCAACATGATCCTATTGCTCCTTTAAGGAATAGGGACAACTTGTCCCAATTACTCTCTCCCACCCAAAGTGCAAACCTTGCACTTTAATCTCAAGAAACATCACGACCGATCAAAGGAGCAGGTTGCACCTTTGATTTTCTGTTTCTGATACGTTTAATTTTCTCATGCCTCTTTTCCCTTATCTGGTGCTTCAAAGGTTATTTCTGTGATGTATCCGCTTTACTTTTCATAGTGATGAACACAGTAGCAACCTTCTATGCACCATTGATTTCGTCTCGAAACCCTTGCAGGAGAAGCTGTTGACCTGCCATGATTTCAGGGCGCCCCTCAAGGCTTAAAGAACCACTGCCCATGGCTCGACAAAGCCTATCCGACTCAGAAAGCAGCCGCAGCTTGTGTTTCTGCCTCACAAGGGTAACACGTCCGCAGACGGCGAATGAGCCCCGTATACCCTGTGCGATGCGTAACAACGTGCTGTTGCCCTTTTGCGCGATCAAAATATCGTGTTTCTATCATGCTATATTGGATGCGCAGCTCGAGACTAAACTCTCAATGTGAACACTCATGTTAATAAATTGTCTAGAGGAGGAGATTGTCCCCGCTTAAAAATAAAAACTTATTTTTTTAATATACTGAAAAATAAATTATAAATTAAACTCATATATTGCGTATGTAACGATAAATTCAACTTTAACTTTGACAGAGAAAACAAAATAAATTACCAAAGTTATGCGTAATTAACGAAAAGCAATATCTATTTCTTTTCTTCTTTTGAAGAGTGTGGGGAATAATATTGGGGGCTTCAAAAGGAGAGTATTCGTGTATAAAAAATCCCTTCTGTCATCTATGGCGACAGCCGCTATCGTGCTGTTTAATATCCAATTCAATGTTCATGCTGAATCTCTTGAAGTTTCTGGAGAAAAAAAAGAGATCAAAGATGCCACTTATGAGACTCTTCATGCTCTAAAAGGCGGTCAAATCATCGGCAACCATTTAACGGTAAAAGCACCATATTACTATGATACATACGCTGTAACAGCTGAAGGCGCTAACAGTATGATTGAGTTATTAGATAATACAATCATAGAAAACAAAGATAATGAAATTAACTTAGGTCTTGAAGCCAAAGACGGAGCTACAATCAAAATGATTGGAGGTTCTATTATAACTTTCAGCACTGGTGCTTCTTTCAATAACAGTAAGAGCAAAGAAAATATGCTAGAAAATGTACTCATAACGAATGCAAAGGATGACCTAGAAACAACTTCAGGAATAGTTACTAAGAACAGCAATCTTACCTTAAAAGACGTAACTGTTCATGCTTTCAATGCTCTAGAGGCAGCTGATCATTCTCAAATAACAATATCAGGAGGGGAATTTAATGGAAAGCTTGATGGAGTATCTGCTAAGCAAGGCAGCATCATTGATATAAACAACAATGCTAAGATTACCTCATCTCTTTCTAGCGGCTTACGTGCAGATGGACCACAATCAAAAATCACAATGACAGGAGGAACTGTAAGCGGATATGCTCTAGGCACATTGCATGCAGAAAACGGCGGTCATATTGATGTTACAGATGCTGTTATAACATCAATAGATAGTACAGGAACTGGTGCTTTCGTAGAAAATGAGGGAAGTGTAATTGAATTACATGGCACAACGATTAAAGATGTTTCAACCGGAATTGACACAATTGAGAGTGGCATAATCAAAATGACCGGAGGCTCCATTACAGCTTCTATCATGGGAGGTAACATATATCACAGTGACAGCAAAGAAAACAAATTGGAAAATGTGCTGATATCGAGTCCTAAAGATGATAAAATACCATTCGTCGGATTATATGTCACCTACAACAGCAATCTATCTCTGAAAAATGTAACAATTACTCAAGCAAATAAAGGCATATATGCTCATGGTCATTCTCAAGTAACAGTATCAGGAGGATCAGTTTCTGCAAGCACCGTAGGGATGTCTGCTGAATCTGGAAGCATCATTAATATAAAAGATGAAGCTCACATTACCTCATCTAATGGTGGTGGATTATATGCAAGCGATTCTCAATCTAAAATCACCATGATGGGAGGAACAGTAAACGCAAAAGAAGCTTCCTTGTACACTGCAAACGGGGGGCATATTGATGCCACAAACGTTTCTGCAACAGCGAAAATTGGGGGGGTGCAGCTCATGTCCCTTCTTCATACTATTCCCAATGAATTATATGATCTTAAAGATTATCAAAATGCTGAGATTAATTTGACCGATACAAAAATTCATGTCGATAATGGCGCTGGAATTCTCATTGGAGCTTTCAGTGATCATACCATTGAAAATATTACCAATCTGTCAATCGGTACAGCCAATCTCATAAATTCAGAAATTCATGCCGATGTTTTATTAGGCAATGGAACTTTTGTAAGAGACAAAGAATTTTGGGATTATATAGATGCAAAAGCAATACCCATCGGCAGTTTCACATTAAATGCAGATCATTCCACCTTAGAAGGCAGAGCAAACATTGCACAAGAGAGAAATGTACGCTTTGACCTGAAAAACGGGACAAAATGGTTCTTAAAAAACAGTACACAAGAGAAAAATGCTGAGGGCAATTTGCTTGATATCACTCAAAGGTCACGTTCTGACATTTCTGTGCTAGATCTCGAAAACAGCTCTGTTATTTTTCAAGAACCAACAGAAAATCATTACCACACATTGCATATAGGCTCTGGTAAACCAGAGACTAAAGCCGTCTATAATGCAACAGGCGATGCACAGATTTCTTTCAATACTTGGTGGAGTGATGGTAAACCAATTGCTGACCAAAAAACCGATCGGCTTTTGATCAATGGGGATGTTTCGGGAACTACAAATATTTTTGTTAATTTAAAAGGAAATACCACTCAACAAAAACCTTCTGATGTTGAGAAAAATATACGGGGACTTTCTCTTATCCAAGTTTCTGGAACAGCTGAAGAAAGCTCTTTTAAATTAGCCCATGGCTATACCACAATAAATGGTTCACCAGATAAATATATGCTCCGTGTCTATGGACCAAACTCAAGCCAAGGCAAAGCGGATATAAAACAAAATCTCTTTGATGAAAAAAATGAAAATTTCTGGGATTTTCGTCTACAACCGGAGTTTCTTAATTCTAATCCAGAGTCCGGCTCTAATCCAGAGGGATCAGGTTCTAATCCAGAGTCCGGTTCTCATCCTGAAGCAAATGTACATGCGCCTGTAGCACAAATGGCAAGCTATTTGGTCATGCCAAATGCTCTCTTCTATAGTGGATTGACTGATATGGCTGAACAAAACGCATTGTTGGCAAATATCAGAACAGCGCTCATAGATAAAGGACAAGAAAAACAGAATGGCTTTTTCTTACACACCTATGGAAGCACAGGAACCTTCTCCTCTGAAAGCGCGCCACGCCAATATGGTTATAGCGGTGCTGATCTTCGCTATGCCGCTCTACAAGGAGGGGTGAACTTCGCAACACTGGAAGGACATAATACCACAACACATTTCGGTCTTTTAGGAACCTATGGACAGCTTTCCTTTACGCCAAAAGATATGCAAGATGCTGGAAAAAACACCGTTGATAAATGGTCCCTCACAGCTTATGGAACCATACAATACGACAATGGCTTTTATCTTGATACGCTGTTATCCTATGGCATCTTAAAGGGAGAGATCACCAATGCCCTCATTGGGACAACCGCAAAATTGAAGAATGCCAAAATGTTGAACATCTCCACAACCGTTGGCAAACAATTTGCAACAGGAATTCAGGGTGTAACATTCGAACCGCAGGCACAACTTGCTTATCAACATTTGGCATTTGATACCATTTTAGATGCTGATAATCTGACCATTGACATGCAAAATCCTCACCAATGGATGATCCGTGTTGGCGGGCGTTTGACCAAAAGCATTACCACTGAAAACAACCGTCCTATGTCTTTCTATGGAAAAGTTAACTTGATCAAAACTTTTGGAGATGATCAAGCACTCCATATTGATAAAGATTATAAACTTGATGCTATGGGATCTGCACTTGAAGGTGGGCTTGGTATCAGTGCACAATTGTCCACAAACCTCTCCCTTCATGGTGATGTGAGTTATCAACAAAAGCTGCAAAAAACGGGGATTTCTGGAGCAAGTTTTTCAGGCGGAATACGCTATCAGTTTTGAGGCAAAACTTTAACAACAGGTGTATTGTTATTCTATACACTGCATCAAACAAAAAAGGCAGCATAATATGCTGCCTTTTTTAATTTATGACAATTTGTTTTTTAAACGGTTTTTTAAAATCAAAAACAGCAAAATAATTGAAGACTGTCATTGACCATTGAAAACTTTTTACAAGAACTTCTCTTTTATAAAGCAGAAAGCTGAGCATTTTTTGATGAATAATACGCAAAGCTCTAAAAAAGAGCACAACTAAAAAATAAGACGATATTATAAAATAATTAAGAAGCTTTTCCCGAACACGCAGCCATTATTCTCTTCTGTTATTTCTCACACATTTAATGCTTAAAATCTTAAAATAAAAAAACTAAACAGAAAATGATAAGCAAAAAACAAGACAATACTATCAAACAAAGGATGTGTGTTATAAGCCAGTTGTATATTTCACAACCAGAGTTCTAATAGGATTTTAAATATTATAGCTCAAACACTATCCAGCAAATTCATAACTAAAAAAAATCCTATTATTCTCCCTTCCCTTTCACAAAGCCGCCAAGCATCTTCAGAAACTTCAACACAGAAAAAACGACATTTTCTCTTCTGGAAAATTAATCACGCTCTTTGTTCTCTATGAACGATAGGCTCAATACTGGCTTCAAAAAACTTCTTTGTATAATCGTTTTGTGCATGTAGATTACGCAATTCATCATTGCTAAGCTCTTCAAGAATAATCCCTTTATGCATAATGCCAACCCGTTCACAAATATGTGCTACAACAGCAAGATCATGGGATACCATCAAATAAGTAAGCTTTTTTCTCTCACGTAACGATTTCAACAAGTTTAAAATTTCAGCCTGTACCGACACATCCAATGCAGATGTTGGCTCATCAAGCAACAAAACCTCTGGCTCGATAATTAAAGCACGAGCAAGAGCAATACGTTGACGCTGCCCTCCAGATAATTCATGAGGATAACGATAAAGAAACGAAGAATTTAAGCCAACGGAATCTAAAGCATCCTCTACCCGTTCTCTTTGATTATCCATACCATGAATTTTAAGCGATTCAGAAAGAACCGTATGAACCATTTTTCTTGGATGAAGGGACGCATAAGGATCTTGAAAAACCATTTGAATACGACGCAGAAAACTCTTGTCCCTTTTTTTTGCAACCTCTTCTCCATCAAAAAGAAACTGTCCACTATACTCTGAAATAAGCCCTACCAATGTATTCAAAATAGTTGATTTTCCACATCCAGATTCACCAATCAAACCATAAGCTTCTCCACGCTTAATATGAAAATTAACATTTCTAACAACGGTTACAGCCTTATGTCTGTGCCCAAACGTGACAGATAAATTAGAAACATCAATAATATTCTTACAATTTGTCATGATGAACCTCCTCAACACCATTAACAATCGTAGGATTATACAACCAATCAGGATCGCGCTCAGGAACAGCCAAAACATCGACAGGATTATCAAGCCGTGGCAAACTGGCGAGCAAAGCCTTTGTATAAGGATGACAAGCGTGAGACAAATCAGAAGCAGGCAATTCTTCTAGCACACGGCCCGCATACATCACCAAAATACGATCACAAAAATCAGCAATCATATTCAAATCATGACTAATAAAAATAAGCCCCGTTCCCGACTTTGTCACAAGTTCATCTAATACGGACAAAACTTGTCGTCTGACTGTAATATCAAGCGCAGATGTTGGTTCATCGGCAATAATTAAATCAGGTTTTGGAATGAGCATCATTGCAATCATCACACGTTGCCCCATCCCCCCAGATATTTCATGAGGAAAGAGACGCATCACATGTTCAGGATCACGAATATGAACAGATTCTAACATAGATATGGTTCGCTCCCGCGCTTCAGCTTTTGAAACACGGTAATGAATACGGTAAGCCTCCATAATCTGTTCCCCAATCCGGATGAGTGGATTAAGTGAATATTTGGGGTCCTGTAAAATCATTGAAATACGCTTACCGCGGATTTTTCGCATCTGAGCTTCACTTGCCGTCAATAAATCGACATCCTCAAAGCGCATTTTTTTGGCTTTAACAATGGCTGATTTTGGACTCAGCTTTAGTATTGCCCGTCCAGTCATCGATTTTCCAGATCCGGATTCACCAACAATGCCAATTTTTTCTTTTCCGACAGAAAAGCTAACACCGCGCACAACTTCTGCCATACCGCGCGTTGTAGGAAAAGAAATACGTAAATCTTCTACTTCTAATAATTTATTACCCATTGCGTGGATCCAATACATCACGAAGACCATCACCTAAAAGATTGAAAGCAAGGCTTGCAAATAATATTGCACAGCCTGGTATTGCCGCCAACCACCAATTTGTCATCATAAATTCCCGCCCTGAAGAAAGCATCGCCCCCCATTCAGGACTTGGAAGTTGAGCTCCCAACCCTAAAAATCCAAGGCCTGCAGCCGTGAGAATAATCCCAGACATATCCAAAGTTAATCGCACAATCACCGAAGGAATACACATGGGCGCAACATGAAACAAAATAATCCGCCAAGCAGAAGCCCCCTGCAAGCGCACCACAGAAACATAATCAGAAGAACGTATTGTCAAAGTCTCAGCGCGCGCTAAACGTGCGATTGGCGGCCATGCTGCAATTGAAATGGCAATAGAAGCATTTTCAATCCCTGGTCCCAATGCAGCTGAAAAAGCAAGAGCTAAAATCAACGCTGGAAAAGCGAGAAAAATATCAACAATACGCATGAGCACAGTATCAACCCATCCACCCACATAACCAGAGACAGTTCCAACAATAAGCCCTATTGGTCCGACAATAATGGTTGTGAGAAAAACAACATAAAGAGTAATACGAGAACCAAAAACAAGACGGCTAAAAATATCACGTCCTAATTCATCTGTCCCAAAATAATGAGCCATAGAGGGGGGCTGTAATCGATGCCCCAGATCGTTGCTCAGAAAATCGTGCGTCGCAATCCAAGGAGCAAAAAGTGCACATATGACAATAATACAAATAATAAGCAGACCAAATACAGCCGAAAAGTTATGAAAAAATTTAACCAGTGCGTGATAAATTCTTTGTATGTTTGCTTGAATTACGGACCTTGGAACAGGATCATTTAACCAAGAACTCAAAGAAGATGATGATGGCGATTTATGATGATTACTGACTGTCATATTCAACGTGTCCTTGGATCAAAAATGCGATAAAGCAAATCAGAAAATAAATTAATGGCGACAAAGATAAATCCTACAAGTAAAGTACATCCGACAACTGCATTCATATCTCCAGCGAGAAGAGCATTTGTCAAATAATGTCCAAAACCAGGCCAAGCAAAAACTGTCTCCGTCAAAACAGCCCCTTCTAATAAAAAAGCATAAGAAAGTGCAACAACGGTAATAACTTGAACAGCAGCATTCCGAAAGGCATGTCCCCAAACCGTTCGCGCCCACGATAACCCCTTTACACGTGCCGTAATGATATATTCCTGATTGAGTTGCTCAATCATAAACCCACGAGTCATACGACTAATATAAGCCATAGCCCCGAAAGCCAAGATCAAAGCAGGCGTAATAATGTGACTAAAGACATTCCCAAAAGCCTCCCATTGTCCTTGGCTCGCGGTATCCCAAAGAAAAAATCCTGTTTTGGGTTCAAAAGAATATTCATAAAGAAAATCAAGTCGCCCTGGACCACCAACCCAGCTCAGTTTAGCATAAAAGATTAACAACGCCATCAGCCCAAGCCAAAATGTCGGCGTAGAATAACTCAAAAGTGTAAAAACACGGACAACATAATCAATAAATGAATCGCGATACATTGCTGCAAAAACACCAAAAGGGATTCCAAGAGTTGTGCCAATAACAATAGCAACCGTTGCAAGCTCTAATGTTGCCGGAAATACGCGCATAATGTCTTCTAAAACAGGACGTCCAGACGTTAAGGCATCTCCAAAATCAAACAAAAATACATTATGAAGATACTTCCAATATTGAACAATCAACGGCTTATCAAGACCCAGCTTATAATACATGGCATCATAAGCTTCCTGACTAATATTATCACCAAGAATAGACAGAACAGGATCGAGAGGAAGAAGATGACCAAGAAAAAAAGTGATCGTCACCAACCCAAGCAATGTAATAAAAACTGAAATAAGAAGTTTTAATCCCTTGGACAAAAAATCCCATAAAAATAATTTTTTCTGCTTTTCTGATACAGCTCTTTCAGTCTCTGAAAGTGGCAAAACCATTATAAAAATCCCCTCTGTAGCGATAAAACATAAAGCGAATACCTTTTTTTATAGAATGAAACAATTTCTTATTAAGCATGTTCTGCAACGCTTCTCCCTAACATGCTTCTTTTTATTTTTCTGCTTCATTGTAGTAAAGTCTGTAACTATTCCAAACCCATTTTTTGACATCAGGTCCCATACCAACGGTATAATATGTCTGAAATAAATAAACCATAGGACCATGCTCTAGCACATAATGCTGTAAAGTACGATATTGCATAATACGCTTCTTAGGGTCTTGTTCAAACAAAGCATCCGTCACCATTTTATTAACATTTTCATCATAATAACCAGCGCGCCAAGCTAAATACATATTATACTTTTTCGTAAAAGTTGGATCAGGATTAAACACGTGATTTAATGAAGCAGGATGCCCATCAGGATCAGCACTCCCCCACCCCATAAGGGCTGTATCATAATTTCCACCGCGTACACGACTCAACAATTGATTTTGCGCCATTTTTTCAAGTGTCAGCTCAACACCAATTTTGTGTGCATTCGCTTGAATAGACTGCGCAACAGACGACATATAACTAAGGCTACCCACTAAAAGATTAGCTTTAAAACCTTTAGGATAACCAGCTTCAGTAATTAACTGTTTGGCTTTTTCCAAATCTAACTTAAAGGGAAGCCCTTCTTTTTCATCCAAAGCACCTGGAACACCTAAAGACATATAAGTTGCCCGTGGAATAGCAATCCCCTTCAACACAGTTTTTCCAAGACCTTCATAATCAACCAAATAACGAAGCGCTAATCTGACTTTTTCGTTTGCAAAAATTGCATTCTTATTGTTTAACGATAGATAAATGATCTGCGGACGCAAAACACGACTAATTTTGACCGAGCCACCTTTTTTTTCAAGGTCTAAAATATCCTCTGAAGAAAGATCACGCGCTATATCCACATCACCTTTTTCCAAAAGAAGCCTTTGACTTGCTGAATCCGCTACATGCCGCACGACAATTTGCTTAATTTTAGGCACATTCCCCCAATAATGCTGTGTAGCCTCTAACACAACTTTGTCCCCTGGAGACCAATTTGCCAATTTATAAGGTCCAACACAAGCCGAATGTGTTGCTAAGTATTTATTCCCCATATCACCATTAATACTCTGCGCTTCAATTGTTTTGCGATCAAGCAGAGCAGAAGCATAGGATTGTCCAATAACAGTCAATATGAGCTGAATAGGATAGGGTTTATCTAATTTTAATTGTAAAGTCTTATCATCAAGAGCCTGAATATTTGTTTCAACATTATCTTTGGTAAACCCATAATCCATTAAAGATTGAGCATAGCTTAAGCCTAATTTAATAATCCGTCGCATCGACCATACGAGATCTTGTGCCGTCGCCACTCTTCCATCATCAAACTTTAAGTCATCACGAAGATGAAAAACTATTCTTTTGCCATGATCTAAAACATCCCAAGATTTTGCCATAGCAGGACGAATTTTTGTAGGATCATGCTCATCATATTGCACGAGCGCGCTACAAATATTCGTCAATAATTCACTTGTCACAACCTCAACGGTTTGCGCTGGATCAAAACCACTAATTGAATCAATATTCCATGCCATCACCAATATATCTTTAGATGAAGCACTAAATGCTGAGACTATAGCCCCATTTAAAAATCCTACTGTGCTTAATAAAACACAAATTCTTTTCAACATTCTTTTTTCCCCATTTTATCTCTTGTCTCTTGCTTTTGTATTTCTGTAGCTTTTCACACACAGTGATTGTGATTTTGGTCTTTCACCTTTTAAACAGCATAGTATCAAACATCAACTTCATTTAATCAAACGAGGTATCTATAAATTAATTCTCTCATATATCAATCTATATTCGAGATAAAGAGAATCTGTAACAATAAACAAAGCCTCCCCATTATAACTTTCCATATTTACCTCTCCCTATAAGTAACCTCAAACTTATACGGCACAATCCCCCACAATTCCATTCTCCTTTAAAAGACTGAAGAGCTTCTATATGGAAGAATATTTTCATCATACAATTATGATCAAGCTCTCTTTACCTTTGAGAACACAAAAAGACACGCTTATTTTTCAATTTCATTATAAAAAACACGCGGCGCACTATTCCAAACCCATTTTTTGACATCAGGTGTCATCGCGATAACATTATATTTCTGAAAGATAAATGCATAAGGGCCTTTTTGCATTAACTCACGTTGTAAATCAGCATAGAGTTGTGCCCGCTTTTGTGGATCTTTTTGAAATAAAGCCTCTTCAACTTTTTTATTCATCTCTTTATCAAAATACCCATGCTGCCAACTAGGATAGGCTGTATTTTTTGCCTCAAACCGATTATCCGGATTATATACAAGACGTGAAGCCATTGTATGAGGATCCGTAGACCCGCTATTCCATCCGATAAAAGTGGTATCAAAAGCTCGAGCATCCACCTTTGAAAACAACTGTGTCCCTGCCACACGTTCAATTTTAAGATGCACCCCCGCCTGTGCTGCACTATCTTGGAGTGACTGGGCAAGAGCTAAAGTATAAGGAGTATTTGAAACAAGAAATTTTGCCTCAAATCCATTTGGATAACCACCCTCTGCTAAAAGTTTCTTGGCTTTTTGAATATCAAGCTTAAAAGGCTGCCCTTCTTTTTCATCCAAAGCGCCAAAGTTGCCAAGAGGAATAAAACTTGCCCGTGGAACACCAACACCTTTGAGAAGCTTCTTACCAAAACCCTCATAGTCTATGAGATAACGCATCGCCAAGCGTACTTTTTCATTCGCAAAAATGGGATTTGTCATGTTGAAGCCCCAATACATCATGCTTGGCACCAACACCTTTTCGACTTTAATATCTGTTGTTTTTTGTAGATCTGCAAGATCTTCAGAGGTCAAATTACGAGCAACATCAATATCGTGTTTTTGCAACAATAAACGTTGTGTTCCAGGCTCTGCAACATGACGAATGAGTATCTGCTTCAATTTTGGTGCTTCCCCCCAATAATGGGCGCTTGCACGCAACAAAAGAGCTTCTCCAGGGCGCCAACTTTTTAACTGATAAGGACCAACACAAGCAGCATGTGTTTTTAAATACTGATTGCCCAAATCGCCATCTTTTTCATGCTTCATAATAGTCTCGCGATCAAGCAAAGCCGTTACATGATTTGCAACAACATTATTAAGAATAAGCTCTGCTGGATAAGGCTTATCAAATTTCATTACCACTGTTTTTTCATCAGGCGCTTGCAAAGCATCATCAATATTTTGCTCTGTAATTCCGTATTCATTAAAAGTTGCCGCATCGGCCATTTTTAATTTGACAACCCTCTTCATGCCCCAAACAAGATCATTGGCGTTGGCTGCTCTCCCATCATTAAACTTTAAACCATCACGCAAATGAAAGGTAATCACCGTACTGTGATCATCCCCAGAAACATCCCAATGTGTTGCTAATGCCGGAACCATTTTCGTTGGATCATCTGTCGCAATACTGACCAAATTATCACAAACGTTTTCAATAATTTCACTTGCATAAACATCATTGCTTTGAGCTGGATCAAACGTACTGATTGCATCCATATTCCAAGCCATCACAAGGGTATCAGCGGGTGTTTTAGCTGAAGCCTGTTGTGCAACCACGCCCAGTACCATAAGAACAGAAATAAGGGAGCTGCTCCCTTTTAATATTTTTTTCTTCAAGTTCATAAAATTTCCCCTTTATTTTCTATCAATGAATGACACTGAAATGACATGCAAATTTATAATCATAAAGGGCACTATTTATAATTATAAAGATTGAGAAAATACGTTCTCATCACTTATACAGAGTCATCTTCTTTTAAATCCCATACACTTTATAAATTCATTGATTGACAGTCTCAACCAAACCATAGTGAACATGGAATGTATGTCTTACCAACCAATATCACACTCTTTTCATAATAGCTCTTTGCACACAACAATGCGCTTTATCAGCCCCCAATTAAGTATCAAAACAAAATTCATGATATAATTTTCCCCAAAGACATAACGAATATAAATCCTTCTAAACTTTAGTACGCATCATTGCTTTGCCGCTATAAAAATAGAATAGCCAACAACATGCTGTAATAAAACGTTTAGTTTCAACAGCCACACACAGAGATTCAATGAGCAATGTTGTGAATACCAGCCTGTCTGAGCTTAAGTATCCTCCCCAAAACTGGAGCTCACACGCAGCAAACCCCCTCTCTCATAGAGGAAAGTTATCAGATAATCACCCCTAACACAAGCAGCTTGAGTTATTTAGCGTCAATTTTTCATCACTGCATTTTATTTTGTATCACCTAGGAAAGTCTTGAACAATCAACCTCCCCACAAATAAACCAACGATCATACAACCCCAGCAAAATATAACAATGCAGCACCAGCTCCCTCTAAAAGCCATTTTGCATTCATCAATAAACATGAATAAAATATTCATTACTTATGATAACGTCCACGGCATTAACGGAAATAAAATACCTTTTCTAAACCCTTTCAAATGCCAAACACTGTCATAATATTTTAGGACTGACAAAGTGTGTATGATGGTACCAGCTCATTCCTTCATAAGCGTAAGATAGTGATGCTCAATAGCTTCGCTGTTATACCATTCACCACCACCGTCGAAAATGAGCTGAGGGGCGAAATGTTTTTTAAAGAAGGCATGTGAATTAGCAACCTAATGGTATCCTGCTTTATAATAAAATATCGTCCTTATCGAACTCCAGATACAGGAGGGTTAAGATATTACACTTTTTTTGCATTTTTTTTATTCCCAAAAGTATACTTTTGTCATTTTGAAGGCTAACAAAAATTAAAAAATCATTACTATTGTATCGTTTGTATGCTTCAATTATCTTATACGATAGAATTTTATAATTGCACATTTATGAAACAATTCGATGGTTATCCTAGTCGATCAGTGGCCCTTATGACAGAAATTTTACCAATTTATCGACAAAAACACCCTTCAAGATGATCATTGACAATCCCTACAGACTGCATAAAAGCATAACAAATCGTGGGGCCAACAAATGTCCAACCGCGCTTCTTTAAGTCTTGAGAAAGACGAAGAGAAGCTGGAGTGATGGGATTTGCTAACAATGTTTGAAAATCTATCTTTTCATAACGCTCCGATTGTGGTGGCTGAAAAGACCAGAAATAGTGGGACAAACTCCCCCACTCAGTTATAATTTCCTGCACTCTCAAGGCATTATTAAGCACTGAACGAATTTTTCCTTGATGACGAACAATGCCTTTATTCTGCATCAACATTTGCACCTTTAGCGCATCGTAATGAGCAATCTTTTCAAAGTCAAAATCATCAAATGCAATGCGAAAAGAAGAGCGTTTTTTTAAAATCGTAAACCAAGAAAGCCCCGCTTGAAAACCTTCAAGACAAATTTTTTCAAACAGAGGAATATCCTCAAAAATAGGTTTTCCCCATTCGTTATCATGATAAGCGCAATAAAGAGGATCCGTTCCTGCCCATGCGCAACGAACTTTTCCATCCACTCCCTTAAGAAGACCATCGGCAAGCATAATCTTCACCATATTAAAAGAGTGTTCCTTGATCATCGCTTGGCGACTTTATCTTCCTATGTTTTGAACGTGTCGGAGAAACAGGCTCTTTTGTTGCAACACAGATATCTCCATCAAAAAAGCGTAAATTTATTTGTCCACTTTCCGGAAACTGTGCCAACCGTTTAATAGGTTTATGATCTTGCCCCAAAGCCAAAACAAAACCACGCTCTAAAATATTCTGATAAGAAGTGCTTTTTAAAAGCCTACATGCCAACTCTAACGCCGCACGTTGTTTTTCTACACTGCGCATAAAAGCACGATGAAGACGTGCTGTATATTCCTTTGTGTGGCGTTGTGCTTTTTCACTCTTTAACAAACGTGGCGAAAGACGGAAGTGAAGAGCATGAAAAGAAAAACGTTTTTTATCGTAGCTCGCACAAAGAGCACGCTGTAATCGACTTGAAATTTCATCAAAACCACGCCGCGGTAGAGCAAAAAGTTGGTCGACAGTGGGAAGACCTCGTCTGGCTGCACGCAACTTTTGTTGATGAAAATCAAAAGAACGTGCAAGTCCTTTACGCAAACGTGCCCCAAGTGATGCAACACTTACTTCAAGATCAAGCTTAACAGGAACAGCCTTTTCTGCGGCTCCTGTAGGGGTTGGAGCACGCCAATCAGCGACATAATCAATCAAAGTCCAGTCTGTTTCATGCCCAACAGCAGAAATAACAGGGAGGTCAGAAGCATAAACAGCACGAACAACAGCTTCATCATTAAACCCCCATAAATCTTCTAAACTTCCCCCTCCTCGTGCAACAATAAGCAGATCAGGCTTTGGAATAAGCCCTCCTGAAGCAAGTGCATTAAAACCTTCAACAGCAGCAGCCACTTCACTCCCGCTTGTTTCTCCCTGCACACGAACAGGCCAAACTAAAACATGCAGCGGAAAACGATCAGAGATACGATGAATAATATCGCGAATAACAGCCCCTGTTGGTGATGTTACAACCCCTATAATCCGAGGCATATAAGGCAAAGGCTTTTTCTTTGCTTCATCAAATAAGCCTTCTTCTGCAAATTTTTTTTTACGATTTTCAAGAAGAGTCATCAAAGCACCAACCCCTGTTGGTTCAAGAGCCTCAATGACAATTTGATATTTCGATGACCCTGGATAAGTTGTAAGCTTGCCCACAGCAATAACTTCCATCCCTTCTTCAGGAGGAAATTTGAGCTTTTCCATCACGCCGCGCCAAATAACAGCTTCCAACCGCGCCTTATCATCTTTTAAGGCAAAATAAGCATGACCCGAAGCATGAGCACCGCGATAACCCGAGATCTCTCCACGCACCCGTACATATCCAAACTTTTCTTCCACAACACGCTTTAAAGCGCCTGCTATTTCGGAAACAGTAAATTCCGCAACATTCGTTGCACTTGTCTTTTCACCAAACAAACCTACCATTTTTTAATTCTTTACGCCCGTTTCTGTGAATCTTTTTAAAAAAACGCATCTTTAATTTTTAATATAGCTTTACCCAATGTCCGTAACACCAATAAGCAAATAGTGTCCACCCTTAACCTCTCACGCCGATGATCAAAACCATCAAGGCTAAAAACATGGAGATCAGCTGATTGTTGCATCTAGAATTTTATCAATGAAGGTTTAAATATTCAATCTCAACATCCATAAAAATTTAATGAGAAAAAGAACCTCTTCTCTAAAAGAGCTCTCTCTTTAGAAAGCCCTTCCCTATACAATAGATCGGTTTGTTAGCGATAAACTTCAACGTTTTGCAAAGCTTTTAAACCACACGCAAAACGTCGAAGCTATCATGATTGTATTTTTCTATTTTTCCAATAAAAATTATTTTTCAATGGAAGCATAAAAAATACGCGGTGCACCATTCCACACCCATTTTTTGACATCAGGTGTCATAGCGACAATATTATATGTCTGATAGATAAAAGCATAGGGTCCTTTTTGCATAAATTCACGCTGTAAATCAGCATACATTTGTGCCCGTTTCTGTGGATCTCTTTGAAAGAGAGCATCTTTTACCTTTTTATTCATATCTTCATCCAAATAGCCATGGCACCAACTAGGATAACCTGTGTTTTTAGCTTCAAACCGATTGTCAGGGTTTAAAATAAAACGTGCAGCCATTGTATGAGGATCGGAAGAAGAGTTATTCCATCCTATAAAAATGGTATCAAAACTGCGGGCATAAAGTTTTGAAAACAACTGCGTCCCGATAAAATGTTCAATCTTAAAGCGTACACCCACCTTTTTTGCATTGTCCTGAATAGACTGAGCAATAGGCAAAGCAAAAGGGTAAGGAGATTTTCCTGCAAAAATATTAGCTTCAAAACCATCTGGATACCCTGCTTCTGTTAAAAGCTGCTTGGCTTTTTGAAGATCAAGTTTAAAGGGTTGCCCTTCTTTTTCATCCAAAGCCCCAAAATTACCAAGAGGAATAAAGCTTGCCCGTGGAATACCCACATCTTTAAGAAGAGTCTTTCCTAAAGTGTCATAATCGATAAGATAGCGCATTGCCAAACGCACCTTTTCATTGGCAAAAATAGGATTTGTTACATTGAACCCCCATACGATCAGAGATGGAGCCAATATTTTTTCCACCTTAATATCTGTTGTTGCTTGGAGATCGGCTATATTTTCTGGTGTTAAATTACGAGCCACATCAATATCGTGTTTTTCCAACAACAAACGTTGTGTACCAGGCTCTGCAATATGCCGAATGAGAATCTTCTTCAATTTGGGTGCCTCTCCCCAATAATGGGAACTTGCCCGCAACAAAATTCCTTCTCCAGGACGCCAACTTTCTAACTGATAAGGACCAACACAAGCAGCATGACTTGCCAAATAGCGATTTCCCATATCACCATCTTGTTCGTGTTTCATAAGTGTCTCACGATCAAGTAAAGCAACAGTACGATTAGTAGAAATATTGCTCAGAATAAGCTCTGCTGGATAGGGTTTATCAAATTTCATCACCACAGTCTTCTCATCGGGTGCTTGAAAAGCCTCATCAACATTTTTTTCTGTGATACCATATTCATTAAAAGTTGCCGCATTAGACAGTTTCAATTTGACAACCCGCCTCATCCCCCAAACAAGATCACGAGCACCAGCAGGTCGACCATCATTAAACTTTAAATCATCGCGCAAATGAAAAGTAATGACTGTACTCTGGTCATCGCTTGCAACATCCCAACTCTTTGCCAAAGAAGGAACGATTTTAGTTCCATCATTTTTAGCAGAATCGACCAAATTGTCACAAACATTGACAACAATTTCAGCGCCATACCGGTCATTGAGCTGCGCAGGATCAAAATTACTAATCGCATCAAGATCCCAAGCCATCACGAGGGTATCGGCCGGTGTTTTGGCTGCAACTTGTTGCACTAACATCCCAAACGCAATAATTGCAGAGGCAAAAGAACTGCTTCCTTTGAATATTTTTCTTTTTAAGTTCATAGATTTTTCCCCTTAGAGTTTATTATATAAATTTTTCACGCCATAAAAACGTGCATAAATAAAAAGTTCAAACTTAGAAAACACACCTCCTAAAGACAAAATATCAAGCCCTTGAAACAGCAGGAGCAGCCCCCTAAACGATATTGGTAGCTAAAACAAAAGAGACAACGGAAAATGATCTGATAAACGATGAGTGACACCACAAATGACAGCGTCTATTGGTGATGTCACAACACCTGTAACTTTGAACATACAAGCCAAAGATCTTCTTTATCGCATCAAACAGAACTTCTACTTTAAAAGCCTTTTGTGATTTTTCCAAAAGAGTCTTCAGAGCACCAATTTTGGTTGCTTTAAAAAAACTCAATCACTCTTTGATCCTTTGACAATCCTCACAAGTATAGTTTCCAACAATGCCCACCCCTCTCCTTCCTAACAAGGAATTTGAGTATTTTCACGACCCCATACAAAGGACAATCCCAGCATCTCATCATTTTTTAAGGAAAGACGATAAATTTGAAGCATTCGCTCCACAATAACCTCATATTCCCCCAACGCACCTGCATATAACCCAATTTTTTCTCAACAGCACACTTTAAGGTCCCCGCTTTTTCTAAAAAATACTAAATTCTGCTTATATTCAGTATGCCCACTTCTTGAATAAACAAATTTATTATTTTTTACTTCACTTAAGATTGAAATCTCCAATCCTAATACCTATATATACACATTTAATAAAAATTCATAGCCCTTCTTTCAAGAAGAGTATGTGAGAATTATTCTGTAATGCATTTTACCGATAAACTCCGATATTTTGCAAAGCCTTTAAGCCCTGTGCAAAACACCGAAGATATCATCATCACATTCATTGTTGTATGTTACAACATTTAAAACGTGTTTATTTTTCAATGGCATTATAAAAAATACGTGGTGCACTATTCCACACCCATTTTTTAACATCAGGTGTCATAGCGATAATGCTATATGTCTGATAGATAAAGGCAAATGGTCCTTTTTGCATAAACTCACGCTGTAAGTCAGCATACATTTGTGCCCGTTTCTGTGGATCTTTTTCAAACAATGCTTCCCTTACCTTTTTATTCATATCTTCATCAAAATAGCCGTGGCACCAACTAGGATAGCCTGTATTTTTAGCTTCAAACCGATTATCCGGATTATAAACAAGACGTGAAGCCATTGTATAAGGATCTGCAGAATCGTTATTCCATCCCATAAAAATTGTATCAAAACCTCGTGCATAAAGCTTTGAAAACAACTGTGTCCCCACAAAATGTTCAATCTTAAAGCGCACACCTATTTTTTTTGCATTATCTTGAATGGACTGAGCAATAGGCAAAGCAAAAGGATAAGGAGATTTTCCTGCATAAATATTAGCCTCAAAACCATTTGGATACCCTGCTTCTGTTAAAAGCTGCTTGGCTTTTTGAAGATCAAGTTTAAAGGGTTGCCCTTCTTTTTCATCCAAAGCACCAAGATTTCCAATGGGAATAAAGCTTGCCCGTGGAATACCCACATCTTTAAGAAGAGTCTTTCCCAAAGTGTCATAATCGATAAGATAGCGCATTGCCAAACGCACCTTTTCATTGGCAAAAATAGGATTTGTCACATTGAATCCCCACATGATCACAGATGGAGCCAACACTTTTTCAATCTTAATATCTGTTTTTGCTTGGAGATCGGCTATATCTTCTGGCATCAAATTACGGGCCACATCAATATCGTGTTTTTCCAACAACAAACGTTGTGTACCAGGCTCTGCAATATGACGAATGAGAACCTGTTTTAATTTGGGCGCCTCACCCCAATAATGGGAACTTGCACGCAACAAAATTGCCTCTCCAGAATGCCAGTTCACTAACTGATAAGGACCTACACAAGCAGCATGACTTGCCAAATAATGATTTCCCATATCACCATCTTGTTCATGTTTCATAATTGTTTCACGATCAAGCAAAGCAGCAGTACGCGTAGTAAGAATATGCCCAAGGATTATCTCTGCTGGATAAAGCTTATCAAATTTCATCACCACTGTCTTATCATCTGGGGCTTGAAGAGTAGAATCAACATTTTGTTCTGTAATTCCATACTCGTTAAATATTGCCGCTGCAGACAATTTTAATTTAACAACCCGCCTCATACTCCAAACAAGATCACGAGCACCAGCAGGTCGACCATCATTAAACTTCAAACCATCACGCAAATGAAAAGTAATGACTGTACCCCCGCCCTCATTTGAAACATCCCAACTCTTTGCCAAAGAAGGCGCTATTTTTGCTGCATCATCTGTTGCAGAATCGATGAGGTTATCACAAATATTGGCAACGATTTCATTGCCATAACGTTCATTGATCTGTGCAGGATCAAAAGTCTCAATTGAATCAAGATTCAAAGCCATTACAAGAGTATCAGCCGGTGTTTTGGCTAAAACTGGTTGCACAACCATCCCCAAAGCCATAAGAGCAGAAATAAAAGGACTGCTCCCTTTTAATATTTTTCTTTTTAAATTCATAGATTTCTCCCTTTAAAAGTTATTGTATAAATTCTCCATGCTACAAAGATGCACAAAATAATAAAATGGGATGAACCATAGGCTCTAAAAGATAAAGTTTTAAAACCCTTCACTCCAAAACCTCTTAAATATCATCAAGGCACTCCCCCTATTGGCTCACGTACCTTAACAACAAAAAGCCTTCATAATAATTTGAAACATCGGTAAAACAGAAAAATTCGTCAATTTGCCAAGTGCAACGACTTTTACTCTTTCTTCAAGTTTTTGCTTCACTCCCTGTAAAACAATACCTCCCAATGGGCATCTCATCATCTTTTCAAAGCAAAAGAAAACACGGACACCATAAAAAAGCTGATATTCATCACTGCCCACAAGACACTTCCATAAAGAATTTTTTCTTCAACACTGCAAAGCCTTTTATCCTTTAGAAATAATAAATTATGCGGCATTGGTTGTGATTTTTTTCAGAAAAGAAATTGCCTCTTTCCCATTCAGAAAAGTTAAAATATTCAATCTTAACAGCCATGCAAACACATCCTCAATGAGAAGAGAAAATCTCTCTTTACAGAATGTCTTGAAAAGGCATTCAACAACACACGCACTCCTCAGCCATAAATTCGGCGTATTGTAAAGCTCAAAAACTTATGCAAAACGCCGAATATATTATGGCTATGCTTTTTATCTATTTGACAGCATTAAAGACCCACTTATTTTTCAATTTTATTATAAAAAATTTGTGGTGCGCTATTCCAAACCCACTTTTTGACATTAGGTGTCATCCCGATAACAGTATATTTCTGGAAGATAAACGCATAAGGTCCTTTTTGCATCAATTCACGTTGTAAATCAGCATATATTTTGGCCCGTTTTTGTGGATCTTTTTGAAATAAAGCCTCTTCAACTTTTTTATTCATCTTCGTATCAAAATACCCATGCTGCCAACTAGGATAGGCTGTATTTTTTGCCTCAAACCGATTATCCGGATTATATATAAGACGTGAAGCCATTGTATGGGGATCTGCAGAATCATTATTCCATCCGACAAAAATCGTATCAAAGCTACGTGCATAAAGTTTGGAAAACAACTGTGTCCCTGCCAAACGCTCAATTTTAAGATGTACCCCCGCCTGTTCTGCACTATCTTGGATTGATTGAGCAAGGAGCAGCCTATAAGGATCATTTGAAACGAGGAAATTGGCCTCAAATCCGTTCGGATAACCAGCCTCTGCTAAAAGTTTCTTGGCTTTTTGAATATCAAGCTTAAAAGGCTGCCCTTCTTTTTCATCCAAAGCCCCAAGGTTGCCAAGAGGAATAAAACTTGCCCGTGGAACACCAACACCTTTGAGAAGCTTTTTACCAAGACCTTCATAGTCTATGAGATAGCGCATCGCCAAGCGTACTTTTTCCTTCGCAAAAATGGGATTTGTCATGTTGAAGCCCCAATACATCATGGATGGCTCTAACACTTCCTCGATTTTAACATCTGTGGTTTTTTTCAAGTCTGCAAGATCTTCAGGGGTCAAATTACGAGCAACATCAATATCATGTTTTTGCAACAATAAACGTTGTGTTCCAGGCTCTGCAACATGACGAATGAGTATCTGCTTTAATTTTGGTGCTTCCCCCCAATAATGGGCGCTTGCACGCAACAAAAGAGCTTCTCCAGGGCGCCAACTTTTTAACTGATAAGGACCAACACAAGCAGCATGTGTTTTTAAATACTGATTGCCCAGATCGCCATCTTTTTCATGCTTCATAATGGTTTTACGATCAAGCAAAGCTGTCGCAGGACTTGCAACAATATTATTAAGAATAAGCTCTGCTGGATAAGGCTTATCAAATTTCATTACCACTGTTTTTTCATCAGGCGCTTGCAAAGCATCATCAACATTTTGCTCTGTAATGCCATATTCATTAAAAATTGCTGCATTCCCCATCTTCAATTTAACAACCCGCTTCATGCCCCAAACAAGATCATCGGCGTTGGCTGCTCTCCCATCATTAAACTTTAAACCATCACGCAAATGAAAGGTAATCACCGTACTGTGATCATCCCCAGAAACATCCCAATGCGTTGCTAAAGATGGAACCATTTTAGCAGGATTATCTGTCGCACCACTCACCAAATTATCACAAACATTGCGAATAATTTCACTTCCATAAACATCTGTGAGTTGCGCGGGATCAAATGTACTAATTGCATCCATATTCCAAGCCATCACAAGAGTATTCGCCGGCGTTTTTGCTGAAGCCTGTTGTGCAACCACTCCAAGGACCATAAGAACAGAAACAAGAGAGCCGCTACTTTTCAATATTTTTCTTTTCAAGTTCATAGACTTTTCCTTTTAACGTTTATTGTATAAATTCCCCACGCAATAAGAACGTGCAAAATAACAAGATTAGATGAACCATAGGCTCTAAGAAACAAAGGTTTAAAAATTCAGACAACACTCCTTGACTAACCA
This sequence comes from Bartonella mastomydis, assembly GCF_900185775.1. Lineage (NCBI taxonomy): Bacteria > Pseudomonadati > Pseudomonadota > Alphaproteobacteria > Hyphomicrobiales > Bartonellaceae > Bartonella > Bartonella mastomydis. Next base: position 1,141,244 of record NZ_LT883138.1, read on the forward strand.
CTCCTCCTGCCACCCTTATAAGCTATCCCCTCCCATATGCACCAAAAGACAATTTAATATACAATAAAATGGTAGAACCGATAACAAAATCTACTGATGATATAAAAACATTCACCCTTGAAAACTATAAAACAGAGATTTTTTCTCTCTTGTCGAGCAAGCTTATCTCTTCTTTTCTCTTCCAGTGTTTTTTCCCTCATCAAAATACACCCCTCTGTTAGTGCCAGCACCTTAATAATAACGAGCCTTAACAAAAATTTGATCTTTCAACAAAACAGGAAAATTCACCCATTTTTCAATATCAAACACCTCTCCGCCTTCTGCAAAAGGAAGCTTTGAATTCCCCGCTCAATAACAAGCTCCTCATTATATCTTATTTCAAAACAAAAAGCGCATGAGCACCGCAACCCCCTGATATTTACTCACGTGTTTATACAGCACAAAACTTTTTTCAACATCCTATTTTAATACCCCGCTCCTTTAACAACACTCAATTCATTGCTTACACTTTTCAGCAAAAAGTATCTTTTCAATTCACTAAGGTTGAAATATCTAAATATAACCCCTATATAAGCACAGCATTATCAGAATAGATAGTCTTTTTTAAGTAAATTGCTTGGAAATATTATTTCTATACACGAAATAATAATAAGTCCGTTACAAAATCTTCAACGGATGAGAGCTTTCACTCTGATGCGAAACATCAAAATGTTATAAAAATTCCCTTACAAGTCCTTAGAAAAAAGGATTTTTTTATTTAATAAAAGAAGTCCCCTGAAAATAACGCAAGAAATAATAAAAATACGCGTATATTTCAACGACCGGCATCGATATTACACCAGTACAAAGGTGGTAAAAAAATAAGAAAACATTTTTTCTTTATGATAATAATATCACTGTCCAATGATAATATAACAAAAACACTAGAGATTCGAAAGTATATTTAAATGAGCCGAAAGAAAAAATTGTCAAATTCTTTTTATGTATTTCTTAAAGAAACATTCAGTCGTGTCAGTCTAAAATTACTTATCCTTTCATTCTTCATGGGTATTGTAATGAAATTTTTTGGATGGACACCTCACAACCTCATACAAAAAATATTAGATTTTCTTCACTCTTTATGGGGAACAGGATTTATAACGCTTAAAAACTTCTTCCACATAACCATGATGGGCGCTATTATTGTTGTGCCTATTTTTCTCATCTTACGCATTTTTCATAAAAAATAGACGCCTTAAATATTTTTCTTGGGTGTTAGTCTTTCCGAAAAATCAAACGACATAAAAATCCTGTGCTCACAGCGATAATCACCGCAACAATACCATAGAGGAAACGATACTTGTGTGCTGCATAGAAAATTGTATAAGCAATATGCGCTTTAACAATTTCAAGAGTCGTTGTTGCACTATCAATAAACTGCCCATCACGAAAAAGATAAGCACGAGCCTTATAATGCCCAACAGGAATATTGGCAGGTAAACGAAAATGTGCTGTGAAAAGTTTATCAGAACCAAAACGAACACCGCCGACTTCTTCATAATAAAGATTTTTAGCTTTTTGCAGTTTTGTAAGTTCATCACGAAAGATTTGTACTTTTTTCTGATCCTTTTCATCTGTCTGTAATGGCAAATAGGATACCCCTAACCCCAAACGTTTATAATCTTCGATGCTAGTAATCTCATCAATTTCACGCGTTGTAACCATAGAGTAAAAAAGAGGAACATTTTTAAAAATAAGGGAATCCGTATTAACCCATACACCGGCATTGCGTTTTTTTTCCCGCATGACCATTGGCCGAGTTTGTCCTTCCAAGCTTACAACAACATCATAACGGTTCTGTTGAGAATATAATGGATCAATATTTTCCAAAACACCAGCAATATAAAGATCACGACCAGCAAAATTTGTATCCACCGTAATCGTATTCGTTGTGACGATAATTTGCACAGTTTCGTGATCAACTTGATCAATGAATGTTTCTGTCGTCCCAACATGTGACCATGTAGAAAAAGAAACAAAACAAAAGCAACCTGCAATGAAGCATAAAGAAAATAATCTACCCATTTTTATCTCATAAGAATATCCAGAGAGAAAAGATTATCAGGGCGTACAAATAATTGAAAAGCAAGACGCATACACACAATCAACACCAAACATGCAAGAGCCATACGCAATTGTTCAGCCTTTAACTTCCGTCCAGCCCGTGTTCCATATTGTGCACCAATACTTCCTCCAAGCATTAACAAAAAAGCCAAAACAATATCAACGGACTGATGAGTCATACTTTGCAAAATTGTCGTGAAAGAAGACACAAATGTAATCTGAAAAAGTGAAGTCCCTATCACAACACTGGTTGGAACACGCAAAAGATAAATCAATGCAGGGATCATAAAGAATCCCCCACCAATTCCCATAATAGAAGACAACAACCCCACAATGAGACCAATCCCTAACACTGGAATAATGCTGACATAGATCATAGATGTTCGAAAACGCATTTTTAACGGTAAACGGTGAATCCAGTTATGTCGATGTCGACCTGCAAGACGAACATTGGCTTTCCCTAACCTACGCTTGCGCATCATATCATACCAACTTTCAACAATCATCAAGCTTCCTATACTTCCAAGAAGAATCACATAAAGAAGCGAAATCATGAGGTCTAATTGACCTAATTTTTTCAAAACAGAAAAAATCTGAATTCCAATTAACGAACCAAGCCCTCCTCCAATCGCCAAAATAATACCAAGTTTGATATCAAGAGTCCGTCGTCTAAAATGTGTAATTGCCCCCGTTACAGATGATGCAATCATCTGATTAGCGCCTGTTCCAACAGCAATAGCAGGAGGAATATTATAAAAAATCAATAAAGGCGTGATGAGAAAACCACCCCCAATGCCAAAAAGACCTGAAAAAAAACCAGCAACGACTCCCATACCAATTAAGATCAGCATATTGAGTGACATTTCAGCAATTGGTAAATAAATACTCACTGGCAGAACCTTTAAGATAATTTGAGGCTTTTTAGCAATTGGAGAGTCTTTCTCCAACTCTCCCTTTTCCAATAATCTCTGTTGCGTGTTTATAAAGGATAATTTGAATTCCTATAACTTTTGCACAATTTACGAATGCGCAATATATTTCACATCTATTAACATCAACAGCGTAAAAATTAAAAAAAACGAGTTCCTTTTAAAAAGCTATAAAAACATAACGTTATCGCCCCCATAAATGCAACGGTTAAAAAACAAAGGACACTTTTTTTTATAAAAACAGATAAAAAAGAGACATGTCTGCGAGACCGCGCCTTTAAGGGAGGAGAAAAATCATTCTCCATGCAATGATGAGATACTGAGCAATGGTTAGATGCTGGAACCCCCATACTTTTTTCTTCTATCACAGTGTGCTCCGCTGCTCCTTCAGTCTTTTTAAAAGAAGACTTCAGAGCATCCCTTGGCAAAAGGGCCTCGCTTGGCAAAAGTGCATCACTGGATAGAGAGCTTTCATTTTCTTGCGGCAAGGCATTTTCAACATTTGTTTGGCATGGTGTTATACTGTTTTGTCTTGAAAAATTTTGCACCTTTTGAAGGAATAAGCGTTCTTGATTTCCCTCACATTCCATATGAGCAAGTTTCTGCACAACGGAATCAGATGATTTTGAACGAGACACCTGTCGTGTTATTGCTGCTTCTTCTAAGCTTTTTTTTTCACTCTGCAAACTTTGAATAAGTGTTTTAATCTGCTCTAAAGACTCAAAAAGTCTTTTTTCCCTTTGGCGACGAATATAATATTCAGCCAAAATGGCCCGACTAATATCATCTAAGTAAGATTTAAAATGTTCCTCGACAGCCCCCTGCTGTTCCAAAGGACGAGGTGAGTGTTTCATTTGCATTTGTGCATAAACAGTGCGTAATTTTTGAGCAATATCCGACATTGTTACTTCCACAGGCGTATCCACTCTCGTATCCATTCTCCCCTTCTGTTCAATAAAAGAAGAGAATTGATCACTCCGAACCTGATTGGCTGCTTGGTCGATCGTATGACCCTTCGTATTCACAAATGCTTACCCCTCATTAACCTTTTTGAAAAGAATCACAAGAAATGATGAGAAAGTATGCGCTATTTTAGTAAATAGAGCTTTAAGAACTCCCAATTTTTTTGTTAGAAATATTTTTTCCCCAATCTTTATCTACAATATTTGCTTAATATTCACTCCAACTATTTGAAAGAAAGATCTTTAATTTTTCTACCCTCAAAATTTGAAGCGTAAAACCATTCCCCATTTTTATTTTTTTCACTTATTTTTCATTGCATAAAATCTCTATTCCTCATCATAAACAGAGTCTATAAAACGAAAAAAGAATATTCTTACAAGACTGATTATTTTTTTACTTTTTATTCAAGCAAATAAGGCAATTATAAAAAGGCAAAAGAGATGACGATTGAAAATGACGACAAGAAAGTACAAGTAAACATAAAAAAGCTTATATGAAAGAAAACACAAGTTATCAATGAGATTTCATTCTAAACAATTTGGTTTCTTATGAAGATTGCTATAAACTTGTGACCAGACAAACAAAGAGGATCATCATGAAGATAATTGTCGCTGTCAAACGTGTTGTTGATTATAATATCAAGATACGCGTCAAGCCCGATAATACAGGTGTTGATCTATCTCATGTAAAAATGTCTATGAATCCCTTTGACGAAATCGCCGTGGAAGAGGCAATTCGCCAAAAAGAATCTGGTAAAATTTCAGAAGTTGTTCTTGTTTCAATTGGACCAGAAACAGCCCAAGAAACTTTACGAACAGGACTTGCCATGGGGGCTGATCGCGCCCTTCTTGTCACAACAGATCAAACACTTGAACCCTTAAGCATCGCTAAGGTTCTCAAAGCCATTGTTCATGAAGAAAAACCCGACATGGTCTTTTTAGGAAAACAAGCAATTGATGACGATAACAACCAAACTGGACAAATGCTCGCCGCTCTTCTTGGTTGGGGACAGGCAACTTTTGCCTCACATCTTAACATAGAAAATGGATATGCTACCGTTACACGTGAGGTTGATAATGGAACACAAACCCTTTGTCTTCCTCTTCCCATGGTTATGACTGCCGATCTACGGCTCAACGAACCGCGTTACACCTCTCTCCCCAATATCATGAAAGCAAAAAAGAAAAACATTGAACAAAAAACTCTTGCTGATCTTGGCATCGATACGAAAGCGCGCTTGGCAATTTTAAGTGTTGAAGAGCCCAAACCCCGTCAGTCTGGGATTAAAGTGGCGAATGTCGCAGAGCTTGTCAGTGCACTCAAACAAAAAAGCTGCATTTAATATTCTCTAGAGTAAAAGCAATACTCAACATAAAAGGGTAAAAATTTATGGCAATTCTTTTATTAGCCGATCATAATCCAGAAGAAACCGCAAAAGTTCTCACTGCAGCGCACGCTCTCAAAAGCGATGTCGATATTTTGGTTTGCGGAGAAAACATTCAAACGATAGCGGAAAGGAGTGCTAAACTTAATGGTGTGCGGCAAATTCTTATTGCTGAGGCTGACTATTTAGCTCATCAACTTGCCGAGCCTATGGCCGATACGATTATCGCATTAGCCAATGATTATGATGTGATCATGGCGCCATCCAGTAGTACTGGAAAAAATGTGATGCCCCGCGTAGCTGCTCTTCTTGATCTTATGCAAATTTCAGATATTACCGCTGTTCTTTCACCCGATACCTTCAAACGTCCCATTTATGCAGGCAATGCAATTGAAACTGTCCGCAGCAATGATCACAAAAAGATTATCACCGTTCGCACAGCCTCTTTCCCACCAACGCCTTCTCAAAATAATGCTGCCCCCATTAAAACAATAACACCAGCACCTAATCCCAATCTTTCTTCTTTTGTAAAAGCAGAAACCAACAAAAGTGATCGTCCTGATCTTACCTCAGCACGTGTTATTATCTCAGGCGGGCGTGGTCTTGGTTCACAAGAACAATTTATGGACCTTCTTCTTCCCCTTGCAAACAAATTAAATGCTGCTTTAGGTGCCAGCCGCGCAGCCGTTGACGCAGGCTATGCTCCCAATGATTGGCAAATTGGACAAACAGGAAAAGTCGTTGCCCCAAAACTCTATATCGCTGTTGGCATTTCCGGTGCAATCCAGCATTTAGCCGGTATAATGGATGCACAAATTATTGTTGCCATTAATAAAGATGAAGAAGCGCCCATCATGCAAATTGCCGATTACGCCCTTGTCGGTGATCTCCACCAAATTATTCCAGAATTGGAGAAAGCTTTATAAGCTATGAATACTTCTCAGCATCTTCAACAGAAAGAGATGAAATTTCACAAAATGATTGTTCAAACAGAAAATCGGCACTAATAGAACTTTTCGCCATGCAAATCGTTGTTTTACCTCTTGTGGGCAATCCACGCCAAATTGTTCCAGAATTGGAGAAAGCTTTATAAGCCATGAAAGCACCTCTGCATGACCAGCGTGAAAGTATGGAGTTTGACATCGTCATTGTCGGAGCAGGTCCTGCAGGGCTTTCTGCTGCCATTCGTCTGAAACAAATTAATCCTGAGCTTTCTGTCACAATTGTTGAAAAAGGGTCTGAAGTTGGAGCCCATATTCTTTCTGGCGCCGTTGTTGACCCCATCGGTATTGATACACTCTTGCCGGAATGGAGAAGTGATCACGACCATCCCTTCACAACCCCTGTCACCCGTGATCAGTTTTTTTTTCTAAAGCCTCAAAAAGCGACACGATTGCCCAATATCTTGTACCCCAAAATCTTATCCAATGACGAGTGTTATATCGTTTCACTTGGGAATGTTTGCCGCTGGCTCAGCAAAAAAGCCGAAGCACTGGGTGTAGAAATTTATTCAGGTTTTGCTGCAACAGAAACCATCCAGAATGAGAACGGAGCCATCATTGGTGTTCTCACCAATGATATGGGACTTAACAAAGATGGAACGCTTGGAAAAAATTATATGCCTGGTATGGCATTATTGGCAAAATATACACTAATTGCGGAAGGCGCACGCGGCTCTATTGCAAAACAACTGATACAGCATTTTAACCTTAGCAAGAATCGTGAACCCCAGAAATTTGGTCTCGGTCTCAAAGAGCTCTGGGAAATTGATCCCGAAAAACACCAACGCGGTTTAGTGCAACATTTCACCGGTTGGCCCTTAGACAATCATACCGGTGGGGGTGGTTTTCTTTATCACCAAGAAAACAATATCATTTCTATCGGTTTTGTTGTGCACTTAGATTACAAAAATCCTTATCTTTCTCCCTTTGAAGAATTTCAACGTTTTAAAACCCATCCAAAATTCTATGAAATCTTCAAAGGGGCAAAACGCCTTTCCTATGGAGCGCGTGTGATCAGTGAAGGAGGATGGCAATCTGTACCAAAACTCACCTTTCCTGGTGGAGTGCTTATTGGCTGCTCGGCTGGCTTTGTCAATGTTCCCCGTATCAAAGGATCACACAATGCCATCTTATCGGGCATATTAGCCGCCGATAAAATTGCTACCGCTCTCGCACAAGGTCGTGCCCACGATGAAGTTAAAGAAATCGAAGAACAATGGCGAAAAGGGCCCATCGGTAAAGATCTTTATAAAGTGCGAAATGCCAAACCGCTATGGGCAAAATATGGGACAAAATATGGAATTAAACTTGCCGGTTTTGATATGTGGTGGCAACAACTGTTCGGATTTTCCTTATTTAAAACACTCTCCCATGGTAAGGAAGATTATGCCTGTCTTGAACCAGCAGAAAAATTTCACCCCATTGCTTACCCAAAGCCCGATGGTATTATAACTTTTGACCGCCTTACAAGTGTTGCCCTTTCCAATACGCACCATGAAGAAAATCAGCCTTGTCATTTAAAAATAGCCTCTTTAGAAAAACAAAAGGACTCCGAATATGCAATCTATGGAGGACCTTCTACACGCTATTGCCCCGCCGCTGTTTACGAATGGCTAGAGTCTCATGATCATCTAACGTATAGGATCAACGCTTCAAATTGCATACATTGTAAAACGTGCGACCTCAAAGATCCAAATCAAAACATCACTTGGACCTGTCCACAAGGCAGCGAGGGTCCCTTCTACCCCAATATGTAACCTCCCCCCAATATCATCATTGTTTGTTCTCCTAAAATTGAAATAGACAAAACGCAATGAATCAAAATATTTTCCTTCAAATCAGAAGTCTATCAATCACCTTCATGCATTAAGCTCTTTCACGATACAAAAAGTTATTCTCTTGTGAAGTGATCAACGATTTCAGCAAGGAGTTTCGAGCAAATAAGCCGTTGTAATGATAAAAATCTGCTGGTAAAAAGTGAGAAAAAATAACTTATGAGTACGGATAAAAATCTTATTGTGGTAAGGAAAATTTGATGAAGAGAAAAGAGCATGTGTGAAAAAGCATATTTTATAGGTACGCATGCTTATTCGGCCCCCATCATAGAGCCAGGGCTTTATCTTGTAGCAACGCCTATTGGAAATCTTGCAGATATTACGCTTCGTGCTTTGCAAGTGCTGGCAGGTGTTGATATTCTAGCGTGTGAGGATACACGGGTAACACGTATTTTGTTGGAACGATACGGTATTCAAAAAAAAGCTTTTCTCTATCACGAATATAATGCGCAAAAAGCAGGCCCGAAGCTCTTAGCGGCTTTAGCGGAAAACAAAACGGTAGCGCTTGTTTCAGATGCGGGAACACCGCTTATCTCTGACCCTGGATTTCGATTAGTTGAAGAAGCCCGTAAGGGAGGTCATAAAGTTATTCCGATCCCTGGAGCCTCCGCTCTTTTAGCTGCTCTGATACCGACAGGGCTTCCGACCGATAGCTTTTTCTTTGCAGGTTTTTTGAGTTCCCGCAAAGCACAGCGTCAAAAACGATTGGAACAATTAAAAGAGATTCCAGCGACTTTGATTTTTTATGAAGCACCACATCGACTTGTTGAAACTTTACAGGATATGGTCGCTCTTTTTTCGGCGGATAGACCTGCCGCCATTTGTCGTGAATTAACCAAAAAATTTGAAACCGTAGACGTTTCTAATTTGGGAAGTTTGTTGGAGAGTTATAAAAAACAGACACAGATTCGTGGGGAAATTGTTGTGCTTGTTGGAGAGTCATCATCTTCTTGCTTAAATGTAATAAGTGATCAAGAAATTGATGAAATGTTATTAGAACACGCACAAACACATTCCGCGGCTCAAGCCGCAGCTTTGGTTGCAAGAAAGACTGGGTTTAAAAAGCAAGAACTTTTTCAGCGATTGATTTTTTTAAAAAATGCGTAAGACGATACAAAAAAAACAGAGACAAAAGTCTTTTTATCGAGGGGTTCGTGCAGAAAAATTGGCCGCTTGGTGGTTGCGTTTTAAAGGATTTCACATAGCCGAAATGCGTTTTAAAACAAAGTGTGGGGAAATTGATTTAATTGCACGACGTGGAAACCTTGTGTTAATTGTTGAAGTTAAAGCACGTTCAACGTTGGTAGAAGCAATGGAGGCGATTTCCCGAATGAATGAAAGGCGAATTGAAGCAGCAGCCGATATTTGGCTCGCACGACAAAAAGATTATGCGCTTTTGTCTGTACGCTTTGATTTGATTGCAATTTTACCTTGGCGTTTGCCACAGCATATCCCCGCATTTTTTACCTCTGATCAATAAGAGGCGCCCCACGTTTTAACCATACTCCATAAAAAACATTTCGTCTTTATGGATATATGCGTTAAAAAGTGTGTAACAATTTGAGCGCTAGAAGGAGCGGAATATGGATGATTATGAAAAGTTTGCAACAGGTTTGCTCATTGTTTTTGGAGCGCTGATTATTGGTGGTTTAATGGCAATGCATATTGTACTGATGAATAAACCAGGTTTTTTATTTGCATTAGCCGCAGCTATTGTTGGTTGGTTTTCTGCTTTTGCCGTTCTGTTTGACAAGCCCAAAATTTATTTGGGGTTAATTATTCTTGCAATGCTCTGTGTTGCTTCTTCAATTAGCATTTATGTTAGTTAAAACACCTGAAATATTGATTGAGATTCCTTTTAAAAGATAAAACTGAGAAATAAAAATGAAACTAGGCTTTTTGGGAACAGGTACAATCAGCGCTTGCATAATCGATGGCCTCATGACAAGCGCCTTTAATGTTTCTTCCATTATTGTTTCACCGCGCAATGCTGAAATAGCAGAGCGTCTTTCACGCACTTATGATAAGGTTATGATCGCTGAAAATAACCAAGCGTTGCTCGATGTGAGTGAGTGTATTTTTCTTTGTTTGCCCAACCAAAATGCAGAAAGCGTTTTGCGCTCTCTTCGTTTTCGTCCAGAACAGTTGGTTATTTCCGTTCTCGCTATGGCAACAGCAGCACAAGTGGAAGCGTGGATCAACCATAAAGTTTATCGTGCTGTTCCGTTACCTTTTGTCGCAGAGTGCAAAAATTTGACACCCATTTATCCAGATCATCCCTTTTTACGCAGTTTATTTGATGCATTGGGGGGCACCTTGGTGCTAGAGGAAGAAGAGCAGTTTAATCTTTTTATGACAGCGGGTTCTCTTATGGGCGTATACTTTAATTTTATAGAAACAGCCCATCAATGGTTTATAACACAAGGGTTAAAAAAACAGCAATCAGCAGAGTTCCTTACCATGATGTTTGGAAATCTTACAGATGAAATGCGTAAAATTATAGCAACGGATCGTTCTACCACTCTTAATTTTGCACTGCTTGAAAAAGAATTTTCAACAAAGGGGGGAACAAATGAATTTTTATCAAATTATTTTTCTCATCAAGGGGGAAGAAGAGCTTTAACAACGGCTCTTGAGGCAACTTTACAAAAAATGAACGCTTCTAAAAAGGCTTGACCAATATTTTTTCTCATCTCAATGAAGAGAGAATTATGAATCGATCGATTTAGCTTATTGTGAACATGAATTGATAAAATTGTCTGCTATAGCTCTTTCAAGAGCAGAACAAATTGGCTTTTTAAGTGCCTATTCCTTTAATTGCCCCATTCTTTTAATTGACATGAATAGCAATAAATCTTTTGGTTAATACTCAAGATATTTTTATAGCACTAAATTGCTTATAGAAGGATCATTCATCCTTTAACATTTGAATGAAAAGACTGACAAAATCTTTTCCCATTTTGTTTTCTCTTATCGTAAAATAAAAAAGGGTTGTTTATCTACCGAAAAAGGAAACAACATTGAGATAAAGTTGTTTAAGAAGACGTAAATAGGCTTGCTAACTTTATGCAAAAAGAGAGGAAAACTTTGAGAACGCAAAGAGCACAATGATGGGTATAGCTTATCTCTTTTATTGAAGTAAAAATGGTATGAAATCGATACACTTCACAAGAGTTTTCACATTATATCCTTCACAACCCCTCTCGTGAAATGGATGAAAAGCATTAAGGAATATTCTCTTTAAAACAAACGCTTGCATAAGAAATACAAATATATTCTTGAGAATTTTGTTGTTACGTAAAAAGCATAGCCTAATAAAAACCAAGAAAAATGAAAATGTAAAAGAATGCGTTATCTTTACTTTTTTTAAAGATCTTTCTTTCAATGCTTTTGAACATAGAAAAATCAAATAAAAAGATGATGATAGAAACTCATTTTCTCCGCATTAGAATTCATATTTCCCTTATAAAGGAACAACTATTCTTATATCTTTCATCGTTATGTTTTAACAAACTCTCCTAAACAAACACACATTCAAAAGAGTTTATTTTTTATTTGATCAACAATTGTACGATACAGTTGAGCATGCTCGCCATCAGGCTGAGCAACAAAAATAGGGATTCCCTCATCTGAAGAAAATCGTAAAGCTGCATCAAGCGGTATTTCTGCTAAGAAAGGAACCTCTCGACGTTCTGCTTCTCCCCGCGCACCACCATGGCCAAAAATATCGTAGCGTTTTCCTGTATCAGGAGCGATAAAATAACTCATATTCTCAATCAATCCTAAAATAGGAACATTAACTTTCATAAACATTTCTATTGCTTTACGTGCATCAACTAAAGCAAGATCCTGAGGTGTAGAAACAACCAACGCCCCCGTTAATTGTACCTGTTGTGCAAGTGTTAGTTGTGCATCCCCTGTACCTGGTGGCATATCGACGACTAAAACGTCCAAAGGCCCCCATAAAACATCTCGTAACAATTGCGTTACAGCAGCCATAACCATAGGACCACGCCAGACCACCGGCTTTTCTTCCTCAACCAAAAATCCCATCGACATCAATTTAAGACCGAATTTTTCAAGAGGTTGAATTTTTTTTCCTCCCATGAGCTGTGGTTTTTGGTTAACAAGTCCTGTCAAACGTGGCAAAGATGGACCATAGATATCTGCATCCATCACCCCTGTTTTGAAACCTGAATCTTGTAAAGCCAAGGCGATATTGATCGCCATCGTCGATTTTCCCACCCCTCCTTTTCCAGAAGCAACAGCCATGACATGACGTACCCCTTCTATGGGCATTTTCACAGGCAAGAGATTTGCTCTGCGTCGAGGTACTCCCTTTGTTGTTTTTTCTGCTGTAAGCGTAACAACAACAGATTGGACCCCCTCCAAAGCGCACACCAGTTCCTCAGCAGAACGACGCAATGATTCCCATTCTTGCACACGTCCATCAGGAACTGTAATGGAAAAGAAAACCTTGCCATCAGCAATGAATATTTCTGAAAGAAGCCCCAACGATACAATATCGCTTTCAAGACCTGGTCCTGTGACTTTACGTAACACGTTGCGGACAGCCTCACTTGTGATAGGATCCACGCTCTTTCCTCTCTATAAAATACCAACAAATACAAGTATAAGAACGAAAAATACTGACAGGTTCATCACCTAACATTTTCTATTTTAGTTTAAGAGTTACAAAGTATAAATGACTTATATTTTATCTCTTTAGAAACACAAAAACATCCTTAAATAAAAAAAACTCAAGCACAAAATTTGCTATTAAAAGACGATCAATCCCGTTTGTGCGCTAACACTTTAATGAATATTTTGATAAGGACTTTATAAAACACAAAACTTGAGAAAAACTCTTAATATCAAAGCATTTTTTAAATTGAGCATACAATAATCTGTCATGCTCTCTTTAAAGTCTTTAACGTTCTTGCCATTCATTTTCTGTAGACTCAATTGCTATTTTCTGACACTTTCGAAGTATCATAAAAAAATGTCACAAACAGTTATAAGCTGCTTTATATTTTTTCAAGCGAAAGAAAAACAATCTGAGATTGACTTTTTTTATATTTTTTCTTATGGATTAACAGCTGTCTGGTAGGATAAAATTATTCATCTCGCGCAGAACTGCTCATAAAACGAAGATTAAGAAGGGCCGCACTCCGCGGTATTTAAATAAATGAAACGTACGTACCAATCCTCTAAACTTGTCCGTAAACGCCGCCATGGATTTCGTGCACGCATGGCTACAGCTGGAGGACGTAAAGTTATTGCTGCAAGACGTGCTCGTGGACGTAAGCGGCTCTCTGCTTAACCACTTAAATTTTCACAACCGTTGAGGACTTCTCATTATTTCTTCGTTGTGAAACTTTTGTTATGAACCTCTAATGCTTGGTCAGCCAAGCATTTAGTGAAATTGCGAAATGTTCTTTTATGAAGAAAAAACATCCCTGCCGCATTCGTAAAAGAGCAGACTTTTTGTCTGTCCGTACAGGAGAGAAACGACGTGGTCCTTTATTTTTACTCGAAGTTAAATCTCGTGAACAAACAGCAGAAAAAAAATCTTCTCTTGCTGCGCGTGTAGGCTTCACTGTTACCCGCAAAAACGGGAATGCTGTGAAACGGAATCGTATCAAAAGGCGCTTGCGTGAAGCTGTAAGAGTTGGTGTAACAAACCACATGGAAGCAGGGACTGACTATGTCATTGTAGCGTATCGTGACGCATTACATGCGCCTTTCACATCTTTAATTAGTGAATTGAATCGGCGAATAAAACCAAAAATAAAACATCAGCAACGACAACAAGGGAATACGAATGGAATATAACCGCAATTTCTTTATCGCTATTGGCTTATCTTTCGTAGTGCTCGTCGCATGGCAATTTCTTCATGTTGCTCCCAAACAAGCAAAGTTACAAAAACAACAGGTCATCGCACAACAACAGCAATTGTCAAAACAGCAGTCAGCCCTTTCTACGACCACGACGAATTCTTCTGACGATCCCTTGACGCATCAAGCAACATCAATCATCGAACAGCCAATGACTCCTGAAATCCGAAAAGCTGTATTGGCCAAAACAGAGCGTGTTGCGATCAAAACAGATGAATTGGAAGGCTCTATTAATCTTGTTGGTGCACAATTTGATGATCTTTACCTCAAGAGATATCGTGTAACCGTCGATAAGAAATCACCAGAAATCGATTTGCTGAATCCTAAAGGGTTCAAAACGACCTACTTGGCCGAATTTGGTTTTGCAAGTGCATCCTTGCCAGCAAAAGCCTTGCCACAATCCGATACACAGTGGCAAATAGAGGGAAACAATACAACCCTGACCCCTTCAACACCCATCACTTTAATCTATAATAACGGACAGGGGCAAATCTTCCGCCGTACCCTTTCTGTTGATGATCATTACATGTTTACCATTGAGGATTCTATCAGCAATGAAAGTGATCAACCGATCTATCTCTCCTCCTATGCCCGCGTTGCACGTGCAGCACCACCAGAACATACCAATGCAACCTATTTGCTTCATGAGGGGATGATCGGTATTGCTGGAGATTCGCTCAAAACTGAAAAATATAAAACCTTAGCAGAGCTTGATCCAAATCCTGATAATGGACAAAAGAGCATGACTTTTTCCAAAGTAACAGGAGGCTGGATTGGTATTACCGATAAATATTGGGCTGTAGCGGTTATTCCCCCGCAAGATAAAGAATATACAAGCCGTTTTATTTATTTTGATCGTTTGCAAACGCATTATCAATCTGACTTGCTAGGATCGCCTTTAACGATTGCCCCCAATGAAACAAAAACCGTTACAAATCGTCTTTTTGCTGGTGCAAAACAAGTTGAAATCATTAATCACTATCAAAATGACCTAAAAATCAACAAATTTGCTCTCTTAATTGATTGGGGCTGGTTTGATTTCATCACAAAACCCATGTTTGCCCTCATTGACATTCTTTATAAGCAAACAGGAAATTTTGGTATTGCCATCCTTCTGGTTACAGTGCTCTTGAAAACACTTCTTTTCCCTCTCGCCAATAAATCTTATAAATCTATGGCGCGCATGAAGCTTATACAACCGCGGTTGCTAGAAATAAAAGAAAAATATCCTGATGACCGGACTAAACAACAGCAAGCAATCATAGAACTGTATAAAACCGAAAAAATTAATCCCCTTGCCGGTTGTTGGCCAATGTTGGTTCAATTTCCAATATTCTTTGCTCTTTATAAAGTTCTCTATATCACCATTGAAATGCGCCATGCCCCTTTCTTTGGCTGGATTCAAGATTTAGCAGCCCCTGATCCAACGTCTCTTTTCAATTTGTTTGGTCTCTTGCCATACGCAACCCCAGCATTTCTTATGATTGGTGCATGGCCTTTGATTATGGGAATAACAATGTTTTTACAAATGCGTATGAATCCCGCTCCTCAAGATCAAACCCAAGCGATGATTTTCACATGGATGCCTGTTGTCTTTACTTTTATGCTCGCCTCTTTTCCTGTTGGTCTTGTCATTTATTGGGCATGGAACAATATATTGTCAATCATTCAGCAAGGTATCATGATGAAGCGCCAAGGAGTTAAAATTGAGCTTTTTGACAATTTGAAAGCCATGTGGAGAAAATCACCCAAAAAAGAAGTGCACCCCCAAAAAGAAGTGCAAGAATGACAAGAGATTCTTCCCTTTCTGGAATTTTTTCGCGCAATTGGGTTTTTATTCGTGGTGTTCCCGCAATACGCTTTCTTCCCCCTGAAGGACCACCAGAAATCGCATTTGCGGGACGTTCTAATGTTGGAAAATCCTCTTTAATCAACGCACTTGTCCAGCAAAAAGGCTTAGCACGAACCTCAAATACACCAGGACGCACTCAAGAGCTTAATTATTTTGTCCCCGATGGCTTCAGTGGACAACAGGGAGACCTTCCCCCATTCGCATTGGTAGATATGCCAGGTTATGGTTTTGCTGCTGCGCCTAAAAATCTGGTTGATGCTTGGACAAATTTGATTTTTAGCTATTTACGAGGCCGCACAACACTAAAGCGTGTGTATATCTTGATTGATTCACGACACGGAATCAAAAATAATGATGAAGATGTTCTTGCACTCCTTGATAAAGCAGCCGTTTCTTACCAAATTGTTTTGACAAAAAGCGATAAAATCAAGTCAAATGCTTTGGAAAAATTAATGATGACCACACAAACAAAACTTCTCAAACGTCCAGCAGCGTATCCTGAGATCCTTGCAACCTCTTCAGAAAAAGCATACGGTTTGGAAGAATTACGTACTGCCATTTTGCAAACCATTGCATAAGAAAAGACATTCATATTATTAACAATTTATTAAGCATAATTGCCAGCAGCTGCTAATGATCTTGTACTTCTCATCAAGCACCTTTATAAAAAAGAATGACTTGAAAGAATTCTTATCAACTCTATTTAATCGTGTAAATTATGCTGACACTTTTTCACTCTCCCCTATCCACCGCTTCGCGCTTCATACGCCTCATTCTTGGGGAATATGGTGTAGCCACACAACTGATTGAAGAATATGAATGGGCAAGAAGACATGAATTTCTCGCTCTCAATCCCGCTGGTCATGTTCCTGTTTTTCTCGATGAACACGAAGTTCCATTATCAGGTCCCTTTGTTATCTGTGAATATTTAGATGAAACGCATGGAAGTTTACGACAAGAAAATAAACTCTTTCCGGAAAATCCTTTAGATCGTGCGGAAGTACGCCGCCTTAATGACTGGTTTTTAAATAAATTTGAAAATGAAGCAACACGTCATATTGTACGAGAACGGATTCATAAACGTGAAATGCCCCTTTCCATTGGCGGTGGGGCTCCAAATTCACAAATTTTACGCAATGCACGCGCCAATATCCCACCCCATATGAACTATCTCAATTGGCTCTGTGCCTCTCGCGATAGTTTAGTGGGTTCTACCTTATCCTATGCTGACCTAGCAGCCGCCGCTGCTGTTTCCGTCCTTGACTTTTTAGGGGAAATTGACTGGGAACAATCCCCTGCTGCCAAAGACTGGTATATGCGGATAAAATCACGACCTTCTTTTCGTTCTCTTTTAACAGATCGTGTCCGTGGCATTGTTGCAAGTGCTCACTATGCTGATCTTGATTTCTAATTTTCTCTCACCAACACAAGTAAAAGTGATATTTTACCTAAAGGAAGCTTCTCCGTTTATAAATTTTTATGCCTGCATATAAATAATACAAGAATAGATTAATTCATAATCCTATTGAACAGAAAATAAGAACCCCTCATAATCTCTTATTTCAAGCCCTCTTATCCTGCTCCCCAAAAATCATTTTTACAAAAAGACCAATTATAGAGATAAAAATATTTAACAAAGGATTTTAGAGTCTCTCTTTAAAGACGAGAGCTGTAACGCCATTGGAAGCTAAAAAATAAGATAACAATACTTAATACATGTTACCCTCCATTCTTCCCAATCTATGAAAAAACGCAGTGTATAACATGCACACTATTTGCTTTTAATAAAAAAAGCACCATCATGCATTTTTAAAAAATAACGATTTTTTCAATTGACTGCCCTAAAAGATACAGAATCCGATCAACGCCCATGTGTCAATAATGCAACTTCTCAGACATCTTCCTGTTTCTTCTTCCTTTTATGTGCTTTATTCATAGATAAATATCGATTTTAAATGATAAATTTTAAAATTGAATCATGAATTTTAAATAGTTTTCAGGCACGATATTTCTCACTTGAACCAATTAAAATCTTTTTCTTATGCATCATAAGGGGGGATTGGGATGCAAAAAATTGTATAAGAAAAGAATAAAAATGCCTATGAAACATTCCAAGGTTCAAGAGTGAGCAAAGCGTATGAGGGTGCCAATTTGCGCTTTTATGAAAGGTAGCCGTACAGAATAGATTTTATATTATTCATGGAGATTTCTCGTTATCCCCTTCACGCACGCCATCACAAAACGAGCTTTAAGAGCATTGAGACCCTATTTCTTTAAGACGAGCGCATAAGTGAAGTGTATTTTATTTTGAAGTATTTTATTTTACACGAGGGCTGTGCCCCATTAAAGAACGAGAGAAATAAAAACGTCAAGCAATGAACAATCCCTATTAGGCTTTACAAGAAAATCTCACCCCCTCCATCACACACTTGAACAAAAAACACCTCTCTATAAATTTGTACATCTTATCCACTTAGCTTAAACGATAGAATTTTACAGTACAAAAGGATAAATTAAAGCAAGAAAAAATTTTTCCCTATAAAGAAAAAGAACGGTTGGAAAGAAGGCAAGAATTTGCCTATACTACGAGGCAGTAAAGCATCATAAGGAGATAAAAATGCGCCTTACAGTTGTTGGTGCAAATGGAAGAATGGGACGTGAACTCATTACAGCAATCCGGCAGAGGAAGGATGTAGAGCTTTGTACTGTTCTTGTACGCAAAGGCTCACCTTTTGTAGGAAAAGATGCCAGTACCTTAATCGGTTCAGATTCTCTTGGGGTGTGCATCACAGATGATCTCGAAAAGGCTTTTTCAAACACAGAAGGGATTGTAGATTTTTCACAACCCCAAGCGAGTATTCTTTATGCTCACTATGCTGCTCAAAGAAAACTTGTCCATATTATTGGCACCACAGGATTTAGCCAAACAGAAGAAAAAAAAATTGCAGAGTTTGCAAAACATACAACAATCGTCAAATCTGGAAATATGAGCCTTGGAATAAATCTTTTAGCCAACCTTGTAAAGAAAGCAGCCAAAGCATTAGAAGCCAATGATTTTGATATCGAAATTTATGAAATGCATCACGCGAATAAAGTTGATGCCCCTTCTGGAACAGCCCTTCTTCTTGGACAAGCAGCAGCTGAAGGTCGAAATGTCATGCTGCAAGATGTCCGTGTCAACGAACGCAATGGCCATACAGGGAAACGCGAAAAAGGCTCCATTGGCTTTTCTTGTTCACGGGGCGGAACAGTTGTTGGCGAACACAATGTCATTTTTGCCGGTTCCCATGAGCGCATTGTTCTCTCCCATACAGCGCAAGAACGCTCCATCTTTGCTAATGGTGCATTAAAAGCAGCTTTATGGGCAAAAACCCATGGAAATGGTCTTTATTCAATGCTTGATGTCTTGGGATTAAACGATGAATTTTAAACAATCAATAAAATAGAGGCAATTCAGAATGGGACGCACACTTGTACTCATCCGTCACGGACAAAGCGAATGGAATCTCAAAAACCTTTTTACGGGTTGGAAAGACCCTGATTTAACAGAAAAAGGTCATGCCGAAGCGATAGCAGCAGGAAAAAAACTGAAAGAATCTGGTTTGAAGTTTGATATCGCGTATACATCTGCTCTACAGCGCGCCCAAAAAACAGCTCAGCACATTTTAGAGCAAATGGGACAATCAGATTTAGAAGTGATCAAAACCTCCGCATTGAATGAACGTAATTATGGTGATCTTTCTGGTTTAAATAAAGATGAAGTGCGCCAACAATGGGGGCAAGAGCAAGTGCAAATGTGGCGCCGCTCCTATACGATTGCCCCTCCGAATGGAGAAAGTCTACGCGATACCGGTGCACGCATTTGGCCTTATTATCTTTACCATATTCAGCCTCACATTTTGCGCTCTCAAACTGTTTTGATGGCAGCACATGGGAATTCTCTTCGTGCTCTTATTATGGCGCTTGAAGGTCTTAGCAGTGAGGAAATTATATCTCAAGAATTAGCAACCGGCATTCCTATTCTTTACACCTTTAATCCCGATTCAACCATTGCATCAAAGACAATCATCACACCTTAAACTTTCAAAACCATGATGCCACCCCAAAATTTAATTCAATCATTTTAAACAGAGAAAATAAATTCTATAATTTTATTGACAGAATTGCTTCACACGCTTAGATGATTTTTATGAGCCCAGATGGCGGAATTGGTAGACGCGCAGGTTTCAGGTACCTGTGCCGCAAGGCGTGGAGGTTCGAGTCCTCTTCCGGGCACCATTTTGTGTCTTTATGGCATTGAAATATATAGATTTTTCTTTAAATAATTATTTTAAGACCACCTTTTAGACCACCTTCTACGGTTTATACAATTTTATCTAATTTGTTGTTATTTGCTCCGTATTTTTCTTTGGAGTAAAGGCTAGAATCTCTTTTTTTCTCCACCTTACTGCTCTCCCTAGCTTATATGGCTCTGGAAATACCCCTTGAAGCACCCAATTGCGAATCGTTGTTGTCGACACACTAAAAAGCTCTGCACATTCACGGGTTGTTACATATCTATCGCCATCATCAAATATCATCTCATTGCCTTTCTATTTTTTATATTATGTAAATGGGTGGGGGTGCTGGGAGGAGAAAGCACCCCCATAACATCAAGCGGCTTTCGCTAAAATCTTTTGCATCTCTTGGTCTATTTCTGCTAAAAAGATTTCGACCGCTTGATTAATCCGTTCAATTTGTTCTTCATCACGGTGAATGCGCTTGATTTTCATTCTCAAACCAGTAGATTTGCCTACAAAGTTTGGATTATAGCTAACAAAATCACACCATTTACGTCCCGTACAAGCCATCTGGAATTGCATTTGCGCAAGATATTCAGGCTTGATATTACTATCTATAAAGAAGCGTAGATGGTTTGGGGATTGTGGGCATTTAACCTCTACTAAACCGTCTTCACCAACAAATCCATCAGGACTTGCGCCAGCCATTTGGATTGTGGGATGTTGAATAAAACCGCACCCTGTGACCTCTGTATCATAAATAAAGGCATATTCTCTCAAGGCATCTTCTTCATGTTCAATGCCCCATTGCATAGCTGGCGTTATATAAGATTGGCTTATTTCCTCTGTTAACCGCTCTGTCATAAGCTTTATTTTGTAGTCTTCATATTTGCTCGTAGGCATTCCCTTGGCTGTTTTACTGAGTACGTTATAAACGTTTGAAGCGGTGACTTTACCTAAACGGGCTTGAAACCATTCTGCTGTTCTTTGTTCCATTTCACACCGCCTTTTGTTGCTCTTGTTGTACTTTATTCATTTGCGAGCGTTGCTTTTTTTTCAAAGCAAACAAAACGGTTTGTGCTTGTTTATAAGACATCTGTGTTAGGCTTTTTACTCCTATGAAAGAAATAATATCGCTTTCCTTTGATTGTGTCTGTTCCATTAATTCTTTGATTTCATTCATCTGTTCAGAAGAGATACCAGCAAGAATTGTGACTCCATCTGTATCGTCTTCTTTTCTTGCTACATTAAGAAGCATGCCTAGCAGGTATCTTCGTGCATAGGTAATTGTAGAGCCAACCGCTTGTATGCTATTTTTGCTCCCTGTAGTGTCAAAGGGAAATGTTCCTTGTGTTGATATTTCATTACCAGATATATGCTTTAAAGTCATTTCTACGGTTATACCGTTTGAATCCTGTTCTTTGATCTGAGAAAACAAGGCAAAGTGATGTTTTGTAAGAGTTTCCTTGATTGCATCAATATATTTATCAAGCGTTGTATAGATACTTTTAGTATGTGTATTAAGGGCATTTTGTTCGATGTTTTTATATTCCATTTGCATAGCAGAAAGATCACGGACAAAGTCTTGGCGCTCTTGTCGTTCTATCTCCTTTTCTCGCAATTCAAGAAGGCTCTTGAGACGGTCCAGATCGACATCACTTTGTAAAGCTCTTTCTAAAATAAGCTCCATAGCTGTAGAGTTGGTTTCACAAGCGTTTGTTTTTTCCACTAATTCCGTTTGTGTGGTACTTAGTTCTCTCATCTTGATTTCCTCCATTAAAGCGCAACTCACCCGTGGCGTGAATCACGCATGTGTTAAAAGTTGGTTAGTTTGCTAGAAAGGAATGACATCCTTTTCTGAAGAGCCGCTGTTCTGGGCTGTCATAGTTTGTTCACAAGCTTCTGAATTATCGTAAATTTTCGTATAGCCATAAATTCTTGAATGGTTGTGAATAATGACATTTCCATAAATTTGTGCATGTCCAAAAAAATGACCCCCCTCTATTTTGGCGTTATTATAAATTTGTGCATTGCCATAAACTTGTGCAGAATAACAAACTTGTGCGTTATCATAAACCTTAGCACTATCGTAAATCCTTGCACAGAAATACGCTTTGGCATCATTATAAATCCAACAATCACCTTCATGACTGAGATTATCTTCACACCCTACCCAACCGCCTAGATCACCTTTTTTAACATCACCAAAATCTTTTAAAGCACGGATACGGAAAAGATTAATGTATCCATCAATCTCAACTGTCTCATCAGTAAGTTCGTATTTCTTTTCCATGATTATTCCTCCTCCATTAAAAGAGGGTCCATTATGGATATTTTTGTATTTCCAGTTATTTCGGCGTCACCAAAAATCCTTGCGTCACCAAAAATCTTAGCATTTCCAAAAACACGAGCCCTGCTACCAACACGTGCATTGCCATAAACCTTAGCATTCTCATAAATCTTGGCGCCGCCAAAAGCCTCTGCATTGTCATAAACCATGGCATCACCATAAACTTCGGTATTTCTAGAAACATCAAACCTACTACCAATACGTGCATTTCCAAAAACCTTTGCATTATCAAAAATCTTGGCGCCGCCAGAAGCCTCTGCATTGTCATAAACCATGGCATCACCATAAACTTCGGCATTTCTTGAAACATGTGCATCATCAATAACCCATGCTTTCCCATAAACACGGGCATCATTAGAAACCTTGGCATCACGACCAACCTTGGCATTACCATAGACCTTGGCATTGCCAAAAATCTGTGCACAAGCACAAACATAGGCATCATCCCCAACCCAACAGTTACCCTCATGGCTTAAGTTCTCTTCTTTTTCTATAAAGCCGCCGATATCACCAGCTTTAACATCTCCAAAGTCTCTCAATGCTCTAATTCTATGAAGTGTCATAAGGGCAACCTCAATTGTCTCATCAGTCAGTTCGTATTTCTTTTCCATGATTTTCCCCTACCTTAAAATAGCGTCACTTCCACAAAAAGCTGTCTCGCCGGCTACTATGGCATTACCACGAACTTTTGCGTTATTATAAACTTCGGCAGCATCATAAACCTTGGCATTTTCAGAAATATATGCATTTTGATAAACACAAGCGTTACCTCCAACCCAGCAATTATCATCATGGCTAAGATTCCATTCACTCTCGACAAAGCCTCCAAGGTCGCCTTCTTTGACATCATCAAAATCTTTTAAGGCGCGTATGCGATAAAGCGTTGTTCCATCAACTTTGATTTTCTCATCAGTGAGTTTATATTTCTTTTTTATCATGATAACCTCCTCTTAATGCATGCTTTGTCTTTTAAGCTCTTGAGACAGCAGCCCCATGCCTTTTGTGGTAATTTTTGCGCAAGGAATGACTTTTTCTATTCCACTGGCGGTTTGAAGTGTGATGGTTGGACAATCCATTAGTTGCTTTTGGATTTTGTCTTGATAAGGGAGTAAATTTCCACCTGCTGCACGTCTGTAAATCCAACCTTTTTGCTGTAAAAATTGAATGAATTGTTTTGGTTGTATCTCGAGTATTTTAGCCGCTTCTGTAAGACCAAAGAGCCCATCATGGCGCTGTAAACTTTCAAGAGCCATGGCTTTTGGTGTTAAATCTTCAATAATGCTGTCTTTTTGATCTATTTGCCCTTGGAGGTAATTCAAAAAGCCAATCATAGCTTTTGGACTTGAATAGTCGATTTGTGGTGCTACCACTTGCTTTTCCAATTCTTGCCAACGATCTATAATCCTAGCACGTAATGTCATGTTGTAACCTGAAACTAAGATGAGGCATTCACGTTTGGGGAGATTATAACAAGGACGGCTTTCACCTTTTGCATCAACATAAGTACCAATAAAATCAACCAATCCAAATTTGGAGCCGTTAAGTTCTTCAAGCATTTGTCTGATGTCACGCATAATGTGTGCATGTTGTTTACCACATAGTTCAGCAATTTCACGACTGGACATAGTTTGAACAGTTTGGTTATTAAAATTGCTTTTGGCCGTTGTGACAAAATTATGCATGATGGCCCCCTTTAAGAAGCTTGTATTTTTTTCATATGTTCTAATAAAATTTTGCATCATCACTTCCTTAATTAAAGAAAATGCAAGATTTGATATAATATTCTGCCATAGTTCCTATGGCGTTCTGTTTGAGCAACTTTTCTTGCTGCGTGAATTTTGAAGTGATGATTATCGGTTTTATCTGTTTCTATTTCAGATTTTGGACAAATCTTTTTTTTGTTCCATTCTTGTTTTGTAAAAACAAAATCCACACCTTCTTTTAGATCAAGCTTTTCAACACAATCATTAAACCAAGTATTAAAATCTTGTTTTAAATTTAAGTACCTATGCATGACATGGGCATTGACCATTTGGACATAACCAATACTATTGTCTGCCTCGTTTTCAGGTATGAGATATCCTTCACTATCATTATCATGTGTGTTCATAAGTTTACTCTAATCAATTATTGATAGGAAAAAGGGGACGCTTTTTAAACGCCCTTCAGAATTTTAAAGCACATCTCAAGGATAACGGTGCTGTTGTTCATAAGTACCGTAGACCTCATCATTATATCTTTCTTTTGCTAAATCATCTAAAAAGTCATTGTAAGTATCACTTTCGCGTACAAAGTAATGAACCACACTCTCCTCATGGAGATGATCGATATTTTCTTCTACATATGCGTCTGCAATTTCTTCAGAGATATCTTCACAACTATTTTCAGAAGGATTTATACGAAAGATTTGGATAACATCATCTACCCCATTAACAATGCTTAGAATTTGACTTGCATCAAGCGGTCCAGATTCTGCAATGTGTTCATCTCTATCGAAGTAAACTGAATGAACTAAGAGAATTTCATTAGAATTTATAAGAATTGGCTTTTCCATAATTTCCCCTCCCTAACGCCTAATAGCGATTGTTTGTGTTAATTTATAATATATTTATATAACTATAATTATAAAATATCAAGCAAAAAATTATAAAAAGTTATATTTTTTTATAAAAAATATTATAACATCTTGTAAAATAAGAAGAGAAAAGTGCTTTCTAATATAGATGATAATTAGCGAGAAAACCGAATCGGTTTATTGTAAGAATTCGTTGGTAAGATAGCAAAGATTTCTCCAATCCATGCAATTTTAACATTTTTAATGGGGAGTGCATTCCAAGAAAGCAAATCTATCTCTCCATTTATCCCTCTGCTAATCTGCTTTATATATCTTTTATTATCATGTGTAAGAATAACGGCTTCTTTGCCAAAGAAGGATTCTATTGTTTTGATTTGGCGCCGTCTTACAATAACCATGTCCCCATCTTTGTATGCAGGAAGCATAGAATCGCCTTTAACTTCAAAAGCAACCATATCATCAGGTAAAGCAAAAGGGATTTCTACTTGTTCAAGCCCATCTTCTGGAATTTGTTCAAAGCTTGGATCTATCTGTGTTCCTGCTCCGATATACCCCATAAGAGGAACAAAAGTAGTTAAGTGATTGTCGCCTGTTAGTTCTTTATATAGTTCTAAAATGGCATCTCTGTTAGAACCACGCGGATCAGAATCTTTTAACCACTTAGACACTGAAGCTTGCGTTACATTTAGCCGCTTAGCTACATCTTCTTGCGTTAAGTTAAATTCAGTTAAAATCTTTTTTAACGTGCTTATGATGTTAGATTTATTACTCATACTTTTGTCTACCTTATTTTTTTGTCGTTGATAAAGATAAATTTCCTTGACTTTATATAACTATAATTATATTTATAAAAATAAGGCAAAGCTGTAATTGGAGCTTTTAAATGGATCAACGAGAAGATTTTAAGAATTTGACTAAGTCAATACGAGGCAGATTTAATTGGACACAATCAGAAATGGCTAAAATGCTTGGTGTAACTCAGGCAGCTGTTTGCAAATGGGAAACAAGAGGATCTATCTCTGTAATAAATTACCTGAAACTACAAAAATTAAAGAACAGTTCTAGTTCTATGCCTGCTTTTATTGCTACCCCTACAGATAACAACGAGCACCAGCAGCGCTCACACTCTTAAGAAGAAAGATCAGAGATGATAAATGAACCACAGATCTCTATAAGCAAAGTTCAGTTGATCGACCTTGTTAATAAAATTGGACGGGAAGACATATATTATGGTGCTCTTTCATCTCAAGATGTATGTTTTGAAATAAGCATAGATCGCTCATCAACAGGTTGTCTTGTCTATATGCTGCATAGTATCTTTGCGCGTGATGATAGAAAATATTTTCCGTTATCGCCGTATGATGATTTTAAGCAATGGTTTTTATCTGTGTTTACGCAAGCTTTTACAAGTTGGTTTGATAATTATTTTTCTCAAAAGTTGTCATCTTTTTATCACTTAAATGAAATGATTTTGTTTATAGCCTTAGTCAAAAGTAGGCTTGATTTCTTAAGGGATGAACTCATCGAAAAAAGAAAAGAAGAAATCAAATTAATAGATAATGCATGCAGTGTATCTTCTAAGTAAGTTAATCCACTTTTTTAAAGTCTATGAGGTCGGTTTGCGTAGTTACAGTCATTGTTATTTCTGGTTGCAGTGGAGATGTGTGGGTAATGATTAAAGTAACTTGGTCTTTTATATCTTCTTCACGCGCTGCCACAACAATAAGGATTCTTGTGTATCTATCTTCTGAGGGAGCTATGGGAATATTAACATCGATTTCTTGTCCCGTTCGAAAATTCTCTGCTTTATCACAGTTGCCATGCGATATTGTGTGTGACGTTTCAACGGCATCAGGATTAACACATGTTGATTGTTTTTGCCGCCATACTATTTCAGGTTTGTATCTAATGCCATATCCAAGAATAAAGCGAGAACCATCTTTTAGCTTTATATTTAAAACGTGGATGACAGTTTGTGCATTGTTTTTTATCTTAAAAAAAAGAAGTGTCCACTTGCCCATTGTTGGAGAATGTGGTCCAGTGGTATATATGGAAGGGGGCATCCCTAAATCCTGTAATCTTTTGTTATCTAACAAAATTTTAATATGTTCTTCTGACCATTTGGCAAGATCTTTTGTCGATATCGCTTGCTCTTTAAGGGCTATCGTCTGTTCTTGGCTTTCTGCAAATTGCTTGCTTATCCATTCTATATCTTCTTCTCGTTTTCTTGCAGCTTTTTCTAAATCATCTTTGCGGATTTTAGCTGCTTCTTTACGGTCTTTATTTCTTAAAATAAGCGCTACTGAAAGCGATACAACAAATGAAACAAAACCTGTAAGAAATATCTTTATCCATTCTTGCATCATAACTCCCCCCACTTTTTTAGAATCGCTGGGAGGTTACTTTTTCACAAACATTTTTGCAAGACAGGCAATCGCAACGCGCTCTGTCATAACGCACGCATAAACATACAACAGCCTTAAGGGGGGATAATGATCACTAACGCACAAACCATTTTATGTCTTGATCTAGGGTTTAAGACAGGTTGGGCTATATGCGGTGCTGATGGTCATATCGTCAGTGGTATCATGAATTTCCAGCCACGTCGTTTTGAAGGCGGTGGTATGCGTTACTTACGCTTTAAGGGGGGGCTATCAGAAATAAAGCAGGCAGTAGGCAGCATTAATGCCGTGTATTTTGAAGAAGTACGCCGGCATATCGGTACTGATGCAGCCCATGTGTATGGCGGTTTGTTAGCAACCTTAACGGCGTGGTGTGAACATCATCAGATACCGTATGAAGGCATTCCTGTTAGCACAATTAAAAAAGCAACGACAGGAAAAGGGAACGCCTCAAAAGTAGAAATGATTAAGGCGATGTATGCAAAAGGGCACGCGCCTGAAGATGATAATGAAGCAGATGCTTTAGCAATTTTATATTTAATGAAAGAAGGGGGTGCGCATGTCTAATGGTATGCCATGGGTAAGATTTTATTTGTATGACTGGATAAGTGGTACAAATGGAATGACATCTGAACAACGGGGCGTTTATATAACCCTTCTCGTTTGCATGTATGAAAAAAAAGAACCACTTAAAACAGACTTTCAAACGCTTGCACGCATTTGTCATTGTTCGCAGAAAAAATTTGCAATGATTGTCGAATATCTCATGAAGAATGATAAACTTATTGAGACAGATGATGGATTGTGGAATACGCGTGTTGAAGAAGAGCTAAAAGATTTTGCTGATAAAAAAGACCACATATCACAAGTTCGTAGTGAAGCTGGTAAAAAAGGTGCGCAAGCAAAAAATGCGATAAAACAACATGTTAATAATTTTGCTGAAGCAAATGATAAGCAAAACGTTTTTTTTGCTGAAGCAAACGCTAAGCAAAATCAAGCTATAAAGAACCAGAATAAGAATATATATAAAAAAACTAAAACTATCGTTTTAGCAAAAAAAGAAATTAATTCTGAAAATTTAGAAACAAACGATTTAGTTGAAGATCCAACAGAAGATGATGCTCTCAAAAGCCAATCAGAACAAATCGAAACGTCATCAGAAAACCAACCTCCCATTCACGAGCAAGAAAGCGTTCCTAAAAAAACGAAACAAGCGAAAACTAATCGAGAGTGTCGATTACCTGCCGATTTCAAACCTAATTTGCAATACGCTGTTGATCAAGGATTAACACATGATGAGGCGTTATTAGAATTCGAAAGATTTAAACTTCATTGGCAAGATAATCCAAATCGAAATGCTAAAAAAAGTGATTGGCAAAAGGCATGGTACAAGTGGATTACACACCAAGAATATGGATTTCTAGCCAAGAAACGAGAAAGATTAGAAAGGGAAAAACGCTATGCGAATGAACGCTATAAGCGACCAGCAAACAACTTCTCCAGCAACCTCGCAGAAAGCTTCAGTGACCTCAAAGCAGCAATCTATGCTGGCGATACTTACGGATCAGAATGCAGCAGAAATACAGAGACTATCAATTCATTTGAAAGAACTTGCAAAGAGGGTGGACCGGAGTTGGTATCCTCGGATCTCTATGAGAGGAAAGCCGTTGACGCAGGAGGAAGAAGTGCAAACTTTGCAAGATTGTAACCGCTTACAAACACTGCTTTCACGGCAAGTTACAGTTGAACATATCGGGGCGGCAGCTTATTTGCTTTCTGGTCTCAAAATACCGGCAAATACAGACTCTGATGTTATCGCTTTGAACTATAGCATAGCGTTAGCAGACGCTTCAGAGCACGCTCTTAAACGAGCTGTTAAGGACGTTATACGTGGAGAAGCAAAGGGGTTATCAAAAACCTTTATGCCAACAGGGGCAGAGCTTGCAGATTATTGCAGAAATTTGAAAGCAGATCTTTTGTCAGAAGCATCAGTTGTAAAATTGTATTTAACGTCACCTAAGAGAACAGCAAAATAGTGAAAAGTGCTGATCATTTTATGATTAGATATGCGTTTAAATCGATAAAAAAGTACCGTACAAGGCGATTTGAAGATTTTATGATTAAATTATATTTGAAATACAAAACGCTCTGTGTGATCAAATTTGAGATAAATAAACCCATAGGTAAAGTTAGGATTAAAGCATGTCAATTTTAAAACATTTATCCTTAATAAACCGTAAACAGCCCATGAAAAAAAAGTTCGTAGCAACAGCTGTTGGTTATGTTCCATGGGGAGATGGAGCAGCAGAGTATTTTTACAACCTTTACGAATATGAAGACGGCAGGAGAGAGTGTGAAAAGTTTGATGGTGCTCAATATTACAAAACACCAAAGAATGCAGATTTCAGTACCAAGGCGCAAGTGAAAGCGTGGATTTATGGTGGTGCAGTACCTAAAAGCGTTCTCAGTTACGAACCGCTCATTGATGAAATCAACAAGAAAATCAAAAAATTATCAAAAGCCGCAGGAAATGAACATGTTTACAGATAAGCAGATAAAAACTTTGTTTGGTATTATAACCTTTATATTTTTATATTTCTTAGGAATTAAAAAAAATCCCTATTTTATTCAGAGTATTTTGATATTTGCATCTTTTGGTTTGATAATAATAACAAATATTTTTGTAATTTTATGCAATTCTCATATTCCTTTTGAATTGCAAAATAATCCAAAATATAAACATAATGATACAACGGGTTGGGTGATCCTAACACATGATTTACAACAATATATGCACAAACTCTTAAAGATAATAATTTTAGCGCTTGTCGTTTTAATTTTTCCCAATAGTTATGAAAAGGCTGTTTCTTTGCCTGTCACTTCTAAGCACGTGGAACATCAATTTTCTTTTTCATTGGATACCGTATTTGGGTATTTAGACATTGTACTTTGGTACTATTTTTTATGCTGTGTATTATTTCTTATGTTTCGTACACACAGTTTAATAAACATATCCATCTCCACACTACAGTCTTGTACTAAAAAGCCATAGCAAAATTTCCGATTTATAAGACTTTTTAGGTTAATCGGTGCTGTATCTTCTTAACACTCTATTAATGAAATCAACTAAAGAAATCACAAAAATATTGAAAGGGGTGTAGCAATGACTCATATCTGCTCACCATTGAGATATCCAGGCGGTAAAGCTATACTTTATGGAAAAATCAAAGAAATTTTTGAAAAAAATGGATTAAATGGATGTTCCTATAGGGAACCTTTTGCTGGTGGATGTGGGCTTGCTCTCAAGCTTCTTTTGAATGATGACGTTAAAGATATTCATATTAACGATATTGATCCATTCATCTGGAGCTTTTGGCATTGTGTCTTACACAAAACAGAAGAATTAATAGAAAAAATTAACACAACGGCCGTTAGCTTAGAAGAATGGTATAAACAAAAAGAAATTTCTCCTGAACATGCAGATGTACTTAGCCTAGGGTTTTCTGCACTCTTTCTAAATCGTACAAATAGATCTGGAATTATTAAAAATTCTGGTCCAATTGGAGGCAAAGGACAAAATGGTAATTATAAAATAAATTGCCGGTTTAACAAAAAAAATATCATTGAACGCATTCTTCGCATAAGTACGCAAAAAAATAGGATACATTTAACACAGTTAGATGCACAAGAGTTTTTACTACGTTATGGAACAGATAAAAACGAAAACATTTTCTTTTATATGGACCCTCCTTATTTTAAAAAAGGACGAGGATTATACTCTTCATTTTATCGAACTGATGATCATAAAAGTTTAGAAAATACTATCTCCAAATATGTGAATGTGCCTTGGTTAATCACCTATGATAATGCGGAAGAAATTAAATCTTTGTACAGAAAATACCTCTTTATAGAATTCAACATACAGTATTCTCTACAAGAGAAAAGGCAAGCTACAGAACTAATGATTTTTTCACCTAAAATCAAAGTGCCTCCATTCTTAGAAAAGAACACAATATCACTTCTCAAAGCAGCTTGATTGCATGAATAGGAGCTTTAATCAAATGCTTACATCATTTGGCAAAACCTTACGTAAAATTCGTATAGATCATGCAGAGCGTCTTTTAGATATGGCTGATAAATTAGGTATATCTGTAGCGTTTTTATCTTCTGTGGAGATTGGCAAAAAATCTGTGCCCGTTGGTATGGAAGAAAAGATCATAGAATTATACGATTTAGATCAAAATACGGCTTCTCTCTTAAAAAAAGAAGCTGATATTTGTCGCAAAAATTTTACAATGAACTCTTCTGATCCACTTAACCATGAAATGCCTAACACGTTTGTTAAAAATTTTAAGTGCCTTTCACAAAAAGATCTAACAGAGTTCAAGGAATTCATGAAGAAAATAGAAAAGAAACAGCAAAATAAATTACCTTGATCTCCTTATCGTATAGGTATGCTGTAAAACATAATGTTATATGTTAATATTTAATAATATCCTTTTGAAATAATTGAAAAAATAAACAAATTATGATAAGGTTTTATGTGTATAAAATGCAAATCAAATGGAACTTACAAATATGTTGAATAAAGTGATCTTAATTGGCTATTTAGGGGCAGATCCCGAAAGCAAAACAATGAATTCTGGTGCTGAAGTCGTCAATTTTCGGTTGGCTACTTCTGAGAGCTATACAGATAAAAACACGCATCAAAAAGTAGAGAAAACTGAATGGCATTCTGTGGTGGTTTTTAATCCACATTTGGCAAAAATCGCTCTTCAATACTTAAACAAAGGTTCAAAGGTTTATGTAGAAGGAAAATTACAAACCCGTAAATGGCAAGATAAAAACGGTATTGACCGTTACACAACAGAGATTGTCTTATCACAATATAAAGGTGAATTGCACCTACTTGATGCAAAGAAAGAGCAATCTCCCCCCTCACCCGTGACTTCTCAAAATTATGCTATCGCCTCTGGTGCCTCCGATTATAGCGCATCTTTTAATGACAGTATGCCATTCTGATTGAAAAAAATATGACAAAAAGAAAAAAACGAGCAAAACGTGGTCGCCCACGCATTGAAGGATGTATCAGAGAACCCAATGGTCGTATCTCACGGACAAAAATGCCTCGTGATCCTATCGATAAATTGGCAATAGAAATGCGTGCCAAACGCTTCTGTTTGACCATAGAAGAGGCAAAAAATCCGCTTGCCGGTACTTATATCGGACGGCTTTACTTACAAGGAAATCTCAATCAAGATCAATACGATGCTGCACAAAAATATCTTGAAGTGAGAAATGACTATTCGTGCGCAAAAACATTGCCTAGTGCTGTTTATGACGAAATGCCCTCATCTTCTGATGAGGTAGCAAGAGAGAAATGGGTTGAATTTGCAACAAAACAATTTTTGAATATGCAAGAGGTAATAAAAGAAACACAACACCTTTACAGACAGCACAATTTTTATGCTGCATTACAATACCTTGTTGTAGAAGATCAAGAGTTAGCATACCTTGTACCTTCATTGCGTATCGTTCTTAATACTCTCCAAAAATATTTTGGTTATTAAAAACTTGACTTAAAATAAGAAAAAGTATAGTGTGTAAATATATACACATTATGAGATTGGGTAATGGAACAAAACAGCCGAAAGATAATTGCAAAATTAAAACGCGATGGCTTTGAACTTGTGAAAGTGAAAGGTTCACACCATAAATTTAAAAAAGATGGTAAGGTTGTTATTGTTCCACATCCTAAGAAAAATCTTCCAATCGGTACAGCGCGTTCTATTGCATTACAAGCAGGCTGGTTAAAAAAAGGAGAAGAAGAATGAAAAGATTTTTTGCTCTTGTTCATAAAGATGAAGATTCTGCTTTTGGTGTTCAGTTTCCTGATTTTGAAGGTCTATTCTCTGCTGCTGATGAAGAAGAAAATCTTATTATAAATGCTACCGAAGCCTTACAACTTTATTGTGAAGATATGGATACAGTGCCTGTTCCTTTAAAATTTGAAGAAGTAATACAACAGAAAGCTGTTAAAAAAGCTTTATCAGAAGGAGCTTTTTTAATACAAGTTCCTTTTATTGAAAATGATGCAGAAGTAGTACGTACAAATATATCAATTGAACGAGGGCTTTTACGTGCAATTGATAATTGCGCACAAGAGAGAGGTTTAACAAGATCTGCTTTTTTGGCAACAGCAGCCCGCCATGAGCTTAATATTTAGCTATATATTAATGAAAATCAAAAAGCAGCTGGTAAACAAATTGCTATAGTTAAGAGGGATATGACTATCATTGATATCATATACACGGCATCTAATATTTCTGAACCTGTCACTTCTCTTCCCTGCTACAATAACTGTTTAATTAATTTATAACATGTAAAATGTTTTTAGAATTCTACATATTTTTCTTTAAAATAGAAATTATACAATATTTAGATTTTTCTGTTGACAATGTGTGAAAAATTTTATTTAATGTCAGTGCTGTCCCTGGTCGTATTGTATCTAAAATTCAAAAATATCCCCTAAAATTTGTTAAAATATTAAGCTTTAAAAGTAGTTTAACTTACTGTTTTTATTGATAAAATTTGCTTATCTATTTTGCAAATATCAAAAGCCATTAATTGATCAATGATGTCATTAATTAATTGCCTCAAAAGGAGTCAAGATGAAAGCAATCATCACAAAACCAATGTGTGTTGTTGGCGATAACAAAAGCACTATTCGTTTTGAACCATCAACTTCAAGTAATCCATTTGTAGAGATTTCCAATCAAGTCTATGCACGCCTCAAGCGCGCCAATGCCGTAAAACCCTTTGTTGAAAGTAAAACCACAACAAAATCTGAAAAGGTAATTGAACAGACTAAGCCAATCGAAAAAGAAGTTATACAAACATCTTCTAAACTAGGAGCAGAAGAAACTTCACTTCAACAGACCGAAACACCTAAAGTTTCCAAGCCATCAACACCTCCTGCTAAAAAGCTTAAAAGTTGAAATTAATCATTCATCAAGAATGGTATCTTAAACAGCTAAAAGATACCTTTACCAATCTTCAAGCACCACGCCTTAATTGGGCTTTACGCAACGCTATAAATACTTCAGCAAAGCAAGTCGAGCGCTTTACTGAGAAGCAAGTTGCCGACCTCTCATCCGCCCAACCAAAGCGCGTTAAAAAAGGCGTTTATATTAAAGACAAGGCTACCGCACAGTTTCTCGAGACAGATATCATTGGTTCTGGAACACCGATACCTCTTAAATTTTTTAAGGCAAAAGAAACAAAACGCGGCGTGACTTACAAATTGTTTGGGAAAAAACAAATCTTGCCCCATGGTTTTATCAAGGGAGGAAGTTTTCCTAAGCGGGTTGATTTAAAAATGGGAGGAAACGTCTTTCAAAAAGATGACGGAGATAAATTTCCCATTGCAAAACAAGAAGGACCATCAATTGCGACAGTTATGTCTAAGCCAGAAATTGCAAATGCTATCGCACAATATGCCAGTGAAAGACTAACCAAAAACATACAGAGACAACTTGCTCGTCAAGAATACGCTACCAATAAAAGAGGCTAGATCATGTTCTTAAACTCTATCTCTATATTACATATCCTTATTGGTTTATGCCTTACTTATTCTTATTGTAATTTCAAAAAGAGATTATCTCTTACACTTTGTTTTTTCCATAAAAAAACCAATAAAATCAATGCAAAAGGTACTTCCCAGCGGGTTGGCTTCGTTGCGGGGCAGGCGAGCGCGAACTATCGCTAGCGACAGAATTTTCAAATTGACTGGACATTGTACACATAACATATTGATAAATAACGAATTTAATGTGTTAAGTATTTTCTTATCATATTGAAGCTTGTTTTTCAGATGGGACCATAAATCTCTCTTTATCCTGATACACCGTAAAACTTACTTCTTAGGACAAAGAAGCAAGAAAGGGGCAATTATGAATAAGAAATCTCGAAAAGGTTTATCGCTTCGTGCCTTTGCCAAAAAGATGCGTGTTTCACCCAATGCGGTGGTTTCGCGTTTTAAAACTGGAAAATTTGATAAGGCTCTTTTTGAAGATGGTTCTGTTAATGAAGCGCTTGCAACAGCTATCTGGAATGAGAATCCAACAAAGCGCCCTGCCCCATTTTTAGCACCGGATGGTCAAGCACGCACAAAGATCAAACAAATCTCTACAGAGGGTGCAAATGAATACAAAATTAAACTGGAGCGAATGCAAGTTGCCCTTGAAAGCGAAAAGATTGCCCTTGAACGCTTACGCGAAACAACCGTTGACCGTGAAGAAGTCAAGAGAGCAGCGCGTGAGTTTGGAAGAGCACACCGTGATGCCATGTTGAATTTTCCTCACCGTTTTGGTGCAAGCATTGCTGCACAGGTTGGGTGTGATGCCGCAAGCCTGATAGGGGCTATTGATTATTACATACGAAAGGCTTTGCTTGAAGCTGTTCATATTCCAGTTCCTTATCATGATCCTCAACCTCCAGAATGAGAGAGTTTTGGGGCGAGCAAAGAATGAATAATGGATGAGAATGCTGTTACAGAATTTTTCTCCCATGCCAATGATGCAAGACAACCGGACCAACCATACACGGTTTCCGAATGGGCGGATAAGAATAGATACCTTAGCACCGTAGCAAGTGCTGAACCTGGATTGTGGAGAACAAAACGCACCCCCTATTTGCGCGAAATCATGGATAATCTTTCCTCGTACGTGCCAATTGAAACAACCATTGTCATGAAAGGGGCGCAAGTTGGCATGTCAGAGGCGGGACTAAACTTTTGTGGTTATGCTATTCATTATAGTCCAGGACCTGCCCTTTATGTGATGCCCACCGTTGAGACAGCCAAAAAGCTTTCAAAGACGCGGCTTGATCCTATGATTATGGCGAGTCCCGTTTTAAGTGAACGCATAGCCCCTGCTCGTGCACGTGATAGTGGCAATACGATGTTTTCTAAAGAGTTTGATGGTGGAGCGCTGATGCTTACAGGAGCCAACAGTGCAGCTGGTTTGCGCTCTATGCCTATTCGTTATCTGATTTTGGATGAGGTTGATGGTTATCCTCTCAGTGTCGATAACGAAGGTGATCCAGTGATGATTGCGGAAAAGCGCACATCAACCTTTGTACAACGAAAGATCTTTAAATTGTCCACGCCCACCCACCGTGACACAAGCCGTATTGCCAAGGATTTTGTGCTAGGAGACCAGCGATATTACAATGTCCCTTGTGATAAGTGTCGTACACTCCAACCTATTGTTTGGTCACAAATTAAATGGCCAAAAGGCGCCCCTGAAAAAGCTGTTTTTGTTTGTGCCCATTGTGGTCATGAGCATGCCGAACACCGAAAAACAGATCTCATGTGTGAAGAAAAAGGCGCATGTTGGGTTCCAACGAGTGAGTCAAGCAGACCCAATTTGCGCTCTTATCATATTTCGGCACTCTATTCCCCTTGGCTAACGTGGGGTGAATGTGCACGCGAGTTTTTAAATGCCAAGGATGATCCAGCACTTCTACAGCCTTTTGTAAATACTGTTCTTGGAGAACCATGGGAGGACAGAACAGGCGAAGTTATTGATCCAGACAGCCTTTATGCAAAACGCGAAGAATATCCTTTAGCACCAGAACAAGCTGTCGTGTTGACGGCAGGCATTGATGTGCAAAATGACCGTTTAGAGCTTGAAGTGGTGGGATGGGGACGCAGCGAAGAAAGCTGGCATATTGATTATCAAGTTATCCCTGGTGACCCCTCTTCTTTTGAAGTGTGGGACCAATTGGATGAATATCTTGCAAAACGTTGGCCACATCCAGGCTATAAAGAGGGGATTAAGATAACGGCGGCTTGTATTGATACCGGTGGTGGACATACACAGGCTGTTTATAATTATGTGCGCCCCCGTGAAGGGCGGCGCATTTGGGGCATTAAGGGACAAGCTGGCTGGCGCGCGGTATGGCCACGCCGCCCAAGCAGAAACAACAAAGGGCAGATTAATCTCTATATTGTTGGGGTTGATGCGGCGAAAGATATCATCACAGCGCGCTTTAAAAAATCGGGTCCCGAAGCAACGGGGGCTGGTGCAACACATTTTCACAAAAGCCTTGATCGAGAATATTTTGACCAGCTAACCGCTGAAAGAAAAGTGATCAAATTTTTTAAAGGCTTCAAGCGTATTGAATGGCAAAAAAGTGAAAAGGCAAGAAACGAAGCCTTGGATTGTAGGGTCTATGCTTATGCGGCTTTACAAGGTCTGATTTCGGCAGGAATAAACCTTAATCGAGAAGTCGATATCTTAGAAGAGCGTTTGGAAAAACTTAAAATTGAAGGCTCTATAAAGCAGCCAACACCAAGACATCTCCCCTCTCCTGCTCCAAGAAGATCTCAGACGGCACAGCCTCAAAGGAAGCAATCCAGAACGGTGATGAATCCTTATATGCAAGGGGATTGGAGGTAATTTGTGGATGAAACTTTAGGACAATTTAACAGCAAAATTGAAAGACTTGAAAGTTTAAAAAGACGGCGTGAACAAATTGAAGAAGCTCTTTATTCGGGAGCACAATCGGTACGCCATGGCGATAAGCAAGTCAGCAACCGCTCTGTTGAGGAACTGCGCAGAGCGCTTGAGATGCTGAACACACAAATAGCAGACCTTGAAGGACGCAAACGTTCACGCGTGTTCTATTTTAATATATCACGAGGCTATTAATGGCTGGTTTGTTCAATAAAATTACGGGATTTTTTACAATTTCTCGTCAACACAATCCCCATTTTGAAGCGGCAAGCAAAAGCCGCCGTATGGGTGGTTTTGACCCCGCAAAAAAACACATCAATAAAGCCATTGAAGAATGCGGTGATACCATTGTTGCTCGTTCAAGATGGCTTTATGACAATGAAGCTCTTTATGGTTCTGCAACGGAAGAATGGGTCTCTGCGGCGGTGAGTGATGGGATTAAACCTTATCCTCGTATTGAAGGTTTTCAAGAAGAAAAGAAAAAGCTTTTAGATTTATGGTGGCAATGGGTTGATGAAGCGGACTATGATGAAGATGCCAGCTTTTATGGGCTGCAGGCAACCATTGCACGAGAGGTCTTTTTAACTGGTGAATGCTTTGTAAGACTGCATTATGTTGACCTTTATGGACGCTCTGGTGTACCTCTTCAATTACAAGTTTATCCAACCGAAATGCTGGATTTAACTTACAATGGACCAGCTGAAATTAAAGGCAATTACATTCGTATGGGGATTGAATTTAATGCCAGTGGTAAGCGTGTTGCTTATCATTTCTGGAAACATCACCCTTATGATGATTGCCCTTCCAATACAGTCTTTGAGAGCCAAGAGCGCGTGCGTATACCTGCTGAAATGGTCATTCATATCAAAGAGCGCCGTATTGCTGGACAATTGCGCGGTTCTCCCAAAATAACGCGCTCTATGACAAAGATCTTTCAACTCGAATCCTATGATGATGCAGAACTTGATCGAAAAAGGACAGCGGCTCTTTTTGCGGCGTTTGTCAAGGACAGTTCCCCAAACGTCGAAAAATTATCCGATAATCGTGATAAAAACAACGTTGAAGAAGAATACAAAGCACCTGTCATTGTGCCCGGTGCATCCCTTTATTTAGGAGAGAATAAAGAGGTTACATTCTCAAATCCTGTTGAGGTTGGTGGCTCTTATGAGGCTTTTCAATTTCGCAATATCTTGAAAATTTGTTCTGCTCTCAATATGCCTTATGCCGTTGTGACAGGGGATGTTACGCGAGGAAACTTTTCCAATGTGCGAACCTCCATTATTCAGTTTAGACGCCATGTTAAACAATGGCGAGAACATATCATTGCCTTTCAGTTTAATCGCATTGTTTGGGAACGTTTTGTCGAAATGGCAGTGCTTGGCAGATGCGTGAATTTACCCGGATGGGAAGAAAATTCCTTGCCATGGCTGCAATGTGAAAGCTTTGCACCACCCCTTGAAATGATTGATCCCATCAAGGATATCTCGGCAGAAAAAGAAGAAATTCGTGCTGGCTTGAAAACACGACGTATGGCGTTGGCTGAACGAGGCTTTGATATTGATAACATTCATGCCGAACTCGAAGAAGAACGCACAGATGCGCGCACGCGGGGTTTATCCTTTGATACCGATAATGCGCTAGCGCCCTCAACAGCCAATCAACTGATTGATACGGAAGATTCAGAGACTTCTGAAACTTATGAAAGTAACCAAGACAGTAAGGCACATGCAAATGGCGAATAATCTTGATATGCCGTTTTTGGCATCCCGGCTTTTTGGTGTTCCCCTCATGCTTGCCTCCACAAAGCTTGATATTATTCTCAATGCTCTTGCACCACGGCTTTTTGAAGGAGAAAAGTTTACTGTGAGAGCATTGTTAGAAAAAGACGGTGCTCCTTTAAGACCACCAGAAACTTACGTAGTGCAAAACAATATTGCCATCATACCGGTTCACGGCACACTTGTACGCCGTGGTGCATGGCTCGGGGCTTTATCGGGTCTAACCTCTTATGAAGGTTTGAGAGCTTCTTTTTGTGAAGCGATTAGGCAACCTGATGTTCGCGCGATATTGCTGGATATTGACAGTAGCGGCGGAGAAGCCGGCGGTGTGTTTGATCTTGTGGAAGAGTTTCAAGCACTCTCACAAAAATATAACAAACCCATTTGGGCACATGCCAATGAGGTTGCTTGTTCGGCAGCTTATGCCATTGCTTGTGCGGCTTCTCAAATATGGATTGCCCGTACAGGAGTTGTGGGCTCGATTGGTGTTGTTTGTGCCCATCTTGACCAGTCCCGTGCAGATGAAAAACATGGGATTAAATGGACCTTTGTTTTTGAAGGGGATCACAAAGTTCATGGAAATTCTCACGAACCTTTGAGCGATACAGCACAGATAAAAATACAAGCAGATTGCGCCCTACTCTACGAGATGTTTGTGGATTTGGTTGCACAAAACAGACCTCTGAATGCGGCTGCAATCCGCGACACCAAAGCAGAAACTTTTATAGGCAACCAAGCTATCACGCTTGGATTAGCAGATGCGCAAGGGACTCTTGCGCAAGCTTTGGAAGCCTTAACAGCTTCCATTCACTCACCCCCAACAGCAACAAAAGAAGGACAAAACACATGGCACGCACACACTATCGCGCCAAAGAAGACGATGATGAAAAGATTGTCGACGTCATCCATGAAGACGAAGAAGACACTCTCGACATTGACGAAGATGCCGAAGACTTCGACGATGATGAAGAAGAAGAGGAAGACAACGAAGATAAGCAAGAAACCATAAAAGCAGCTCTTGAAAAGGAAAGAAAACGCGCACAGGCACTGACAAACCTTGAAAAGCAAGCAAAGCGTTTAGGTGTTTCTTTTGATGCCGCAAAAGCCATTCAAAGTGGCATGAATGTTGAGAAGGCTAAAAATGTTGTCTTATCTGCTGCTGTCTCGAAAAGTTCCTCTTTAAAACTCTCGACCACAGCGCCCCATAGTGATGGGGCGAGCAAGGCAAAAATTCATACAAAATGGGAAGCAGCTTGGAGGGCAATAAAATGAATAATCAAGTTTTTTATGAAGATGTTCGCAATGGCGCTTATCTTGGACGCTATGACACGGATATGTCCAATGAAGAAGTGGTTTTTGCATCAGGGGCATTTGTTGAAGCCGGCACTGTTATGGGAAAAGTAACAGCAACGGGAAAATATGTTCCCCTTAATCCAGCACTATCAGATGGCAGTCAAACGCCGGCAGGAATTTCTTATGCCACTGTTGATGTAACAGAGGAAGAGCAACGTGCAGTCATTACAGCGCGCTTGAGTACCGTAAAGGCTTCTGAACTGCTCTGGCCAGATGCCATCACCGATGAACAGAAAAGTGCTGCCATTCAGTCTTTAGAAGACAATAACAAAATACTGTTGCGATAGGAGAATGCGCACATGGATATGAACTTTTTTAAACACGATGCTTTCTCTGCCGTTACCATGATGAAAGCGATTGAAAACTATGAGTTTCAACCTGGTCTCATTAGCTCTCTTGATCTTTTTGAAGAAGTGGAAACAAGCACCACAGTGGTTGGCATTGAAAGACGTGACAATACATTGTCCTTGATTCAAACCAGTGAACGGGGCGCCCCTTTGGTTGAAGGAGATAGAGAGGGGCGTAATCTAAGGTTTTTCAAAACAACACGGATTGCCAAAAGTGATACGGTAAAATCAGATGAAATCCAGAACCGTCGTGAATTTGGTACAGAAGATCAGTTAGAGACAGCAATGAAATATATTGCTAGAAAACAAAAGAAGCTGATTTCTGAAATCGAATTGACATGGGAAAACATGCAGCTTGGCGCTGTTCAAGGTGTTGTGCTTGATGCTGATGGCTCTGTTATTGTTGATTGGTACAAGGAATGGGAAATTGCACCCCCAAAGCCAATTGATTTTAAACTCAATGTTGAGACAACAAATGTTGCCGACCATGTTGATCAAGTCATTATGAGAATGATTGAAGCTTCAAAGGGAGCATTTTCTGATCGTTCACGGATTATTGGGCTTTGTGGAAATGAATTTTTTTCCAAATTGAAAAACCATAAAACAATTCGTGAAACCTATCTCAACACAGCTCTTGCACAAACACTCAATAGCGCTGGAGGTGTTGCAACACCAAGTGCCATTGGTTCTGGAAGCTTTGGCAGTTTTGACTTTGCGGGTGTTACTTTCATTAATTACCGGAGTATTCATAACTATAATGTGAGTGCAAAAGCTGGGACAAAACGCGCCATAGGGATTAAGCCTGATGAATGCCAATTCTTTCCTGCCAATGCGCCTGGCGTATTCCAAAAAACCTTTGCACCGGGAGAAAGCTTGGATTTTGCCAACACCGTTGGAAGACCTCTCTACACCATGTTGATTGTCGATAACGACCGTAATGCATGGGTAAAACCGGAGGTCTATAGCTATCCGCTTTACATCTGCACACGCCCTGAAATGCTCTTTAAAGCGGTTAGTGGAGGAAAATAATATGCGATGGCACGGGTTGCTTCATAAAATGATTCAAGATGTACGTAACACCTTTGGGCAACCCGTCATCTACACGCGAAAAGACAATCAACAATCGTTTCGGATTACAGCGATTTACGGCATTAAACATTCAGAATCGGACGCTGGTGGGAGAATCCCCACAACAGTACCTCGAAAAGAACTTGATGTCTGTATCCATGATATCGGCGGCTTACCCCCAAAGCCTCAAGATAGTGTTGTCATTATTTCTCCTGAAGATACTTCTCAAGAGCACTTCGTGATCACAGAGGTACAAGCCTCTGAATCCGGTATGTACAAGCTTATTCTGCGGGAGATAAAACAATGAAACATCCACGCGAAACGATAAGAGAAACATTTGTTGGGTTGATCAAAGCAGCCAAAACAACAGCGGGTGATAATGTTTTCAATATGCGTGACTTCAATTTATTTATTGAAGCAATGCCGGCCATTAATATCTCAACGCAAAACGAAACCATTGAAGATGGGCATGATTTTGGCTTAAGGCGGCGCGTCTTAACAGTAGATGTTGAATGTTATAGCACACAAGAAAATGGAGCATCCTTCGTCGACCAATTGGCATGGCAAGTTGAAGAGATTTTCCATGCCAATCCCAATCTTAACAACACCGTTGAGACATGCCGCTTGCAAAATATTGCTTTTGCCTTTG
The DNA here is from genome assembly GCF_900185775.1 of Bartonella mastomydis. Lineage (NCBI taxonomy): Bacteria > Pseudomonadati > Pseudomonadota > Alphaproteobacteria > Hyphomicrobiales > Bartonellaceae > Bartonella > Bartonella mastomydis. Next base: position 1,184,531 of record NZ_LT883138.1, read on the forward strand.
GCGATAACGGGGCTCTAGCGCTCCATGGTGCCATTTTAACCTTTGAAGTCACTTACGTGACCAATATCCCCTCCCCTCATGAAGGAAATACAACCGCAGAAATTGTTAAACCTCTTGTCGGTTTTAAACCCGAAACCGGTGTGGAAAACGAAGGAAAATACGTAAAAATTGAGGAATCCCATGTTAGAGCGACGCGATAAAGAGATCACGGATTTAAAAAGACGTGTGGCCAATATGGTGGTGGTTGGAAAAATTAGCCATGTCGACCATAAAAATGCACGCTATCGGGTAAAGAGTGGCAATCTTGTCAGTGATTGGATTCCAGATACACAAGCCCGTGCTGGAAAAACCCGTTCTTATGAAGGGCGTGACGTTGGAGAGCAAGTCGTTGTTGTCTCTTCCTCTGGCGATTTATCACAAGGGATAATTGTTGGTTCACTCCACACGGATGCAAACCAAGTCGCCGATAAAGGCAATATCCATAGGACACTTTATCCGGATGGCACTACCGTTGAATATGATGATAAACAAAACAGCTATACCCTTAATCTCACATCAGGAGGAAAGTTTAGTCTCACGATTTCTGATGGTGTATCGATAAAAGGTGATGGCAAGAAATTAGAGCTGCAAGCACCAGAAGGTATCAAAATTACCGCACAAGGTGATCTGAATTTAAACGCAGAAAAAGCCATTGCCCTAAAAGCAGGTGGGGGAATTTCACTCCATGCGGATGATGGCATTGCTCTTCATTCTAGTGACTTAAAGCATAATGGCACCAATGTAGGAGCAACCCATGTTCATGGGGGTGTTTCTCCTGGTGGCGCTATGACAGGAGGTCCAAAATGAATAGTGGAATGGACCGCACAACAGGAAAGCCTCTCTCTGGTATTGATCATTTGCGCCAATCAATTCTTGATATTTTAACAACACGGATTGGCACACGGGTGATGCGGCGCAATTATGGTTCACGTGTTGGAGAACTCATTGATGCACCAGCCAATAACGCCTTTGCCGTTGCCCTTTATGCCGCCGTTGCCGAGGCTTTAGACAAGTGGGAACCACGTTTTAAACTGAAAAAAATTGATTTTAAAAGGGGTGATGATGGAAAAGTATCCTTATCCTTTGCTGGCATTTACTTACCATCAGGCAAGCCCATTACCATGGAAGGAATATTGATACAATGAAGAACCTTGCCAATCCCGAAATCATCTCAGAACTTTCCTTTGAAGAAATCCGCGCAGCAAATATTGAACATTTAAAAGAACTTTTGCCTACCTATATCTTTTTAGAAAGTGATCCCGCTTTAAAAATCATTGAGGCTTTTAGCTATCGAGAGCTTCTTTTAAGACAACGCATTAATGAGGCGGCACGCAATAATATTCTTGATTTTGCAAAAGAGGAATCTCTTGATGCTTTGGGCGATTGGCACGGTGTTCAACGCATGGACGGTGAGAGTGATGAGAGATACCGCGAACGCATAAGACTTCATACCCGCAGTGGCAAAGGCAGTGGAACAGAACCTTATTACAAATTTATTGCTTTATCCGCAGATAACCGCGTGAAAGATGCCATTATTTATCGAAAGGGGAAAAACCCAACTATTCATGTTGCACTTTTTGGCAATAATGAAGAAGAAACAGCAAGCCAAGACTTGCTAGACAAAGTCTCACAAGCTCTTCACGATAAGAATGTCATCATGACCAATGATACTATTCTTGTGCACGCGGCTGTTGCAAAAGTTGTGGACTTAACAGCTGATGTTTGGCTGTTACCAGAAACGGCACTGACCGTTTTAACCCAAATGGAGGCACATTTACGTACCGCTTGGAAACAAGAACAAGCCCTTGGGCGTGAATTAAGCCTCTCGTGGTGGATTTCTAAACTGATGATTCCTGGTGTGCAAAAAGTGATTGCCGTTGAACCTACAACGGATAATGCCGTTTGTGATGAGGAAGTATTATCCATTGGCAAGGTTACCTTAAACTTTAAAGGGCGGGCGCGCTAATGGGTGGTACTTTACTCCCAACAAATGCAACGGAATTTGAAAGGCGCCTTGCTGATGTTTGCGATTTTCATCAAGATGTTGATGGTTCTGTTTTGGGGATTTCACGCTCTAAACTGATCACACGCCCTCCCCGTTTCTTGCCATGGTTGATTGAAGAATATGGGCTTGGAGAACTTACCCCTTATGTTCCAAACCTCTATGATCTTCTTGACCAAGGTCTCCAATGGCAGCGGATACGTGGCTCTGTAGCTGCAATTGATATGGGTCTTCAATGGCTTGGACTTTCTGCACAATTCATACCCGCGTGGACAGAGCGTGCATGGTGGAATTCCTTCCAACTTGAATTTGATCAATTGCCTGAACGAGGTAATCTTGAGGCGATTGAAGCCATTGTCGACCTTTCCAAAAGCTTGCGTTCTGATTTTCGCCGTGGTGTCATTGGTTATGATGTAGGGGCTATACAAGCCAATATGTCAAGGCTTGATGACAGCATGCTGGATTTTGAGAGTGGCATCCGCGTAACAGCTCTTGGCACACTGTTTTCCTTTGGACGCACAACAGAAATCAACCACGTTCTCACAAAAGAAGAAGGAACACTCATTGGTAACTGGATTGATGATTTCGATGAGGAGTTAAGTTGGGAACATATCGATTACCCTTGGGAGTTGGCAAATTTTCCATGGTGTTCGGTCAAAAAGCACGAACGCGATATATTGATGGCAGAATGGTTCCAAAACCGTTCCCTTTATCTCGCTTTAAGAGATCCAGACAATGCTCTGATTGGCTATCGCCGCTGCTATGCTGTAGCGCCTGTTGAACAAGCTTTAGAGGGTGTTTACAGCCATTGTGGCAACAGATTTAAGCCCTCGAAAACAGGGACAATGTTGTTTCTTGCAGCGCGCACCGATTTTGGAGATGTTGAAGACAAACAAGCCGCCTCTGTTTCCCTTCTCGTTCATGGCACGCCAGCAGAGCAGACATCTCCAGGAAAACTTTGGTGTGACGCTGGTGAACTAAAGGGGGGTGTAGAGATTCTCAAAACACCCGTCGATATTCCTTTGCGTGCAGATGTTCGCGAACAATTCAAGATTTTATTGAGGTTTTAATATGAAGCATGAAAGTGGCTTACCCTTTGCAATTGACAGATCCGTTGGCAAAGATGAACAACAAAGCGTTGTGTTTTATGGACAGCGCCCTTTTCTGCAATCAGCTGAACTCAATGAAATTCAAACCATCATAAGGGGGCGCCATAACCGCTTAGGGCGCCTTGTGGCACAAGAAGGAGACCGTGTTGAACGAGCAGATGCCTTTGTCAATAAAGATACAAAAACCGTCACTTTAACAGAGGGCAAGATTTATATCGCCGGCGATATCTTTCCTGTCTCAAATGCCGTCTTAGAGAATGTTTCCATGGTTGGACGGATGGAAATCGGTGTAAAACTGCAAAAAAGCTGGGTAAATCATGAAGATGATCCACAGCTCTTGGGGCAAGTTCCGGGATCTTTAGCAGAAGGAGAGCCTGGTGCCGCCCGTGAGGTGGCAAAACTTGTCTGGGCTCTCAAAGATGATGGACAGCAAGGTACATTTTTTCCGGTTTATATTTTGCAAGATGGTGTTCTCATTGATCAAAAATCACCCTCACTGCTTGAACCCGCCATGCAAGCTATTGCCAGTTATGACCGCGCCCATGGACATTATATCGTGAACGGTTGCCGTGTCACAGCTTTGGGACAAGAGGGACAAAAGCAAGTGTTCAGTATTCAAGAGGGAGAAGCCAATATCAATGGCTTTAAACGCAAACGCTTAGCCGCTTTGCGCCATGAAGAACAAGAGGACTTTTCAACAAGCGAAGTTCCTAGTGAAACCCATATTTTTGCGCCTAAAAATCAAGAAAAAAGCTTTACCTTTAAAACCTATTATGCACCCATTGCCGATGTTCATTCTATTTTATTGACAAAAGAAAAAACCGTTAACATCACCCGCGGGGCTATTACATCTGGGCGTGATGGCGTTCCTGACAAAAGTATCACAGCTTTTCTTAAAATTGTGCAAGGAAGTAAAGAATTTAAAGAGGGCAAGGACTTTAAAAAAACCGGAGATACCATTGATTGGGCTCCCGTTGGAGATGAACCTCTCCCTGGCAGTAGCTATACGGTGACTTACCGTTACCGCGCAAGTGTGAAGGCTGATAAAGTCACAGCACAAGAAATCACTGTCTCAGAGGGGGCTGAGGGGGGTGATATTATTGTGAATTACTCTTACAAACTCCCTCGCATTGACCGTATTGGACTGAATACAGGAGGTGATGTTGTCTATATCAAAGGTGTTTCGGCAGACCAACCCATGGCGCCAAGCGTTCCTGAAGATGTGCTCTCCCTTGCCACCATTACCAATAACTGGATTGATGTACCGCTTGTGAAAAATGATGGCACACGTGTTGCCCCCTATGATGAGATGTGGCGCTATTTTCAACGCGTACTCTCCCTTGACCGCCTCATGCAATTAGAGCGCATTAAAAGCAATGTTGACTCTAAAGAGCCTGTTGCCAAAAAAGGCATGTTTGCAGACCCTTTTCTCGATGACAGTTATAGAGACGAAGGTTTTGAACAAACAGGGGCTGTGGGAAACGGTATTTTACAGCTTGCCATTGATCCAACATTTTATACTGCCCCCTTGAACGCCCCTGTCACGCTTGACTGGACCAATGAAGTGATCATTGCACAAGAATTGACAACCGCTTGTGAAAAGATCAATCCTTATCAAAATTTTGCACCTCTCCCTGGAACAGTCACCCTGACCCCCGCGACAGACTTTTGGCATGTTGAACGCACTGATTGGCTCTCCAGTGTGACCAATCAACTCAATATGGGCTGGAACGGTGGGAGAAGCATCGTTAAGACAGAAATCAGTGATGATTTGGTAAATACAACAAGCGAGCAAATCGATTTTTTAAGACAAATTCCGTTGAACTTTAAGATTGAAGGCTTTGGCAGTGGCGAAATCTTGGAAAGCCTTAGCTTTGATGGCGTGAATGTCTTGCCAACAAGCCGCCTTAGTGCCGATAGCAAAGGTACCCTTGAAGGGAGTTTCAAGATTCCTCCAAACATTCCCGCTGGGACAAAAAATATGATCGCACGAGGGAAAGGTGGGACAACAGCAACAGGGCTTTTTACCGGTCAAGGGGTGATTGATGTAAAAGTCATGCGACGCACCACCACGGTAAAAATCTGGACACAAGTCGACCCGCAAGCCCAAGTCTTTACCCCCGATGAAACACGGCAAATCACTGGGATTGATTTCCATCTTTGTAAAATTGGCAATCAAGCCCATGATCTCGTCATTGATTTGGTCACCACTGAAAACGGCTATCCTACCGCCGATATTCAAGCCCAAACATCCTATTCCATGAAGGGCGCTAAAACCGGCTGGGCTGGCGCACGTTACGCTGTTCCTTTGTTAGTGCCCGATGATCGTCTGACCGCCTTTGTGCTTAAAACTGATGATGGGGATCATTCCGTCTCACTTGCCAAACTTGGGGATTTTGATAAAGAGCACCAAAGATATGTTTCAAGCCACCCTTATGTGACGGGTCCGCGCTTTTCTTCTGTCAATGCGCAGAGCTGGACAGCGCACCAAGACGAAGCCTTGGCATTTCGAGTGTTGGCCGCCCGCTATAGGCAAACAGAAAAAACGGTGGATTTAGGCACCTTTGATCTTGTGGATTGCTCTGATTTGCAAGTGCGTGCAGCCATTGAATTGCCTTCAAGCGATTGTTCTGTCATCTTTGAAATTGAAAGAAACAACGGTACAGTTTATCAACTGCTGCCCTTTCAATTGCTTAGTCTGACCGAATATATTAGTGAAAGAGTTCACCTTCGCGCCATTCTTAAAGGCACAGAGAAGCTCTCACCCGTCTTATTTGCCCCTGTGCAATTGATTGCAGGAAAGATTCATAAAACAGCAACTTATATCACAAGAGCTTTTGCCTTTGGGGAAAAGGCAAGATTGACCAGCTATATCAAAACCTTTTTGCCAGGTGGTTCTTGCCTCTCACTGGAGATGCAACTGGATGATGGTACCTTTGTCCCTTTAAAACTGGATGAGACAGAACAGCTTACTGAACCGCTTTGGACAGAGCGCAAATTTATCAGTGGTGACAAGACAGCACGACAAGCACGCTTAAAACTCACCCTTACCGGTGGACCAGCTGCACGCTCCATGGTGTGTGATTTTGGCGCTGGCATCATATGATGGGAGAACGAAAAATGAGCAAAACTAAAAAACTCGACATGGAATTACCCAAAGAAGGACGTTTTATCAGTTCTGAATTCCCCATTTTACGTGAAAACTTGGGTAAACTTGATCAAGCTCTTATAACTGTTGAGGAAAAGATAGAGGGAAAAGCCCCTTCAAAGCATACACATACCATAAGCGATGTGACAGGTTTAGAAAGCGCTCTTAATGGCAAGATGTCCGCCGATAAAACCTTCACTTTTGCCGATTTAAGCGATATCGAGGGCGCAAAAGATGCGGCAAACAATTATGTGCTCTATAAATCAGGCAACAATAATTTTACCTTTGGCAGTGCCATCTCTCTGTTAGGCACCCATCAACATAAAACAGAAGATATCGTGGGGCTTGATGACTTTAGAGCCAAGATTAACGAAGATCTGACAAGTTATGGACATCTCAAACAAGCCAATGAATGGCAAAATGAGAACAAATTTACCAGTAAAGTCACCATGAGTGGTGGTTTGAAGATCGTCGATAACTCACCATTTAAGGCATCTTCAAGCATGAGTGGTGGTTTGGAAATCGTCAAGAATTCATCATTTAGCACATCTCCATTAGTTGGTTTATCCGCCGGCTCCATCGAGCTTAAAAGAAGTTTTTCAGTCTCAGAATCAGTGGTTACCCGTTTAAGCGCAAATGGAAGTATGCTGAAAGGACCACTAACCGTTGACGGTGATCTTGTTTATACCAAGGCGCAAGTGGATGCTCTTTTAGATGCTTTAATCAAAAAGCGTAAAGAAGAATACATTGAAATCACCATGTTGCAGAGTGGTAATATTCCTTGGCCTGATGGGGTGAGAGATGACACTGATATTGAAATCATGGCTTGGGGAGGTGGCGGCAGCGGTGGCCAACGTGGAGGAGGAGGTGGTGGTGAATGTATTTCTTTAAAGATTCAAAAACGCCAATTACAGAATAATGATGTAGTGACTATTGGAAAAGGCGGATATGGAAATGGTGTTAATGGTGGTAATACGCTAGTTGGTTCTATTCTTACAGCACGAGGTGGTAAGGGGAATAACGGTTATATTGGTGGGAATAGTGGTGGTGGAACTCCAGGTGGGTATGGAGTTGCAAGTGGTAATAGTAATGGTTATGCGGGGGAAAAAGATCCTTGGCATGGAGGTGGAGGCGGCGGCGGAGGTTATAATAATAGTCGTGGCGGTGATGGTGGCGATAGTAGCTATGGTGGTGCAGGTGGAGGTGGTAGTGGTGGTAGTAGTGTACATAATAATGGAAGCAAAGGTGGGAAAAGCCAGTATGGTGGCAATGGAGGAAACGGTGCTGAAACAGGCAATGGCGGCGGCGGTGGCGGCGGGTATCGAGATGGCGAGGATGGAACAGCAAGTGGTGCTGGACGGGGTGGAGATGGCGCAGTTAAATTAAAGGTTTTTGTATAAGAACTTATATATTTTCAAAGCTCTTTTATCGCTCTTTTAAAGGGCTTTTAAAGGGCTTTTAAAGGGCTTTTTTTGACTGACACTGTCAGGCTTATGAGGGAGTGTTTTTGGTTGCTATAGTCTCTTCATTGATTTGGAGAGCAAAATGGCAAGAAATCTGAGTTTTTAGCAATATTTGATCAGACAGCCTTTGGTGCGGTTGGAAAATCCTAGATGTTGACGTGCAAATTTATTCCTTCCATAAGTTTGTGCTTCTCTTTACGCATGAGGTGGAGAAACAGGATAATGCTTTGCTTCATATGCTTCAATTAATAATACAAGAGCCTCCATTTGATCAAATTCTGGAGTGTTCTCTTGAGGTTGATTATCAAACAGTGCAGATACAATTTCTAAGGCTTCTTGATAATCCTCTTCAGTGCGAATAGGCTTAATATTCATTTTTTTAATTTCTTTAAATTACACAATATTGAAGTCATACTATTTAGATTGTAATAGCTTTAAAATTAATTGCAAAGAAGACTATCCCATGACCACACGTAATCCTAACCGTTGTCCTACTCATCCAGGAGAGCTTTTAGCAGATATTATTCCAGAAACTGGTAAAACAAATTCAGAAATCGCACAAATGCTTGGTATATCACACCAACATCTTTATGATATCCTGAATGCAAAAAACCTATCTCTCCTTCTCTTTCTGCTTGTCTTGGAAAGATGTTTGGGAATGGAGCAGGCATATGGTTACGTATGCAAGCCAATTATGATGCTTGGCATGCAGAGCGTGAAACAGATGTTAGCAAAGTTCCGATACTCCACGCTGTTTGACTTTGTGACTTAATCTCTAGAAACTTTTTTAAGTGATTTTATTGCTTTAACTTCTTTAATTTTAACTGCAATTTTACGCATGAAAGCAAGGCTAAAACGCCCTTGTGGCTTCAAATCTTCAAAGTCAAACAAAGATTCGCAAGGAACAACATTAAATTCATCAACACGTACCCAAGATTGCTTTTGCAAACCCGCACGCTGACATTCTATCTCAGGGACCTTTAAACTATACTGCAAATTATGAGGCTCTTGAGAAGTGATAGGAAATAAAAAAAGATGCTTTTCAGTTTTGACCATAACACACGAAGGACGAAATTTCCGCCCTGAATGTTCACCTTTTTGTGCTTGTTCGTGCCATAAATAATAATATCGAACAACATCCCCTGCTTTAAACATGTTCATCACTATTTAAAATGTCATCTAAACCACGATCTAAATCGTCTAATATATTTTGAGGTGCATCTGCATAGGAAAAAGACTGTGCGTGAGAACGCGCTTTTATTAATTCATGATATAAATCAACAGGAAGCATAATGATTTTTTCACGCCCTCGCTTCGTTAAAGCAACAGGCTTTGACATCGCCTCGTCTAAAATATCACCTGCCCCGCGATTTACATCTGTAAAACTATATTTTTTCATCAGTACAGCCCTTTAATAGACAATACGTATTGTACGTATATTGTACGTATAATATGTATTATGTAAAGATGTTTTACAACACACTGGAGAAAAAACACATTTTTGTAATTGGAATAAGCTTCTTTAAGGGGATCTACTCAACTCTTCCCCACTTAGAAGCAGGGAAGAGAGGTTATGCTTTTCTAATTAAGCAGCTTTTACAACGGATTTTTCTAAGACTTTCTTGGCTTCTTCAACAAGTTTTTTATAATGTTTGCTTTCTTCTACTAACGTAAAAGCTTTAACAAGATGCATATGGAGTGGACCATAAATATAAACAGCCTTTTCGGTTGGAGACATCTCATCCCAGTTGCTTGGAAAAGAAAACCGTGTATCGCGGTCATTATCAATCAACTGATTTTTTAAATCATAGAAAGCTTTAACAAGAGCTTTTTTAAACGCACGCACCGTATCATTATTACGCATATAGGTCATGAGTAAGGTCGCTTGTGGTTCATTGAGGATAGCGACTTCTCTCTTTTGACCACCTTTACCATCTTTTTTACTCACTTGGATTTCAAATCCAAGTGAACCAAATTCCTCAAAATCCTTACGATTATTGCGTACTAACTGTATAACTGTTTTATGCGTATTCCCTACACCCTCAGCAATTTTTAAAGAGGTTGTGACAATGATACCATCATTGTTGATTGTTACTAAATTGTTCATGATTAACTCCTAATGGTTTTAATGTCTCTATTGACACCCCCAAGAGTGCCGGGTGGTAGAAACACGGCCATTAGTCCGTCGCTATGCCTTCCCCTCGTGAGAAGGTATTGTATAGCATAGCTACACCCGACAAAATCGTTATATGCCAATAATAGCATAAAAGACAATCAGTATTTTAAATGCATGGGAGAGATCTTACGTGACCTATCCGCTAATGGTTTAGTGTTTCTAGCACTTGTGATTCGGGTAACATAAGGGTTTATTAGTGTCAATATGCTTTTAAAAAATTATTTCACATATTGTTGTTTTCAAAGGATCGCATTTGAAATGCTACCCTTTACTATTCACTCGCATTTGAAATGCGAGTGAACCAAAATCCTTATGATTTGCTGTTTTAAAGGGTGAGATTTCAAATCCAACCCTCATTTTTCATATTCATTTCATTAGCCACTATTTTAAAGGAGCATAAAATGGCAACAGGTTTTCTACACGGTGTTGAAGTCGTCGAGGTTGATGACGGCACACGCCCCCTTCGTGCAGTTCAGTCTGGCGTTATCGGAATTATCGGCACAGCACCCGATGCGGATGAACAAGCCTTTCCTCTTAACACACCGGTCTTGGTCGCAGGCTCTCTTTCACAAGCCGCAAAACTGGACAAAACAGGTAAACGACGTGGTACTTTACCCAATGCCCTTGATCTTATTTTCAAGCAAGTGGGAGCTATTGTTGTTGTTATCCGTGTGAAAGAAGGAGACAATGAAAACGCAACAATCACCAACATTCTAGGTGGTGTGAACGAACATGGCGCCTATGAAGGTGTTCATGCTTTCATTGGAGCACAATCTGTTGTGGGACAAACACCACGTATTCTGATTGCTCCAGGCTTTACCCATCAACGCCCATCCAGTGTGAATATTGAAGGAGATGAAAGCAGTACAACCTCTAACCCGGTTGCAGCAGAGCTGATTGGCATTGCCGAGCGTTTACGTGCGATTGTGGTAATTGATGCCCCCAACACAACAGATGAAGCAGCCCTTAGCGCAGCAAAGGATTTTGATTCAAAACGCGCTTTTCTCATTGATCCATTTGTCAAAGTTAATCGCAATGGCAAGATCTTAGAAGAGCCAGCAAGTGCGGTGGTTGCTGGGGTCATTGCTAAAAATGATTTTACCAATGGTTTTTGGCATTCCCCTTCCAATAAAGTGATCAATGGAATTGTAGGAACTGCGCGCCCCATTGATTTTTCTATTGGTGATCGTGCAAGCCGCGCTAACCTTCTTAACGAACAAAATATCACAACCATTATTCGTGAAAACGGTTATCGCCTCTGGGGCAATCGCACCCTTTCAAGCGATACAAAATTTGCCTTTTTATCGGTAGTACGCACTGCCGATATGATCAATGATGCTATTTTGCGCGGACATCTGTGGGCGGTCGACCGCAATATCAAAAAGACCTATCTGAATGATGTGAGTGAAAGCGTCAATGCTTATTTGCGTGATTTAAAAGCGCAAGGCGCCATTCTTGGGGGGCGCTGTACACCAGATCTAGAGCTTAACACAGCAAGTGCTATTGAAGATGGCAGAGTCTATTTCAATGTGGAATTCACGCCCACAACACCCGCAGAACACATCACCTTCCGTTCACAAATCATCAATGATTACCTAGAGGAGATCTTTTAATGACTATCCCTGTTTTACCAAGAGTTTTGAAATATTTTAACATTTTTGTCGACGGTATTCCCTATCAAGCAAAGTGTGAAAGCGTCACCCTACCGAATTTGAACTTGGTCGTTGAAAGTTATCGCGGCGGCGGCATGGATAGCGCCATTGAGGTTGATCTTGGTCTTGAAACCCTCTCCCTTACCATGACCATTTCTGATTGTTCACCAGAATTAATGGCACTGTTGGGACGCACCGATGTTGACATCTCATTGCGCAGTTCAATGCAAGCCCAAGGCACACCCGCAGAAGGAGTTGTCATTACCATGAGAGGACTTTGCAAAGGCTTTGAAATGGCAGAATGGCAACCGGGAGGCAAAGCAACTTCTACAGCAACATTCACATTGCAATATTTCAAATATGTCCAAAAGGACGTTGAAATTGTTGAGATAGACGTCCTCAATATGGTGAGAAAATTCAATGGCGTCAATCAACTCGCAGGCCACAGAGAAAACATAGGATTATAAAATGACTATACAACAAAGTGTTACCCATCAATTGCTTATCCCTATTACCTTTGAAGGAAAAGAACACGCCGAAATTACCTTACGGCGCCCCAAAACAAAAGATTTGCAAGCTATTGATAAAAAAGAAGGTGTAGAGCAAACAATCGCTATGATTGCACGTCTTTCTGGATGGCCACATGATGCTATCAGTGAACTCGATATCAATGACTTATCGAGTATTGGAGAAATTTTGGAATCTTTTATCAAACGGCGGGAAACCTCGACTGGGAAACCGCCGCTAAACTGATTGCCGATATTGCCATTGTGTTCCATTGGTCTCTTTCAGAGATGATGGAAATGGAAGCAAGAGAGTTGCTCTTTTGGCGAAAACAAGCAGCAGAAAGGTATAAGACAAAATGAGTAAAAAAGTTGCCGATGCAAAGGTCAAGTTGTCTCTTGAAGACAAACTCACCGCGCCTTTAAAACGTGTGCAAAAGGAATTCGACAATTTATCAAAAAAATTATCTCATAGTTTGCGTATTCCGCGCTTTTCTGCTGCTGTAAAAAACATGACAAAAAGCCTTCATGGCGTTCAAAGTGCTCTTGGTACAGCGGCAAGTCGTGCTTCGCTCTTTACCGGTATCTTAGGGCTTGCTGGGGGTGGTCTTGTCGCAAGCTTGACCGCCGTTACCATGAAAACCATGCATATGGGTGATAGTCTTCACCATGCCTCACGCCATTTAGGAATGAGTGTCACAGCCCTTCAATTATGGGGTGATGCAGCCGATAATTCAGGATATTCTGCCGAACTCTTTCAACAATCCTTGGCAACCTTAAATAGGCGTTCTGCGCAAGCATATGCTGGACAAAAAAGAGGCATGATGGGATTTGAAGCGCTTGGCATTTCTGTCAAAAACGCTTCTGGTAAACTCAAATCAAATTCTCTCTTACTAGAAGAAATTACCGAAAAAATGAGTAAGATGAAAAATCAAGCACAAAGACAGCACATTGCTGCCCTACTGTTTGGTGGAGATGGTAAAGAGATGGCATCCATGCTTTCACAAGGCATGGCGCCTATTAAAGAGCTCTTTGCAAAGGCGAGAAAAGGAAAATGGCTCATTGGTGCCGATGTTGCACGCTATGCAGCAGATTTAAGTGATAAGCTTGGTGCTTTTAAGAAAAAAATAGGTGGTATTGCAAGCTTTATTGGCGCACGCTTCATGCCCGTGATCAATGATTTAGTTGATGCATTTTCAAAGTTGATTGATGAAAACCGTGACCTCATCCAAACAACCGTGGCAAGCTGGGCTAAAACCTTAAAACAAGTCTTGCAGGATTTACTTAATCCTACCTCTGATTTAAGACAGGGCATCAGTGATCTCATAGAGAGGATTAAAGGCTGGTTCCAATGGCTCGAGCCCTTAATTGGTGAAATAACCCTCTTTAAAGTTGGACTTGTCTCCCTTGGTTCATTTATTTTTGGTCCACTCATTGCCGCATTAGCAGCCGTAGGAATAGCGTTTGTTAGCCTTGGCTATGCTATGATGACCACCCCTATCGGTTGGCTCATTGGCGGTATTGCTGTCCTCGTTGTACTTTACAAAAGTTGGGGTAAACTCAATGGCTGGGTAGCAGCATCTTTGGCCGCAGTTGGAGCCGTTCTTATCGGATTATTCATTGCAGCAATGGTTCCAGCTGCTTCCGCAGTTGCCGGTCTCGCGGTAAGTCTTATCGCTTCACTTATTCCAGCAATAATCTCCGCTACAGTCTCATTTATATCGCTTGGTATTGCCATCATGACAACCCCCATAGGCTGGATAATGGCTGGTATTGCAGCCCTTATTGGAATTGGATATCTGCTTTACAAAAACTGGGATACGGTCATGAATTTCTTACGAAATTTGTGGAATTCTTTTGCCAACTTATGTAGTACTATTTTTAATAAACTCTTTAGTCTCTTTAAAAAGTTTTCACCCCTCTCTTGGATTGCAAAAAAAATCAATGACCTCATTAAATGGCTGTTTGGTATCGATTTAATGGCAGCAGGAACCAATCTGATTAACGGACTTTGGGAAGGTATCAAAAACAAATGGAATGATCTGTATAACTGGCTTGGCAAGCATATGGATGGTTTAACCAGTTGGATGCCAAACTGGATGAGAAAAAAGCTAGGATTTAAGGCTACAATCGACAAAAATTCAACCCAAACCATTAAAACCCTTAACGATGAAACCAAAGCTCCCGTCAAAAAAATGCTTGATACAGCCATTGTCCCCAATGCGCCATCTGGGAAAGGTAAGAGCAGTTCTAATAGTGGCATAGTTCAAACAGGACAAATGCAGGCGACAAATGTAAAGGTTGACTCTTTCAAAGTTTCAGAACCCATTACCGTTCATAAGCCGGTAGAAATCGATGCCCGCGTGATGATTTCAAATTTAAATATTTCTGTTCCCAATGGTTTAAAAGACGAAATCCGCGCCGCCGTAAATCAAGCCCTTGAACACTATGCCAAACAACAGCGTTTGGCTATCGCTTCTAGCCTTTCGGATTAATCATCATGATGTTAGCTTTAGGTCGTTTTATCTTTTCCATTGAAACAGCAGCTTATCAAGCTCTCGATATGACCTATAACATTCCATGGGTCGAGCAAGGGCGATTGAGGCGCAAGGCTGCTCTTCAATTACCAGCTGTTGCCAATGCGGAATTTTCCCTAACAGGTGTGGTTTATCCAGACTTTAAAGGCGGTTATAGACAACTGGAATATTTGCGGCAAATGGCACATGAGGGACCTCATATCCTCGTAACAGGTCAGGGGAGGATTTTAGGCAAATTTGTCATCCTTTCTGTAAAAGAAAAGCAAAGCTTCTTTCATCAAAATGGTAGCCCAAAAAAACAAGAATTTACCGTCAATTTGAGAGAATATGGTGAAGAACTATGAGTGATCTTTACGTAACCAAAGAAGGCGATATGGTTGATGCTATTTGCTGGAGATATTATGCCAAGGGTCAACAAGCTCTTGCTGTTGAACGCGTTTATGCAGCTAATTTTGGTCTTGCAGACTATGGCCCCATCTTAAAAGCAGGTATCACAATCCTCTTGCCATCCCTCCCCTATCCCAAAACCACACCGGTCATTAGAATTTGGGGCAGTCAATCATGAAACCTTTTTGCACAGTGATGGCAAATGGAGAAGATATTACACGCATACTTATGGACTATGTCTTATCGATTGAAATTACCGATGAAGCAGAAGACAAAAGCGACCGTATTACCATAGAGCTTGATGACCGCGCCCGTGAATGTGATAACGGCTTTCTTGATATTCCTCTCATCGGAACTATCCTTTCTGTCACCCTTGGCTATGAAGGGGGTAAAAACCGCGATATGGGCGCCTATCTGATTGATGAAATCTCTGTAAGCAGTCCACCACAAACCTTAAATGTTACAGGGCGTTCTGCTTCTATGAACACATCTTATAGAACACCCAAAAGTCAATCCTATCATCAACAAACCCTCGGGGGTATCATTCAAGAGATAGCACAGCGCAATGGCTATACAGCAAAAATCGACCCTGCTCTTGCCAAAATTATCGTGCGTCACATTGATCAAACAGCAGAAAGTGATATGGCTTTTGCCACACGCCTTGCAGAAGAATATGACGCGGTCGCAAAGCCTGTTGATGGCAAATTGGTGCTTGCCAAACGAGGAGAAGGCAAAGCCATTACCGGTGAAACACTGCCCGTCGTTGTTATTCATGAAAAACAATGTACCTCTTGGGATTTTAAATACAGTGCACGCGATGAAGCAGGTGCCGCCAATGGCTTAGCAACAGATGCAGGAGATGACCAAAAAGCCGCCGCTGATGCAAGGGAACCAGAGGAAATTGAGGAAGGTGAAGATGTGATCCATATGGATGAAAGTGATACTCCTAATTTGCCTAAAGAAGAGACAACAGCAGAAACACCCGAAAAACAAGAGCAAGAAGAAGAGAAAAAGGGCGGTGTACTTGCCACCTATCATGATATCCGCACTGGTGAGAAAAAGGAAGTTAAGGTTGGTAAAGAACCTTTTCACGAACTCAAATATACCTACCACAATCAATCAGAAGCTGTTGCGGCCATTGCTACTTATCGCAATAAATCATCGCGTGGAAAATCTTCTTTCTCATGTGATATCGGTGGTGATCCCTTTGTGCAAGCAGAGGCAAAACTTATTCAAGAGCCCCCTTTCCGCCCCTATATTCCAGCAGAATGGCGCATCAAAAGCGTCAAACACAAGCTTGATAAAACAGGTGGCTATACAACAAAAATAGACTGCGAACTTTTTGATAAAGCCCAAGAAGATGCTGCCAAAAACGTAGCCAATACCACACCAGACAAAGATGATACCCTTGATCCAAACGCCCCTCCCAATGCATATGACGAAGGAGACGGCGTTATTCATATGGATAAAGAAGATATAGAATAGATTATCATGATTTGCTGTAAAACACTGTTGTTTAGGAGTGGAAAGTGTTTAATACACTCAACACTGATATCAAATGTGTGGAACGGGTTGTTCAAGAGGTCGTACAGCCAGGCGAAACCCCATAGTACGCAGCAAAACATTTAAACTACGGAGCTCTGGATTACCTTTTTCTGACAGTGTCCGATAAAGTTGTGTTGGATTCAGGTTGGCTGCTTTAGCGACAGCTTGAACACCACCATAAGCTTTTGCCATTTGACGCAGTGTTACAAGCAATTCCCCCTGGTCACCATCTGCTAAAATGGCATCAAGGGTAGCTGCCGCCAACTCAGGATCATCATGAAATATTTCTGCCATCGCATCATCATGGTTACGGTCTTTCATTCTTGCACTCCTTTAATCTTCACGGTTTTGCCAATCACGCCAGCAGGCACATGCGCGAGTGATATCAGTGTCTTGTGTTTTTTTGCTACCACCGCATAAGAGCAATAATACGGTCTTGCCAGACTGGGCATAATAAACGCGGTAACCAGGACCAATATTCATACGCAATTCATAGACACCATCACGAAGCGGTTTGAAATCGCCAAAGTTTCCTTGCTCTAAACGATTAAGACGGCGAATAATTGCAGCTTTAGCCTGCACATCACGCAGCTTTCGCAGCCAATCATTTATCAAGTCTTTGCCATCAGAGGTAAGGTAGTGACGTATTTCAAACATAATCCATATTCGTTTATAAACGAACATTTGTCAAGATAGAAAGAATTTTATTTTTAGATTTTCACTCAGCCTCACCTTGTGTGGGGCTTTTTTTATGGAGAACCAGATGAGAAAAATATCGAAAGAAGGCTTAGAGCTTATCAAACAATGGGAAGGCTTGCGCTTAAACGCTTATAAAGACACCATCGGTGTGTGGACTATTGGTTATGGACATACCAGCGCCGCAGGAAAACCTTTTGTTCACAAGGGCATGACAATTACTGAAAAACAAGCCGAAGAACTTCTTTGTAAAGACTTAAAACAATTTAAAAACACTGTTGCAAAAGCCGTTACAGTCTCTTTAAATTCTTGGCAATTCGCGGCATTGGTTTCCTTTTGCTATAATGTAGGAACAACAGCTTTTTGCAATTCTACACTGCTAAAAAAGCTTAATAATGGTGAATATGAAGCAGTACCGGCCGAATTACAAAAATGGACCAAAGCGGGTGGTAAACGCTTGCAAGGTCTTGTCCACCGGCGTGTCGCAGAAGCCGGATTATGGGCAAAAGGCGCTTATGTTTCCTCCAACTATCAAACCGTAGAAACAAAGGATTCAACAGCGCTCTTTAAAGCAGAAGCATTGGCACCAGTCATTGGCTCCTTTTCAGGTCTTGGCGGCTTATTAGCGGGCAACGGTCCAGTGCAATGGGCTCTCGCTAGCATTATGGTTCTAGCTGCAGGTGTTGGTCTTTTCTTTGTTGCCAAACGCTTTCAAGAGCACCGCCTATGATCTTATGGATGAAAAAAAATCTGCTGTTAACAGGTGCAGCTTTTGCTGCTTTTTTTATGGCTTTAGCCAAAGCTTTCATGCTTGGCAAAAAAGCAGAACAGCAAAAGCAAACAGAAAAAACGCTAAAGGCAGCAACAAAACGTCTGGAGGTGGAAAATGAAGTTAATCAAAAAAGCGATTCTGATGTGCGCGCTGCTCTCTCTCGTTGGCTGCGGGGCAAATAAGTATGTCTCTTGTATTGGCTGGTTACCCATTTATTTAAACAAAAGAGATGTTAACGTCATCAGTTCAAGCTTAGCAAGAGATATCTTAAAACATAACACTCTAGGTGAACGTTTGTGTGGATGGAAACATGGCTAGAAGAAAAACAAGAGATGATATAGAGCTTACAGAAGCGGAAAAAGAAATCCTTCAAGAAATCATCATGACCTATAAAAGTGTAAAGGTGATGTCGCGTTATACGAAATGGATTGTACTGATTATACTCTTATTAGCGCTTGATTTTTCACGGATCCTAGATGCCATAGAGAGTATTTTTACACAAAAACCAAATATCCGACTCTAAATACGCTCTGAGACGTGCTAAATTTTTTAGCCAATAGATTTTTAATTTTGCACGTCTCATGAAGGCATGAGATAATGTCTTTGCACGTTGAAAACAGTGGTTTTAAAAATTGAAAAATTGTCATAAACGCAATTCAGAATGTGAACCAAGCCTTAAAAGTTCTAATGTTTCATCATCAGGCTTTCGATAGATCAAAACCAAATCTGGTTTGATATGGCAATCACGACAGTTCTTCCATTGACCTGTTAGTGCGTGATCTTTCCACTGAACTTTTAAGGGTTTGTTTTCCGCTAATGTTTTGATCACAAGCAGCAAGTTTGTCTCTAATGTATCAGCATATCTCCCCCTACTTTCACGTTTAAGATCACGCCGAAAAGACTTCGTATAAACAATTTCCCGCATAGCTAACCAAAATCACTTTGCAGATTTACATACTTCTGCTTTATCCGCACGAATCATGGCACGCAAATCATCCAATGACGTACGTTCGACACGCCCCATCTCTGCATCTTCAATAGCTTGCAATGTTTCTGGATTGGGTTGAAAGAGATCAAGTGGCAATGCTCTATCTCTAGCAATTCGGGTCATAAACATACGGACCGCATCCGATACAGTCAAACCCGTAGATTTTATCACTGCGCTTGCAACTTCTTGAACTTCATCAGGGATGCGTGCTTGAATTTTACCCATTTTCCTCAATATCCTATTTACTTGTACTACAATGTACTACATTTAAGACTCATGTCAAGAGATTTATCTAATAATTCCCTCCCCGCTTTTAAAACGGGGAGATAAACCATACTTTTAAAATTAAGCTGCTTTCACAACAGATCTTGCTAAAACCTGCTTTGCTTCTTTAATAAGAGCTTTATATTTTCTGTTCTCTTCATCTACTCTAAAAGCATCAACAAGACGAACATGAATAGGACCTAAAAGATACAAAGCTTTTTCACCAGCATTCATACCTTCCCAATGACTTGGTAAATCAAAGCGTTTATCATTGTCATAATCAACAGATTGGCTTTTTAACTTTTTCTCACACTCAATAAAGTAACGACGCGCCTGCCTACCTTTCTCATTGCGTTCTACCATAGAGAGTTCCTTTGCCATATCTAAAGTGAGATGATATTCTGTACTTGGACGACCACCTTTAGGTTTTACTCTTTTTTGAGTAAAACTCACAAAGTCTTGATTTTCTTGAGAGGTATTAGGTTTCGCTAAAATTTTAGCGAAACTTATAAAGTCCTTATTTTCTAGGAAGCCGTATTCCTCAATACGATTTTTAATCCAATCTCTAAAATTAGATTTAACTTCTAAAAATGCATGCAATTCGCGTGCATTTACTGTCTGAACAGTTTCTTGATCAATCGTTTGTTCCGTAATTTTAATGAGAGTGTTCATTATGAACTCCTTGTTGATTAGGTTTTCTATTGACATCCAACAAAGAATGCCGGGTGCTAGAAAACACGGCAACAAGCCCGTCGTTATGCCTTCCCCTAAAAGAGTATTGTATAGCATAACCACACCCGACAACATTATTATATGCGTACAGCATACAATGAGTCAAAGCTTTTAGTTTGCGGAGAATTAGTTATTTCGGCAACCAATCCGCTTGTTGTTTTAGGGTGTTTTCTAGGCACCTGCTTCAACAATAGACACATTGTTATAACTCTGTCAAGTCGCTCCTGTTATAAATACAGCCCACTGTTCTAAGAGAGCATGTCGTTGTTCTAAAAAATCTGTCCGCATATAAGCTTTGGTCACTGAACTCCCAACGGAATGCGCAAGAACAGTTTCGGCAATCTCAAATGGTGTTGACGTTGTCTCTGCTATCCAGTCACGAAGACTAGATCTGAAACCATGGGGTCTATAATCAAAACCTTTGTCTTTCATGAATTTAGATAGTGTTACATCAGATATAGGCTTTCCAGAACTCCCAGCAAATAAAAAACCTTTTTTCTCAAAAGGGAGAGATTTTTCAATCACTTTCAAAGCTTCATGACTTAATGGCACGCGAAAATCGGAAACCTTTCCTACAATACCTTTCATATTTTCTTTCGGTATTGTCCATATATCCTTATTTATTTGTTCAAGACGTAAATATCGCAATGGATATGACCGTACTCCAGTCAAAATCAAAAGCTTCAGTGCTAAATTTGAAAGAATCTTATCATCCAAATTCTGATAAAAAGTAGGAACTTCTTGCCATGGCATAGCTGGAATGTTTGTTGATGTAACACGAGGCTTTCCTAAAAGGGCACGTGCTTTCATACAAGCCTGTAGATCAACATCTAAACCAAGAGCTGCAGCATATTTCAAGCAAATGTTAATACGATTAAGTGCTTTTCGTGCCGTATCTGCTTTTTCATGCCAAAGAGGTGCCAAAACATTGCGAATGATATTTGCTGTTAATTTTTCTATAGATAGGCTACCTATGTGTGGAATAACATGCAATTCCAGTGGAGAAAACCAACGCCCATTTTTGCCTTCATTTTTTAACTCAGCTTTTTTACTTTCAAAAGCTGCTTGTGCAATTTCTTTAAACATATTGCTTTGCTGTTTTAAGACAGTTTGTTCTCGAAAGACAATAGGATCATTGCCTTCTTTAAGAATATCGCTATAATGCCTTGCAAGTTCTCGCGCTTCTTTTAAAGAAAGTCTTGTGACAGAACCAAGCCCCATTTCACGGCGCTTATTGTGGTGTGTATAGCGAAAAAACCAAGAGCGAGTATTGTCTTTTCGAACATTCAACCACAACCCTGCCCCATCACAATATTTACCTTGAGGAGATGCCTTTACGAATGCAGCTGATAATCTATGAATCGCCCTCACTTAATTTACCTTCTCGTCCACCTTTTAGACCACCTTAAATTTTTGATTTGAGATTTTTTCTTTAATTCTTAATTTTTTTATTGGAACATAAAAAACTATACATATCAATACGCTCTTACACATATTTATATACTTTGAATCTCGTTGATAAAGCCTAGCTAGCCTCTTCCGGGCACCATCAACTTTATATCAATAGTAACTTTTTTATTTTATACACATTTTTTATGTGAGAGCCACGCAAATAAACATTAAGGGTATAGGATTTTTTAACACGTCCCTCAATTATTTAAAATCAAGGCTTATTTGCTCAATGCCCAAAGAACTTACACTTCTAAAAGGTCAAAATCTTTAAAGCCCTCTCTGAGCAGCACGCTCTTTTTTATCGTGTGTAATTTGTTATTTTTTAACGTAAGGGATACGAGAATAAAATTGCGGAAATAAATTTTTTCAATATGCCTCAACAAAGTACGTTTTAGAAAAATTCTAATAATTTTTTGAGCACGAGTAAGCTCTCTTGCATCAAACCATTTAAAACTCTCATACACGTGATAACAGTTTCATGTTGCAACAGAGTAGAAAGCTCCAATTTTGGAATTCTTTTGAGAAAGATAGAGACTCCTTTTCTGAAAAGAAAAGCCTTTTCTTAATCTAAGAGCTCTATGATTTTAGCTCCCATATCAATATGGTACAAACTTTTGCCAATCTTAACAGCAGATAAAAATTCTAAAGACACATCTAAGCTGTATTTTTTAACCTTCTTTTTTGTTCTATCTAAAACATGATACACTCTATTCAATCATCAGTATAACACATCTCGATGCTCAAAAACGAGTGCCATAAGAAAATTTGAAGCCTTGTATCACTTTTTTTGTTCTTTCTCGAATAATCCCTCGATTGCTGTATCCCATTCTTTAATCACTTTTTCTAATTCTGCAATGACCTTTTTGTACAATTTCAAACGCTTCATAAAAGAATAATAAAGCGTAATAATTGCTGTGTTTAAAACACATCCAATAGTTATAATAGCGAGAAAAAACAAAATCATAAGAGAGCCGTTCATTTTTCTCTCCTTTTTTGTGCTATAAGAGCTTTATCTCGCTGCTCAAGAGTATCTTCTAATTGCTGAAGTGTTTTTTTAATTTCTTTGTCAATCGTATGTGTAAAATTAAAATAATCGGAGAAGCTATCGAAAAATATAACAAAATGAATGCGATAAAAACACATATAAAAGTAAGAATATCAAACTCTCTATTGGCTTCACCCAACATCTGGATAACAAAGCCTACAGCCATATTTATCATAAATAGGCAAAAGATTATTTTACAATCCCTCGATGAAAGTACCATAGCTTCACGTTAAGACTTTAGATTCTTTGCCAAGTTCTAAAGAGACTCCCGAAATTTTATGATCTGAATTTTAAAGCGTCTTATACAATGGCTGTATTTCTTGTGTTGTCATATTAGCCTCATTTTATTCTTCATTTTCAGAGTGTGTTTCTCGTGCTTCTCTATATCTTTTCCATCTATCCTTTTCTGCTCTTTCACAGTTCCTATTACACAAAAAACAAAGGGTTCCTATAATAACCATAACGGATATGATGAGTACTATTGCAAATCCCACCGATTATTCCTTTTTCAATAAAATTGTTGTTAATCATCTCATGCGCTCTTCCCATTGCATCGATGAATAATTTTCTGTTTCTTTATTGCGATATTTTCTTCAGACTTTTAAGTTTGTTGTTTAAACGATCAACTTCGTGATTAAGCCTTTCAAGTTCTCTATTAAGTCCATCAACATGCCCATGATGTTTAGAAATCACTTCTAAAGTATGTAATGACTGAGACTGATCCTTAAGTTGATCGACTTTGTTGAATCCTCGAAAGGCTTTTGTTCTTTTCTCAACATGTTCAAATAGCGTAAAAAACTTCTCAATCCGCTCCAAAATTGCAGTGTTTCGTTTTTGCGTTATCTCATATTTATAAGTAAGTTGTTTGTTGTTTGGCATAGTCTTCAGCAATGCCAAATAAAGTTCCTGCTGTTCAAGAGCTATTCTCTTCAAATCCTCTACCGCTATCCCTAATAGCTTCATTGTATCATTCCATCCCCGTTGCGCATTTTCTTTTTCAAACTCAACAGAATCCAGCCTCTGGACAGCATCATCCCGCTCCTTAACAACTTGGGAACAAAATAATTTATCCACGCCCGTATAGCCATGCGAGACGGACACAAGATATGCCAGCAAAAATATGATCAGCAATAAGCCTTCTCTCAACAGAATTTTTTTTATAAACATTTTTCCATTTTCTCGTACAAAACACCTAAATTCTCATTAAAAGATTCGGAATTAAATTTATTCAATCCCTTTAAAATAATCTATAATAAAAATAAAAAAAGGATAAATTATACAAAAAAATAAAGCTATAAAAACTAATTTATTCAACAGATTAGTTATAAACTTTTCTGTTTATTTCTATATGTCCATGGGAGAAATTTAATCACTTTATACGTGAATTAACAAATAATTATAATATAATATTATAAATAGCTCAAAATTAATATTTTAATTAATAATTATACTTCCACTTATAAAATGAAGGATGCATAAAGATGCATAAAAACGGATAAAAATAATCAACGATCTTGAATGGTATAAAGACTACTTTTAATGTAGATTTGTTTTTTTATCCGCAGCCATAAAAAATTGCGTTTTTTACAAAACTTCGAATTTATTCATTTTCTATAGTATATTTTATTGCTACGTTCCTTAAATTAATTAAAGATCGTAGAATATAAACTGATAGGATGCATTTTTCTCAAATAGCATTTTTCAGGAGAAAATTGATTTAATCAATGGGGATAAGCAATGAGCAAAGCTATAATTTGAGAGACAGGATATATTGTTATTCGTAAAAAGATGCCGTTTTGGAGTGTGCTAAAAAGTGTTTATAATCAATGATAAATGAGAAGTATGAATTGGGGGAATTTGGTTTTTCTTACAGTGCAGTAGATCAAAAAACGGTAGATGAAATTTAAAATTCACCATTATTCGTCATGAGATGAAAGCTTTCATCTCACGTTTGACTTCTTTGTTTTTTCTGTCTGTAATCTCTAAAGACTATCTTCAATTAAGCGCTCTTTTAGGTTGTTGTTTTCATGATAAAAGTAATGGTTATCGATTTTCTATTTAGGATACCGTTTTCCACAAGAGGATCATCATTTCGAAATATACAGAAAAACATTCTCTTCAGTGAGCGTTCCCACTGTACAATCATCTATGGAACAACACAATGAACAGACCACGTACCCTTGCTCTCACCTATGGCTCTTATAATGCCGTACGCATGCTCATTGGTGTCTACCATGCGATTTTTTAATGTCTATGGGGGTGAATCTCGCGCAACTAGCGCCACTTCAAGTTGTCTTTTCCACAACTATTCTCTTGCTTGATTTTCCTTGTGCTGTTTTAACGGATAGATATCGACGTAAATATTCCGTAATAGCTGGTGTCTTTATGACGGGAATATTTTATCTTCTCTGTCTTCAAGACCCTAATATGACGGCGCTTATTATTGCGCAAATTCTCTATGCAGCAGACATTTGCATCATTGTCAGTGCCATTGACGGATGGATTTACCATTCTCTTAGTGATAAACACGATCACTTTTCGCATTATGCGCATCTTTATCACCAAGTGAACTCTTTCGGGAGTATTTTCAGTGGAATTGTAGGCATTGGAACGATCTATTATTCTGAACAATATTTTATGGGATATATTATCTCATGCCTCATGATGGAAATTATTTTTTTGGTTTTCCTTATTATTCCTGAAGAAAAAAATCGCTGATTGAAACACACAAAACAAAAACAATCTTGCACAATGCCAAGGAAACGCTGTGGATTTTTCAAAACACCGTGGGAGGAGCATGGTTTATTTTCCTCATGTGTCTTTTTAGCGCTGGAATTCAAATTATTTATCATTTCTGGCAACCCATTATCCTTGGCAAGGGGGGGACAATTGATCACCTCAATGGTTCGCAAATGTTGGTCCTCATGTGCTGTCATATTGGAGCCTTTTCAGCACAGTATTTTTCAAATTTACTGATGTCTAAGTATCATGTCCTTGATAAAAATTATAAGAATTCTATCAAATATTTTTCTTTCTTTTCTTCTCTGATGTGCATTGCACTCTATTTTTTCGTTCATAACAATCAAACAGCTGCATCCGTCATTGCGTTCTCTTTAATTCATGGATTTATTTGCACTGTCCCGATAGGGGCAAAAAGCTTATTTTTCTCAGAACTGAATCAAACACAAACACAGCATATTTCTGGTGTTATCGGTGCTGTATCTTTTAGCGGCAGACTATTTTCAATTATCGTATTAAGTATTATTTCTTTTCTTCCTGCAAAAATTTCTCCCTCTTATTACCTCATCTTACCGACCCTTACTTTTTTCCTATGTGGTTTGATCATCATGAGATGGATAAAACACTCTCAAAAGTCTTAAGTAAGAAGAAAACCAACCCTGATAAAGTTTTTTCTACAAGATTTCCTTCTAAAAGAGATCAAAACTTTTTTAGATCCTTGCTATATCGAGCTTTCAAAAGACAACGTATCGATAAAACAACAATTTATAATGATCATAGACCGAACTCAAATATCATAAGATTTTTTCAAATCTGTTTTTATGTTGAATCAATCAAGATCATTTGCTTGCACATCATAAGCAGAAAGAACCGTATGGGTAAAAACGATGTAAAAAGGAAAAAGACTCTTAACAAACGCTCAGTGTCAAGAGCTATTGCCACACGCGCTTAAAATTCCTACACTTCACTATAACACAGTGATTTTATAGAAGAATGGCGGAGAGGAAGAGATTCGAACTCTCGAGAGCCTTTTGAGCCCTACTCCCTTAGCAGGGGAGCGCCTTCGACCACTCGGCCACCTCTCCAAGGAGTTGCATAAATGGTATCAATAGAAAGTTCAAGACATTTTCGATTTTTTTTCCCAAATATCTGAAGTTTTTTTTCTTTATTCACTCCATAGGGCCCAAAGTTAACAAAACAAAAACTGTGTCTTTTTTACCACATCTTCTCGAATAGTACATAGATAGATTACAAAAAGTTCATTTCATATTTGAAACTCTAAAAAGATTAGTATAGCTAGAATGATAAGTACCGCGTATTTTATTTATGCCTTTATCTTTAATGCATTAGGCAAATGATATTCTTTAAAAGAAAATTAAACGGACCTCGGAGATCCCATATGAATATTAAATCCCTCTTTTTAAGCTCTACAGCAGCTTTTTTAGCAATTTCTGGAGCACATGCTGCTTCAACAATTGTTGCCGAACCTGAACCCGTAGAATATGTTCGCGTTTGTGATGCCTACGGAAAAGGATATTTCTATATCCCTGGAACAGAAACCTGCATGCGTTTGTCAGGAAGTGTTCGTACTGATTTTGTTGGCGGTGGTAATATCGATGCAACCACTGAAGATGAACTGAACGACAAAAGAAAAACCTATGGTGCATCATCACGGCTTACTCTTGTTTTTCAAGCCGCTTCTGAAACAGAAATGGGAACCCTTCGTTCATATGCGAGAATTTTCTCAAGCTGGGGTGATGGTAAAGATGGCTCTGGTGCAAAACTTTCAGCCGCTTATATTGAACTGGGGGGCTTTCGTGTAGGTCTTGACGATACCATTTTCAACAGCTGGACTGGTGGGTATGGGAATGTGCTCAATGATGACAGTGTAGCGCCTGCCGGTACAACACGCACTAATTTTATTTCCTACACCTTTAACGGTGATTCCGGCTTTTCTGCTATTATCGGAGTTGAAGTAGGCAATAATGCAGATTCTCTTCCTGGGGTAAAAGAAACAAAAGTAATAGGAGACAACTATATTGAGAAAGATGGGAAACTTATTCCTGTCACAGACGATACGCTTCCAAGTAAAGGAATTAAAAATTACACCCCCAATGTGGTTTTGGGTATAAAGTTTATGCAAAAATGGGGTGGTTTTTCAGCTGTTGCTGCATATGATGCTTACTACAAAAAGTGGGCTGGGAAGGTTCGTGCAGATTTCAATGTTAACGACCGTTTCAACCTATGGGTGATGGCTGGCTATAAAAATGGTGTTGATTACTACACAGAAAATGCAGATGGTGAGTTATCACGACGCAGCACAACGATCTATGCAAACTGGGGCGGTAAATGGGCTGCTTGGGCAGGTGCTACTTACAAACTCACGCCAAAAGCAGATTTGAATGCGCAAGTTTCTTATAGTGCTGTAAAAACCTTTGCAACATCTGTCAATATTGCCTACACGCTGGTTCCAGGGTTTGTGATTACACCTGAATTAACCTACGTTTCTTGGAACGATGATCGGATTGTAAAGGATGCACATGAGAATGAAAAACGTCTCTTTCATGGAAAAAGTGCTTTCCAAGGTATGATCCGTTTACAGCGTTCATTCTAATTCTATTAAGCTAGAGCTTTCAAAAACTGGCAACTCATGTTGCCAGTTTTTTATTTTTTTCAATCAAATATCATGAACAATCTTTCCGGATACTTATTTTCTTAATCCTTCTGACAAAACAGCTTAGTTTCACAAAAATATTCTTAGAAAATTAACCTTATGAGTTTGATAAAAAGACTTCATAGGATGTTACCCATCAATTCAAACAATCTCTTTCTTGCTCTTTAAAGCGTGCCCCATTACTTTATTCCCCAATTGATCTTTCTTTGTTTTTTTACACCTAACCTTTGTAATTTAAGACATGATCTTCTCAAGTAAGTCTCACCCTGAATATTCAGTTTAACTGTACTGAACAAGAACCCTTATCTCCTCTCAAAGTACGAAAATTCCTACCAGCACCAGTTTGTAAATAATTAAATTGCTTTGGGGAGACGCTTGATTGGATTCTTTATGATTCATTTGCATAAGGCTCTACAGACAAGTTCCACCCTTAATATTTCCCCCTCTCTATTTTTAAAATACTTCAATTAAGTGTATATTACTTTATGTCCCTGTATCACACCTTTAATGATGGTGTTTTACAGCATAGAATAAAACATTCAAACAAAACAGAATATTGATTTATAATGATAATTTATCTTTATTCAACTTGAATGAAAAACCTGAATACCGTCAGATTCTCTCATTTCAAATTCCTCCCTGTTGAATCAATCAAAATCATCCCCTTACGCATCACAAGGAAGATTAGCGTATAAATAAAAGCTGAATAAAAAAGAACGACAAATACCTATGAATCGTTTCAAATGTCAAAGAAAGCGAGCAACGTGTAGAATGATGCCGATTTGCTCTTTTATTAAGCATAAGAATAATGATGCACAATAGACAACACACTTCACAAAAGATTTTATACTCTTTACGAAGATCGTTGCAAAATATGTGTGTGATACACACCAAAAAATATTTTCTAAAACAAGTAGCTAAATACGCAAGAGAAGTCCATTTTGTTTGAGACATTCTATCTTACATGATCCCATTATACACAACATCTTATAACTTTGGATACTTTTAAACGAAACAGAATATAAGAAAGAAACAGCAAACCTCCATCTCTGCAAACCACAAAGTTTGCTATAGAGTTATGTTTCCATAAAATGCCTTATAGCATCTATACGATTTTCTAAAACGATAAATGCTCTTTTTTATATGAAACCAATCAGCAAAAAATGAGCGCTTTTAAGAAACAAAAAGCGCTCACATGTCATCATAAAATACCTTTTAATTCAAAAGAATTGAATTCACGAAAAATATTTATCAACTAATGCGTAAAGAATGGCTGCTGTTTCAACATCGAGAATTCCATCATACTTTTCTTGACGAAAATGAAGTTGAAAAGCTCGGATCAAATTTTTATATCCTATTTCAGTAGATGCTGCTGAAATATCATACCCATAACATTTCAGCTTTTCCAAAGCCTCCTCCTTGGACGGAAAACTCTTAGAAAATTGTTCCTGATAGCGATTTTTGGGCTCATCATCATACCACGCCCCTATCCCTGCCTCATAAAGCTCTTTCCACGGGAAAGCTGCTCCTGGATCACTTTTTCTTCCAATGGCAATATCACTATGCCCCACAACATTCGTTGGCGTAATACTGGGATAGCGTTGAAGAATATTCAATGCAAGCTCTTTCACGGCATCAATTTGTATCGGATTATAAGGAGGAAAGCTAAACACCTCGTTATGATGATTCATTAAATCAGCGGTCTCTTCTGAAGACTTAGAACGACTCGTTGCTAAATTAACGATTTCTATCCCAATAGATGAATCATTGAGATGACTATACCCAGCCCATGCACTAACACCTGCATGCCACGCACGCTCATTCTCATCAACCAGATTAAAAATACGCATATCTTTAAATCCAGCTTCACGATATGTCTGCTCTGAAGGATCAGGAACAAGATAGTGTGCACTAACCTTTTGTCCCGTAAGCGCCATGACTGAGGCTTTAAAATCAATAGCCGTATAATGCATGACAAGAAAACGAACGCGACGACTAAAACTCTTGACAGAACGATAACTGTTGTAATCAATCCGATACATAAAAGCCCTTTCTTTTTTGCTTAAAAAACCACCGCGTATCACAACAGATTAGGACACGAGCTGTTGAAAAAATCATTATGGACTTTCTATCTAGGCGGATTACGTCAAAAATTTGTTCACCCACACCATCAACATTCTTATCAACAATCAAGACAGATTTTTTTATTTCTCCTCACAGACGCATAAAATATTTTTGACAACATCCACAAACACACCACATCAAATATTTTCCCTAAAAATTCCCACACAATGATCAATTAAAAAGGAAATAAAAGCATAAAATGATCACTTGTTACATCTTCACATCTTACAGAAAAAAGAGCTGTTCCTATTATCAAATTGGGAAATATTCCCCGAAGCGAACACAGAGCTATCACGCAATCTAGACAAAAGTATAAAGGAAACATTTTATGAGATCTTTACAGCAATTTATTGAACACCAACTGAACAGCCCATATTCACCATCAATGCTTCATGGACATATTTTTCAATAAAATTCGCAAAGCTTTTCTGTCTAATGACACTGTATCTTGTCTTTTCACAACATCTCTTCCTGATTTAGAAAGAATATCGATGATTAACAACGCTTTTGAAGCACACAAAGCCTCTAGATTTCCTTCATATGCTCCTAAGGCAAGATAACAGATTAGTTTATAATGATCATTAATCTTTTTTGCATCTTGGATGGAAGAACCGGATAAGTCCTCTGCTATTGAGTTCATTAAAGCCTTTCATTTGCACATCAAAAGCCAAAATTAATGGTTAGATAAAAACCCATTGAAGAAAGATGTAAAAATACTTCTCATAAAAGATAAAAAAAACATTGTATGATGCATGTATCTTATCCCCTTAATCTCAAGAGTAAAATCCATTACACAATTGGATGTTAGAAAAGTAATACTCCGACAATCCAATTCAGCACATAAACCTTCAATATTTTTTGATAACACAAAAATGAAAAGACGGCTGAGAACCAATGATGTATCTTACGAAACATCTATCAGCAAACAGGCCTAACTTTTGGCACTAAAGAAGAACAGGAGAAAGATACAGAAATCGATACTCTCTTAAATGAAGGACAAATTCTTTTGCTGCATCTCCTAGATCAGCAACAGCAGCAAGCAAAAGAGCATCGCATTCTGTAATTTTTTACCAAAACTGTTTACCAAGTTACTTGAGGAAGACAATCCCCTTCCCTTTTTCAACATTCCCACCCCATATCACCATAAGTGAAATGAATAGCAACAGTCATAACTCAAAGACCTTTCAACGCCCCTCGCGGATTTCTGGTCCCAACCCACGACCCAATAGCACAAGAACTTTTTTTCATAATCCCTCCATCCATTCGCTAACGATTGTATTCGTCATAACAGGATTATCATCCCACAAACGCGTACCCGCCCCAGAAATTATTCGATATTCATGATTGACACATTGGCTTTTTGTTTGATTATCAACCGTTGCAAGTTGCGATTTTTCACCCACCAACGCTAAAAACTTACCCGTATACTTAACAATCTCGTCTCTAGCATCCAATGCCAATAAGAGTTTAAATCCTCTTGTCATCCGTTCAATGGCCATGCTTTTTTGATCTTGTGGAATTTCTAAGGCAACTCTTTTTTTAATAACGCCACGAGAATGCATAAAAGCATTGAGTGTTTCCAAAGCTCCCACCAAATCATTATTTTCTAAATGAAACAAAATATCTCCAAGGCGCCGTTGCAAAGGTTTATCTGGATAGCCAGGTGCATTGACAGCAAGTACCGCTTGAACATTGGAAAGCCGTGGTGCCAATATTTGTACTAACATTCCAGCCATAGAAAATCCCACAAGCACCGCAGGCTCTTTAAAATACTTTTCGAGTTTTTTTATCATAAAAGATAACGTTTCAATAGCAGAATAATTGAGAAAATGAGCACTCTTAGGAAAAAGCGAGAGTGTATCCAGCAGCGTTACTTGGAATCCTTTTGTTGCGCAGAGCTTTGTCAGTGAAGAGCAAAAAACACCCTCATCCCAAATTGGCATTACAGGAGAAAGAATAACAACAGGAAGACTCATTGATCGATCGTTCCTCTTGCTTCAACACACGCATCAGAAGCCAAACTCTTTCCCTCAAATGTCATAAAAATACAAGTATGTTGAAACTCTACGCCCACAACCCCTCCCATAACACCCAATTTGTTAAATTTAAACGAAGCTTATGACCAATTTTAAAGCCCCTCAATCAAACCACTAAATAAAAAAATCATTCAACAACAGAGTCCAAAAACATGTAAAACATCAAAAATATTTCTGCATAATGCTCTCTTTTGATCATTTCACTCAGCTTATTTCTGAAGTCATAAAATGACGCGCTTTTTGAATATAAATGATAAAACCAATCATACAACAGGCGGCTAACAAAGTTGCCATAGCCCGTGGGCTATGACCAGAGATCTTTCCGATAACCGCCGCACTAAGCGCTGCACTTCCCAATTGCAAAGAGCCCATAACACCAGAAGCCGCTCCCGCCGCTTTCGGATGTGATGAAATAGCCAATGCTGTCCCTAAGGGTAATAAAAAACCATTGCCGAAAGTAAGAACAGCAATTGCCATAAAACTTGTCACAAGGGGCCATGGGCTTAGATACATTTGCAAGGCAAAAAGCACACCTCCTACAGCAAAAATAATGTACCCTCTTCCCACAGTCTTTTCCATAGATTCGCGTTCAAAAAACCATCGCGCCAAAAAATTTCCCAAAATATAGGGCAACGAAACACCAATATAGCTGTAACTAATGTGTATCGGCGATAAACCCAAAGTCGTGAGTAAAAAAGGCGACTCCACANCACACCTCCTACAGCAAAAATAATGTACCCTCTTCCCACAGTCTTTTCCATAGATTCGCGTTCAAAAAACCATCGCGCCAAAAAATTTCCCAAAATATAGGGCAACGAAACACCAATATAGCTGTAACTAATGTGTATCGGCGATAAACCCAAAGTCGTGAGTAAAAAAGGCGACTCCACAATATAAGCAAAATAAGCCGCGTAAGAAAAACAGGGAATAAGTGCATAAAAAATAAATTGTTTATTTCTGAGAACGGCTAAATATCCCTTCATAAATCCTACCGGAGAAAAAGGCTGTCGCTTTTTTGGGGGGAGAGTTTCGGTGAGCACAACACAACACAGTAAGATGGTCAAAAATATAAAAAAGCCTAAAAAGATAAAAGTTGCGTGCCAATGAAAAGCTTGTATCAAAAGTCCACCAATGAAAGGTGCAAGTGCTGGCGACATTCCAATAAAAGGGAAAACAATCAAATAAAGTTTTCCTGCTGCTTTTTTATCCAACAAATCATTGATGATCGCGCGACTTAAGACAAGCCCCGCACAAGCTCCAAGACCTTGCAAGAAACGTAATACAAGAAAAGCATGAATATGAACGGCATAAATCACACCAATTGTTGTGAATAACCACAAGAATAAGCCTAATAGAAGTGTTTTTTTACGTCCAAAATTATCACTCAGCGGTCCATAAATAAGCTGTCCAAGTGCCAATGCAAACAAAAAAACAGCCACTGCACTTTGAATTTGAGATTGAGTCACTTGATAATACTGACGCATATCCCCCAGTGCTGGTAAAAAAATATCAGTAGAGATTAATCCCCCTGTCGATAAACATATAATAAGTATAATAAATGGTAAAGTATATTTACGATCCATAAATAAAATCACACTTTTAAAGTTAGAGCTTAAATAGTATTTAATTAAAAATGAAAAATATAATGATATTTTTTCTTATATAGATAAATAATCATGATGAAAAGTGTTATTATTTTACTTTGTGAAATAAAATTTCTATTATTTTTTAATAAATAAAATTCTATTTTCCACGCTTCACATGAAAAAATTCAACCCATGAAGAATCTTTCCTTTACACACACTTTGCCACAATCTTTCGCTGCTTTTTCCATTGATAACATAAACAAAAGCACAATCTCTTTCCACGGCAACAATGCCACTTTCTCTACAGGCTCCACCAAAGTTGATCGATAAAACACAAAGCAGAAAAACAACCTCTAACGCCTCTACCCCAAAATCGTTATAGTATAAACAGAGTGTATAATACGACAATAACTTAAGAACCGTATCAACATAAATCATTATTGTAAAGAGTTTAACTCTATCTGCTCATAGAGTATAATGACACTTCTGCAAACAATCCAATATATGTGCTCATTTCACAAAGCTTTTTACTTAAGATAAAAAAATAAAAACTGTATAACTTATTGATAAATATCATATAGTTAGAAATTATTTAATTTACCTATAGGAGCAATGAATGTGCATAATAAAAATAAAACGTATTCCGTTGCTGGTACCTCTTACGGTTGAAGGAAAAACATATACAGAGACCTGTTTACGGCGCACAAAAGTTAAAGATTGAGAATTGATAAGCATAAAGGAAGGAATCAAGCAAACAATAAAAATAATTGCCTGTTTTTCAGGATGGTCTTATGATATGATCAACAAACTTGATAAGCACGACTTTTCAAATATCAAAGATATTTTGGACTCCTCATTAAAAGAAGTGCTCGACAAAATAATCAGCATCAGTAACAATCTAAAAATGACTTTGAAAAATCCATTCACAGGCTATCTCAAAGATTTTAACCATGAAATAAAGAGCCTAAAATTACACATGGAAAAAATAATGAGTGTCTGTATTTTCAACAACACCATATCGGAAAAATGCAAAAACAGTTTTTATAAAGATACATTTGAAACACAGAATATAAAAAATATAAAAGAAGAAATATTTAACGACTATACACCCGTAACAGCGCATAACCCTTCTAATACACAGGTTCAAATAAACATTATAAATTATGGCACCTTCGTACAAAATAGTCCATCAGGATCTATGCATATTACATCTTATCAAAAAACTGGAAATAAAACAAAAAAATCAACGTTGGATATAATCTTAAAATCGTTAGGCATTGCCTCAAAAATTTTGCATCTATTCTTTTGGTGTTGGGAGTTTTTATTCAAAAGATTGAAATAATTTTTCGGGCATTAGTACTAAGTAAAAAAAACAAGGAGGAGAGAGTACAATCAAGCGGTCTTCTCCCCTCTTCACTTATCTAAGCTTTTTAAGGCTTTTCAAATTGAAGCGTATCAATATTATTGATCATAAAAAACATACTATTCGTCATAAAAGCAGCGCATAAAGACAAAAATTATAGCGACCATGATTTCTTAGAAAAAAGCAAACAACAACCAAAAGAATCTTCACACAAGAGTAATGATACTCTTTATGAAGCTGATTATATGTTGATCAAAACATTATCGTAAAAACACTCTTTTTAAATTTTCCAACAGAGCCCTGATAGAACAAGCCTATGACATCATTTTGCACAACCAACGCATAATATAAAAAAACGTTTAATCTGTTTACACCTTAAACGCTCAACAAAATTCTTCATGAATAGCTCTAAAAAAACTTCAAAAGCAAATAAATCTTCTGATGATATATAATCTTTCGCTTTGGTTAATTCGTTTTTTTCCACCCTAAGAAGTCCAAAGAGCAGAAAAAAACTAAGCAGACAATTGAGATCTTGCAGCATTGCCCCCCACAGCCTACAGCACAAGCAACAGCTTAAACAGCTTCTCTCTCCTCCACAATACGAGGTACAATTAAAAATTATGCTGCCTCATAAGAGATAAAATGATCATACGAACACATTTTTCCTCAAGCGTAAATTAGATCTTTAGAGCTGTTTATTTCACATTTTTTCTCTCATAAGAAACGTTAAGGCATTTTTTCTCTTCATTTTAGCGTCTATCCATCTATTTTGGAACATAATTGGTAATAAGGCATTGTATCTCCAGCATATTCAAGGAGATAAAACATGGAAACCCGCATTCCTGAAAAAACACCTTTCGATACGAATTTTCTAGGAGAAACATCTCTAGAAACAGAATATTCATTTTTTCAAACACCCATTTCATGGTCAGCCATTTTTGCCGGTCTGGTAACGGCTCTAGCCACCTCAATCTGCCTCTCTTTTCTGGTAGGAGCATTAGGATTGAGCCAAATGGATTTCACTTCGTCCTCCCCTTTTGAAGGTTCGTTCCTCTCGATGGGCACAGGCTCTCTTATCGTTATACTGATCAGCCTTGCTTTGGGAGGTTTTGTGGCTGGGCGTTTTGCTGAAACCACAGGAGCTCTTCATGGTTTCTTAACTTGGGCTCTCATAACACTTCTTATGACCCTCCAAGCCATCCATGTCGTTTCAAGCACAGCAAAAATAGGAGCTAAAGCTGCCCTAGAAAACAGCTCGATGGTCCAACAAACTGTCGACAGTTTCAAAACAAATATTTCCCCCCTGCTTACAAAATTAAATAGCGAGGATTTTGCAAAGTTTTTAACAAAAAACAGCGATGATGGCATCAATTTTGACCAACTTGGCAATGAGTTGCGTACCCTTCTCCATAAAAGCGATATTCCTGCCCTCAATCCTGAGCGCTTAAAAACATCCTATCAGGCAGCACTCAGTGATATTGGGGAGGCAATCACAGCCTTTAAAAAGGATCCTTCTCATTACCGCACCACTCTGAAAGATCTAGAAGAACGTCTTTCTGATCGTGTAGAAGATCTGACAGCAAAATTTAATCGAAGCGATATCATCAATGCCCTCATGAAGGATGGCATGACTCGCGCAGATGCACAAACAGCAACCACTCGTGCTCTTCAACTTTATCAAAGTGCAGAGGAAAAAACTGCAAAAGCGATAAAAGTGCTTGAAGAACGGGCTGAAACCCTCTCTGACAATCTTGAAGGAGCTATCAAAGGTGCCAAAAACACCGCCACAAAAGTCACAAACACAGCCTCCAAGATGGGATGGTGGGGCTTTTTAGGGAGTCTGATAGGCGCCATAATTTCCAGTGTTTGTGGTTATTATGGTTACAGAAGCCGTAAGGACTTTTTCAAACTTTAAAATTTCTAGCTCTAAAATGAACCTAAAAAAAGCTGTACAGTTTTGTACAGCTTTTTTTATACTCGGCTTGAAAAGCTTTTGGCATCATATAGCCATGAGAATGAGAAAGATTATGTTCTCAAACTTAATCATCCGGAAAAAAAATAGACAGAGCAAAAACCTGTGATATACCATCAACACACAGGAGAAAATGATAACTTTAGCACCTTGGGGAGGAGCATTGTGATAAAGAAAAAATCCATGATTTTCGCCCAAATAGGACTTTTTCTCGTTTTGGGGCTTAGCAGCTTTGCCGATGAAACGGCTCAAGTTACATTTGCTTTACACTTAGCAGAAAGTACAGCCTCTATTTCCATGCTACTTTTTGCAGGGCTTATAGGAGCAATTTGTGCAGGCCCCATTGCCCCGCGCCTTTTACATCGCTTCGAGCCAGTGCACACAGTCACTGTTGTTTTATTATTTGAAGCACTTTTCATAGCTACAGCTGCAATTGCTAACCAGTTTTGGTTTTATATTGCCCTTTCTTTTGCACTAGGCTGTGCTGGTTCAATCTTTTGGTCCGCTATCCTTGTTGCTGTACCTGACTTCGCAAAAAATGATCAGCAATTAGACTATATCAATCGCATTATCCAAACAGTTCGTAATCTTGGTTATATTGCTGGACCACTGTTAGGGGGCGTATTATATGGTCTATCAAACGGGCAAAAAGGACTCTTTGCACTCTCCATCATGGTTTTCTGTGCAGCCTTGATCACCATAGTCTGTTTTAAAAGTTTAAAAGTGCATGAGAAAACGATAAACCCATCACAGAAAAGCAAAAAGGGGCTAGACTTAACAGGGCTTTTGCGTAAAAAAAAGGTTGTCTATGCTCTTATGCCCCTTATTACCACCATCATCCTCACTTCAGCTCTCAATGTGTTGTCGATTGTCCGCATCCGCACTGAGCTAGCGTTTAGTGCACAAACCTATGGCATAATCAGCAGCATGATCAGTCTCGGTCTTGTGGTTGGCCCACTCTGCTTTTCCAGCCTTTTCCACCGCTTTGGCAATGCCGCTGGAGCATCATTGGCTGCCGCAACCATTGGTTTTGCCATTTTCTGCTTTTCTTTAACGAGCTTCGCATGGCTGATGATGCTGTCATTTTTTATTCTTGGGAGTGCTAACGGCGTGCAAAATTCTCTGATGGCAAGTTTTATGATGAAAGCTATCCAGAAAGAACAACGAAACAGCCAAATGCCTGCCTATATCTTTATCATACAAACAGCCGTATGCATTGGTTTTATCAGTGCAGGTTTTGTAAAAGTGCACCATACCCAACACACACTCTTTATCATCGGAATCGCCACCATGATCACAGGCATCTTAGGCTTTATCGTAAACAGCACTCTGCAAAAAAAGGAATAGGATAATACCTAATAGACTTTGCCGTCTATTCTCTAAGACAAACCATGCACAAAAAGGAGATAACAATCACCACCGGATAAAATCCCAACCAACATCATTGTCTCTCCCCCCTACCAATCAATGGGATTTTGCTAAGCCACTCCGTGTGGAACAGCAAACAATTATTGCAAAATTTGATATTTAAAAGCAAAAAACGATAACATCATGCAACAATACCCCATGGAACAAACAACCACATTTTTTATCAAAGCAGGAATGCTGCGCTTGGGTAAAGGATAAGGATCAACAGATGCCCTTGATAAGACCGGATATGGGAACAGAAAACAGTACAAAGCTTCTTTATACGCTCATTCAAATGGCAAGACCGCACACAGTCCTTGAAATCGGCGCAGGCGATAGCACACGCTTGATTGCTAAAGCCCTGCAAAAAGTAAAACAAGCATGGCAACAGGATAAAAAACTTTTAGAATCCTCCACTTGGGAAGAACGCACAGCTTTGCTTGACCCTTCAGGGGTTCTTGAAAATTACCAACCACGATTGATCACCATCGATGATTTTTCAGGAGACAGTCAGTCCGCTGAAGAAACATGGCAAAAACTGCTCAAAGACGAGGACATCGAAAAAGACATGGTAACATTCATCCATGAAAATTTCTTCTCTCTTGATGATGCAACGTTCAAATCTTGGGGCCCCATAGATTTTGCTTGGCTTGATGCTGGAACGCCCGCAGATGATGTGCGATTTGTTATCACACTTTGGGAACATATCACCGCTGGTGGTTATCTCTGTCTGCATGAACCAACCATGACCACAACCGTTGCTCTTAATGGAGAGCAACGGGTTCGACGTGTTAGAACCCCTTTGTGGGAAGAAATTCTCTACCGTCTTGATGGATCCTATGAAGCTTTAACCCTCCCTGAAAACCATAAATATTGCCAAAGTGGTCTGGGGATTATTCGCAAACGCACCCCTACTGAGCAAATTGTCCGCACACAATCGCTCCAAGCAGAACTCATAGAAATCAACGAACTGCCCCTTCGCAATGATCTTTTGCCTATGGGAAAAGAAACCCTTCACAAACGCAGTAAAGTGAATTCACTAATTTCTGCCATGACCTCACCAACACTGCGCACTGTTTATGCCGCCATTATCCTTGGTGCAAAAAATCTTTCTGAGATCCTAAAAACTGTCGATTGTGATGCGAAAACCATTCACAAATCCATCAACCGTCTTTTAAACCTTGGTCTTATTCAAAACACAACAGCCGGATTTCAAGCAGAAGGAACACTTTGGAAAGCACTAGAAGATAAAAATGTGCGGGAGAGAGAAAATTTAAGTGATCGCCATTTAGAAACAGAAGAGATGCTTACAAAAATTGCCCAAGCCTTTCAAAGGAAAAAAATCTATAGTGAAACGGAAGTCTCCAAGATATGCAGCCTCTTTACGGTAGATTTTGCCAGATTAAGACGCACCCTTATCGAGAGAGGATTTTTACAACGCCATGCCGGCAAATATCAACGCATACGCTAAAAAAGAATTAAATAATGATTAATGAACGCAATCATTTTTCTTCTACACTTCAAAAGAATGGGTAACCGTTCACGAAAAATCTCGTTTCATGAAAAACTTATTAAATCATTCATATGTTGACAATCTATAGAAATGAGTACACCCTCTTTGTAAAAGTTTCATGGGAGGAACAAGAATGCGGGAATGTCAATTGGTTATCAAATAGAATTAGAAACAGTCAAAATCATCAGGAGAAGATATGGGATCAAGGTCTTCAATGATCTCACGATTGTTACGCGGATATCAGTGCACAGTGTTGTTGCTCAATCAGGGGAAACTTACATTGATTGTATAATCATCTTCCTATCTGGGTTATAACGTCATCCAGCATTAAGTGATGCCGTAGAATCTTCCGTAGAGAGATTTGGTTGCAATATGTAGCTACGCAAAGCGTATTATTATTTGATAGGCTTGCATTAAAATTAAATACCATTTTTCTCGATTCCCATTCTGGCATATTTCTTCATATGAGGAGACAACACTATAAGAAATGCTGCACGTGGAGGCACCAAAAAGATCCTAACAGAAGCAGCTTTTATAACCGTATAGGGCAAGGAAAAATTCTATCTTAAAATGCTTAATATTTCTAAAAACATCGTAGAAAAAACCAAAAACAATATTCTTGAAGTGGACTGGCTAGTAAATCAGGAAGGATACTCTTTCAACGAAATGTGTACAGCAAAAACAGAGCTAACAAAACTTCC
This sequence comes from Bartonella mastomydis, assembly GCF_900185775.1. NCBI lineage: Bacteria > Pseudomonadati > Pseudomonadota > Alphaproteobacteria > Hyphomicrobiales > Bartonellaceae > Bartonella > Bartonella mastomydis. The sequence continues at coordinate 1,225,156 of NZ_LT883138.1, forward strand.
CCAAAAGATACAACAAAATGTCTTTGATCATTTAACAACACTTCTATGGAAATTCCATGGGCAAAAATAAAATAACTTTTTTCATCTATAGCGCGGTTTTTCTTTCTGAATTTTCCTATTTCTTTGTACTCCCACTCCTTGGAAACTCTTCTCTCATAACTGCGGCAAATGTTGCGTTTTATCTCGCTGGATCAGTAATCCTCGAAAGCATTCTCATGGTAACCACAACGGGTTTATTAGAGAGATTTTCGCGTAAACTTTTAATGGCTACCACCTTTATTTTAAGGAGTAGCGCTTTCCTATGCGTTATCCTGTCAACCACAGCTTCTGCATGGCTGGTCTTTTTCACCTTAACAGCTTTTTCAAAAGCAATTTCAAAGCCATTTTTGAGAGAAATTTTATCAGAACATCTCAATGGAAGTGCTCTTAAACGCGCATTAACACTCTATTCTTTTTTTCAAAACGCTGCGGTTGTTATCGCCCCTCTCGTTGCAATGATAGCCATAAAATATAATGCATCGGTTTTTTTTATGGCTTGTTTTGCAATCATTGGTTTGTATCTTTGTGTTCTATCGATTCAAATTGTTTATCACTACCCCCATAAAAAAGCATCCGTTGAAAAGAATAAAAAAACAAACGCCTCTCTTCTTTCTTCTTTAAAAAAAATAACACATAATCATGCTATTGTTTATTTACTGGTCACAGCTTTTCTTTGCACGTTTATCATGGGAATTTTTATCACCACCACAACACTTCTCAGTAAATTTGACAGCAATCTGGCCCCGTATAGCGGAATTTTCTTTTCAATTGTTGGAATCAGTATTTGTATCTGGCAAGGAATAATCAATAAACACCTTAGCCTTTCCGATAAATCAACCTTTTACCTACTATGGCTTATGGGAAGTTTCGCTTCATTCTTTCTCATGGGTGGAATCTTTACCGCTGTAACTGCGTTAATTGCCTACAGTATCTATGAATCTATCATGATTCCAGAGATATACTATCAAGCAAACAAAACAACCGCATCCCTCTCTGCCAGTGTTCTTTTTAGTTATATTCTTGTTGTTTCAAATATTGGTCAAGCGACAGGCTCATGGGCAAGTGGATGGATCATCAGCTATTGCAACAATTATATCGATTTCATCTTTTGCATGATCATTGTTGCATCTTCCTTTTTTTCTTGCCTCTGTCTCATGCAAACGAAAAAATAAGGGCTCCAATGTCGTATATCATTTTTGCAACCAATGACATAACAAGAGCACCTACAACACTTCGTCATAAGTGACTTAATTATGAGTTTGTAACACACTCTTCTGCAAAAAACGCGAAACTGTTTTTAAGAATTTCTCTGTAAGCTCTCAAGCCAATTGCCTTAGAGCTGAGGGATTATGGGGCAGATTTTTACTTGCACATGAAATTTGTCGCCTTCTCAAAGTACCATATTACCCATTTGCCTCTATGGTTGATCTTGAGACTTTCAGTTCAGCTATCGAAGAATTTTCTATTGATACCATAATATGCTTGCCAAGTTTTGCAGATAAACTTATTATCGTATCTTGGAAGCAAAAATTAAAACCTCGAAAAAACCTATTCTATCTTGGAGAATCCTTTCAAACTGAATCTGTTTTGAAAATAAGAGAGATAATTCCTGACTTAGGTATTACCCCCTTAGCTTTACCACACAAGAAATCGGTCCCATAGGATTACCATGTTCTAAACTTGATGAAAACATTTATCATCTTATATGTACACCTCGACAAAAGGAAAAGAGCCTGAATGTTTTGGTAAAGAATTGACTCCCCCAAAACACACAGATCAAATATTTCTCACCACCAAAATAACTGGAACACTTAAGCATATGCACTTAAAATATACAGTGCGCAAATAAATACCTCTCGCTTTACAGCTTACAGAAAAAGTTCTCAACCTCATGAACCAAACCTGTATCAGGATTTTTTTACGACTAGTATCGCTGCAAAAACAGCGCTATGAAAGACACTCTCCAAAGCGAATAAAGTCAATATTGTAATAGAAAAATCAATGTTACGGAAAATTCTCAGTTTCAAGGCAAGCATACACCTTATTCTCATAACCATACTTTTGAGCAATATTGGTGCTTTTATGGTCGTTCCTTTTCTGGCGATCTACTTAAACAAATTGAATTCGCTCAGTGCGATAGAAGTAGGTACTATCATTGGAATAGCTTTTTGGTGCCAAAGAGCAGGCTCCCTTTTAGGAGGAATCCTTTCCGATTATGTGCATATCAAAAAAACCATGCTTTTGGGTTTAGCGCTGCGGATTCCAGGTTATTTTATCATTGGTTTTACGCATAATTTTTACATCCTACTTCTCTCCTGTATCCTGATTGGACTAGGAAGCAGTATGTATTTTCCCGCAGCAAAATCTTTTTTAGTAAAAAACGTCTCTCAAGCTGACAAAGTTGATATTCTTGCCATCAGATCGATTTTTACCAACATAGGGACTGCCATTGGCCCATTACTTGGAATGCTTATTTTAAAAGTTCATCCTCAACTCTTATTTAGCCTTGTTGGCTTCATCTTTATTTTATTATTGCTTATCAACTGCACATTAAAAGAAAGCCGAGTTACCGACACAGGCAGTAAAATAAATTTTTCTGATTTTTGCAATCTGCTTACCAACAAGACAATGCTGCGTGTAGCATTTTTCACGTTTTTATTTCTCTTTCTTTACATACAACTTGAAGTCACAATACCGCTGTTTGGTGACGAAACTTTTGGGAAAAGCACCCCCTCCTATATTTTTCTCCTCAATGCCCTCATTGTTATCTTTTTCCAAATACCTGTCTCAAGATGGTCTTGTCGGGAAAATTCCAAAACACCTATAGTGTTATCCTTTGTGTTTTTTTGGCTCTCATTCTTTATTCTCCACGCTCTTAATCCTTCTTACTTTAGTCTCTTTTTAGCGATCGTACTTTTTACCTTTGCCGAAATCATTATGCGCATACGCCTCGATTATGAGGCCACAAATATAGATGAACGCCTCATTGCGAGCGCATTTGGCATCATGAGTTTGTCGAGTGCTTTTGGAGGAATGGCAGGCAGTTACTTCGGTTCTCTCTTATACAACAAAGCTGTTTTTGGCTTATCGGTTTGGCAACTCTTAAGCATTGCATCCATCAGCGCTGCTTTTCTCTCTCTCCTGCTTTTTATGAAAAAAGCAAAAAAGTAAATTCAAGCTATCTCACGTCTATTTATCTCATCATGCAATAAAAGCATTCCGCCTTACGACGATAACAGTAAAAAAGAAAACATTTTTTTAAACATGATATAGTATTTTTCATGCAAAATTCTTATATCAGACACTATATGATGCGTGCGACCTTTTACCAAAGGGAAAGCAGCAAAATCATATTCTAAAAACTAATCCACAGATTATTTTTGATATTATAAAGGCATACAATGCAATTATCATCCCCGCAAAAAATATCTCAAAAAAACAAAATCCCTCCAGCAATCATTGGACTACTCCCTCAAATATTTTCAGACCATTATACGAAGAAGGAGTTAAACCACTTATTTTTTAAATTATCTGCTCCTGATGAAACAGAAGGAGATAGCAAAGCCTTTAGAACCAAGAAACGACTCCAAGCCATCAACATGGAATGCGATGAACCGCTTGAAATTCTTAGCAATCTTCTTGCGGATTTTATGAACAAAGAGCATTATTATTATCCTCACAAAAATCCCCAGCTAGAAGAAGATAAATGTAAAGTTCTAGAAATTTTAAAGAAGAATGGATTACAATACCACCGTGGAGGATATATCATCAAAGCTGGCTTGCTCTCTATAGAAGAATTGCAAAAAGAAGTTGCAAAGAACGGATTATTAGCAATAAAAACTGAAATAAAGAGAGCATTGGAAAACATAGAAACTGATCCAATGGCTTCAGCTCTCTATGCTGCAAATATATTAGAGGCATCTTGTAAAGTTTATCTCGACCACCACGCTCTCTCCTATAAAGAAACCGCTTGTACGCTACCCGCTTTATGGCAACAAGTCATAGAACATGCTGAGCTTCGTCCAAAAGATATGGAGAAAAAAAACTTAAACGATCTGGATAAAAAGAACTTAAAAATGGTAGCATCTGGTCTCTACCAAGTTGTACAAGGTACCATGAATCTAAGAAACAACGAAAGTGCAGCCCATGGTCGCTCGGAGGCAAGTTTTCGAGAAATCAATCTCAAACCTCGTCATGCGTGTTTAGTTGTTAATGCCGCCTCTGCCCTTGCAATGTATATCTTAAAGTTGCGCCAAAAAACATCATAAAAAAATATTCTCGATAAACGAAACAGATTGATCCTAACATTTTCTCCTCATGAATTTCATACGAGAACGCAAACAGGCTCCGTAAAACCGGACCGGATCTTATAAGAACCACAAACCATTAACCTTTGGAGCAGAGCCTACATATTTGTGTAGGCTCTGTTTTGCTCTCATGCCAAGAGAATTGACAGCAAACAGACTCCTCGATAAACTCACCAAAATCCGTTTAAACAAGAGCTTTATTTAGGAAAAAAAGGGCTTACACAAAGGGAATATCAGGGGAGACAAGCATTGGGGGAAGTCATCAGCACTCCCCATCACATTTATCCCAATAGGCACAGTCCTCGCAAACAGGTATTCATTCTCAAAGCCTGTGATTTATGAGGCAGAACCAATATTGTCAAGAATATCAGCAGGGGGCATAAGAATGCAAAAAAGAGATTCCTATAGCAAATCAGAAAAGTCTGTCATTTATACCGTCATTATTTCCAGTATACTACCTTTGCTAGACGGCAGCATTGTGAATGTCATCCTTCCTAATCTTGCGCATTATTTTTCAACGGGAGAAAAAAATATACAATGGGTTGTAACTTCCTATTTCCTCGCCACTGTGCCAGGACTGTTAATGGCAGCTTTTCTGCAAGGGAGAATAGGCGTAAAAAAAACGTGGCTGCTTGCAAACTGCATTTTTATGCTTGGATCACTGGGAGTGGGATTAAGCGATAATTTTCAAAGCATTATCTCTGCCCGTATCGTTCAAGGTTTTGGAACCGGTCTCTTGCTGCCCCTAAGCCAAACCATTATCGCCTTACAATTTGGACAAGACCGCGTTCGCCAAGCCATGGGTACCATAGCTGTACCAACGGTTTTTGCTCCTGCCTTTGGTCCGCTGGTAGGAGCTTCCATTGCTCAGTATATGTCTTGGCGATTGTTATTTTTTATCAATATTCCGCTTATTTTATTAGCACTTGCCATTGGAGCGAAACATTTAAAAACCAATGAAACGGCAAAAACAAAATTTAACCTACTGGCATTTGTAGCTTTTTCCCTATCGCTTATTTCGTTTTTTTACCTCACAGAAGCCAGAAACATCAATAATAACACAACCATATATACCATAGCATTGATAGCGGTAATCTCTCTCATATTCTTCATTGTTTCTAATCAGAAAGCAAAAAACAAATTAATCGTCTTTAGCGGATTTACAAATGTGCGCTATACATTGCTCATGATCATGGGGCTTATTGCTTCCTTTCTTTTTTATAGCTTTCTCGTTTATTTTCCATTAGCACGCACCACAGAAGAACCCCATGAAAAAAGCCTTCTTATCATCGGTGCCCTCCTTGCACTACAAGGGGTGGGAGCATGGATTGGCAGAAAATTTATTTACCAGAAATGGAAAGAAAAATCTCCCTTTTTCATGATAGGAATTGGTTTGCTAATCTCAAGTTTTGGCTTATTATGCTTTGGCTATCAGACAAGCATGGATGGTCTGGGTTTCTTACTAAGAGGTATAGGGCTTGGTATTGCCACCATTGTATGCCTGTCTGCCCCTATTCAATATGTCAATCCTTTATACGTCAAAGATACGGCGGTTATCACACGTATATTACAGCAAATAGGTGGCGCTTTAGGAGGTGTGTTCTCTGGCTATTTACTCCATACGCTAACAAAAGGAGTTCTTTCTCTCAACCAAACATATCTCATATTCTTCCTCTTCTCTATCGCTGTATTTTTACTGTTTTGCCTCACACTCTTCTTATCGCGTAAAGAAAAAAACGCTGATTTATGAGATGCTTTGTTGAAACCTCATAAACATTTGCAATTGTAATAAGAATATAGAGCATGTGCTTTGGTTTAAAAACACCACTACGCTGTAACTTTAACTCCAGCCTTCATCTTTATAAGCAGTACTAACCCGCAAAACTCCTTAAGTTCTAACATTGGTCACACCCAGTCACTTGTTCTTCCTTGATCCTTATATTTTTTTACTAAAGGATAGGAAGAAGGTTTTAAACATATTCTATGGAGTTTTTTTAACCTGTTGCATAGGGGTTTTAGCGTTTTTGAAGATTTTCATAGGATTAAGTATGGATTATCGATGTTGGATAATCCCATAAGCTTACTGACGAAAGGCACTCCAGCACAATATAAGCATGCATTCCTCAAGCTTCTCTGGCATGCAGCCGTGATTATGGCAAATCATACTGCACTCTCAAAGCCTATAGGAGGAACAAATTGGCTTTTGCGCGCATCTACTATCTCCAAACTTTCATGTTTTATAGCTTTGCATGTGTTTTTTTCTCCGCTAGTAGAATGGTTGCAAGTGTTATTTTAGGTCTTTAATGCTTTGGGAAGTGTGTCATTTTTTGACGTTTTTAACTTTTGCGCGCATAATGTGTTTATTTATACTGGAGATATTTTTCTAGCGTTGTCGTCGACTATATGAGCACAGTAACATATGCTTTCATGGTGTTTATCTTGATGGCACATAAAGGGGAATAGAGAGCA